>CAWGOH010000013.1:0-304795 GCA_963824135.1 uncultured beta proteobacterium | reverse complement strand
TTGCCATGCATTCTGCCCGCACGGACAGCTGGCGAAGCCTGCATTCGTGCGCGCGGGACTGGGCCGCAGGTAGCGGCAGCAAGGCCAAGACGGAAGAAGCGCTGGCCGAGATTGCGGTGATCGAGGAGTTTCACGCCTTCCCGGGCGTCCGCCTGATGAACCGCCTGCGCGACAAGCTCGCGGCGGGCGAGGCGGCGGTCGTCGCGGACCTTGTACGCCAGTATGCCGACGCCATCCTGACCGGCACCTTCACCCAGATGTCCGAGAGCGACGGCAGCGCGGAGGGCAGCGATGCTCTGCCTGAACTCCTTCCCTCGGTGATCGCGGGGCGCGACGTGCATCGGCCCTATTTCGAGGTGCTTCTGGTCAGCCCGCAGCCGCCATCCCGCTGGCCCGCGATCTGCGCCGAATTGCGCCGCCTGCGGCGGGTCGAGGATGCGTTCATCTACGAACCCGTCATCGTGGGCAGTTTCGAGGATGCGATCTGCGCCGCCATCGTGAACCCCAAGCTGCTGGCCGTGATCGCGGCCGAAGGCGTGCCGTTCCGGTCCCGCCACGATGCCCCGGTGCTGCGCCGGATGGTCGAGCAGACCCTGGGCAAGATCACGGAAGAACAGTCCGCGCTGCGGCTCGCGGGCCTGCTGAAGGGCATGCGCCCCGATCTGGACATCTACGTGACCACCGACCGCGAGGTGGAAAAACTGGCCTCCGACCCGGCTGCGTCCTGCGCCCGGCGCATCTTCTACGCGGTGGAGGAACTGCTGGAACTGCACCTCGCCATCCTTGAAGGCATCCAGGACCGCTATGAGACGCCGTTCTTCGACAACCTGAAGAAATACGCGCAGCGCCCCATCGGCATGTCCACGCCCTGCCCATCGCGCGGGGCAAGTCGGTGTTCCGGTCCGAGTGGATCCGCGACATGGGCGAATTCTACGGGATCAACCTGTTCCTTGCGGAAAGCAGCGCCACGACCGGGGGCCTCGACAGCCTGCTGAAGCCGACGGGCAACATCGAGAAAATGGCAGGAGATGGCGGCCCGCGCCTTTGGGGCTGACCATGTGTTCTTCGTGACGAACGGAACGTCGACCTCGAACAAGATGGTGGTGCAGGCGCTGGTGGCGCCCGGCGACATCGTGATCGTGGACCGCAACTGCCACAAGTCACACCACTACGGAATGGTGCTGACCGGGGGCCAGCCGCTTTACGTCGAAGCCTTCCCGCTGACGCGCTACTCGATGTACGGCGCGGTGCCGCTGGCCGCGATCAAGAAGGCGTTGCTCGACCTGCGCGCCGAAGGCCGGCTCGACCGCGTCCGGATGCTGGACCTGACGAACTGCACGTTCGACGGCCACATGTACAACACGCGCCGCGTGATGGAGGAATGCCTCGCCATCAAGCCCGACCTCATCTTCCTCTGGGACGAGGCGTGGTCGGGCTTCGCCCGCTGGTCGCCGTTCCTTCGCCCGCGCACGGCGATGGGGGCGGCCGACGCCATCGACGCGTGGCTGCGTGATCCCGCGTCGGTTGCCGCCTATGAGGCCCAACAAGCAGCTCGGCTCGAAACCGTCGCGCGACACGGTCTGATGGCGACGCGGCTGATCCCCGACCCGCGCAAGGTCCGGCTGCGCGTCTACCAGACCAACTCGACGCACAAGTCGATGTCGGCCATCCGCCAGGGCTCGATGGTGCTGGTGAGCGACGTCGACTACGGCAAGTCGAGAGCCAGTTCCACGAAGCGGTGTTCACGCACGCCTCGACGAGCCCCAACCAGCAGATCATCGCCTAGCCTCGACGTGGCGCGCCGGCAGATGGAGCTCGAGGGCTACGGCCTCGTCATGAACGCCATCTCGATCGCGCTGAAGATCCGCGCGACGGTGAACTCCCACCCGCTGATCTCGAAGTACTTCCGCATCCTGGGGGCCGACGAGCTTATCCCGGCCGAGTTCCGCCGATCCGGCTTCACCGACTACCTGACGCCGGGCGTCTCTGGGGGGATGTCATCACCTCGATGCGCGAGGACGAGTTCTATCTGGACCCGACGCGCATGACGATGGTCTGCGGCACCGCCGGGTTCGACGGAACGCAATTCAAGGGCATCCTCGCCAGCCGCTTCGACATTCAGGTCAACAAGACCTCGCGCAACTCGGTCCTGCTGCAATCGAACATCAACAACACGCGCAGCGACATCGCGCATCTGGTGCGCGTGCTGGTCGAGATCTGCACCGAGATCGAGGGGCGGCTGGCCGATGGCGGGGCGGTGGCGCAGGAGAGCTTCGCCAAGCGCACCAAGAGCCTGATGCATGACGTGCCCGACCTGCCGAACTTCAGCCACTTCCACGACAGCTTCCGCAAGGATGCCGGCAAGCGGACCGCCGAGGGCGACATGCGCACGGCCTTCTTCATGGCCTACAACGAGGCCGCCTGTGAATACGTCGCGCTCAACGGGCCCGAAATTGACGCGCGGCTGAAGAAGGGGCCGGACCTCGTGTCGGCCAACTTCGTCATCCCCTATCCGCCGGGCTTCCCGATCATGGTTCCGGGACAGGTGCTGACGCAGGAAACCGTCGACTTCATGCGCAAGCTCGATGTGAAGGAAATCCACGGCTACGAGGCCAGCAAGGGTCTGAAATTGATCCGGCCCGAGCATCTCAAGGAGCAGGTCCGCAAGTAGGCCGGACCATCGGCCCGGCGGCGCAGAGCGCGCGCCGGGCGATCCCAGACACGAGAGGCAACACATGATAAACTACATCGTGGAAACGCTGCGCGCCAATCCGCAGCTGGCTATCTTCTTCACACTTGCCGTCGGCTACTATGTCGGCGCGATCCGCTTCGGCAGCTTCACGCTGGGGGCCGTGACCGGGACATTGCTGGCGGGCATCCTGATCGGACAGCTGGGGATCGACATTTCCCCGCAGGTGAAGTCGATCTTCTTCATCATGTTCCTCTTCGCCGTCGGCTTCGGCGTCGGTCCGCAGTTCGTGCGCGGCATCGCGACGGACGGTGCCCCACAGGCGCTGTTCGCGGTCGTGGTGTCGGCGCTCTGCCTGCTTGCGGTCTATATCGCGGCCATCGTCTCGGGCTATGGCCCGGGCCTGGCAGCGGGCCTGATGGCGGGTGCGCAGACCATCTCGGCCTCGATCGGGCTTGCCACGGACGCGATCAACACCTCGGGCCTGACACCCGAACAGGCGAAGGCCGAGCTGGACCTGATCCCCGTCGCCTATGCGATCACCTACCTGTTCGGCACGGTCGGCACGGGCTGGATCCTCGCTTTCCTCGGGCCGAAGATTCTGAACGTCGATATCGTCGCCGAATGCGCGCGGTACGAGCGCGAGATGTCGGGCGGTGCGCCCACGTCCGCCTTCATCAGCGCCCGCCGCCCGCGCGAACTGAGGGCATTCCGGGTCAAGGAGCATGGCAAGGCGACCGGCATCACCGTGGCACAGGCCGAGCGGATGGTGGAAGGCGAGCGCATCTTCATCGAAGCCATCCGCAGCGGCGGGGCCATCGTGGCCGTCACGCCCGAAACCGTGCTCAAGGCAGGCGACATCGTCGCCGTCTCGGGCAAGCGCGAGGTGCTTGTGACCCAGCTTGGCGAAGGCGACGAGGTCGACGACCGCGAACTGCTGGATGTGCCCGTCGAATCGGTCGATGTTCTGCTGACCGCCAAGGAACTGGACGGCATGACGCTCGCCAAGGCTCGCCGAAAGCCCCTATGCCCGCGGCGTGTTCCTGAACTCGATCCGCCGGGGTTCGGCGGCGGTGAACATTCCCGTGCTCGCGCAGACCAAGCTCAACCGGGGCGATATCCTGCGCGTTTCGGGCACGACGGCCAACGTCCAGCGCTTCGTCGATGCCGCAGGCTTCGCCGACCGCCCGGTGACGGTCACGAACATGGTCCTCGTCGGCCTCGCCATCCTGATCGGTGGCCTGATCGGTGCCTATGTGCTGCCCATCGGTGGCGTTCCGATCACGCTGTCCACTTCGGGCGGGGCGCTGATCGCGGGTATCTTCGTGGGCTGGCTGCGCACGGTGAAACCACAGATCGGCAACGTCCCGCAACCGACGCTCTGGTTCATGAACTCGGTTGGTCTGAACGTGTTCATCGCCATCGTCGGCATCTCGTCCGGCCCGACGTTCATCGCGGGGCTCAAGGAGGCGGGCTTCGGCATCTTCTTCTGGGGCATCTTCGCGACGGGCATGCCGATGATCCTGGCACCGCTGATCGGCAAATACATCTTCCGCTTCGACCCGGCGATCAACCTTGGCTGCTGCGGCGGCGCGCGCACCTCGACGGCGTCAGTGGCAATGGTGGGCGAGGTGGCGAAATCAGATGTCCCGATGCTGGGCTACACCGTGCCCTATGCCGTCAGCAACACGCTGCTGACGCTCTGGGGCCTCGTGATCGTGCTGCTGATCGTGTGACACCTTAGCGTTGCTGATGACGCCTCTCGTCGTCCTGAACTCCATAAGCTTTGCCGGTCCCCTTGCGGGGGCCGGCTTGTCTGTTTTTCGCTCAAGTCAACGGATGGCTTCGACTGCCGGATTTCTTGGGCGAGCAGGCTTCGTCACCCTTGGCGCGACCTGCTGCCAAATCATACCACGCAGATCGTTCTCTGGTGGCGGGCCGGAATGATAAACGCATTGCCAATCTCAGCCATTCAACTGGCGTTGCGCGCCGGAATTGCCGGTGGTGTCGCAACCTGGATCGCCATGCTGATCGGCTTGCAACACCCGATCTATGCGTTCATCGCGGCGGTGATCGTCACCGACCTGTCCTCGGCCCAATGCCAGCGCCTGGGGCTGCGCCGTATCCTCGCGACCGTCGTCGGTGCCGTCTGCGGTGCGGCGCTGTCGCAGCTTCTTGGGCCCGGACCTGCCGCTGTCGGCATTGCGGTGGTGGTTGCCATGCTCGCGGGCGGTTTGCTTGGCGCAGGCGATGGCGCGCGGGTTGCAGGCTATATCTGCGGCATCGTCGTGCTCGATCATGCGGCGGAGCCGTGGCTTTACGCGTCACAGCGGTTCGTCGAAACGATCCTTGGCGTAAGCGTCGCCTGGGGCATCAGCTTTGTCCCGAGGCTGATCGGACGTGACATCTCCCGCTGACCAATTCCGGTCGAGGCGTGTTACTAACAGTTACACTTACCCGGATCATTGCAACGCAGAGGGCTTAGGCAGATGGTGTTATGGATCGCTGGCGAGGAGAGGGCGAAATGATCCACAGGCAATCCCTGAGTCCAGTTGCGGCGTTTCTGATAGCTGCAGCGCTCGTCATGCCGAACTGGATGCCATCGGGCGCTTCGGCTCAAGAAACAGCGCCGACGGCAGACGCTGCGCCGCCGACTTCCGAGAGCGTGCCGACGACGGGCTTCTTGGACCCGACGCACTGGACGAGCTTTTCGCTCCGGTCGCGCTCTATCCCGATGCGCTGCTCGCACAGGTTCTGTTGTCGGCTACGTATCCGATCGACGTGGTGAAGGCCGATCTCTTCATTCAGAAGAACAAGGAAAAGTCACCGCAAGACCTTTCCGATCTTATCGCGGCGCAGGACTGGCCCGAGCCGGTCAAGGGACTGGCCGCCGGATTTCCCGATCTGATCGGTCGGATGGTAGAGCACATCGACTGGACCGAGATGGTCGGCAACGCGCTGATCGCCCAGACCGACGAGAGCCTTGCCTCGCTGCAACGCCTGAGGGCGCAGGCCAAACTGAACGGCTATCTCGAAGACAATGCCGCCATGAATGTCGAGGAATCCGAGACGGGCGCCATTTCGATTGCTCCCGCCAATTCCGAGGTCATCTATGTTCCGCAGTATTCCTCATCGGTCTACACGACACCGGCACCTTCCACCCCGTACTATGTGACGGACGACGACAACTGGGACGACTGGCTTGCCACCGGCGCAATCGTGCTGGGCGGCGCGGTGATCCTCGACGAGATATTCGATGACGACTGGGACAACGACTGGAACGACTACTGGGATGGCGACAGGCCCGGCGGCGGAAACCAGATCGACTGGGACGGCGACATCAACATCGACAACGGCATCAACATCGGAAACGGGAATATCGAACGCCCGGATGGCATCCGCGGCGATGGGCGGCCTGGATGGCGCTTTGGCGGGCGGGGTGGCCGGCGGTATCGCCGGTGGCGCGCTGAACCGCCCGTCCACCCGACCGGCGAATAGAGAACGGTCGTCTGGGTGACGTGAACAGCGACCGGGTGCAGAACGCCAAGGACGGCAACTTCCGCCCCACGGATGCCAGCCGAAATGCGGCGCGCGAGAAGATCCAGAACCACAGCGCCGCTGGTGGCAGCATCGCGACCCTGCCGGCAGCATCGGGCAAGGGCGACCGCGTCGGCAAGCCATCGCACCCGGCCCGCGGCGAGTGCAGCTCCCAAGCGAAGCACTTCTGCCAAGCCTGCCGCCCAGCGGTCCTCGGCAGCAAAACCGAAGGTTTCCAAGCCAAAATCGACATCTCGGCCGTCATCGACTGCAAACAGGAAATCAAGCGCCAGCCGTTCGCCGTCATACAAGCCATCCAGCGGGTCGCGGGCCAAGGCTTCGTCGTCCCGAGGTGGGGCGAGTCGTGGGGGAAGGCGCTGAAATGAATATCTCATTGCTGATGAAATGTGCGGCAGTCGCAGGGCTTGCAACCACAGGTCGCGGCGCTAGCCGAACCCGCGACTTACGCTTCGCCGGAACAGGCGGTGAAGTCCTTCGTCGAAGCCCTGACCGCCCGCGACCGGGCCGCTCTACTTACCGTGTTCGGGCCGGAGTCCGACGATCTGATCGCATCGGGCGACGAGAAAGGCGATGAGGACGCGCGAAAGGAATTCCTTTCCGCCTATGCCTCGTTTGCGGAACTGGTGGACGATGGCGAGGGGCGGAAGGAGCTGCAGGTCGGTCGCACGCGCTGGCCTTTCCCAGTCACACTGGTGGCTGTTGAAGGTGGCTGGCAGTTCGATCCTGCTGCCGCGCGCGAAGAAATCCTCAACCGCCGCATCGGCGAGAACGAACTGGACGTCATCGCCCTGATGCGACGCGCTGTCGAGGTGCAGGCCGCCTATCGGCAGGTCGACTACGATGGCGACGGCGTGATGGAGTTCGCCGACGCGATCCTGTCTGACCCTGGCCAGCGCAACGGTCTCTACTGGCCTGAGGATATGGGTGACCCGCTCAGCCCGATCGGCGCTTTCGCCGCACAAGCCGCGGCGGATGGCATTTCGATCGACGGGGTGGATCAGCCGCCACAGCCCTACCTCGGCTACTACTACCGTATCCTGACGCGCCAGGGTCCAGCCGCGCCTGGCGGTGCGATGGACTACAAGGTGAACGGCAATATGGTCGCCGGCCACGCCCTTCTCGCCTTTCCTGCCGAACCCGGCGAGACAGGTGTCATGTCCTTCCTCGTCGGCGAGAACGGTATCGTTTATGAGGCCGACTTGGGCGAGAACACGCTTCAGATTGCAGGTGCGCTTCAAACATTCGACCCGGATGAGGTATGGCATCCGGTTGGCACAGAGTGACTGGACAAGGGTCTTGTCAAGGAAACTTGGGTTGAGGGAAGAAGATAAGCGCCCTACCCTACCCCGATGACCCAGCGTTCCCCGTTCCGCTACTTCGAGACAAACCCCGGGCCTTGTCAGGGGAACTTGGCTTGAGGCGAGAAGGTAAGCGCCCTACCCTGCCCCGATGACAAAACGTTCCCCGTTCAAGTACTTCAAGACGTCAGCCCGAGATCATCCGCCTGGCGGTGATGATGTACATCCGGTTCCCGCTGTCGCTCCGCAACGTCGAAGACCTGCTGCACGAGCGCGGCATCGACATCTGCCACGAGACGGTGCGGTTCTGGTGGCATCGGTTCGGGCCGATGTTCGCCGCCGAGATCCGCAAGCGGCGCGTCGAGGGGATGCGATCGAGCCACTGGCGGTGGCATCTCGACGAGATGTTCGTGAAGATCAACGGCGAGAGGCACTACCTCTGGCGGGCCGTCGATCACGAAGGCGAGGTTCTCGAGAGCTTCGTCACCAAGACGCGGGACAAGAAGGCGGCATTGAAATTCCTCAAGAAAACACTGAAGCGGCATGGCCCCGTTGAGTAAGTTCGTGACGGATTGCCTGCGATCCTATGGCGCGGCGCTGCGTGAGCTTGGCATCGGCGACAGGCAGGAAACCGGTCGCTGGGCCAACAATCGCGCAGAGAACTCGCACCTGCCCTTTCGAAGACGAGAGCGGGCGATGCTCCGCTTCCGGCGCATGCGAACGTTGCAGAAGTTCGCATCCGTCCACGCCTCGGTCTTCAACCACTTCAACCAGGAACGCAGCCTCTCCAGCCGACAGATCTTCAAGCAGAACCGCGCCGCCGCTCTCGCCGAGTGGCGCGATCTCTGCGCCGCATAAGGGACAGGCTCCCTGCCCTAACTGAGACGAGTTCGCATTTGTCTGATGGTGTGGACGGCTCCACCCCGACGGCATCGCAATGTGCCATGCTGGTGCTGTCGCAACCCAACAGAGGGAAGGAGCCGCCCACATGGAGATTACAACACTCGGGATCGATCTGGCCAAGTCCGTCTTTCAGCTTCACGGCGTTGACGCCGATGGGGCCGTCGTCTTGCAGAAGAAGCTGCGCCGGGGTGCGGTGCTCGACTTTCTCGGCAAGCTGGAGCCCTGCCTGATCGGAATGGAAGCCTGCGCGACATCGCATCACTGGGCGCGCGAGATCGCGGCACTCGGCCATGATGTCCGGCTGATCCCGCCGGCCTATGTGAAGCCCTACGTGAAGCGTCAGAAGAACGACGCGGCCGATGCCGAGGCGATCTGCGAGGCGGTGACCCGGCCGAACATGCGCTTTGTGCCGGTGAAGACCGAGGAGCAGCAGAGCGTCCTGGTCCTGCACCGGTCGCGCGACCTGCTGATGCGCCAGCGCACGATGATGCTCAATGCAATCCGGGCGCATCTGGCCGAGTTCGGGATCATCGCGGCGCAGGGGCCAAGGAAGGTTGTCGAGCTTGTCGCGCGAGCCTTCGCGACGCGACGAAAGGCTTGACATCCCGGAGATCGCACGGGTCGGCGCTTCTGGCACTGGCCGCGCAGCTTGACAGCCTCGCGACAGCGATCCGGGACATCGAGCGCCAGCTTCTGGCGTGGCACCGGCAGAACCCGGCCAGCCAGCGGCTCGAGACGATCCCGGGCGTCGGCATCATCACCGCCACCGCGACTCGCCGCCAGCGTTCCCGATCCGTCCGTCTTCAAGTCGGGCCGTCAGTTCGCGGCCTTCCTCGGCCTTGTGCCACGACAGAACTCGTCTGGCGGCAAGGATCGGCTCGGGCATGTCTCGAAGATGGGCAACGGCTATCTGCGCCGATTGCTTGTTGTCGGCGCCACCTCGGTGACACGGCGCGCGCCAACCACCGACACCCGAACCGGGCGCCTGGGTCAGATCCCTGCTCGCGCGCAAACCGACCCGGCTCGTCACCGTCGCCATCGCCAACAAGACGGCGCGCACCGCCTGGGCCTGCTCGTGACGCGAAGAAGACTACCGAGCCGCGCCGGCAATGGCTTGAACGACGCGAGACATGCGGCAGCCAACGGCTGCCGCGACGAGAATGCAAGGGCAGAAGTGAGTGATGATGATCAAACGGGACCGCTGCCGGGACACCCCGAGGTGCTGTCAGGGCGTCACAGCTCGTTAGTCTGATTGGGACCCGGCTATGCGGACTTCATCAGGGCCAGCGGTCACATGCACCGCGCCAACAGGCCGGACAAATGACCGCAACCTGCAACGATCACCGTCGCTCAAGAAAACCCTTGCACAAACGGAGCCGTCCACAAATGATTGGGACCCGACATGCGGACTTCATCAGGGCCAGCGGTCACAAACACCGCGCACACAGGCCGGACAAATGACCGCAACCTGCTTCGATCCAAGTCGCTCAAGAAACCCCTTGCAAAACCGGAGCCGTCCACAAATGTCGGCACCACGACAGATGTCCCAAGGTCTTCCTCTCCGCCGTCGCCCTTGCCGCAACCGTCATGTTCTAGTACCTAAAAGAGACCGAGTCCCGACCCTGATTCGACCGCTCAGAACCCTGAGTACACCATGATTGCCTCGCGGAAGTAAGGGAGACGTAGCTGGTCTGCCTTCCTTGCACCTAACGACATCGGGAATCCACGTGGCGATCATCTACTGTGTCTTTAACCGTACTTAACATTCTCCCGACCCATCGTTTGCAGTTTCGTTTGGCGACCAGCGGACACGGAAAATTCGGCTGAGCTGCCTGGAGGGCACTGTGTCAGAGATCGCTTCAAGGTGGGAATGGCGGAGCTTTGGAACATGTTTTCCGAAGGCCGAGCTCGCCCTGGCGGCCTTGGCGCCAGTCAGCATTAGCGAAAGCGACGAAACCTACTTTCTCACATCGACAGATGTGAACGTAAAAATCCGCGACTCGCTACTCGACGTAAAGGCTCTCAGGAAAGTCGAACGGGATGGCCTCGAGCAGTGGTCGCCCGTTCTGAAGACACCCTTTCCCTTGGCGCCCGAAACTGCAACGAAAGTCTTCTCTCTGCTGCGTATTGCAAGTCCTAACGCAGCTCGCCGAGCTTGCGATTATGAAGAATTCATCAAGCTGTGCTTAGAAAAAGGAGCAGGCATCAAAATCGTCGGAGTCCACAAACGCCGCGTCCGGTACATAGTTGGGCGGTGCATGGCAGAACTTTCGGATATAATCGTTGATGGCAACCACACTCAAACAATAGCAGTAGAAGCCGATGATGCCAAAGCAGTTGCCCAAAGCGTTACAGAGTTGGGATTAAATGGCTACGTCAACACGAGCTTTCCCAACGCACTTTCTGCGTTAGCGCGTAATGTGCCGGAGCGATACGCCGTCATCGATATTGGTACGAACTCGGTGAAATTTCTTCTTGCAGAGCATCACGAGACGGGTCGCTGGAAGACATTGCTGGATCTCGCTGAGGTAACTCGGCTGGGTGAAGGCGTCGCCGCAACTGGGACAATTTGCGAAGCCGCCGTAGAGCGAACCATCGAAGCCCTAGCCGCCATGGTCGAAGAGGCAAAGCATGAAGAGGTCCGGGCAATTGTGGCTGTGGGCACTGCAGCGCTTCGCAAGGCCACTAACGCCAGCGATGTTGTCAGAGCAATCGAGGAGCGAGCGGGGATCGCTGTCGAAGTTATCACAGGAGACCAGGAGGCAGACCTAGCTTACAAGGGTGCTCGTTCGACTTTCCGTGCGCAACATGGGAGTTTTGTTGTCTTCGAAACTGGGGGAGGCAGTTCGCAGTTTACCTTTGTTACAGCAAATGCAATGGTCGACCGCTTCAGCATCAACGTTGGTGCGGCAAAGTACACCGAGCAATTCAAGCTTGACAGGTCAGTATCGTCAGCTGCGTTGGCCGAGGCCATGACGGCAATCTCCGTAGATCTGGCGAAGCTCGACAACCGATCCCCACCAGATGTGCTCATTGGCCTCGGAGGTGCGGTGACGAACCTGGCGGCCGTGTACCACGCTCTGGCCACATACGATCCTCGGGTTATCGAGGGCACCGTATTGGACGGTACGATCGTCGATAAACAGATCGAGCTCTACCGAACACGGAACGCAGATGACCGTCGTTCGATCATTGGCCTGCAGAAAAGCCGGGCGGAAGTAATCCTTGCAGGCGCTTGTATCGTTCGCTGCGTCATGGTGAAGTTGGGCATGTCTCGTTTAGTCGTCAGCGATAAGGGCCTGCGGCACGGTGTTCTGGAGGAGCGGTTCGGATACAGCGAAAACACTGCGCAGCATCGCCTCCAATCGATCGCAGCCGATGAACGAAGAACGGAAGGGGTCTAACCGTGGATACTCAGACGTCAGCAAGACGAGCTACTCAGGCAACGGTCGCCAAACCTCTGTCGGCAGAAGATGTGCAGCGCATGTATAGCCTTATCAAGGGCTCCACGAGCGTCGAGCTCAAGATAACGGTGCCAGATGCACTTCGGCGAACCGTGGTCGAACGGATGAAGTTCGACCCGGTTGAGGCGCAACCGCGCACGGCCTACTTCTTCGACACTCCGGACTTGGCGCTCAGCAAAGCTGGTATCGTGGTAAGGGCGCGACGCATTCAAGGCGGGACCGGTGACACAGTCATCAAGCTCCGGCCTGTAGAGCCTTCTGCTATCGACCCCGAACTGCGCCGTTCCGCCGCGTTCAAAGTTGAACTTGATGCGATGCCGGGTGGCTATGTTTGCTCTGCCTCATTCAAAGGGGTGTGTACCGGTCAGGAGGTTTTTGACGTCGTTGACGGAAATATGCCCCTCTCGAAACTCTTCTCGAAGGAACAGCGGGCTTTCTATAGCGCGTACGCACCGCCCGAGATCGCGCTGGACAACCTAACCGCCCTTGGTCCAACGTTCCTGCTCAGGGCGAAGCATCAGCCGAAAACTTTTGATCGGCGCGTCTCGATCGAGCTTTGGCTCTATCCGGACGGATCGAGAATTTTTGAGCTTTCCACCAAGGCAGAGCCCAAAGAAGGTTTTCAGGTTGCGGCTGATTTCAAGGCATATTTGGCGGAGTGTGGGGTCCCGCTTTCGTCGCCTCAGGAGACAAAGACCAAGGTGGCACTCGAGTTTTTCAGCAAGAGAATTTCAGCCGAAACAAGAAAGAAAAGCTGATACCGCTGCCTGAGTAGGCGGCTTGCGATGGCTCTGTCGATCTTGCCATTTCCACCAATGGGCGATCGACAGCTCGAAACAGGCGGAGCTTGACTTTGATGACAATTGCACGGCCCGCTGCACCAGCGCAATGGCGCGTACGGAAGGATCAAAGGGCGTGTGCTGTCTTCTGTTTCCGAACCGCATCGAACTCGAGATAAACCCCGATGGTCAGGCGAAAGTTTCGGCAAAGCGGGATCGAGCTCGGTGGTCCGCTCCAGCGCCTGGTGCACCCGTTCGAACTGCTCGCGATCGAAGGTGCGCCAGTAGTCGTGGAACCGGACGACACTGTCGAAGGACTACAATGCGACGGGATTTCCGTGCGACGCGTTCGCGGGCGATGTACCCCGAAGGTTGGCCGGCCGCCGAAACGATACGGTCGGTGATCTGGCTGTGCACGGCCGCGGCGCGGCAGCACCGAAGGCCAGTTCGGATCTAACTGACCAGAGGTCTTAGCCCGTGGACGTGTCTGGCAGCAGCACCTCGACGCCCAATTGCCCTTCGGCTTGAGCTGTGCAAGCACTTGATCGAGCTCGCTTGCTCGCCACGAAACTCATGATGGCGAGAGCTCAGTCCGATGACTAACGGGGTCCACCACCCAGTCCTTGACTGTCGGCGATGCGGGCGAGGCGCCGGTCTTCCTCGAACGGCATCAGTTCCTCTATGGCGCGGTCGAGAAGCTCGAGTTCGATCCGTAGTGCAGGACGACGTAACTCTGGCAGCGTCTCTGTGAGATTTTGGAGCATTGCGCGCATTCGGCGCGCAACCTGTATACTTCCAGCCCCGTAATGCCGGATCTCGCGGCATGTCAGGTGAACGAAGTCTTCCCAGTCGGGAGTTGGAAAGACGACCCAAAGCCCTCCGTCCTTGGCGCGGAATTGGTCATTGTGCAGGTTTCGTTCGCCAGCGGTGCGCAGAAGGCGCTGGAGTTGGTCCATCGCCAGTACTGCGGTCGTTGGGTCGTTTATCGACGTGGAGAGAGCCTTGACGGCAATATCTACGATCACACGAAGTGCGAAGGTCGAATTCCTGCTCGATCGTTCGTTCGAGACCAAAGGCTATCGTCGACCGAAGCCTGTCATCGTCTGCCGACGCCGCTCCATCGTAAAGAAGGAAGAGCGGCTGACCGGTACTTATAAAGTCGCCGACCTGTGCTGCGGCGACGATGGTCCCATCGAAGTGGCGAGCTTGGGAAATGAGGCGGTCGACATCCGCCGCCACGACTACCGAAGACTTTCCGACGTGCCGGACAATCCGCGTCGGTTTCCCAAGCTTGGGCGGCGTTGCGTCTAGCAAATTCAGGCTCTGTGACAGGATCGGGGAAAACTTTGTCGATAACCTGAAGCCCAACGTCAGCTACGTGCCAGAGGATACTTACCGGACGCAGGAAGCGTGCCGCGTGGTCGATCAGATAGAGGAACGCGACAAGCGACAGCATTCCCAGAAAACTGGCTATCCAGGCCACGCTGCCAGGCACGTCTGTTTCGATCCGGCTAACCGTCCCTATCGAGAAAAGCAGCGAAAACACGAACAGACCCGTCGTCAAGCGGACAACATTGTCTCGCAGCAGGGTTGTCGCAATGACGCGCGGTGTCAGCTGACCACCAGCGATCTGGATCGCCACCAGCATCGATCCGAACGAGAATATCATGAAGGATGTGGTCAAGCCGATAATGGCTTGCATGGCTGCCAGCGTTCCCGACGCACCGAGTGGCCATTTTGGCATCCAAGGCATACTGGATTCGAATTCGATTGCGAGCCGCATGAGCGCTTGCTGCAAAAGCAATGCGAGGACTGGCGCTATCCAAAGCGAGGCCCGTACATAGCTTCGAAGCGCGTACCAGTTGCCCCACTGCATTTCGGCCTGCCCCGGTACCGTTGTGAGTTCATCAGCGTTCAATAAGTGAAACGTGTCAATCTCCTTCGGGTACCGGAGCCTTCGCGCTGACACACTTTGTTCCTCGCAGCATTGTGTGTTAGTTTTCAATGAGGTTACGGTTAGAGGGCACGCTTGCTGGCTTTCTAGGTGGACGTGACCACGAAACCTGTTCGCGCGGGGCAGCATGAGTCCAATCAAGCGAGATGACGACCCCACGGACATGACGTGGTGGGGTGAAGTGACGTACAGGTTCGCTTTCAATACACAGAGTCGGAAAGCGCCCGTGAACGCCGAAGCGGCCCGCCTGAACTCGAGGCGGGAAATCGAGCGTTTGCGGAGCTCTTCAAGGCTTCAGACGCGCGCAGGCCTGCGCGAATGAACATTGACGTCGACCCACATGACGTGGGCTTGATGCCCGGGAGCAGCTCCGCTCCACGTCAGTTGCCATTTGCTGCGGTCCTTGGATGCGCCGACGCCCGCGTACCAGTCGAGTTCTTGTTCTCAGAAGGTCCGAACGACCTCTTTGTGGTGCGTGTTGCCGGCAACGGGCTCGGTGACGACGTGCTGGGCAGCCTCACCTATGCCGTCGAACATCTGGCAAATAGTCTTCGTACGATTGTGGTGTTGGGGCACAGCCAATGTGGCGCGGTATCGGCTGCCGTGGACATCCATTTGCAGCCCGGCGGTTACCTGAGTGTGATGGCGCAAAAGCCGCTCCGCGAGATCCTCGACAGAACGCTGATTGTCGCGAGCGTGGGGGCGAGTTGGCTTGAGATTGTTCATGGCGCTGAGGTCTCAAAATGCCCCGGCTATAGAGCTGCCCTTGTCGAGGTCGCCATCGCCCTGAACGCAGCCCTGACAGCCCATGGCATCGCCAGCGGGCTTACGTCAGCCACCGAAAACGGAATCAAGACCGTGTACGGCATCTACCTTCTGCAAGATCGACTTGTTTGGTCTCCGTCTGCTGTTACCCAAGACTGCTTCCGGCTCTCGCAACCGCCATCTGATCGCGAAGAATTTGTCGACCTGTGTAAGCTTCTCGTCGCATGCGAGCGGATCGTTTCCGTGCTCGATCGTCAGTAAACATACGAGCGAGCGCCTCGAACAGGATCGGGGCAGGGACGGAACGAGCCGATCGGATTAAATTGCTGACGGCGCCAAAGTAACGCTGTAAGTCAGTCCCGAAGGCATTGTGACGTCATACGGCGTCGGGCCACTGATACCTGAGATGTCGATCAAGTTGGCAACAGCGCAGATGTCGGTCGCGGTAGCCCTACCGCCCGATTGGGACATCATTTCAACTGATTGCGTCTCCGACAGGATCACATCGGTCGTACCACAGTCGATGCGAACTTGCTTGCCTGCCTCACCGCAAGCAGAAAGTGCGGTCATACATCCGAAGCCAACAAACACAAAATTTCTCATCGCAAACTCTCCCAAGTGATACTCCCTGATTTAATTATACTGGAATTCTCCAATTCTAGATATTTGTTATTGCGGAAAGCAGAATTCTTGATTTGTCGCTGAGGGTGAAACGACACGGCTTTAAGGTCCATTGATCTTCCGCTTGCGGTAAATTCGGCTTCTGCGAAAAGCATGAACGATGAGCATTCTTTTCCGGGCTGTCCGAGGAAGGGCTCCAGCTTTAGCGGCTAGCGGCACCGGACGACTTTTGCCGCTACTACACTCGTTGAGTGCGCCCGCTACAAGTGACTACGCGCGTACAGCCTGCGGAAACGTTGAAAGCCTGACCGGACCGGGCTTGAGCGCGGAAACAACTGCGGGACCACAGTCCAGCCCGGCATCCCTCAATCTCCTGACTATGGCCGAGATGATGTCCGGATGGATATTGCGTGTCTTCAGGTCGGACACAACGGTTCTGCCATAGTCCGGCCGAAGCAGAAGCAGGCTCTTGAGTGCGGCCGCCGCTTCCTTTCGGCGGCCAAGGTGGTGGGCAGAAACCGCGATCAGGATGAAGGGATAGATGACCCATGGCATGTTGATCTTCGAGGCTTCCGACAGCGCCTCGTCATGCCGGCCATGCATGAAATGCCACATCGCGAGGCCGATCCGATGACTGGAGGTCAGCGACGGGCTGCGTCGATAGGCCTCCTCGATCATCGGAATGCCGACTTGCCAGTTGGCCCTCGCCGCATGGCGCATGCCCAGTTCGGCCAGCACCTCCATGTCGTTGGGGTTCAGGCCGCGGCTCGTTTCAAGCGCGTCGATGGCGCTGTCGACCTGACCGTTGAACCAGTAGGCAATCGCCAGCGCAAGATAGGCGCGGCTTGAGGCGGGCGACAGTTGCACGGCCCGCTGCGCCAGCGCGATGGCGCGCCCGATGGGATCGAGATGCGGCGCCGTGCCCTTGTATCCGAACCGCACCGAGTTCGAATAGAGTTGCGACAGGCAGGCGAAAGCCTCGGCATAGTAGGGATCGCGTTCTGTGGTCCGCTCCAGCGCCTGGCGCACCGGCTCGAACTGGTCGCGATCGAAGGTGCGCCAGTAGTCGTGGAACCGGACCACACTGTCGAAGGACTTCGACGCGACAGGATTTCCCCTGGCACGTTCGCGGGCCATGTAGCTGAAGATGATCCCCGAAGGCTGGCCGACCGCCGCGACGACACGGTCGGCGATCTGGCTGCGCACAGCGGCTGCGGCATCCGCACCGAATGTCAGCTCGAAGTAATCCGACCAGATGTACTGGCCCGTGGACGTGTCGCGCAGCAGCACCTCGGCGCACAGGTGATCGTCGGCATGGGCAATGGCACCGCTCAGGATGAAATCGACCCCGCGCCCGGTCCGCAGGGCGGCGATGTCGTTCGGCTCCATATGCCCATCCGCGCAGTCTGACCCGACGACGGCAAGGTCCGTGAAGCGTGTCAGTCCCACAATGACGCGCCGCGTGATTCCGCGCACGAGGTCGGCCATGCCATCCGCACTGCCTTCCGCAACGAATTCGGCAACATGGATCGTCGGTCTGCGGACGGGTTCGCGGACAGCGGCGAAATCTGCGGGGGGTGCAGGTGTCGCCGGTTGCCTGGCGTCAACCTCGCCCTGCGGCAGCGAGAAGGACGGCACGTAAGAGCCGACAGGGATCGATATCCTGATCGGATCGCTCAACCCCGAGGTAAGGTAGTAATGCTCAAGCGAGCGGCGCATCCGTCCGGCCTCGATGCGCACGATGGCATCCTGCTGCGGGTCGAAGCTTTCATTCCGGCCGAAAACCGATGTCGCGATACTGTAGGCCTTGATGCGGTCGGAGCGGCCCTCGATCGTTTCCTCGACCACGTATTCAAGAAAACGGCGGTTCCTTTCGGACGCATCGAAGTCGCGACACGACAGGATACGCCTCACCTGCGCCCGGATCGCCTCCGGATCGCCCAGCATTGCACATGGCGACATCGCCCCACTCCCTACAGACTTCGGTTCCCCTTGGGCATGACTTCCGCATGCCTTATGTTTTTTGGATATGACATCACTACGCGTCGGTCGCCGATTCAAGTCAAGCTTCTCGTGTCGTCACGATGTTCATGGCTGCAATCACAAAGCGACTTGCTGTGATCGTAAGTATATAGGATTTCTTTAGTTTTTTCATTCCTTTGAAAAAGATCCTTCGAAAAATGGCCTCCTAGATGCGTAGCCTTTCAGGCTGGCAGTTTGAAAACAGTCTGGAAGAAGCTAGTCGGAGTGCGACCGTTTGAAGTGAAAAACTCACCTTTGGAAACAAGTTCGTGGGCACAGTCAATTGGGGGAGGGTGAAGCTTGAAGACCCTTTTTCCGATGTATGCGCGACAACCGTCGGGACGGGGCTACGGCGAAATCGAATAACGGCATGTGCTAACGGCCTTCCCAAGCTCTGGTGAAATCCTTATCATTGTGCTGGCCGCTGGCGTGAACAAAACTTACATCACCACATCGTTTGGCTGGTATTTCTCATCCGTCAGCATGCAACTAAGGAAACAAACACCAGTCGTATCGGGAAGGTTCGCGCTAATTTCTTTATATGAACTAAACCTACCTACCCTTGGTCGCCATTTTCCTCTTCATCTCACCTTCGCTATGGATGAACACCCCTCCACTTCTGGAACCATGATACGGTATCAGGCTGCACTCCACTCGCGACGCAAGCGGCCCAAGTGTCAAGTTGCAGGCTACTGCCGCTCGAACGACCGCTCCCAAAACTTGGCGCTATAGTTTGGTAGGGCAGCCAAGGTCCGCTTTCCGCCCTTCGCGACCAAACACGGCGACCGACGCTCTCGGCCGAGGCTGTCATCTAATCGCATGTCATTTTGCAAGGCCTTTCGTTGTTTCGAGAAGCATCCTTTGCCGGGAGCAGTGTCGTCTTCGCGGTCGACATAGGCCGCCGCATGATGGGGCTTCGCGGGTGAACCTTCCGATGTGTGGAACGCACGCATCGAGCCGTTGGGGTGACGGTGCAACAGCCTCGGCGGAATGGTTCTGGCCACGTCCCGGCAGGGACGCCTCGGCGCGTCTTGAGACAGCGCGGATATTCTGGATCAGGCCATGGCTTCGGCTTCCGGTTGAAGGCTGGCCGGATTTCAGCATCGCGTGCATGATCACGGCGAGCTTGCGCGCCACGGCGACGGCGGCGCGCTTGAAGCCGATCTTCTCCCGCAGCTTCAGGCCCCAGGCGCGCAGTGCGCTGTCAGCCCTGGTTCGGGTCAGAATCACCGTCGCAGCCTCGTAGAGCAGGCCCCGCAGATGGGCATCGCCACGTCGCGAGATATGCCCGTCGTAGTCAACCTCGCCAGACTGGTAGCGCCGGGTGGTCAGGCCGAGCCATGCGCCGACCGAACGGGATTTCCTGAAGTTCTCCGGGTCCTCGATGGCGGTCGTGAAGGAGGTCGCGGTGACCGCGCCGATGCCGGGTATCGACATCAGCAGCCGACAGGCCTCGCTGTGCCGGGCGATCGCAGCAACTGGCGGCCGAGTTCGGCCGCGCGGCTGCGCACGGCGCGCCATGCCTCGAGCAGCGGCAGGATGACTTGCTCGAGGCTGCCTTGTCCGGCAAGGAGCCGACGGACTTCGGCTTCGAACCGGCCGCCCTTGGCGCCGGGGACGACCAGCCCAAACGTCTTCATCAGCCCGCGGATATCTGGTTGGAAAGCTCGGTCGTGATCCGGACCAGCCGCCTGCGGGCTGCAACCAGCGTGCGGGTCAGCATGCTGTCGAAGCCCTTCACCCGGACCTCGCGGTAAAAGCCGACCTCGGCCAGGTGCGCCAGGCCGTCGGCATCGTTCGCATCGGTCTTGTTCGGCGCCATGTCGAGCGCTGCTCTTGGCGTGGCGCGCGTCGATGCAGATCGCCGGCAGGCCTTCCGCGATCAGCGCATGATAGAACCAGACCGACAACGGGCCGGTCTCGAACACGACGCGCTTGGCCTGCGGCGCATGCCGATCAGACCGCGGCAATTACCGCTGGGTCGGATGGGCATTTGCCGCGCCAGACCCGTTTGCCGCTTCGGCGCACCGAAATCGCCGTCTCTTTCAACGACACGTCCAGACCGATATACTCGTACATGGTTGTTCTCCGTTCGATGTTTGGGCCCGGCGTCCATCGTGAGCCCGTATCTCCATCCTATCGGGGAACAACCACCCGCCCAAATCCTCTGGCACCGTTGCGGGCGTCGCTCCCGCGATTACCCCATGTGTGAAAACTCCGGCCACCTGGCCAGTTGATCCGAAAACCCGAGATATTCGCGCTCTCTCGTCCCGTTGAATGGTCCTCTGTTCGATTTGCGGGAGAGACCTCGACGAGAGCGATCACAACGCCGAGTTTTCACACAGCCTCGGCCCAAAGCTGCCTTTGGCAAAACGCAGAAGTGCCATTTCCCCAGATTGTCGCTCAGGAATGCCTCAGGAGCGATCGCTGGACGAAAGGTATGGTGCGAACAATTCCTTTGAAATTGCCCTCCTGACCCATGCCAAGCGCACAGACAAAGAGAGCATTCTTACATTGAGTTTCCCCCAACCTAACCTGACTCACAGCGTTGGCGGCTCCTACGCCTGAACGTAAAAAGGCCTTGGCCGGCTTTCCTGTTAACCAATCTGACTGCCCGTTTTAGCAAATGATCATTAATATCCGCGCGCCTCGCCAATCACGGGACTTCCATCCGGATTCACTGTCGACGGACCGCCTGGGTTCGTATTGCCACCGTTGTTAACACATGCCGCCAAAAACAGTGGGAGAGCAGCCAGAATTAGCAAGAAGCGCATGGTGATCACACCTTTTGAGTTGAGTTGCATTTGTCTCGAGACGTGCGGGTTCGCCTGGTCCGGCTCAGCGCGTGAACAGCGGACATATCGGTGCCGATTGCCAAGTGCGACAACACAGGAGTTTGATACTTCATTTCGAATGTCCCTTTTAAAAGCACCTTTGGAGGACCGGCGCTACTACATTAAGGATCAAACGAGAAGATCCGCTTCCAGTCATTTTTCATGCTGATCACAATCCAACCGTTCTCTATGGCGCGGTCGTAAAGCTCTTGCGGGAAGGTGCCTACCTTGCTGTCGGGCAGCCCGTTGGCAGGTCCGTAAGCATACTCGCGATCCGCATCGTCATGTAGAACGAGCATTCCCAGGCGCGGTCCATCGCCCGCCTCGGTATACTCGATCATTTCGCGATCGCCCGCAGAGTTACCAAAGGCGGCGACCGGCCGTCGCCCGATCTCCATATGGATGCCTTCGGGTTTTCCAGCCTTGTCATTGTTCAACAGAAGTTTTGGGTCCTTGATCAGCACCGGTTTTCCCGCGCTGTCATAAGTGTACGTTACGCTGCCGACGGTGCCCACAACCTGCTCGGGAGGAATGCCGTACGTTGTTTCAGAGTAGACGCGCACAAAGTCCTGACCGCCGCCCGTCACGATGTAGGTTTTGAAATCGTTGGTGCGGAAGTAGGCCAGAACCTCCTGCATCGGGAGGTATGTCAGATCGGTGTAGGGCTTCTTCCAGCGGTGGTCCTTAGCCTCGACAAGCCAGGCGGACACTTCTGATTGGAACTGCTCGACGGTCATTCCGGTGAGCGTGGCGGCGAGGATCTTTTCCAAGTCGGGCATGCCAAGCTTGGCGATTTTCTCCAAGTCGCCTGTCACCACGGTCCTGAACGGTTCGACCTCTGCTAGTTCGGGTTTTGCCTTGACCAGCGTGCCTACGCGATCGAGCGCGTAGATCACTTGGCTGTACATCGGATGTTCGACCCAAAGGGTGCCGTCCTGATCGAATGTTGCGATACGTTCGGCCGGGGGAACGAAGGTGGCTTTGCCTTCGGTTGTCGTGTCGGTCACGAAAGCGACGATGGCAGACTTTGCGGTCCCGTCGTTCCAGGAGGGCAAAGGGTCGATTTGAGCTGCGGCTGCATGGCTGAACAGGCCTGCAGCGAGTGCGAGAGCAGGGCAGCGAAGCCTTCGAAGGCTGTCGGAAAAAGTCATGGCATGATCCGGTGATACGAAAGAAGTATTGGGAGACGGCACTCAATGGTCCGCGAGATGGGAGCCAGCGGGCACACCGTGCCCGCTGGTTCGAAGATCATTCCCCAGCGTGGCTGACGGACTTCATAGCTTTCACTTGCTGAATAACCTGTTCGAGGTTGTAGCTGGCCGGGTCCTGCATCGGCGGGAAAGCGTTGTAGCTTTCAAGCTCCCTCAGCCATAGCGCCTGACCGATTGGCAACATATTCCAGTCATAGACGTATGCGGTCACTGGCCCGGCAAGCGCGCCCCCCATGCCGGTCAGCGTCTTAATCTGTTCGCCGACCGAGGTTTCAAACGGGTCACGTTTTATGTTCACAACCTGGGTCCAGTGATAGGGAAGCACACCCGCCAGGAAGCCGGTCGGATCGTCGGACACCATCGCAAAGTACATCTTCCAGTTCTTGTAGCGCACCGCGGACGGGTCTTTGCCAGAGTAGTAGAAGAAGGTGTCACGCGCGGATTTTTCATCCTTACCTTCCAAGTAGGCGCGCTGGTTCACACCATCGAGCGTCGTCTTGACGATGCCCGGATAGGCGCCCTTCTCAATCTCGGCCTTTAGGTCATTGTTCTTCGCCCCCCCCGCAATATCGACGAGTGTGGGAAGCCAGTCGAGCGAGGCGAAAATATCGGTCTTGATGGTGCCGGGTTCGATGTGCCCCGGCCAACGGACCACCAACGGTGCCCGCATCCCGCCTTCCCAAGTTGTCAGCTTTCCGCCTTTGAAGGGCGTCGTGCCGCCATCGGGAAAGGTAATCGTCTCGGCGCCGTTGTCGGTCGTGAAGGCGATAATCGTGTTGTCCAACTCACCCATAGCCTCAAGCTTTGCCAGCACCATGCCAATATTGTCGTCCATCTGCTTCATGCCGGCTTCGTTGACGCCCCAGTCCTTTCCTCCGGGCTGGCCCACCATGTTCATGTACTTGTCTGACAGGACCGTGGTGATGTGCATGCGAGCCGGATTATACCAGACGAAGAAAGGCTTGTTGGTTTTCTCGGGATCCTTGCGGTCCAGGAAATCGATGACTTTCGCGGAAATTTCCTCGTCAACCGTCTCCGAACGTTCCAGCGTCAGCGGACCTTCGTCTTTGCAGGTCTGATTTGCAGCAGTCCCGTCCGACGAGGTACACGCCAAGACCGGGCGGGGTGGAGTGAGGCAGACTGACGTCAAGGGATCTACGGCGTTCGGATCTTCGGCCAAGCCGGGGATCGGGGTGTTCTTGCACACCGGCGCTATCGTCTGCTCCGTGGGACTGGAGTTTATGTCTGGAAAGCTGACGCCCTGCATCGCGTCGAGATGGTAAAGATACCCCCAAAACTCTTCGAAGCCATGCGCGGTGGGAAGCGCGTCGGTGTGGTCGCCGAGATGGTTCTTGCCGAACTCGCCAGTGGAATAGCCGAGGTCGTGGAGAAACTTAGCCAGCGTGGGGGTGCCGGGCCGCAAATAAGACGGGCTGCCTGGCAGCTGTGGCGGGATCATTCCCGTACGAAGCGGGTGCATGCCGGTAAAGAAGGCGTTTCGACCGGCTGTGCAGCTCTGCTCGGCATAGTAGTCGGTGAACAGTGCGCCCTCTTTCCCAAGACGGTCGATGTTCGGCGTTTCGCCTACCATCAAGCCGCGGTGATAGATGCTCGGCTGCATGTAGCCAATGTCGTCGCCCATGATGAATAGGATGTTCGGCGGCTTGGCATCCTGGGCTGCAGCCGGGGCACACTGGCCCGCCGATCGCACCCGCCGCGAGCGCTGCGGCACCGACTAGTTTCAGTCGTGCGACGCGGGTTGAATTTGGTCGTCTGAGCATCTGATGTCCTTTCGACATGTTCGTTCAAATCTGGTCGGCTGTTTCCGAGGTCAGGAAGAATTGCGTGATTTGTCCGGAAAGGGAGGGAGACTGTTGGAAAGGGCTTCGGAAATCTCATCTTCGAGTTCGGCAAGCAGGGTTCGGTATTCCTCAACGCGTCCGTCGAATGCTGCGCCCTGAGACTTAAAGCGCATCAATGCTTCAGCAGCCGCCAGGTAATCCTCACACACGACACGAAAGTCCGGATCGGCCGAATGCAGACGTCGGAAGGCAAATTCCTGGCTGGCGAACCGGTCGATCAATGGCGACAAATCTGACATGCATTTACCTGCCAACCAGCTTGCCGCGAACGGTACACACGTCAACCCGAAGCTGCCTATGTATCAAATATCTGCAACATGTTTTCTCCTTATGATTTAAAGGGTGTACACGTATTGAAGTTGCCCGCCTACGATGCATGCTATAGCTTCCGCTGGTGGATTTCTGGTGTCGGAGCCGGACGGCGAATTTGTTTGGATGCCTGCGATGAGCGACAAGGACCAAGTTTCGGCGTCAGCGTTCTTGCCCGACCCTGCCTTGGCCGAGCAGGTGTCGAAGCAGATTGATCGGCTTATTTCCAGCAAGGAATTCACGGAGAACGCTCACCGTAGGGCTCTTTTGCGTTATGTGGTGGACGAGACGCTCGCGGGCCGCGGCCATCTGCTGAAGGGTTTTACGGTTGCTCAGGCCGTTTTCGGGCGGAATGAGAATTTCGATCAGCAATCCGACCCGATCGTTCGGATTGAGGCAGGGCGGCTCAGAAAAGACCTTGAGCGCTATTTTGCGGGAGCAGGACGTGGGGACCCGCTGCGAATTTCCATACCGAAAGGAGGTTATGTACCTCATTTTGAAGTCGTGACGTCGCCAGAGAAGCAGCCGTCAGGCATGGTGGGCGACGACGCTACGGATGCCGCTGACACCGTGTCGCAGTCACTTCAGTCCAGAGCCAAGCCCCAGCGGCGACTGGCAGGGGCCGGCGCTATACTACTTTGTGTCGGCGTAATCGCAGGGCTTCTAGCGTGGCAACGCAACGTTGGCCCGACCAACACCGAAAAAGATGCGATCATTCCCACCATCTCGGTTGTTGTGCTTCCGTTCAGCGTTCTGGGCGGAGACGAACGAAGCAACGTGCTGGCCGAAGGACTGACGCAGGAAGTGATCTCTGACCTGATGCGGTTCTCGGGTCTTCGCCTGTATACGTCTAACCCATCTTTTCGGCAGGACCCGACAGCCGACCCAACCACGCTCGCGAATGAGCTTGGCGTGTCGTACATCGTGCGCGGGGGAGTGGCTGCGGAACAAGGCCATCTGCGCGTCGTGGCTGATCTGGTCGAGGCGGATGGCCATGTCGTCTGGAGCCAGACATTTGACAGGGCACTCACGACCGACAGTGTGCTGGGAGTGCAAGGTGCGGTGTCGGCTGATATTGCTACTGCGCTTGGGCAGAGCTACGGCCCGCTCAAGACCGATGTCCTCGCCCGGAAGGACTTACAGCAGCCGGGGCTTGACGATTTTTTCTGTCTGCTGGAAGCCCGTGCCTATCGCCGTACCTTTGATCCGGCGATGCACGCGCCCGTCATGGCCTGCCTCCAGCAGGCGGTAGCACAGCAACCCAGCTATGCCGAAGCTTGGGCAATGCTCGGCTGGCTTTGCTTGGATGAGGTTCGGTTCAACTTGGTTCCCGCGGCCTCGGCCGCACGGACAATGGATGAGGCGCGAAATGCCGCCGCCCGGGCGCTAAGGCTTGATCCGGAGAACGTTGCGGGTTTGCAAGCGCTTGCTGCGATTGACTATTATTCGGGCAATTTCGATAATTCAGAAAGCCTGATGCGCAACGCGTTGCGCATCAATCCCAATGATCCAGAAACTCTTGTGCAGATGGGCTGGCGGCTGTCCGCCCGAGGAAAGTGGGACGAGGGCATTCCGCTTGTTGAACAGGCGATTGCTCGCACTGTGCGGGCTCCAGGGTGGTATTTTCATGCCATTGCAGCGCACGCCTACATTGAGGGCGATTACGCGGCAGCCATCGCGGCGGCGGAGCGTTCAGCAATTAATGGATCAGAATTTGGCTGGCTGGTGATCGCTGCCTCCCAGGCGGCCCTCGGTAATACTGGAAAAGCAACGGAGGCTGTCGCGCAGATGAGACTTGCCGACGCCGAAATGGCGGAAAACCCCGCTGCTGTGCTGCGATCGCACCAGCTCGTTGAACCTACTGTCGCCGCCCTCGTGCAAGGACTGCGAACCGCAGGGTGGACGCCGCAATAGATGGAGTGGCGTTTTGCGCTGCAAAGCGAGCGCGTATTCGCTGCATCGCTTCTCTGTGCTTACGGAAGCTGCAAGCCGAGACTACGTTCAAACTCATTGATTGTCTAAGCCGCGAATTTCTGCGGATGTTGAAGCGGCATCAAGCATCGGTGAGCTTACCCGACGACCGCTTTCCGCCCTTCGCGACCAAGCCCTATCCAAGCCAACGGCCCGACGCCGTCCGGGAGGATCCTCGAGCGGTTCATGCGTTGCTTTACGAAGATATCTCCAGTCGAATCCATCGCGCTGGAGATAAACGGCCTGACGTCAAACCCTTCCCTAAACGAACGGAGATGCATTTGTGTGGCGTCCGCGGCTCAGGGTCAGGACTCGTTCTCGTTTCATAGCCAGAACATGACGGTTGCGGCGAGGGCGACGGCGGAGAGGAAGACCTTCGGGCATCTGTCGTAGCGGGTGGCGACCCGTCGCCAGTCCTTCAGCCGCCCGAACATGATCTCGATCCGGTTGCGGCGTTTGTAGCGGCGCTTGTCGTGCTTGATGGGCTTGCCGCGCGACTTCCGGCCCGGGATGCAGGGCTTTATCCCCTTGTCTTTCAACGCATCTCTGAACCAGTCAGCATCATAGCCGCGGTCGGCCAGCAGCCATTCCGCCTTTGGCAGGCTGCCCAGCAGGGCAGCCGCGCCGGTGTAGTCGCTGACCTGGCCTGCGGTCATGAAGAAGCGGATCGGGCGGCCCTCGGCATCGGTGACGGCATGCAGTTTGGTGTTCATGCCGCCCTTGGTGCGGCCGATCAGACGGCCCCTCTGGTCGTCAGGCCCCCCTTTTTCGACCGCAGGCTGGTCGCCGTGCGGTGCGCCTTGAGATAGGTCGCGTCGATCATCACCGTCTTCGGAACGGCCGCCTCGGAGGCCAGGCCTTCCATCATCCGGGCGAAGATGCCCTTGTCGCCCCACCGCTTCCAGCGGTTGTAGAGGGTCTTCGGCGGGCCATACTCCTTGGGCGCATCGCACCACCGCAAGCCATTGCGATTGATGAAGATAATGCCGCTCAGCACCCGTCGATCATCGACGCGCGGCTTGCCATGGCTCTTGGGAAAGAAGGGCTGCAGCCGCGCCATCTGCGCGTCCGTCAGCCAGAAAAGGTTGCTCATCGGTCAGTCTCCTTGCGGAGCCTGAATCACGCCGCAAGCGCAAGATCAATGGGTCCTGACCCAAGGAGCGTTCTGGCTTGGCGCGGACGCTCGCTACACATCGACGCGCGCTCCGCATGTCTGCAAGAAATTTCATCAATCGACAGAAATTTTCAAGTCAGTTGACGTCTCGACGTGCTGCCCCTACCGATTTGTCGTGCAATATCTTGCGCGACGCGGGAAAACTTGCAGAAATGGCGCTAAGCGCGTCGTCATGGGAGGAACACATGAGCTACGTCAAGGCACTGATACTGAGCGGGGCATCGGCCGTCGCGCTCCTGGGGCGTCCCCGGCGGTCATGGCCGACGGCGGTTTGCGCTGCGAACCGGGCGAGACCTATATCATGAACGTCATGGTCAGCGGGCACCCTTACTGGGTGCCGGTCTTCGAGGGCTTCAAGCAGGCCGCAGAAGCGCTTGGCTGCGAGGCCGTTTTCTCGGGAACGCCGGATTACGACATCACCAAGCAGATCGCGTCGTTCGAGCAGGATCTGGTGACCAATCCGAAGGGCATCCTGCTGCACCCGATGCAGGCCGATCCCTTCATTGACCCGATCAACCGCGCCATCGATGCGGGCGTCTCGGTGACGACCTTCGCAGCGGACTCGCCCAAGTCGAAGCGCACCGCCTACATCACCTCGGACAACCTGGCCGAAGCGGCCTTTGCGGCGGAAGAGATCGTCAAGACCGTGGGCGACAGCGCCGAGTATGCGGTGCTGGAGAACCCGGGGCAGTCGAACCACGACCTGCGGGTGACGGCGCTGATCGCCTACATGGAAAAGAACTACCCGAACATGAAGCTGGTCGGGCGGCAGGCCACGAACCAGGACCCGAACGCGGCCTTCACCGCCGTTTCGGCCATGCTTCAGGCGAACCCCGACCTGGCCGCGCTGTGGATCCCAGAGTCCGGTTCGGCCGAAGGTGCCGTTGCGGCGGTCAAGGCTGCGGGCGACAAGCTGATGATCATCCACGCCGACATCTCGCCCACCACGCTTGGAAGAGATCAAGGCAGGCAACATCCACATGGCGCTGAACCCGAACCAGGGCATCCAGGGTTTCATTGGCTTCATGAATACCTTCCTCGGCGCCCATCCCGGCCTTGATCGACCCGTTCAACGACTACAAGACCTCGGGCTACAACCCGATGCAGATCCCCTTCGTGGACAATGGGTTTGCCGTGATTTCCAAGGACAACGCCGACAGCTTCGTGCTTGAGGCGTACATGGAAGGCCGCAATTGAGGCGCCCGCCCCGCCGCGAATGCGGCGGGGCACCCTTTCGCTGGAACGACAGATGACCTCCTCGGCGCCCCTTCTGCACCTGACCGACATCGCCAAATCCTTTGGCGCGGTCCGCGCGCTGCGCTCCGGCCAGCTTGGAACTCCGGGCGGGGGAAATTCATGCGCTCGCCGGCGAGAACGGCGCGGGAAAATCCACCTTGATGAACATCATCGACGGAATCCTTCAGCCTGACAGCGGGTCCATCAGCATCGACGGGCAGCCCGTCCGGATCGACAGCCCTGCAGTGGCGCAGCGCTTGGGCATCGGTTTCGTGCATCAGGAGATCGCACTGTGCGCTGACATTTCCGTGGCCGAGAATATCTTCATGTCGGAAACCGCCCAGTCCCGGCGCAGGCTTATGGGCGGCGCAGACCTGATCGCGCGCGCCGCCGAGGTCTTGGCGCCCTTGGCCGACATCGACCCCCGGCTTCCCGCCGGAAGGCTGTCGATTTCCCAGCAGCAGCTGGTCGAGATCGCCAAGGCCCTCACACTGGACTGTCGCATCCTGATCCTGGACGAGCCGACCGCCGCGCTGACCGAACACGAGGCCCGGAAACTCTTTGGGATCATGCGAAAGCTTGCCGCCCGAGGGATGGGAATAATCTACATCTCGCACCGCATGGCCGAGATTTTCCAGAACTGCGACCGCGTCACGGTAATGCGCGACGGGCAGCACATCCGCACCGACCGCATCGGGGACATCACGTCGTCGGACGTGGTCAACGCCATGGTCGGCCGCCAACTCGATGCGCTATATCCCCCGAAACTGGCGGGGCCGCGCGGCCCTGAAATCCTGAGCGTCGCGAACCTGACCGACCTGCGCTATCACGACGTTTCCTTTACGCTACACCGGGGTGAAATCCTTGGCTTTGCCGGGCTGATCGGCGCCGGGCGCAGCGAGATCGCGCGCGGTGTGACCCGGCTTGAAGGCAACGCCCGGGGCGAGGTCCGGCTGTACGGCGAACCGGTGACCCTGCGCGACTATGCCGACTGCATCGCAAAGGGCATCGTCTACCTGTCCGAGGACCGCAAGGGCGACGGCGTCTTCCTTGACCTGCCGATCGCCGCCAACATTGCCGCGCTCGACCTGTCGCGGATTGCCCGCCGGGGCGGCGTGATCGACCCCGCACGCGAGACCGAACAAGCGCAGCGCATCGGTGCCAGCCTGAAGCTCAAGGCCGCCAGCATGGCGCACCGTGTGGCGAGCCTCTCAGGCGGCAACCAGCAGAAGGTGGCGCTGGCCAAGCTTCTTGCGGTGGAGCCGAAGGTGATCTTCCTTGACGAGCCCACCCGGGGCGTCGATGTCGGCGCCAAGGCAGAGATCCATGGCATCCTGCGCGGGCTGGCCCAGAGCGGTGTGGGCGTTGCAGTGATTTCTTCGGAAATGCCTGAACTGATCGGCTTGTGCGACAGGGTCATCGTCGTCAGCGAAGGCCGCCTTGCCGGAGAGCTTTCGGGCGCAAACCTCACCGAGACCAACATCATGACACTCGCCGCGCCCGGAGCGATGGCCCTGTCCGGGGCACTGCAATGAATACGACCGTCCAAGACCGCAGCCTCTTGGCTCGCCTGTTCGGCGCCCGGGAAACGGGCCTCGTGCTGATTATCCTGACGCTCTTTGTCATCATGTCCTTCGCCAGCCCGCATTTCCTGACCTGGACGAACATGCGCGCGATGACGATGGCCTTCTCGGTCGAGGCGATCGTCGTCGTCGGCATGACGATCCTCCTGATCTCTGGCGGGATCGACCTGTCGGTGGGCTCGGTCACGGCGCTCGCAATGGTGATCGCGGGCCTTCTGTTCCTGAACGGCGTGAACCCTTGGGTCGCATCGCTGATCGCGATTGCCGCCTGCGCCGGGATCGGGGCGGTCATGGGATTCTTCGTCACCTATGTCGGACTGCATCACTTCATCGTCACATTGGCTGCGATGGTGATTGCGCGGGGCCTCTGCCTTCTGGGCACCGGCGGGCGGCCGCTCGGGCTGTTCGAACTGCCCGAAAGCTTCAAGTGGATCGGGATCGGGGCGATCGGCGTGATCCCGGTCGCCATCGTGATCTTCGTGATTGTCGTCCTGGCCTTCGACTTCCTCTTGCGCCGCACCACGGCCTTCCGGCTGGTCTACTACACCGGCAGCAACGAAAAGGCCGCCGCCTATTCCGGCATCCGCACCAAGCGGGTGATCTTCCTGACGACGGTCCTCTGCTCCACCCTTTGCGGTGTCGCAGGCATCATCTACATGGCGCGCTTCGGCTCGGCCCAGCCGACATTCGGCGTCGGGATGGAACTGAACGTGATTGCCGCAGCAGTGATCGGCGGGGCAAGCCTGTCGGGCGGCAAGGGCACGATCTTCGGCGCGATTCTGGGTGCGATACTTCTGTCGCTCGTCTCCTCGTCGCTCGCCCTTCTGAACGTATCGGTCTACTGGCAAGACATCATTCGGGGATCGATCCTTCTGGCCGCAGTGACCTTCGACCACTACCTCGTGAAACGACAGGCGGCAGGGGGGCGGGCATGAACGAGTTGAACGACGATTTCACCATGATGCGTCAGATGCATGCCGTGCTGGTGCGCCACTTTGTGGAGGGCCGCAAACAGGCCGAAATCGCCGAAGATATGAATCTGTCGACCTCGAAGGTGAACCGGATCATCGCCCAGGCACGGCGGTCGGGCATGGTGAAGATAAGCATCGAGACGCCGTTCCAGCGGCTGATGGACATCGAGCGGCAACTGGCAGCGACCGGGCTGGTGAAATCGGCCATCGTCTCGCCCACCGTCTCGGAAAATGACGGCACGCGGCTTGCGCAAGTGGGCCAGGCGGCGGCCGCACATTTGGTCGAGACGCTTCGTGATGGCGACATCCTGGGAATCTCAGGCGGCAAGGCGGTGGCAGCGGTGGTCGATGCCCTGTCAGTAGAGCAGCCCATCGACGTGCAAGTGGTGCCGCTGACCGGGGGGGTGCAGGGCAAGTTCCACACGGATGTCAACAACCTTGCCTCACGCTTGGCAGAACGGCTTGGCGGGCGATCGCTGCAGTTGCACGCACCGCTGTTTGCCGAGCGGCCGGAACAGCGCGAGATGCTGATGAACATGGCTGTGGTGAAAGAGGTGCTGGACCTCGGCCGTCGCGCTACAGCCTGCCTGGTCGGGATCGGTTCGATCACACAGCCGGGTTCTTCCTACTTTGACCTGCATCCCCTCTCGGCCCCCGACCGTGCAATGTTGCCGGGCCTTGGGGTGATGGCCGAATTTCTGGGGCACCTCGTACAAGACCGGGGGCAAGTCGCGAACTTTGCGTTGAACCAGCGGCTGGTCGCCCTACGCCCTGATGAAATCCGGGCCTGTGGTCGCGTGGTCGCAGTCGCTGCGGGCGAAGACAAGGTGGGGCCAGTGCGGTCGGTTCTGCGCGGGGGATACGTGTCGATGCTGGTGACCGACGAGGACACCGCGGGGCGGATACTAGCAACGGAAGGACAGGCAGCGTGAGCGACATGTTGATGCGGGAGATCGCCCCGGGCCGTCAGGCCAGTGCCGTGGGCCTCGGGAACCTGGGCCATCGGCGGATGGATGTGGGGCGGCACCGATGATGCGGCGGCCGAGGATGCGATCCGTGCGGGCCTTGATGCCGGGATCACCCTGATCGACACGGCCCCGGCCTACGGCCTTGGCCATGCCGAGGAGGTTGTCGGCCGGGCGATCCGAGGGCGGCGCGATAATGTGGTGATCGCCACGAAGTGCGGCCTCGTCTGGCATGCGCAGCGCGGTCCCTACTTCTTCTCGCAGGGTGGTCATGCCGTCCACCGTGACCTCAGCCCCGCGGCGATCCGCTACGAGGTGGACGAAAGCCTTCGGCGGCTGCAGACCGATCGGATCGACCTCTACATCACCCATTGGCAGGACCCGACCACGCTGATCCCCGAGACGGTCGCAGTGCTGAAGGCTCTGCAGGCCGAGGGCAAGATCCTGGCCTTTGCTGCCTCGAACACCTCACCCGACGATCTGGCCGCCTATCGCGCGGCGGGCGGGATCGCAGCCGTGCAAGAGGAATACTCTATGCTGCAACGCCGGATCGAGACGACGCATCTGCCTGCCTGCCGTGAAAACAGCATCGCCGTGATGGGCTATTCCGTTCTTGGGTTGGGTCTTTTGTCCGGCGGCATCACGGCAGACCGCGTGTTTGCCGGAGACGACCAGCGGCGTGAAGACCCTCGGTTTTCGCCCGAAAACCGCGCCCGCGTCGACCGCCTGATGCAGACGGTCCGGCCCATAGCCGGCCGTCACGATGCCAGCCCGTCGCAGGTTGTCATCGCCTGGACGCTGGCCCAACCCGGCCTGACCTTCGCCCTGTGCGGCGCGCGCAACCCCGATCAGGCACGCGAGAACGCGGCAGCTGGACGCTTGCGCCTGACCGAAACCGACATAGAGGATATTGCCCGCGCCATCGATCGGCATCTGAGCCCCGTCACCGCCTGAGACGACCCACAGCCCTGCAAGACCATAACGGCGGAGCGCCCCTCCGCGAAGGAAGACGTCATGCCCGAAACACGACAGCAGAGGATCGACAGGATTGCCCGAAGCGCGGCGTTCGACGTGATCGTCGTGGGCGGCGGAATCAATGGGATCGGCGTCTTTCACGACCTTTCCCATCAGGGCCTGCGCGTCCTTCTGGTGGAGATGAATGATTTCTGTTCCGGCTGTTCGGCGGCGCCCTCGCGGATGATCCATGGCGGGCTGCGCTATCTGGAAAACGGCGAGATTTCCCTGGTGCGCGAAAGCTTGGTCGAACGGGACCGGCTTCTCCGCAACGCGCCGCATCTTGTTCGCCCCCTGCCCACAACCGTCCCGATCGAACACTTTGCCTCGGGTCTGGCCAATGCTGCGTTCAGTTTTGTGGGCTTCACCGGGCGTCCAACGCCGCGCGGGGCGCTGCCGATCAAGTTGGGGCTGATGATCTACGACGCGATAACGAGGGCCGGACGGATGTTGCCCCGCCACCGGTTCCGGGGCCGGGCGGCGACGCGGTCGGCTTTCCCGACCTTCCGCCCCTCCATCCGCTTTTCGGCGACCTACTATGACGCCTGGATTTCGCATCCCGAACGGCTGGGGATCGAACTGATCGGCGACGCCATAGCACGGAACCCGCAGGCGATGGCGCTGAACTATGCGCGTCTGGCTCAGGCCGAAGGCGGGCTGGTCCTGACCGATGGGGAGACCGGGCAAGCCCTTCCCGTCAGCGCACGGATGATCGTCAACGCGACCGGCGCCTGGATCGACGACAGCGCGGCGACCCTCGGCGCGCGGCTGAACGAGCGGCTGGTGTCGGGAACCAAGGGATCGCACCTCATCCTGGAAAACCCCGCGCTGATGTCGGCGCTGAACGGCCAGATGATCTACTTCGAACACAGCGATGGACGCGTCTGCATCGTCTTTCCCTACCTCGGTCGTGTGCTTGCCGGCTCTACCGACTTGCGCGTGAATACGACCGGAAGGACGGCCTGCAGCCCGGAGGAGCGCGACTACATCCTGGGGGCGCTGCAAGAGCTTTTCCCGGCTATTCCCATCTCTGCCGACCAAATCGTCTATTCCTATGCAGGTATACGGCCTTTGCCAGTCAGCGATGCCGACTTCACCGGGCGCATCTCACGCGGGCACACGGTGCGCAGATTGCACGGCCCGGTGCCGCAGATAGGCATGGTGGGTGGCAAGTGGACGACCTACCGTGCTTTTGCCGAGGAAACGGTCGATGTGGTGCTGGGTGATCTGGGCCTTGCCCGGCAGGTCAGCACCCGCGACATGCCCATCGGAGGGGGCGCTGGCTTCTCCGACCGTCTGGTGGCCGACCTTGCCGCCTCCCACGGGCTGAGTGCCGAACGCGCAGCGCATCTTGCAGACCTTTACGGCGCGCGGGCCGCCTCGGTCGCCGATTTCTGCCCCCGGGACGACCGCCCCTTGCCGGGCGTGTCGATGACCGAGGGCGAGGTGCTCTGGGCCGTTCGTCATGAACAGGCGCTGCACCTTGCCGATGTGCTGCAGCGGCGCAGCCCGCTGGCCATTCGTGGTCTCCTTTCCCTGCCTCTGATCACCGCTACGGCCCGGTCCATGGCCGGCGAACTCGGCTGGTCCGAAGCCCAGACACAGGGCGAAATCACACGCTTTCTCAGCGATCTTGAAACCTGGCACGGGGTCACACTGGCCCCGAAAGGAGCCCATCCATGAAAATCTCGCCCAAGGTCCGGATGAACCGGCTGTTTTCCAACGGCGGCTGCCTCGACGTGGCCGTCGATCACGGCGTCTGCAACGAACCGAGCTTTCTGAACGGGCTCGAGGATATGCCGCGCGTGGTCGACATGCTGGTGGGCGCGCGACCCGATGCGATCCAGATGACCTATGGCCAAGCCGACCTGCTGCAATCGAGGCCCGAGCATGACAAGCCCGCACTGGTCCTGCGACTGGACATGGGCAATCCCTACAACGCGACGCGGCACCGGGTGATGTGGGCCGAATTGCAGAATGCCGCCGACCCCGTGCTGCCCGCCGTGCAGATGGATGCTGCCTGTGTCGTGGTCAACCTCTTCATGCTGCCCGACGAGCCCGACCTATTCCGCCAGTGTATCCAGAACATCGCCCGCGTGCGCGAGGATTGCACGCGCTACGGCATGCCGCTGATGATCGAACCGCTCGTGATGCTGCCCAACGATATCCGGGGCGGTTATCAGGTCGACGGCGACGCCGAGAAGATCGTCACGCTGGTGCGGCTGGCGACCGACATGGGGGCAGACATCATCAAGGCCGATCCTACCAGCGATCCGCAGGAGTTCCACCGCGTCGTCGAGGCCGCCCGCGTGCCGGTGCTCGCGCGCGGCGGCGGCAAAGAGGATTTGCGGCTGGTGCTGGAAAAGTCCGCGGCGCTGGTGGCACAGGGCGCAAAGGGCCTCGTCTATGGGCGCAACATCTATCAGCACGCGAACCCCAGGGCGGTCGTGGCGGCGTTGATGGCGATCATCCATCGAGAGGCCGATGGCGCTGCCGCCTGGGAGGTCTACAACCGTGGCGCCTGACCTGCTTCTGGGCATCGACATCGGCAATACGGTCGTCAAGGCGGTGCTGTTCGATCCGTTGGGCCGTCAGCTGGCCCGGCACGGCGTGGACGGCGCCACAATCAAACCCGCGCCGGGCATGGTCGAGCGTCCGGTGGAGGAGCTCTGGGCCAACGCGCGGGCAGCAATCTCGGGCTGTCTGCAAAAGGCGGAAGTTGCGCCGGAGCGTATCGCAGCCATTGGTCTGGCCGGACATGGCAACGGACTTTACCTTCTGGATCAGGCAGGGGAGCCGCTTCTGGGCATCCAGTCCCTCGACAGCCGCGCCGCGGCTTTGGCGGCGGAACTCGACCGGGCCGTCGGAACCGACTTGCACCGCATCTGCGGGCAGCGCCCCTGGCCCGCGCAAACGCCCACGCTGCTTGCCTGGGTCAAGGCGCATCAGCCGGCGATCTATGCCCGGGCCGGGACCCTGTGCTTTGCCAAGGACGTCATCGGCTGGCACCTGACGGGCCAAGGCGCTGCGCCCGGCGCCCCTCTTGGCGCGCGTCAACATTCCTGCCGATGACCGATTCCCCCGACCTCTTCACCCCCGCGGGCGAGCCGAACGCGCCGCTCGCCGAGCGCCTGCGCCCGAAGCGCGTCGAGGACGTCGTGGGGCAGCGCCACCTGCTGGCCGAGGGCCGCCCGCTCGCGGTGGCGCTCGCCTCCGGCGGCTGCACTCCATGATCCTCTGGGGGCCGCCGGGAGTGGGCAAGACGACGCTGGCCCGGCTGCTGGCCCGGGCCTTCGGGGCGGAGTTCATCGCGATCTCGGCCGTGCTCGCGGGCGTGAAGGAGATCCGCGAGGCGGTGGACCGCGCGCGCCTCGCGCGCGAGGCGCACGGCCGCGCCACGATCCTCTTCGTCGACGAGGTCCACCGCTTCAACAAGGCCCAGCAGGACGCCTTCCTGCCGCACGTCGAGAGCGGGCTCCTCACCTTCATCGGCGCGACCACGGAGAACCCCTCCTTCGAGGTGAACGGGGCGCTCCTGTCGCGAGCCCAGGTCTACGTGCTCGAGAGCCTGGGCGCCGAGGACCTGGACCGCCTCGTCGTGCGCGGCTTCGAGGCCGAGGGGATCGACGTCACCGAGGAGGCGAGGAAGCGCATCGTCGAATACGCCGACGGCGACGGCCGGCGCGCGTTCAACCTCGTCGAGCTGCTGGCCAGCGCCGCACGCGCCGAGCGCGCGCCGGGGCGTGGACGTGGAGTTCGTCGACGGCGTGGTCACGCGATCCGGCCGGCGCTTCGACAAGGGCGGCGAGAACTTCTACGACCAGATCTCCGCGCTGCACAAGTCGGTGCGCGGGAGCGACCCGGACGCGGCGCTCTACTGGATGGTGCGCATGCTCGACGGCGGCGCCGACCCGCGCTACCTCGCGCGGCGCATGATCCGCATGGCCACCGAGGACGTGGGCCTCGCCGATCCGCGCGCCCTCGACATCGCCATGCGCGCGGCCGAGGTGTACGAGCGCCTGGGCAGCCCCGAGGGGGAGCTCGCGCTCGCCGAGGGCGTCGTCTACCTCGCGGTGGCGGCGAAGTCGAACGCGGTCTACGTGGCCTACGGCGCGGCCCGCGAGTTCGTCGTCGAAGGACGCGAGCCGCCCGGTGCCGCTGCACCTGCGCAACGCCCCCACGCGGCTCATGAAGGACCTGGGCTACGGCAAGGGCTACCGCTACGCCCACGACGAGGAGGGCGGCTACGCGGCCGGCGAGTCCTACCTTCCCGACGGCATGGAGCCGCCGGGCTGGTACCAGCCGACGGACCGCGGGCTGGAGGCGAAGATCCGCGACAAGCTCGCCTGGCTGCGGCGGCGCGACAAGGAAGGCGGCGGGGGCTGACGCGGCGGAGCGAATATAATTGTCGTTTACCCGACGCCCTTTCGCTCCCGATGCTCGACATCCAGCTCCTTCGCAAGGACCTTCCCGCGGTCGTCGCGGGCCTCGCCCGCCGCGGCGTCGCCTTCGACGAGGCCGCCTTCCGCACGCTCGAGGACGAGCGCAAGTCGCTGCAGACGCGCACCGAGGAACTGCAGGCGAGGCGCAATGCCCTCTCGAAGCAGGTCGGCATCCTCAAGGGCAAGGGCGAGGACGCCTCCGGCGCGCTGGCCGAGGTGGGCGGCATCGGCGAGGAGCTCAAGGCCAACGAGACCGCGCTCGCGGCCGTGCAGGAGCGGCAGAACGCCTTCCTGCGCATGATCCCGAACATCCCGCGTCCGGAGGTGGCGGCCGGCAAGTCGAGCGACGACAACGTCGAGGTACGCCGCTGGGGAACGCCGCGCGAGTTCGACTTCCCGGTGAAGGACCACGTCGACGTGGGCGCCGGGCTCGGGATGCTCGACTTCGACACGGCCGCCAAGCTTTCGGGGGCCCGGTTCTCGGTGCTCAAGGGGGGCCTCGCGCGCATGCACCGGGCGCTCGCGCAGTTCATGCTGGACGTGCACACGCAAGAGCACGGCTACACCGAGGTCTACGTCCCCTACATGGTGACGGGCGAGTGCGCCGACGGGGTCTCGAGCCTCGCCAAGTTCAGGGACGACCTCTTCAAGCTCGAGGGGCGCGACCTCTACCTCATCCCGACGGCGGAGTACCCGGTCACCAACTTCGTGCGCGACACGCTCCTCGAGGCGAAGGACCTTCCCCTGCGCTTCGTCTGCCACAGCCCGTGCTTCCGGTCGGAGGCGGGCAGCTACGGCAAGGACACGCGCGGCATGATCCGCCAGCACCAGTTCGACAAGGTGGAGATCCTGCAGGTGGTGCACCCCGAGCGCTCGGCCGAGGCCCACGAGGAGCTCACCGGGCACGCGGAGACGATCCTCAAGCGCCTGGGGCTGCCCTACCGCACCATGATGCTGTGCACCGGGGACCTGGGATTCTCCAGCGCCAAGACCTACGACCTCGAGGTGTGGCTGCCCGGGCAGGGCGCCTACCGCGAGATCTCGTCGTGCTCGAACTTCGAGGCCTTCCAGGCGCGCCGCATGCAGGCGCGCTTCAAGGGGGGCGACAAGGGCCGCGCCGAGCCGGTGCACACCCTGAACGGCTCGGGGCTCGCGGTGGGACGCACGCTCGTGGCGATCCTCGAGAACTTCCAGCAGGCGGACGGCTCGGTCGCGGTCCCGGAGGCGCTTCGCCCGTACATGGGCGGCGTCGACGCGCTCGCGCGCGCTTGAGCACCCGCCTCGTCGTCGTCCGCCACGGCGAGACGCACTGGAACGTCGCCTCGCGCATCCAGGGCCACGCGGACAGCCCGCTCACGGCGGCCGGCGAGGCCCAGGCCGCCGCGATCGCCGCGCGCCTCGCCACGGAGCGCTTCGACCGGCTGGTGTCGAGCGACCTCGGGCGCGCGCTCGCGACCGCCCGCGCGATCGCCGCGCGCACGGGGCACGAGATCGTGGCCGACGCGCGCCTGCGCGAGCGCAACTACGGCGTGGCCGAGGGGCTCACCTACGGCGAGATCGGCGTGCACTACCCCGAGGTCTTCTCGCGCGTTCGCGACACGGACCCGGACTACGTCGTGCCCGGCGGCGAGAGCCGCCGCCAGCTCTTCGAGCGCGTCCGCGACGCCTTCGAGAGCCTCGCCCGCGAGCACGAGGGAGCGCGGGTCGCCGTCGTGTGCCACGGCGGCGTGCTGGCCGCCCTGTATCGCCACGTCCACGCGGTCCCCGTCGGGGCCTCGCAGGCGATCCCGATCCCGAACGCCTCCTACAACGCCCTCGTCTTCGAGAGCGGGACCTGGACGGTGGAGGCCTGGGCCGACACCGCTCACCTCGAGGCCACGGAGCCCTTCGTCGAGCCCTGATCCGGGGCAGCCGGGCGCGGCGGCAGCGGCCCGTCGCGCGGCTCGATGCGCTCGAGGATGTCCTGGTAGTTGCGCACGTTGTCCACGAACTGCATCGCCTCGTGGCCGCGCGCGAAGCCGTGCTTGAGCTGCTGGTAGGTCGCCGGGTCGGCGAGCCCGGGGAGCGCGAGCTTCACGTCCTGCCAGGCGTCCGGCGACAGCCCCTTGCGCTGGGCCAGGATGCGCGCGTCCTCGAGGTGGCCGATGCCGAGGTTGTAGGCGGCCAGGGCGAGCCAGGTCCGGTCGGGCTCGCGGATGCGCGGCGGCAGGGAATCGGCGACGAGGCGAAGGTAGCGCGCCCCGCCGAGGATGCTCTCGCGGGCGTCGAGCCGGTCCTTCACCTGCAGGCGGTCGGCGGTGTCCTCGGTGAGCATCATGAGGCCGCGCACGCCGGTCGGGGAGGTCGCGTGCGGGTCCCAGTGCGACTCCTGGTAGCCGATGGCCGCGACGAGCCGCCAGTCGAAGCCCGAGACGCGCTCGGCCTCGAGGAAGTGGGGCCTGAGTCTCGGGAGCACCGTGTTGATGCGCTCGATGAGCGTGCCCGCGTCGATCGCGGAGATGCGCGCCGCGTGCGCGAAGTAGCGGTCGGCCAGGCGCTTGAGGGTGCCGTCCTTCGCGATCCTCGCGAAGAAGACCTTCATGCGGTCGAGGAGCGGCTTCTGGTCGATGCCGCCCACGCGCCAGGCGAAGTCGACGGGCTTGCCCACGTCGAAGGCCACGTCGAGCTGCGGGAAATGCTTGCGCGCGACCGTGAAGCGCGCCGAGTCGATGAGCGCGCCGTCGAGGCGCCCCTCGGCCACCCGCTCCAGGAGCTCCTCGGGCGAGGTGTCCGGCGGCAGGCGCTCGATGACGGCCGGCAGCGTCGCGCGCGCGGCGAGGAGCGGGTCGACGAAGGAATCGCCCACCAGGCCCACGCGCCTGCCCGAGATGTCGGCCTCGTTGCGGGGCCGCGGGAACCCCGCGCGCCAGACGAGCTGGTACTGCGCCGTGCGGTAGGACGGCCCCCAAGCGAGCCCGCCCGGCAGGTCGAAGCGCTTCGGCAGGAGAGCGGCCGCAAGATGCGCGCTCCTCGCGGAGAGGGCCTTCTCGGCCTTCTCGGGGCTTTCCACGAAGACGTACTCGAAGGGCACGCCCAGCTCGCGCGCGAAGAGCGCGACCAGGTCGTGCTCGAAGCCCGTGGGATGGCCCTGCGTGTCCTCGTACCACGTGGCCGGCCCGTTCACCGTCACCACGACGAGCTTGCCGCCCTCGGACAGGGGAAGCACCGGCTTCGCCGCGAACTCGCATCCCGCCGCGAGGCACACGAGGAGGCCGAGGAGTATCCGCCCGATCATGGGCCGAAGTGTGGCCCCTCGGGAGGATCCGTTCAATCTGCGCCGCCGCATGTCCCTTCGGCGGCGCCGAAATGGGCGATAATCGACGCGAGGAAAACGACAAGACGATGCCGAGGATATTCGCAATCGTGCCCGCGGCCGGGCAGGGAACGCGCATGGGCGACGCGCTCCCCAAGCAATACCTGCCGCTCGCGGGCCGCCCCATGATGTTCCACGCGATCGAGGCGCTGGCCGCGGTCGAGCGCATCGACCACGTGGTGGTCGTCCTCTCGCCGCTGGACCGGCACTGGGGAGCGCACGACTGGAGCGCCTTCCCGGAAAAGATCGAGGCGATGTTCGCCGGCGGCGCCACGCGCGCCGGGAGCGTCGCCAACGCGCTCGCGCTCCTCGAAAGCAGGGCCGTGGCGCAGGACTGGGTGCTGGTGCACGACGCGGCCCGCCCCTGCATCGCCCCGCGGCTCGTCGAGCAGTTCCTCGACGAGGTCGGCGACGATCCCGTCGGCGGGCTCCTCGCGCTGCCGCTCGCCGACACGCTCAAGCGCGTGGAGGAGGATTTCCTCCGGGTCGCCGAGACGATCCCGCGCGCGGGCCTGTGGCGCGCGCAGACCCCGCAGATGTTCCGCTACGGGCTCCTGCGCAGGGCGCTCGCGCGCAAGCTGGACGCGACGGACGAGTCGCAGGCCGTCGAGGCCCTGGGCCAGATGCCGCGCATCGTGCAGGGGGAGAACGCGAACCTGAAGGTGACCTTCGCCGAGGACCTGCCCATCGCCGAGATGATCCTCGCGAGGAAGGGGGGAATCCCGCTGTGAGCGACTACCGGATCGGCCAGGGCTTCGACGTCCACCCGCTCGTCGCGGGCAGGCGGCTCGTGATCGGCGGCGTGGACATTCCTCACGACAGGGGCCTCCTGGGCCACAGCGACGCCGACGTGCTGCTGCACGCCATCTGCGACGCCCTGCTGGGCGCGGCGGCGCTGGGCGACATCGGCCGCCACTTTCCCGACTCCGACCCGCGCTTCAAGGGGATCGACAGCCGCGAGCTGCTGCGCCGCGTGGCGGGCCTCGCGCGCGAGGAGGGCTTCGTGCCCGTCAACGTCGACGCCACGATCATCGCCGAGGCGCCGCGCATGGCGCCCCACATCCCGGCCATGGTGGCGCACATCGCGGCCGACCTCGGGATCGACGCCGGACGCGTCAACGTGAAGGCCACCACGACCGAGAAGCTCGGCTTCGCCGGGCGCGGGGAGGGCATCGCCGCGCAGGCCGTGTGCCTGGTCGCGGGCCGCTGAGCCGGCCGTGCGCATCCTGATCGTCGAGGACGACGCGATGCTCGCCGAGGCGGTGTCCTCCGCCCTCCGGCAGTCGGCCCACATGGTCTCGCTCGCGGCGAGCGGGGACGAGGCCGACCGCGCGCTCTCGACCAACGAGTACGACCTGGTCCTCCTGGACCTTGGGCTGCCCCGCCTCGACGGCTTCGAGGTGCTCAAGCGCCTTCGCCAGCGCCGTTCGCGGGTGCCGGTCATCATCCTCACGGCGCGCGACTCGCCCGAGGACCGCGTGACGGGGCTGGACCTCGGCGCGGACGACTATCTCACGAAGCCGTTCCAGCTCGCCGAGCTGGAGGCGAGGGTGCGCGCCCTCATCCGGCGCGCGCACGCCATCGCGAGCTCGGAGATCGTGCACGGGCCGCTCAAGCTCGACATGGCGGGACGGCGCCTGTCCTGCGACGGCCGGCCCGTGGAGCTGTCGGCGCGCGAGCTGGCCGTGGTCGAGCTCCTGCTGCTGCGGGAGGGCCGCGTCGTCACCAAGCAGCAGATCATCGACCACCTGTACGGCTGGGAGGACGTGTCCACGAGCAACGCCGTGGAGGTCTTCGTCTACCGCCTGCGCCGCAAGCTCGCGGATTCGGGCGTGGACATCAAGACGGTCCGGGGCATGGGCTACCTCATCGAGAAGAGCGGTGGCTAGCGCCCCGCCGCTGCTGCGGACGCAGCTCCTCACCTGGCTCCTCGTCCCGCTGCTCCTGCTGCTCGCCGTCGACACCGTGCTCACCCACTGGATGGCGATGGGCATCTCGCAGAGGGCCAACGACCGGCCGCTCGCCGAGATCGCCCGCGAGATGTCGCTGCGGCTGCGCGGTGTCCGGGGAGGGTCTCGCGCTCGACCTCACCGAGGACGCGCAGAAGATCCTCCTCACCGACCCCGTGGACCGCATCCACTTCGACGTGTCGGCGGCCGACGGCCGCGCGGTGGCGGGCGAGCGCATCCGGCCAGCTCCCGCCGGGCCGGGCGCGGAGAGCTACTACGACGGGGAGCTGGAGGGCACGCCGGTGCGCATCGTGGAGCTCCGGGTGGACGCGGACGCCGCGCGCGGGCGGCCGGCGGCGTTCGTGCGCGTGGCCGAGACGCTCGCCAAGCGCCAGGCGCTCGCCCGCGAGATCCTCGTGGGCGTCATCGTTCCCGAGGCCCTGCTGGTGGCGGTCGCAGGCATCGTGGTCTGGGCGGGCGTCGTGCACGGGCTCTCGCCGCTGGAGCGCCTGCGCCGGACCGTCGCCTCGCGCGCGTACGGCGACTGGCGGCCGGTCGGCGTGGAGGGAGTGCCCGGGGAGGTGAGGCCGCTCCTGGAGTCGCTGAACGCGCTGGTGGCGCAGCTCGACCGCGCCCTCACGATGCAGAACCGCTTCATCAGCGATGCCGCGCACCAGCTGAAGACCCCGATCACCGTGCTGCGCACCCAGCTCGAGCTCGCGTTTCGCGAGGACGATCCGGCGCGCATGCGCGCGGCGCTGGTGAAGTCGAGCGCCGGGCTCGACCGCCTCTCGCGCGTGGTCTCGCAGCTGCTCTCGCTCGCCCGCAACGAGCCCGAGGCGGGCGCCTCGGCGGTGCTCGTGCCGCTGGACCTCGACGCCCTGGCGCTGGAAGTCGCCACGGAATGGGTGCCGGAAGCGATGAAGAAGCGGGTGGACCTGGGTTTCGAGCCCGCCCCGGGGCCGGTGACGATCCGCGGCGACGCGGCGAGGCTGCGCGAGCTCTTCGACAACCTCCTGGACAACGCCGTGCGCTACAGCCGCGAGGGCGGGCGCGTGACCGTGCGCGTGGGCGCCGACCCGGTGCCGACGGTCGACATCAACGACGACGGGCCGGGCATCCCGCCCGACGAGCGCGAACGCGTCTTCCAGCGCTTCCACCGCCTGCTGGGTAGCAGCCAGGACGGCAGCGGGCTCGGGCTCGCGATCGCCCAGGAGATCGTGCGCATCCACGGCGGGGCGATTTCGCTGCGCGACGACACGGACGGCATCGGCAACACCTTCAGCGTGACCTTTCCGCCGGCTCGCGTAAGGAAACGTTCAGCCTGGCGTCGGGTTTTCGTCATCCTGCCGACAGGGCCGCGTCAACGCGCGCGCGTAACCTCCATGGAGAACATATAAGGAGGAGACCGCGATGGAGATGATGGCCACGACCGCGTTCTGGGTGACGCTCTCCCAGATCATCATGATCAACATCGTCCTGAGCGGCGACAACGCGGTGGTCATCGCGCTCGCCAGCCGCTCGCTGCCGGCGAAGCAGCAGAAGCAGGCCATCCTCTTCGGCAGCTTCGGCGCCATCTTCCTGCGCGTGATCCTCACCTACTTCGCGGTGCTGCTGCTCGGGCTGCCGTTCCTCAAGCTCGTGGGCGCGCTGCTCCTCGCCTGGATCGGCATCCAGATGCTGGCCCCGGACGAGGGCGAGGAGGAGATCGACGGCGCGGCGCACCTCTGGGCGGCCATCAAGACGATCATCGTGGCCGACTTCATCATGAGCCTGGACAACGTCCTGGGCGTGGCGGCGGCCGCCAAGGGCAGCGTGCTGCTCCTGGTGATCGGCCTGGGCATCAGCATCCCGATCATCGTCTACGGCAGCACCCTCGTCCTCAAGCTGATGACCCGGTTCCCGGCCATCGTCACGGTCGGCGGCGGCGTGCTCGGCTGGGTGGCGGGCGAGATGCTCGTCTCGGACCCGGTGCTGCAGCCCTTCATCGACGGCCGGGCCCATTGGCTGCACGAGCTCGCTCCGGCGATCGGCGCGGCGTTCGTCGTGCTGGCGGGCAAGACCCACGCGGCCCTCACGGTGGCGGCGGCGCAGCACGCGCTCGACGTGCAGCCGGAGCGCGCGCCCGAGCCCGAGCCCATCCCGGGCTACCGCTGGGTGGGGCATGCGCTCCCGCAGCGCGACTACGCCGCGTTCTGCGGCACGGGCGAATTCCGCGTCCTGCGGCCCGTGAGCTCGCGCATGCGCAGCGCGGCGCGCTGGAAGTCCTTCTCGCGCGCCTAGCGGCGGAACTGCGCGAGGACGGAGGTGGTCCAGGAGAGGCGCTCGATGAGCGTCCTCAGGAACTCGCGGTTGAAGCGCAGCTGGCAGCCTTCGGTGAGGCTCTCCAGGTGCGTGGCCTGGATCTTCAGCAGGTGCACCTCCGAGACGGAGATGATCGAGGCCGAGCGCCGGGCGCGGTCGCCGGAGAGGTAGGCCATCTCGCCGAAGCAGTCGCCTTCCTTGAGGACGTTGAGGAGCTTGCCGTCCTTCACGACCTTCACCTGCCCGCCGACGATGATGAAGAACGCCTGGCCGATCTCGCCCTCGAGCAGCAGGTTCTCGTCGCGGGCGTGCACTTCCCAGATGGCGCCGCGCAGCACCTCCCAGAGCTCGGCGTCGCGGAACTCGCGGAAGAAGGGCAGCGCCCGCAGCTTGTTGAACTTCTCCGTGGAGCTGATCTCGGTGGAGTAGCGCTCGAGCTGCGGGAAGGTGTCGGCGAGGTCGCTCGCCATCTCGAACCAGGTCTGGTAGCGCTCCCGCACGTCCTTGGCCATCGCCTTCTTCACGATCTCCACGAGCTTCTCGGGGAGGTCGGGGCGCAGCTGCTCCAGGGGGATCGGGTCCTCGTTCAGGATCTTGTTGATCATCTGCACCGAGTTCTCGGCGCGGAACGGGAGCTTGCCGGTGAGCAGCTCGTACATCACCACGCCCAGCGAGTAGATGTCCGTCTGGACGGAGGGCGACTCCTCGTTGATCTGCTCGGGCGACATGTAGGCCGGCGAGCCCAGGAACCCCTCGATCTGCGTGTGCGTGGCGTGCGAGATCTTGGCGGTGCCGAAGTCGCTGATCTTGATGTCGTCGCGCTCGGACAGCAGGATGTTGGCCGGCTTGATGTCGCGGTGGATCACGCCGTTCTGGAAGGCGTAGTCGAGCGCGCGGCACATCTTGAAGATCACCAGCACCGCCTGGCGCACCGGCAGGAGGTTGGTCTCCGTGCAGTACTTCTTGAGCGAGCCGCCGGGGACGTACTCCATCACGATGTAGCGCGTCTCGCCGTCGACCACCGCGTCGTACACCGCGACGATGTTGGGGTGGTTGAGCTTGCCGGCGAGCGAGGCCTCGTTCAGGAAGAGCTTCTCGAAGCGGTTGGCCTCCTCCTCCGACATGTCGGCGTCGCTCTTGGCGACCTTGATCGCGACCTTGCGGTCGTTGAACGGGTCCTCGCCCACGTACACGAGCGCCGAGGCGCCCTGGCCGATCTCGGACAGGACGGTGTACTTGCCGATCTTGTGGGGGCGTTCGGACACCGGGAAGGGGGGCGGCGGCGCTCTGCGTGAGTTTCGGGGCAGTTTAACCGAACTCGTGCGGGGAGCGAAGGAGCGCCGAAGGCGGCGGGCGCGGGACGCGGCGTTGATCGCATCGGGTCGCGTGGCGATAATGGGAGATTCGACGAACCGGGGGAGCCGGAAATGGACGAGGAAGGCAGGACGCCGCTCATGCTGGCGGCGGGCAGGGGTGACCTGGAGGCGGTTCGCGCGCTGCTTCGGCGGGGCGAGGACGTGAACGCCACGGACGCGCGCGGGTTCACGGCGCTATTCCACGCCTGCTACAACGGCGACGAGGACCGGGGCTATCCCGAGGTCGTCCGGGCGCTCATCGAGGGCGGGGCCGACAAGGAAGCGCGCATCGGCTACGGCGTGCGCCCCCTCATGTACGCGGCGGGCAACGGCGAGGCGGGCGTGGTCGAGGCGCTGCTCGAGGCCGGCGCGGACCCCGCGGCGAGGAACGAGGGCGGGCGCACCGCCCTCATGATGGTGAAGGACCGCGACTACGTCGACGTGATCAACATCCTGCACGAGGCCGAGCTGCAACTCGGCGGGGAGGGCTGCGGCACCCGGAACGCGCCCGGCATGCAGGTGGTCACCTTCCTGAAGAAGCCGCACTGAGGACGGACGCTTCCCCGGCGGGCACCGCTCCGCGATGGCGCGCGCGAGGGCGAGGAAGGCCTCGCGGGAGGCCTCGCGCACCGGCAGCACGCTCGCCGAGGCGGCGCCGGCGTAGTTGCGGAACATCGAGCGCCGGTAGGCCGGGTCGTAGTGGGTCTCGAGGAGGTCCGCCACCAGTCCGTGCCAGTCGCCGGCGCCGGCCAGGTCGTCTCCAGCGCTCGATCCGTTCCCGGCCGTGCAGCGGCTCGAGGCAGGCGAGCTTCTCGCGCAGCTGCGGCGGGTCGGCCACCAGGTGCGCGTAGTCCTCGAGGAGGAGCTCGGTGCGCACCTCGGGCGGCGCCTCCAGCCGCAGGCAGGCGCCCTCGCGCATGCGCCCGATGAGCGCCTCCGGCACCCGCAGGTTGCCCACCTTCTTGCTTTCGGATTCCACGAACACCGGCTGCTCGCGGGTCGAAGCCCCCGAGGGCGGCCCAGATGGCCGTCTCGAAGGCCTTCTGCGACGGCTGCGGGGCCCCGGGGATCTCGCCCAGCACCGAGCCCCGGTGGGCCGCCAGGGCCTCGAGGTCGAGCACCTGTGCCGGCGTGGTCGCGAGCGCCTCCAGGAGCCGGCTCTTGCCCGATCCCGTCGCGCCGCAGACCACGCGGAAGGTGAAGCGCCCCGGCAGGGTCTCCAGGTCGGCGGCGACCTGCCGGCGGAAGGCCTTGTAGCCGCCGTCCAGCTGGACGGCGTCCCAGCCCACCTGGCGCAGGACGTGGGTGAGGGAGCCCGAGCGCGAGCCCCCGCGCCAGCAGTAGACGAGGGGGCGCCACGACCTCGGCCGGTCGGCGAAGCGCTCCGAGACGATGCGCGCGATGTTGGCCGCCACCAGCGGGGCGCCGAGCCTCTTGGCCTCGAAGGAGCCGCGCTCCTTGTAGGCCGTGCCCACGAGGGCGCGCTCGGCGTCGTCCAGCACCGGGCAGTTCACCGCGCCGGGAAGGTGGTCCTCGGCGAACTCCGAGGGGCTGCGGGCGTCGATGATCGCGTCCCATCCGGCGAGCTCGGCCGCCGTGAGGGGCAGGCGGGCACGGGGCGCGGGGCGCTCGCGGGCGACGGGGAGCTGCGTCATCGCTTCGCGGCCCGCCTGAGCAGGGGCTCGACGGTCGGCCAGACGTTCGCGAGGATGAGCGGCTGCGCCTCGGCGGACGGATGCAGCTGGTCGGGAAGGAAGAGCTCCCGGCGCTCGGCGACCCCGTCGAGCAGGAACGGCACCAGCGGCACGCGGGCCTTCCGGGCGAGCTGCGGGTAGAGCTCGCGGAACTCGCGCGCGTAATCGATGCCATAATTGGGCGGAATCATGAGCCCCACCAGCACGGGATCGGCGCGCGCGGCGCGGGCCAGGCGGATCATCTCCTCGAGGTTGGCGCGCATGGCGGCCACAGGCTGGCCGCGCAGGCCGTCGTTGGCCCCGAGGGCGATCACGACGAGGTTCGGGCGGTGGCGCTTGAGGTCCTCGGGCAGGCGCCTCAGGCCCCCGGCCGTGGTCTCGCCCGACACGCTCGCGTTCACCACGCGCCAGTCGAGCCCGTCGCGCGCGATGCGCTCGCCCAGGAGCGAGACCCAGCCCTGGGTGGTGGCGAGCCCGTAGGCGGCCGAGAGGCTGTCGCCCAGGACGAGCAGCGTGCGCTGCGCGCCGGCGGGCAGGGCCGCGAAGGCGAGAAGGACCGCGGCGAGGCCGGCAACCGCGCGCCGCGGGAGTCGAACGAGCAATTTCACGTCGGGATTTGTCCTAGGAACGGGCGCGCACCGGAGCACCATGAACGCGATCAGAGATTCGGAAACCCAGGGCGGCGGGCCGCTGCCGGAAGCGGCGGCCCGGCCCGTGATTGTGCGGGCCGAAGGGCTCACCAAACAAGTGTCCACGCCGGACCACGAGCTGGTCATCGTGAACGGGGCCACCTTCGAGGTCGCCGCCGGCGAGTCGGTGGCCGTCGTCGGCGCCTCCGGGTCGGGGAAGTCCACGCTGCTGGGACTGCTCGCGGGGCTGGACGTTCCGTCGTCCGGCCGGGTCTGGATCGACGGCGAGGATCTCTTCGCCCTGGACGAGGACGGCCGCGCGCGGCTGCGCGGGCGCCTGGTGGGTTTCGTCTTCCAGTCCTTCCAGCTCCTGCCGGCGCTCACGGCGCTGGAGAACGTCATGCTGCCGCTCGAGCTCGCCGGGCCGCGCGGACGCCACCGCGCGCGCTTCCGGCGTGCTGGGCCAGGTGGGGCTCGCGGACCGGCTCGGGCACTACCCGCGCCAGCTCTCCGGGGGCGAGCAGCAGCGCGTGGCGGTGGCGCGCGCCTTCGCGACCGAGCCCAAGCTCCTCTTCGCCGACGAGCCCACGGGCAACCTCGACTCGGCCACCGGCGCGCAGGTGATCGAGCTCCTCTTCCGCATGAACCGCGACCACGGCACCACCCTCGTGCTGGTCACCCACGACGAGGCGCTCGCCGCCCGCTGCGACCGCCGCATCGCCATCTCCGCCGGCGTCGTCGCGGCGTGAAGAGCCGGCGCCGCCAGCCGTGACGAGAAACCTCTCGATCGCCCTGCGGATGCTCCGCCGCAACGCCCACGCGGGCGAGGCGAGGGTGCTCGCCGTCGCGCTCTTCGTGGCCGTGGCGAGCGTGACCACCGTGGGCTTCTTCGCCGACCGCGTCCAGGGCGCGCTCGACCGCCAGGCGAACGAGCTGCTCGGCGGCGACCTCGTCGTGATCTCGGATCACCCGGTGCCGCCGCCCGTTCGTCGAGCGCGCCGCCGCCGAGGGGCTCGCCACCGCCTCGACGACCACTTTCCCGAGCATGGTTTCGGGCGCCGCGGGCGTGAGCCTCTCGGAGATCAAGGCGGTGAGCGGCTCGTTCCCGCTGCGCGGGCGCCTGCGCGTGGCCGAAGGAGCCCGCGGGCGCGGACCGCGAGGTCGAGGGCTCGCCCGCGCCCGGCACCGTCTGGGTGGCCGGGCCGCTCGTCTCGCGCATCGGGGCCGGCGCGCGGCCAGACGATCCGGGTCGGCAACGCCTCCCTGACGCGTGGCCGAGATCATCACCCGCGAGCCCGACAGCGTCCTCGACTACTTCGGCATCGCCCCGCGCGTGCTCATGAACGAGGCCGACCTCGCGGCGACGGGCCTCGTGCAGGTCGGGAGCCGGGTGACCTGGCGGCTGCTCGTCGCCGGGGACGCGAAGGCCGTCGCCCGCTACGACGAGGCCATGCGGCCCGCGCTCGCCCGCGGCGAACGCATCGAGGGCGTGCGCGACGCGAGGAGCGAGGTGCGCGTGTCGCTCGAGCGCGCGCAGCGCTTCCTCGGGCTCGCCTCGCTCCTGTCCGTGGTGCTCGCCTCCGTGGCGGTGGCGCTCGCGGCGCGGCGCTTCTCGATCCGGCAGACCGACGGCGCGGCGATGATGCGCTGCCTGGGAGCCGCGCAGGCCGACATCTTCGCCATCAACGCGTGGCAGTTCGTGCTGCTCGCGGCCGCGGGCTGCGCGGCGGGGACGCTGGCGGGATTCGGCGCGCAGGCGGTGCTCGCGCACTGGCTCACGGCCTTCTTCACCGTGGCGCTGCCGGCGCCGGGAGCGCGGCCCGCGATCCAGGGCGCCTTCATCGGCATGGTGCTGGTCCTGGGCTTCACGCTCCCGCCGCTGCTGCGCCTGCGCAACGTGCCGACCCTGCGCGTGCTGCGCGCGCGACCTGGCCGTGGCCGAGCCCTCGAGCCTCGCGGCCTACGCCCTCGGGCTCGGCACCCTGTCCGGGCTCATCGTCTGGCAGGCGGGCGACGTGAAGCTCGGCGCGATGGCGCTGGCCGGCTTCGCCCTCGCCCTGGGCGCCGCCGCGCTCGCCGGCTACGGGCTCATCCGCGGCCTCGCCCGCCTGCGCGCGGGCGCCTCCGGGCCGTGGCGCTACGGCCTCGCCAACCTGCGCCGGCGCACCGGCTCGAGCCTCGTGCAGGTGATGGCGCTGGGCGTGGGGATCATGGCGATGCTGCTGCTCACGCTGGTGCGCAGCGACCTCATCGTGAAGTGGCAGGAGTCGATGCCCGCGGACATGCCCAACCGCTTCGCGATCAACATCCAGAACGACCAGCTGCCGGGAGTGAAGGCCTATTTCGCCGACCTGGGCCTCGCGACCCCCGACCTCTACCCGATGGTGCGCGGGCGCCTCGTGGCGATCGGCGATCGCGCCGTGTCGCCGGCCGAGCTACGAGGACCAGCGCGCCCGGCGCCTGGTGGAGCGCGAGTTCAACCTCTCCTGGGCGCGCGGACGTCCGGCCCGACAACAAGATCGTCGCGGGCGCCTGGTGGAAGCCCGGCGCGGACGAGGCGCAGTTCTCGGTCGAGGAGGGCATCGCGAAGACGCTCTCCATCCGCCTGGGCGACACGCTCACCTGGGACGTGGGCGGCACGCGCTTCTCGGCGAAGGTGACGAGCCTGCGCAAGGTGGAGTGGGACAGCTTCAAGGCCAACTTCTTCGTGATCGCGAGCCCGGGCGTCCTCGAGCGCCACCCGACGAGCTGGATCACGAGCTTCCACCTTCCCGCCGGGCGCGAGGAGGTGGTGAACCGCCTCGTCGAGCGCTTCCCGAACGTGAGCGTGATCGACCTCACCGCGATCATGGGGCAGGTCAAGCGCATCTCGGACCAGGTCTCGCGGGCCGTGGAGTTCGTCTTCCTGTTCGCCATCGCCGCCGGGCTCGTGGTGCTCTTCGCCGCCATCACCTCGACCCAGGACGAGCGCGTGTTCGAGGGCGCCGTGATGCGCACCCTGGGCGCGAGCCGCCGGCAGATGATGCTCACGCAGCTCTCGGAGTTCCTCGCGATCGGGCTGCTGGCCGGCACCGTGGCCGCGGCCGGGGCGGTGGGCCTCGCCATCGTGCTCTCGGAGGGCGTGCTGGGCGTGCCCTACGAGTTCGACTGGGTCGTCCCGGTGGCGGGCCTCTTCGCGGGCGGCGCCGGCGTGGCGATCGCCGGGCTCCTGGGCACGCGCCGCGCCGTCAATTCGCCGCCCCTCGCCGCCATCCGCTGCCGTCACCTGACGTGAAGGAAGTCTCGAAAGGGCTTCGCTCCCCCTACCTGCTCCTCAGCGTCACCTCGCTCTTCTGGTCGCTCAACTGGGTGATCGGCAAGGCCGTGGTGGGCACCGTTTCCCCGCTTTCCCTCACCTTCATCCGCTGGGCGATCGCCGTGACGGCGATGCTGCCCTTCGCCTGGCCGCTCATCCGCCGGCACTGGCCCGTGATCCGCCGCCACTGGAGGGCGATCGCCTGGCTCGGCTTCTGGGGCACGGGGCTGCACAACGCCTTCGCCTACGTGGGGCTGCACTACACCACCGCCACCAACGGCGTCATCCTGAACAGCTCGATCCCGGTGATGATCATCCTCACCGGCTGGCTCATCTACCGCGACACCATCACGCGCGTGCAGGCGCTGGGCGTGGCGGTCTCGATGGCCGGGGTGCTCGCCGTGCTCACGGGCGGCGACCCCGCGGTGCTCGCGACGCTCACCCTCAACAAGGGCGACCTCATCGTGATCGCCGGCATGGTGTTCTGGGCGGTCTACACCGTCCTGCTGCGCACGAAGCCGGCGGAGCTGCCGGGCTCGCGCTCCTCGCCTGCTGCGGCATCGTGGGAGCCGTGCTCCTCGCGCCGCTGGCCGCGGCGGAGCTCCTCTTCATGGGCGGCAAGGTCGAGTTCACGCCCGCCTCGGTGGCCGCCATGGTCTACGTCGGCATCTTCCCGTCCTTCGTCGGCTACGTCTTCTGGAACCGCGCGGTGGCGGAGGTGGGGTCGAACGTGGCCGGGATCTTCATCCACCTCATGCCGGCGTTCGGGAGCCTGCTCGCGTGGCTCTTCCTCGGCGAGCAGATCCGGGCGTTCCACTTCGCCGGCATCGCCCTCATCCTCGCGGGCGTCTGGCTCACCGCCCGCGGCCCGCGCGCGCCGGCCCTGCCGGACACGGAATAGGCGGCCTCAGCCGTCCTCCTGCACCTCGAAGGCGAGCCCCACGGAATCCCATTCGCCGCGCTCGGCCTCCAGGGCGATGGCCACGAGCGTGTTCGCCGCGAGCCAGCCGCCGTCGACCTCGAGCCGGTAGCCCTTCCCCCGGTAGGCCAGGCGAAGCGCGGGCAGCTTGAGCGTGCGCCGGCTGCGGTGGAGGATCACGGCGAGCCGCAGGCAGACGGCGAGGGTGGCGAGCGACGGGTCGTCGTCGAACACGCCGCGCATCTTGAGGAGGCGGCCGCGCTGGGCGAGCACCAGGTTGGAGAGCCAGCCCTGCTCCTGGCGCGAGAAGCCGGGCATGTCGGCGTTGGCGAGGATGTAGGCGGTGTGCTTGTGGTAGGCGCCCTGCGAGATCGAGATGCCGATCTCGTGCAGGCGCGCGGCCCATTCGAGGAACGTCTCGGCGTTGACCACCTTCTCGTCGCGCACCGGCTCGAGCTGGCGGTGGAGCTCGCGCGCGAGCCGGCCCACGCGCTGCGACTGCACCTGGTCCACGTGGTAGCGGCGCACGAACTGGTCCACGGTGACCTCGCGGATGTCGCGGTGGTGCACGCGCCCCAGCAGGTCCCAGAGCACCCCCTGGCGCAGCGCCCCCTCGGCGAGGGTCATCTTCTTCAGCGACAGCTCGGTGAACACGGCCGACATGATGGCGAGCCCGCCCGCGAAGACCGGCAGGCGCTCCTCGCGAAGGCCCGGGAGCGAGAGCTTCCTCACGTCGCCCGCGGCGAGCGCCTGCTCGCGCAGCCAGTCGAGGCCCTCGGCGGTGATGCCGCGCTCGGCCACGCCCGAGGCGACCATGGCTTCCGAGAGGGAGCGCGCGCTGCCGGAGGAGCCCACGGCCTCGCGCCATCCCGTCTTCTCGAAGCGCGCGACGATCGTCTGCACCTGCTCGCGCGCGGCCAGCTCGGCGGCCTTCATCGACTTCTTGTCGATGCGCCCGTCGGGGAAGAAGCGCCCGGTGTAGCTCACGCAGCCCATGTACAGGCTCTCCATCACCTTGGGCTTCAGCTTCACCCCGATGATGAACTCGGTGGAGCCGCCCCCGATGTCCACGACCAGGCGGTTGCTGTCGGTGAGGGGGAGGGAATGCACGACGCCGGAATAGATGAGCCTCGCCTCCTCGCGCCCGGAGATGACCTCGATCGGGAAGCCCAGCGCCTTCTCGGCCGCCTTCAGGAAGTCGCGGGAGTTCTTCGCCACCCGCAGCGTGTTGGTGCCGACCACGCGCACGGACTCCGCGGGCATGCCGGCGATGCGCTCGGAGAATCGCCGCAGCACGGCGAGCGCGCGCTCCTGGGTCTGCGCGTCCAGGCGCCTGTCGGGCCCGAGTCCGGCGCCCAGGCGGACGGCTTCCTTGATCGCGTCGAGGGGGTAGATCTGGTCGTCGACCACGCGTCCCACGGCGAGGTGGAAGCTGTTGGAGCCGAGGTCGACCGCGGCGAGGGTGGTATATTCCATGGAGCCGCAGGCGCGGGCGTGCCCGCGCTCTTTTGCGCCGCAGTATGGCACAGTTTTCCGCGCCCTCCGCGCCGCGATCCGCACTGTCACGAAGCGTTCACGAAACGGTCCCAGAATCGTGGGTAACAAGCCGAAATCCGAGCCACGCAAGCTGTCGCCGCTGCAACCCGGAGCACTTCCTCAATCGCGAGCTGCAGGCGCTGGAGTTCAACCGGCGCGTGCTCGCGCAGGCCGAGGACAAGGCCACCCCCGCCCTCGAGCGCCTGAAGTTCCTGTGCATCGTCTCGTCCAACATGGACGAGTTCTTCGAGATCCGCGTGGCGGGCGTGAAGGAGCAGCTCAAGGTGGGCGCCGCGGCGGCCGATCCGGACGGGCTCACCCCGCGCGAGATCTTCTCGCGCGTGGCCGTCGTCGCCAGGCAGGTCGTGGACCGCCAGTACGCGCTCCTCAACGAGGCCATCCTGCCCGCGCTCGCCGCCGCCGGCATCCGCTTCCTGCGCCGCGGCGAATGGACGCCGGCGCAGCAGGAGTGGGTGCGCGACTTCTTCTTCCGCGAGATGATGCCGGTGCTCACGCCCATCGGGCTGGACCCCGCGCACCCGTTCCCGCGCGTCTTCAACAAGAGCCTGAACTTCGCCGTCGAGCTCGACGGCCGCGACGCGTTCGGGCGCGACTCGCGCGCGGCGATCGTGCAGGCGCCGCGGGTCCTGCCGCGCGTGATCCGCCTGCCGCGCGGCGTGGCCGGCGGCGAGCACGACTTCATCTTCCTCACCTCCATCCTGCACGCGCACGTGGGCGAGCTCTTCTCGGGCATGAACGTGCTGGGCTGCCACCAGTTCCGGGTGACGCGCAACTCCGACCTCTTCGTCGAGGAGGAGGAGGTGAAGGACCTCAAGAAGGCGCTGCAGGGCGAGCTGCCGCAGCGCCACCTGGGCGACGCCGTGCGCCTGGAGGTGGACGACACGATGACGGCCTCGATGTCCGCGTTCCTCCTGGAGCAGCTGGGCCTGGAGGCCGTGGACCTGTACCGCGTGAACGGGCCGGTGAACCTCGTGCGCCTCATGAGCGTGCCCGACCAGGTCGACCGCCCGGACCTCAAGTACAAGCCCTTCCAGGCCGGGCTCCCGAAGGCGCTCGCGAAGTCGAAGGACCTCTTCGAGACCCTGAGGAAGGGCGACGTGCTCCTGCACCGGCCGTTCCAGTCCTTCGCGCCGGTGATCGACTTCATCCGCGAGGCCGCGCGCGACCCGCAGGTGGTCGCGATCAAGCAGACCGTCTACCGCACCGGCACCGACTCGGTGATCATGCAGACCCTCATCGACGCCGCGCGCGCCGGCAAGGAGGTCACGGTCGTCGTCGAGCTCATGGCGCGCTTCGACGAGGAGGCCAACATCAACTGGGCGGCGAAGCTCGAGGAGGTGGGCGCGCACGTGGTCTACGGCGTGGTGGGCCACAAGACGCACGCCAAGATGGCGCTGGTGGTGCGCCGCGAGGAGGGCCGGCTCACGCGCTACGTGCACCTGGGGACGGGCAACTACCACCCGCGCACCGCGCGCCTGTACACGGACTTCGACCTCCTCACCTGCCGCCCGGACATCTGCGCCGACGTGAACGAGGTCTTCCAGCAGCTCACGGGGCTGGGCAAGGCCACGAAGCTCCGGCACGTGTGGCAGGCGCCCGTTCACGCTGCACCCGCGCGTGCTCGAGGCGATCGAGAACGAGACGCGCAACGCCCGCGCCGGCAAGCCCGCGCGCGATCACGGCCAAGATGAACGCGCTCCTGGAGCCGGACGTGATCGAGGCGCTCTACCGGGCCTCGCAGGCGGGCGTGAAGGTCGACCTCGTGGTGCGCGGGGTGTGCGCGCTGCGGCCGGGCGTGCCGAGGCTCTCGGAGAACATCCGCGTGCGCTCGATCGTCGGGCGCTTCCTCGAGCACACGCGCGTCTTCCGCTTCGCCAACGGCGGCGACGAGAAGGTGTGGCTCTCGAGCGCGGACTGGATGGACCGCAACTTCTTCCGCCGCATCGAGCTCGCCTTCCCGGTGCTGGACGCGCAAGCTCGCGCGGCGCATCGTGCGCGAGGGGCTCAAGCCCTACCTGGACGACAACTCCCAGTCCTGGGAGATGCGACGCCGACGGCACCTACGTGCGGCGCAAGCGCGGGCGCGGCAAGAAGCGCTGCGCCCAGGTGGAGCTGCTGGCCGATCGCTGGCCTAGGCTGACGCTACCAGAACTTCCACCAGGAGGTCGGTGTTCTTGCCCTTGCTGCACCATGGGGGCGGCGGGGTAGTTCTTCGCCAGCACCCGCTTCGCGTCGTCGCGCAGCTCCGGCAGCTCCATGCGGTCGTAGCTCTCGATCATGATCTCGAGCGCGTCGCGGCGCAGCGGCGAGGTGGGGAAGCGCAGGAGGATGTCCTGGGCGCGGTTGGCGGCGGAGAGCCAGGCGCCGCGCTGCAGGTAGTAGCGCGCCACGTGCAGCTCGTGGCGCGCCAGGGCGTCCACCAGGAGGTCCATGCGCGCGAGCGAGTCCTCGACGTAGCGGCTGTCGGGGTAGCGGTTGACCAGCTCCTTGAACATCTCGAAGGACTCGCGGGCGGCCTTCGGGTCGCGGTCGGCGAGGTCCTGCCGGCCCAGCCCGCTGGCGAGCGGCCCCAGGTCCTCCTTGAAGTTGGCGAGCGCCTTCAGGTACAGGGCGTAGTCGAGGTTCTGGTGGTTGGGGTAGGACTTCATGAAGCGGTCGAGCGCGGCGATCGCCTGCGCCGTGTCGCCTTCCTTGTAGTAGGCGTAGGCGGTGTCGAGCTGCGCCTGCTGGGCGTAGCGGCCGAAGGGGAACTTGGACTCGAGCTCGCCGTAGAGCTTCACGGCGCTGAGCCAGTTGCCGTTGTCGAGCTCCTCCTTGGCGGCGCGGTACCAGTCCGCCGCCTGCCAGTCGCGCCGGGCGTCGAGGTTGGGGTTGAGCCAGGCGCAGCCCGCGAGGGCGATGCCGAGCGCGCATAGGAGCGCTGCCGTTACACTTCGCTTCATGGTCGATTCCGTGGCGAAACCCGCAAATTATACCTCCGGCGAGGCGGACTCCCCGAAGTTCGCGTTCGCGGTGGAGCCCGCGCTCGCGGGCCTGCGCCTCGACCAGGCGCTCGCGAAGCTCCTGCCGCGGGAATCGAGGAGCCGTCTCGCGCGCCTCGTGGAGGAGGGCGCGGTGCTGGTCGACGGCGAGCGGGCCCGGCCCCGCGACCGCCTGCGCGGAGGCGAGCGCCTCGAGGTGACGCTCGCGCCGCGCCCCGAGGAGGCGGCCTTCCGCCCGGAGGCGATCGAGCTCGACGTCGTGCACGAGGACGAGGACGTCCTGGTCGTGGCCAAGCCCGCGGGCCTCGTGGTCCACCCGGGCAGCGGCAACTGGGCCGGCACGATGCTCAACGCGCTGCTGCACCGCGTGCCGGCCCTCAAGTCCCTGCCGCGCGCGGGCATCGTCCACCGCCTGGACAAGGAGACGAGCGGGCTCCTGGTCGTCGCCAAGAACGAGGCGGCCATGCAGGACCTCGTGCGCCAGCTGCAGGCGCGCACCGTGAAGCGCACCTACCTCGCCATCGCGCGCGGCGCCGTGCCCGCGGAGGGCACGGTCGACGCGCCCATCGGGCGCCATCCCGCGCAGCGCACGCGCATGGCGGTGGTTCGCGGCGGCAAGCCCGCGCTCACCCATTACCGGGTGCGCGAGCGCTTCCCGGCGCACGCGCTCCTCGAGTGCGACCTGGAGACCGGGCGCACGCACCAGATCCGCGTGCACCTCGCCTCGATCGGCCACCCGCTCGAGGGCGACCCCGTGTACGGCGGTCGCGGCGCGCGCCGGCTGCCGCGGCAGGCGCTGCACGCCTGGAAGCTCGCCTTCGTGCATCCGCGCACCGGCAAGATGCTGCGCTTCACCGCGCCGCCTCCGGCCGATTTCGAGGCGCTGGCGGCCGAGCTGAGGGCGGCGCGGTGAGGCTCCCGGCCGACTGGATCGTTCCCGACTGGCCCGCGCCCGCCCGGGTGCGCGCCTTCGTGACCACGCGCTCGGGCGGCGTGAGCGAGGGCGAGCACCGCTCGCTCAACCTGGGGACGAAGTGCGGCGACGATCCCGCGCGCGTGGCCGCCAACCGCGATGCGGTGCGGCGCCACCTGCCTTCCGGGCCGCGCTGGCTCGCGCAGGTCCACGGCAGCGCCGTGGCCGACCTCGACGCCGGCGACGCGCCCGAGTGCGCCGTGGCCGATGCCGCGGTGACTTCGGTGGCCGGCCGCGTGGCCGCGGTCCTCACGGCCGACTGCCTGCCGGTGTTCCTGTGCCGCGAGGACGGCTCGCGCGTGGCGGTGGCGCACGCGGGCTGGCGCGGGCTCGCGGCCGGCGTGCTCGAGAACGCGGCGGCGGCCGTGGGTGCGCCGTCCGCGCGCGTGCTCGCCTGGCTGGGGCCGGCCATCGGCCCGGCCGCCTTCGAGGTGGGCCCCGAGGTCCGGGAGGCGTTCGTCGCGGCGCACCCGCAGGCGCAGGCCGCGTTCGCGCCGCGGGGCAGTGGCAAGTACCTCGCCGACCTCTACGCCCTCGCGCGGCTGCGCCTCGCGCAGGCCGGCGTCCGCGGCGTCCACGGCGGCGGCTACTGCACCTACACGGAAGCGGACCGGTTCTTCTCCTACCGGCGCGCGAAGGCGAGCGGGCGGCTGGGCGCCTTCATCTGGATCGACGCCGGCCGCTGACCGCAGCCCGCGCGCGGGCCGGTCCTTGACACGGCTGCTAGACTGTTTGCAACTCAGTCGCAGGAAACCCGCCCATGCCCGTGCTCGCCTGGATCCTCGCCGCCTGCCTCGCGGGCGGGTTGATCTCGGTGCTCCTCGCCTCGCTGGTCGCCTTCCGCGTGCAGGCGCGCCTGGTGCCGGTGCTGGTGAGCTACGCGGTGGGCGCCCTGCTCGGCGCCGTCTTCCTCGACATCGTGCCGCACCTCTTCGAGGAGACGAAGGACCCCGGCGCGACCGCCGCGCTGATCCTCGCGGGCCTGCTCGGCTTCTTCGTGCTCGAGAAGATGCTGCTGTGGCGCCACCACCACGACGGCGCGCAGGAGGGCGAGCCCGTCCCCGGGGGCGCCCACGGCCACGCGCACGACGGCGGGCGCTCCGGGTGGATGATCGTCGTCGGCGACTCCTTCCACAACTTCACCGACGGGGTGATCATCGCCGGCGCGTTCCTCGCCGACGTGAGGCTGGGGGTGGTGACCGCCGCGGCGATCGTCGCGCACGAGATCCCGCAGGAAGTGGGCGACTTCCTCGTGCTGCTGCACTCGGGCTTCTCGAAGTCCCGCGCGCTGGCCCTCAACGCGCTCTCGAGCCTCGCGGCGGTGGCGGGGGCCCTGCTGGGCTATTTCACGCTCTCCGCGGCGCAGGAATGGGTGCCGCGCATCCTCGCCATCGCGGCGGCCGGCATGCTCTACGTGGCCGTGGCGGACCTGATTCCCGGGCCTGCAGCGGCGCACGCGCCTGGCGGAGTCGGCCATGCAGGTCCTGTTCATCGGCCTGGGCATCCTCACGCTCTGGATCGTGCACGTGACCCTGGGCGGCGGGCATTAGGGAATTCCCGCCTCGCGTTTCTTGACACCCCCGGGGTGCCCCCCCACAATACGGCTGAAAATCCCTGAATTTCCAAAGGTTTGCGTCGGATTCCGGCGCCTCTCCCCGCCATGCCCAAATCGCACCCGCACGACCCCGAGCGCATCGCCGGAATCCTCCGCAAGTCGCACGAGAAGATCGCCTCCTCGCTGCACGCGGACAGCCCCGCCCACCACGTGATGTCGGGCTTCTCGGAGGCCTACCGGGCGTGGCTCGAATCGGTCTCCGCCAAGCCGCAGACGCTGCTCGACCTGCAGGGCAAGTACATGCAGGAGCAGATGAGCCTGTGGATGCAGGCCTTCCAGCCGCAGGCCCCCGAGGGCGCGGCGAAGCCGGCGGCCGACAAGCGCTTCAGCGCGGCGGAGTGGAGCGAGCTGCCGCTCTTCCGCTACTACCGCGACTCCTACCTCCTCACCTCGAGGATGATGATGCAGGCGGTCGACGAGGCCGACATGGACGCCGCCACCAAGCGGCGCATGCGCTTCTTCATGCGCCAGTACCTGGACGCGGCCGCCCCCTCGAACTACCTCGCCACCAACCCCGAGGCGATCAAGGCGGCGCTCGAGAGCGGCGGCAAGACGATCGAGGAGGGCATGAAGAACCTCCTCGCGGACATGGAGAAGGGCCGCATCTCGATGACCGACGAGGGCGCCTTCGAGGTCGGCCGCAACATCGCGGTGAGCCCGGGCGCCGTCGTCTTCGAGAACGATCTCATCCAGCTCGTGCAGTACAGCCCGCTCACCGACAAGGTGCACGAGCGCCCGCTGGTGATGGTCCCGCCCTGCATCAACAAGTTCTACATCATGGACCTGCAGCCGGAGAACTCGCTCGTGCGCTACGCGGTCGAGCAGGGCCACACGGTCTTCATGGTCTCCTGGCGCAACGTGAAGCCGCCGCTCGACAAGCTCACCTGGGACGACTACGTCGAGACGGGCGTGATCGCGGCGCTGGACGAGGCGAGGGCCATCGCGGGCGCCGACAAGGTGAACGCGCTGGGCTTTTGCATCGGCGGCACGCTCCTCGCCTGCGCCCTGGCCGTGCTCGCGAAGAGGAAGAGGAAGCCGGTGGCGAGCCTCACGCTCATGACGGCGCTCCTGGAGTTCTCGGACGTGGGCGAGATCCGCGTCTACATCGACAAGAACTTCGTCGAGAAGCGCGAGAAGAAGCTCGCCAGGGGCGGCATCGTGCCCGGGGCGGAGCTCGCGAGCGCCTTCTCCAGCCTGCGCGCCAACGACCTCGTCTGGACCTACGTGGTGTCCAACTACCTCAAGGGCCAGCAGCCCCCGGCCTTCGACCTGCTCTACTGGAACGGGGACTCGACCAACCTTCCCGGGCCGATGTACGCCTACTACCTGCGCAACACCTACCAGGACAACAAGCTCGTGGTTCCCGACGCCCTCACGATGTGCGGCGAGCCGGTGGACATGAAGCGCGTGGACATGCCCGCCTTCGTCTTCGCCGCGCGCGAGGACCACATCGTGCCGTGGAAGGGCGCCTACGAGAGCGCCCGCTACCTCGGCGGGCCGGTGAAGTTCGTGCTGGGCGCGAGCGGGCACATCGCCGGCTCCATCAACTCCGCCTCGAAGGGCAAGCGCAACTACTGGACCAACGACCGCCTCGGCCCCGACTCCGACAAGTGGTTCGTGCAGGCGCAGGAGGCACCGGGCAGCTGGTGGGTGCCCTGGTCGCTCTGGCTCGGGCCCTTCGCCGGCAAGATGGTCGCCGCGCGCGAAAAGCTCGGCAGCGCGAAGAGGAAGCCCCTGGAGCCCGCGCCGGGGCGCTACGTGAAGGAACGCGCCGAGATCGAGAAGTAGAGAAGCGCGTCCGGCCGCAGCGGCAGCGGCCGCGACGCGAAGCCACGCAGAAAAAAACGCCAGGAGGAAAGACGACATGACGCAGAGAATCGCCCTCGTGACCGGAGGCATGGGCGGCCTCGGAGAAGCCATCTGCATGAAGCTCGCCCGCATGGGGATCCGGGTCGTGGTGACCTATTCCCCCGGCAACACGAAGTACCAGGAGTGGCTGAGGGACATGGAGAGCCGCGACTACCACTTCCACGCCTACCCCTGCGACGTGGCGGACTTCGACTCCTGCCACGACGCGGTGGCGAAGATCTCGGCCGAGATCGGGCCGATCGACATCCTCATCAACAACGCCGGCATCACCCGCGACATGACCTTCAAGAAGATGGGCAAGGTCGACTGGGACGCCGTCATGAAGACGAACCTCGACAGCGTCTTCAACATGACCAAGCCCGTGGTGGACGCGATGGTCGAGCGCGGCTGGGGGCGGGTCATCAACGTCTCGAGCGTGAACGGCCAGAAGGGCGCCTTCGGGCAGACCAACTATTCGGCCGCCAAGGCGGGCATGCACGGCTTCTCCAAGGCGCTCGCCCTGGAGGTCGCCCGCAAGGGCGTCACCGTGAACACGATCTCGCCCGGCTACATCGGCACCAAGATGGTGATGGCGATCCCGAAGGACGTCCTCGACTCGAAGATCATCCCGCAGATCCCGCTGGGCCGCCTGGGCAAGCCCGAGGAGGTGGCGGGACTGTGCGCGTACCTCGCCTCCGAGGAGGCGGCGTTCATCACCGGCGCCAACATCTCGATCAACGGCGGGCAGCACATGTACTGACCCGCCCGCGGGGAGCGCGGCGGGCTCAGCCCGCCGGCTCCAGCGGTTCCGGCCGGGCGACCCCGAAGCCCTGCGCGAAGTCCACGCCGTGTTCGCGCAGGATCGCGATGGTCTCGTCGCCTTCCACGAATTCCGCGATCGTGGCGCGGCCCGTCGTCCGCGCCACGCGGCAGATCGCCTTGAGCTTGATGATGTCCACCTGGCTTCGCGCGAGGTTGAGGATGAGGCTGCCGTCGATCTTGAGATACTCGACGGGCAGGAACTTGAGCAGGCCGTAGTCCGCGGCGTTCACGCCGAACCCGCACAGGGTGGTGCGGCAACCGGCCTCGGCCAGGGCCGAGACCAGGCGCGCGCACTCCTGCCGCCGGACATGCGCCACCTCCCCGCGTATCTCGAAACACAGCAGCGAGCCCTGGACGCCGCGCTTGCGCAGCTCGTCGTCGACGAAGCCGGGAAAGGCGCCGCCGGACAGCGTTTCCGGCGAGAGGTTGATGCTGTAGCGGCCGGCCCGCCGCGACGGCGAGGAGCAGGCCCAGTCGAGCACGTGCGTCACGACCCACCGGTCGAGGTCGGGCATCAGGCCGTATTCCTCGGCGAGCGGGATGAACGCGCCCGGCGGCATGAGGCCTTCCTCCTCCTCGCGAAGCCTCAGCAGCATCTCGCGGAAGTCGTCCGCGGCGCCCATGGCGCCCAGCGGCGCGATGGCCTGGCTGTAGAGGCAGAACTCGTCGTTTCTCAGGGCGGCCCGCAGGCGGTCGCCCACGTTCTGCCATCCCGTGAGCTCCTCGGCCAGGGTGTCCACGAAGATCCGCCGCTCGCGGTCGGGGGCCGGGGCGGCGACCGTCGCCGGCGCGGTTGCGGCGGCCGCCTTCCCGGGAGCCCGCGCCGGCTCCGCCGGGGCGGCGGCGTCCTGGAGCGCGGTGACGTCCGACTGCAGGAGGAAGGCGCCGACCACCTCGCCGCGTTCCCCGAGGTGCGGGAGGAACTGGGTGAGCAGGACCAGGTCGGGCACCCCGAGGCCCTCGTGGACGCGCGTCACCATGCCCGCGCGTCCCGCGAGCGCGTCCTGGATGCCGCCCCGCAGCTGGCCATATACCGTGAGCCCCACCGCGTCGCGCAGCGAGCGCCCGTTGAGCGACGATTCCCTTGCCCGCAGCCACGAGCGGAAGGCCTGGTTGTGGTAGCGGACGATGCCTTCGGTCGACACGTAGGCGATCATGGCCGGCAGCTCGGTGTCCGCGTAACGGACGTTCTCGCGCACGGCCGCGAGCGTCGACTCCGCGTAGGCGAGCCGGCTCACGAGCCCGATCGCCGCCGCGCACAGCGTTCCCAGGAGAAAGGCGATCCAGGGAAGGTCGAATACCGTGAGGAAGATCGTCGCGACGAGGAGGATCCCCAGCACGACCATGCCCGCCGCGCCCGCGTAGGGGTGGATCTTGGTGAAGGCATTGCGCAGGCGCATGCCGCCATTGTCCACGAACGCCCCCGCCCCGGGGAATCCGGGGCAGGGGCGCCCGGCCGGGCGCCTACTTCTTCGGCTGGAAGTCCGGGTGCCCCGTCTGCCAGAGGAGGAACGCGTACATGTCCGTGGTGTCGCGCTGGCGCTGCGACTTGGTGGCGCCGATGCCGTGGCCGGCGTCGTAGTCCAGGTCGAGGAGGACGGGCTTGCCGGAGGTCGTCGACGCGAGCACGCGCGCGGCGAACTTCGACGAGTGCCACACGTCCACGCGCGGGTCGTTCACGCCGTGGATCAGCAGCACGGCGGGGTAGGCGGCCTTGTCCTTCACCTGGTGGTAGCTGCTCATGGCGAGGAGGGCCCGGAACTCGTCCTCCTTCTTCACGGTGCCGAACTCGGGGATGTTGGGCACGCCGTTGGCGGTCGTCTCGGCCCGCACCGCGTCCATGACGCCCACCGCGGGAATGACGGCCGCGAAGAGGTCGGGCCGCTCGGTCATCGCGCGTCCCACGAGGATGCCGCCGGCGCTGCCGCCCAGGATCCCGAGCTTCGCGGGCCGGGTGTACTTCTGCGCGACGAGGTACTCGGCGCAGGCGATGAAGTCCTTCCAGGTGTTGGGCTTGGTCGACTTGTAGCCCCCCTTGTACCAGTCCTGGCCGTAGACGCCGCTGCCGCGGACGTTGGCCACGGCGAACACGCCGCCCTTCTCCAGCCACGCGAGCCGCCGGGCGATGTACCCCGGCTCCTCCGTGATGCCGTAGGAGCCGTAGCCGTACAGGAGCGCCGGGTTGCTGCCGTCGAGCTTCACGCCCTTCTTGTGGATGATGGACAGCGGCACCATCGCGCCGTCGTGGCTCTTCACCTTCACCTCGACGGTGACGTAGTCCGCGGGCGCGTCGAAGGGCCCCAGGGGCTGCAGGCCCGTGTTGGCCGCCTTGCCGGCCGCGTCCACGGCGTAGATCTCGCGCGCGCGCGTCCACGCCGCCAGGCTCACCACGGCGCCCTCGATTTCCGGGGACGCGCTCAAGATGCCGGCAGCGCCTTCGAGGGGCATCTTCACCTCGGTGGCCGAGGAGGATCCCCACGCCAGGCGCTTCAGGCGCTTCACCGCGCCGTCGCGGGACTCGAGGTAGAGCCCGTCCTTCGCCGCGGCGATCTCGGAGATCACCTGCTCCGAGGGGGCGATCACGGTCGCGGCCTTCTTCACGTCGGGCGCGGCGAGCGAGGTGCGCACCACGGAGTAGCGCGGGCTCGCGCGGTGCGTGAGCAGGTAGATGTCGTCGCCCCTGACCGCGAAGTTCGTCACCTTGTCGGCGTAGTCGCAGACGGGTTTCCAGGGCGTGCCGGGCTTGCCCACCGTGTCGAGCGGGGCCGCGTAGAGGGCGATCTCGCGCTGCACGCCGGCGAACACGCCCGCGACCGCGAACTTCGAGCCGGGGATGGCGAAGACGTAGGCGAAGTCGGTGGGACGCACGGCGACCTGCGGGAACATCCCCGGCCCGGCCACCGCCACGTCCTTCGCGGCGTCGGTGCCCACGGTGTGCAGCCACGAGCGGCCGTTCTGGTAGCGGTCGGTCGCCTGCATGCTGGGCCTGAGTTCCTGCTGGCGCAGGAAGAAGAAGGACTTCGAGTCCGGGCGCCAGCTGATGCTCGGGTACTGGGCGCGGTCGATGGGGCCGCTGACCCGCTTGCCGGTGGCCGTCTCGATCACGTGGATCGAGGCGTCCTCGGAGCCGGCGGCGGAGATGCCGAAGGCCACGTACCGGCTGTCGGGGGAGGGCACGAAGTAGTTGATCGCGTGCGGCTTGCCCGTCTCCTTCTGCCAGCGTGTCGGGGTCGGCGAGCAGCTTCTCCCTGCCGTCCGGGGCGCGATGGAAGAGCTTGAGCGTGTTGTCGGCGGCGCCCCGGCGGGTGAAGAAGAGGTGGCCGCCGGTCTCGCGCGCCACCATTCCCACGACGGCGGACGTGGCGTTGTCGAGCTCCGCGACGCGGGCCCTCAGCGCGGCATAGCCCGGCAGCGAGTCGAGCGTCCTGCGGGCGTGGTCGGCATGCGCCTTCATCCACGAGGCGACCTGCGGGTCCTTCACGTTCTCGAGCGCGCGGTACGGGTCGTCGACGACCGTGCCGTGGTGGGTCTCGGGGACGTTCTTCGGCGGGAACACGGGAAGGGCGTCGGCCAGCACGGCCGGGCAAGCGAGGGCCGCGCAGGCGGCGGCGAGGCAAGAGCGCAGGGTCACGCGGATCTCCCGGAGCACGAAAGCCCCTCGTGGGGGCGAGGCCGCGAAGTCTAGCAGGGGCGGGGGGAACCCGAGCCGGCCCTGCAATAAAGCGCAACAAAAAGGGGCGCCTCCCCGCGGGGAGCGCCCCTTCGCGGCGGCGGCAGCCGCCTCAGGCGTACATGTGCAGCCCGCCGTTGACCGAGAGGTTGGCGCCGGTCACGTAGGCGGCCTGCTCGGAGCAAAGGTAGGCGACCGTCTCGGCGATCTCCTCGGGCCTGCCCAGGCGCCCGGCCGGGATCTGCGCCACGATCTGCTGCTTCACGTCCTCGCGGATGGCCGCCACCATCTCGGTCTCCACGTAGCCGGGCGAGACGGCGTTCACCGTGACGCCCTTGCGGATCACCTCCTGCGCGAGCGCCTTGGTGAAGCCCAGGATCCCCGCCTTGGCGGCCGAGTAGTTGGTCTGGCCGAACTGGCCGCGGACCCCGTTCACGCTCGAGATGTTGACCACCCGGCCCCAGCCGCGCTCGCACATCGAGTCGATCACGTGCTTGGTCACGTTGAAGACGCTCGTGAGGTTGGTGTCGATGACCAGCTGCCATTGCTCGGGCGTCATCTTGCGGAAGGTCGCATCGCGCGTGATGCCGGCGCAGTTCACGAGGATGTCCACGGGCCCGTGGTCCTTCGCGACGCCCGCGGCCATCTCGCCCATGGAGTCGTACCGGGAGACGTCGCCGAAGGCGACGGCGGTCGAGTCGGGGCCGAAACCGTCGGCGGCCATCTTCTCGAGATACTTCGCGTCGGTGCCCGGGATGATCCAGTTGGCCACGACGAAATGCCCCTGCTGCGCCAGCCGCTTGCAGATGGCGGCGCCGATGCCGCCGACGCCGCCGGTCACGAGAGCGATCTTCTTTTCCATGTTGCGTTCTTTCCTGTCGTGAGCCCCTTCAACGGGGCCTTCTAAAAAAAAACCCCAGGTTTGAGCCTGGGGTTCGAACCTTTATCCAAATTGGTGAATTTGCGATAAAGGAGGAGGAGACGTTGGCGGCGCGAAAGGACCCGCTTTAGCGGCGGCGCCCCTTGGGCGCGGCGGTGGTGGCGGCCTTCACGCTCGCGTCCGTGAAGCTCGCGGCGTGGCGGGCGGCCTTGGTGAACGAGTCGAAGGCGGCGGTGGCGGCGGCGAGGGAGGACTTCATCGCCGCGACGGCGACGTCGCTGCCCGCGGGCGCCGACTTGGCGGCCTGCTCGACGTTGTCGGTGACGGTGCGCTGGATGTCCGCCAGGCGCTCCTCGGCGAGCCTGGAGAGCTCGGCCTGGGCGTCGGAGGCGACCTCGTAGAGGCTGCGCGAGTATTCCAGCCACTGGCTCATCGCGGTCTCGGCGGCCTGGGTGCGCAGCGCGAGGAGCTGCTGCACGTCCTGCGTGCCGGAGGCGGCGCGCGCGCTGCGCGTGGCGTCGCCGAGGGCGGACTTCGCGAAGCTCAGCTGCAGCGCGAGGAGGCGCTCGGCGCTGTCCAGGGAAAGCTTCGACAGGCGCGCGGCCGAAAGCACGGCGGCGCTGTTCAGTTCGGTCATCTGCTCGGCGAGGTTCACCATGGTCTCGGGGCTTCCGCAAAGGTCGGCGCAGCGGAATTGTGCGCCGCAACAATCCAAATTCTAGGAAGGAGACCCCGCCCTGTCAAGGCAAAAATATTGCGCTGCACCACGGCCGCCGGCTTGCGCTGCCGCAACAGGCCAAAATGTAATAAAATGAAGCACTTGGTGCGCGTCTGCGGAATACCGCGCCGGCGCCGCAGCATCGCCGATTGATGTAGCGCAACATCGCCGAGGATCCCGATGGCTTCGACCCGAATCATCAAGAAGTACCCCAACCGCCGGCTGTACGACACCGAGACCTCCACCTACATCACGCTCGCGGAGGTGAAGGACCTGGTGCTGCAGTACAAGGACTTCCAGGTGCAGGACGCCAAGAGCGGCGAGGACCTCACCCGCGCGATCCTGCTGCAGATCATCCTCGAGGAGGAGTCGGGCGGCGTCCCGATGTTCTCCTCGGACATGCTCGCGAACATCATCCGCTACTACGGCCACTCGATGCAGGGCCTCATGGGCTCCTACCTCGAGCGTTCGATCCACGCCTTCCACGAGGCGCAGAAGCGCTTCCAGGAGCAGGCCCAGGTGCTGCTCCCGAAGGTGCCGGCGGACGCCTTCGCCAACATGATGACCGGCAGCCCGCAGATCCCGCAGGTGATGGGCGGCTACCTCGAGAAGGGCGCGAAGGCCGTGATCGACATGCAGGAAGAGCTGCGCAGCCAGGCGCTCAAGCTCTTCTCCGGCTTCCCCTACAGCGCCGCGGGCGAGGCGCCGCCGGCGCCCGAGGAGGCCCCCAAGCCCCGGCGCGCGGCGAAGCCGGGCGTGCGCAAGCCGCGCGCCAAGCGCAAGTAGCGGCACGCCGGTGCCCGGTCCGCGCAAGGCCGCGGCGCGAGCGCCGCGGGTCGGCTTCGTCTCCCTCGGCTGCCCGAAGGCCCTCGTCGATTCCGAGTCCATCCTCACGCAGCTGCGCGCGGAGGGCTACGAGATCGCCCCGACCTACGAGGGCTCCGACCTGGTCGTGGTCAACACCTGCGGCTTCATCGACGCCGCGGTCGAGGAATCCCTCGAGGCGATCGGCGAGGCGCTCGCCGCCAACGGCAAGGTGATCGTGACGGGATGCCTGGGGGCCAAGGGCGACGTCGTCCGCGAGGCCCACCCGCGGGTGCTCGCGGTGACCGGGCCGCACGCCACTCCCGAGGTGATGGCCGCGGTCCACGCGCACCTGCCGCGGCCGCACGACCCCTACACCGACCTCGTGCCGCCGCAGGGCATACGCCTCACGCCGCGGCACTACGCCTACCTCAAGATCTCCGAGGGCTGCAACCACCGCTGCACGTTCTGCATCATCCCCTCGATGCGCGGCGACCTCGTGAGCCGGCCGGCGGGCGAGGTGATGCGGGAGGCCGAAAGCCTGGTGAAGGCCGGCGTGAAGGAGCTCCTCGTCATCTCGCAGGACACGAGCGCCTACGGCGTGGACGTGAAGTACCGGACCGGCTTCTGGGGCGGGCGGCCCCTGCGCACGCGCATGACCGAGTTGTGCGAGGCGCTGGGCGGCCTCGGCGCGTGGGTGCGGCTGCACTACGTCTACCCGTACCCGCACGTGGACGAGGTGATACCGCTCATGGCCGCCGGCCGCATCCTGCCCTACCTCGACGTGCCGTTCCAGCACGCGAGCCCGAGGATCCTCAAGCTCATGAAGCGCCCGGCCGCCTCCGAGCGCAACCTGGAGCGCATCCGCGCCTGGCGGCGCGAGTGCCCGGAACTCGCGATCCGCTCGACCTTCATCGTCGGATTCCCCGGCGAGACGGAAGGCGAGTTCGAGGAGCTCCTCGCCTTCCTGCGCGAGGCGCGCCTGGACCGCGTCGGCTGCTTCGCCTATTCGCCGGTGGAGGGCGCGAAGGCGAACGAGCTGCCGGGCGCGGTTCCCGAGGCCGTGAAGCAGGAGCGCCTGGGGCGCTTCATGGCGGTGCAGGCGCAGGTGAGCCGCGAGCGCCTGGCGGAGCGGGTGGGGCGCGAGTGCGACGTCCTCGTCGACGACCTGGAAGGGCGGGTGGCCATCGCCCGCAGCCATGCCGAGGCGCCGGAGATCGACGGGGTCGTGCGGGTGAAGGGCGCGAAGGGCGCCCGGGCCGGAGAGCTCCTGCGCGTGCGCATCACCGCGGCCGGCGACCACGACCTGGAGGCCGTGCCGGCCTGAAGCCTCAGTGGCCCAGCACGGTGCGGACCGCGGCCACGAGGGCAGAGGCCGCGATCGGCTTCGCGATGTAGCCGTCGGCTCCCGCCTGCAGCCCGCGCACGATGTCCACCCGCGCGGCGTGCGCGGTGAAGAGGACGACCGGCGTGTCGAAGAGGCGCTTGTGGCGGCGGATGCGGACCAGGAACTCCAGCCCGTTCATGTCCGGCATGTCCACGTCGAGGAGCAGCAGCTCCGGCGCGCCCACGCGCGACATGAGCCGCGCGGCGTCGCGCGCGCCCAGCGCCACGACGGTCTGGTAGCCGGCCTTGCGCAGCACGTGCGAGGCGAGCTCGGCGGTGGGCGCGTCGTCGTCCACGATCATGACGACGTGGTTTGAGGGGCCGCCGGCGCGCGGGCGCACGAGGACGACGTGGAAGCCGTCCTCCCCGAGCGCGTTGGCGCCGATGAGGGCGTTCTCCTCGAGCTCGGGGGTGGGGGGCGCCGGCGGGGCGAGCGGCTCCGCCGGCTCGTCGACCAGCGCCGTGAAGTCGAGGTCGTAGGGATCCTCGGGATGGGCCGGTGCCGGCTTGCTCGACATGTCGGCGCGCAGGTGGCTCGCGCTAGGATCGCGGCCCGGGATGGCTCCCGGCGCGACGCTACTGCCGCGTGAGCTTGCCTTCGACGACCTTGATCTTGTCGCCGACGCGGTAGCTCGTTTCCTTCGAGAAATTGAAGGTGCGGCTCTTGCCGTCCTCCATCTTCACGACCACCTGGTAGGACGTGGTCGTCTTCTGGTTCTTCTCGACCTGGTGGCCGGCGTAGGCGCCGGCGCCCGCGCCGACGATCGTGGCGGCGGTGTTGCCGCGGCCGCTGCCGACCTGGTGGCCGAGCACGCCGCCGAGCACGCCGCCGGCGACCGCGCCCACGCCGCTGCCTTCGCCTTCCTTCTTGACCGTCTTCACGTCGGTGACGGTGCCGCATTCCGGGCACGCGGCGAGGGCGGACGGGGCGAGCGCCACGGCGCCGGCCAGCAGGCACGCGGCGGCCAGGGACTGGGTACGCGAGAAGCGGGTCTTCATCGAAACTTCCTCCTGGAAAATGCGTTCACGCCATGCGGAAATGGTAGCACGCGGCCCCCGGCGACCGGACGCGCCCGGCGCTAGGCGGACAGCACCGTCTGCACCGCGGACACCAGCGCCGAGCCCGAGATGGGCTTGGCGATGTAGCCGTCGGCGCCCGCGAGCAGCCCGCGCACGATGTGGCGCCGCTCGCTCAGGGCGGTGAAGAGGACCACTGGCGTGTCCTTCAGGTGCTTGTTGGCCCGCATCCGGGCCAGGAACTCGAAACCGCCCATGCCGGGCATTTCCACGTCGAGGAGGACGAGGGCCGGCGGCCCGAGCTTGGTCATGTGGCGCGCCGCGTCGCGCGGGTCGCCCACGACGGCGGCCTGGAACCCCGCCCGGCGCAGCACGCGCGCGGCGAGCTCCCCCGTGGGCAGGTCGTCGTCGACGACCAGGATCACCTGCGAGGACGGATCGGCCGCCGGGCGCCCGGTGCGCCGGGTGGCGATGAGGTGGAAGCCTTCGGCGCCGAGGGCCTGGGCGCCGATGAGGGCCTCCTCCTCCTCGGCCGCGGTGGGCTGCTCGCGCACGGCAGGGGCGGGGGCCCTTTCCTCGGCGAGCGCGGTGAAGTCGAGGTCGGAGGGGTCGTGGCCGGTCAAGGGGCGGCGTCCTTCGCGGGAAAGTTCTCTTCCCAGATCTGCGTGATCTGGCGCCCCAGCTTCAGGGGGTCGAAGGGCTTCGAGAGGGTGCCGATCGCGCCGGCGGCGCGGTAGCGCTCGAGGTCGGCGGGATTGATGCGCGCCGTGAAGAAGATCGCGGGGACGGCGACGCCCGTCTCGCGGAACTTCGCGAGGAGCGCCATCCCGTCCATGCCGGGCATGCTCATGTCGATGAGCAGCAGCTCCGGCGCGAAAGCGGCCGCGGCGGCGAGGGCTTCCTCCCCGGAGCTGCAGCTGCACACGTCGAATCCGCCGATCTTGCCGAGGGCGAGCTTCACGATCCCGCGGATGTCCGGCTGGTCGTCGACGTGCAGGATGCGCTTGAAAGGAGCTTTTGCCATGCGGCTATTGTGCCACCGGCGTCTCGGGCAGGTCGAACCAGAACACCGTGCCGCCGCCGGGCGCGTCCTCGAAGCCGATCGTGCCGCCCAGGCGCTGCACGATCTCGCGGCTGATCGCCAGTCCCAGCCCGGTGCCGGTGCTGGCGCGGCTGTCGCCGGACTCGGCCTGCGAGAACGGCTGGAAGATGCGGCCGCGGAAATTCTCCGGGATGCCGGGCCCGCGGTCGCGGATGCGCGTGCGCACGCCGCCGCCCGGAAGGCGCCCGGCCCCCACGGTGACCACGCCGCCCGGCGGCGAGAACTTGGCCGCGTTGAGGATGAGGTTCGAGAGCACCTGCGAGAGGCGGTCGGGGTCGCCCATCACGCGCAGGGCCTCGACGGGCTCGAGCTCGAAGGAGACGTCGAACTGCTGCATGAGCCCGCGGCTCGACTCGATCGCCTCGCGCAGGAGCACGCGCCAGTCGAGCGGCTCGATGCGGAAGTCGACGTGGCCGGCGGACATCTTCTCGATGTCCAGGAGGTCGTTCACGAGTCGCCACAGGCGGTCGGAATTCTGCAGCGCGATGTCCACCAGCGGCTTGGCCTCCGCAGGGCAGCTCGCCCGCGACGCCGCCGGCCAGCAGGCCCAGCGAGCCGCGCATCGCGGTGAGGGGCGTGCGCAGCTCGTGGCTCACCACCGACACGAAGTGGTCCTTCATGCGGTCGGCCTCCTTGAGACGCGTCACGTCCATGCCGAGCACGATCACGCCCTCGACGTCGCCGTCGGCGCCCCGCAGGGGCCAGTGCAGGACGTCGAGGTCGATCGCGGCGCCCGCCGGCGGCATCCCGGTACGTCGAGTAGTGCGTGGGCTCGCCCTCGAGGGCCCGCTCCAGGTGCGGCTCCACCACGGCGAAGCGCTCCTCGCCCAGGACCTCGCGCACGAGGCGGCCGTCGATTTCCTCGCCGCGCAGGCCGAGCAGCTCCGCGTAGGCCTTGTTGTGGACGACCGCCCGCCGGTCCTGGCCCACCAGCACGATCGCCGCCGGCATGAACTCGACCAGCTGCCGGAACTGCGACTCGCTCTTGCGCAGCCGCTGCTCGGCGAGCTTGCGGTCGGTGATGACGCGCGCGAGCCCGCGGTAGCCGCGGAACTTCCCGTGCTCGTCGGTCACCGGCACGGCGCCCACGGACAGCCACGACTGCCGGCCGTCGGGCGCCACCTGGCGGATCTCCAGGTCGCGGAAGGCCTGGCGCGCCTCGAGGACCGCGCGGTGCTCCCCCCAGTCGGCCTCGGTGAGCTCGGGGGCCTGGAGCGCCGGGCGCGGCAGGTCGGGATTGCGCCAGCGCGCCCAGGCCGGCGCCGACCAGGACACGAGGTGGAACTGCTCGTCCTGCTCCCAGTAGAGGTCGGAGGAGAGCTCGGTGAGCGCGCGGAAGCGCGCCTCGCTCTCCGCGAGCGACTTCTCCGCGAGCTTGCGCGAGGTGACGTCGGCGTTCGTTCCGCTCGCGCGCAGCGCGCGCCCCGAGGCGCCGCGGACGGTCACCATGCCGCGGGTGCGGATCCAGCGCCACGAGCCCTCCGCCCCGCGGATGCGGTATTCGTCGTCGAAGCGCTCGGCCGTCCCCTTGAGCATCGCGATGCCGTCCGTGCGCACGCGCCCGATGTCGTCGGGGTGGACGAGGCCGACGAGGGCCTGCATCGAGGTCCGGGTCTCGGCCGGCCGCTCCCCCAGCATCTCCTTCCAGTTCGCGTTGAGCCAGACGGCGTCGCTCGCGATGTCCCAGTCCCAGATGGTGAGCGAGGCTCCCTCGAGGGCGAAGTGCACGCGCTCGCGCTCGCGCGCGAGGTCGGCGTTGGCCTTCTCGAGCGCGCCCTGCCGGCGCCGCAGCATCACGAAGGCGGTGCCCAGGAGGGCGGCCGCCATGCGGCAGCAGCGCGAGGAGGAACGCGTCGATGAAGCCGATCGCGGCGATGGGCGCCGCGGCGTCAGCCATGGGAGCCGCCCTCCGGGGGCAGCGCCGCCTTGAGGAGGGGAACGATCGCCTCGATGGCCTCGCGGTCGCCGCGCGAGGCGGCTTCCTCGAGCTCGGCGCCGAGGCGGCCGGCCTCCACGAAGCCGAAGGGGGCCGAGGAGCCCTTGAAGGCGTGGCCCACGGCGCGGATCACGGCCAGGTCGCCGGCCGCGAGGGCCGCATCGAGCCGCGCGAGGTCCGCGCGGCGCGTCGAGAGGTACAGGCCCGTCAGCTCGCGGATGTCGTCGGAGATGTCGCCGGGCGCCGGACCGGGGTCGGGGGGCGTCATGGGCGCAGGAAGTAGAAATCGCCGGTGAGCGACGAGGACTCCCACGGGACCTGCTGGTCGCGGGACTCGCTGGCGACGGAGGAGCGCACCCGCTTGAACACATCCTCGATCCGAAGCCCCGGCATGCGCATCTCGCGAAGCAGGTGACGCGTGTAGAGGCCATTGCGGCCCTCGCCGTCGTCGGCCGTCTTGCCCGGCGAGGTCGAGTAGGCGATGAGCGTGCCCTTGGGGGCGTCGATGGAGGCGAGGCCCCGCTTGCCGCCGCGCCCCGTGCGCGCGAAGGGATTGTCGCGGCACGCGTCGAGCACGATGAGGTTGAGCCGGTTCCTCGCCTGCTCGATCTTCGAGAGCACGAGTCCCACGTTGAGGGCACGGTACTGGACGTCCTTCTCCGCGCGCAGGTCGGCGTCGACCGGGATGAGGAAGTTCTCGCCCTCGACCTGCACGCCGTGGCCGGCGTAGAAGAAGAGGCCCACGCCGCGCGAGGCGGCGAGCCGCCCGGCGAACTGCTCGACGGCGCGGTTGAGGACCTCGAGGGAGGCGTTCTCGACGCGGATCACCTCGAACCCCGTGTCGGAGAGCGCGCGCGAGATGTCACGCGCGTCGTTCACGGCGTTGCGCAGCGGCGAGCGGCCGTAGGCCGCGTTGCCGACCACGAGCGCCACTCGGCGCTCGCCGGCGGCGTCGGTGGAGACGGCCGCGGCGGGCGCCTCCGCCGAGGCGAATGCTCCGGTGAGCGCGGCGAGCCGTTCGATCGCCTCCATCGCGCCGGGCGCCGCTGCCGCCTGGCGGTACAGGCGAAGCGCCGGCTCCAGCCGGCCCTCGGACTCCTCGCAGGTCGCGGCGTTGAAGACCACCGAGGGAGCCGCCGACTCGACCTCCGCGAGGGAGCGGAAGGTCCGGCAGGCCCGCTCCTCGTCGCCCTGCAGCGCGGCCTGGATCGCGGCGCCGAATTCCTGGCGCGAGCCCGCGGAGCGGATCTCCGTGTCGGGCGTGAGGAAGCGCTTCTGGATTCCCGCGAGCGACTGGGAAAGGATCTCGCGGATGTTCAGCATGACCTCCTGGCGGGCCTCCTTCAGGAGATCCTCGGCCGGCGGCGGCGGCTGGAAGCCGCAGCCGTCCCCGGAGGCGGTGCCGACGACGGTGTCGGAGAAGGTCGTGCGCCCCGACGCGACGTCGGCCAGCGTGAGCTGTGCCTGCCATTCGGCCGTGCGGCGGTTGCAGACGATCTCCATGGGGGCCTGGTCGATGCATTCCTCCGTGCGCGTGTCCTTCAGGTCGGTGCGGCGCACCTTGATGCACTTCAGGCCGGGCTGCGTCACGGGCAGGTCGCTCACGCGGGGCGCGAGGAGGACCCCGAAGAGGACGAGATCGGCCTCCATCTGCTGGCCGGCGCGCACCATCGCCAGGGAGCGCGACGTCGGGACGCGAAGCCCCTCGACCTCCTGCGCCGCGGCGATCGTGCGCATCGAGCGCGAGGCCCCGCTGCCGGACTGGGCGAGGTACTGCTGCACCTCCATGCCGAAGCCGGCGCCGCGGTCGCCCGCGAAGGGCAGCATCAGCAGCCCCACGCTGCTTCGGGACTGGACGCGGGCCGCCAGGCGCCGCGCGAGGTCGGCCACCGCGGGATCGCGCGCGGGGTGCGCGCTCACCGCGTCGAGGAGGGGCACCATGTCGCCCGGCTGCCCCATCCGGTCGAGCACGGATAGCGTGAAGAGCTCGGGCAGCTGGTCGCCGGGAGGCCAGTCGCGGCGCCAGGCGGGCAGTCCCGCCTGCAGCCTCTCGATCCGCGAACGCGCCTGCGGAGACAGCGGAGGGACGAGGCGGCGGCCGGCGTCCTGCGCGTAGGCGTAATGGAAATCGCCCGCGAGGCGAAGATCGGCCGCCGAAGGCGCGGAGTCGGGCAGGGCCCGCGCGTCGAGACGGCCGGAAAGGGCCTCGACGCCGTCGGGACCGACGCGAAGGCGGGCGGGCGCCTGGGCCCGCAGCGTGTTCCGGGCCTGCGGAACCAGGAGCGCGATTCGCGCCCCACCGTCGAGGGAGATTTCGTCTCCGGCGTGCAGGCGCGAGAAAAGGCGCATCGTGACGGGCTGCCCGCCGCGCAGCAGCGTCGCACCCGGGGAGACCTCGTAGGGAAAGGCCAGCGTCACCTCCTGCGCGAAGAGGGGTGTGACGGCAAGGAAGGCCACGAATGCCCCGATGCTGGCGCGCGTGCGGCCGGCCCCAGGAACCGGGCGGATCACGACTGCGTCCGCGGAGGGCGAACGTGGCGTTGTCGCGTGTGCCCGGCGCGCCTAGAATCCATGTATGACACCCTAGCAGATCGCGAGGGGACCATGAAGAGCGTCCTGGCCGTCATCGCCGCCGCCGTCGCCGCAGGGTGCGCGACGCCGGGCACGTCGACGGAAAAGGTTGTGGGTTCGGCTCCCGCTGCGGATGCCGGCCAGGTCCAGTCCGTCGCCCTGGAGACCGTGGACGCGGCCCAGTCCCCGGTCGAGGCTGCGCGTTGCAGCCTGCGCAACGACAAGGGCAGCTGGGAGATCCGCACTCCCGGCAGCGCAAGCGTCATGCGCTCGACTCGCCCCCTGGAGATCGTCTGCCTCAAGCCGGGCTACCGCGTGTTCGTGCACGCGACCGAATCCCAGGGCGACCTCGTGGGCTCGTTGTTCAAGGGCGCGGCCATCGGCGGTGCGGCGACCGCCGTCGTCGCCACGCCCCTGCTGGCCATTCCCGTGTTCGGGCCGCTGATCTACGCCGGAACGGTCGGCGGGACGGCCCTCCTGGGCGGCACGGTGAGCGCCGTCGTGGACCACGACAAGGGCACGCCTTACCGCTACCCCGACCGGCTGGTCCTGCCGCTCACGCCGGAGCCCGGCGGCCGCCGCTAGGGGTGGCTCAGGCGTCGATGCTCTTGAGCTGCGGGAAGAGGATCACGTCGCGGATCGAGGGGCTGTCGGTGAAGAGCATGGCGAGGCGATCGATGCCGATGCCTTCGCCCGCCGTCGGCGGCAGGCCGTATTCCAGGGCCCGTACGTAGTCGGCGTCGAAGTACATCGCCTCCTCGTCGCCTGCCTCCTTTGCCTTCGCCTGCTCGGCGAAGCGCGCCGCCTGGTCCTCGGGGTCGTTGAGCTCCGAGAAGCCGTTGGCCATCTCGCGCCCGGTGATGAAAAGCTCGAAGCGGTCGGTGACGGCGGGGTCCGCGTCGCTCGCGCGCGCGAGCGGCGAGACGTCGGTCGGGTGCGCCACGATGAAGGTGGGCTGCACGAGCTTCGACTCGGTGGTGGCCTCGAAGAGCTTGAGCTGCAGCAGGCCCAGCCCGTCGGTGGGGAACACCTCGACCTGGAAGGGGCCGAGCGCCGCCTTGAGGTACTCCGGCTTCGCGAGCTCGGCGAGGGGGTGCTTCGGGTTGTACTTCGCGATCGCCTCGGCCATGGTGAGGCGGTCGAAGGGCTTGCCGAGGTCGATCGTCTCGCCCTGGTAGGGGAGGGCCGTCGTTCCCAGGATCTTCTGCGCGCACTCGCGCAGCAGCGACTCCGTGAGGTCCATGAGGTAGTGGTAGTCGCGGTAGGCCTCGTAGAACTCGATCATCGTGAACTCGGGGTTGTGGCGCGTGCTGATCCCCTCGTTGCGGAAGTTGCGGTTGATCTCGAAGACCTTCTCCAGGCCGCCCACCACGAGCTTCTTCAGGTAGAGCTCGGGGGCGATGCGCAGGAACATGTCCATGTCGAGCGCGTTGTGGTGGGTGGTGAAGGGCTTGGCGGCCGCGCCCCCGGGGATGGGGTGCAGCATCGGCGTCTCCACCTCGAGGTAGCCGCGGGCGACGAAGAACTCGCGGATCGCCTGCACCAGCTTCGAGCGCTTGACGAAGTTCTCGCGCGACTCCGGGTTCACGATGAGGTCCACGTAGCGCTGGCGGTAGCGCGCCTCCATGTCCGCGAGGCCGTGGAACTTGTCTGGCAGGGGCCTGAGCGACTTCGAGAGCAGGCGGATCGAGGTGGCCTGGATCGTGAGCTCGCCGGTGCGCGTCTTGAAGAGCGTGCCCTGCACGCCCACGATGTCGCCCAGGTCCCAGTGCTTGAACGCCTCGTAGGTCTCGGCGCCCACCAGGTCGGTCTTCACGTAGACCTGGATGCGCCCGCTCATGTCCTGGAGCGTGGCGAAGGACGCCTTGCCCATGAGGCGCTTGAGCATCATGCGGCCCGCGACGCAGGCGGCGGGCTTCTCCTCCTCCAGCGCGGCCGCGTCCTTCGCGCCGTGGGCCGCGTGCACCTCCCCGGCGAGCGACTCGCGCCGGAAATCGTTCGGGTACGGGTTGCCCGCCCCGCGCAGCCGCGCGAGCTTGGCGCGCCGCTCCGCGATGATCTGGTTCTCGTCCTGGGGCGGCTCGGTTGGCGGGTTCTTCTTGTCTTCGGACATGGTCAGACGCCTTGCTTGAGGGATGCGGCGATGAAGTCGTCGAGGTCGCCGTCGAGCACGGCCTGGGTGTTGCCCACCTCGTGGTTGGTTCTCAGGTCCTTGATGCGCGACTGGTCGAGGACGTAGGAGCGGATCTGGTGCCCCCAGCCGATGTCGGTCTTGGTGTCCTCGAGGGCCTGCTTCTGCTCGCTGCGCTTGCGCAGCTCGAGCTCGTAGAGCTTCGCCTTGAGCATCGACATCGCCTCGGCGCGGTTGCGGTGCTGCGAGCGGTCGTTCTGCGAGGCGACGACGGTGTTGGTCGGCAGGTGCGTGATGCGCACGGCCGAGTCCGTCTTGTTCACGTGCTGGCCGCCGGCGCCCGAGGCCCGGTAGGTGTCGATGCGCAGGTCCGCCGGGTTGATCTCGATCTCGATGGAGTCGTCGACCTCCGGGTAGACGAACACGCTGGCGAAGGAGGTGTGGCGCCGCGCGTTGGAGTCGAACGGGCTCTTGCGCACCAGGCGGTGGATGCCCGTCTCGGTGCGCAGGTAACCGTACGCGTAGGGGCCGTTCACCTTGAACGAGGCGCTCTTGAGCCCCGCCACCTCGCCGTCGCTCTCGTCGAGGATCTCCACCGCGTAACCGCGCTTGTCGCAGTACTTGAGGTACATGCGCAGGAGCATCTGCGCCCAGTCCTGCGCCTCGGTGCCGCCCTGGCCCGCGTTGATGTCCACGAAGCAGCTGTTCGGGTCCATGGGGTTCGAGAACATGCGCCGGAACTCCAGGCCCGCGACCTGTTTCTCGATCCCGGCCGCGTCGCCGCGCACGGCCACGAGCGTGGCGTCGTCGCCCTCGGCCTTGGCGAGCGCGAAGAGCTCACCGGCGTCCTTCAGGCCGGACTCGATCTGCTCGATCACGTTCACGATGCCCTCGAGCCCCGCGCGCTCGCGGCCCAGCTCCTGGGCGCGGGCGGCGTCGTTCCAGACGGAGGCGTCCTCGAGGATCCTGCTGACTTCGGCTAGGCGGGTCTTCTTGGCGTCGAAGTCAAAGATACCTCCGGAGTTCGGCCGTGCGGATGGCCATGTCCGAGAGGGAGTTTTCGATGGCGTTGAGCTGGTCGGCTTCCATTTCGCGTGGGACTTTCGGTAAACCGCGAATTATAGCCGTGATCCCGGTCAACACCCCGGCTACCCGCGCTTCTAGCATCGGACGAGGAGGGCCGCAGATGATCGGCGCGCGCCGCGCGGGGACCGCAGCCTTGGCGGCGCTGGCCGCCCTGGGCGGATGCGCCACGACGGCGCCTTCCTCCCCCGCGGGGACGATGGGGCCGGATGGCGCGCAGTCCCTGCAAGTCTCCACCCACGACTGGGCCCTGCGGCAGGCCGGCTTCCCGGGCCAGCTCGCGAGGTACGAGCGCCACGAGATCCGGGACGCGCATTGCACCGCGGCCAACGACCGGGGAACGTGGACCGTGGCCACGCCCGGCGAGTTGCGGATCCCCGCGTCGGCGGCGCCGCTGCGGATCGCCTGCCGCAAGGAGGGATACCGCGAATCGAGCGTCGAGTTGCGCTGCCTCGCGCCGGGCGAGCGCGGCGCGCTCGAGGGCATGCTGTTCGGCCTGCGGATCTTCGGCGGCGCGGCGCCCGCGGCGGGCATCGTGCTGGGCGTGATGGCGGGGTCCACGGCCGTGGGAGCGGTGGCCGGGAGCGCGGCGGCCGACGCAGGCGCGTGCACCTACGGATTCGGGGGCGAGTTGCAGGTCTGGATGCATCCGGAGCGGTAGCGCTCCCGGGGCGGGCCCTTCCTCATGCCGACCAGTGCTCGAGCACGAGCTGCAGGCTCTCGGTGCCGTTGAATTCGTTCACGTCCAGCCGGTAGACCGCGTCGATGGCGGCGGGGAAGGGGCCCGGTTCGCCGAAGCGGATGGCGGCGAAGCGCCGGCCGGCGAGGCCCAGGGTGAGGCGGCAGTGCTTCCCGCCCACCACGCGCTGGCCCTCGACGGCGAAGCGCCCCGAGAAGCGCGGCTCGGGGAAGCCCTGGCCCCACACGTGGCGGCGCAGCTCGCGCGCGAAATCGAAGCTGACGTCCTGCGCGCCCAGCTCGCCGTCGGTCTCGATGCGCTGCTCCAGGTCGGCGGGCGAGAGGAGCTCGCGCGCCACGGACTCGAAGGCGGCGCCGAACTCCTCCAGGCGGCCGGGGTGGAGCGTCGCGCCCGCGGCCGCGGCGTGGCCGCCGAAGCGCTCGAGGAGCCCGGGGGCGCGCTTGGACACGAGGTCCAGGGCGTCGCGAAGGTGCAGGCCGGCGATCGAGCGTCCGGATCCCTTGAGGCGGCCATCCTCGTCGGCGGCGAAGGCGAAGACGGGGCGGTGGAAGCGGTCCTTGAGCCGCGAGGCGAGCAGGCCGACGACGCCCGCGTGCCATTCCGGCCGGTGGACGGTGAGGGACCAGCCCTCGCCCGGATCGACCCCGGCCAGCATCGCGAGGGCGGATTCCTGCATCCGCGCCTCGATCTCGCGGCGCTCGCGGTTCAGGGCGTCGAGCTTCTGCGCGAGGCGCATCGCCGTGCCCGGGTCGTCGGTGGCGAGGCACTCGATGCCCACCGTCATGTCCTCCAGGCGGCCGGCGGCGTTCAGCCGCGGCCCGACCACGAAGCCCAGGTCGTAGGCGGTGGCGCGGGCCGGCTCGCGGCCGGCGACGGCGAGGAGCGCGCGGATGCCGGCGCACGCTTCGCCGGCGCGGATGCGGGCGAGCCCCTGCGCCACGAGGATGCGGTTGTTGGCGTCGAGCTTCACCACGTCGGCCACCGTCCCCAGCGCCACCAGGTCGAGGAGGGCGGCGAGGTTGGGCTCGGCGCGCCCGGCGAAGGCGCCGCGGCGGCGAAGCTCCGCGCGCAGCGCGGTCATCACGTAGAAGAGGACGCCCACGCCCGCGAGGTTCTTGCTCGGGAAGCCGCAGCCGTGCTGGTTGGGGTTCACGATGCACGCGGCGTCGGGCCGCTCGGCGCCGGGCAGGTGGTGGTCGGTCACCAGCACGCGCATTCCCAGGCGGTTCGCCTCCGCCACGCCCTCCACGGAGGCGATGCCGTTGTCGACGGTGACCAGGAGGTCCGGCGAGCGCTCCGCGGCCAGGCGCACGATCTCGGGCGTGAGCCCGTAGCCGAAGCGGAAGCGGTCGGGCACGAGGAATTCCACCTTCGCCCCCATGGCGCGAAGCGCCCGCAGCGCGACCGCGCAGGCGGTGGCGCCGTCGGCGTCGTAGTCCGCCACGACCAGGATTCGCTGGCCGGCGGCGATCGCGTCCGCGAGGAGGGCGGCCGCCTCGGCGGCGTGCTCCAGCCGCTCCGGGACGAGGAGGGAGGCGAGGCCCGGCGCGACCTCGCCGGGATCGGCCACGCCGCGCGCGGCGAAGAATCCGCGCGAGCCGCGGGTCCACGCCGCCGGCCGCGAGCCTGGCGCGCGCGGCTTCGTCGACGGGGCGCGCCGCGATCTCAGGCATGGACGTGGATCGGCCGCGGTCGCCGGAAGAACCGCCAGCGGGCACGCCCCGCCAGCTCGAAGACGGCGGTATCGCGCTCGCCGGGCAGCACGATGCGGACGCGCTCGAAGGTGGCGAGCGCCCGGCCCAGCGGCACGAACCAGTCGCGGTCGAGGGCGCGCGCGGCCGCGAGCCACGCCTCCCGGTCGCCCTGCTGCAGCGGGCGGGTGAGCGGGTCCACGACGGCCAGGGTTTCGGCGGACCGGGACGAGGGCAGCTGCGCGAGCCCCTCCGGCAGCGACTGCACGGCGCAGCCGCTCGCGAGCGCGAGGGCGCGCGGCAGGGACGCGTCCGCCGCCACGCCCGCGAAGGGCCGCGGCAGCGCCGCGGGATGGGCCCCGCCGCCCCAGAACCACACCGCGTTGAGCGCGGGGCGCCCCTGCGCCTCGCGCTCCCGGTTGAAGGCGAGCCCCGCGAGCAGCATCTGCGCCTCGCTGAAGAGCGAGGGCCAGCGCAGGCGCCCCGCGCCCTCCGGGAGCATCCCGAAGGGGTTGCGGCCGACGGCCGCGTCGATCGGCACCGTGCGCGGCAGCTCGCCGGGCGGCACGCGCACGTACCAGCGCTCGGGGACGGGGGCGACGAATTCCAGGCCGTCGGCGGCGAAGAAGCGGTTGAGCTCGGCGATCGCGTGCTCGCTCTCCTCGCGCGTGAGGGCGAGCGCGGAGGCGTCGTGCAGGACGAGGCCGTGGCCCTCGACGCGCTGGTGCACCGGGTCCGCGCGCAGCCAGTCGCCTCCGCGCGGGCCGCCGTCGGCCGCGAGGGTGAGCGCAGCCACCGGCGCGTCCTCGCCCAGCCCCCACTGCGCGAGGAGCCAGTGGTTGCCCGTGCCGGGCTCGCGGCGGGCCTGCGCCCGCGCGAGCCAGGTCTCCAGCGCCGGCAGGCGCAGGGCCTGCGCCTCCGGGGCGAGGGCGAGCGGCAGCAGGTCGGGAACGAGCAGGGTGAGCGGCATGGCGTGCAAGCGTGGATAATAAACGGGGTTCGCCCCCCTTTCCCCTTCCCGGTCGGTTTTCTTGCAGCCCTTCGAGCTCTTCGTCGGCCTTCGCTACACGCGCGCCAAGCGCCGCAACCATTTCATCTCGTTCATCTCGCTCGTGTCGATGCTCGGGATCGCGCTCGGGATCGCGGCGCTCGTCACCGTCATGTCGGTCATGAACGGGTTCGAGCGCGAGATCCGCTCGCGCATCCTGGGCGTGGCCGCGCACGTCCAGGTGCTCGCCCTCGACGGCGCCCTCGCCGACTGGCGCGCAGTCATGGCCGAGACGCAGGCGCAACCCGCAGGTGACGGCGGCCGCGCCCTTCGTCGCGGCGCAGGGCCTGCTGTCCTCGGGCGCGCAGGTGCGCGGCGTCTTCGTCCGCGGCATCGTTCCGGAGATGGAGGACCAGGTGGCCGACCTCGGCGCGCACATGCGCTCCGGGCGCCTGGCGGACCTGCAGCCCGGCGAGTTCTCCATCATGCTGGGAGCGGACCTCGCGCGCGCGCTCAAGGTGCAAAGGGGCGACCGCGTGACCCTCATCGCGCCGCAGGGCCAGGTGACGCCCGCGGGGCTCGTGCCGCGCCTGAAGCAGTTCCGCGTGGCCGGGATCTTCTCGGTGGGGCACTACGAGTACGACTCCGGCCTCGCGCTGGTGCGCATGGAGGACGCGCAGGCGCTCTACCGGATGGGGGACGCCGCGAGCGGCGTGCGCCTGAAGCTCGCCGAACCTCTACGAGGCCCCGCGCGTGGCGCGCGAGCTCGCCAAGGCGGTGAGCGCGGACGCCTACGTCACGGACTGGACGCAGCAGAACGCCAACTACTTCCGCGCCATCCAGATCGAGAAGCGGATGATGTTCATCATCCTCACGCTCATCATCGCCGTGGCGGCCTTCAACCTCGTCTCCACGCTCGTGATGGTGGTCACCGACAAGCACCCCGACATCGCGATCCTGCGCACGCTGGGCGCCTCGCCCGCGTCGATCATGAAGATCTTCATGGTGCAGGGAACCCTCATCGGCGTGATCGGCACGGCCCTGGGCGTCGTCCTGGGCGTCGTCCTGTCGCTCAACATCGACGTGGTGGTCCCGGCGATCGAGCGCGCCTTCGACTTCCAGATCCTCTCGCGCGAGGTCTACTACATCAGCGAGCTGCCCTCGCAGCTCGAGTGGCGCGACGTCTGGACCGTGGCCGCCGTGGCCCTCGGGCTCGCCTTCGCGGCCACGATCTATCCGAGCTGGCGCGCCGCGCGCGTGAACCCGGCCGAGGCGCTGCGCTATGAGTGACGCCGTCCTCGCCTGCGCCGGCCTCGAGAAGACCTTCGGCCTGGGCGAGGTGGCCGTGCCCGTGCTCCGGGGCGTCGACCTCGAGGTGCGCGCCGGCGACTCGGTGGCGATCGTGGGCGCGTCGGGGTCCGGGCAAGAGCACGCTGCTGCACATCCTGGGAGGCCTCGACCGGCCGGGCGCGGGCACCGTGATGCTCGCCGGCGAGGACATGGCCGCGCTCGACGCGCGCCGCCAGGGCGAGCTGCGCAACCGCAGCCTGGGCTTCGTCTACCAGTTCCACCACCTGCTGCCGGAGTTCACGGCGCTCGAGAACGTGGCCATGCCCCTCGCCATCCGCCGCCTGCCCGAGGCCGAGGCGAGGGCGAGGGCGGAGGCGATGCTCGTCGAGGTGGGGCTGGGCCATCGCCTCGCGCACCGTCCGGGCGAGCTCTCCGGCGGCGAGCGCCAGCGCGTGGCCGTCGCCCGCGCCCTCGTGACCGAGCCCGCCTGCGTGCTGGCCGACGAGCCCACGGGCAACCTCGACCGCGGCACCGCCGGGCAGGTCTTCGACCTCATCGTGTCGCTCAACGCGCGCCACGGCACGGCCTTCGTGATGGTGACCCACGATCCCGCCCTCGCCGCCCGCATGGACCGGCGCCTGCGGCTGGCCGACGGGCGGCTGGAGCCCGCCTGAGTCGCGGCGGTAGAATCCCCGGTACCTTCGAAGAGGGCCGCTCCCGTGCACGACTATTACCGGATCCTGGGCGTGGCGCGAAACGCCAGCCCGCAGCTCGTGAAGATCGCCTTCGAGGGCAAGCTGAAGGCGCTCGCCGATCCCGCCTACGCCGCCTCGCCGGCCGAAAGGCGCGAGGAGGAGCGCCTGCTGCGCGAGGCCCTGGTGACCCTCACGGTCCCGGCCAAGCGCGGGCCCTACGACGAGAAGCTGGAAGCGTCCGAGGCCGAGGAGCCCGCCGCGCGGCGCCCGGCCTGGCTGATGCCCGCGGCGCTGGCGGCCGTGGTGGCCCTCGCGGCCGGCGGGATGTGGGTGAACCAATCCCGCGAGAAGGAGCGCCTGCGCCTGGAGGAGGAGCGGCTCGCGCTGGACAGGGAGGCCTCCCGGCGCAGCGCCGAGGCCGAGGAGGCGCGCATCCGCGAGGCGCAGGCGCGCCGCGAGGAGGCGGTGGCCGTCACGAGGGAGCGCAGCGAGCAGCTGCGCGTGCAGCGCGAGCGCGCCGAGTACGAGCGCTGGCGCCGCAACCAGGAGGCGCAGGCGCGCTACGTCGACTCGGCGCAGGAGCGCCAGGCGCGAAACGAGGTGTACGCGAAGCAGCGCGAGGAGGATCGCCTGCGCCGCGAGGAGGAGGCCCGCCGCCGCCAGGCCCAGAGCGAGGTCGAGCGCCAGAAGCAGTACCTGCGCAGCCTCGAGCAGGAGGAGGAGCGCGCCCGCCTCGCCCGCCACGAGAGCGCCCAGCGCGAGGCCCGGGAGCGCGAGTACCGGCAGATGCTCGAGGAGCAGCAGCGCCGGATGCAGGAGCGGCGCTAGCTCTCCCGCGCCTCGACCCACCAGCGCTGCACCACCTCGCCGCGGCTCGCGACGAACGCCTCGTCCTCGAGCACGCCGCCGTTCGCGGCGATCACGGCGCTCGATGCCGCGTTGGCCTTCGCGCAGGTGAGGAGCGCCCGGCCGATGCCCCGCCGCGCCGCCTCCCGCAGCGTGAGCCGCAGGATCGCCTTCCCCAGCCCGCGGCCGCGCGCCCCCGGGCGGATGCCGTAGCCGATGTGGCCGCCTTCCTCGAGCAGCTTCGGCGTGAGCCGGTGGCGCAGGTTGGAGACGCCGACGACTTCGCCGTCCTCCACCAGCCAGAACGTCGAGTGCGGGACGAAGTCCGCCGGGATGCCGATGCCGCGCTCGCAGCCGGCCAGGTGCGCGAGGAAGGCCTCGAAGTTCTCGTTCGGCAGCGAGAGCGTGAAGGGCACGGGAGGCTCGCCGCGGGCGGCGAACTCGGCCACCAGCGCGCGGTAGGAGTCCTTGTGCGCGGCGACGGGGCCACGAGGCGCGCTCTCTCGCCCACGCTCAGTACTCCACCGGCACCGGGTCGAGCGAGCGCCAGAGGTACCACGTCGCCACCGAGCTCCACGGCTGCCACGGCCGGGCGATGGCGCGCATGTCGTCCTTCGTGAGCGCCTCGCCGCCGTTGTAGTGCCGCTCCATGGCGCGCTGCAGGCCGAGGTCGCCCACCGGCAGCACGTCGGGCCGCATCAGGTGGAAGATGAGGAACATCTCCACGCTCCAGCGCCCGATGCCCTTCACCTGCACGAGGTCCGCGATGACGGCCTCGTCGTCCATCCGCGCCCAGCGCCGCGGCCGCAGCTGCCCTTCGTGGAAGCGGCCCGCGAGGTCCTTGAGGTAGGCGGCCTTCATGCGCGAAAGCCCGGCGGCGCGCATCGCCTCGTCCCCGAGCCCGACGATCGCTTCGGGGGCGACGCGCCCGGCGAGCGCCTCGAAGCGCTCCCAGACCGCCTGCGCGGCCTTCACCGAGATCTGCTGCCCGACGATCGAGCGCGCCAGCGTCTGGAAGGCGTCGCCGCGGGTGCGCAGGTTGGCGTCGGGGTGGGCGCGGATGATCGCCCGAAGCACCCGGTCGCGCCTCGCGAGGTGCGCCTTGGCCTCGTCCCAGTAGCGCGGCTTCATCGCGGGGCCCGCGCGCGGCGCGCGCGCCGCGTGTGCCACGCCCGGGTCACGATGGCGCGCCAGGCGAGCATCGTGAGCGCGTAGCCGCCCGACCGCGAAGGCCGTGCACTGGATGGCGAGCCCGACGAGGAGCGTGTGGCCCATCGAGCCGATCCACGCGAACAGCGTCGGCCCGAAGGCTGCCCGAGCTCGTCCCAGCTCCAGCCGAGGTCGGGCGGCAGCACGAGCGGGCGCGGCGTCGCCGGTCACGAGCCGGCCGACGTTGTAGGCGAGGACGTAGAGCGGCACGAAGGTGAACGGGTTCGTGTAGAGCGTCGTGAAGACCGCCGCGGGGATGTTGGCGCGCAGCGGGATCGCGATGATCGCCGCGAGCAGCATCTGCACCGGGCCGGGGATGAGGCCGGTGACGAGGCCGATCGCCACGCCCAGCGCCACCGAGCGGCGGTGCAGGTGCCACAGGCGCGGGTGCGAAAGCAGCGGCGCGCACCAGCGCAGCCAGCGGTGGTCGCGAATGCTCTCCGGGGAGGGGAACCAGTTCCTGAGCTTGCGTCGGATCATGTCGGCGCGCCAGCGGGTCGGCGCGTTCAGGGATTCTAGCGTAGCGGCATCGGCTCCCCTTCCGACCCCGCCCGGCCGTGCGCGTTCCCATGCGCCTTTTCGCCGCCGCCTTCCTGGCCGGCACGGCCGCGCTCCAGCAGGCGGCCGAGCTGCCCGAGCCCCGCCTCGCCGCCCTCGCCGCGGCGCTGGCGCTCGCCTCCCGCCTGCCGCGGCAAGCGCTGGCGCGCGCACTGCTGGTCGCGGCGGCGGCCTTCGCGGCCGGCCACGGGCTCGCCGCGTGGCGGGCGCAGGCGCGCCTCGCCGACGAGCTGCCCGCGGCGTGGGAAGGGCGCGACATCGCGATCGAGGGCGTGGTGTCGGGCCTTCCGCAGGAAGGCGGGCGCGGCACGCGCTTCCTGCTCGATGCGCGAGCGGTCCTCACGGCGGGCGCCCGGGTGCCCTCGCGGGTATCGCTCACCTGGTACGCGGGGCGCGATGCGCGGACGGGCGCCGAAATCCCGCCGCCGGCGATCCGCGCCGGCGAGCGCTGGCGCCTCACGGTGCGGCTCAAGCGCCCGCGCGGCCTCGCCAATCCCCACGCCTTCGATTTCGAGCCCTGGGCGCTCGCCCGCGGCATCCGGGCCACCGGCTATGTGCGCGCCGCGCCCGCCCCGCAGAGGCTGGCGGAACACGAGCCCGGCTGGCCGCAGAGCCTGCACCGGCTGCGCGGAGGCATCCGCGATGCCATGCGCGGCGCCCTGGGCGAGGCGCGGCTCGCCGGCGTGCTGGTGGCGCTCGCGGTCGGGGACCAGGATTCCATCGCCCCGGCGGACTGGGAGACGTTCTGGAGGACCGGCGTGGGCCACCTCGTGAGCATCTCGGGGCTGCACGTCACGATGTTCGCGGGCCTCGCGTTCGCCCTCGTCGCCTTCGCCTGGGTGCGCGTGCCGGCGCTGGCGCTCGCCGTTCCGGCGCGCAAGGCGGGGGCCGTGGCCGGCGTGGCGGCGGCCGCGGCCTACACGCTGCTCGCGGGCTTCGGCGTCCCCGCGCAGCGCACGCTGGCGATGCTCGCGGTGGCGGCCGCGAGCGTGGTGGCGGAGCGCCAGGCCTCCGGCTCGCGGGTGCTCGCGGCGGCCGTCCTCGCCGTGCTCCTGGTGGACCCGTGGGCGGTGCTCGCGCCGGGGTTCTGGCTCTCGTTCGGCGCGGTGGGCGCGATCTTCCTCGCGCTGGGGCTGCGCGCGGGCACGCCGGGCGCGGCCCGCGCGGCCGCCGCGACGCAGGCGGCGGTGACGGTGGCGCTGTGGCCGCTGCTCGCCGCCCTGTTCGGGGAGGTGTCGCTGGTCTCGCCGCTCGCCAACGCGTTCGCGATTCCGCTCGTGAGCCTCGTGGTGGTGCCGCTCACGCTCGCCGGCGCGCTGCTGCCGCTGCCGGCGCTCCTCGAGGCGGCCCACGCGCTGCTGGAAGCGGCGATGGCGCCGCTCGAGGCGCTGGCCGCGCTGCCGGTCGCCGTCGCGGAGTTCGCGGCGCCCCCGCTTGCGCCCGTCGTCGCCGCTGCTCGCGGGGGCGGTGCTGCTTCTCGCTCCGCGCGGGCTTCCCCTGCGCCTGGCGGGCCTCGCGCTCCTGCTGCCGCTGGCGGCGTACCGCGCCCCGGGACCTGCTCCCGGGGAAGCCTGGATCGACGTCCTCGACGTCGGGCCAGGGGCTCGCGGTCGTGGTGCGGACCGCCACCCACGCGCTCGCCTACGATGCCGGGCCGTCCTGGAACGCCGAAGCCGACAGCGGCAGCCGCATCGTCGTTCCCTACCTGCGGGGGGAGGGCGTGCGGCGCCTCGACGCCCTGGTCGTCACCCACGCCGACGACGACCACGCGGGCGGCGCGGCCTCGGTGGCGAAGTCGCGCTCGCCGCGCTGGCTGCTTTCTTCGCTGCCGCCGGACGACGGGCGCCGCCTCCTCGCCCCGGTTTCCTTCGATTGCCTCGCGGGGGCGCGCTGGGAATGGGACGGCGTGGACTTCGAGGTGCTGCATCCCGATCGCGCGGCCCTGCGCGACCGGCGGCGCGGGAACGACCGTTCCTGCGTGATCCGCGTCGCGGCGGGCGGGGGCTCGGCGCTCCTCACCGCCGACATCGAGCGGCAGGCGGAAGCCGAGCTCCTCGCCCGCTCGCCGGAGCGGCTGCGCGCCGATGCGCTCCTCGTGCCGCACCACGGTTCGCGCAGTTCCTCCACGCCGGCGTTCGTCGCCGCGGTATCGCCGGCCGTCGCCCTCGTGTCCGTCGGCTGGCGCAATCGCTTTGGCCAGCCCTCGTCCATCGTCCTGGCGCGCTACCGCGGAAGCGGCGCCGCGATCCTGCGCACGGACCTGCTGGGGGCCCTGCGCGTGAGCCTGCCGGCCGCTGCGCAGGGCGCCGTCGTGGCCGCACCCCGGGCCGGGCGCGTACGCTACTGGTCCGACCGGCGGCCGGAACCGGAATGAACGGCCGCGGTCAGTTCCTCCTTTGGGAGAAGCACATGACCGACCGCCGCCGCGCGCTCGCGGGCCTGGGCGCCCTCGCGCTGACCCCCTGGCTGCCCGGCCATGCGCTGGCGCAGGAGCGCGCTCTCACGCCGGCGCTCACCGAGGGCCCGTTCTATCCGCGCGCCTTTCCGGCGGATCGCGACGCCGACCTCACCCGGGTGGCCGGAAGGACTGCCGCCGCGTCCGGCACGCCACTGGAGTTCTCCGGGCGCCTGGTGGATCGCCGGGGACGGCCGCTCGCGGGGCGGGCCATCGAGATCTGGCACTGCGACGAGTTCGGCCAGTACCACCACATCGGCGAGCCCGACGGCGCGGGCGACGCGGCCTTCCAGGGCTGGGGCGAAGCGCTGGCCGATGCCGAGGGCCGCTTCGCCTTCCGCACGATCAAGCCGCCGCCCTACCCGGGGCGCACGCCCCACATCCACTTCACGGTGCGCGAGGGCCGCCGGCGCGTCCTCACCTCGCAGGCGTTCTTCGAGGGCGAGCGCGGCAACGAGCGCGACTTCCTCTACCGCGGCCTGGGGCCCGGGGCGAAGCTCGTCACCCTGCGGCTGGAGAACGCGGGCAGGGGCCTTCGCGGCGCGCTCGACGTGGTGCTGGCCGGCTGAACCACGGGCCCGCAATCCTGGCAGAGCGCCGCGAGGTCCGGCGCGAGGCCGGGAAGATCGAGCCGGCCCGTCGACAGCGTCCAGTACTCCTCGAAGCCCTGCTCGAGGGCGTCGAGCGCTTGCGCGTCGAGCCAGCCGGACCGGCGAGCCTCGCCGAGCGTCTCGTGAACCTCCGCCTTGTCCTTTCCGGGACGGTAGGGCCGGCGCTGCGTGAGCGCCTGGAAGACGTCGGCGACGCCCAGGATGCGCGCGGCGAGCGGCAGCGACGGCCCGCCGATGCGGTCGGGGTAGCCGCGGCCGTCGTCGCGCTCGTGGTGGTGGCGGGCGAGCTGCGCGACCCTCTCCAGCCCCGGAAGCCGCACGATGACGTCGTAGGAGTGCGACGCGTGCCCTTCCATCACCCGCCGCTCGCCCGCGTCGAGGGGGCCCCGCTTGTTGACGATCCCGTCCGGGATGGCGAGCTTGCCGATGTCGTGGAGGAGGCCCGCCGTCCGCAGCTCCTCGCATTCCCGGGAGGAAAGGCCCATCGCCTCGCCCATGCGGCGGGCGATCGCGGCCACGCGGAAGGAATGCTCGGCGGTATACGGACACTTCGCGTCGACGATCGCGGCCATCAGGTACGGGACGCTCGCCTGGTCCTTCGCCGACAGCGGCTCGAAGGCGATCCCGTGCAGGATCGCGTCGACCCTTTGCGACAGCGGCGCGTGGCCGATGTCGTCCCAGAAGCCCGGATCGCGCGCGATGGAATCGAGCGCGGGCCCGAACGCCCTGGGGAAGAGCGTGCCCAGCGAGGCGCGCGCCTTGGCGAGGGCGGCCGGACGCGAGCCGATGCCGGGCGAGACCCAGGCATCCAGCCGGTCCGCGAGGAAGACGAGGTTCGGCTCCAGGCGGGCCTCGCGCGGCAGCGCCGCGAGCTCGGGCGAGATCCACGGCCGGTGGTGATGGCGCACGACGGGCACGAGCGCGGCGAAGCCCTCGAGCGATGCCAGCAGCCGCGCGCCGCGGTCGCAGTGCCGGTCCACCTCGCCCCACTGGTCCTCCGCCACCAGGTGGTCGTGCGCGAAGGTGGAGGAGACGCCGACGTCGTGCAGGAGGCCCGCGACGAAGACGCGCTCCCGCGTGGCGGGTGGAAGGCCGAGGCGCTCGGCCAGCGTGTGCGCAATGATCCCGACGCGTTTGTCGTGACCGTGGTCGGTGACCCCGACGAGGTCCAGGGCGTCGGTGAGGAATCGGACGACGTGTCGAGTCTTCATGCCGGCCTCCTCGCTCGGCCGCGGTCCATTCCGCGGCCACCCTGCTGCGATTAACATTCGCATGCAGGCGCGAGGCGGCTCTTGATCTGCGACAACGCCGCCATGTCGCCCGGCGGCGACACGGGAACCTCAGGCGGAGGGCTCGCGCCCCTTGCGCAGGTCGAGCAGGAGCGGGAAGCGCGGGTTGCGCGCCTCCTCGGGCAGCTCCATCGGCCCGGCCGTGTGGCCCATCGCCTGGAAGCGCGCCACGCGCCGCGCCTCGGCCTCGAGCGCGTTCACGGGGAAGGTCGCGTAGTTGCGTCCCCCGGGGTGCGACACGTGGTAGGTGCAGCCGCCGATGGAGCGGCCGTTCCACAGGTCCACCAGGTCGAAGACGAGCGGCGTCTGCGGCTCGATGGTCGGGTGCAGCGCCGAGGGGGGCGCCCAGGCCTTGAAGCGCACGCCCGCCACGTACTCGCCCGGGGTGCCGGTGGGGGCGAGGGGCACGCGCCGGCCGTTGCAGGCCACGGCGTAGCGCGTCGCGTTCAGGTGCGAGGCGCGCACCTGCAGGCGCTCCACCGAGGAATCGACGTAGCGGGCGGTGGCGTTCTGCTTCACCTCCTCGCCCAGCACGTGCCACGGCTCGATGGCCTGGCGGATCTCCAGCTCCACCCCTTCGTAGGTCACGGTGCCGAAGCGCGGGAAGCGGAACTCCAGGAACGGCGCGAACCACTCCAGGCGCAGGTCGTAGCCGCAGGACTGCAGGTCCTCGACGACGTGGCGCAGGTCCTGCGCGACGAAGTGGGGGAGCATGAACGCGTCGTGCAGGCGCGTTCCCCAGTCGACCAGGCGCTCCTTGAAGGGCGCCTTCCAGAACCGCGCCACCAGGGCGCGCAGCAGCAGCATCTGCGCGAGGCTCATGCGCGCGTGCGGCGGCATCTCGAAGGCGCGGAACTCCAGCAGGCCCAGGCGGCCGGTCGCCGACCCCGGCGCGTAGAGCTTGTCGATGGAGAACTCGGCGCGGTGCGTGTTGCCCGTGAGGTCCACGAGGAAGTTGCGCAGGATCCGGTCCACCAGCCAGGGCTTCTCGCTGGTCTCGCCGGAGGGCAGCTCGGCCTCCATCTGCTCGAAGGCGATCGCGAGCTCGTAGAGCGCGTCGTCGCGCGCCTCGTCCACGCGCGGGCTCTGGCTCGTGGGGCCGATGAACAGGCCCGAGAAGAGGTAGGAGAGGGCCGGGTGCACCTGCCAGTAGGTGATGAGCGAGCGCAGGAGGTCCGGGCGCCGCAGCAGCGGGCTGTCGGCCGCCGTGGGGCCGCCGATCGTGACGTGGTTGCCGCCGCCGGTGCCGGTGTGGCGCCCGTCGAGCATGAACTTCTCCGTGCCGAGGCGCGCGAGCCTCGCCTCCTCGTAGAGCGCGGTGACGTGGTGCGCGAGCTCGTCCCAGTTCGACGCCGGGTGGATGTTGACCTCGATCACGCCCGGGTCGGGGGTGATGGCGAAGCGCGCGATGCGCGGGTCGCCGGGCGGCGGGTAGCCCTCCAGGCGCACGGGCCGGGAGAGCGCGCGCGAGGTCGCCTCGATCGCGCCCACCAGCGCCACGAAATCCTCCGCGTGGCGAGACGGGAGGCAGGAAGACGTGCAGGCGGCCCTGCCTCGCCTCGACGCAAAGCGCGGTTCGCACGACCTCGCGGCCGGCGGGGCGCGCGGCCGGCACGGCGCTGCGGGCCGCGCGCGCGCTCTTGCGCTTGCCGAGGGCGTCGCGGCGCTCGAACGGGTCGGCCGCGATCACCGGCTCCTCGTCCTCGGGCAGCACGGTGGGCAGCGACGCGAGCGGCAGCCGGTAGCCCATCGGCGAGTCGCCTTCGAGGAGGAAGACGTGCCCGCGGCGAAGCGGCCAGGCGGAGCTGGCCCACTTCGTGGCGGCGGAGGGCTTCGCGCGCGCCTGCACCTTGAGCGGGATGACGTAGCCGGCGGGCGTGCCGATGCCGCCGGCGAGCTGCGCCGCGAGCTTGGCCCGCGCGGCGCCGTCGGCCAGGTTCTCGGCCAGCGGGTCGAGGCCGGCGGGCAGGTTCGCCTCGTCCCGCAGGATCGTCCACGGATCCTCGTAGGCGGGCCGCACGAATTCGGCGGCAAGGCCCAGGGCGGAGGAGAGCTCGGCGGCGAAGCGGCGCGCATCCTCGTGCGTGGCCGGGGCCTCGCCGGCGAGGCCGGGCAGCAGCGACTCGCTCTCCCACAGGGGCGTGCCGTCGCGCCGCCAGAAGCAGGAGAGCGCCCAGCGCGGCAGGGCCTCGCCGGGATACCACTTGCCCTGGCCGAAGTGCAGCACGCCGCCGGGCGCGAAGCGCCGCCGCAGCCGGTGCAGGAGGTCCGTGGCGAGCTCCAGCTTGCGGGGGGAGTGGGCCGTGAAGTTCCACTCGGCGCCCTCCATGTCGTCCACCGAGACGAAGGTGGGCTCGCCGCCCATCGTGAGGCGGACGTCGCCGTCGGCGAGCTCGCGGTCGACGGCGCGCCCCAGCGCCTCGATGGCGCTCCACTGCGCCTCGTCGAAGGGGCGGGTGACGCGCGGATCCTCGTGGATGCGCGTCACCTTCATCTCGAACTCCAGCGTCGACTCGCACACGTCCGTGAAGCCGGTCACGGGCGCGGCGCTCGACGGAAGCGCCGTGCAGGCGAGGGGGATGTGGCCCTCGCCCGCGAGCAGCCCCGAGGTCGGGTCGAGCCCGACCCAGCCCGCGCCGGGGACGTAGGCCTCGCACCACGCGTGCAGGTCGGTGAAGTCCTTGTCCGTGCCGGCGGGCCCGTCGAGGGGCTTCTGGTCGGCGACGAGCTGGACGAGGTAGCCCGAGGCGAAGCGCGCGGCGAGCCCGAAGCGGCGCAGGACCTGCACCAGGAGCCACGCCGAGTCGCGGCACGAGCCCTCGGCCCGCTCCAGCGTCTGCTCCGGCGTCTGGATGCCGTGCTCCAGGCGGATCAGGTACTTCACGTCGTGCTGCAGGTCGTGGTTCACCGCGACCAGGAAGTCGATCGTGGTGATGGGCGCGCGCAGGTGGCGCGAGCGCGCCCTGCTCGATCCAGGCCGCGAGGCGCGGCGTGAGGGGCTCGAGCTCCAGGTAGGGCGCCAGCTCGCGCGCGTTCTCGGGCGTGTAGGGGAAGGGGAAGAACTCCGCGGACTTGTCCACGAAGAAGTCGAACGGGTTCACCACCGTCATGTCGGCGACGAGGTCGACGGTGATCTCGAGCGAGCGGGCGTGCTCGGGGAAGACCAGGCGCGCGAGCCAGTTGCCGTACGGGTCCTGCTGCCAGTTGAGGAAGTGCTTGGCCGGCAGCACCTTGAGGGAGTAGCTCTCGATGGGCGTGCGGCAGTGGGACGCCGGGCGCAGCCGCACCTCGTGCGGCGAGAGGTTCACCGCGCGGTCGAAGCGGTAGCGGGTGCTGTGGTGGAGGGCGACCTTGATCGTCACGGGTGGGGAGTGATGCGGGCGCAAGTCTTTGGAACGCCGATGAACGCCGATGTCACGCCGATGGACGCCGGATGACTCGGGAAATGGATCGGTCGTGCAGACGCGTGCGCCACCGTCCGAATCTGCGTCGCAGGTCCCGGCCCGATCCTGACCTTATCGGCGTTCATCGGCGTGTACATCGGCGTTCATCGGCGTTCCAAAGACTTGCGCCCGCATCACTCGAGCCAGTCGGGATCGGGAAGCTCCCCGAACACGCGCCGCAGCCCCCCGCCCCAGCGCGAGCGCAGCATCGTGAAGTACGGGTCGCCCTCGCGGATCCGCTGCTGCAGCCCCACGCGCAGGCTGTCCTTGGGAAGCCACAGCAGGTCGATGGGCAGGCCCACCGAGATGTTGGACTTCATCGTCGAGTCGAACGAGATGAGGACGCACTTGGCGGCCTCCTTCTGCGGCGTGGCGGAGTTGACGACGCGGTCGAGGATCGGCTTGCCGTACTTCGACTCGCCGAGCTGGAAGTAGGGCGTCTCGTCGGTCGCCTCGATGAAGTTGCCCTGCGCGTAGACGTGGAAGAGCCGCATCGCCTCGCCCCTCACCTGGCCGCCGACGATGAGGTTGGCGTTCGCGTCGATGTTGTTCTGCAGGAGGTAGGGGCCGTCCCTCTGCTGCATCTCCCGGAGGGCGTCGCCCACGAGCGTCGGCGGCGTCGTACATCGAGTCGACGTTCCAGATCGTGGCCGTGCCCTCGACGGCGTGCTGGTGGCGGTCCAGGAGGTTCACGACCCCCTGCGTGATGGCCAGGTTGCCCGAGGACAGGATCACGATCACGCGGTCGTCCTTCCTCTCGAAGACGCGCATCTTCGTGAACGTGGAGACGTGGTCCACGCCGGCGTTCGTGCGCGAGTCCGAGGCGAAGATCATGCCGGCATCCAGGCGCAGGGCGACGCAGTAGGTCATGGGAGGGATTTTCTCGCGGGCGGGAGTGCACGAGGATCATAGCGCAAGGGCGGCCCTGCGGCGCGCCAGCGCTCATTCCGGGAGCGTCGGCGCGAAGAAGCTCTTCTGCACCTCGGACGAGAGTTCCTGCATCGAGTCCAGGTAGTCGGTGAGGTACTCGTGCAGGCCGAGCGCGAAGATGTCCTGGATGCGCCCGTACCGCAGCCGCGAGAGGATCTGGCCGGCCAGGCGCAGGCACTCCGCGGAGCGGTCGTTGCGGACGATGTCGAGGGTGTCGCTCACCTGGCGCATGCAGAAGTGCAGGCTCCTCGGGAGGTCCTCGCGCAGGACGAGCAGCTCGGCGAGCCTGATCGGCGTGATCACGTCGCGGTAGACCTTGCGGTAGGCCTCGAAGGCCGACACCGAGCGCAGCACCGCCGACCACTGGTAGTAGTCCACGGCGCCGCCCACGTCCTTCACGCTGGGCAGCAGCACGTGGTACTTCACGTCGAGGATGCGGGCGGTCGAGTCGGCGCGCTCGATGTGCGTGCCCAGGCGCGTGAAGCAGTAGGCGTCGTCGCGGCGCATGGTGCCGAAGGTCACGCCGCGGAAGAGGTGGCTCCTCTCCTTCACCCAGTCGAAGAACGCCGAGATGCCGCGGGCGTTCATCCGCGCCTCGTCCATCTGCTGCATCTCGAGCCAGGTGGAGTTGAGGACCTCCCACATCTCGGAGGTGATGGAGCCGCGCACGGCGCGCGCGTTCTCGCGCGCCTGGCGGGCGCAGGAGTAGATCGACGACGGGTTCTCGGGGTCCAGCGCCATGAAGTGCAGCACCTCGCGGGCGCACACCTCGCTGTGGCGGCCGGAGAACGGGAAGAGCGTGCCGGTGATGTTGAGGGGCGCGAACCACTCCTGGTCCTGCAGGCGCGGCTCCTTCACCAGGAGCGACATGCGCCAGGTCACGTCGAGCACGCGCGCGGTGTTCTCCGCCCGCTCGACGTAGCGGCTCATCCAGTAGAGGTTCGATGCGACGCGGCGAGAGCATGGAGTTCAGTCGGACGTAAGGCTTTGGAAACGCCGATGAACGCGCGATGGACACGCCGATGAACGCCGATGAAGCCGATGATCGGCGATGAGCCGTGGCGTGTCGATCGAGCAGCGTCGCCGCATCGCACGCGATCAGCGACCATCCATGGCCTTATCGGCGTTCATCGGCGTGTCATCGGCGTTCATCTGCGTTCCAAAGATTTGCGCTCGCATCACTCCGTCAGTCGACCACCCAGGTGTCCTTCACCCCGCCGCCCTGGGAGGAGTTCACGACGAGCGAGCCCTCGCGCAGCGCCACGCGCGTGAGGCCGCCGGGGACGAAGCGCACCTGGCGCCCCGACAGGACGTAGGGGCGCAGGTCGATGTGCCGGCGGCGCCAGCGCGTCGCCGCAGAAGGTCGGCACCTGCGACAGCGAGAGCGTGGGCTGGGCGATGAAGCGCTCCGGGGCGTCGAGGATGCGGCGCCGGTACTTCTCCCGCTCCTCCTTCGACGCCGTGGGCCCGACCAGCATGCCGTAGCCGCCCGAGCCCTGCGTCTCCTTCACCACCAGGTCCTCGAGGTGGTCCAGGGTGTAGGCGAGGTCGTCGGGGTCGCGCAGCAGGTAGGTCGGGCACGTTGGCGAGGATCGGCTCCTCGCCGAGGTAGAAGCGGATCATCTCCGGCACGTAGGGGTAGATGGACTTGTCGTCGGCCACCCCGGTGCCGATCGCGTTGGCGAGCGTGACGCGGCCGGCGCGGTAGGCCTCGAGCAGGCCCGGCACGCCCAGCATCGAGTCGGGGCGGAAGGCGAGGGGGTCGAGGAAGTCGTCGTCGATGCGCCGGTAGATCACGTCCACGCGCTGCGGCCCCTGGGTGGTGCGCATGAAGACCGCCCGGTCCTGGACGAAGAGGTCCTGGCCCTCCACCAGCTCGATGCCCATCTGCTGGGCGAGGAAGGCGTGCTCGAAGTAGGCGCTGTTGTGGTGGCCCGGCGTGAGCAGCACGATCACCGGGTTGTCGACGTCGCGGGGGGCGACCTCGCGCAGCGTCTCCAGGAGCAGGTCCGGGTAGTGGTCCACCGGCCGGACCGACTGCAGGGCGAAGAGCTCGGGGAAGAGCCGCATCATCATCTTGCGGTTCTCGAGCATGTAGGACACGCCCGAGGGCGTGCGCAGGTTGTCCTCGAGGACGTAGTACTCGCCGTCGGCGTTCCGCACCAGGTCCACGCCGGCCACGTGCGCGTAGATGCCGCCGGGCACGTCCACGCCGACCATCTCGCGCCGGAACTGGGAGTTGGACTCGATGTCCTCGCGCGGGATGAGGCCGGCCCGCACGATCTCCTGGCCGTGGTAGACGTCGTGCAGGAAGCGGTTGAGGGCCGTGCCGCGCTGGCGCAGCCCCGCGGCCAGGAGGTCCCACTGCGCGCCCGGGATCGCGTGCGGCACGATGTCGAAGGGGATGAGCCGCTCGGTGCCGGAGGCCTCGCCGTAGACGGCGAAGGTGATGCCCACGCGGTGGAACAGGAGGTCGGCCGCATGCCGGTCCTGCGCGATGCGCTCGGGCGGGGTGTCGCGAAGCCAGGCCGCGAAGGCCTCGTAGTGCGGCCGCACCGAGCCGTCGGCGGCGAACATCTCGTTGTAGGGGGTCGGGAGCGGCATGGGCATCGCGGGGGTATTCCGTGATGACAGCAATGGTCGTGCCAAGCAAGTATGCGCCCATCGCCGGGGCAAGGACGGCGCCGGCGGGGCTCCCGGAAGAGCCGGAATGGTGCGCGCGCACCGAAAGGTGGCGCGCTTTCGCGCCCGTCGCGAACAGGGCGGGGAGGTAGAATTGCGGCTGGAACGCCATTCGCCCGCCCGCCGTGATCACCGACCTGTCCGTCTCCGACCTCCCGCAGCTGCAGTCGGGCCTTGCCGCCACCTACGGCGAGGCGCTGGCCGACGCGCCACTGCGCGCGCTGCAGCTCGCCCGCGGCGCCTGCCAGGCGGCGGGACGGGACGCCGCGTTCGCGCGCGCCGTGACGGTCGCGCGGCTGCTCCTCGTGCAGGGCGCCGATCCCGAGACGGTGAGCGCGGCCCTGATCAGCGGCGCGCTGCCCGAGGCGGAGCTGGACCTCGAGGGCATCCAGGCCGCCTTCGGGGAGGAGCTCGCCCAGCTCATCAAGGGGCTCTCGCGCGCCGGGCGCATCGAGGCGCTCGCCGCCCGCGGCTCGGATCCCGAGCAGCTGCGCAAGATGCTGCTCGCGATCGCCGAGGACGTGCGGGTCGTGCTCATCAAGCTCGCCGAGCGCGTGGTGTACCTGCGCTCCATCACGAAGGCCGACGACGCGGTGCGGCGCGCGGCCGGCGAGGACACGCTCGCGCTCTTCGCGCCGCTCGCCAACCGCCTGGGCGTGGCCGAGCTCAAGTGGGAGCTCGAGGACTTCGCCTTCCGCTTCACCGAGCCCGAGCTCTACCGCAAGGTGGCCGGGCTCCTGGACGAGAAGAGGAACGACCGCGAGGCCTACATCGCCCGCGTCGTGGCGAAGCTCTCGGAGGAGCTCGCGGGCATGGGCATCGAGGCGTCGATCCAGGGCCGCCCGAAGCACATCTACTCGATCTTCCGGAAGATGCGCGGCAAGAGCCTGCCGTTCGAGCGCCTCTTCGACATCCGGGCCGTGCGCGTGATCGTGAAGAACGTGCGCGAGTGCTACGCCGTGCTGGGCGTCGTGCACGACCTGTGGACGCCCGTCGAGGGCGAGTTCGACGACTACATCGCGAGCCCGAAGGCGAACGACTACCGGTCGCTGCACACCGCCGTCGTCGGGCCCGAGGACAGGACCCTCGAGGTGCAGATCCGCACCGAGGAGATGCACCTGCACTCGGAGCACGGCGTGGCCGCCCACTGGCGCTACAAGGAGGGCCGCCGGGCGGACCAGAAGTTCGACGCGAAGATCGCGTGGCTGCGCCAGGTGCTCGCGTGGAAGGCGGACGTGCTGGCGGTGGAGGGCGCTTCCGGCCGCGTGCCGCGCGGCCTCTTCGAGGAGACGATCTACGTCCTCACGCCGCAGGGCAAGGTGGTGGACCTGCCGGCGGGGTCGACGCCCCTGGACTTCGCGTACCACGTGCACACCGACCTGGGTCACCGCTGCCGCGGCGCGAAGGTCGACGGGCAGATGGTCACGCTCACCACGAAGCTCGCCAACGCGCAGCGCGTGGAGATCGTCGCGGCCAAGCAGGGCGGCCCGTCGCGCGACTGGCTCTCCGGCGGCTACCTCGCGAGCCCGCGGGCGCTCGCCAAGGTGAGGCAGTGGTTCCGGCACGAGGACTTCGAGGTCGACGCGGCGACGGGCCGCGCCGCGCTCGAGAAGGAGCTCTCGCGCCTGGGGGCGACCAGCGTCGCGCACGACAAGGTCGCGGCCTCGTGCGGCTTCGCGAGGACCGAGGATTTCTTCGCCGCGCTGGGCCGCGGCGAGGTGACGGCGCGCCAGATCGAGATCGCGGTGCGCGGCGAGGCGCCCCGCCGCGCCGCCGCCGGCGGTGACGGTCGTCCCCGCGCCGGCCTCGCGCACCTCCTCGGGCGTGCTGGTGCTCGGCGTGAACAACATCGCCACCCTCGTCGCCAAGTGCTGCAAGCCGGTGCCGCCGGATTCGATCGTCGGCTTCGTCACGCGCACGCGCGGCGTGATGGTGCACCGCGCCGACTGCCCCAACATCACGGGGCTCGCCGCCGACCAGCGCGAGCGGCTGCTGCCCGCCGACTGGGGCAAGACCGGGCGAGGCGCCCTTTTCCGCGGACGTCGAGGTCGTGGCGCTGGACCGCCAGGGGCTGCTGCGCGACATCTCGGAGGCGATCTCGCGCGAGCGCATCAACGTCACGGCCGTGAACACGCTCTCGCGCGGGGCGCACGCGTTCATGCGCTTCACGCTGCAGGTCGATTCGGCCGATGCGATCCAGCGCGTCCTGCGCCAGGTCCGGGACGTGCCGGGCGTGGACCAGGCGCGGCGCCTCTAGCCATGGCCGATTGCGCCAGGGTGGTGATCAAGCCGGGCCGGGAGAAGTCCCTGCGCCACCGCCACCCGTGGGTCTTCTCCGGGGCCATCGCCCGCGTCGAGGGCGATCCCGCGCCCGGCGACACCGTCGCCGTGGTGGCCCACGACGGCGCGCCCCTCGCCTGGGCGGCGTGGTCGCCCGCCTCGCAGATCCGCGCCCGCGCCTGGTCCTTCGACCCCGGGGCGCGCATCGACGAGGACTTCCTCGAGGCGCGGCTCGCCGCGGCCGTGGCGCGGCGCGCGGGCCTGCTGGACGAAGGCCACGACGCCTGCCGCCTCGTGCACGCCGAGTCCGACGGCCTGCCGGGGCTGGTGGTCGACCGCTACGGCGACACGGCCGTCGTGCAGCTGCTGTCGGCCGGCGCGGAGCGCTGGCGCGACTTCTGGCCGGAGGCGATCGCCCGGGTTTCGGGGGCGAAGGCGGTGTACGAGCGCTCCGACGCGGAGGTCCGCACGCTCGAGGGGCTCGCCCCGCGCGCCGGGCCCCTGCTGGGCGAGCTGCCCGGCGATCGTGCGCATGCGCGAGGCGGGCCTCGCCTACGAGGTGGACGTGGCGCACGGCCAGAAGACGGGCTTCTTCCTGGACCAGCGCGACAACCGCGCGCTCGCGAGCCGCGTCGCGAAGGGCTGCGAGGTCCTGAACGCCTTCTGCTACACGGGGGGCTTCACGGTCGCGGCGCTCGCCGGCGCGGCGAAGCACGTCGTGTCCGTGGACACGTCGGAGGAGGCGCTGGCCCTGGGCCGGCGCAACGTGGAGGCCAACGGCCTGAACCCGGAGCGCGCCGAGTGGGTGGCGGCCGATGTCTTCGCGTACCTGAGGAAGCTGCGCGACCAGGGGCGGCGCTTCGGCCTCGTCGTCCTGGACCCGCCCAAGTTCGCGCCGACCGAAAGGCACGTGGAGAAGGCCGCGCGCGCCTACAAGGACATCAACCTCTGGGCGATGAAGCTGCTCGCGCCCGGCGGCAGGCTCCTCACGTTCTCGTGCTCGGGCGCGATCGGCCCCGAGCTCTTCCAGAAGATCCTGGCCGGCGCGGCCGCGGACGCGCGTGCCGACCTGGTCGTCGAGGGGCACCTGTCCGCTTCCCCGGACCACCCCGCGAGCCTGAGCTTCCCCGAGGGCGAGTACCTCAAGGGGCTGGCGCTGCGCTCGATCGCCTGAGCGGCGGCCGCCGGCAGCGCCCCCGGCGAAGCGCTACTTCTTGTGCGCGACGGCGGTTCCCGTGGAGGCCGTCGGCATCCCGGCCATGTTCCACTCGGGGAAGCCGCCGCGGAACCAGTGCACCTGCTTGTAGCCGGCCTTGGCGGCCACCTGGCAGGCCTTGTAGCTCTTCCAGCACTCGGCCCCGTTGCAGGCGAAGATGAGCGGCGCGTTCTTGTCGGCGCCGAGCTTCTCGACGTCGAACTTGTCGGCCTTCTCGTCGAAGCCGACTTCCTTGCGGCTCTTCTCGCCGTAGGGCAGGAACTTCGCGCCCTGGATGTGGCGCGTCGCGTACTCCTCCGCCGAGCGCGTGTCGTAGAGCGTCGCGCCCTTCTTCAGGAGGTCGGCCACCTGCTCGGCGGTGACGATCGTCGCCCCGGGGAGCTGGCGCGGGGTGAAGTAGCCCAGCGTGGCGACGTACTTGTAGTCGTCCGGGGAGATCGCCGCGGCCTGCGCGAGGTCGATGCCGGCGAGCTTGTTGGCGGCGACCACGCGGGGATTGGGCGTGAGGAACGCGGCGCGGATGCGGTCCTTGGTGGACTTGTCGAGCTTCGAGTTCACGGCGATGCCCAGGCCCGGGGTGGAGCGCGTCTCGAGGATGATCATGCCGCCGTTCTTGGCGACCCATTCCTGGGCGAGCTTCTTCTCGGCCACCGCGACGTCGGCCGAGCCGACCTGCAGGGCCATGAGCGCCACCTCGTGGTAGCGGTGCTCCTTCATCTCGGAGAAGTAGGACTTCGCCACGACGCCCTTGGCGTTGAGCTCGCCCCGCGCGAGGTAGGTTCCCAGGGAGTCCGTGGGCGGGAGCGCGAGGCGCTTGCCGCGCGCCTGCTCGAAGGTCTTCACGCCGCTCGCCTTGCTGGCGACGAACACCGCCTGCTCCTCGCCGGCGAAGCGCGCGACGGGCTCGTAGCCGTAGCGCATGGCGGCCCCGATCACGTGCGCCGGGCCGATGACCACCTGGTACATGCCCGCGCGCATCTTCTGCAATTCGCGCGAGGGGTCGGAGCCGATCACGAGCTTCACGTCGGTGCCGACGCTCGCGCCGAGGTAGGCCGCGAGGGACTGGTAGCGGTCCTGGAACTGCTGGGACGCGACTTCCTGCCGGGCCTCGCCGGTGACGTTGAGGTCGACGGCGGCGGCGGCGCTGAACGCAGCCACCAGCGAAAGGCTCGCGAGGAGGGCGGCTCGAGAGTTGTGCATGGGAAGTCTCCCGGGGATGAAGGGGGGGGCCTGAACCCGGGATTATAGGGTGCTCCCCGCTGCCTGCGCTTTGCCCCGCGGCGCGGGAGCGTTTCACTTGCAACCGGCCTCGCGGCAGGCCTAGCATGGGGCCATGCTCCGGCGCCTCGCGGACCTCCTCAGCGAAGCCTTGATGGGCTTCCTCGCGCTCGCCGCGCTGGGCACGGGGCTCGCGCCCTTCCTGTTCTCCCTCACGCCCGCGGCCGAAGGCGCCATCGACGCCGCCGAGTGGGTCATCGTCGGCCTCTTCGCCCTCGAGTATGCGGTCCACCTGGCGGTGGCCTCCGACCGCGCGGCCTACCTGCGCGACCCGTGGCGGATGCTGGACGCGGCGATCGTCCTGGGCTCGCTCGCCTCGCTCCTGCCCGCCATCTCCGATGCCGCCCGCACGATGCCCGCGCTGCGCATCCTGCGCCTGTTCCGGGTGCTGCTCTTCGGGGTCCGGGCGGGCCATGGCGTCGCCTCCCCGGCGCTGCGGCCGGCGCGGCCCCTTCCCGAGGGCCCGCCGCGCGTGACGCGGCTCGCCTCCGGGGCCGAGGCCATCGTCGCGGGCGAGTGGACGGACCTGCTGCGCTGGGCGGCCTCCCCCACGAGCGAGTGGATCCACGCCTCGAACCTCACGCCGCAGCGCCTTCGCGAGGCGGCCGAGGCCGCCGGCGTGCCGCACGTGATGGTCGAGGCGGCACTGAACGAATCGAGCTACCCGCGGCTCGAGTCGGGCAAGCGCTGGTCGTCGCTCACGATCTCGGTCCCGTCCCGGTCCGACCTCGCGAGCCGCGACCCGGTGCTCATCCTCCTCACCGAGGACGACGTCCTGTCGCTCGCGCTGCATCCCCTCGAGCTCGAGAAGCCCCCGGCGTCCTTCGGCGAGCTGCCCTGGGGGCCGCGCTGCGCGCTCGACGTCGTCCGCCGCGTGCTGGAGCGCAACGAGGAGCTCGCCGGCCGCTTCGAGCGCGAGTTGCGCGAGCTCGAGGCCCTGCCCGCCGACGAGAGCCCGGAGCGCTTCTTCGAGTCCACGTTCCGGTTGAAGCGGGCGCTCTCCGTGTCCAAGGGCGACCTGTGGCGGCTGCGGGGGCTGCTCGAGATGCTGGCCGAAGGCCGCCGCGCGCTGCCGGGGATCGGCGAGGAGGGCCGCGCGGCCGCGGGCGGGCTCGCCGAGGAGGCCGACTACCTCTACGAGACCATCGACAACACGCGCGAGTCGGTGCTCTCGCTCATCGACCTGCACATCAACGTCGCCGCGCACGACACCAACCGCTTCATGCGGCTGGTGGCCATCGTGAGCACGCTCGGGCTCATCCCCGCCATCACCGGCGGGCTCATGGGCATGAACCTCGTGGATTCGCCGTGGCCCGTGACGCTGGGCCAGGTGGCCTTCGCCACGCTGATCATGATCCTCGGCGTGCTCTACGCCTTCCTCGCGAAGGGCTGGCTCCAGTAGCGCCGCGGGCGGCGCTCAGCGCGCCGGATGCGGCCGGAAGGCGTCGATGAGGTCGAGGATGCGGCGCGTGCCCCGGCGCAACTCGTGGGCGTGGCGCGCGTGGTGGTCCCAGATCCATTCGGCGAGGACCGAGCCGGTCGTGGCGCGCGGCAGCGCGAGATAGGCGTCCGTCTCGGATCCGTCGCGGACGACCCGCATGCCGTTCCTGCGCGCCAGGTGCATCATCGCGCCGTTCTCGGTGAGGCAATGCACGAAGACCTCGCGCACGCCGCGGTTCACGAGGTGCATCACGGCGCGCGAGAAGAGGGCGTTGCCCAGCCCCTGGCCGCGCGCGGCCGGAAGCACCGACAGGCCCAGCTCGGCCTTGCCGGGGTAGAAGGCCACGTGCACCACGGCGAGCAGGCGCAGGTCGCCGCCGGGGATGCCGAAGATCTCGTCGCGGTCGAAGTCGATGCGCTCATCGAGCGCGCGGATGGCATCGTCCGAGAGCGAGGCGCCGAAGCGCAGGCGGCGGTCGTCGCGGTCCAGGGCGAGGAAGTGCTCGGTGAGGGCCGCGCGGTCGGCCGGAAGCAGGCGGATCGGCAGGGGGATGATGCCTGTCATGGGGTCTCCTTGTGGGTGACGTGGGCCGGGGTGGGGCCATCGCAGGACAAAGCAAGAGGGGTGCCACCGTTCCTCAGACCGCGAAGTTCGGCTATAATTCCGCTTCGGTTTTCCGCAGGCGCGTAGCTCAGTTGGTTAGAGCACCACCTTGACATGGTGGGGGTCGTTGGTTCGAGTCCAATCGCGCCTACCAATTTCGCATATGCCGGTTCCTGCCCCCATCGTCGGGCTCATCGCCGTCGAGGACGATGACCTCGGGGCGCTGGAGTCCCTCTGGCATGCCCTCGACGCGACGAGCGCTCGAGCGGGCATCGGGCGTTGCTTCGCCGCCGCCCCGGCCGTTTCCCCTGCCGTCCGCGAGGAGCTCGAGCGTCTCGCCGCGGCGCGCCCGGGCAGCTGGAGCCTCCTCGAGCACGACGCGCGCGCCGACCCGGTGGGCGCGCTCGCCGAGGTGGCGCTGCGCCATCCTGGTGCCGACGTGGCCTACATCGGGGCGCGCGCCATCCTGCCCGAGGCGTGGGACGCCCGGCTCGCGAAGGCGCTGCACGCGCGGCCCTCGATCGGCGTGGCGGTCCCCCTCTGCGACGCCTCCGAGCCGCATGCGCTCCTCGAGCGCGTCGAGGGCGAATCCCCGCCCGACCCCCATCGCGTCGACCGCACGGCCTACTGCCTGGGCGACCGGACCTTCTACGAGGCGCCGACGGCGCACCTCGCCTGCGCGCTCTTCCGCGGCGACGCGCTCCAGGCCGCGCGGCCCGTGGCCGGCGAGGGGATGGAGGCGCTCCTGCGGCGCCTGCGCGCTTGCGGCTTCTCGTGCGTGGTCTGCGATTACCTCTACGTGGGGTGGTCGGGGAGCGATCCCGCCGCCATCGCGCTCGAAAGCGTCGAGCGCAGCGCGTGGATCCGCAACTGCCCGCTGGGCGGGCTTCGCCGCGCGGTGAAGGACGCGCTCGCGCGCGGGCTGCCGGCGGTCTCGGTGCCGGGGCTGGACGCGAGCCCGGTGCAGCTGCACGTCATGCATTACTGGGGCGGCGGGCTCGACAAGTGGGTCCGCGAATTCGCCCGCGCCGACGCCGGCCGCACGAACCTCATCCTGGCTTCCTACCGCATCGGCGAGGACGGCGGGCAGCGCATCGTCCTCTATGCCGACCCGTTCTCGATGGTGCCGGTGCGCACCTGGGACATCGCGCGGCCGATCCGCTCCACCGCGTCGGCGAGCGTCGAATACCGCCGCATCCTCGAGCAGGTGGTCGCGGAGTTCGGGGTGGAGCGCGTGATCGTCTCCTCGCTCATCTGGCACGCGCTGGACGCCCTCGAGCTCGACGGTGCCGACCTTCCTCGTCTTCCACGACTTCTACCCGATCTGCCAGGCGATCAACCCGCACTTCGGCGCGCCCTGCGCGAGCTGCACGCGCACGCAGCTCGAGCGCTGCGGCGCCTCGAACCCGCTCAACAAGTCGTTCCGCGACCTCTCGAGCGCGGAATGGGACGCGATGCGCGGGCGCTTCGTGGACATCGTGCTCCAGCGGCGCCTGGAGATCGTCGTTCCCTCGCCGTCGGTGGCGAGGACCCTGCGCCTCCTGGAGCCCCGGCTGCGCGAGGCGCCGATGCGCGTCATCGCGCACGGCATCGACCTCGACGCCACGCCGCTTCCCTATCCGGCGCGGGCAGAGGGCGAGCGCCTGCGCCTCGTGGTGCTGGGGCGATTCACGGACCTCAAGGGGGCGGAGCTTCTCAAGTCGGCCGCGGAAGCGCTGGCGTCCGCCATGCCGAAATCACGCTGCTCGGCTGCGGCGCCGCCGGCATGGAGGCGGCCCGCGAGTTCGGCTGGAAGGCGGTGGAGCGCTACGAGCCCCGGGAGCTTCCCGCCCTCGTCGCCGAGGCGGCTCCGCACGCGGGCCTGCTCGCCTCCATCATCCCGGAGACGTTCAGCTACACCCTGAGCGAGCTCTTCGCCCTGGGCGTCCCGCCGCTGGCCACGGCCCTCGGCAGCTTCCAGGACCGCATCCGGGACGGCGAGAACGGATTCCTCTTCGCCCCCGAGCCCGGCGCCCTGCTGGCGGCGATCCGCCGCCTGCAGAGGGAACCGCAGGCTCTCGCGGCGGTCGCATCCCGGCTCGCGGCCGCGCCGCCGGCGCGCACGGCCGCGCAGATGGTGCAGGACTACGAGCCGCTCCTGCCGCAGGGCGGGCGGGAGGTGGCCCGCTTCAGGGTCGGGGAGGGCTGGCAGAGCGGCCTCACCGAGCCCTACCGGCACCTGAGCGAAGCCTACGCCGAGCTCACGCAGGCCTACGGCGAGCTGCAGAAGGCCTATGTCCAGACGCGCGATGCCTACGAGCAGGTCCGCGCGGCCTACGACCAGGAAACGAATAAGGGGCGGGCGGGACCGCCAGCCTCCGGATTCGAGGAAACCACGCAATGAACGACATGTCGCAGCAATTCGCCTGGGCCGAGAAGCTCTCGCCCCGTCTCCTCAAGTCTCCCTGGTGGATAGGGCACATCCCCTTCGCCTTCGAGCTGATCGGGCGGCTCAGGCCGCGCACGATCGTGGAGCTCGGCACCTACAGCGGTTCCTCGTTCGCCGCCTTCTGCCAGGCCGCCGAGGCCTGCGGCGCCGGCACGAAGTGCTACGGCATCGACCTGTGGGAAGGCGACATCCACATGGGCAGCTTCGACGAGGCGCTCTTCCGCGAGATCTCGGACTACATGGCCGCCAACCATCCGCAGACGGCGGTGCTGGTGCGCAAGGACTTCAACGCGGCCGTGCACGACTTCGCCGACGGCTCGGTCGACCTGCTGCACATCGACGGCACCCACACCTTCGAGGCGGTCGAGAACGACTTCAACACCTGGCTGCCCAAGATGTCGCCGCGCGGCGTGGTGCTCTTCCACGACGTGAACGTGAACGAGGAGAACACGGGCCCGGCGTCGCGCAAGTTCGGCGTGCGCCGCTTCTTCGACGGCGTGAAGGGCCGCTACCCGCATTTCGAGTTCGACCACTGCTGGGGCCTGGGCGTGCTCGTGGTCGGGCGCGAGGCGCCGCCCGAGGTGCTGGAACTGGTCGAGCCCTGGCGCGCACGCCCGCCTTCGCCGCCTACTTCGCAGCAGAAGGGCGCGGCGGTCTCGACAGCGCTTTGCGCGGACATGAACGTGCCGCCGCCGGCGCACGGGACCTACGCCGCCGCCGCTCCCTGTGGCGGCGGGCCGTCGAACAAGGTTCGCCGGGCTGCTCGGCGGCGACGCGAGAGGCGCGCGTGAACGACGCCGTCCGCCTGCTGGCGCTCTATTTCCCGCAGTTCCACGCCATTCCGGAGAACGACGAGTGGTGGGGCCAGGGCTTCACGGACTGGGTGAACGTGAGGAAGGCGCGCCCCCAGTTCCGCGGCCAATACCAGCCGCGCGTGCCGCTGGGCGGGAACTACTACGACCAGTCGAAGAAGGAGACGCTCGCCTGGCAGATCGACCTCGCGCGGCGCCACGGCGTGCACGGCTTCTGCCACTACCACTACTGGTTCGACGGCAAGCAGCTCCTGGAGACGCCCACCAACCTGGTGCTGGACTCGAAGGAGAAGGAGTTCGACTTCCCGTTCGTGCCTCGCCTGGGCCAACGAGACCTGGTCGCGCCGCTGGGACGGCCGCGACCACCACATCCTGCAGAAGCAGTCGCACGAGCCGGACCCGGCGCTGTGGATGCGCCACTTCGAGTACCTCTTCCGCGCCTGGAGCGACGAGCGCGCCATGAAGATCGACGGCAAGCCCGTCTTCCTGGTCTACCGCGCGCACATCATCCGCGAGATCGGGGCCATGTTCGACCTGTGGCGCGCCGAGGCGGTGCGCCGGGGGCTGCCGGGCCTGTACCTCGTGGCCATGAAGCAGTACGAGTTCCCCATGCCCGAGGTGCTGCGCCACTTCGACGCGACCATGCAGTTCCAGCCCTTCGAGGCGCTCTATTCGCCGGACTTCCCGGCGCCGGGGGTGGAGACGCGGCGCATCTTCCAGCCCCTTCGCCTGCTGCCCGAGAGGATGCAGGACATGCTGCGCTCCGTGCGCTACAACCTCTTCCCGGCGCTCACCTTCTACGACTACGAGATGGTCTGGAAGCACATGCTCAAGGTCGAGCGCGAGGGCGGCATCCCGGCCTTCCCCGGCGCCTTCGTGGACTGGGACAACACCGCGCGCTACGTGAAGCGCGCCCGGATCTTCAAGGGCGCCTCGCCCGAGCGCTTCGCGTACTGGTTCCGCCGCCTCGTCGAGGTCACGCGCCACGAGGCCGGATCCGGAGCGGATCATCTTCATGAACGCCTGGAACGAGTGGGCCGAGGGCACCTACCTCGAGCCCGACGAGCGCCACGGCCTCAAGTACCTGGAGGCGGTGCGCGATGCCCTCGAGGCGGTGAACTCCACGCATGGGGGAAGCGTCCAGGGGATGGCGGCCGACTGACGATGCAGATCGTTCTCCCGGACGGCACCGCGCTCGCGGTGGAACTCGACGAAGGTCCCGCCGCGAGGCAGCTTCGGGCCGCGCTGCCGCTCGAGCTATCCATGAGCCGCTGGGGCGACGAGTACTACGGGAGCCTGCCGATGGCGCTTCCGGCCACCGGCAGGAAGCGCGACGTCTTCGACGTCGGCGAAGTGGCGCTGTGGCCGCCCGGCAACGCCTTCTGCATCTTCTTCGGCCCGACGCCGGCCAGCCAGGGCGAGGAGCCGCGCATGGCGTCGCCGGGGATTCCCCTCGGCAGGATCGTTTCCGGGACCGCGTCCCTCGAGCGCCTCGGCGCCAGCGTGCGCATGACGCTGCGCGCGTGCCCGGACTGAGCCGCGGGCGGATGCGGTAGAATTCGCCCATGCGCTTCCCGGCCGTCGGGGAGCCACCGCCAGGCAGGCGAGCGAAAGGGCCCGAACGGTTATGAGACCGCCGACTACGCGATCGACGAGGAATTCCCGGTAGGACGGGCGCGCCCCTTTTCGGCCAGGAAAAAGCGCGGCTCGCCCGCGCTTTTTCACTTCTGGTGTCTGACACCGCAACATCGAGGAATACGACATGGTCGCCATCACGCTGCCGGACAAATCGGTCCGGTCATTCGACAAGCCGGTCACGGTCGCCGAGGTGGCGGCCTCGATCGGCCCCGGCCTCGCCAAGGCCGCGCTCGCCGGCAAGGTGGACGGCACGCTGGTGGACACGTCGTTCCGGATCGAGCGCGACGCGGCGCTCGCCATCGTCACCGACCGGGACCCGGAGGGGCTCGACCTCATCCGCCACTCGACGGCGCACCTGCTCGCCTACGCGGTGAAGGAGCTCTTCCCCGAAGCGCAGGTCACCATCGGCCCGGTGATCGAGAACGGCTTCTACTACGACTTCAGCTACAAGCGCCCCTTCACGCCCGAGGACCTCGCGGCGATCGAGAAGCGCATGGGCGAGCTCGCGAAGCGCGACATCCCGGTCGCGCGCGAGGTGTGGAAGCGCGACGACGCCGTGAAGTTCTTCGAGTCGATCGGCGAGAAGTACAAGGCGGAGATCATCCAGGCCATCCCGGCGAACGAGGACATCAGCCTCTACCGCCAGGGCGACTTCATCGACCTGTGCCGCGGGCCCCACGTCCCCTCCACCGGCAAGCTCAAGGTCTTCAAGCTCATGAAGGTCGCGGGCGCCTACTGGCGCGGCGACCACAGGAACGAGATGCTCCAGCGCATCTACGGCACGGCCTGGGCGAAGAAGGAGGACCAGGAGGCCCACCTGCACATGCTCGAGGAGGCGGAAAAGCGCGACCACCGCCGCCTCGGCGCGGCGCTCGACCTCTTCCACCTGCAGGACGAGGCCCCCGGGATGATCTTCTGGCACCCGAAGGGCTGGGTGATCTGGCAGCAGGTGGAGCAGTACATGCGCCGCGTGTACCAGGACAACGGCTACCAGGAGGTGCGCTGCCCGCAGATCCTCGACCGCACGCTCTGGGAGAGGAGCGGCCACTGGGAGAACTACAAGGACAACATGTTCACCACGGAGTCGGAGAAGCGCGACTTCGCGATCAAGCCCATGAACTGCCCGGGGCACATCCAGATCTTCAACAAGGGCATCCGCAGCTACAAGGACCTGCCGCTGCGCTACGGCGAGTTCGGCGCCTGCCACCGCAACGAGCCCTCCGGCGCGCTGCACGGGATCATGCGCGTGCGCGGCTTCACCCAGGACGACGGCCACATCTTCTGCCTGCCGGCGCAGATCGCCGCCGGAGTGCGTGGACTTCCACGGGCTCGCATTCAGGGTCTACCGCGACTTCGGCTTCGAGCACGTGCAGGTGAAGCTCGCCCTGCGGCCCGACAAGCGCATCGGCAGCGAGGAGCAGTGGGACCGGGCCGAAGACGCCCTGCGGGAGGCGCTGCGCGCCTCGGGCGCCGAGTGGGAGGAACTGCCGGGGGAGGGCGCGTTCTACGGCCCGAAGATCGAGTACCACCTCAAGGACTCGATCGGCCGCTCCTGGCAGGTGGGCACGATGCAGGTGGACTTCTTCATGCCCGGGCGCCTGGGGTCGGAATTCGTGGCCGAGGACAACACGCGCCAGGTGCCGGTCATGCTGCACCGCGCCATCGTGGGCTCGATGGAGCGCTTCATCGGCATCCTGATCGAGAACCACGCCGGGGCCATGCCCGCGTGGCTGGCGCCCGTCCACGTGGTCGTCATGAACGTGACGGACCGCCAGGAAGGCTACGTCCGGGAGGTCGTGGAAGCGCTCCGGGCGGCTGGAATCCGTGCCGAGGCCGATTTGCGGAACGAGAAAATAACGTATAAAATTCGCGAACATAGCATTCAAAAGCTTCCTTACCAGCTCATCTTGGGCGACAAGGAAGTGGCGGCCCGGACGGTTTCGGCCAGGACGCGGAGCGGCGAGAACCTCGCTCCGGTCGCGCTGGAAGCCTTCATTTCGCAGCTTCAGGGCGAGATTGCCGGACGGAAGTGAACGCACGACGGGAGGCGAGGACTGAACTCGAAAGAACTCAAAGAATCCTCGCCAAATTATTGATTTGAAAGAGGATTCTTCGCATCGCTCACGATAACAAGTCGGTTCGCATCAACGGGGAGATCAACGCTCCGGAGATTCGCCTGGTCGGCCTCGAGGGTGACCAGCTCGGCATCGTTTCCATCACGGAGGCGATGCGCCTTGCGGAAGAAGCGGAGGTCGATCTCGTGGAGATCGCGCCGACCGCCGTTCCCCCGGTTTGCCGCATCATGGATTACGGCAAATTCAAGTACCAGGAACAGAAGCGGGCGCACGAGGCGAAGCTCAAGCAGAAGCAGATCCAGGTCAAGGAGATCAAGTTCCGCCCGGGCACCGACGAGGGCGATTACCAGATCAAGCTGAGGAACCTCATCCGCTTCCTGACCGAGGGCGACAAGACGAAGATCACGCTGCGCTACCGGGGCCGGGAAATGGCCCACCAGGAGCTCGGCGTGGCCCTCCTGAAGCGGGTCGAGGCGGACCTGGCGGCCTATGGCCAGGTCGAGCAGTGGCCCAAGCTGGAAGGACGCCAGATGATCATGGTCCTGGCGCCAAAGAAGAAGCACTAGCAGTACGCCCGGCAGCGGGCGACACAAGGCGACTTCAGGTAACAAGCGCGGAAACGGCTTCCGCCACCTGCTGCGCCAACGTAGCGAAAAGGAGGGCAACCATGCCCAAGATGAAGACCAAGAGTGGCGCCGCCAAGCGCTTCAAGGTCCGCGCGAGCGGGTCGGTGAAGCGCGGCCAGGCGGGCAAGCGCCACATCCTCACCAAGAAAACCACGAAATCGAAGCGCCAGCTCCGCGGCTCGGCAGGGGTCCACAAGACCAATGTCGACTCCGTCAAGGCGATGCTTCCCTACGCCTGAAGGAGATAGACGATGCCTCGCGTAAAACGTGGAGTGACGGCGCGCGCGCGCCACAAGAAGGTTCTCGAGCTGGCCAAGGGCTTCCGCGGCCGCCGCAAGAACGTCTACCGCATCGCCAAGGAAGCGGTGATGAAGGCGGGCCAGTACGCCTACCGCGACCGCCGCAACAAGAAGCGCGAGTTCCGCGGCCTGTGGATCGCCCGCATCAACGCGGCCGTCCGCGAAGCCGGGATGACCTACAGCCGGTTCATGGCGGGCCTGAAGAAGGCCGCGATCGAGATCGACCGCAAGGTGCTCGCCGACCTCGCCGTGCAGGACAAGCCGGCCTTCAGCCGGATCGTCGAGCAGGCGAAGTCGAGCCTCGGCGCCTGAAGCGACGCTAAAGACGGAAGAGGGGCTCTCTCGCGGGAGCCCCTTTTTCATTTCCCCCCGAACATGCAATCCATCGACAAGATCGTCTCCGACGCGCAGGCCGCCTTCGCGGCGGCCCCCAGCGTCGCGGAGCTCGAGCAGGCCAAGTCGCGCTTCCTCGGCAAGGCCGGCGCGCTCACCGAGCTCCTGAAGGGGCTGGGCAAGCTCCCGGCCGAGGAAAAGCCCAGGGCGGGCGCGGCCATCAACGAGGCCAAGGTGCGGGTGGAGGAGCTCCTCCTCGCGCGCCGCGACGCCATCCTCGCCGCCGAGCTCGACCAGCGCCTGGCGGCCGAGGCGATCGACGTGACGCTCCCGGGCCGGCGCCAGTCCGGCGGCGGGCTGCATCCCATCTCCCGGTCGCAGGAGCGCATCGAGCGCCTCTTCGCCTCCATGGGGTTCTCGGTCGCCGACGGCCCGGAGATCGAGAACGACTTCTACAACTTCACCGCGCTGCGCATGTTCCCGGACCATCCTTCGCGCAGCATGCAGGACACGTTCTACGTGGCGGACTCGGACAAGGTGCTGCGCACGCACACCTCGCCCGTGCAGATCCGCTACATGCGCTCGCACGAGCCGCCCATCCGCATCATCTGCCCGGGCCGCGTCTACCGCGTCGACCACGACGCGACGCACTCGCCGATGTTCCACCAGATCGAGGGGCTGTGGGTGGACGAGGGCGTGAGCCTCGCGGACCTCAAGGGCACCCTGGTGCAGTTCCTGCGCGCCTTCTTCGAGAGGGACGACATCGAGGTGCGCTTCCGGCCCTCGTACTTCCCCTTCGTCGAGCCGGGCGTGGAGATCGACATGGCGTGGGAGAGGAAGGGCGGCGAGGTGTCGTACCTCGAGATCGGGGGCGCAGGGGTGGTGCATCCCGACGTGCTGAGGAACGGCAACATCGACCCGGAGCGCTACTCGGGCTTCGCCTTCGGCATGGGGCTCGACCGGCTGGCCATGCTCAAGTACGGCGTGAACGACCTGCGGCTCTTCTTCGACAACGACGTGAAGTTCCTGAGGCAGTTCCGATGAAAGTCTCCGTCAAGTGGCTGCGGGAGCTCACGGGGACCGACCTTCCCGTCGAGCGGCTCGCGCACGTGCTCACCATGGGCGGGCTCGAGGTCGAGGAGGTCACTCCCGTCGCGGGCGCCTTCGAGCGGATCGTGGTCGCGCACGTGAAGAGCGTCGCGCCGCACCCCAACGCCGACAAGCTGCGCGTGGCCGAGGTCGATTGCGGGACCGGATCGCCCCTGCAGATCGTCTGCGGCGCGCCCAACGTCGCGGCCGGCCAGAAGGTTCCCTGCGCCCTGGTCGGGGCGAAGCTGCCCGGCTTCGAGATCAAGCAGGCGAAGCTGCGCGGCGTGGAGTCGAACGGCATGCTCTGCTCGGCGCGCGAGCTGGGGATGTCCGACGACCATTCGGGCCTGCTCGTGCTGGCGCAGGACGCTCCCGTCGGCAAGGACGTGCGCGAGTACCTGGACCTCGACGACACGATCCTCACCCTCAAGCTCACGCCCAACCGCGGCGACTGCCTCTCGATGTTCGGCATCGCCCGCGACCTCGCGGCGCTCACGGGCAAGGCGCATGCGTTGCCCGTGGCGGCGCCCGTTGCGCCCGCGATCGCCGAGACCCGCGAGGTGCGCATCTCGGACGGCGCGGCCTGCGGCGCCTACTTCGGGCGCGTGATCCGCGGCCTGGATCCCGCGGCGAAGACGCCGGAGTGGATGCTCCGGCGCCTGGAGCGCGCGGGCCTCAGGCCCCGAAGCCCGCTCGTGGACATCACCAACTACGTGATGCTCGAGCGCGGCCAGCCCATGCACGCGTTCGACCATGCGAAGCTCGAAGGCGCCGTCGACGTGCGCATGGCGCGGCCCGGCGAGGAGTTGAAGCTCCTGACCGAGCAATGGGCGGAATACCTCCCGAACCTGCTCCTCATCACCGACGCCTCCGGTCCCGTCGCGCTGGGCGGCGTGATGGGCGGCTTCGAGTCGATGGTGACCGCGACGACGACCGAGGTCTTCTTCGAGGCGGCGTACTTCGCGCCCGAGGCGATCCAGGGCCGCGCCAAGGCCCTGCAGCTCGCGAGCGACGCGGCCTACCGCTTCGAGCGCGGCGTTGATTTCGCGGGAACGCGCGCGGCGCTGGAGCGGGCCACCGAGCTCACGCTCGCCATTTGCGGCGGCGAGGCCGGCCCCGTGACCGAGGCCCGCGGCACGCTGCCCGCGCGCAAGGCGGTTCGCGTGCGGCCGGCGCGCGTTCGCACGCTGCTGGGCTATCCCGTGGCCGACGACGAGATGGCCGAGTCCCTGCGCCGCTTGCAGTGCCACGTGACGCGCGACGGCCACGACCTCGTGGCTACCGCGCCCACCTGGCGGTTCGACCTCGCGATCGAGGAGGACTTCGTCGAGGAGGTCGCGCGCGTGCACGGCTACGAGCACGTCCCGGCCGCTTCCCCGCGCTCCAGCCTGCCGATGCTGCCCTCGCAGGAGGGCATGCGCACGCGCTACGACCTGAAGCGCGCCTGCGCGGCCCTGGGCTACCAGGAGGTCATCAACTACAGCTTCGTCTCCTCGCAGTGGGAGACGGATTTCGCGGGCAACGCGACTGCCGTTCGCCTGGCCAATCCCATCGCGAGCACGATGGACGTGATGCGCTCGACGCTCGTGGGAGGGCTCGTCGCGGCGGTGAATTCGAACCTCAACCGCGACGAGGATCGCGTGCGCCTCTTCGAGGTCGGCCGCTGCTTCCTGGGCGCGGGCCCCGAGCCGCGCGAGCAGCCCGAGCGGCTGGCGGGCATCACCTACGGCACCCGCCTGCCCGAGCAATGGGCCGACAAGCCGCCGGCCGCCGACTTCTACGACGCCAAGGGCGACCTCGAGGCGATCGCGGGTCCCGTCCGGCTCGAGTTCCGCCCCGGGAGCCATCCCGCCTTCCATCCCGGGCGCTGCGCCCGGATCTGGGCGGGCGGGCGGGAAGTGGGCGTGGTCGGCGAGCTGCATCCGCGGTTGCAGCTGAAATACGAACTCGCGCTCGCGCCGGTGGCTTTCGAGATAGATTGCGACGTGCTTCTGGCCGGCCGCGCGCCGCGCTTCGAGGGGGTTTCGCGCCTCCCGACGGTGCGTCGCGACCTGGCGGTGGTCGTGGACGAAAGGCTTGCCGCAGGGGCGATTCTGGAGGCCATCCGGGCCTCGGCGCCGGCCTGCGTGCGGGAGGTGGAAATCTTCGACCAGTACCGCGGTAGAGGGGTCGAATCCGGGCGAAAAAGCCTTGCGTTTCGTATAGTTATGCAGGATACTGCCAGAACTTTGACAGATGCCGAGGTGGAGGAAATCGTGGGTTCCGTCCGGCATCTTTTGACAGAAAAATTCCAAGCCACGCCGCGCACGTGAAAGACAAGGTAACCCTCACCAAGGCAGAGCTTGCCGACCTCATGTTCGAGAAGGTCGGGCTGAACAAGCGCGAGGCCAAGGACATGGTCGAATCCTTTTTCGAGGAGATCCGCATCGCCCTGGAAAGGGGCGAGATGGTGAAGCTCTCGGGATTCGGCAATTTCCAGCTCCGCAAGAAGCCGCAGCGACCTGGCCGCAACCCGAAGACCGGGGAGGAAATCCCCATTACCGCGCGTCGCGTGGTCACCTTCCACGCGAGCCAGAAACTGAAGACCTTGGTGGAGAAGTCCTTCAATGGGCACGGAGAACCTGGCAACGAATGACCTGCCGGCGATCCCCGCCAAGCGTTATTTCACGATCGGGGAAGTCAGCGAGCTGTGCGGGGTCAAACCCCACGTGCTCCGCTATTGGGAGCAGGAGTTCACTCAGCTCAAGCCCCTGAAGCGGCGGGGCAACCGGCGCTACTACCAGCACCACGAGGTGCTGCTCATCCGGCGCATCCGCGAGCTGCTCTACGAGCACGGCTTCACGATCAACGGCGCGAGGAACCGGCTGGAGGAGCCGCCGCTTTCGCGCACGGGCGCCTACGCCGCGCTGGGCGGCTCCGGCACGATGACGGTGCCGCAGCCCATCTCGCCCGCCAATATCCGCAAGGAGTTGAAGAGCATCCTCAAGATGCTCGACAACGAGTAGTTTTCCCCGCCGTCCCGGCGGGAGGCGCGGTTTTCCTCTGCTATAATTCCGCTCTCGGTCGGGGCGTAGCGCAGCCTGGTAGCGCACCTGCATGGGGTGCAGGGGGTCGAAGGTTCGAATCCTTTCGCCCCGACCAATTCATTCGAAGCGAAAAGAGCCGGCGATGCCGGCTCTTTTCGTTTCCGGTTTCTTCCCGCCCTCACCAGTACTTGAGCGCCCCCAGGTAGAGGTCCTCGAGCCCGCTTTCCGTGATCTCCCGAGGCGCGTTCGTGAGCAGGCGCTGCTGCGCCCACGCGCCCTTCGCGAGCGCCGGCACGTCTTCCTTCCCGTAGCCCACGCCGCCGATGCCGTTGGGTATCTGCGTCGCCTTCATCATCGCGATGAGCTGCTTCGCCACGACCTCTCCCGCGTCCTCGTCCGCGGCGCCGCGCGTGTCGGCGCCGAGCCAGCCGGCCGCGGCGATGTGGCGGTCGGGACAGGCGCAGGCGGTGAAGCGGAACACGGAGGGCGCGTTCACGACCACGCTCATGCCGTGCGGGACGATGGGCTCGTCGCCGGGATAGCCGTCGGGATGGAAGTCGCGCACCAGCCCGGCCACGGAGTAGGCCATGCCGTGCGGCACGTGCACGCCCGAGTTGCCGAACGCCATGCCCGCGAGCGTCGCGGCGTACATCAGGTTGTCGCGCGCCTCGTGGTCGGCGGCGTCGTTCACGCCCCGCTCGAGGTACTGCCCGAGGAGCTTGAGCGCCGCCTCGCACCCGATGTCGCTCCACGGGTTGGCGCCCTGGCTCATGGGGCGCAGCGCGGGCTTGCCCGGCGCCGCGCGGCGCGTGTAGGGCCTCGCGGTGTAGGACTCGAGCGCGTGCGAGAGGATGTCGAAGCCGCTCGCGGCCACCACGTTCTTCGGCAGCGTGTACGTCGTCGCGGGGTCGATGAGCGCGAGCGAGGGGCGAAGGCGGCGCGAGGCGATGCCCGTCTTCACCTGCATCGAGAGCAGGTCGAAGATCGCGATGCCGGTGCACTCCGAGCCGGTGCCGCAGGTCGTGGGGCAGGCGATGTGGGGCTTGAGCGGTCCCGGGACGGCCTTGCCCTTGCCGATGGGGGCGTTCACGTAGTCCAGGAACTCGGCGGGCCAGGTGGCGTAGAGGTTGGCGGCCTTGGCGGTGTCCATGACGGACCCGCCGCCCACCGAGACGTAGCCGTCGAACTTCCCCTCGGCGGCGAACTTCGCGGCCGCGAGGAAGGACTGGTCCGTGGGCTCGACCCGCGACTCGGCGAAGACCGCCGCGTCCAGGCCCGCCGCGCGAAGCGATTCGCGGACCTCGGCCACATAGGGCAGGGCGGCCATCGTCGCGTCGGTGAACAGGGCCACGCGCGTCATGCCGAGGGCGCGCGCGTGCTCGCCGGCCTCCTGGAGCACGCCGCGGCCGAAGGTGATGCTGGCCGCGTCGATGGCGAAGGCGCCCTCGTTGCCCTCGGCGAGCAGGTAGTAGTGGTGGCAGCAGGACATGGGCCTTCCTTCCCGGTGACGAGGGCGAGTATAGCCGCCCGCGGAAACGGAAAGGGCCGGCTGCGCCGGCCCCTTCCGGGTCTGCCTCGGAAGTCCTACGCGTACGTCCGGTACTTCGGCTCGTACATGTTTTCCTTGATGAACGCCGCCGTGTCGGCCGGCTTCGCCACGCCCGCGAGCCCGCGCTTGAAGACGACTTCGGCGATGCTGGTCGCGATGGCGGCGGAGACGCTGCGCATGTCCTTGAGCGGCGGGTAGAGGCTCCCCTGCGCCAGGTCGGCCTCGGAGACCATGTTCGCGAGGGTGTCCGCGGCGGCGAGGAACATGTCCGCGGTCACGCGGCGCGCCTTGGTGGCCACCACGCCCAGCCCCACGCCCGGGAAGATGTAGGAGTTGTTGCACTGGCGCGGCACGAGGGTCTTGCCGCTGATGTTGACGGGGGCGAAGGGGCTGCCGCACGCGAACACCGCGCGGCCCTCGCTCCAGGCGTAGGCCTCCTCCGCGGTGCACTCGGACTTCGAGGTCGGGTTGGAGAGCGCGAAGACGATCGGGCGCGTGTTGAAGGAGGACATGGCCTGCACGATGGGCTGCGTGAAGGTGCGGCCCACGGCCGCGACCCCGATGATCGCCTGCGGCTTCAGGGTGTTCACGGCCGTCGCGAAGTCGGCGACCGGGGCGTGCTCGTGCGCGTACTTGCGCTTGTGGTCCGTGAGGTCGGTGCGCGAGGCGACCACCAGCCCCTTGGAGTCCACCAGCCAGCAGCGCTTGCGCGCCTCGGCCTCGGGCAGCCCGCCGGCCATGAGGGAGGCGGTGATGAGGTCCGCGATGCCCACGGCGGCCTCGCCCGCGCCGAAGAACAGCACGCGCGTGTCGGCGAGGCTCTTGCCGGTGATGCGGATCGCCGACTTCAGGCCCGCGAGCGTGACGGACGCGGTGCCCTGGATGTCGTCGTTGAAGGTGCACACGCGGTCCTGGTACTTGTGCAGCAGGCGGAAGGCGTTGGCGTTGGCGAAGTCCTCGAACTGGATGAGCACGCCCGGGAACACCTCGTTGGCCGCCGTGACGAACTCCTCGACCAGCGAGTCGTACTCCGCGCCGCGCAGGCGCCGGCGCACGTGGCCGATGTAGAGCGGGTCCTTGAGCAGCTCCTCGTTCTCGGTGCCGACGTCGAGGGTGATGGGCAGGCACAGGTTCGGGTGCATGCCGGCGCAGGCGGTGTAGAGCGAGAGCTTGCCCACCGGGATGCCCATGCCCTGCGCGCCCAGGTCGCCCAGGCCCAGGATCCGCTCGCCGTCGGTGACGACGATGATGCCCGCCTTGTGCGGCCAGTTCTGCAGCACCTTCTTCACGCGCCCCGCGTCCGCCGCGGAGATGAACATCCCGCGCGGCCGGCGGTAGATGCGGCCGTAGAGCTGGCATCCCAGGCCCACGGTCGGCGTGTAGATGAGGGGCATGATCTCCTCGGCGTTCTCCATGACCACCCGGAAGAAGAGCGTCTCGTTGCGGTCGTGCAGCGCCGTGAGGAAGATGTACTTGTCGAGGTCGGTGGGCAGCCGGCGCATGTTGTTGAGCACGCGGCTGATCTGCTCGGCCTGCGTCGTGACCCGCGGCGGCAGCAGGCCGCGAAGGCCCAGGGCATCGCGCTCGGCTTCGGTGAACGCCGTGCTCTTGTTGAATTCCGGGTCCTGGAGCAGGGCGTATCCCCTGAGCGGGGACGGGGTGATCTGCGACATGGCGTGTTCTCTCCGAGGGGCCGCCGGGCTGCCGGGGCGCGAACCTTCGCGTCCCTCGAGCGCCCGTTTCTTCTCCGGCCCGCGGCCGGTGGCGGCTAGCGGCCATCCTAGGGGCGCCGGCGCCGGGGCCCATTGCGCTCGATCAAGGGCGGGGTTTGCGCTTCGTCAAACGCTGCGGGCGCAAGGGCCTCGCGGTTTGACAGCCGCCGGGGGGCCGCGTAGCCTCCGCCCCATCCGCTCGGGAGAGCGCCGGGGCGAGTTTCCAGCCCGGCCGCCGAAGGGGTAGCGCCCGCAAACTCTCAGGCAAAAAGGACCGGCGGATCCGGGTTCGCGTCGGGGTTCAGGCCCGCGCGGCGCAGTCCCGGACTCTGGAGAGCGACGGCGGGGCCCCCGGTCACCGGGAAGCCCGGCAAGCCGTCCACCGAAGGGGCTCGCGGCGCCGGCAGCGGCGCCGTAATCTCTCAGGTACAAGGGACAGAGGGGCCAGGCAAGCGAGAATGGCTTGCCTGGCCCTTTTTCTTTGGGGAGGTGATGCCATGCCGAAAGCCACGCCGCTCAACGCACTCCACCGCGAGGCAGGCGCCCGCATGGTCGACTTCGGCGGGTGGGACATGCCCGTCCACTACGGCTCGCAGGTCGAGGAGCACCACGCGGTGCGCCGCGACGCGGGGATCTTCGACGTCTCGCACATGCGGGTGGTGGACGTCGAGGGCGCGGGCGCCCGCGAGTTCCTGCGCTTCGCGCTCGCGAACGACGTCGCCAGGCTCTCCACGCCGGGCCGCGCCCTCTACTCGTGCATGCTCAACGACGGCGGCGGCGTCGTGGACGACCTCATCGCCTACTTCTTCCGCGACGACTTCTTCCGCCTGGTGGTGAACGCGGGCACGGCGGAGGCCGACATCCAGTGGCTGCACTCGCTCAACGCGCTCGCCGGCCACGGCGTGGCCATCAAGCCGCGCGAGGACCTCGCGATGGTGGCCGTGCAGGGGCCCAACGCCCGCGAGAAGTTCTGGCGCGCCTTCGACGAGACGAAGCCCGCCACCGAGGCGCTCGGCCCGTTCCATGCCGCGCGCATGGGCGACGACATCATGGTCGCGCGCACCGGCTACACGGGCGAGGACGGCTTCGAGGTGATCTTCCCGGCGGGCGAGGCGGAGACGATCTGGAGGCGGGTGCTCGCCCAGGGCGTGCGCCCGTGCGGGCTGGGCGCGCGCGACACGCTGCGCCTGGAGGCCGGCATGAACCTCTACGGGCAGGACATGGACGCCGCCACCTCGCCCCTGGACGCCGGGCTCGCCTGGACCGTGGACCTGAAGGCGCCGCGCCCGTTCTTCGGCCGCAAGGTGCTGGAGGCGCGCGGCAAGAAGCACGAGTTCCTCGGCCTCGTGCTCACCGACAAGGGCGGCGTGCTGCGCGCGCACCAGAAGGTCGCGGCCGAGGGCGGCGAAGGCGAGGTCACGAGCGGCACCTTCTCGCCCGACGCTCGAGGTCTCCATCGCGCTCGCGCGGCTGCCGCTCGGCACGGCCCCCGGCGCCACGGTGCGCGTCGCGGTGCGCGACAAGGAGCTCGCCGCGCGCGTCGTGAAGCCCCCCTTCGTCCGCAACGGCAAATCCCTCATCGGTGTCTGACACCGTGTCAGGCACGGTACCAGACACCGCAACCCACGGAGAGAACGAAATGAACGTCCCCAAGGAACTCAAGTACACCCAGTCGCACGAATGGGCCCGGAGCGAGGCCGACGGCACCGTCTCGGTCGGCATCACCGACCACGCCCAGGAGCAGCTGGGAGACATCGTGTTCGTCGAGGCGCCCAAGGCCGGGCGCAAGGTCGCCGCCGGCGAGGCGGTGGGGGTGGTGGAGTCGGTGAAGGCCGCCTCCGACATCTACGCGCCCGTGGCCGGCGAGATCGTGGCCGGCAACGACGCGCTCGCCGACGCGCCCGAGAAGGTGAACGCCGACGCCTACGGCAGCTGGATCTTCCGCCTCAAGCCCGACAACGCCGCCGACCTCGCGAAGCTCCTCGACGCCAGCGCCTACGAGAAGGTCGCCTCGGAATAAGGAATCGCCATGCCCGACACGAACGTGAACCGCGCCACGCTGGGCGAGCTCGAGGACCGCGCGGCCTTCGAGCGCCGCCACGTCGGCCCCGACGCGAAGGACCAGGCGCAGATGCTCGCCGCCCTGGGCTTCGCCTCGCGCGAGGCGCTCATGCAGGCGATCGTGCCGCCCGCCATCCGGCGCAAGGCGCCCATGGCGCTGCCGGCCGGCAAGCCCGAGGCCGAGGCGCTCGCCGCAGCTGCGGGCGATCGCGGCGAAGAACAAGGTCTTCCGCTCGTGGATCGGGCAGGGCTACTACGGCACCCACACGCCCGGGGTGATCCTGCGCAACATCCTCGAGAACCCCGCCTGGTACACGGCCTACACGCCGTACCAGCCCGAGATCTCGCAGGGCCGCCTGGAGGCGCTGGTGAATTTCCAGACGATGGTCTGCGACCTCACCGCGATGCAGATCGCCAACGCCTCCATGCTCGACGAGGCCACGGCGGCGGCCGAGGCCATGACGCTGTGCCGGCGCTCCGGCAGCCACCCCTCGAACGTCTTCGCCGTCGCCTCCGACGTGCTGCCGCAGACGCTCGACGTGCTGCGCACGCGCGCCGCGCCCCTGGGGCTCGAGATCCGCGTGGCCGATCCCGGCGAGCTCGCCGGCATCGACGCGTTCGCGGCCCTGGTCCAGTACCCGGGCGTGGACGGCGAGGTCCGCGACTACCGCGCCCTGGCCGAGGCGCTGCACGCGAAGGGGGCGCACCTCGTCGCGGCGGCCGACCTCCTCGCGCTTGCGCTCCTCGAGCCGCCGGGAGAGTGGGGCGCGGACGTGGCCGTGGGCTCGGCCCAGCGCTTCGGCGTGCCCATGGGCTACGGCGGCCCGCACGCGGGCTACCTCGCCACGAAGGACGCGCTCAAGCGCAGCATGCCCGGGCGCCTGGTCGGCGTGACGGTCGACGCCCACGGCAATCCGGCCTACCGCCTGGCGCTGCAGACGCGCGAGCAGCACATCCGCCGCGAGAAGGCGACCTCCAACATCTGCACCGCGCAGGTCCTCCTCGCGGTGATCGCCTCCATGTACGCGGTCTACCACGGCCCGGAAGGGCTCGCGCGCATCGCGCGCCGCGTGCACCGCCTGACCGCGATCGCGCGCGCGGGCCTCGTGAAGCTGGGATTCGAGGTCCCCGGCGCGGCCTTCTTCGACACGCTCGTCGTGAGGACGGGAGCGAAGACCGCCGACATCGTGGCGAGGAGCCAGCGCGCGGGCGTGAACCTGCGGCCCGTCGACGCGCAGGCGCTGGGCCTTTCCTTCGACGAGACCACCACCGGCGAGGACGTCGCGCGCCTTTGGGAGATCTTCGCCGGGCAGCCTGCCGGCTTCGCGCCGGCCGCGCTCGACGCGGCCGCGCGAGGGCATCGCGCCGGCGCTCGCCCGCTCGAGCGCCTACCTCGCGCACCCGGTCTTCAACCGCTACCACGCGGAGACCGAGATGCTGCGCTACCTCCGGCGGCTCGCCGACAAGGACATCGCGCTCGACCGCTCGATGATCCCGCTGGGCTCGTGCACGATGAAGCTGAACGCCACGAGCGAGATGATCCCCATCACCTGGCCGGAGTTCGCGAACCTGCACCCGTTCGCGCCCGCGCCGCAGGCGCTGGGCTACCGCGAGCTCGTCGACGGCCTGGAGAAGATGCTCGTCGAGTGCACCGGCTACGCGGCCGTGTCGATGCAGCCCAACGCGGGCTCGCAGGGCGAGTACGCGGGCCTGCTCGTGATCAAGGCCTGGCACGAGAGCCGCGGGGAAGGGCACCGCAACATCTGCCTCATCCCCAGCTCCGCGCACGGCACCAACCCCGCCTCGGCGCACATGGCGGGCATGCAGGTGGTGGTCGTGGCCTGCGACGAGCGCGGCAACGTCGACCTCGCCGACCTGCGCGCGAAGGCCGCGCAGCACGCGGCGAACCTCGCGGCGATCATGGTGACCTACCCGTCGACGCACGGCGTGTTCGAGGCGGGCATCACCGAGCTGTGCGACATCGTGCACGCCCACGGCGGCCAGGTGTACGTGGACGGCGCCAACATGAACGCGCTCGTGGGCCTTGCCGCCCCCGGCGCCTTCGGCGGCGACGTCTCGCACCTGAACCTGCACAAGACCTTCTGCATCCCGCACGGCGGCGGCGGCCCCGGCGTGGGGCCGGTGGCGGTCGCGGCGCACCTGGCGAAGTTCCTGCCGGGACACCGGTACCTGGAGGCGCCGAAGGAGGCGACCGGCGCCGTCTCGGCCGCGCCCTACGGCAGCGCCTCGATCCTGCCCATCTCGTGGATGTACGTCGCGATGATGGGGGCCGAGGGGCTGAAGGCCGCCACCGAGATGGCGATCCTCAACGCCAACTACGTGGCCAGGCGCCTCTCGCCGCACTACCCGGTGCTCTACACCGGGCCGGGCGGCCTGGTCGCCCACGAGTGCATCCTGGACCTGCGCCCGCTCAAGGAGTCCTCGGGCATCCAGGTCGAGGACGTGGCCAAGCGCCTCATGGACTACGGCTTCCACGCGCCCACGATGTCCTTCCCGGTGCCCGGGACCCTCATGGTCGAGCCCACCGAGAGCGAGTCGAAGGCGGAGCTCGACCGCTTCTGCGAGGCGATGATCGCGATCCGCGAGGAGATCCGCGCCGTGGAGGAGGGGCGCCTCGACCGCGAGGACAACCCGCTCAAGCACGCGCCGCACACCGCGGCGGCCGTGCTCGCCGACGACTGGAAGCACGCGTACCCGCGCGAGCTCGCGGCCTACCCGGTCAAGTCGCTGCGCGAGTCGAAGTACTGGCCGCCCGTGGGCCGTGCCGACAACGTCTACGGCGACCGGAACCTCTTCTGCTCCTGCCTGCCGGTTGGGGAGTGATGCGGGCAGTAAACCTTTGGAACACGGATGAACACGGATGTAACGCGGATGAACACGGATGACGGCTTGAGTGGCTGGATGCACGGCAGCTGAACTCGGGCACTGCAGTGCCAGTTCAACGCCGCATCAGTCTCGAGTCATCCGTGTTCATCCGCGTTACATCCGTGTTCATCGGCGTGTTCCAAAGATTTTCGCCCGGGTAACTCTCAACCCCACCGCCAGAAGTCCCCCCGCTCCTCGAGGAAGAACCGCGCCAGCACCTGCTGGTGCACCTCGGTCGCGCCGTCCACCAGGCGCGCCTGCCGCGCGTAGCGGTAGATCCACTCGAGCGGCGTGTCGCGGGAGTAGCCGCGCGCCCCGCAGAGCTGGATCGCCGTGTCGGCGCAAAGGTGCAGGGTGTCCGCGACCTGCACCTTGGCCATCGAGATCTCCTTGCGCGCGAAGTCGCCCCGGTCGAGCAAGGTGGCGGCCTTCATGGTGAGCAGGCGCCCGATCTCGACCTGCATCGCGCAGTGCCCCAGCTTCATCTGCACGCTCTCGCGCGCCGAGAGCTTGTGCCCCTGCGATTCGCGCTCCGAGGCGTAGTCGGCGGCGATGTCGAGGCAGCGCCGCGCCAGGCCCAGCCAGCGCATGCAGTGCGTGAGGCGCGCGGTGCCCAGGCGGATCTGCGTCACCTTGAGGCCGTCGCCCACGCCCAGCAGGCGGTTCTCGTCGGGGATCTCGAGGGCGTCGAACTCGATCTCGCAGTGCCCGCCGTGCTCCTCGGGGCCCAGGATGGGGATGCGGCGCACGATGCGCCAGCCCGGGTCGTCGCGGTCGAACAGGAACGCGGTGAGGCCCTTTCGCGGGTCGTCGGAGGTCTTGGCGACGACGATGAAGTGCCTCGCCTCCTCGGCCCCGGTGATGAACCACTTGCGGCCGCTCACGACCCACCTGTCGCCGTGGCGCGTGGCGGTGGTGCAGCATCATCGACGGGTCGGAGCCGCTGCCCGGGATGCGGCTCGGTCATCGCGAACGCCGAGCGGACCGTGCCGTCGACGATGGGCTGCAGCCAGCGCTCCTTCTGCGCGTCGGTGCCGACCTTCTCCAGCAGCATCATGTTGCCGTCGTCGGGCGCCGCGCAGTTGGCCGCGACGGGACCGAAGAGCGAGTAGTTGAGCTCCTCGTAGCAGGCGGCCATGCCCGCCACCGGCAGGCCCTGGCCGCCGCGCGCCCTGGGCATCTGCGGCGCCCACAGCCCTTCCTCCTTCGCCTTGGCGCGCAGGATCGCGAGCAGGTCGGGCCGGATGTTCTCGTGCTCGTCGAACGACTCGGGCGTGGTGTCGTAGGGAAGGACGTGGTGGCGCACGAAGTCGCGGTAGCGGCTGCGGTACGCCTCGATCTCGGGCGTGAGCTTGAAGTCCATGGGCCTAGAGGGAATTCACGAGGTGGCCGCCGTCGACGACGACGACGGAGCCGGTGATGTAGGCGCCGGCACCGGAGGCGAGGAGGAGCAGCGCCCCCTCGAGGTCGCGCGGGTCGCCGACGCGCCGTTGCGGGATGCGCTTGAGCACCGCCTGCCCGGGTTCGGAGGCGAAGTAGTCGCGGTTCATCTCGGTGACCACGTAGCCCGGGGCGATCGCGTTCACGCGGATGCCGTGGCGCGCCCACTCGAGGGCGAGCGATTTCGTCACCTGGACGAGCGCCGCCTTGGCGGCGGCGTAGGCGAGCAGGTGCGTGGCCTGGCGAAGGCCCAGGATCGAGGCGATGTTCACGATGGAGCCGCCGCGCTTCGCGGCGACCATGGACTTCGCGGCGGCCTGGGCCATGCGCCAGGCGCCGTCGAGGTTGGTGTCGAGCACGCGGCGCCAGTCCGATTCGGTGACCTCGAGCGAGGCCTTCGTGTCGGCGACGCCGGCGTTGTTCACGAGGATGTCGATCGGCCCCGCGAGCTCCTCGGCCCGCCGCATCGCGGCCTCGACGCTCGCCGGATCGGTGACGTCGAGGGCGACCGCGTGCGCGGCGCCGCCTTCGCGGACGAGGGCCTCCAGCCGGTCGAGGCGGCGCGCCGCCGCCACGACCACGGCGCCGCGGGCCGCGAGGCAGCGCGCGAAGCTCTCGCCCAGCCCGCTGGAGGCGCCGGTGACCAGGGCGACCTTGCCGCGCACGTCGAAGAGGGGATCGGTGATCACGTCGGGGTCCTTTCGTCGCGGGCGAGGGCGCGCGGATTGCTCACGGCCAGGCGCTCGCGCACCGTCTGGCGCAGGTGCGCGAGGAGGCCCGCGCGGGCCTCGCCCTCGTCGAAAGCGGCCCTCGCGGATGGCCTTGGCGAGGCGCGCGGTGGCCTCGCGCAGCGCGGCGGCCGCTTCTGCGCCGGGTTCCATGCCGGGGAGCAGGGCCGCCAGGCGCGCGAGCTCGCCGGCGCTCGCATCGGGAGCCGCGAGGTCGCGGCCCGCGATGGCGAGCGCGTTGGCGGCCATGAGCGCGGCATAGCGCGCCCCTCCGGAAGGGCCGGCGCGATCTCCGAGAGGATGGTCGCGCGCGCGATCTCGAGCAGCTCGGCGGAGGAGGGTTCGACCTTCACGCGCGCTCCTGCGTGAGGTCGAGTATCTCCAGCTCCAGCTCGGGCACGATGTGCGCGGTGAGGGCGAGCTCGAGCGAGCGCTGCGAGCCGGAGCGGTGCCGCTCCGCCTGCTGCAGCGCGATCACCGCCCAGCGAAGGTGCGCCATCACCTGCCAGTAGAGCGTCTCCTCCCGCGTCGTCGCGCGGCCGCCGCCCGCGGCATAGCCCGCGAGGAAGTCGTCCGCCTGCCCGATGCCGCCGGCCTCGCGGTCCGGCCGCGCGAACCGCCAGCAGCGGGCGAGCATCCAGCCGAGGTCCTCGCGCGCGTCCCCCCAGCCGGCGAATTCCCAGTCGAGCGTCGCCGCGAGGCGCCCTTCGTGGACGAGGTAGTTGCCGGTGCGGTAATCGCGATGCAGCAGGCAGGCCGGCAGCGGCGCCGGAGCGTGGCGCTCGCACCAGGCGAGGCCCCACTCGAGCGCGGGCCAGGCTTCGCCGCGCACCGCGCCGAGGGCGTCGAGGTCCTGCCGGTAGGCGGCGATGCTCGCGCGGGCGTGGTCCTGCGCCGGCTCGCCCAGGAAGGCGAGGGCGGCGAGCGGAGGCTTCACCGCGTGCAGCCGCGCGAGATTCGCGCCCAGCTCGCGCGCGAGCGCGGGGCGGTCGGGGACGAGGCCGTCGTCCTTCGACAGCCGGTGCCCTGCCGTCACGCCGGGAACGCGCCGCATCACGAAGAAGTCCGGGCCGTGGCCGTCCCGGCAGCACAGGAGCGGCTCGGGGACGCGCACGCCGGCCGCGTGCGCGACGCGCAGGATCTCGAACTCCTCGGGGCGCGTGTGGCTCACGGCGACGGCCGAGGGGGCGTCGGTGCGCAGGACCCATTCGTGGCGGCCGGCGCGCGGCCCGCCCTCGATGCGGACGTCGAGGGCCACGTTCTCCTGGATGGCGCCGCCGGAGAGGCGCTCCCAGCGCTCGATGGCCACCCGGCCCCCGCAGGCCTGCGCGAGCCACGCCTGCGCCCTCTGGCGCGGGTCCGGGCCGGCGGCGCTGGCGAGCGCGTTCACGCGGGCGGCCGGCTCACCACAGGTTCACCCGCGCGCCCTCGGCGCGAAGCGCCCTGGCGCCGGCCGGGCAGGAGAAGGCCTGCGCGAATTCCGGCAGGTTGGCGAGCGGCCCCTGCACGCGGTAGCGCGGCGGCGAGTGGCTGTTGGTGAGAAGCTGCAGGCGCTCCTGCTCCGGCCGGTAGCGCGAACGCCAGGCCTGCGCGAAGGCGAGGAAGTAGCGCTGCTCCGGCGTGAAGCCGTCGATCTGCGCGCGCGGCTGGCCCGCGAGGGCGCGCTGCAGCCCGAGGTAGGCGATCTGGATGCCGCCCAGGTCCGCGATGTTCTCGCCCAGGGTGAGCTTGCCGTTCACGTGCAGGCCGTCGATGCCGGCGTAGGCGTCGTACTGCGCGACGATCGCCTGCGCCCGCTCCTGGTAGCGCTTGCGGTCGGCGGGCGTCCACCATTCGCGCAGGTTGCCGTCGGCGTCGTAGCGGCGGCCGCGGTCGTCGAAGCCGTGCATGATCTCGTGGCCGATGACCATGCCGATGCCGCCGAAGTTCACCGCGTCGTCGGCCTTCGGGTCGAAGTAGGGCGGCTGCAGGATTCCCGCGGGGAAGACGATCTCGTTCAGCGTCGAGCCGAAGTACGCGTTCACGACGTGCGGCGACATCCACCACTCGCCGCGGTCCACGGGCTTGCCCAGGCGCGCGAGGTTGCGGCCGAACTCGAAGGCGTTGGCGGCGAGCCAGTTCTGCGCGTAGGGGTGCTCGCCCACCTGCGCCGCGGAGAGGTCGCGCCAGCGGTCCGGATAGCCGATCTTCACGGCCATGCGGTCGAGCTTCTCGAGGGCCGCCTTGCGCGTTTCGGCCTCCATCCAGTCGAGCTTCTCCAGCCGCTCGCGCAGCGCCGCCTTCACGTGGCCCACGAGCTCGAGGGCGCGGCGCTTGGCCTCGGGGGGGAACGCCTCGCCCACGAAGAGCTCGCCCAGCGCCTGGCCGAGGGGCTCGGAGCCGACGCGGCCGCCGATCGTCTCGATGACGCGCTCGTTGCGCGGCGACATCTGCCGGACGCCGGTGAGCGTGCCCTGGTGGAAGTCGAAGTGCGCCTTATCGAACGCGCGCGGCAGCCTGGTCGCCGCCGCGTTCAGGACGTGCCAGCGCAGGTACGCCCGCCAATCGGCCGCGGGCCGCTCGGCCGCGAGCCGGGCGAGCGCGGCGACTGCAGCGGGCTGGGATACGTTCAGCTCGGCGAGGCCGGGCGCGCCCGCCGCCGCGAAGTAGGCCTGCCAGTCGAGCCCCGGCGCTTCCCGCGCGAGCTGCGCGGCGCTGCGCAGGTTGTAGGTCCTCTCCGGGTCGCGGCGCTCGACGAGCGTCATGTGCGCGCCGGCGAGCGCGGTCTCCAGGTCCATCACGACGGCCGCGAGCCGGCCGGCTTCCCCGGGAGCCTCTCCCGCGAGACGGAACATGGTGGACACGTAGGCGCGATAGGCCTCGCGCTGCGCCTTCGAGCGCTCGTCGTCGCGGAAGTAGTAGTCGCGGTCGGGGAGCCCCAGGCCGCCCTGGAAAAGCTGCGCCAGGTAGCGCCGCGAGTCCTTGGCATCCTGGCGCACCGCGAGGGAGAAGCCGGCGGGGATGCCCGCCCGGTGCAGCGCGGCCAGGGCGGCCGGCAGGTCGCCGGGCGCCTGCACGGACTCGATGGCCGCGAAGAGGGGCGCCAGCGGCTCCAGCCCGGCGCGGGCGATGCCGGCCTCGTCCATGCCGCTCGCGTAGTAGGCCACGACCTTGTGCCGGTTGCTGCCGGGCGGGTAGGGGTTCGAGGCGGCCGCCGAGGCGAGGAGGGCCTGCAGGCGCTCCTGGTTGCGCTGCCCGATCATGTCGAAGGTGCCCCAGCGCGGCTTGTCGTCGGGGATCGCCGCCGACTGCAACCAGTGGCTGTTCGCGTAGGCGTAGAAGTCGTCGCAGGGCGAGACGTCCTTCGAGATCCCCGGGACGTCGATGGCGGCGGCGCAGACGGCGGGCAGGGCCGCGGCGAGGGCGGCGAGGAGGCGGGAGCGGTGACGGGCCATGGGGAGGAGGGAGGCGGATGGCAGGCGCCATTCTAGCCCACGCGCGAGGGGCCGGCCGGGGGTGATCGGGTATAATCGCGCAGCAAAAATTCCCCGGGCGAAAGCCCCCGCGATGCGCATCCTCCTCTCGAACGACGACGGTTATTTCGCCCCCGGTCTCGCGGCGCTTCACGAGGCGCTCGCCCCCCTCGGCGAGATCACGGTGGTGGCCCCCGAGCGCGATCGCAGCGGTGCATCGAACTCCCTGACGCTCGACCGGCCGCTTTCGCTCCACCGCGCGGGCAACGGCTTCTACTACGTGAACGGCACGCCGACCGACTGCGTGCACATGGCGGTGACGGGCCTGCTGGACATCGAGCCCGACATCGTCGTCTCCGGGATCAACTCCGGCTCCAACATGGGCGACGACACGCTCTATTCCGGCACCGTCGCGGCGGCCACCGAGGGCTACCTGCTCGGCGTCCCCGCGATCGCCGTGTCGCTGGTGGGCCGGGAGTTCGAGCACTACGCCACCGCGGCCCGCGTGGCGCGCGAGCTCGTCGAGCGCATCCGGCGCTCTCCCCCGGGCGAGCCGATCCTGCTCAACGTGAACGTCCCGGACCTGCCCTACGACCAGCTCGCGGGCGTCGAGGTCACGCGGCTCGGGCGGCGCCACAAGGCGCAGCCCGTGGTGAAGGGCGTGAATCCCCGCGGCGACACGGTGTACTGGGTCGGGCCGGCGGGCGCGGCGCGGGAGGCGGGCCCGGGCACGGATTTCCACGCGCTCGAGCGCGGCGCCGTGTCGGTGACGCCCCTCCAGGTGGACCTCACGCACGCGGGCCAGGTGGGCGCCATCGGCCAGTGGCTCGCGGCATGAGCGAGCTCTCGCGCGCGGGCGCCGGCATCGGCATGACCTCCGACCGCACGCGCGGGCGGATGGTGGAGGTGCTGCGCAAGTCCGGCATCCGCGACGAGCGCGTGCTCGCCGCGATGCTCGAGATCCCGCGCCACCTCTTCGTGGAAGCGGGCATCGCCTCGCGCGCCTACGAGGACACGCCGCTGCCCATCGGGCACGGGCAGACGATCTCCAGCCCCTCGGTGGTGGCGATGATGACCCAGCTCCTGCTCGAGAAGGGGCCGGTGGCCAGGGTGCTGGAGATCGGCACCGGCTGCGGCTACCAGACGGCCATCCTCGCCAGGCTCGTGAAGGAGGTCTACACGCTCGAGCGCCTGGCGCCGCTCATGGACAAGGCGCGCCGCAACCTGCGCGACCTGCGCTTCTACAACGTGCGCTTCAAGCACGCCGACGGCCACAAGGGCTACCCCGAGGGCGGTCCCTACGACGGGATCCTGTGCGCGGCCACCGCGAGCCACGTCCCCGCGGCGCTCAAGGAGCAGCTCGCGGTCGGCGGCCGGCTCGTGATCCCCGTGGGCACCGACGAGCAGTGGCTGCACGTCGTCGAGCGCACGGCCGGCGGCTTCACCGACGAAAGGCGCGAGGCCGCGCACTTCGTCCCCCTCCTGCCGGGAATCTCCTGAGGCGACCATGAGGCAACGCTCCCCGATCCGCCATGCCGCCGCCCTGGCCGCCGTGATCGCGCTCGCCGCCGGATGCGCCACGCGCCAGCCCGCGCCGGTCGCCGACCGCGCGCCGCCGCCCGCGCCCCCGAAGGCCGAGCCGGCGAAGCCCGCGGCCCCCAAGCCCGTCGCCGAAGCCCGTCCCCACGCACACGATCAAGCGCGGCGAGACCCTCGTGGGCATCGCGCTGCAGTACGGCCTCGACTACCGCGAGCTCGCGGCCTGGAACGGCATCGCCAACCCCAACGTGATCAGCGTGGACCAGGTGCTGGTCCTCGCCGCGCCGGCCGGCGCCCCGGCCGCGCCCGCGGGCGTGGTCGCCACGCCGCTCGCCGGCTCCGGCGCGGTCATCGAGTCGCGCCCGCTCGCCAATACCGAGAAGCTCAAGGTCGAGCCGCGCGCGCAGCGCCTTCCCTATTCCGACAAGGCGCTCGCGCAGCTTTCGGCGGGCGAGGCGTCCGCCGCTCCCGTCCCCGCGCCTGCCGTGCCGGCGGTCGCCGCCCGCCGCCGAGCCGGAGCGCCCCGCCGCGGGCACGCAGGGCGAAGCGGTCGACTGGATCTGGCCCGCCAAGGGCAAGGTGCTCTCCGCCTTCACCGAGGCCACCAAGGGCGTCGACATCGCGGGCAAGAAGGGCGCGCCCGTGGTCGCCGCCGCCAGCGGGCGCGTGGTCTACGCGGGGCAGGGCCTGCGCGGCTACGGCAAGCTCGTCATCATCAAGCACAACGACATCTGGCTCTCCGCGTACGCGCACAACGACAACATCGTCGTGAAGGAGCAGCAGGACGTGAAGCGCGGCCAGAAGATCGCCGAGATGGGCGCCACCGACACCGACCAGGTGAAGCTGCACTTCGAGGTGCGCCGCCAGGGCAAGCCCGTCGATCCCGCGCGCGTCCTGCCGCCGCAATAGCGCGCGCCGTCGTCCGCGCGATCGGCCGACGCTGCCAATTAGCTAATTGGATCGTTGCGCAGGTCAGGTGCCCAAGGTGCCACCGGGGAGCCGTGTGGAATGGGTTCTTTTTTGGTTTTTGGCCAGATTAACTTGCCATTGCCCGCGACTCCGGGGAAACCTCGACATAGGTTCGGCCCGTGACGCCAGCAGCAAATTGACCTGGCCAAAAACCAAAAAAAACCCATTCCACACGGCTCCCCTGCCACGTAGGGTCAGGTCGGACCGCCCGGCACGGATGCATCCAATTAGCTAACCACGTCGTCAGCGAATGCAACGGCGCATTGCCGCTGCGCTATGCGGGGCGGAAGCGGCGCACGCGGGCGAGGAGGTCGCGGGACTCGGGGCGGGAGATGCCGTCGCCGTAGCGCGCCTCGACGTAGCGCTCGACGATGGCGCGCGCTTCCGCGGCCACGGCCGGGCGCGCGGCTTCGACGCGCGCGAGGAAGTCGACGGGGCCCTCGTGCGGCGCGCGCACGAGGCCGGCGCGGGCGAGCTTGGCGCAGAAGCGCTCCCAGGCCACGACGGCCGGGTCGCGGCGCACGGGCAGGTCGCGCAGGACGAGGCCCAGTCCCACGAGGCTGCCCACCACGAGCGTGGCGGCGGTGAGCCAGAGGGCGAGCTTCTTCCAGTCGGCGATCTCGAGTCCGAGGCTGGCGAGGAACTGGCGCTGGCGGTCGACGTTGTAGCCCAGCACCCACTGGTTCCACTGGCTGTTGAGCGCATCCCACGCGAAGCGCACGTTGGCGAGCACGCCCAGGCGATCGGCGGCGATGAGCGACGGGAAGACGCCGATCGGCCCGAACGCGGCATTGATGCCGCTGTCGATCCGGTCGGGCGAAACCGCGGAGGTCGGATCGATGCGCACCCACCCGCGGCCTTCCAGCCAGACCTCCACCCAGGCGTGCGCGTCGGCCTGGCGCACGAGGAGCTCGCGCGAGAGCGGGTTCACTTCCCCGCCCTGGTAGCCCGTCACCACGCGCGAGGGGATGCCGGCGGCGCGCATGAGCAGGGCGAAGCTGCCGGCGTAGTGCTCGCAGAAGCCGCGCTTCACCTCGAAGAGGAACTCGTCGTAGGGATCGTCCGAGGTGAGCAGCGGCGGCTCCAGCGTGTAGGTGAACTGCGAGTTGAAGAGCCGCAGCGCGCGGCCCAGCACCTCGGTGGGGGTCGCGGACTCGGCGGCCCACTGCCGGCCCAGCGCGACGGTGCGCGGGTTGCGCCGCTCGTCGAAGGAGAGGGCGAGCCTTGCGCAGCATCGCCGGCAGGTTCTCGCCGTAGCGGTAGTCGAGCCAGGAGGTCATCTCGTAGCGCACGCGCGCGTCCACCGGCCGCACCGAGCGGATCGTCAGGTCGTGGCGCAGGCCCGCGAAGGCGGGGACCGTGGCCGGCACGTCGAGCGAGAAGAGCCAGTGCATGCCGTGCGGCTCGACGGTGACCACGTAGCGCACCGGACGCTCGGCGCGCGGGTAGGCGAGCGAGCCGGAGATGTTGAACTCCGGCACCTTCCAGGCGCGCCCGTCGAAGGACCAGAGCACGGGGCCGCGCCAGTAGAGCGTCTGGTAGGGCGGGATGTCGCCCTCGAACTGCACCCGGAAGGCGGTGGCCTCGGACTGGATGAGCTTCGAGATGTTGCCCGGCGTCATCGTGTCGGAGAGCCCCGACACGCCCGCCCGCGCGTCCTGCGGCAGCGCCCACAGGGGGCCCTGCACGCGCGGGAAGAGGATGAAGAAGACGAGCATCAGCGGCACGGCCTGCACGAGGAGCAGCCCCGCCGGCACGAGCCTCTCGCGCACCGTGGGCGTGCGGCCCACGCCCCGGTGGTAGCCGACGAGGGTGGCCACGAAAAGCCACACGCAGGCGAGCATGTAGATGCCGAGCGGGATGGACTGCGAGAACAGGAAGTTCGTCATGACGAGCACGAACCCCAGGTGGATGGCGAGGACCACCTCGCGCGAGGTCTTCATCTCGAGGAGCTTCATCGCCGCCATGAGCACGAGCAGCGTCGTGCCCGCGTCGCGCCCCATGATCCGGCCCCAGGCGAAGAAGGTCGCGGCGACCGCGCCCACGGTGAGGGCGAGGACGAGCCAGCGCGGCGGGTTGCGCGCCGCGCGCCACGCGATCCAGGCGCGCCAGCCGACCACGAGGGCGAAGAAGGCACCCACCCACTCGGGCAGCCGGAAGGCGTGCGGGCGCCACGACGAACGTCATGGCCGCGAGGAGCCACATGACGTTGCGCACGTCCAGCGCCGCGTTGGGGACCGCGCCGCTCACGATTCCGGGACCTCGCCGTGCAGGGCCAGCGCCTCGAGGCAGCGCGCGCGGTGCGTCTCCCCCCGGCCCGGCGGGATGGACACGCCCGGCAGGCGCAGGCCGTAGCCCTGGCCCAGGCGCTCCGTTTCCATCACCCAGTGGGTGAGGACGCTGAGCCTCGCCTCCGGGTCCGGCGCGCGCGCGTCGATCCAGTCGAGCCACAGCTCCGCCGAGGCCGTGGCCTGGAATTCCTTGGTGAGCAGGTCGTCGCCGCGCGCCAGGGCCTTCCAGGCGATGACCCTGGGAGAGTCGCCCGCGTGATAGGGGCGCAGGAAGGCGAAGTCCTCGTCGCCGGCGACCGGGATGCCCTCGTCGTCTCCCGCCAGCGTCTGCTGCGGAGGCAGTCCCGCCTCGGGAGCCGGGCGCGGATAGACGATGGCGGAGAGCCCGAAATCGAAGTAGGACCAGGCGTGGAAGAGGCCCACGGGATAGCGCGTGAAGATCTCGAGCCGGCCGCAGCGCAGGCGGCCCCGGCGCGTGGCGGGCGCCGCGAGCGTGGCGACGGCGTGCTCGGTGGGGCGCACGTCGACGAACGCGGGCTCGCCCCCGCGCCGCCGGATCGCCACGGCGAAGCGCTCGCGCGAGGGCGACTCGAGGACGACGCGGAATTGCGCCGTGTCCCCGGCGAAGACGGGGTCGCAGCGCCCGGGCCGCAGCTTCAGGTGCGCGAGGTTGCGCCAGGTGTGGAGCATCGCCACCGCGCCCATCGCGGCCAGCAGGAAAGTGAGGACGAAGCCCAGCGAGAGGGCGTAGTTGATGGAGGCGAGCAGCAGGACCAGCAGGACCAGGCCGAAGAGGTAGCCCTGCTTGGTGGGCAGGATGAAGATGCGCCGCTGGACGAGCGTGACCGGCGGCGACTCCGGCGTCTTCGCCCGGAAGATCCAGTCGGCGATCGACTGCCTCGCGTTGGCGAACATCGCCGGGCGGGCGCTACGGGATGGGGACGGCGGTGAGGAGGTCCGCGGCCGCGTCGAAGCCGCCCTTCTGCGATTCGCCGGTGCCGTGGAGGCGATGGCCCACCACGGCCGGAAGCACCGCCTGCACGTCCTCGGGCAGGACCTGCCGGCGCCCCTGCATGAGGGCCCAGGACTGGGAGGCGCGCAGCACCGCGAGGCCGGCCCGCGGCGACAGGCCCTGGGCGTACTTGGGCGAGACGCGGGTGTGCGTCACGAGGGCCTGGACGTAGTCGAGCAGGGCCTCGGAAACCTGGGTGGCGGTGACCGCGCGCTGCAGCTCGAGGAGCTGCACGGCGGACATCGCCGGCTCGAGGTGGGAGATGAGCTCGCGGCGATCCTCGCCCTTGAGGAGCTCGCGCTCGGCGCGCGCGTCGGGGTAGCCCAGGCGCAGGCGCATGAGGAAGCGGTCGAGCTGCGATTCGGGCAGGGGGAAGGTGCCCACCTGGTGCAGCGGGTTCTGCGTGGCGATCACGAAGAACGGCTCCGGCAGCGCCCGGGTCTCGCCCTCGGCGGTCACCTGGTGCTCCTCCATCGCCTCGAGGAGCGCGCTCTGCGCCTTGGGGCTCGCGCGGTTGATCTCGTCGGCGAGGACGAGCTGCGAGAAGACCGGGCCGGGGTGGAAGCGGAAGGTCGAGTTCTCGCGATCGAAGATGGACACGCCGATCACGTCGGCGGGCAGCAGGTCGGAGGTGAACTGGATGCGCCGGTGCTCCAGGCCCAGGAGGCGGGCGAGCGCCTGCGACAGGGTGGTCTTGCCCACCCCCGGGACGTCCTCGATGAGCAGGTGCCCGCGCGCGAGGATGCAGGCCATCGCGAGGCGGATCTGGCGTTCCTTGCCCAGGATCACCCGCGAGGCGCGGCCGACCACGTCCTCCACGGGATTGGGGGCAAGCCGGGCACGGGCGTCGAGGAGCATGGCGGGGTCGGGGGCGGGAACCGTATCGGGGTTTTCGGGTCGGGGCCAGGACCGGATTCAGGATAGCATGCGGCCCCTGAGGGGCCGGCACGGCGGGCCTGCCGGATGATAGAGTTTGGATGACGCCAACCCGAGGAAGTTGCATGAACAAGTTGCAAGCCGCATTCGCCGCCCTGGCCGCCTCGGCCGCCCTGGGGGCCGCCGCCCAGGTGGGCCCCAGTCTCGACTACACGGACATGTGGTGGAACCCGAACGAGTCGGGGTGGGGGATCAGCATCCGGCAGAAGCTGCCCGTCGGCGGCGACGCGAACACGGTCGATGCCCTCTTCTCGTTCTGGTACACCTACGACCCGCGCGCGGTCGATCCCGCCTCGCCGGGGGGCACGGGCAACGTTCCCCTCTGGATCGCGATGCCCGGCGGAACGTGGCTCACCCCCACGCGCTTCACGGGGAAGATGTACGTCGTCTTCGCCACGCCTTACACGCTGCCGTGGAACCCGGCGCAGCGCCAGGTGACGGAGATCGGCACCTACCGCTTCGATTTCACCGACGCCGACCATGCGGTGTTCACCTACGCCATCGCACCGCCGGCGGGGCTCCCGCCCACCGATCCCGCCTACGGCCTGCCCGCCCAGTCCGGTTCCAAGACGATCCAGCGGCAGAGCTTCTAGCCGCGCCGCGGCATGCCGGTCGCGCTCGTCACCCATGCCGACTGCATCCTCCACGAGATGGGGATGCACCATCCGGAGTCGCCCGAGCGCCTGAGGGCGGTGCTCGACGCCCTGGACGCCTCGGGCTTCGGCGGCCAGCTCGAGGAGCACGAGGCGCCCCGGGCCCAGGCCGGCGAGCTGGCCCGCGTGCACGCCGAGCTCCACATCGATACCGTCCACGCGTCGGCGCCCGACGAGGACTACGCCTACCTCGATCCGGACACTTCCATGAACCGGATGTCGCTCTCCGCTTCGCTGCGGGCCGCCGGCGCCGTGGTGCACGCGACGAATCTCGTCATGGGCGGCGAGGCCACGCGCGCTTTCTGCGCCGTTCGCCCGCCGGGTCACCACGCCACGCCCGTGCGCGCGATGGGCTTTTGCATCTTCAACAACGTCGCGGTGGGGGCGGCCCACGCCCTCGAGCACCACGGCCTCGAGCGGGTGGCGATCCTCGATTTCGACGTCCACCACGGCAACGGCACCGAGGACATGTTCCGCGACGACCCGCGGGTGATGTTCTGCTCGACCTTCCAGCATCCCTACTATCCGTTCTGCGGCGCCGACACCCACTCCGGCAACGTCGTGAACGTGCCGCTTCCGGCGATGACCGGCAGCGCGGCCTTCCGCGCGGCGGTGGAGCGCACGTGGCTGCCCGCGCTGGAGCGGTTCGAGCCGCAGTTCGTGATGGTGTCGGCGGGCTTCGACGCGCACCGCGAGGACCCGCTCGCCCACCTGCAGCTCGAGGACGACGACTACGAGTGGATCACGCGCCGGATCGAGGAAGTCGCCGAGCGCCATGCGGGAGGACGCATCGTCTCGACGCTGGAGGGCGGCTACAACACGCGCGCGCTCGCGCGCAGCGTCGTGCGCCACGTCCGGGCGCTGGCCGGCTAGGAGCCCCGGCGCGCCGCGGGCAGGGCGAGGGCGGTCTCGGGATCCACCGAGGACGCGCGCACCTCGAGGCGCTTTTCCCGCGATTTCTCCCCGGCGAGCAGCGTGACGTCGCGGCGCGCGACCCCGAATCGCTCGGCCACGAAGGCGACGAGCGCCTCGTTGGCGCGATTGTCCAGGGGCGGTGCGGCGAGCCGGATCTTGAGGCTGTCGCCGTGCAGCCCGGCCACCTCGGTGCGGCGGGCCTGCGGCTGGACGTGGACGGCGATGACGATCGCGCCCCGGGCGGGGTCGCGGCGATACCAGGGTGCCACCGGAACCGCGGTCAGGAAGCCGCGTTGGACTTGGCGCCGATCAGCTTCTGCAGGCCGAGCAGGCTCCAGTTGCGCGTCTCGATCGCGCTGTGGATGATGCCGCGGTAGCGCATGGCCTGTGCGTACGACCAGGGCGAGGCGAGGAAGTTGGCGTAGAGCTCCTCGTAGGAGCCGGCGCTGCAGTATCCGGCGTAGGCGCAGGCCTGGAGCGCCTCGCGGTCGAAGGCGGCGCAGGTGGGCTGGAAGTCGCAGGCCACGAGCGAGAACGCGCCGACCAGGGAGGCGGGGTCCGGGGCTTCCCCGGCGGGACCGATGCGCAGCTCGCCGATGAGGCGGTGCTGGGCGAGGAACTGGGCCACGAGCACCATCGCGTCGGCGTCGCGCGTCTCCAGCAGCCCGATGATGCGCTGGAAGTCGTCGCTGCCCACGGCCTTGCCGGCCTCCGTCCCGCCCTTGGTGGCGGAGAGGTTCTTGTTGAGCTCGGCCACGAGCATGCGCGCCTGCGCGCGGGCGTCGCCGCCCTCGCTTGCCTGCCGGTAGAGGTCGTCGATCTGCTTCTGGGCGATGCGCGAGTTCTGGAATCCCAGGCAGCGCTGCGTATCGTCGGCCGCGTCGTAGGCCGCGATCCGCCGGGCCGCTTCCGGGTCCGCGGGCGGAATGGTGGCGAGGAACTGGCGGCGGCGCTTGTCGGCGGCCGCGGCGAGGTCGTCGTTCATCGCCGTGGCGAAGGCGCAGGTCTCGAGCGCGCGGGCCAGGTAGTAGCGCTCCTCGTGGTCGAGGCTGTCCTTGCGGGCGAGCAGGGCGTCGGCGAAGGCCTTCAGGTCGCGGGACTGCCGGAACTCGGCCGCGACGGACGACAGGCGCTTGGCGGGCGCGGCGGCGGGCCGGACGCTGGCCGAATACTGGGGCCCCGAGGAGGCTTCCCGGACGGAACGGCTCGAGGCGCCGACGGGCTTCGCGGCCGCCTGATCATTGGCCACGACAGAGCCGGAACCGGAGGACGCGGAGGACGAGGACCCGTCCCAGAGGGAGGCAAGGAGCACTCCGTAGGCAACGAGCGAGGCGAGGCCGAAGGCCGTAAGGCGGTTCATGGCGGTCAAGTGTCGTCGGAAAGTGCCGATTAGTCAATGATTTCAGGCACAAAGCCCGATCCGGGCAGAGGCAAGAAACGGGCCGGCGCGCGGCTAGTCAGTGATGGAGGATCTTGGACAGGAAGGTCTGGGCGCGCTCGGAGCGGGTCGTGCCGAAGAATTCGTCCTTGGTGCAGTCCTCGACGATCTGGCCGTTGTCCATGAAGACCACGCGGTGGGCGACCTTGCGCGCGAAGCCCATCTCGTGGGTGACCACCATCATGGTCATGCCCTCCCGCGCGAGCTCCACCATCACGTCGAGCACCTCGTTGATCATCTCGGGATCGAGGGCGGAGGTGGGCTCGTCGAAGAGCATCGCGATGGGGTCCATCGACAGCGCCCGCGCGATCGCCACGCGCTGCTGCTGGCCCCCGGAGAGCTGGCCCGGGAACTTGTCCTTCTGGGAGGCGAGCCCCACGCGTTCCAGGAGCTTCAGGCCCTTCGCCTCGGCCTCCTCGCGTGCTGCGGCCCAGGACCTTCACCTGCCCGAGGGTGAGGTTGCGGGTGATGCTCATGTGCGGGAAGAGCTCGAAGTTCTGGAACACCATGCCGATGTGGGCGCGCAGCTTCGGCAGGTTCGTCTTCGGATCGCCCACGGAGATGCCGTTCACGAGGATCTCGCCCTTCTGGAAGGGCTCGAGGCCGTTGACGGTCTTGATGAGGGTGGACTTGCCCGACCCCGAAGGGCCGCAGACGACCACGACCTCGCCCTTGGCGACCCGCGTCGTGCAGTCCTGGAGGACCTGGAACGGGCCGTACCACTTGCTCACGCCCCTCAGGTCGATCATGGGCCGGGGCGTCTCTGGGGTGCTCATGGGATCTTGTCCTATCGGGAAACGGCGAGGCGCGCCTGCAGGCGCTTCACGGCCCACGAGGCCGCGAAGCAGATGAGGAAGAAGACCAGGGCCACGAAGAGGTACAGCTCGACGATGCGGCCGGTGAGCTGCCCGGCCTTGGAGGCGGCGCCCAGGAAGTCCTTGAGCGCGACCACGTAGACGAGCGAGGTGTCCTGGAAGAGGATCACGGCCTGGGTGAGCATCACGGGCAGCATGTTGCGGAAGGCCTGCGGCAGGACCACGTGGCCCATCGCCTGCCAGTAGTTCATGCCCAGCGCGTGGGCCGCCGCCGGCTGGCCGCGCGGGATCGACTGGATGCCGGCCCGCACGATCTCCGAGTAGTAGGCCGACTCGACCATGATGAAGGCGACCACGGCGGAGGTGAACGGGCCCACCGCCTCGCCCTGCTGCCCCGTGAACTTCGAGACGATCATCGGGGTGAGGAAGTAGAACCAGAAGATCGCCATGATGAAGGGGATGGCGCGGATGAGGTTCACGAACGCCGCCGCGGGCACCGAAAGCGCCTTCCAGCGCGCGAGCCTCGCCAGGGCGAGGAGGGTGCCGAAGAAGATGCCGCCGGCGAGCGCGATGGCGAAGAGCTTGAGGGAGGTGAGCATCCCGTCCCACAGCGCCTCGCGGTACTTCCAGATGACGATCCAGTCGAAATCGCCGCCCATTCATCCCGCCCCGGCCACGTCAGTGGCCTCCGCCCTGCGCGATGTAGCCGGGGACGGCCACCCGCGTCTCGAGGGCGCGCATGAGGAGGATCACCGTCATCGTGATGACGATGTAGATGAGCGTGGCCGCGGTGAAGGCCTCGAAGGTCTTGAACGTGTACTCCGAGATCTGGCGGCTCTGCGCGGTGAGCTCGAGCACGCCGATGGTGAGCGCGGTCGAGGAGTTCTTGAAGATGGTGAGGAACTCCGAGGTCATCGGCGGGATGATGATCCGGTAGGCCATGGGCAGGGTCACGTGCCGGTAGACCTGCGGCAGCGTGAGCCCCATGGCGAGGGCCGCGCCCGTCTGCCCGCGCGGCAGCGACTCGATGCCCGAGCGCACCTGCTCGGCCACGCGCGAGGCGGTGTACAGGCCCAGGCAAAGCACCGCGGCGGTGAACTCCCAGAGGCTGAACTGCGCGGCGAAGGGCAGGGTGAGGAGGTTGGGCATCTCCTGCTTGAGCCAGTCGCCCCAGTCCCTCGGGACCACCTCCGGCATCACGAAGTACCAGAGGAACATCTGCACGAGGAGCGGGATGTTGCGGAACAGCTCCACGTACGCCGTGGCCACGGCGCGCACGGGGGCGATCGGCACGGTGCGCGCCACGCCCACCACGGAGCCGACGCCGAACGCGATCACCCAGGCGCAGGCGGAGACGGCGAGCGTCCAGAAAAGGCCCGAGCCCAGCCAGCCGAGGTAGGTCATCCCCCCCGACGGGGCCTGCTCGAGAAGTACCTTCCAGTCCATTCAGTCCGTCCGCGCCGAGCCGGAAATGGAAAGGGGGGCGGCGAGCCGCCCCCCCGGGGAGCCTGCGCGCTATTCCGGCAGGGCCTGGAGCTGGATGGCGGCCTTGAGCAGGGGGCTCATCGGCACGCCCATGGATTCGCCCGAGGGCAGCTTCTCGAGGAACCACTTGGCGTAGATCTTGTTGATGTCGCCCGAGGCCATGAGCCGGCCGATGGCGCGCCGGATGACCACGCCGAAGTCCTCGTCGCCCTTGCGGTACATCATCCCGTACGGGTCGTAGGAGAGGTAGTCGCCCACCACCTCGTAGTCCTTGGGGGTCTTCGCCTTGGCGATGAGGCCGTAGAGCAGGATGTCGTCCATGGAGAAGGCGACGGCGCGGCCGGACTCCACGGTGAGGAACGATTCCCCGTGGTCCTTGGCGTTGAGGAACTTGATGTTCAGGTTGTCCTTGTCGGAGAGCGCCTTGATGATGCGCTCGTTGGTCGTGCCCTGCGTGACCACCACCGTCTTGTTGCGCAGGTCCTTGTAGGACTTGATCTTCGAGGACTTCTTCACCAGGAGCTTGGTGCCGGTGATGAAGGTGACGGGCGCGAAGCCCACCTGCTTCTGGCGCGTGAGGGTGTTGGTGGTCGAGCCGCACTCCAGGTCGATCGTGCCGTTGGACATGAGCGGGATGCGCGTCTGCGGCGTCACCGGGTTGTACTTCACCGCGAGCTGGGCGAGGCCGAGCTCCTTCTTCACCTCCTCGACCACGGCGGCGCAGATGTCCATCGAGTAGCCGATGGGCTGCTGCTTGTCGTCGAGGTAGGAGAAGGGGATCGAGGTCTCGCGGTGGCCGATGGTGATGGTGCCCGAGTCCTTGATCTTCTTGAGCGTGCCGGTGAGGTCCTGCGCGGTCGCCGGGACGGCGGCGAGCAGGGCGAGGGCCGCGACGGCGGCGAGCGACTTGCGGATCATCGTGATTCCTCCTGGGTGATGTTCGGTGCCCGGATACCGGACGGCTTCGTGCTGACAAGGGGGCAAGGATACTGCCCCGGCTCGCGGCGTGGCAAACCGTTCAGCGGCGCAGGGAAAAGTCCACCAGCGCCTCGGCCAGCGCGCGGCTCGCGTCCAGCAGCGGCACCGGGCAGCGCGCTCCCCCGGCGGCGATGGGCAGCTCCGTGCAGGCGAGGAGGACCACGTCGGCGCCCCGGTCGGCGAGCGCCTCGGCGGCCGCCTCGAACGGCGCCCGGGCGCCGGCCGCGTCGCCGGCCTTCACGCGCGCGATGGCCCCGGCCACGAGCCGGTCCTGCTCGTCGTCGGTGGGGACGATCCACTCGAAGCCGCGCCGGGCCAGCCGCTCGCCGTAGAAGGCCGCCGCCAGCGTGCCGCGCGTGGCGAGGAGCCCCACGCGCAGCGGCGGCACCGGGCGGCGCGCGAGCGCCTCGACCGCGGCGTCGGCGATGTGCAGGAGCGGCATGCGCACGCTTGCCTGGCAGCTCCGCGGCCCAGTGGTGCGCGGTGTTGCAGGCCACGGCGAAGGCCTCGCAGCCTGCCGCCTCCAGCGCCCGCGCGCCCTCGATCATGGCGGGCAGCGGGCGAGGGGCCGCGGCCCAGGACGGCGGCCACCCGGTCGGGCACCTGCGGCACGTTCCAGACCACCACGGGCAGGTGCCCGCGGTCCTCGGTGGCCGGCGTGGCGGCCAGGACCTTCGCCTGCAGGTCGATGGCGGCGGCCGGGCCCATCCCTCCCAGGATGCCGATGCGGCGCGGGGGCGTTTTTGCCTCTGACATTGCGCCATCGTAAACAAGGCGGCGCGTCTTGGGCGAAAATGGCGCCTCGCGGACGCGCAGCCTTCGCGCCCCCACGAGGGGCGCCCAGCGCCGCCGAAGCCGCCACGACAACAACGAGGTCTTCATGCCCGCCCCCGCGTCGCAGCCCAAGCAAGCCATCCTCGAATCCGTCCTTCGCCTCGCCGGACAGCGCCTGAAGGGCGCGGCCGCCGCCCAGGCCCGGGAGTTCCTCGCCCTCTACCACGACCAGGTGGACGCCGAGGACCTGGGCGCGCGCGCGCCCGAGGACCTCTACGGGGCCGCCATGGCGCACCTCGCGTTCGCGCAGGAGCTTCGCCACCGGGACGCCCAAGCTGCGGGTCTACAACCCGCGCCTGGCCGAGCACGGCTGGGCGAGCCCGCACACGGTGATCGAGATCGTGAACGACGACATGCCGTTCCTCGTCGACTCCGTGACGATGGAGCTGAACCGCCAGGGCCGCACCCTGCACCTGCTCGTGCACCCGCTCGCCAAGACCGTCCGGGACGCCGAGGGCGAGCTGGTCTCCTTCGCCCCGGCCGGCCGCGACGGCGCGCGCGAGTCCCTCATCCACGTGGAGGTCGACCGCGAGAGCGACCCGGTGCGGCTGGAGGCGCTCGCGCAGGGGCTCCTCGCGGTGCTCGCCGACGTGCGCGCGGCCGTGGAGGACTGGAAGCCGATGCGGGAGGCCATGCGCGGGATCGTCGAGGAGCTCGCCAAGCCCCCGCGGGGACTGGACGCGGCCGACGTCGACGAGTCGCGCGCGTTCCTCGCCTGGGCGCTCGACGAGAACTTCACCTTCATCGGCTTCCGCGACTACGAGCTCGCCTCCGAGGGCGGCGAGGACCGCCTGCGCATCGTCCCGGGCTCGGGGCTGGGCGTGCTGCGCGAGCCGCGCCTGGGAGGCGAGTCGCAGAGCTTCCGGGAGCTGCCGCCCGCCATCCGGGCGCTCGCGCGCGAGCCGCGCCTGCTCGTGCTCACGAAGGCGAACTCGCGCGCCACGGTTCACCGCCCGGGCTACCTCGACTACGTGGGCGTGAAGAAGTTCGACGGCGCGGGGCGCGTGACCGGCGAGCGGCGCTTCGTGGGCCTTTACACCAGCGCGGCCTACCACGCCGATCCGGGCGACATCCCGCTGCTGCGGCGCAAGGTCGCGCGCATCCTGGACCGGGCGGGCTTCCCGGCGGCGAGCCACGGCTACAAGAACCTGCGCGCGATGCTGCACGCCTATCCGCGCGACGAGCTCTTCCAGGTCGACGAGACGACGCTCTTCGAGGTGGCCACGGGCGTGCTGCGGCTGGGCGACCGGCGGCGCACGCGGCTCTTCCTGCGCCGCGACCTCTACGGGCGCTTCTTCTCCTGCCTCATCTACCTGCCGCGCGAGAACTTCAACACCGACGTGCGCCAGAGGATCCAGGAGATCCTCAAGCGCCGGCTCTCGGGCACGAGCGTCGAGTACACCGTGCAGCTCACCGACGCGGTGCTCGCGCGCATCCACATGCTCGTGCGCACGCACCCGCGCGACGAGCCCACGGTGGACGCCTCGGCGATCGAGGCGGAGATCGTGAAGGCCACCCGGCGCTGGGAGGACGACCTGAAGCTCGCGCTCGCCGAGGCCCATGGCGAGGAACGCGCCAACCCGCTCCTTCGCCGCTACGGCCCGGCCTTTCCCGTGGCCTACCGCGACACGGTGCCGGTGCGCACGGCGGTGGGCGACATCGACGTGATCGAGACGCTCGGCGAGGCGAGCCCCTTCGCCGTGAGCCTGTACCGGCCGGTGGAGGCCGACGCGCGCACGCTGCGCCTTCGCGTCTACCGGCTCGGGCAGAAGCTGCCGCTTTCGGCGAGCCTGCCCATCCTCGAGAACATGGGCCTCGAGGCGCTCGACGAGGACGGCTGGCAGGTCGAGCGCGAGGGCGCGCCGCCGGTGTTCATCCACGACTTCGGGCTGCGCAGCGCGCGCGCGATCGAGCGCGTCGAGGCCGTGAAGGCGATCACCGAGGAGGCGCTCCTCAAGGTGGCCCGGGGCGCGATCGAGAACGACGCCTTCAACCGCCTGACGCCGGCCGCGGCCGTCGCCCCCGACGACGTGGTGGTCCTGCGCGCCTACGCCCGGTACCTCCGGCAGGCGGGCTTCACCTTCAGCCAGTCCTACATCGCGCAGACGCTCGCGGCCCACCCGGCCATCGTGGCGAAGCTCGTGGCGATCTTCCACGCCCGCTTCGACCCCGCGGCCGGGGGCGACCGGGAGGCCGCGCAGCAGCGCCTGCACGAGGAGGTGAAGGCGGCGCTCAACGCGGTGTCGAACCTCGACGAGGACCGGATCCTGCGCCGCTTCCTGTACACCCTCCGCGCCACGATCCGCACCAACCACTGGGTGCGCGGCGCGGGCGGCGAAAGGAAGCCCTACCTCGCGCTCAAGCTCGACAGCGCCAAGGTGCCGGAGCTTCCGGATCCGCGGCCGCTCTTCGAGATCTTCGTCTACTCGCCGCGCTTCGAGGCGATCCACCTGCGCGGCGGCAAGGTCGCGCGCGGGGGGCTGCGCTGGTCGGACCGCCCGGAGGACTTCCGCACCGAGATCCTCGGCCTCATGAAGGCGCAGATGGTGAAGAACGCGGTGATCGTCCCCGTGGGCTCCAAGGGCGGGTTCGTCCTCAAGGCGGCGCCCCCGGCCTCCGAGCGCGAGGCGTACCTGAAGGAAGGCATCGCCTGCTACCAGGATTTCCTGCGCGGGCTCCTCGACGTCACCGACAACCTGAAGGGCGACAAGGTCGTTCCCCCGAAGGACGTGGTCCGCCACGACCCGGACGACCCGTACCTCGTGGTGGCGGCCGACAAGGGAACGGCGGCCTTCTCCGACTACGCCAACGCGGTGAGCGCGGAATACGGCCACTGGCTGGGCGACGCCTTCGCCTCGGGCGGCAGCGCCGGCTACGACCACAAGAAGATGGGCATCACGGCCCGCGGCGCCTGGGAGAGCGTGAAGCGCCACTTCCGCGAGATGGGGATCGACACGCAGTCGCAGGACTTCACCGTCGCCGGCATCGGCGACATGTCCGGGGACGTGTTCGGCAACGGCATGCTGCTGTCGCGCCACATCCGGCTGGTCGCCGCCTTCGACCACCGCCACATCTTCCTCGACCCGGATCCGGACCTCGAGAAGAGCTTCCGGGAGCGCGAGCGGATGTTCGCGCTGCCGCGCTCGTCCTGGGAGGACTACGACAAGTCCCTCATCTCGAAGGGCGGCGGCGTCTTCGCGCGCTCGCTCAAGTCGATCCCGCTTTCGCCCGAGGCGCGCCGCGCGCTGGGCGTCGCCGACGCGGCGCTCCGCCCGCCGAGCTCATGAAGGCGATCCTCAAGGCGCCGGTGGACCTGCTCTACAACGGGGGCATCGGCACCTACGTGAAGGCGAGCGGGCAGACCCACGCCGACGTGGGCGACCGCGCCAACGACGCCATCCGCGTGAACGGCGCGGAGCTGCGGTGCAAGGTCGTGGGGGAGGGCGGCAACCTCGGCTTCACCCAGCTCGGGCGCGTGGAGTTCGCGCGCGCCGGCGGGCGGATGTGCACCGACGCGATCGACAACTCGGCCGGCGTGGACTGCTCCGACCACGAGGTGAACATCAAGATCCTCCTGGGCCTCGTGGAAGCCGAAGGCGAGCTGACCCGCAAGCAGAGGAACGAGCTCCTCGCGACGATGACCGACGAGGTCGGGCGCCTGGTGCTCGCCGACAACTACTTCCAGACGCAGTCGCTCTCGGTCTCGGGCGTGCGCGGCGACAAGCTCCTCGACGCCCAGGCGTCCCTCATGCGCGCGCTGGAGAAGGCCGGGCGCCTGAACCGCGCCGTCGAGTTCCTGCCCTCCGAGGACGAGATCGCCGAGCGGCGCGCCGCGCGCGAAGGGCTCACCGCGCCCGAGCGCGCGGTCCTCCTCGCGTACTCGAAGATGGTGCTCTTCGACGACCTCGTGAAGGGCACCCTCATCGACGACGCGTACGTCGCGCGGGCGCTCGTGGAGTACTTCCCGGCCGAGCTCGCGAAACGCTACGCGGCGGTGATGCCGCGCCACCCGCTGCGGCGCGAGATCGTCGCGACGATGGTGGCCAACGCGATGATCAACCGCACGGGCTCGGTGTTCGTGCACCGCATGCAGGAGGAGACGGGGGCCTCGGTGGACGAGGTCACGCGCGCCTTCATCCTGGTGCGCGACGTCTACGGCTTCGGGCCCCTCTGGGCCGCGATCGACGCGCTCGACAACCAGGTGCCCTCGGCGGTGCAGGCCGAGATGCTCATCGAGAGCGGCCGGCTCCTGCTGCGCGCGACGCTCTGGTTCCTGCGCCGGCGCCGCGAGCGGCTTCCCATCGCCGAGGTGCTCGCGATCTTCCAGCCCGGGCTCGCGGCCTTCCGCCGGCAGCTCCCGGCGATCCTCTCCGCCGCGGACCGCGAGACCTTCGAGAAGTCGGCCGCGAGGCTCGAGTCGAAGGGCGCGCCCGCGGCTCTCGCCCGCGACATGGCGGGGCTGGACGCGCTCTACGCCGTGCTGGACGCGACCGAGGTCGCGCGCGAGACGGGCTGCGCCCTGGAGACGGTGGCGCGGCTCTACTTCGCGCTCGCGGGCGACCTGGAGCTGCGCTGGTTCGGCGAGCGCATCACGGCGCTGCCCACGGACACGCCGTGGCAGTCCCTCGCGCGGAACGCCCTTCGCGACGACCTCGCGAGCCAGCAGCGCGCCCTCGCGAGCGCGGTGGCGAGGCTCGCGCCGGGATCGGCGCGACCCGGCCGCGATGATGGCGGCCTGGAAGGAGCGTTACGCGCAGCCGATCGCCCGGCTTGCGGCCATGCGCGAGGAGTTGAAGCGCGCGGGCACCCTCGACCTGGCCGTCCTGTCGGTGCTGCTGAGGGAACTGCGCGGCCTTGCCTGAAGACGACGACAAGGGGCTGCGGCGCTGGGGCGTCGTCGCCGCCCTGGGCGTCACCCAGGTGGTCTCGTGGGGGAGCCTCTACTACGCGTTCGCCGTGGTGATGGAGGCGGTGCGGCGCGACCTCGCGATCTCCTCGCCCGTGGCCGTGGGCGCCTATTGCGTGGCGCTCCTCGTCTCGGGGATCGTCGCGGCCCCGGTGGGACGCCACATCGACCGGCACGGGGCGATGCGCGCCATGACCGCGGGCTCGGTCGCGGCGGCGCTGCTGCTGGCGGCGCTGTCCCAGGTCGGCAGCGTCCTCGCCCTCTACGCGGTCTGGGCCGGGCTCGGCGTGGCGATGGGCCTCGTGCTCTACGAGCCGGCCTTCGCGAGCCTCGCCCTCGTCTTCCGCGCCGACCTGCGCAAGGCGATCACGGTGCTCACCCTCGCCGGCGGCTTCGCGAGCACGGTCTTCTGGCCCCTCACGCAGTGGCTCGCGACCTCGCTCGGCTGGCGCGAGGCGGTGCTCGTCCTGGCGGGCCTCAACCTCGTCCTGTGCGTGCCGCTGCACGCGCTCTTCCTGCCGGCGCGGGGACGGCCGGTGGGTGCGCCGCGCGGTGCCGCCGACGACGCGGCCGGGCGCGCGAAGCTCCTGGGCGACGGGCGCTTCCGCTGGCTCGCGGCGGCCTTCACGCTCAACATGCTCGCCTTCTCGGCGATGGGGCTGCACCTGCTCGCGATGCTCCAGGAGCAGGGGTTCACGCCGGAGACGGCCGCGTGGCTGGCCGCCCTCGTCGGGCCGATGCAGGTGGCCGGCCGCATCGCGGAGTTCGCGTTCGCGCACCGCGTCAGCGCCTCGAAGGTGGGCGAGATCGCGCTCCTCGCCTTCCCGGTGTCGCTCCTGGTGCTGGCATTCGCCGGCGGCGCGGCGTGGACGGTCGTGCTCTTCGCGGTGCTCTACGGCGCGAGCAACGGCGTGATGACGATCGTGCGCGGCACCGTCCCATCGGAGATCTGGGGGAGCGAGGGCTACGGGGGGCTCACGGGCCTCATGGCGACTCCGGTGCTGCTCGCGCGCGCGGCGGGGCCCTTCGCCGCGGCAGGCCTCCTGGCGATGGCGGGCGGTTACCGGGCCGTGACGCTGGGCCTGGCGGCCGTGGGCGTCCTCTCGCTCGTCGCGTTCGTCCTCGCCGTGCGCCGGCCCTAGGCGGCGGCTCAACCCCCGGCGCGCTGGTACCCGAGCAGGAAGCGGTCGACGAACGCCGCGGCTTGAGCGTCCGTGGCCCCCTCGATGGTGAGCGCGACCGCGAGCACGGGGATCCGGACGGGGCCGAACGCGCGGCCGGCACGGGGCTCCAGCAGGATTCGCCAGGCAAGATCGCCGCCCTCGGCGGCAATCTCGCCGCCCTGCACGCGGAACGCCGCGCCTCCCACCGCGACCGGCAGGAGGCGAAGGAAGTCCTCGCGCGTGAGCGCCATGTCGAAGTCGCGCCGGAAGGCGCGGGGAGGCGGGGCCGCGCTCATCCTCCGGCGATCGGCGGCCAGATGGCGAGCACGTCGCCTTCGCGAAGGAGCCGCGAGTCGCGCTCCTCCCGCGGCACGAAGAGGCCGTTCACGAGGACGAGGTGGGTGAGCCGCGGCGGCAGGTTGAACGGGGCGACGACCGCGGAGATCGTCGCGCCCTCGTCGACGTCGAGGCGGACGAGGTTCTGCGCGCGGGATGCCGGCGGGAGGTAGTCCGTGAGCGTCGCGTAGAGCTTGAGCGTGACTTGCATCGCCCGCGTCAGGAGGCCGCCTGCGCCCGGGCGAGGTAGGCGTCCATGAGCTTCGTGGGGTCGGCGAGCAGCTTCTCCTTCCACTCGCCCAGCGGCACGCGACCCTGGATCAGCCCGCGGATCACGCCCACGTGCTCGGTGTGCCCCACGCTCGTCGCGCCGATGAGGCGCTCGCCCCTGAACTCCAGGCGCAGGTAGCGGAAGCGCTCCTCGTCGCGCTGCTCCACCCAGGATCCCCCCTGGGCGTGCGGGACGCCGTGCCACTGGCCGAAGGAGGCCGAGACGAGCCCCAGGGTGTCGAGCACGTTCATGGCGAGCGCGCCGGGGGAGACCACCTCGCGGCCGAGCATGTTCAGGGCCGCGACGCGGGCCTGCTCGACGGCCGTGGGCTGGATCGCGTAGGCGATCTTGCGGTCGGTGTCGAACTCCGGCGCCCGCGACACGTCGCCCGCGGCGAAGACACCCTTCACGCTCGTCTCCATGCGCTCGTCGACGAGCACGCCCTGGTCGCAGGCGACGCCGCTGCCCTCGAGGAACGCGGTGTTGGGGGTGACGCCCGTGGCGGAGATGACGAGGTCGGCCGCGAACGACTGCCCGTCCGTGAGGACCACCGAGAGCGCCTTGCCCGCCTGGCGGATCTCGGCGACGCGGGCGCCCGTGACGACCCGGATGCCCTCGCGCTCGCACCAGGCGTGGATGAGCTCGCTCGCCCTCGGCGGCATCATGCGCGGCACCATCCGGTCGCCCATTTCCACGACCACGAGCTCGGCGCCGCGGGCGGCCAGCGCCTCCAGGATGATGCAGCCGATGAAGCCCGCGCCCATCTGCAGCACGCGGCTGCCCTTCTTCGCGCGCGCGGCGATCGCGCGCGCGTCCTCGAGCGTCCAGCACGGGTGCACGCCCGGGCAGGTCGATGCCGGGGATGGGCGGGTGGTTGGGCCGCGAGCCCGTGGCGACCAGGAGCCGGTCCCAGGCGAGCGTCTCGCCCGACTCCAGCCGCACCTCGCGCTTCGCGGTGTCCACCGCGGCGGCCCTGCCTTCCTTGAGCGCGATCCCGAGGCGGTCGAAATGGCCCGGATCCTTGCGCAGCCACGTGCCCGGCTCCTCGATGTCTCCCATCAGGAGGTACGGGATCGCCATGCGCGAGTAGGGCGGGCCGGGCTCGTCGCCCAGGAGCGTCACCGAGTCGCCGGGCGCGTGCTTGCGCAGCGTCTCGGCCGCGACCACGCCGGCCGGGCCGTTGCCGAGGACGAGATGCCTCACTTCAGCGCGGCCGTCCCGAGGCGCTTGCGCGTCTGCGCCGACGGGACGCCTTCCGCGTTCCAGCCGCGCAGCTCGTAGTACTCCGGCAGCATCTTGTCGAGCCCGCTGACCAGGCCCTTCGCGGGGCCGGTCTTCGCCGCCTCCTTCTTCAGGCGCGGCGGCAGGTCGTCGTCCTTCTTCGTGAGCCCGGCGGCGAGGTTGAATTCCTTCTCGAGGTTCCAGATGCGCTCGCCCACGAGGTTGAGATTGTCGAGCGACCAGTCGCCCTCGCAGGCGGCCTGCAGCTGCGGCGCGACGTCCTGCAGCGTCCAGGCGAACGAGGTGAACAGGCACAGCCCCGAGGAATCGAACACCGCGGTCGCGTCCTGGAAGGCCTTCACGAGCCCGGCCTTGCCCTCGGTCACGTGCGGGTCGGTCTTCACCGGGATGCCCAGCACCTCGCTCGCGACCGTGTAGCCGCGAAGGTGGCAGGCGCCGCGGTTGGAGGTGGCGTAGGCGAGGCCCATGCCCTGGATGCCGCGCGAGTCGTAGGCCGGGAACTCCTGCCCCTTCACCGTCATGGACAGGTCCGGGTGGCCGTACTTCGCCGTGAGGCGCCGGGAGCCCTGCGCGATCTCCTTGCCGAAGCCCTCGCCCTTGCCGACCTGCTCGGCGAAGAAGACGAGCGCCTTGGCCGACCCGAAGGGCGCCTCGATGCCCAGCTGCTCCTTCTTGAGCACGCCCATGTCGTAGAGCTCCATCACCGCGCCCACCGTGGCGCCGAAGGAGATCGGGTCCCAGCCGTCCTCGTTGGCGACGAAGTTGGCGTAGGTGAGGGCCTCGAGGTCGTTCACGCCGTTGGCCGCGCCCAGGGCCCAGGCCGCCTCGTACTCGAGGCCGCCCGAGGCGCCCCAGTACTGGGGCTTGTTCACCACGGTGAAGTGCGACTCGTCGATCTTCGAGATGCGCCCGCAGGCGATCGTGCAGCCGAAGCAGGCCTGGTTGGTCACCAGGTTCGGCTTGCCGTCCGTCTTGCGCGGCGTGTGCATGGCCTCGGCCGAGATGTCCTTCGCGCCGTCGAACTGCACGTCGCGGTGGTTGCGGGTGGGCAGGGCCCCCATCTCGTTGATCACGTTCATCAGGACCTGCGTGCCGTACTTGGGCAGCCCCTGTCCCGTGACCGCGTTGTCCGCGAGCACCTTCTTGGCCGCGGCCGTGGCCTTCATGAACGCGGCCGGGTCCTTCACGTTGCCCACGCCCTTGGTGCCGCGGACCGCGATGGCCTTGAGGTTCTTCGAGCCCATCACCGTGCCGACGCCGGATCGCCCGGCCGCGCGGTGCAGGTCGTTCACGACGGCGGCGTACAGGCAGCCGGTCTCGCCCGCGGGGCCGATGCCGGAGACGCGGACCTGCGGGTCCTGGAGCTTGTTCTTGAGCCAGGCCTCCGTGTCCCACGTCGACTTGCCCCAGAGCGCCGAGGCGTCCAGGAGGTGGGCCGAGTCGTTCTCGATGTGCAGGTACACGGGCTTGGGCGACCTGCCCTCGACGATGATCATGTCCCAGCCGGCCATCTTGAGCTCCGCGCCGAAGTAGCCGCCGGAGTTCGAGCAGGCGATGGCGCCCGTGAGCGGGCCCTTGGTGATGACGGAGTAGCGCCCGCCCGTGGAGGCCATCGTGCCGGTGAGCGGGCCCGTGGCCCAGATCAGCTTGTTGGCGGGGGAGAGCGGGTCGACCTTGGGATCGACTTCCGCGGTGAAGTACCTGGTGGCGAGCCCGCGCTGGCCGAGGTACTCGGTCGCCCAGGCCATGTTGAGCGGCTCCGGCGTGCAGGTGCCCTTGGTGAGGTCGACTCGGAGGATTCTGCGTGCCCAGGACATGGTGGTCTCCTCCCTCAGTCCGCGTTGCCGGCGGCCGGCTGGTTGTCGAGGCGCTCGCGCCCACTGGCGCATCTTCCCGAGCCCGGTCCAGTCGGCGTCCACGTAGGTGATGGCGCCGGTGGGGCAGGCGTCGGCGCAGGCGGGGCTTCCGCCGCACAGGTCGCACTTCTGCACCTTGCCGGTGTCCTGCACGTAGTTCACGGTCCCGAACGGGCAGGCGATGGTGCAGACCTTGCAGCCGACGCACACGCTCTCCAGGACGACCTTGGCGCCGGTGTCGGCGTCGACCTTGATCGCCTCGACCGGGCAGGCGTGCAGGCACCAGGCCTCGTCGCACTGGGTGCAGGTGTAGGGGACCTTGCGGCCGGTGTCGTGGAAGTCGAAGACCTTGATGCGCGACTTCGCCGGATTGAAGACCTGGTAGTTCTCGTACGAGCAGGCCATTTCGCACTGCAGGCACCCGGTGCACTTCGCCGGGTCGATGTGAAGCGATTTCTGCACGAGCCCCTCCTCCTGGTGAGTGGACGTCGGACGGCGGCGCGCCCCGCCGGGCCTCGTGACGGGCCCTGTATGGCTGCGCGGGTCGGGTTTGCCGCTTGCGGGCGCCCTGGAAAGCGCCGGGGCCATTATATGCACCGCCGTTCATACCCCCGCAAGGCCGGGGGGCGGGCGAGGACCTACATCACCAGCGCGGCGACGACGCGGCGGCCCTCCGCCAGGAGGATGTTGTAGGTGCGGCACGCCGCCTTCGTGTCCATCACCTCGACGCCGACCCCCGCCTGGTAGAGGGGAGCCAGCGCGGCCGGGTCGGGAAAGCGGAAGGTGGCGCCGCTGCCCAGCAGGACGATCTCGGGTTTCCACTCGAGGAGCGCGGCGGTCTCCCCCGGGGTCAGCGAGCCGATACCCCCCGCGGCCCACCCCTCGAGGAGGCGCTCGGCGGCCACCACGAGGCTCCCCGAGACGCGCCGCCCGGACACCTCGACCCAGCCCTCGCCGTAGGCGCTGAAGACGTTCTGGCCGGTCGCGCTTTCCCTTTCGATCTTCAAGGATCCATCCTCGATTGCCCGGGGGTGCCCCGGGCCGCTAAAATCATACCTTTTTGCAGCGCAACAAACGGCTGCGCGCCCCGACACGAGCCTCACGAAAGCGAACATGTCCCCGGAGTTCTCCCGCATCAAGCGCCTGCCGCCCTACGTCTTCAACATCACCAACGAGCTGAAGATGGCCGCCCGCCGGGCGGGCGAGGACATCATCGACCTGTCCATGGGCAACCCCGACGGGCCCACGCCCCGGCACATCGTCGACAAGCTCGTCGAGGTGGCCCAGCGCGAGGACACCCACGGCTACTCGGTCTCCAAGGGCATCCCGCGCCTTCGCCGCGCCATCTGCCAGTGGTACAAGCGGCGCTGGGACGTGGACTTCGACCCGGAGAGCGAGGCCATCGTCACCATCGGCTCGAAGGAGGGCCTCGCGCACCTCATGCTCGCGACCCTGGACCGGGGCGACACGGTGCTGGTGCCCAACCCGAGCTACCCCATCCACATCTACGGGGCCATCATCGCCGGCGCCGACATCCGCTCGGTGCGCATGGAGCCGGGCGTGGACTTCTTCGCCGAGCTCGAGCGCGCCATCGGGGAGCTCTTCCCGAAGCCCAAGATGCTCATCATCGGCTTCCCCTCGAACCCCACCGCCCAGTGCGTGGAGCTCGACTTCTTCGAGAAGGTGGTGGCGCTCGCGCAGCAGCACGGCATCCTCGTCGTCCACGACCTCGCCTACGCCGACATCACCTTCGACGGCTGGAAGGCGCCCTCCATCATGCAGGTGCCGGGCGCCCGCGAAGTGGCCGTCGAGTTCTTCACGATGTCCAAGAGCTACAACATGGCCGGCTGGCGCATCGGCTTCATGGTGGGCAACAAGGAGCTCGTGAACGCGCTGGCGCGCATCAAGAGCTACCACGACTACGGCACCTTCACGCCCCTGCAGGTGGCGGCCATCGCCGCGCTCGAGGGGCCGCAGGACTGCGTCGAGGAGATCCGCCGCAAGTACCAGAGCCGGCGCGACGTCATGGTGAAGGGGCTGCACGAGGCGGGCTGGATGGTGGAGAACCCCAGGGCCTCCATGTACGTCTGGGCGAAGATCCCGGAGCGCTTCGCGGCGATGGGGTCGATCGAGTTCGCCAAGAAGCTCCTGCGGGAGGCGAAGGTCGCCGTCTCGCCCGGCATCGGCTTCGGCGACTACGGCGACGGCCACATCCGCATCGCGCTCATCGAGAACGAGGCGCGCACCCGGCAGGCGGTGCGCGGCATCAAGGAGATGCTGCGCAAGGACGGGGCCGCTTGAACGTCGTCGCCGTCACCGACGCGAAGGGCGCGGTCGTCGACGCGGCGCTGCTCGCCGCGGCCGAGCCCGTCCACCGCCAGCTGCGCCCGCACCTGCCGGCCGACTACCGCCGGCGCATGGAGGAAGTCTTCGCGGGCGGCGCCGAGATGGCCGTGGCCGTGCGGGAGGGCCGCGTCCTGGGCGTCACGGTCTTCCGCGTGCTCGAGAAGACCTTCACCGGCCGCGAGCTCTACTGCGACGACCTCGTGACCGACGAGGCGCAGCGCTCCGGCGGGCGCGGGCAGGGCGATGATCGCCTACATGGAGCGGCTCGGCCGCGAGCGCGGCTGCGACGCGCTGGCGCTCGATTCCGGCACGCAGCGCCAGCAGGCGCACAAGTTCTACTTCCGCGAGGGCCTCGTCGTCGGGGCCTTCCACTTCTCGAAGAAGCTCAAATGAAACCGATCCGCGTGGGCCTGCTGGGCCTGGGAACCGTCGGGGGCGGCACCGTCGAGGTGCTGCGCCGCAACCGCGAGGAGATCGCGCGCCGCGCCGGCCGGGAGATCGTGGTGACCATGGCCACGGCCCGCGACCTCTCCAAGCCGCGCGCCGTGGCGCTGGAGGGGATCGAGCTCGTGGCCGACCCCGCGAGGATCGTCGCGAGCCCCGACATCGACATCGTCGTGGAGCTGATCGGCGGCGAGACCCGCGCGAAGGAGCTGGTGCTCTCCGCCATCGCCGGCGGCAAGCACGTGGTGACGGCCAACAAGGCGCTCCTCGCCAGGCACGGCAACGAGATCTTCGCGGCGGCGCACGCCAGGGGCGTGATGGTGGCCTTCGAGGCCGCGGTGGCGGGCGGCATCCCCATCATCAAGGCGATCCGCGAGGGGCTCTCCGCCAACCGCATCGAGTACCTGGTGGGGATCATCAACGGCACCTGCAACTACATCCTCTCCGAGATGCGCGACAAGGGCCTCGCCTTCGACCTCGTGCTGGCCGAGGCGCAGCGCCTGGGCTACGCGGAGGCCGACCCTTCCTTCGACATCGACGGGATCGACAGCGCCCACAAGCTCACCATCCTCTCGGCCATCGCCTTCGGCATCCCGATGCAGTTCGACAAGGCGTACACCGAGGGCATCGGCAAGCTCACCGCCGCCGACATCAAGTACGCCGAGGGGCTGGGCTACCGCATCAAGCTGCTGGGCATCGCGCGGCGCGCGGCCGCCGGGATCGAGCTGCGGGTGCATCCCACCCTGGTGCCCGCGCGGCGCATCCTCGCCAACGTCGAAGGCGTGATGAACGCCGTCCTCGTGAAGGGCGACGCCGTGGGCCACACGCTCTTCTACGGCCGCGGCGCGGGCGCGGAGGCCACGGCGAGCGCCGTGGTGGCCGACCTCGTCGACGTGACCCGCATGGCGACCGCCGACCCCGAGCACCGCGTGCCGCACCTCGCCTTCCAGCCCGACCGCCTCTCCGACACCCCGATCCTGCCGATGGAGGACGTGGAGACGGCGTACTACCTGCGCCTGCGGGCGCTGGACCGGCCGGGCGTGCTCGCGGACGTGACGCGCATCTGCGCCGACCGCGCCATCTCCATCGACGCCATCTTCCAGAAGGAGGCGGGCGAGGGCGAGGAGCAGGTCGACGTGGTGATCCTCACGCACGTGGCGAAGGAGCGCGACGTGAACGCCGCCATCGGCGCCATCGAGGCGCTGCCCACGATCCCCGTCCCCGTCGTGAGGATCCGGCTGGAAGAGCTGCGGTGAAGTACGTCAGCACCCGCGGGCACAGCGCCGGCCAGAGCTTCACCGAGATCCTCCTCGAGGGGCTCGCCTCCGACGGCGGCCTCGCCGTGCCCGAGCAGTGGCCGCGCATCACGCGCCCGAAGCTCGACGCGATGCGCGACCTCGCGTACCCGCAGCTCGCCTTCGAGATCCTGCGCTTCTTCGCGGACGACTTCCCGGGCGCGGCGCTCAAGGCGACCTGCGAGAAGGCGTACACGAAGGAGGTCTTCGGCACCCCCGAGATCACGCCGGTGAAGACCCTGGAGGACAACTTCCACCTCCTCGCGTGCTCCAACGGCCCGACGCTCGCGTTCAAGGACATCGCGATGCAGCTGATCGGGCACCTCTTCGAGCACGTGCTGGAGAAGCAGGACCGGCGCCTGAACGTCCTGGGCGCCACCAGCGGCGACACCGGCTCGGCGGCCGAGCACGCGCTCAAGGGGAAGTCGCGCGTGAGCGTGTTCATGCTCTCCCCGCGCGGGCGCATGAGCCCGTTCCAGCGCGCGCAGATGTACGCCCTCCAGGACGCCAACATCTTCAACATCGCGGTCGAGGGCGTGTTCGACGACTGCCAGGACGTGGTGAAGGCGGTCAACGCGGACGCGGCCTTCAAGGAGCGCCACGCCATCGGCGCGGTGAACTCCATCAACTGGGCGCGGATCGTCGCCCAGGTCGTCTACTACTTCAAGGGCTACTTCTCGGTCACGCGCTCCAACGACGAGAAGGTCTCCTTCGCCGTGCCCTCCGGCAACTTCGGCAACATCTTCGCCTGCCACGTCGCCAGGCGCATGGGCCTGCCGGTGGCGCGCCTCGTGCTCGCCACGAACGAGAACGACGTGCTCGACGAGTTCTTCCGCACGGGGCGCTACCGCCCGAGGAGGACGGCCGAGACGCACGCGACCTCCAGCCCGTCCATGGACATCTCGAAGGCCTCCAACTTCGAGCGCTTCGTCTGGGACATGGTGGACCAGGACGGCGAGAAGGTCGCCTGGCTCTGGAAGCAGCTGGAGGAGAAGGGCGGCTTCGACCTCTCCGGCGGACCGCGCGTGGGAGAGGATCGAGGAGGACTCGGGCTTCGCCTCGGGCCGCAGCCTGCACGCCGACCGCATCGCCACGATCCGCCAGGTGAAGAAGGACTATGGCAGGGTGATCGACCCGCACACCGCCGACGGCGTGAAGATCGGGATGCGCCTTCGCGACCGCGGCACCCCCATGGTGTGCGTCGAGACGGCCCTGCCCGCCAAGTTCGAGGCGACCATCGCCGAGGCGCTCGGCGAGCCGGCGCCGCGCCCGCCCGGCTACGAGGGCATCGAGAGCCTGCCGCAGCGCTGCGACGTCATGAAGCCCGACGCCGAGGCCCTCAAGGCGTACATCGCGCAGCGCGCCCGGCCCTAGGACTCGCGCGCCTCAGAAGAACACGAGCCAGGCGACCAGGAAGGTGAGCATCATGCCTCCCAGGATCGCGCCGAAGATGGTGGCCAGCACGCGGCCGTCGGCGGCCTGCTGGGCCGCGAGGTCGTCCCGGGGGATGGCGCGCGCGAGCTTCCTTTCGCGGAAGGCCATCCAGATCACGGCGGCGAGGACCGCGAGGAAGGCGAGGAAGACGACGAGCAGCTTCAGGCCCAGGCTCATGGCCCGGCTACTCCTCGTCCGGATCCCGGGGCGGCCTTCCGTCGAACACCAGGTGGCGGCGCCGCTGCAGCCAGGCGTCGCGCGTGAACGAGTACTTGTCGAGCGCCGCCTCGTCGACGATCTTCTCCGCCTTCAGGAGGCCGGCGCGGGTGCGCACGATGTCGAGCGCGTAGAGGCTGTTGCGGACCGCGATCTCGTCGATGCCGCGGTTGTAGGCGAAGCTCGGGTCGACGTAGCGGGCCGGCGCGTCGCGCAGCGTCGAGGGCCCGAGGAAGGGAATGATGAAGTAGGGGCCGGAAGGCACGCCCCAGACGCCGAGGGTCTGGCCGAAGTCCTCGTTGTGCTTCTCCAGCCCCATGGGCGTGGCCACGTCCCACAGGCCCGCGATGCCGAAGACGGAGTTCACGCCGACGCGGGCGAGGTCCGAGGCGCCTTCCGGGCAGCTTTCCCTGCAGGAGGTTGTTGAGCCCCGTGCCGATGTCCTGGAGGTTCTCGAAGAAGTTCGAGATGCCCTCCTGGGCGAATTCCGGCACGCCCTGCCACGTAGGCCTGCGCCACGGGCTTGAGGACCGCCCGGTCGATGGCGTCGTTGAAGGCGTAGGCGCCGCGGTTGTAGCCCTCCCACGGGTCGGCGGGATTGGGCGGGCCGGACACGGTGGCGCACCCCGAGGCAAGGACCACCAGGGCCAGGGCGAGCAGGGTTCTCATGCGGCGGCCGGATGGATGATGCGCAGGGAAAGGTCGACCGCCTTCACGTCCTTCGTGAGGGAGCCGACCGAGATGCGGTGCACGCCGGTCTCGGCGATCTCGCGCACGGTGGAGAACTCGACGCCGCCGGAGGCCTCGAGCTGCGCGCGCTCGCCGGCGATCGCGACCGCCTCGCGCATGCGCGGCAGCGTGAAGTTGTCCAGCAGGATGAGCTTCGCGCCCGCCTCCAGCGCCTCGCGCAGCTGGTCGATCGTCTCGACCTCGACCTGCACCATCGTTCCCGGCGCGGCGGCGCGCAGGGCCGCCTGCACCGCGGGACGCACGCCGCCGGCCGCGGCGATGTGGTTCTCCTTGAGGAGGATGCCGTCGTAGAGGCCGATGCGGTGGTTCGTCCCGCCGCCCACCTTGACCGCGTACTTCTGCGCGATGCGAAGGCCGGGCAGGGTCTTCCTCGTGTCCAGGATCTTCGCCCGCGTGCCCTGCACCAGCTTCACGAAGGTGCGGGTGCGCGTGGCCACCGCGGACAGGAGCTGCACGAAATTGATGGCGGTGCGCTCGGCCGTGAGCAGCGCCCGCGCGTCGGCCTGCATCTCGCACAGGGAGGTGCCGGCCACCACCTCGTCGCCGTCGGCGTGGTGCCAGAACACCTCCGCCTCCGGGTCGAGCGCCTCGACGGCGCGGTTGAACCACTCGGTGCCGCACAGCACGGCGTCCTGGCGGGTGAGCAGGCGCGCCTGCACGACCTTGCCCTCGGGGAGCAGGGCCGCGGTGAGGTCGCCGGTGCCGACGTCCTCGGCGAGGGCGCGGCGCACGTCGGTGGTGATGGCTTCTTCCAGCGTATGGAGGGAATCGGGCATGGGCGAAAAGCGCGGGAAACGGCTTGAAACGGCCCCGGATCGCCCCATTTTGGGGCTGGAACCGGGATTTCCGCGGGCAATATTCCGGGAAAATCCGTCGGGAAAAGGATACCACCGATGCGCTTCGACAAGCTCACCACGAAATTCCAGCAGGCCCTCGCCGACGCCCAGAGCGCGGCGCTCGCCCATGACGCCGGCTTCATCGAGCCGCCGCACCTCCTGCTCGCGCTCCTCGCCCAGGACGACGGGGGCGCGGCCTCGCTCCTGCAGCGCGCCGGCGTCAACGTGGCGTCGCTGCGCAAGGCCCTCGAGGCGGCCGTTGCCCGCCTGCCGAAGGTGGAGGGCCAGGGCGGCGAGATCTCGGTCTCGCGGGAGCTCGGCAACCTCCTGAACCTCACGGACAAGGAAGCGGCCAAGCGCGGCGACCAGTTCATCGCCTCCGAGCTCTTCCTGCTCGCTTGCGCCCGGGACAAGGGCGAGACGGGGCGCCTGCTCAAGGAGCACGGCGCCGACCCGAAGGCCCTCGAGGAGGCCATCCGCGCCGTGCGCGGCGGGCAGGGGGTGGAGAACCCCGAGGCCGAGGCGAGCCGCGAATCCCTGAAGAAGTACACGCTCGACCTCACGGAGCGCGCCCGCCAGGGCAAGCTCGACCCCGTCATCGGCCGCGACGACGAGATCCGCCGCACCATCCAGATCCTGCAGCGGCGCACCAAGAACAACCCGGTGCTGATCGGCGAGCCCGGCGTGGGCAAGACCGCCATCGTCGAGGGCCTCGCGCAGCGCATCGTGAACGGCGAGGTGCCCGAGAGCCTCAAGGACAAGCGCGTGCTCTCGCTCGACATGGCGGCGCTCCTGGCGGGCGCCAAGTACCGCGGCGAGTTCGAGGAGCGCCTGAAGGCCGTCCTCAAGGAGATCGCCCAGGACGAGGGGCGCATCATCGTCTTCATCGACGAGCTGCACACGATGGTGGGCGCCGGGAAGGCCGAGGGCGCCATCGACGCGGGCAACATGCTCAAGCCCGCCCTCGCGCGCGGCGAGCTGCACTGCGTGGGCGCCACCACGCTCGACGAGTACCGCAAGTACATCGAGAAGGACGCCGCGCTCGAGCGCCGCTTCCAGAAGGTGCTGGTCGACGAGCCCAGCGTGGAGTCGACCATCGCGATCCTGCGCGGGCTGCAGGAGAAGTACGAGGTCCACCACGGCGTGGACATCACCGACCCGGCGATCGTCGCCGCCGCCGAGCTCTCGCACCGCTACATCACCGACCGGTTCCTGCCCGACAAGGCGATCGACCTGATCGACGAGGCGGCCGCGCGCATCAAGATGGAGATCGACTCCAAGCCCGAGTCGATGGACAAGCTCGACCGCCGCCTGATCCAGCTCAAGATCGAGCGCGAGGCGGTGAAGAAGGAGAAGGACGAGGCCTCGAGGAAGCGCCTGGAGCTGCTGGAGGCCGAGATCGCGAAGCTCGGGAAGGAGTACGCGGACCTCGAGGAGGTCTGGAGCGCCGAGAAGCACGCCGTGCACGGCTCGGCCACCATCCGCGAGGAGGTCGAGAAGGTGAAGCTCGCGATGGAGGAGGCGCGCCGCAAGGGCGACTGGGCGCGCATGAGCGAGCTGCAGTACGGCCAGCTCCCGCAGCTCGAGGCGCAGCTGAAGAAGGCCGACAAGGCCGAGGGCGAGGCGGCGAAGCCGAAGCTCCTTCGCACCGAGGTGGGCGCCGAGGAGATCGCCGAGGTGGTCTCGCGCGCCACCGGCATCCCGGTGTCGAAGATGATGCAGGGCGAGCGCGAGAAGCTCGTCCACATGGAAGAGAGGCTGCACGAGCGCGTCGTGGGCCAGGACGAGGCCGTGCGCCTCGTGGCCGACGCCATCCGCCGCTCGCGCGCCGGGCTCTCGGACCCGGACCGGCCCTACGGCTCGTTCCTGTTCCTGGGCCCCACGGGCGTGGGCAAGACGGAGCTGTGCAAGGCGCTCGCGGCGTTCCTCTTCGACTCCGAGGACCACCTCATCCGCGTCGACATGAGCGAGTTCATGGAGAAGCACTCCGTGGCGCGGCTCATCGGCGCGCCCCCGGGCTACGTGGGCTACGAGGAGGGCGGGCACCTCACGGAGGCCGTGCGCCGGAAGCCCTACTCGGTGATCCTGCTCGACGAGGTCGAGAAGGCGCACCCGGACGTCTTCAACGTGCTGCTGCAGGTGCTCGACGACGGGCGCATGACCGACGGCCAGGGCCGCACCGTGGACTTCAAGAACACGGTGATCGTGATGACCTCCAACCTCGGCTCGCAGATGATCCAGCAGATGTCGGGCAGCGACTACGAGGTGGTGAAGCTCGCGGTCATGGGGGAGGTGAAGGCGAGCTTCCGCCCCGAGTTCGTGAACCGCATCGACGAGATCGTGGTCTTCCACGCCCTCGGCGAGGAGCACATCAAGGACATCGCCCGCATCCAGCTGCGCTACCTCACGGGGCGCCTGGCGAAGCTCGAGATGGGCCTGGAGGTCTCGGAGAAGGCGCTCTCGCACCTCGCCTCGGCCGGCTTCGATCCGGTGTACGGCGCGCGCCCCCTCAAGCGCGCGATCCAGCAGGCGATCGAGAACCCGCTCGCGAAGGAGATCCTCGAGGGCCGCTTCGCGGCCGGGGACACGATCGTCGTCGACCACGGCAAGGAAGGGTTCGCCTTCGCGAAGTCGGGGGCGAAGCCGAAGAAGGCTGCCTGAGGGGGCAGGCGGGCATAATGGCCGGCGGGGGCCATCCGCCGTGCAGACCCGCCAGGATCTTGAACGCCGCGTGCGCGAGCTCGAAGCCGAGCTCGCGCGCCTGCGCGCCGGCGGCGGGCGAAGAGTCCGCTATCGCTCGGCCGCCGAGTTCGGCGGGCTTCCCCTCGTCTCGCATCGCCACCGGACCCGACCTCGCGAAAGGGGAGCTGCGCGGCCATGCGCGCGGCATCCTGGCCATCGGCGACATCGCGACGGGCGTCGTGGCGCTGGGCGGCCTCGCGCGCGGGCTCGTCGCCTTTGGCGGGCTCGCCGTGGGCGTGATCACCTTCGGCGGAGCCTCGTTCGGCGCGCTGGCTGCCGTGGGCGGGCTCGCCGTCGGCTCGATCGCCTTCGGGGGCGGCGCCGTCGGGTGGACCGCCATCGGTGGCGCCGCCGTCGGCACCTACGCGTGCGGGGGAGGGGCCTTCGGCGAGCACGTGATCAGCCCCGCGCGCCGCGACGCCGAGGCCATCGCGCATTTCGAGCGCCTGGGGCTGGGCGCGATCTGCGATCCGGACCGGAAGTCGAGGCGCGCGGGCTAGTCCCGGGGACTCAGCGCCAGCCCGGGCCCTGCCAATCGCCGTGCCCGTCATGCCGCCCGTGGTGCGGACGCGCCACGAAGACCGGGGCGTACATCGGGCGGTGAGGCGCCGGGCGATACACGACCACGGGCCGCGGCCGCACCACGACCGGAGCCGGGGCGTACAGGACGGGTGCCGCGGGGCGCCAGCCGGGCGCGTAGTAGGCCGGCCCGGCGTTTGCGTGCGCGTAGTAGCCGCCGCTCGTCGCCGCGATGCTGGCGCCGGTCACGGCCCCCAGCACCCCGCCCACGATGGCGCCGTCGTGGCCGTTCACGCTGTGCCCGATGGCCGCGCCGAAGGCGGCGCCGAACAGGGCGCCCAGGCCGGGGTCGCCGGCGGACGCTTCCGTGGGAAGCAGGGCGCCGGTCGTTGCGATTGCGATGGCGGCGAACGCCAGGGGTTTCTTGAGCATCGTCGTCTCCTTCGGTTCGTGGGCCGTCGGGCCGGAGGGCCGTCGGGAGGCGCCGGATTCGCCGGCGCCTGATCCCAGTAACGCGCCGCGCCCCGTCCCGTGGACCGGTTCACAAACTGTTACAGCGTGGCCTCCTCCCCGCGCCTCGCGATATAGTCACGTCGGACAGGGCAACGCCTTCGTGCCCGAGCCCGCGTGAACGGAGACCAGGAACATGAGCCACAGCAAGGACAAGGACACCAAGAAGATGACCAAGAAGGAGCCGCTGAAGACTCCCAAGGAAAAGAAGGAAGCCAAGCGCCTCAAGAAACTCGAGCGACAGCGCGGTTGATCCCGGGGCCCTGGCGGGGCCTCCCGGCGCGCCGATGGCAGAATGCGGGCGTGCGGACCGGAGGCAGCCATGGCCCTTAGAACCCATTACGAAAACCTGGGCGTAGCGCCCGGCGCGCGGCCCGCGGAGATCGTCCGCGCCCACGATCGGCTGGTCGCGGAGTTCGCGCTCGACACCACGCCCCCGGATCCCCGGCGCGAAAAGCTCGTCGCCGAGGCGTTCGCGGTCCTCTCCGATCCGGACAGGCGCGACGAGTACGACCGGTCCCTGGCGAACCTCGCGGCGAGGCCGGCCCCGGCCGGGCGCGCGAAGGCGATCGCGATCGGCGCCGCGGGGTTGCGTCGCCGTCGCCGCGCTGGCGGCCTGGCTCCTCGCCGGGCGCGGCCCGGCACCCACGGTGGCCGCGAGGCCCGAGGCCGAGATCCTCGCGGAGGCTTCGCGCTCGGTCGGCAGGATGCAGGCCTTCGAGCTCTCGGGAAAGCCGATCGCGAGCGGCATCGCCTTCGCGGTGGCCCCGGGCGTGATGGCGACCGCCTGCGAAGGTCTCGCGCCGGGCGCGCAGGTCGTGGTGCGCATCGGGTCGCGGGACGTGCCCGCGCGATTCGAGGTGGCCGACGAGGCGCTGGGCCTTTGCCGGCTCGCGGTGGACGGCGCGGCGAGCTGGCCGCTGGCAGGCGGCCCGACGCCGCGCGCCGGGGACAAGGTGTACGCGGTGGGCCTCAACGGGGCGGGCGAAGTGGAGCTCGCGCAGGGCCAGGTGAAGCGCGTGTCCGCGGAAGGAGCCCGAAGCATCGTCGATGCGGGCGTGCCGGTGCCCGCGGGCCACGGCGGCCGGCCGCTCCTGGATGCCAACGGGCGGTTCGTGGCCGCGGCGGTCGCCGCGCCGGCCGGAGGCGCCGCGGTCCACGTGGCCATTCCCGCCGGCTGGGCCACGCAGGCGCCCTAGGTTCCCCCGATGGCCACGAGCCTTCTCGCGCTGCTCGACGACATCGCGACGGTCCTCGACGACGTCGCGCTGATGACCAAGGTCGCGGCGAAGAAGACCGCGGGCGTGCTGGGCGACGACCTCGCGCTCAACGCGCAGCAGGTCGCCGGGGTGAGGGCCGAGCGCGAGCTGCCGGTGGTGTGGGCGGTGACCAAGGGGTCCTTCCGCAACAAGCTCATCCTCGTGCCGGCGGCGCTCGCCATCAGCGCGCTGGCCCCGTGGGCGATCCAGCCCCTGCTCATGGTCGGCGGGGCGTACCTCTGCTACGAGGGCTTCGAGAAGGTGGCGCACCGCTTCCTGCACCCGGCGGCAGGAGGTCGAAGCCCGCCACGGCGAGCTCGTCCGGGCGCTCGCCGATCCCGCCGTGGACCTCGTCGCCTTCGAGAAGGACAAGATCCGCGGCGCCATCCGCACCGACTTCATCCTGTCGGCCGAGATCATCGTGATTTCCCTGGGCACCGTGGCGCAGGCCGCCTTCGGCAAGCAGGTGGCGGTCGTCGCGGGCATCGCGGTCGTGATGACCGTGGGCGTCTACGGCCTCGTGGCGGGAATCGTGAAGCTGGACGACGGCGGGTTCTACCTCGCGGGCCGGACGGGCGCGGGCGCCTGGGCGTCGTTCCAGCGCGCCGCGGGGCGCGCGATCCTCGCCGCGGCGCCGGTGCTCATGAAGGTGCTCTCCGTCGTGGGCACCGCGGCCATGTTCCTGGTGGGCGGAGGCATCCTCGCCCACGGCATTCCCGGCGTCGAGGGCTGGATCCACGGCCTGGCCCACGCCGCGGGATCCGTCGCGGTCGCCGGCGGCCTGCTGGAGGCGCTCGTGCCGCTGGCGGTCAATGCGGCGGTGGGCATCGCGGCCGGCGCTCTGCCCTCGCGGTCCTTTCCCTCTTCGCGCGCAAGGGCGCGGACCGCTGACCGTGAAGGACTTCTACGCCCTCGTCGACGAGATCGCGGACCTGCCGGAACCGGAAAGGCAGGCCGCGGAGCGGCGGCTGCGCGAGCGCTTCGAGGTCGAGCGGGCGGTGCTCGTCCTGGACATGAGCGAGTTCTCCCTCTCGGTGCGCAGGAGCGGGATCGTGGCGCACCTGTGCCTGATACGCCGGGTGCAGCGGCTGGCGGCGCCCATCGTCGCCTCGCACGGGGGCGAGGTGCTCAAGTGCGAGGCGGACAACGTCTTCGCGGTCTTCGCCCGAGCCGCGGGACGCCGTCGAGGCGGCGCTCGCCATCAACCGCGCGCTCGCCGGGGCCGCGCAGCCGGGCGCGGCCGGGCCGCCGCCCGCCGTCGGCATCGGGATCGACTTCGGCAGGGTCCTGCTCATCCCGGGGCGCGATGCCTTCGGGGACGCGGTCAACATCGCCCACAAGCTGGGCGAGGACGTCGCCCGCGGCGGCGAGATCCTCGTTTCGGATGCAACGCGGGATCGCCTGGGAGAGTGCCCGGCCGAGCCGCTTTCGCTCTCGGTGTCCGGGTTGCATCTGAAAGCCTGGAGAATCGCCGGCGGCGGCTAGGGGCCTATCCGGCCCGGCAGCACATGCGTAGAATCGCTCTCCGGGTTGGTTAACAGGCATCAGTCCATCGTGACGAACGAATCCGGCGTCCAGGCGGACCCGGCATTTCTGGCACTTCTTCCCGCTCTCGAGGCGCGGCTGCCCGCGCTCGAGCGCTGCGAACTGGCGGAGGCGATGGCGCCCGTGGTGGCGCGCCTGCAGGAGCCGATTCCCGCCGACCAGCGCACGGCGGTGGCCGAGGCGGTGATGGGCCTGTGCCGGCGCCTTTTCGCCGGCGCCCGCTCCGCCGACGCGCTGCCCCTCGCGCGGGCGCTGCTCGCGCAGTCCATCCTCGCCGACGACCCGGTGCTCGAACGCCGGGCCTCGGGGGTGTGCGGGCTTCTCGCCGCGGACACGGCCGACGTCGTCGGCGCCATCGGCTACCATTCGCGCGCGCTGCAGCTCGCCGAGGCCGAGCGCAAGCCCGTCGACCAGAGCACGATCTGGAACAACATCGGCCTCGCCTTCCGGATGGCGGGCAATACCGAGCGGGCCGTGCAGTGCTACCGGCGCGCGCTCGCCGCGGTGGACGGCCTGCCGGGCCAGCCTGCACGTGCGCTACACGGTGTGCTCCAACCTCGCGAGCGGTCTGTACCACCTGGGCGACATCGAGGCGGGCCTTCGCTTCGGCCGGCGCGCCCTGGACGAGGCCCTGCCGGCCTGGATCGCGCAGGATCCCCACGCGGCCATCCTGCTGCGGCGAAACCTCGTGCGGCTGCTCATCGCCGCCGGGCGGGTGGAAGAGGCCCGCGAGCACGTGGACGAGGTCGCCGTCCTGGCCGCCCGCGCCACGAGCCCGCGCGTCCTCATCGCCGCGGCGACCACGCGGGCGACCTACGAACTGGCCACGGGCAGCATCGACATCGCGCTCACCCGGCTCGAGGACGCCCTCGCGCGTTCGCGCCGCGTTCCCGCGGCGCTGCGCGACACGCTCGGCTGCCTGGTGCGCGCCGAGGAGGCGGCCGGCCGCCCGGAACGCGCCCTCGTCCGCCTGCAGGAGCTGTCGGACCATTTCTACCGCTTCGCGGTGGAGCGCGCCCGCGACCACGTGGAGCTCTCGCTGCATCTTCGACGCGCCCGGCCGCGCCACGGACCCGATGGTCGAGCAGGTCCGCGCCCGCCTCGTGTCGCACCTGCGCGCCCCGGGGGAGCCGGAGGAGTGGAAGGCCTACCAGCGGCTCGGCGTGGCCGCGGTGCTGCGCATGGACGCGACCGGCTGGCACGGGCTTCGCGTCGGCGCGCTCACCAAGGCGCTCGCGATGGCGAGCGGCGTCGCGCCGCTGCAGGCGCTGGAGATGGGCCTGGCGGCCGAGCTGCACGACATCGGCCTTTCCTCCGTGCCCGAGGCCATCGTCGCCAAGCGCGGCGAGCTCAACGCGGCCGAGCGCTCGCTGGTCGAGCGCCACACCGAAGCCGGGGCCGAGATCCTGAGCGACGACGGCCACCCGCGCCTGCTCATGGCGCGCGAGATCGCGAAGTACCACCACGCGCGCTTCGACGGCGCCGGCTATCCCGAGCGCGTGGGCGGGAAGTTCATCCCGCTACGCGGCCCGCATGTGCGCCGTGGCCGACGCCTACGACGCGATGGTCTGCGGCCTCGAGAACCGCCCCCCCATGTCGATGAGCGACGCGCTGGGCGAATTGCGCCGCGAGGCCGGCGGCCAGTTCGACCCCGGGCTCGTGGACCGCTTCGAGGCGGTGATCCGCGACGAGACGGCCGACCTGGGCGTCGATCCGGCGGCGGTGGCGGGGCTGGAAAGCTTTCCAGGATCTCGTACTGACTCTCCAAGAAGACAGGGGTTTCATCTGATGAAAACGATCGACATCAACGACCGCGACCGGCAAATGCTCGAGCTTCTCGCCCAGGGCGCCTCCAACCGATCCATCGCCGACAGCCTGGGCTACCGCGAGGGCACCATGCGGGTCTACCTGCATGGCCTCTACAAGAAGCTCGGCGTCGGCAACAAGACGAGCGCGGTCATCTGGTACTTCGACCGCCTCAAGGTGGAGGGCGTCGCCTCGGGAACGGCGGGCGCCGAGGTCGAAGGGCCCGCGCCGGAGGAATGCTTCGGCGACATCGCGCTTCGCCAGGACCTGCACGGCGCGCTCGGCGCGATGGGCATGTTCCTGGGCGCCTACGGCCGCCTGTGGGAGGTGGCCAACCGGCTCAAGGGTGCGCCCCGGATCCCCGGCTCGACCGCCGCCGGCAGCAGTCGCGCCTGCTCTGGGAAGCGCTGCTCAAGGGCGATTTCGCCTATGCCAAGCGCCTCTTCGACGACGACCAGGTGGCGCGCGTGCTGGTGGATTCGCCCCCGGACTGCGTGCTGCTCGCGTGCATGCTGCGCATCGGCGGCTATTCCCGCGCCGCCGACCGCGTGACGGGCCAGATCGTGCGCCGCAAGAAGGGACGCCCGGGCCTTTCGGCCAAGGACATCGCGCTGGCGGTGGCCGTGCGCGAGGCGTTCGAGGCCCGGCCCGAGGCCGGCATCGCGGCGCTGCACCGGCTCGCGGTCGAGAACTCGGCGAAGCCCTTCCCGCGGCACGCGGCGATGGTGGCGCTCTTCTGGGCCTACCGCGCGCTCAAGGACCGCGATCGCGCGCGCGACACGGCGAACGCGATCCTCGCCGAGGCGGAGTCGGTCCGCCAGCAGCTGCATGCGATGGGCGAGCGCCCGCTCTATCGCGACGCGGCGATCCCCGCGCCCGCTTCCGCGGGCGCGAAGGCAGCCGCGCCGCGCGCGGGCCGGGTTGTCCGGCGCGCGGCGACCGTCGAAGCGTAGGGCGCCTGCCTCAGGGCCAGCGGGGGTGTCTTCCCCGCCGCTGGCGAGGGCGAGTTCCCAGTCGTCGAGCGAGCGGATCTCGGTCGCGGGCGCTGCATTGGCCGGGGAGTGGACGCGGCGGTCATCGGCGGGACGGGTGGCTTGTGCGCATTCGATCCTGATGGTGTCCATCTGGATTCCTTTCGTTTTTTCTGGGTTGGGAAATGGGAGGCGCCGGGCGCCTCCCACCGGAAGTATTACAGATGTTATTTGACGCGTGTCAAGTGCATAACTGATCCCTCTCCGCGGCGGGCGCCGCCCGGATCCGCGCCCCGGGCTCCTCGCCCTCGGGGCCGGTGACGTAATATTCTCTCCATTCGCCGCCATCCGGCCAGGAGCCATGAGTCCCTTCCCCGCGCTGCAGCAGGAAACGCTCCTCTCGACCCTCGGCATCGAGATCGTCGAGGCGACGAAGGAGCGCGTCGTCGCCACGATGCCCGTCGGCCCGCGCGTGCACCAGCCCTTCGGGCTCCTGCACGGCGGCGCCTCGGTGGCGCTCGCGGAGACCGTCGCCTCCACCGCGGCCTGGATGAACGTCGACCAGGCGAGCGAGATCGTGGTCGGCATCGAGATCAACGCGAACCACCTGCGCGCCAAGCGGAGCGGCGTGGTCACCGCGACCGCGACGCCGCTCCACGTCGGGCGCCGGACGCAGGTCTGGGACGTGCGCATCGTTGACGAGGAGGGCCGCGCGATCTGCGTCTCGCGCTGCACGCTGGCGGTGGTGCCGAAGCCGGTCGGGGGTGCGTGAGGAGGGCGGGAATCGGCTGCGCTGCCGTTATTTGCTTCACTGTCGTTAAAAATAGCTGAAAAAAAGCTAACATCCACTCCATGGCAACACGCTCCGACTCCGGGCGCGGCCACCGGGCCCCCCGCGAACACGTCGTGCGCGAGCTGCGCCGCGTGAACCGCGCGCTTCTCGTCCTCGGCGAATGCAACCAGGCGCTCGTGCGCGCGGGCGAGGAGGAAGCGCTCCTCGGGGACGTCTGCCGCATCCTGGTCGACCATGGCCGCTACCGCATGGCCTGGGTCGGCTACGCCGAATGCGATGCCGGGAAGAGCGTGCGTCCCGTGGCGAAGGCGGGCGACGACGACGGCTACCTGGACGGCGCCCGCATCGGCTGGGGCGACGACGAGCGCGGCCACGGACCCAGCGGCGAGGCCATCCGCACGGGCCAGGCGCAGGTGAACCGGGACTTCCGCTCCAATCCCGCGATGGCGCCGTGGCGCGCCGAGGCCCTGCGGCGCGGATTCGAGTCCTCGGTGGCCATCCCGCTGAAGGGCGAGGACGCCCCGCTCGGCGTCCTTTGCGTCTACGCGGCGGAGCCGGATGCCTTCGACGGGGCCGAGCTGCGCCTGCTCGAGGAGCTCGCCGCGGACCTTTCCTTCGGGATCGCCACGCTGCGCTCGCGCGAGGCGCACCGGCGCGCCGACGCGATGGTCTCCCGCCTGGCCTACTTCGACACCCTCACCGGGCTGCCCAACCGCACCCAGCTCCTGGAGCGCTTCGAGGGGGCGATGCGCGCCGCGCGGGAGTCCGGCGGATGCCTGGCGCTGCTCACGGTCAACGTGAACCGCTTCGACGACATCCAGATCGGCCTGGGGCTGCGGCGAGGGCGACGAGGTGCTGCGCCAGCTCGCCGTCGCGGCTCGGGCAGGCGCTGGGCGAGGGCGAATTCCTCGCCCGCATCAGCGGCGACGTGTTCGGCGTGCTCGTCGAGGGCGGCGACGCCGACTGCGCGCGCGCGGTCGGCCGAGCGGCTGCAGGCGGCGCTCGCGGAGCCGTTCCGCGTGGCGGGCATCCTGCTGGACGTGCAGGCGAGGATCGGGGCGGCGCTCTTTCCCGAGCACGGCGCCGACGGCGAGGCGCTGATGCTCCGCAGCAACATCGCCTGCCGCGAGGCGCGCCGCGCGGAGTTCGGCTTCGCCGTCTACAGCGGGGCGACGGACGAGGAGAGCCCGCGCCAGGCTCGCGCTGCATCGGCGAGCTGCGCCGGGCGATCGCCGACGACGAGCTCGTGCTGCACTACCAGCCGAAGGTCGCGCTGCGGACGGGCCGCGTCGTCGGGGTCGAGGCCCTGGTGCGCTGGCGGCACCCCGTCCACGGCCTGCTCGCGCCGGGCGAGTTCATCCCGACGGCCGAGCGCACGGGCCTCATCAAGCCCCTCACCGCGCGCGTCCTCGACAGCGCCCTGCGGCAGGCGCGCCAGTGGGCCGGACCGCGGGCTCGAGAGCCGCGTGGCGATCAACATCTCGCCCAGCAGCCTGCGCGACCCCGAGTTCCCGGCGCCGCGTGGCCGCAGGCCCTCGGAAAGTGGGGGGCGGTTCCCGGCTGGCTCAAGTTCGAGCTCACGGAGTCGACGCTGGTCGAGGATCCGGCCCGCGTCGCTCGAGGTCCTCACGAGGCTGCGCGCCCTCGGGGTCTCGATCTTCATCGACGACTTCGGCACCGGCTACTCGTCGCTCAGCTACATCGCCACGCTGCCGATCCAGGGCCTCAAGATCGACCGCTCGTTCGTGGCCGGCATGCTGGGCAACGCCCTGGTGCACTCGGTGGTCGAGGCGACGATCTCGCTCGCCCGCGCGCTGCAGATCCGCGTGGTGGCCGAGGGCGTGGAGACGAGGGAGCAGGCCGAGGCGCTGGCCCGCCTGGGCTGCGACGAGATCCAGGGCTACCACGTCGGCGCCCCGATGGCCGCCGACGAGTTCGAGCGCTGGGCCGCGCAGCGGGCCGCGCGCGAGGCGGGGCAGCCGGCCGGCGATTGACGCGCCGCGTGCTGCCCGCCAAGAATGGGGTCGCGAGAGGCGCGGAAGGGGCTTGATCGCGGCCGCGGCCGCCACGGGAGCAGCGCATGGACCGTACTCGAGAGGCAGCCGGATTCCGGGCGCAGGCGCAGCAGGCCGCGCTCTTCGCGCTGCTGAAGAGCGGGCGTGCCGACGGCGGGCGCCGAGACGGCCTGGCGCGCGATCACCGAGGCCGCCGGCGCGGACGCTGGAGGTGGCGCGCGCCTCGATCTGGATTCTCTCCGAGGACCGCGAGAGCCTGCGCCAGGTGGACCTCTTCGTCCGCGACGGGGCGCGGCACGAGTCCGGCGAGGTGCTGGAGGCCCGAAGCTACCCGGCCTATTTCCACGCCCTGCGCTGGAACCGCACGCTCCTCGCGACCGATGCGGCCGCCGACCCGCGGACCCGCGAGTACGCCGCCGAGTACCTCGCCGCGGCACGGCATCGTCTCGATGCTGGACGCGGGCATCTGGCAGGAGGGCGAGGCGAAGGGCGTGGTGTGCCTGGAGTCGGTGGGCGAGCGGTGCGAGTGGACCGCGGACGAGCAGCAGTTCGCGGCCTCGCTCGCCGACATCGCGGCGACCGTGCTGGTGCACGAGTCGCTGCGCTCGGCCCGCGCGCGCCTGCAGGAGATCGCAGGAGCTCTTCTCGGGCGCCATCCGCTCGAGCCCCGACCCGATCGCCGTCGTGCGCCTCGGCGACAGCCGCATCCTCCTCGTGAACGACAAGTTCCTCGCGGTCTCCGGATTCGCGGAGTCCGAGGTGATCGGGCGCACGCCGGTCGAGCTGGGCCTGTGGGCGGACCCGTCGCAGCGCGACGTCTGGGTCCGCCGCATGGTCGGCGGAAGGGACGCGTGCGCGACTTCGAGGTCGAGTTCATCGTGAAGGACGGCCGCCGGCGCACGTTCCTGCTCTCCGGCGAGAGGGTCGAGATCCGCGGCGAGCCCTGCCTGGTGCTGGTGGCGCGCGACGTCACCGACCGCCGGCGCCAGGAGGCGCTGGTCTCGCAGATCGCGCAGGGCGTGGCGGCGAGACCGGGGAGTCGTACTTCCGCTCGCTCGTCGGCCACCTGGCGCGCGTGCTCGAGGCCGACCTCGCCTTCGTGGCGCGAGATCGATGCCCGGCGATGCGGGCCGCGTGCGCACCATCGCGGTGCACTGCCGGGCAGGGACCCCAGCCCGACTTCGAATACCGGCTGGACGGATCGCCCTGCGAGACGATCATCGGCCGCGGCATCTGCGCCTTCGAGGACCGCGTCGCCGAGCTCTTTCCCGCGCGACCAGGGCGCTGGCGCGGCGCGGCATCCGAGGCCTACGTGGGCGCGCCGCTCATCGATTCCCGCGGCCGGCCCCTGGGCCTGCTGGCGGTGCTCTTTCGCCAGCCGCCTCGAGGATCGCGGACCTCGCCGAGAACCTGATGCGCATCTTCGCGACGCGCGCCGCCGCCGAGCTCGAGCGCGGCCACGACCTGCGCGCGCTCGAGCACCTCGCGCACCACGACTCCGCTCACCGGCCTCCCCAACCGCATCCGGCTCAAGCAGTGCGTCGACACGGCGCTCGCGGCCGAGGGCGGGCGGCGCGCTGCTGCTCATCGACCTCGACCGGTTCAAGGAGATCAACGACACGCTGGGCCATCCCGTGGGCGACGTGCTCCTGCAGCGGGTGGCCGCCACGCTCCTCGAGGGCATCGCGGCCCTACGCGGGCGCGTGCGTGGCGAGGCTGGGCGGCGACGAGTTCGCCGTCTGGATCCCCGGCGCGATGGACCCGGTGAGCGCGCGGAGCGGCCGCCTCGCACGTGCGCGCCGTCCTCACCGCGCCCATCGACATCGAGGGCTACCGCCTCGAGGTGGGCGCGAGCGTGGGCATCGCGCTCGCCCCGGTGCACGCGACCACCTCGAGCGGCCTGCTGCGCTGCGCCGACGTCGCCATGTACGCGGCCAAGCGCACGGGCTCGAGCCACGCGGCCTACGACGCGGCGCAGGACCCGTACTCGACCGAGCGCCTGGCGCTGCTCTCCGAGCTGGGGGAGGCCGTGCGCGGCGGCGAGCTGCGCGTGCACTACCAGCCGCGGGTGCGCCTGGCCGACGGCGCCGTGCGCGGGTTCGAGGCGCTCGTGCGCTGGAACCACCCCCGGCACGGGCTCCTCCCGCCGGCGCGGTTCGTGCCGCTCGCCGAGCTCTCCGACGTGATCCGCCCGCTCACGCTGTGGGTCCTGGACGAGGCGCTGCGCCAGCAGCGCGAGTGGCGCGACCGCGGGCGCGACGTACTCGTCTCGGTGAACCTCTCGGCGCGCCACCTGATGGACGAAGGCTGCGCCACGCGCATCGCGGAGTCGCTCGCGCGCGCGGGCGCCGAGCCGACGGCCCTCGAGCTCGAGATCACGGAGAGCGCGATCATCTCCGACCCGGAGCGCGCGCGGGCCACGCTCGAGCGCATCCGCGCGCTCGGCGTGCGGGTGGCGATCGACGACTTCGGCACGGGGTTCTCGTCGCTGTCGCACCTGAAGCGCCTGCCGCTCAACGCGCTCAAGATCGACGTGTCCTTCGTCCGGCAGATGCTCGCGAGCGCCGCGGACCGCGCGATCGTGGAATCCACCATCCACCTCGCGCACGACCTCGGGCTCGCGGTCGTGGCCGAGGGCATCGAGGACGAGGCGACGCGCGATGCGCTCCGTGCCCAGGGATGCGACGAGGGGCAGGGCTACTTCGTCGCCCGTCCCATGCCGGCCGCCGAGGCGACCGCGTGGCTGGGGATTGCCGGAGCTAGCTGCGGCGTGGCGATCGGTGGAGCGAGGCGTCGCGGTCATGTCGATCGGAATCCGGGGCAGGCAAGCGTGACCGTCGGATGGGTGCCCGGAAATTCGAGGGCCGCCAAACACGTCGTGCCCTCGAATTTCCACCCATCTAGTGGCGACGGCGCTGCGCTTTGTCGCCCTGCGACGGTCGCCTGCCACGGATTCCGATCGACATGACCGCGACGCCTCGCCCGCGCTCCGTGGTGCCGTCGTCGAGTGCGCACGCGCTGGCCCATCGCGACCAGCGCCACATCGTGGGTCCGACGCCGAATGCGCCACGCTGCGTCCGGTTCGGCCGGTGATGGCAGGCGTTGTTCGAATTCCATGGCACGCGACCGTCGGGATGGCGAAGCGCAGCACCGCATCATTGGATGGGTAAAAAGCCGGGGTCACGACGTGTTTGGCGGACCCCGACTTTTTGGGCACCCATCCGGACGGTCACGCTTGCGTGCCCTGGAATTCGAACAACGCCTGCCATCACCGGCCTACTCGCCTTCGCCGTCTCCCTTTCGCGCACCGCGCATCGGCGCCAGGTCGGCCGCGGCGCGCAAGCCGACGGGCGTGTCCCAGAGGTCGGCGGCGTCGACGCCGAGGCGGCGGCGCCAGTTGGGACGCTCGCGGTCGGTGCCGGGGAGGTTGACGGCGCTCGTCTCGCCCGCGAGGTCGTCGGCCTGCACGAGGGCGAGGAGGCTCGGTGTCGCGCCCACGAACCGGTGCAGGGCCTGCGCGACGGCTTCCTCCTCCGGCACGTCCGGCGAAGCCGGCGGCGCCACGCCGGCATGGCCGAGGGCGCGCGAGAGCCAGGCCCTGTCCTCGCCGCGCGCGGCGTGCGCGCTGGCGGACTGCGCCTCGTCCGCGAGCCCCAGCGCGTGGCGCTCGTCGATGTCGGCGCCGCTCCACCAGCCGCGGATCGTGGGCAGGTCGTGCGTGGAGACGCAGGCGGCGGCGAGGGCGGGATAGCGTCCCGGCGGCCGGAACTCGTGCCCGTCGCGCTCGAACCACAGCACCCGGTAGGAAAGGACGGCGGCCGCCTCGAGCCGCTCGCGCAATCCCGCGGGCACCGTGCCGAGGTCCTCGCCCACGACCAGGCAGCGGGCGCGCCGGCTCTCGAGGGCGAGCGCCCCCAGCAGGTCCTCGAGCGGGTAGCGCACGTAGGCGCCTTCGTGCGCGCTCGCGCCGTCGGGAACCCAGAAGAGGCGGGAGATCCCCATCACGTGGTCGATGCGCAGCGCGCCCGCGTGCCGCGCGTTGGCGGCGATGAGGGCGCGGAAGCCTTCGAAGCCTCCCGCGGCCATCGCCTCGGGCAGCGGCGGCGGCAGGTTCCAGACCTGGCCCTCGGCGCAGAAGGGATCGGCGGGCGCGCCGATCGAAACGCCGCGCGCGAGGGCGGCCTGCGTGGCCCACGCTTCCGCCCCGTCCGGCGCCGCGCCGACGGCGAGGTCGCGGTAGAAGCCGATCTCCAGCCCGCCCTCGGCCGCCGCCTGCGCGAGTCCGCGGTCCGCGAGCCACTGCAGGTAGGCGGCGAAGTCGAGCTCGCGCGCGTGCCGCGCCGCGAACCGGGCCACGCCCGGGTCGTCGGGGCGGCGAAGCTCGTCGGGCCAGCGCTGCCAGGGCACGCCCGGGCGCTCGGCGGCGATGGCCTCGAAGGCGGCGAAGCGGCGCAGCGCCTCGCCGCGGGCGGCCACGAAGCGCCGGAACTCTGCCGCTACCGGATCGGCGCTCGGGCGCCGGACGAACGCCTCGAAGCAGGCCTCGAGGACGGCGCGCTTGGCGGCCCAGACGCCGGGATGGTCGATGCCCGCGCGGGCCGCCAGGCGCTCGAAGGGCGCCTGCGGCGAAGGCCTCGCGGGCCGCGGGCGAGTGCGCGAATTCCGGGACCGCCGTCACGTCGACGTAGATCGGGTCCAGGAAGCGCCGGTCCGAGGGATGGTAGGGGCTCGCGCGCTCGCGTTCGCCGGCGAAGAGCGCGTGCAGCGGGTTGATGCCCGCGAGCGCGCCGCCGGCGCGCGCCGTCGCCTGCGCCGCCTGCGCGAGGGCGGTGAAGTCGCCGATGCCCTGGTCGCCCGGCCGGCGCAGCGTGTAGAGGTGCGCGGCCAGGCCGAAGCGGCGCCGGCCGCCCTCCAGGGCGGGCGGGAGGTGGCACCGGCGCGGCGCGACGAGGAGGTCGCAGGCCGCCATCTCGTCCTCGAGGCCCACGCGGTAGCAGCCGGGCGGCAGCGCCGGCAGCGGCACGAGCCGGCGCGTGACGGTGCGCCCGTCGGCGGCGACCACGCGCTCGCTCGCGCACGATTGCGTATCGACGGCCAGGCGCCGCGTCGTGCCGTCCTCGGCGGTGACGACGAGCATCGCTTGGCCGGAGGGTCCCCCGGGGGCGAGCGGCAGGAGGAGCGGCTCGTCCTCGTGGCGCACGAGGGCCACGGGAAGGCGCCGGCACTCGCGCGAGGCGGCGATCGAGGCCAGCCGCTCGCGCGCCTGCGAGGTCGAGGCCACGCCCCAGCCCATCGCCTCCAGGAGCGCCAGGCGCGTGTCGTCGCCGACGCGGTGGTGCGTGCCGCCGACCTCGTGCCACTCGGGAGCGATCCCGGCGGCCGCCGCGAGGCGATCGAGCACGGCGGGCTCCACGCCTTTCGTGCGCGGCCGCGGCGCCTCGACGGCTTCCTCGACCAGGATCACCACCGACCGCGGCGCCACGCGCGCGTCGTCGCCACCGGCCTCCGGAACGCCGGCGTCGCGGGAAGTGTCCAGCGCGCGGCGCCACCTGAACCCGTCGCGCGCGTCGGGCCAGCGGATCGCGAGGGCTTCGTAGCCCGCGTGGAAGGCGAGCGCCACGCGATCGGCGGGCCCGTCCGCCGCGGGGCGCGCGTAGAGGACCGCCACGAGCGAGCGGCCGTGGGGATGCTCCCAGTCCTCCCGCGACATTTCGCGCCCGTCGGGACGGCGCCACTCGACGTCGGGGATTCCGCTCGCGTCACAGGGTTCGCCCGCGAGCCAGCGCTCGTCGCGCAGCGCCCGGTGCGCGCACCGCAGCCGCACGAGGCGGCCCACGAAGGCGACGAGATCGCGGTCGGCGCCGGCCCAGTCGATCCACGAGAGCGCGCCGTCCTGCGCGTAGGCGTTGTTGTTGCCGTGCTGCGTCCGGCCCAGCTCGTCGCCCATCGAGAGCATCGGCGTGCCGCGGGAGGCGAGGAGCGTGGCGAGCAGGGCGCGCGCGTCGCCCCGGCGCGCGGCGAGAACGCGGCCATCCCCGGTGGGGCCTTCCACGCCGTGGTTCCAGGAGAAGTTGGCGTCCGTGCCGTCGCGGTTCGCCTCGCCGTTCGCCTCGTTGCGCTTCCTCTCGTAGGCGACGAGGTCGGCGAGCGTGAAGCCGTCGTGCGCGGTGACGAAGTTCACCGAGCGCGAGGGCGGCCGCGCGCCCCCGGCGAAGACGTCGGCCGAGCCCGCGAGGCGCGTGGCGAGTTCCCCGGCCATGGCGCCGTCGCCGCGCCAGAAGCGGCGAACGCCGTCGCGGTAGCGGTCGTTCCACTCGCCCCACGCGGCGGGGAAGGCGCCGAGGCGGTGGCCGCCGTGCCCCATGTCCCACGGCTCGGCCACGAGCTTCAGCTCGCGCAGGACCGGGTCCTGGGCCACGGCCTGCAGGATGGGGGCCTGCGGGTCGAAGCCGTCCGGGCCGCGCGCGAGCGTCGTGGCGAGGTCGAAGCGGAAGCCGTCCACGCCCGCGCGGCGCGCGTAATGGCGCAGCGTGTCGAGGGCGAGGCGCAGCACGGGGGCCCTCTCGAGGGCGAGCGTGTTGCCGCAGCCGGCGTCGTTGGCGTAGCGCGAGGGGTCGCCGGGGAGGGCGCGGTAGTAGGTGGCGTTGTCCAGCCCGCGCAGCGAGAGCGTGGGCCCGAGCTCGTCGCCTTCCCCCGTGTGGTTGAGCACGACGTCGAGGAGCACCTCGATGCCCGCCTCGTGCAGGGCGCTCACGCACGCGGCGAGCTCCTCCATGCCGCCGGGCGCGAGGCCGGGATCGGGGGCCATGAGCGCCACGGGGTTGTAGCCCCAGTAGTTGGAGAGCCCGAGCGGCGGCAGGTGGCGCTCGTCCACCCAGGCCGCGAGCGGCATGATCTCGACCGTGGTGATTCCGAGGCTCGCCAGGTGCTCGATCGCGCGCGGGTGGGCGAGGCCCGCGCAGGTGCCGCGCAGGCGCTCCGGGATCGCCTCGTGCGCCTTGCTGAAGCCGCGCACGTGCAGCTCGTAGATCACGGTGTCGCGCCAGGGCACGCGCAGGCGCGGGACCGCGGGCCCGGGCGCGGCGCTCGAGGCGATCGCCTTCGGCACGAACGCGGCGCTGTCCGCCTCGTCGCGCGAGCGGCCGTCGTCCGCGGCGCCCTTGAGCGCCGGGTGCAGCGCGAAACGCCGGTCGAGCGCGGTGGCGTAGGGGTCCACGAGGAGCTTGGCGGGGTTGAAGCGCTGGCCCTCGCCCGGGTCCCAGGGGCCGCGCGCGCGCAGGCCGTAGCGCGTCCCCGCCTCGAGGCCGTGCACGAAGCCGTGGAAGATGTCCCCGGTCCGCTCCGGCAGCGCGATGCGCTCGAGCTCGGCCTCGCCCGCGGCGTCGAAGAGGCAAAGCTCGATCGCCTGCGCGTGCGCCGAGAAGACGGCGACGTTGGCGCCGCCGGGGCGAAGCGTGAGCCCGAGGGGCTCGGGGCTTCCGGGGGAAAGCCGGCGCATGGCGCGCTAGGCGGCGCCCGCGGCGAGCTGGCGGTAGAGCGCGGCGTACTGCCCGGCCGGGCGCCGCCATCCCACCTCGGCGGCCATCGCGTGCTGCTGCAGGCGCCGCCAGGTGGCGCGGTCGCGATACAGGACCACGGCGCGCTCCAGCGTGAGGGCGAGCGCCTCGCGCGTGACCGGCGAGAACTGCAGCCCGTTGCCCGCGCTCGCGACCAGCGCCATCTCGTTGGCGTCGATCACCGTGTCGGCCAGGCCGCCCACGCGCGCGACGATCGGGATGGCGCCGTAGCGCAGCGCGCACAGCTGCGTGAGCCCGCAGGGCTCGAAGCGCGAGGGAACGAGGAAGGCGTCCGCGCCGCCTTGCACCAGGTGCGCCGCGCCCTCGTCGAAGCCGATGAGGATGCCCACCCGCCCCGGGTGCCGCGCCACGGCCGCGGCGAGGCCGGCCTCCAGCGCCGCCTCGCCGGAGCCCACGAGCGCGAGCTGGCCGCCGAGCGCCACCAGGTCGTCTATCGTCTCGAGGAGGACGTCCATGCCCTTCTGCCAGGTGAGGCGGCTCACCACGCCGAAGAGCGGGGCGTCCGCGCGCGGCTCGAGCCCCAGGCGCGCCTGCAGGGCGGCCTTGTTGGCCGCGCGCTTCGCGAGCGTCTTCGCGTCGAAGCGCTCGGCGAGGTAAGGATCCTTCGCCGGGTCCCAGTAGACGGTGTCGATGCCGTTCAGGATCCCGGTGAGCACGCCCGCGCGGTTGCGCAGCAGCCCGTCCAGGCCCATGCCGAACTCGGGCGTGCGGATCTCCATGGCGTAGCGCGGCGACACCGTGGTGATGCGGTCGGCGAGCGCGATCCCGGCCTTCAGGAAGCCGATGGTGCCGTAGTACTCGACGCCGTCCATCGCGAAGGACTCCGGCGGCAGTCCCAGCGGCTCGAGGAGCTCGGCCGGGAACTGGCCCTGGAAGGCGAGGTTGTGCACCGTCATCACCGTGCGCGGCCGCCGCCCGCCGGCGTAGTGCAGGTAGGCGGGGGCGAGCGCGGCCTGCCAGTCGTGCGCGTGCACGATGTCGGGGGCGAAGGCGCGCAGCAGGCCGCGGCCGAGCTGCGCCGCCACCGAGGCCAGCGACCCGAAGCGCAGCCCGTTGTCCGGCCACTCCTTGCCGTCGGGGCCGGTGTAGGGGTTGCCGGGACGGCCGAAGAGGTGCGGCGCGTCCAGCACGAAGAGCTCGAGCCCGGCGGCGCGGGCCGCGAGCAGGCGCGCCGGCCCGGCGCCGAGCGCGGGCCACCGGTGCACGACTTCGGCGCCGCCCACCGCCGCGAGCACCGCGGGATAGCCCGGCATGAGGGTGTGCACCGCGACGCCCTCGGCGGCGAGCGCCGGCGGGAGGGCGCCCGCGACGTCGGCGAGCCCGCCCGTCTTCGCGAGCGGGAAGACCTCCGAGGCCACCGACAGGACGAGCGGGCCCTTCACGGGACGAGGCGGTCGATCATCGGTTGCGTGACGAGGCAGATGCCGCGGTCCGTGCGGCGGAAGCGGCGGGCGTCCAGCTCGGGGTCCTCGCCGACCACGAGCCCCGAGGGGATGCGCACGCCCGCGTCGACCACGACGTTGGTGAGGCGGCAGTGGCGGGCGATGTCCACGTGCGGCAGCACGACGGAGTTGGTCACGGCGGAGTAGGAGTGCACGTGCACGCCCGGTGAAGAGCAGCGAGCGCTGGATCGCGGCCCCCGAGACGATGCACCCGCCCGAGACGAGCGAGGCGATGCCGCTGCCGCGGCGGCCCTCGACGTCGTGCACGAACTTGGCCGGCGGGTTGATCTCGGCGTAGGTCCAGATCGGCCAGTCGCGGTCGTAGAGGTCGAGGTCGGGGACGACGTCCGTGAGGTCGATGTTGGCCTCCCAGTAGGCGTCGAGCGTCCCCACGTCGCGCCAGTACACCTCGGACTCGGCGCGCGAGCGCACGCAGGAATCCGTGAAGCGGTGCGCGACCGCCTTCCCGTTGGCCACCATCCAGGGAATGATGTCCTTGCCGAAGTCGCGGCTGGAATTCGGGTCGGCCGCGTCGCGGCGCAGCTGGTCGTGCAGGAGCTCGCGCCGGAACACGTAGATGCCCATGCTCGCGAGCGTCCACCCGGGGCGGTCCAGCATTTCCGGGGGCTTGGGGGGCTTCTCGACGAAGGAGACGATGCGCCCGCTCGCGTCCACGTCCATCACCCCGAACGCCGAGGCCTCGGCCGCCGGCACCTCCAGGCAGGCCACCGTCACGTCGGCGTCGGTGTTCACGTGCTGCACGAGCATGCGCTCGTAGTCCATCTTGTAGATGTGGTCGCCGGCGAGGATCACGATGTAGTCGGGCTCGTAGCCGTCGATGATGTCGATGTTCTGGTAGACGGCATCGGCGGTTCCCGCGTACCACTCGTTGCCGCCCAGGCGCTGGCTGGCGGGCAGGATGTCGAAGCTCTCGTTGCGCACCGGCTGCAGGAAGTTCCAGCCGCGCTGCAGGTGGCGGATGAGGCTGTGCGCCTTGTACTGCGTGGCCACGGCGAGGCGGCGGATGCCGGAGTTGAGCGCGTTGGAGAGCGCGAAGTCGACGATGCGCGACTTGCCGCCGAAGTAGACCGCGGGCTTGGCCCGCCGGTCGGTGAGCTCCATGAGGCGCGTGCCGCGGCCCCCCGCGAGCACGTAGGCCATCGCGGAGCGCGCGAGCGGCGTGGCGTAGGTGACCCTGCGGCGGTCCGGGTGCTCGGCGGTGGCGCTGTGGCTGGGAGTTGTGCATGGCAGGTCCTCGGGGGAGCGCGGCCGCGCGCCTCAGGCGTCCTCGGGCACGAGCCAGAGGGTGGCGAGGGGCGGCAGCAGGAGGGAGGCGGAGCAGGGCAGGCCGTGGCTGGGCGGGCCGTCGGCGACGACCGCGCCCGCGTTGCCGGCGTTCGAGCCGCCGTAGGAGGCGGAATCGGTGTTCAGGAGTTCGCGCCAGCGCCCGCCGCGCGGCAGCCCCAGGCGGTAGCCGGGGCGCGGGACGGGAGTGAAGTTGCTCACCGCGACCACCGGGCGCGAGCCTTCGCCGCCGCTGCGAAGCCACGCGAAGACCGAGTTGGAGCGGTCGGAGACCTCGATCCAGCGGAAGCCCTCGGCCTCGCAGTCGCGCTCGTGCAGGGCGCGCTCGGCGCGGTAGGTGCGGTTCAGGTCCCGGACCAGGTCCCGGACGCCGCGGTGCGGGGGCACCTCGGCCTGCCCCCAGTCGAGCTCGCCGTCGTGGCTCCACTCCCGGCCCTGGGCGAACTCCTGGCCCATGAACAGGAGCTTCTTGCCGGGGTGCGCCCACATGAACGCGTAGTAGGCGCGCAGGCCCGCGAACTTCTGCCACGCGTCGCCCGGCATGCGCGCCAGGAGCGAGCCCTTGCCGTGCACCACCTCGTCGTGGGACAGGGGCAGGACGAAGTTCTCGGTGAAGGCGTACATCAGGCCGAAGGTCATGCGGTCGTGGTGCCAGCGGCGGTGGACGGGGTCCTCGCGCATGTACGCGAGCGTGTCGTTCATCCAGCCCATGTTCCACTTGAACCCGAAGCCCAGGCCGCCCATCGAGGTCGGCTGCGAGACCGCGGGCCAGGCGGTCGACTCCTCGGCGATCGTCACGATGCCCGGGTGCAGCCCGTAGACGGTCTCGTTCAGGCGCTTGAGGAACGCGACCGCCTCGAGGTTCTCGTTGCCGCCGTGGCGGTTGGGGACCCACTCGCCGGCCTTGCGCGAGTAGTCGAGGTAGAGCATCGAGGCCACGGCGTCCACGCGCAGCCCGTCGACGTGGAAGCGCTCCAGCCAGTAGAGCGCGCTCGCGAGGAGGTAGTTGGAGACCTCGCGGCGGCCGAAGTTGAAGATGGCGGTGTTCCAGTCGGGGTGGAAGCCCTTGCGCGGGTCGAGGTGCTCGTAGAGCGCGGTGCCGTCGAAGCGCGAGAGGCCGTGCGGGTCGGTGGGGAAGTGCGCGGGCACCCAGTCGACGATCACGCCCACGCCCGCCGCGTGGCAGCGGTCCACGAAGCGCGCGAAGGCGGCCGGCTCCCCGTGCCGGCAGGTGGGCGCGAAGAGCCCGACGGGCTGGTAGCCCCAGGAGGCGTCGAGGGGATGCTCGTTCACCGGCATGAGCTCCACGTGCGTGAAGCCCAGGTCCGCGAGGTAGGGCAGCAGCCGGTCGGCGATCTCGTCCCAGCCGAGGAAACGCCCGCCCTCGCCGCGCCGCCAGGAGCCCGCGTGCAGCTCGTAGGTCGCCATGGGCGTGCGGCGCGGGTCGCGCCGCGCCCGCTCGGCCATCCACTGCGCGTCGGTCCAGGGCAGGGCGGTGGTGTCGCGCACGACCGAGGCGGTGGACGGGCGCAGCTCCGCGCCGAACCCCACGGGGTCGGCCTTGAGCGGCAGCAGCTCGCCCGCGGCGCCCAGGATCTCGTACTTGTAGATCGTGCCCTCGCCGAGCCCGGGGACGAAGATCTCCCACACGCCGATGTCCATGCGCCGGCGCATCGTGTGCCGGCGGCCGTCCCAGGCGTTGAAGTCGCCGACCACCGAGACGCGGCGTGCGTTGGGCGCCCACACCGCGAAGTGCACGCCGCGCGCGCCCTCGTGCTCGATGGCGTGCGCGCCCAGGCGGTCGTAGAGGCGCGTGTGCGTGCCCTCGACGAGGAGCCAGTCGTCCATGGGCCCGAGGACGGGGCCGTAGGCGTAGGGATCGTCGACGAGCCATTCGTCGGCGCCGCGGCGGGCGAGCAGGCGGTAGGGGACCTTCGCCGCAAGCGCGGCCCTCGAAGAATCCGGCCGGGTGCGCGCACTCCAGGCTCGCGAGGCGCTCGCCCGCGCGCGAGAGCGCCTCCAGCGACTGCGCGCCGGGCACGAACGCGCGCACCGTCACGCGGCCCGCCGCCTCGTGCGGGCCGAGGACGGCGAAGGGGTCGTCGTGGCGCCCCGCGACGATCGCCTCGATGACGCCGGAGGGGACGGTCGGGGTCACCTTCGATCGCCTCAGCCGCCCGACTGCGCCGGCGGCGGCACGGCGCGCCAGATCTCGCGGGCGTAGTCGAGGATGGTGCGGTCGGCGGAGAACCAGCCCATGCCGGCGGTGTTGAGGACGGACCGCCGCCACCACTCGTCGCGGTTGCGCCAGAGGTCGGCCACGGCGCGCTGGGTGGCGCGGTAGGCCTCGAAGTCGTGGCAGACCATGAACCAGTCCCGGTGGCGCAGGTCGTCCACCAGGGCCTTGTAGCGGAGGCGATCGTCGGGCGAGAAGATCCCGGACTCGAGCGCGGCCAGCACCTCGGCCAGCGCCGGCGAGGCCGCGATCTCCGGCGCGGTGTCGAGGCCCCTGGCGCGGCGCTCGGTGACCTGCGCGGCCTCGAGGCCGAAGATGAAGATGTTCTCGCGGCCCACGCGCTCCAGGATCTCGATGTTGGCGCCGTCGAGCGTGCCGATGGTGAGGGCGCCGTTGAGCGCGAGCTTCATGTTGCCGGTGCCGGAAGCCTCCATGCCGGCCGTGGAGATCTGCTCGGAGAGGTCCGCGGCCGGGATGATCGCTTCGGCGAGGCTCACGTTGTAGTTGGGCAGGAAGACGACCTTGAGCAGGCCGCGCAGGGCCGGGTCGGCGTTCACCACGTGCGCCACGTCGCTCGCGAGCTTGATGACGAGCTTGGCGCGCTGGTAGCCGGCGGCCGCCTTGCCCGAGAAGATCTTCACGCGCGGCACCCAGTCGCGCGTGGGCTGCGCGCGCATCTCCTGGTAGAGGGCGATGGTCTCCAGCAGGTTCAGGAGCTGGCGCTTGTACTCGTGGATGCGCTTGATCTGGACGTCGAAGAGGGACTCCGGATCGATGCTCGTGCCCGTGCGCTCGGCCACGACGCGCGCGAGGAGGACCTTGTTCGAGCGCCGCACCGCGGCGAAGCGGGAGCGGAAGGCGCCGTCGTCGGCGAAGCGGGCGAGCTGCGAGATCCGGTCGGTGTCGTCCTGGAATTGCGGCCCGATGGCCTCGCAGATGAGGTTGGTGAGGCCGGGGTTGGCCTGGAAGAGCCAGCGGCGGAAGGTGATGCCGTTGGTCTTGTTGACGATGCGCTCGGGGATGAGCTCGTTGAACTCGCGGAACACCGTGCTGCGCATGAGCTCGGTGTGCAGGGCCGAGACCCCGTTCACGCGCCGCGAGCCCAGGAAGGCGAGGTTGCCCATGCGCACCTGGCGCGTGTGGTTCTCCTCGATGAGCGAGAGCGCGGCGACGACCTTCGGATCGGTCTTGCCCGCCTTCCTCAGGGACTCCAGGTGCAGCGCGTTGATGAGGTAGATGATCTGCATGTGCCGCGGGAGGAGCCCCTCCATGAGCGGCACGGACCACTTCTCGAGCGCCTCGGGCAGCAGCGTGTGGTTGGTGTAGCTGAAGACCGCCGTGGTGATCCGCCAGGCGAAGTCCCAGGGCATGCCGTGCTCGTCCACCAGGAGGCGCATGAGCTCGGGGACGGCGATGGCCGGATGGGTGTCGTTCAGCTGGATCGCGACGTGGTCCGGCAGCGACGAGAGCTCGCCGTGCTGCGCCTTGTGCCGGCGCAGGAGGTCCTGGAGCGAGGCGGAGGCGAAGAAGATCTCCTGCCGCAGCCGCAGCTCGTGCCCGGCGGGCGTGTCGTCGTTGGGGTAGAGGATGCGCGAGATCGCCTCCAGCCGCACGCGCTCGGCGAGCGCGCCGACGTGGTCGCCGCGGTTGAAGTCCTCCAGGACGATGGGGTGGCCCGCGCGCGCCGACCAGAGCCGGAGCGTGTTCACGTGGTTGCCGCGCCAGCCGACGATGGGCGTGTCGTAGGCGACCGCGTTCACGCTGTCGGCCGGGCGCCAGACCGAGCGCGTCGTGCCGTCGGCGTTGGGCACCGCGTCCACCGTGCCGCCGAAGCCGATCGTGTAGGTGACCTCGGGACGCTCGAATTCCCACGGGTTGCCCGAGGAAAGCCAGTCCTCCGGCAGCTCGATCTGCCAGCCGTCCTTGATCGCCTGGCGGAAGATGCCGTGGTCGTAGCGGATGCCGTAGCCGTGCGCCGGGATGCCCAGCGTCGCGAGGCTCTCCATGAAGCACGCGGCGAGCCGCCCCAGGCCGCCGTTGCCGAGGGCGGCGTCGGGCTCCAGGCGCCGCAGGCGGTCGAAGTCCACGCCCAGCTCGGCGAGCGCCTCGCGCGCCGTGTGCACGAGGCCCAGGTTGGAGAGCGCGTCGAGCAGGAGCCGGCCGATCAGGAACTCGAGGGAGAAGTAGTAGACGCGCTTGCGGCCGTCGCGGTAGGTGCGGCGGGTGGCCTCCATCCAGCGCTCGACGATCTGGTCGCGCGTGGCGAGCGCCGTGGCGACGAACCAGTCGTGGTCGAGGGCGTGGCGGCGGTCCTTGCCGACCGCGTACACGAGCTTGGCGAGGATGGCGTCGCGGAACTGCGCGGGGGTCACCGCGGAGCCTTCGCGCGACTCGGCCTCCGGATTGGCGGGGTGGGGGGAGTCGGGGCTGTTCACGGGCGTGCCGGCGGAGCGGGGCTCGCGGCTGGGGATGGCCGCTTCAGGTAGAGTTTACCTGCCCGGAAGCCATCTCACACGAGGAATCGCCCCATGCAGCTCGCCCGCAGGATCTTCGCTCTCCTTTTCGTCGCCCTCGGCCTCGCCGCCTGCGTGGTCTACGAGCCGGTTCCCGTCGATCCCGTGGAGGCGCCGTGGCGCGCGGCCATCGGCGCGATGGAGGACAGCGGCCTCGCCGTCGTCAGCGCGGACCGCGGCACCGGCACGGTCCGGGGAGCGCGCGGCGGTGCGCAGGGCACCATCGTGGTGCGGATGCGCAAGCGACGGGCGCGTCGGCGTGGAGATCAACGGCACGGGCGACCCGGGCCTCACGCAGCGCCTCACCGACGCCTACAACCGCCGCATGGGCCGCTGACGCCCGCCATGCCCCTCATGTTCCTCACGCTGGCCGTCATCGGCGTGATCGCGGTCTCTGCCTTTCTCGGAACCAGTCCCCGGGTGGCCGAGACGCGAAAGCTGCTCGCCTTCAACGTCGCGACGCTGGCGCTCTCGGTCCCGGTGGCGGGCACGGTAGGCTGGTGGCTCTACGCCGATGCCGTGGCCAACCAGTCGGTCAGCGGGGGAATCGCGGTGTCCCTCGCGATCATGTCCGGCGGGAACGCGGCCCTGCTGGTGATCGCGGTCGGCGGCCTCGTGCGCAATTTCCTGGTCTTCCCCCGCTCCAGGCGGCTGCCGGCCCCGCCCGCCACGCCGTGATTGGCGCTAAAGGGCGGACCTGATTATGCTAGCCGGCAGGCAATCCCTTCGAGGTACGAAGACATGCGCCAGACCCTGTTGATCGCCGGCCTGCTCGCGTTGGCCGCCACCCCCGCCGTAGCCGGGAAGTCCTGCGACGAGCTCAAGGCCGAGATCGCCGCCAAGATCGAGAAGAAGGGCGTGACGGCCTACACGCTCGAGATCGTGAAGAAGGGCGAGGAGGGCGAGCGCCGCGTCGTGGGCACCTGCGGCGGCGGCACCCAGGTCATCGTGTACAAGCGCGGGAAGGCTAGCTAGTACCCTCATCCCCGGCCCTTCTCCCAAGGGAGAAGGGAGCACTTGTCTCCCCTCTCCCTTGGGAGAGGGGTCGGGGGTGAGGGTCGCATTTCTCCCCTCTCCCTTGGGAGAGGGGTCGGGGGTGAGGGTGGCGGCTACTCCGGCAGCGTGCCGAAGATGAACATGGCGCGCATCAGGGGCGTGGGCTCGCCGAACTTCCCGAACCACTTGTTGAAGATCGAGACGATCTCGCCGTCGCGGTAGATGCGGGCGAGGGCGGAGTTCACCGCGAGCCGCATGCTGGCGTCCCCGCGCGGCAGGCCGATGGCGTAGGGCTCGAACGAGAGGTCCTCCGGCAGCAGGACGAGCGTCTTCGAGTCCTGCGCCTTCACGGCCGCTCCCACGAGCAGGATCTTGTCGCTCGCGAAGGCGTCGACCTTGCCCTCCTCGAGGGCCGCGAAGGCCTCGTCGCGCGACTTCATGGCGACGATCTTGAGCCCCAGGGTCCGGCGCTTGTCGATCTCGGTCATCACGCTGCTCGTTGGTCGTGCCGGCCACGACGGCGACGCGCTTGCCGGCGATGTCGGCCATGGTGCGCATGCCCGAGGACCGGTTGGCGAGCACGCCCGTGCCGTCCACGAAGGTGAAGCTCGAGAAGTCCACCTGCTTCAGGCGCGCGAGCGTGACGGTGCTCGAGCCGCACTCCATGTCGGCCTCGCCCTTCGCCACGGCGTCGAAGCGGCTCTGGGAGGTGACCGGCACCCACTTGATCCTGCAGGTCCTTCACGCCCAGCTGGGACTCGATGAGGGTCGCCACGCGCTTGCACAGGTCGATGGTGTAGCCGGCGGGCTGCTTGTCGTCATCGACGAAGGAGAACGGCGTCGCGTCGGAGCGGTAGGCGATCGCGATCGTCTTGCTGGCGGCGATCTTCTTGAGGCGCCCGTCGAGCGCCTGGGCGCCGGCGAGGGTGCTGGTGGCGAGGAAGGCGAGGGCGAGGAGGGCGAGTTTCTTCATGTCGTGTCGGGAGGCGGCGCGTGGAGGAACGCCGCACGATACGCACCTTTTCCCGGCCCCGCCAGTGCGGCTCAGCCCCCGATCTTCGGCAGCTCCGGCTCGAGGAGCGCGAGCCCGGCGAGCAGCATCGCCTCGTAGCGCTTCCTCTCCTTCGCGATCGTCTCCGGCGTCCAGTCGTAGAAGCCCGCGCCCGTCTTCATCCCCAGGCGGCCGGCGGCCACCGTCCCGGCGAGGCAGCGCGCCGGCACCGTGTTGGTGGCGAGGTCCGGGTACATGGTGGCCGCGGCGGCCGCGTGCACGTCGATGCCCGCATGGTCCTTCTGCAGGAGGGGCCCGGCGGCGAGGTAGCGGAACCCGAAGCCGAAGCGCACCGCGGCGTCCACGTCCTCCGCCGTGGCCACGCCCGAGTCGATGAGCGCGTAGGCCTCGCGGGCGAGCGCGTGCTGCAGGCGGTTGGCGAGGAAGCCCGGCAGGTCCTTCTTCACGACGACCGGCACCTTGCCCGTGCTGCGCATGAAGCCGGCCAGCTCGCGGGCGATCGCGGGGTCGGTCGCGGCGCCGCAGACCACCTCCACCAGCGGCACGAGATGGGCCGGCATGAAGTAGTGCAGGCCGAGGAAGCGCGCCGGGCGAAGGCAGCCCCTCGGCGATGGCGCTGATGGGGAAGCTCGAGCTGTTGCTCGTGAGCCAGGCGTCGGGACGCGCGCGGCGGCGCGAGGTCGGCGAAGAGCGCGCGCTTCAGGTCGAGCTTCTCGGGCACGGCCTCGATCGCGAGGTCGATCGCGGGCCAGTCGACGTCGTCGAGGCTGGCGTGGATCTCGATGCGGTCCAGGCAGTCCGGGCAGCCGAGGGCGGCGAAGCCCGCGGCCAGGCGCGCGGGCAGGCCCTCGCGGACGGCGTCGAAGGTCTCGACCACGTGCGTGGGGTTGCCGGCGCGGGCCAGGGTGAGCGCGATGTCGGCGCCCATGGTGCCGCCGCCGATGACGGCGCAGGTCTTGCGGAGGGTCATGCGAGGGTTCCTATAGAATCGCCCAATCCGAACGGAGGACACCATGAAGCGCATCGCCATCGTACTGCTGTTGCTCGTTTCCGGGGCCGCCTCGGCGCAGGAGCTCACCGGCACCCTGAAGAAGGTGAAGGAGAGCGGCACGCTCACGCTGGGCATCCGGGAGACCTCGGTGCCGTTCTCCTACCTCGACGAGAAGCAGAACGCCATCGGCTACTCGATCGACCTGTGCGAGAAGGTCGTGGAGGCGGTGAAGGCGGAGCTGAAGATGCCCGACCTCAAGGTCCGCCGCATCCCCGTGGTGTCGCAGACGCGCATCCCGCTCGTGGCCAACGGCACGGTGGACCTCGAGTGCGGCTCGACCACCAACACGCTCACGCGCCAGAAGCAGGCCGAGTTCTCGCACGTCACCTTCATCGGGGGGACGCGCCTGCTGGTGAAGGCGAAGTCCGGCATCAAGGAAGTCGAGGACCTCAAGGGCAAGTCGATCTCGGTGTCGCAGGGCACGACCAACGAGCGCGTGATCAAGAACCTCTCGGACAAGCTGAACCTGGGCATCAAGATCCTCAACGTGAAGGACCACGGCGAGGGCTTCCTCGTCCTCGAGAGCGGGCGCGTGGACGCGAACGTGAGCGACGACATCCAGCTCATGGGCCTTCGCTCCAAGGCGCGCAACCCGGGCGACTACGTGGTGACCGGCAGGCACCTGTCCTACGAGCCCTTCGGCCTCATGCTGCGCAGGAACGACGCCGACTTCAAGCTGGTCGTGAACCGCACGCTCTCGGGCCTCATGCGCTCGGGCGAGATCGAGAAGATCTACGCGAAGTGGTTCGACCCGCTCGGCGCGCCCATCACGCCGACGCTGCGCACCGCCTTCGAGATCCAGGCGCTGCCGGAGTAGGAGGGCGCGATGCGCGCGCGCGGGCGGGCGCTCGTCGCGGGCGGCGCGCTCGCGCTCGCCGGCTGCACCGACGCGGCCACGCGCATCGCCTACGACATCGAGGCGGGCGCCAAGGCGCTCGAGTCCTCCACGGATTCCGGCACGACCGTGCGCCACGAGCCCGCGTCCTGGCCGGACGGCTGCGGGGACGGCTACGCCCTCGAGATCGGGCGCGGCGCGAGCGGCGATCCCGGCAAGGGCTCCATCACCGTCAAGTGCGCCGGGCGCGGCATCTTCTACACGACCTACCATCTCAACTTCGTCGTCGTCCCCGCGACGGTGAGCGTGCGCAAGGCGGCCGGCGAGCCGGTGCTCCTGCAACTCGAGAAGCGCGCCGGCGACATCGCCCTCGTGGAGATCCGGTGAACGAGCGTCCCTGGCTGCGCTTCTACGGGAGCGTGCCGGCCACGATCGACTACCCGCGCGTCACGCTCTACGGGGCGCTCGCCGCCACCGCGCGGCGCGTGCCGCAGTCGGTGGCCTGGGACTTCCTGGGCACGAAGGCGACCTACCGCGAGTTCCTGGACGCGGTGGACCGCTGCGCCGCCGCCCTCGCGGCCGAGGGGCTGCGCCCGGGCGATCGCTTCCTCATCTCCATGCCCACGACGCCGCAGGGCGTCATCGCCTTCTACGCGGCCAACCGGCTGGGAGCGCTTCCGGCGCTCATCCATCCCCTGTCGACGGCGCCGGAGATCACGCACTTCCTCGACGCCACGGGCGCGCGCATGGCGCTCGTCCTCGACGCCTTCTACGGCACCGCTGGCGGCGGCGACGCCCAGGCGGCCGCTGGAGAAGATCCTCGTCGCGCGCATCCCCGAATACCTCTCGCCGCTCAAGCGGCTGGGCTTCTGGGTCACCAAGGGGCGCAAGATCCCGCCGCTGCCCGCCGATCCGCGCATCCGCCGCTGGTCGGCGCTCCTGGCGGCGGCCGCGCCCGCCACCGGGGAGCCCGCGGGCCGCACGGAGGACGCCGCGGCGATCCTCTTCTCGGGCGGCACGACGGGCCTGCCCAAGGGCATCGTGCTCTCCAACCGCAACTTCATCGCCGAGGGCATGCAGGCCGCGTCGTGGTGCGGGCATGGGCGAGAAGGACGCGATCCTCGCGATCCTGCCGATCTTCCACGGCTTCGGCCTCGGGGTGTGCGTGAACGCGGCGTTCATGGCGGGCGGCAAGTCGATCCTCGTGCCGCAGTTCAGCGCCGAGATCGTCTCGAAGGTGCTGCGCAAGCGACCGGCCCAACGTGCTCGTGGGCGTGCCCACGCTCTTCGACGCGCTCACCAAGGATCCCTCGCTCGAGAAGGCGGACCTCTCCTGCCTCACGGCGTGCTTCTGCGGCGCCGACACGCTGCCGCGCGCGGTGAAGGAGAAGTTCGAGGCGATGGTGGCGCCGCGGCGGCGGCAAGGTGAAGCTGCTCGAGGGCTACGGGCTCACCGAGGCCGTCACCGGGATCATGGCCACGCCGCTCGCCGAGTACCGCGAAGGGTCCATCGGCATCCCGTTCCCGGACATGCTCGCGAAGATCGCGAAGCCGGGCACGACCGAGGAGGCGCCGGTCGGCGAGGAGGGCGAGATCTGCATCGCCGGGCCCGCCGTGATGATCGGCTACCTCGACGACCCGGAGGCCACCGCCCAGGCGCTCAAGGTGCACGCCGACGGCCGCACGTGGCTGCACACCGGCGACCTCGGGAAGATGGACGCCGACGGCTTCTTCTACTTCTCGGTGCGCCTGAAGCGCATGATCAAGTCGTCGGGCTTCAACGTGTACCCGGCGCAGGTGGAGGCGGTCATCCGCGAGCACCCGGCCGTGGCGGAAGCGTGCGTGATCGGCGTGCCCGACCCGGCGCAGGTCGAGCGCGTGAAGGCCTGCGTGGTGCTGCGCGACCGCGCGCAGGCGGGGCCGGCGATGGAAGAGACGATCATCGCGCACTGCCGCGAGCGCCTCATCAAGTGGTCCTGCCCGCGGGAGGTGGAGTTCGTCGACGCCCTGCCCCTCACCAAGGTGGGCAAGGTGGATTACCGCGAGCTCGCGCGCCGGCACGGTGAGCGCGAAGCGGAACAAGCGAAAGGCTGAGCGATGGTCAAGTCACGCAGAAGCAAGCCGAAGCATCCTTCCGCGCCGGCGCACGGCGGCGAGCGCGTCGCGGCGGCGCTGGAGGCCTACGGCGTGCGCTGGATCTTCACGCTCTGCGGCGGGCACATCTCGCCCATCCTCGTGGCCGCGAAGAAGCGCGGCATCCGCATCGTGGACACCCGCGACGAGGTGACCGCCGTGTTCGCGGCGGACGCGGCGGCGAGGCTCACGGGCACGCCGGGGGTGGCCGCCGTCACGGCGGGCCCCGGGATCACCAACACCATCACCGCGCTCAAGAACGCGCAGCTCGCGCAGTCGCCGGTGCTGCTGCTGGGCGGCGCGGCCCCCACGGCGCTGCAGGGGCGCGGCGCGCTCCAGGACATCGAGCAGGCGCCGCTCGTGGAGCCGCACGTGAAGCTGGTGAAGCAGGTGAAGCGCGTGGCGGACCTGGGCGCGGCCGTCGAGGAGGCGCTGGTGGCTTCGCTCACCGGCGTGCCCGGGCCCACCTTCGTCGAGTGCCCCGTGGACCTCCTCTACGACGAGGAGCTCATCCGCGGCTGGTACACCGACGCGGCGGGGAAGGGCACCTCCATCGCCGACCGGTTCCTGCAGTGGTACCTGGGCCGGCACGCCGACAAGATGTTCGAGGGCAGCGGCAAGGTCTATTCGCCGCACGCGCGGAAGGTGCCGGCGCCCGCGGCCGGGGACACCGCGGTCACCCTCGCGGCCGAGGCGCTCCGGAAGGCCGAGCGCCCGCTGATGGTGCTGGGGAGCCAGGCGCTGGTGGACGCGGGCGAGGCCGAGGCCGTCGCGAAGGCGGTCGAGAAGCTGGGCGTTCCCGTCTACCTCTCCGGCATGGCGCGCGGCCTGCTGGGGCGCGATTCGCCCCTGCAGATGCGCCACGCCCGCCGCAAGGCGCTGCGCGAGGCCGACTGCGTGCTGCTCGCGGGCGTGCCGTGCGACTTCCGCCTCGACTACGGCAAGCACGTGCGCCGCTCGGCGACCCTCATCGCGGCCAACCGCAGCACGAAGGACGCGCGCCTGAACCGCACGGCCGACATCGAGGCCATCGGCGACGCCGGGCGCTTCCTCGTCGCGCTGGCGCACAAGTCGCACGGGATCGCCTGCCCCGACTGGATCGCGACGCTCTCCGCGCCGCGACGCCGAGCGCGAGGCGGAGATCGACGTGCAGGCCGATGCCTCCGGCAAGCACGTGAACCCGGTGGCGTTCTTCCGGGCGCTGGAGCACGCGGCGGGCGACAACGCCGTGTTCGTCGCCGACGGCGGGGATTTCGTCGCCACGGCCTCCTACATCCTGCACCCGCGCGGGCCGCTCACCTGGCTCGACCCGGGGGCCTTCGGCACGCTGGGCGTGGGCGCCGGCTTCGCCATCGGCGCGGCGACGGCGAGGCCCGATACCGAGGTGTGGATCGTCTGGGGCGACGGCGCGTGCGGCTACGGCCTGGCCGAGTTCGACACCTTCGTGCGCCACGGCATCCCGGTCATCGCGGTGGTGGGCAACGACGCGTGCTGGACGCAGATCGCCCGCGAGCAGGTGAAGATGCTGGGCGACGACGTGGGCACCGTGCTTGCCCGCACCGCCTACCACGAGGTGGCGAAGGGCTTCGGCGCCGAAGGCATCGACATCCGCACGGACGCCGAGGTGAAGGCGGGGCTCGCGCACGCCCGCGCGCATCGCCGCCGCGGGCAAGCCCGTGCTGGTGAACGTCTGGCTCGACAAGACGGAGTTCCGCGAGGGCTCGATCTCGATGTAGTCCCGCCCGTCCCTTGACGGCCCATGAACGCGCAATTGCCGGCGGCGCTCGCCCAGCATCCGTTCGCGCAGGGGTTCGAGCGGCGGGAGATCGACCAACTGGCCTCGCTGGCGCGGCCGGTGCGCGCGCCCGGCGCTCTCGGCGCGCTCCTTCCATCGCGTGCTCAAGGTTGTACCTGCCTGGTCAACGAGTGAGGAAAGGAGCCGCCATAGTTGCCTTGGCAGATCGAACCCGCACAATCCAGTTGGTCGTTTTCAAACGTTCTGAGCATGAAGCCCACCACGGGGGTTCCGACGAGACGTCCGGATGCCGCCAGCACGGCGTCCGCTCTCGAGTTCATGATCGCAGCCTGGAAAGGATCGGAGGTCAGGCCCAGGAAGGAAAGCTGCCCACTTCCGCTTTCCGATGAAGTGGGCAATGTCACCTTGACGGCATTGGCAGATCCCAGGACCCTGGAAGATGATTCCGGTGCCCATGCAGCACTCGTACCCCGTGCAAAATCGATGACGGTTGTGGCCCACGGAAGCCTCGGGTGAACCTCATACGTCCTCGGAGGACATAAAAACCCGCAATTGTCGATAAAGGCCATTGCCGCCCCATCACGCGCCCGCCAATTGAGCGACACCGGCAATCCGTCGTCCGGATTCGGGGGATAGCCCGTAGGCGGACTTGCGAGGGCGGGCCGCTGAAAACGTCGCATTGGCAGGGTCGCGACCCAGTTCGTTCCGGATCTCGTCGCCGAATCGAGAATCGTCTCGTTGTTGGCAGACGCGGCTGTCAGCACGGCAGATACTGCCTCGACACCCGACGCGAATACTGCCCGGTAGCTCTTGTCATTGATGGACATGAATGCCACAGGACTGACTTCCAGCGAATTGAAATCGGGATAGGGATCGGAGTAGCCGCGGTAAATGGATTGAGAAGTGAGGTCCGAAAGTGCGACGGCATTGACGGTGAAGTCCATCCCCTTGCTCACATTGATCAACGTGAGCGTACCGGCAAGTCCGCCCGTCGGCGCCGCAGTCTGAACAGACGGATTCTCTCCGGAAAGTGCCGCACAATTGGACGGCATTTCCCCTCCTTCTGCCGGAGGCGTCGCATCCGATGCGCTTGATCCAACCAGCGTCGCCAACTCGATGATCTCGAGGTAGCCCTCCCTCAGCCGGTCGGCACTGGCTCCAAGACCATCGCTCGCGGTTCCGGAAAACGAGGCGTTGCCAAAGTCGAGGTACCGCGATGTGCCATCGGAAGAAAATGCACCCGCCACGCACGAATTGTCCCTTGTCAACAACCGCGCTCCCATTTCCGTGGGAATGACTGCCGCGGTCCAGGTGTCGAGTGCCCCGAGATAGAGATTGAAGACCGCAAGCTCGCGTCCGTTTCGTCCTTCCCGAAATCTCACCCTCAAGACCTTCGCATCCATCGCCTGATTTGCAACGGACACGTAGGTATTGAACGGATTTCCGTCAATCGCCTGGGCGGTGAAGTAGGGGTAGATGAGCGCCTGTCCACTATTCCCAGAGTCCAGATAAACGGCAGCTGCCGGAATGCAAGACAATGCCGCCAGCAGTGCGGTCGCAGCACTTCGCAGTCTCAAGCGAAACGCATCCGCCATTGGTCGCCCGTGTTCCGAATACTGTTCTCTCATGACTCGTCGCTCAAGGAATTTGCGGATAACGAATTAAATAGCCACCGTTGTCAATCCGGTTGGCCGTGTACATCGTATTCCGAACGGCAGTCTCGATCTCGCCTGGCCCCACCAGTCCTTGCGTGGCCGCGAGATACGCCGCAACCGCAGCGACGTGAGGCGACGCGAACGAGGTTCCACCGACAGGGGCATAGTTGTCGTACGTTGTCGAGCTACTTTGCCACGTGGCCGGGTCGGCCGATGAGAGAGCGTCTGGCCCCCACGCGGCCCAAATGCGTTGACCCGGTGCCCATACGTCGACGCAGTAGCCCCAGTTTGAACCGGGTTCGTTTGATGCGTATGGCATGTTCGAAAAGCCGCCATTAGAGGTTTTAACTTGATATCCACTCGGGGCCGCTGCCCCCACGACCATGATTCCGTCACCGTTGTTTGGATTTCCATAAGCGTACGAGCATGCATCTTGCAGCTGATTCCCGGCTGCTTGAGCTACGAACGAACCCAAATACACGTAGCCACCAACATATATGCTAGCCAAATCAAGCATTTTTGCGCGCAATGTTCCGCCCGGACCGAAAGCGGAACCGCTCATCGAGATGTTTACGACCCCCGCTCTGTATTCTCCGCTCATCCGCAAGTCCCACTTCACCCAGTCCATTGCCGCAGCGATAGACGTAGTATTTTGGGCATAGGGATTCCCGCAAACTACCCCGCCATTTGCCCAGTTCGCGTAGTGAACCGAGACTGAGGTGACTTGCACGCCCGGAAGAATTCCCACAGTGCCCTGGTTTCCGAAGGTGGCATTGATGATGCCTGCAACGTGGGTCGCATGTGAATAGCAGCCAACGACCGAGGCCCCCGAAGGCGCAACACGCACGATGTTTTGCAGATCTTGATGATAGCCAACGCCCGCGTCGATCAAGTAGATTCGAGGATATCCGGTCCCGACGGAATGCCTACCGTTCATGGCGGAATGACCATGAGACTGCATTTCGTAGACCCAGGGATTCGGTGGCGAGACAGGGGAGTAGTCTGACCAAGGAGGCGGAACGCTAAATTGCTGCGGCTCGCTCTCTGTTACTAACGTTACCCGCGGATCTCTGCGAACACTATCGGCTTGACCGGAAGTAAGGTAGGCGCTAACGCTGTCACCTACCCAGCTGGTCATGTCAACAGCAATGAATCCGTACTGGAGTTCGAGGGAGCGAGCCATATTGATTGCTCGCCCCGGGTGGCGAGGGTGGAATCGAGCGGCAATCTCCGAGGGAGCTGAATCGGGGTAGCCGTCTTGTAAGTGAGGAACCAAGTCTATTAGATAGAGCGTCTTCCCGTCAGCATCGGTCCAAGGCGTGTTTGCAGCGTGAAGAGGTGCGAGATGATCGCTTATCTGGCCCAATGCAGGTGACTGCCCAAACAGAGCCGCGATGACAAGGAAAGACCAAGCTAAGTATTTCGCCATTTTCAAAGATCCTCTATCTAGATCGCTAGTTACTTGTAACAAGCCCGCTGTTCCTGTTGACGTGCCCGAGGCGGGACGTCCATGAGTCGCACCAGACCGTCGCCAAGCTGGTCTGTTTCGGCCCAGTGATAGGAGCCTAGGCGCCAATCACTACTTCATTGCGCTCGGACCCGAATCTCGGTGTCCGATATCGATACGTTCCCTCGCTCCTGTAGGGTCTTAGCTGGGATAGCCGTCCGACGTGTTCCGATTGCTATTGAAGGCGGCAAGATTCTTGCCATATGTCCGTCGTGACTGAGGTGAATGCCACGATGTTCAGTTGCCGCTTGGCCACTGAATCCAACACTGTCGAATCGAATTGCAGGGCATTGATGCCACGACATTGCCCAGCCACGCGAATAGCCACCACTTGTTCATTATTCAGGAAAGGAGTTGCGAATGTTTGCGCAGCATCAACATTTTACAACGTGTTGGTTGCTGTGAATTCGGACGATGGATTGGCCGTAGGTGACTTCTCTTGTATATGTGAAGGCATTGTCGCCACTCCCTTCGCGCTTCCTATTTGCACTCCAACGGGCGACACCTTGTGCTCGCGGGATCGCATGATTCGCAATCGCGACTTGAATTTTGGAGCAATGGTCTTGCCCCATCGGTTTGCATGGGAAGGTGCGACCCTCCGTCGGTGCGGCCTCAATGCTCACTCTTCGGTACGGCCACCTCAACGCGCAGAACGAACGGAATACGACCGCGGACTTGGCGCCGATGAACGGCCTCGGGTCGGGTGACGTAGCCGAAGCGCTGCAATTTCAACCGACGTGGCCCGGTTTGCTCTCATCGTTGCGGACTCCGAAGTGGGGCGGACCTTCGTCGCATTGGGCTATGTCTCAAGGGTGCCCGAATCGGCGGCCGTCGAACGGCTGCAGGCGGTGCGGCTGGAGGTGATGGACCTCTACTGGCCCTTGGCGCACCGCGCCGGCGCCTGAGGAACGGCCCGCCTTCCAGGGAGCGTCCACCCCGGACGGTAGAATCGGCGCCAGGCGCGTGGAATCGCGCTTGCGTGAACCGGGAAGGCGAGGATGGCCAACGAATCATCGAAGACGAAGAAGGTCTGGGGCGAGCTGGAGCGCTCCGTCCTCCAGGGCGAGGGCATCGACATCGGCTGCGGGGCCGACCCCGTGCTCCCGGGCGTCATGCCCTTCGACCTCGCGCAGGGCGACGCCAACCGCGTCGCGGATTTCGTCCACCGGCAGTTCGACTTCGTCTACGCCTCGCACTGCCTGGAGCACATGCGCGATCCGCGCGAGGCCATCGCCCAGTGGTGGAGCCTCGTGAAACCCGGCGGCGTGCTCTTCGTGATCGTCCCGGACGAGGATCTCTACGAGCAGGGCTTCTGGCCCAGCCGCTTCAACCGCGACCACAAGTGGACCTTCACGATCGCCAAGCGCTCGAGCTGGTCGCCGGTGTCGGTGAACCTGCTGGAACTCGCGCGCTCGCTGCCGGGAGGCGAGGTTCTCGACATCCGCCTCTTCGATACCGCCTACGACCGCGGCCTGCAGGTGAACGGCCAGTTGGCGGGCACGCTGTCCTACCGCTTCCGGCGCGCCGCGGGCCGCGCGGCCTACGGCCTGCTGCGCCTCTTGGGCATCGACAAGCAGGCCCTCAAGCGCGCCTTCGTCCGGCCCCTCGACCAGACGGACTTCCCGGACACCCTCGCGCAGATCCAGTGCATCGTGAGGAAGGCCGCCTAGCCCTTCGCCAGCAGCCAGGCGCCCATGGCGAGGTAGGTGACGCCCATCGACATCACGGCCCAGCGCGTCCACTGGCGGAACGAGGCGTCGGTCAGCTTCTCCAGCACGCGCCGCGAGAGCGTCGTGCCGGTGATCGCGAGCGCCACCATGAGGACGGCCAGCCAGAAGTCCACGGTGCCGCGCTGCGCGGCGCCCACGAGGCCCCCGAAGTAGACGATCTTGATGATGTGGCCCAGGCTCTGGATCGAGGCCTTGGTGGCCACGACCGCGCGCCGGTCCATCTTCGAGCGCACGAAGAACACGTCGAGGATGGGCCCGGAGACCCCGGCGATGAGCTGCAGCACGGTGCAGATCACCCCGCACAGGAAGGGGTGCCCGCGCTTCTGCACGTCGAGGACCAGCTTCTCGGGCAGCGCCAGGCCCACGAAGGGCGTGATGCCCAGGACGAGGAGCGCCACGGGCTTGCTCACCACCAGCTGGATGAGCGTGAACGCGGCGAGGGCCGCGAGCGAGCCGATAGGCGTTGCCGCGGAAGACGCGCCAGTCGATCGAGGTGCGCCACAGGATGGCGCGCCAGCCGTTGGAGGCGAGCTGCGTCACCCCGTGCAGCACCATCGCCTGCGGCACCGTGAGGAGGGCGAGCAGCACGCCCATGAAGATCATGCCGCCCGCCATCCCGAGGATGCCGGAGATGAACGAGGTGACGAGGGCGGTGACGGCGAGGGTGGCGAGGACGAGGGCCGAGGGCATGGCCGTCAGGTTATCATCCGCGCCACCATGTCCGACACCGCGCTCATCGACGAGGAACTGGCCGCCTTCCTGCAATCGGGGGTGTCGGTGCACGCGGCCTCGCGCGACGCGGCGAACGTCCCCTGCCTCGTGCGCGGCGTCGGCTGCCGCGTCTCCGCGGACCGGCGGCGCGTCACGATCTTCCTCTACGCCGCGCAGTGCGGGCGGCTCCTGCGCGACTTCCGCGACAACGGCGCCATCGCCTTCTTCGCCAGCCAGCCCAGCACCCACCGCACGGTCCAGCTCAAGGGGGCGGACGCGAAGGTGGAGGTGCCGCAGCCGGGCGACGAGCGCCACGTGGAGTGCCACCGCGAGGCCTTCCTGCGCGATCTCGTGGGCCTGGGCTACGACGAGAGCCTGCCGCGCACGCTGCTGGGCGGCGACTGGGCCGATGCGGTCGCCGTGACCTTCACCCCGACCGCCGTGTTCGCGCAGACGCCGGGCCCGGGCGCGGGCAACGCTCATCGCGGGGCGCCGGTGAAGCCGCTCACGCTGGACGCCATCCGCGACGGCCTCGAGGGCGACGTCCCGCCCACGATGGCCACCTGCGCGCCGGACGGCACGCCCAACGGCGCCTACCTCTCGCAGGTGGAGTACGTGGACCCGGAGCACGTCGCGCTCTCGTGGCAGTTCTTCAACAAGACGCGGCAGAACATCCTGGCGAACCCCGTGGCGTGCCTCAACATCGTGGACTCGCGCACGATCGCCCGCCACCGGCTCGTGATCCGCTACCTGCGCACCGAGACCTCCGGCCCGCTCTTCGAGCGCATGAAGGCGAAGCTCGCGGGCATCGCCTCGCACACCGGCATGACCGGGGTGTTCAAGCTGCAGGGCTCCGACGTCTACCGGGTCGAGTCCATCGAGCGCCTGCCGGGGCCCGTGCTGCCGGCGCCGCCGGAGAGCCGCAACCTCCTGGCTGCCGTGCGCGCCTGCGCGACGAAGATCGGCTCCATCGGCGAGCTGCAGGCGCTCCTGGACGCGGCGCTCGAGTGCATCGCGGCGAACTTCTCGATCGAGCACGCGCTGGTGCTCATGCTCGACCGGGCGCAGGAGCGCCTCTACACCGTCGCGAGCCGCGGCTATCCCGACTCGGGCGTGGGCTCGGAGATCCCGCTGGGGCAGGGCGTGGTCGGGGTGGCGGCCCGCGAGCGCACGCCCATCCGCATCGGCTTCGCGCAGGCGGAGTACGCGTACGGCCGCGCCATCCGCGAGGCGGCCCTGCGCGAGGGGCTGTCGCTGGAGACCGAGATCCCGCTTCCCGGGCTCGCCGACTCGCGCAGCCAGCTGGCCGTGCCGATCGAGGCCGTCGGGCGCGTGCTGGGCGTGCTCTTCGTGGAGGCCGCGCAGGACCGGCGCTTCGGCTACGACGACGAGGACGCGCTCGTGGCGGTGGCGGGGCAGCTGGGATCGGCCATCCACGTGCTGCAGGCCGTCGCCCGATTCCGACGAGGCGCCCGCGCCCGCGTCCGCGGCCGCGCCCTCGGCGCCCTCCGGGCCGCCCCTGGCGGTGCGCCATTTCGCGGAGAACGACTCGGTCTTCCTCGGTGGCGACTACCTCATCAAGGGCGTCGCGGGCAGCATCTTCCACGCGCTCGTCGCCGACTTCCTCGCCACGGGCCGCACGGAGTTCAGCAACCGGGAGCTGCGCCTGGACCCGCGCGTGAAGCTGCCGGACCTGAGCGACAACCTCGAGGCGCGGCTCATCCTCCTGGCGCGCCGGCTCGCCGAGCGCGACGCCGGCATCCGCATCGAGAAGGCGGGGCGCGGCCGGCTGCGGCTCGCGGTCTCGCGCCCGCTCGAGCTGGTGGAAGTCGCGGCGCCTTGAGCGCGGCCGCTCAGGCGGCCACGGGCACCCGGGCGAGAGCCGCGTCGAGCTTCTGCCAGTCGCGCGGCGTGAGCTTCTCGCGGGCGATGGCCAGCGCTCCCTCGTAAGCCTCCCTTGGTGCGCCGGCGCGCATGCCCTGCAACTGGGCGAGGCGCTCGCCGTGGCTCGTCGCGGGCAGGATCCAGCGCAGGTACTTCGCCATCGCCTCCGGCGGCACGCTGGCGAGGATGCGCGCGTGGATCTGCAGGAGCTCGGCGTCGCTGAAGGCCTCGTGCAGGGCCGCGTTGTGGCGCGTCTCCTCGTGCTCCATGTGCAGGATGTTGTCGGCCATCCAGCGGGCGGCCTGGAGGTAGAGCGCGTGGGCGCCGGCGCGGCGCGCGGGGGCGCCGGCCGCGAGGAAGGACGCGACCGCCTGGCGCAGCGCTTCGAACTCGTGGACGTGGCCCGCATGCTCGAGGGCGGCGCCGGCCGTCGCGCCCGGGCGCCTCGCCTCGATGGCCGGGTGCAGGAACTCGTCCTCGAGGTGCATGTGCTTCTCGCAGAGGAGCGAGCCCGTCGAGGAAGCGCCCGAGCGTCGCGTTCACGTCGGCGTCGTCGTCCGGGTCCATGCGCCCCAGGCTCGTCACGAGGTCGGCCATGAGCGCGCGCAGGGCCTTGTGGATGCCGGCGTACAGGTCGATGCGGGAGGCTTGGGTCATGGCGCGCGCCTCAGTGCTTCGGGGCCGACGGAAACGCGATGACCGGTCCCTTGGCGGCCTGGCCGGGGGGCAGGTAGGCCGGCGCGGGCTCGCCGGCCGGGCCGAGGTGGCGCACGTAGCGGTGCAGCGCGCGCAGGTCCGCCTCGGACATGTCGTGCAGGGCGAACCAGGGCATCGGCGGCCGGTACTGCGCGCTCTTCGCCACGCGCACCCACTCGTCCTCGCCCATCTTCGCGAGCACCAGGCGCAGGTTCGAGGGGTAGGTGGTGCCCCAGGGGCCCTGCCAGCCGACCTTGTCGCCGGTGAGCCAGGCCTTCTCGTCGACCTTGCCGCCGGCCTGGGCGTATCCGGGCGTGTGGCAATCGTTGCAGCCGGCGATGCGGGAGAGGTAGCGGCCGCGCTCGATGCTGGCCTTGTCCGCGCGGGCGGCGGCGGACTTGTCCGTGCTGCCGGCCTGGGCGTGCAGGGCCGCGGCGGCGGTGGCGAGGAGGGCGGTGGCGATGGCGAGCGGCGCGGCTCGGCGGAGCAGGGGTTTCATGGCGTTCTCCAGGGGCGGTTGGGATGGCGCCACTGTAGGACGCGGCCGGCAGGCCGTTTATTAAGACTTCCCTTCGCCTTCCCTAAAATGTCGCTAACCCGCCCGCAGGCGGCAGGCTGAGCCGGGGAGGCCCCGGCATTTTCTACAAAGTATCTATTGCTCAAGCACTTGCGAAGTGTGAAAATGCGCAGGCGCATGCGGCCGGATGTCATCGCCGCGCAAATTACAAGGGAGAAAATCAAAATGTTCGCAAAATCCTTCAGGCAAGCAGTCATCGCGATCGCGGTGCTGCTCGGATCGCTTCCCGCCCTTTCGGCGACCCTTTACGGAACGATCGGCGCGGGTGGCGGCGGAAGCACGCTTCGTCCAGATCGACCCGAATTCCGGAGCGGTCCTCGCGACCATCGGGCCGGTCGGCTATTCGGTCAACGGCATGACCTGGGACGCGACCACGCGCACCCTCTATGCCACCACCGCGACCAGCGACGGCGCCTTCCCGAACGGGCTCATCAGGATCGACCCGGCCACCGGCGCCGGGACGCCGATCGGCGCGGGCGCGGGGCAACTGGTCAACGTGCCCGCGGCGGCAAGGTCCGGCCAGCTCTTCGGCTGGACCGAAGACAGCGACCAGCCGGTGCTCTGGGACAAGACGGCCGGAACGATCACGGTGCTTGGCGGCGGGGGCAACTCGGCCGAGCAGTCCCTCGCGTTCAACTTCAACACGCTCTACTTCCTGAACTGCAACGGTTGCATCGGGACCGGAAACCGCCTTTTCACGGTCAACACGGCTTCCGGCGCGCTGACGGACCTGGGCGTGGTGTCGGGCATCGTGACGGGGGTAGCCCACCACGGCTCCTTCAATCCCGACACCGACCAGCTGTACGCCATCAGCCGGACCGGCAACGGGAACAACCCCCGCGAGTTCTACGTGATCGATCCCGTGGCGCGGGCCGTCGTGCGGACGATTCCGGCGCCGAACAACGTGCACACCCTGGCGTTCGTCACCTCGATTCCCGTGCCGGTCGACAACCCCGTCGCGCTGATCGCCCTGGTGATCCTCCTGGCCGTCGCCGGCCAGTGGTACCTCAAGCGCCGGTCCGCCTGACCGGCGGCCCCGCGTGCCGGGGCACCAGGTGAAATGAAGAGGGGCGCCGTTCGGCGCCCCTTCTTTCTTGCGTGCCGGGCGAGCTAGGAGGCGATCGCGACGGCGCCCTTCGAGGCGAGCGAGTCGATCTCGGCGGGCGAGTAGCCCAGCGTGCCGAGGATCTCGCGCGTGTGCTGGCCCAGGAGCGGGGCCGCGCGGGTGACGGAGCAGGGCGTGTCCGAGAACTTGACCGGCATGCCCAGCGCCTTGGTGCGCCCGGCCTTCGGGTGGTCGACCTCCACCACCATGTCGCGCGCGGCCACCTGCGGGTCGGCGAGCATGTCGCCGATGCGGTTGATGGGCCCCACCGGCACGCCCGGCCGCCTCGAACTCGCGGATCCAGTGCGCCGAGGGCTGCGCCTTCATGCGCTCGGCGATGAGCGGGGTGAGCTCCGCCAGGTGCTTCATGCGCTCGCCGTTGGTGGCGAAGCGCGGGTCGGCGAGCAGGTCCTCGCGCCCGATCGCCTTCGCGATGCGCTCCCAGTTGGACTGGTTGGCGCCGCCCACGTTGATCCAGCCGTCGGCCGTCGGGAAGGCCTGGTAGGGCGCGGTGAGGATGTGCGCGGAGCCCGTGGGCCCGGGGTTCTCGCCCGTGGCGAAGTAGATCGCGCTCTGCCAGTAGGTCTGCTGGATGGCCGCTTCCATGAGGGAGGTGTCGACCATCTGGCCGCGGCCCGTGGCGTGGCGCGCGTGCAGGGCGGAGACGATGCCCAGCGCGGCGAAGATGCCGGCGTTGATGTCGGCGATGGGCGTGCCCGCCTTCACCGGCGCGCCGCCGGGCTCGCCGGTGATGGACATGAGCCCCGAGAAGCCCTGCGCGATGAGGTCGAAGCCGCCCTTGTCGGCATACGGGCCCGGTGCGGCCGTAGCCGGAGACGACGCAGTAGACGAGGCGCGGGTTCAGGGCCTGCAGCACGTCCCAGCCCAGGCCCAGCTTCTCGAGCGTGCCCTTGCGGTAGTTCTCCGTCACCACGTCGGCGGTGGCGAGCAGCCTCTTCACCACCTCGAGCCCCTCGGGCGTCTTCAGGTTCACCGCGATGCCGCGCTTGTTGCGGTTGAGCATCATGAACGCGGCGCGACTCGCCGTGCGATCGACGGGCCGCGAGTACGAGCGCGTGTCGTCGCCGCCGGGGAGCTTCTCGACCTTGATCACGTCGGCGCCCATGTCGGCGAGCAGCATGCCGCAGGTGGGGCCGGCCATGATCTGGGCCAGCTCGACGACCCGGATTCCCGCAAGAGGACCGGTCATCGATGTTACCCGGGCGCAAGTCTTTGAAACGCCGATGAACGCCGATGGTCACGCCGATGAACGCCGATGAACGCGGATGTACGCCGATGAAGCGATGGAGTCGCAGTGCATTCAGCATGTCGACATCGACGTCATTCGACATCCACTGCGCTACCGTTTCCATCCCATCTCTTATCGGCGTTCATCGGCGTGACATCGGCGTTCATCGGCGTTTCCAAAGATTTTCGCTCGCATCACTCGCTACCGCCCCTTGAAATCGGGCTTCGCCTTCGCGAGGAACGCCTGCCTGCCCGATCTTGAAGTCCTCGGTGCCGTAGCACGCGAAGCCCTCGTCGAGCTCCTCGGCGGTCAAGCGGCCGCGCGTCGCGCAGGCGGCGCGCGAACTTCTTGTGCCAGCGCGCCACCAGCGGCGCCCCGTCCGCGATGCGCCGCGCGGTGGCCTTCGCCTCCGCCGCGACCTCGCCGTCGGGCACGACGCGCGTGACGAGGCCCTTGTCCTTCGCCTCGCTTCGCGTCGAACACGCGGCCCTCGAGCAGGATCTCGAGCGCGACGGCCTCGCCGGCGAGGCCGATGAGGGCGCCGATCTCCGAGTAGGCCATCACCAGGCCCAGCTTGTTGATGGGCACGCCGAAGCGGCTCGACTCCCCGCAGATGCGGATGTCCGCGAGGCCCGCGATCTCCAGGCCCCCGCCCACGCAGATGCCGTGGATCTGCGCCACCACCGGGTGGCGGCAGTGGCCGATGGCCTCGATGGTGCGCGTCATGACCTTGCCGTAGGCGCGCGCCTGCTCGACGTTGGAGCGCTCGTTCTCGAACTCGCCGATGTCGTTGCCGGGGGCGAAGGCCTTCTCGCCCGCGCCGCGGATGACGATGCAGCGCACGGAGTCGTCGGCGCCCAGCTCGAGGAAGACGTCGCCCAGGCGCTGCCACATGGGCTTGGTGAGGGCGTTGAGCTTCTCGGGGCGGTTGAGGACGACGGTGGCGATGTCGCCGTCGCGCTCGACGAGGATCGTATCGGCCATTGGCTTACCTGTAGAAGACGTCTGACGAGGCCCAGGGTCACGACCGGCACGTAGGTCACCAGCAGCAACGTGAACAGCAGCACCCCGATGAACGGGATGTTCGCCTTGGTCACGTCCCAGACGCTCTCCTTCGCGATCGAGCAGGTGAGCAGCAGGACGCTCGCCACGGGCGGCGTCTGCTGGCCGATGGCGAGGTTGAGCGTCACGATCACGCCGAAGTGGACCGGATCGATCCCCGCCGCGGCCACCACCGGCATCACGATCGGGACCACCAGGATGATGGCCGCGGCCGAATGCAGGAACATGCCGATGAGGAGGAAGAAGACGTTCAGGATCGCGAGGATGGCCCACTTCTCGCTGGTGACGGAAAGCATCGTCGCCGCGATCTTCTGGGGAAGCTGCACCTCGGTGAGGTAGAGGCCGAGCAGGGCCGAGGCGGCCACCAGCAGCATCACGGCGCCGGTCTGCACGGCGCCGTCGATGATCGCCTCCCGCAGCCGCGCCCAGTCGAGCTCGCGGTAGACCAGGCCGCCCACCAGGAGCGAGGCCACCACCGCGAGCGCCGCGCCCTCGGTCGCGGTGACGATGCCCCCGAAGATCCCGCCCAGGATGATGATGGGCAGCGTGAGCGCCCAGAACGCCTTCTTGAAGGCGCGCCAGAGCTTGCCCCACTGGAAGATCTCCTCCACCGGCCAGTTGTACCTGACCGCGTACCAGTAGCACAGGCCCATGAAGCCGAACCCCGTCAGCACGCCGGGCACGATGCCCGCGACGAACATCTGCACGACCGACGTGCCCGCCATGACCGCGTAGAGGATCATGGGAATCGACGGCGGGATGATGATCGCCAGCGTGGCCGTCGAGGAGGTCACCGCGGCCGTGAAGGGGCCCGGGTAGCCGCGCGCCTTCATGGCCGGCATGATGATGGAGGCGGTCGCGGCCACGCCCGCGACCGCCGAGCCCGAGATCTCCGCGAAGAACATGTGGCTCAGCACGTTCACCTGGGCGAGCGCCCCCCTCATCCAGCCGACGAGCGCCTGGCAGAAGTCGATGAGCCGGTGCGAGATCCCCGAGGTGTTCATGATCGCGGCCGAGAGGATGAACAGCGGGATCGCGATGAGCGGGAAGCTGGTCGCTCCCTGGTAGAGCGCCAGCGACACGTTGGGCAGGCTCGCGACGCCCTGCGTCGTGAGCATCGCGACGACCGACGCGATGCACAGCGCCACGGCGATCGGGACGTTGATCAGCACCAGCACGAGGACGCACAGCAGGACGAGGAACCCGGTCATGCGTGCCCCCCGGCGGCCCCGTGCTCGCGGCGCGCTTCGCGCAGCACCTCGGGGAACACCAGCAGCTGGCCCACCACGAACAGGACGGCGCCGATCGGGATCACCGAGATCGCATACGCCTCCGAGACTTCCGGCAGGGAAACGAGCCGGTCCGTCGCGAGGATCTCGAGGACCGTGTAGCCCACCCAGGCGAGCAGCACGAAGAAGGCCATCGTGCACAGCTGCGCCACGACGGCGGCGGCCACCCGCGGGCCGGGAGGCAGCATCCGCACGATCTCGGGCACGCCCATGTGCGCGTGCTTGAGGACCGCCAGCGCGGCGCCGTAGAACGTCACCCAGGCCAGCAGGATGGTGGCGACCTCGTCATACCAGACGAGGGAGTGGCCCGAGTAGCGGAAGACCACGCCCGCCGTCACCTCGGCGGCGAGCGCGGCCATGAGCACGATGCAGATCCACTCGAGGAAGCGCTCGTATCCCCGGCGGAACGACTGCAGCGTCATCGCCTACTTGCCCAGGGCGATGGCGCGGTCGATCACGTCCTTGGAGCCGGCGACCTCCTTGGCGAACTCCTCGTAGACGGGCTTCGAGGCGGCGACGAAGGCATCCTTGTTCGGGACGTTGGACTTCACGCCCGCGGCGGTGATCTTGCCCAGCAGCTCGGTGTCGCCCTTCTCGGCGAGCTCGTAGACGTAGGCCTGCGTCTCCTTGGCCGTGTCCTCGAGGATCTTCCTCACGTCGGCCGGGAGCGTGGCCCACTTCTTCGCGCCGACGGTGGCGTAGGCCGGCGTGTAGACGTGGCCGGTGAGCGAGATGAACTTCTGCACTTCCTGGAACTTGGCGCTGGTGATCTGCGTGAACGGGTTTTCCTGGCCGTCCATGACGCCCGTCTGCAGGGCGGTGAACACCTCGGAGAACTTCATCGGGCTGGGGTTGGCGCCGTAGGCCTGGAACATCTTCACGCGCCACTTGCCCTCGGGCACGCGCAGCTTGATGCCCTTGAGGTCCTCGGGCGTGTTGATCGGGCGCTTGCTGTTGGTGATGTGGCGGTAGCCGTTCTCCCACACCGCGATCACCTTGAGGCCCTTCTTCTCGGCCGCCGGGGCGATCATGGGCCAGAAGACGTCCTTCTCGATGCGGCCCATGTGCTTCCTGTCCTTCACCAGGTAGGGCATCTCGAAGACGCCGAAGATGTCCGCCTCCGAGGACATCACGGTCGAGGGCAGGGCGATGTCCACGGTGCCGAGCTTGAGCTTCTGGACCAGCTCCTTGTCGCCGCCCAGCTGGCTGGAGCCGTAGACGACGACCTTGGCCTTGTTGCCCAGCTTGGCGTTGGCGCGCTTGGCGAACTCCTCGGCGGAGGCCGCGAAGAGCGAGCCGGGCTCGCCCACGTGGCCGAACTTGATCTCGGTCTGGGCGAGGGCGGGGGCGGCGAACAAAAGGCACGCGGAAAGCGCGCCCAGCAGGGTGCGGGTGGTCATGAGCATCTCCTCGAATTGGATTTGTGGGCCGGACCGCGCGCTCGAACGGCCGGGTTGCCCGTAGTCTAGGCATATCGGGCGCCCGCCGTCGATGACCGGCGCCGGGGTCCCGGGGCGGCCCTTTCCGGCCCACCCCCCCACGCCCGGGCCCTTCCGGGCCTGCCACGGTGTAACGGGCACCGTTACGCGATCCGGGCGGCTTCCTGCCCCGTTGACCTAGGTCAAAAGTGCCCCCCGGGGCAGGGCGGAAAGTCCACTTCATGTCCGGAATCCCCCAATTCCGAGGAGGCACCATGAAGCTCAAATACCTGTTCCCGACCCTCGTTCTCGCCGCCGCGTCCACCGCCGCCTGGGGCCACCCCGGGCATGGCGCCGAGGGCCTCTACCACCACCTCGTCGACCTGCTCGCGCTCGGCGCGATCGGGGTCGTCCTCGCGGCCGTCTGGGCGGGTCGCAGAAGCGGAGGCAAGGACCATGAATGAGACCTTCTATGACGTGCTCCGCCGGCAGGGCATCTCGCGGCGCAGCTTCCTCAAGTTCTGCAGCCTGACGACCGCCTCCCTGGGCCTGTCGCCCACGGTCGCGCCCCAGATCGCGCACGCGCTCGAGACGAAGCCGCGCACGCCGGTGATCTGGATCGAGGGCCTGGAGTGCACCTGCTGCAGCGAGTCGTTCATCCGCTCGGCGCACCCGCTCGCCAAGGACGCGGTGCTCTCGCTCCTGTCGCTCGACTACCACATGACGCTCTCGGCCGCGGCCGGCGAGCAGCTGCGCGAGAACGCGCACGAGACGATGAAGAAGCACAAGGGCAACTACATCCTCGCCGTCGAGGGCAACCCGCCCCTCAACGAGGACGGGATGTACTGCATCTACTACGGCAAGCCCTTCGTCGAGGCGCTGAAGGAGTACGCCAAGGACGCGAAGGCCGTCATCGCGTGGGGCTCCTGCGCCTCGTGGGGGTGCGTGCAGGCCGCCAAGCCCAACCCGACCAACGCCGTGCCGATCGACAAGGTCATCACCGACAAGCCGATCATCAAGGTGCCGGGCTGCCCGCCCATCGCCGAGGTGATGACGGCGATCGTGACCTACGTGCTCACCTTCGACCGCCTCCCCGAGCTCGACCGCCAGGGCCGGCCCGAAGATGTTCTACAGCCAGCGGATCCACGACAAGTGCTACCGCCGCCCGCACTTCGACGCCGGCCAGTTCGTCGAGAAGTGGGACGACGAGGCCGCCAAGGCCGGCTACTGCCTCTACAAGATGGGCTGCAAGGGCCCGACGACCTACAACGCCTGCTCGACCACGCGCTGGAACGAGGGCACCTCCTTCCCGATCCAGTCGGGCCACGGCTGCATCGGCTGCTCCGAGGACGGGTTCTGGGACAAGGGTTCCTTCTACGACCGCCTGACCAACATCCCGGCCTTCGGGATCGAGGCGAACGCCGACAAGGTCGGTGCCGTCGCGGCCGGCGTGGTGGGCGCGGCCGTCGTGGCGCACGCCGCGGTGACCGCCATCAGGAAAGCCTCCGAGAAGTCCGGATCCACGAAAGCTGAGGGGAAATAGCCATGGCCGTTCTCGAGACCCAAGGATTCAAGCTGGACAACAGCGGCAAGCGGATCGTCGTCGATCCCATCTGCCGCATCGAGGGCCACCTTCGCATCGAGTGCAACGTCGACACGAAGGGCACGATCACCAACGCCGTCTCCACGGGCACGATGTGGCGCGGGCTGGAGGTGATCCTCAAGGGCCGCGACCCCCGCGACGCGTGGGCGTTCGTGGAGAGGATCTGCGGCGTGTGCACCGGCGTGCACGCGCTGGCGTCGGTGCGCTCGGTGGAGGACGCGCTCGGGATCGCCATCCCGGACACGGCCAACATCATCCGCAACCTGATGCACTCGACGCTCTACGCGCAGGACCACCTGGTGCACTTCTACCACCTGCACGCGCTCGACTGGGTCGACGTGGTCTCCGCCCTCAAGGCCGACCCCAAGAGGACCAGCGAGCTCGCGCAGTCGATCTCCAACTGGCCGAATTCCTCGCCGGGCTACTACCGCGACCTCGTCCGCGCGCCTGACCAAGTTCGTCGAGTCGGGCCAGCTCGGCCTCTTCAGGAACGGCTACTGGGGCCACCCGGACTACAAGCTGCCGCCGGAGGCGAACCTCATGGCGGTGGGCCACTACCTCGAGGCGCTGGACTTCCAGAAGGAGATCGTGAAGATCCAGACGATCTTCGGCGGCAAGAACCCGCACCCGAACTGGCTGGTGGGCGGGGTCCCGTGCTCGATCAACGTCGACCGCGCGGGCGCGGTGGGCGCGATCAACATGGAACGCCTCAACATGGTCGGCAAGATCATCGACGACACCATCGCGTTCATCGACAACGTCTACATCCCCGACCTCCTCGCCATCGCCTCGTTCTACAAGCACTGGGGCGCCATCGGCAACGGGCTGGCCAGCACGAACCTGCTGTCCTACGGCGAGTTCCCGGAGATCGCCAACGACCAGTCCAACAAGTCGCTCCTGATGCCGCGCGGCGCGATCCTGGGCGGCGACCTGAAGAACATCCTCGGCGTGGACCTCAAGGACCCGGCGCAGATCCAGGAATTCGTGACCCACTCCTGGTACAAGTACGCCGACGAGTCCAAGGGCCTGCACCCCTTCGACGGCGTGACCGAGCCCAACTTCGTGCTGGGCAAGGGCACTCAAGGGCACCAAGACCAACATCGAGCAGATCGACGAGTCCGCCAAGTACTCGTGGGTGAAGAGCCCGCGCTACAAGGGCCAGCCGGTGGAAGTGGGCCCGCTCGCGCGCTACGTGATCGGCTACGCCATGGGCAACCCCGAGTTCAAGGAGCCCGTGGACATGGTGCTCAAGAAGCTCGACGTGCCCCTCACGGCGCTCTTCTCCACGCTCGGCCGCACGGCCGCGCGCGGGCTGGAGGCCTCGTGGGCCGCCCACAAGATGAAGTACTTCTACGGCAAGCTCATGGCCAACATCAAGGCCGGCAAGCTCGATACCGCCAACGTCGAGAAGTGGGAGCCCTCCACCTGGCCGAAGGAGGCCAAGGGCGCGGGCTACTGCGAGGCGCCGCGCGGCGCGCTCGGGCACTGGATCAAGATCAAGGACACGAAGATCGACAACTACCAGTGCATCGTGCCCACCACGTGGAACGCGGGCCCGCGCGACGCGCAAGAACCAGATCGGCGCCTACGAGGCGAGCCTCATGAACACGCCGATGGCCAAGCCCGAGCACCCGCTCGAGATCCTGCGCACCATCCACAGCTTCGACCCGTGCCTCGCCTGCGCGAGCCACGTGATCTCGCCGGACGGGCAGGAGCTCGCCAAGGTGCAGGTCCGCTAACCGGAGAAGAACATGTCCATCGACGGAAGGGACCTCAAGTTTCCCAAGTACGTGTGGGAAGCGCCGGTGCGCATCTGGCACTGGGTGATGGCGCTCGCGATGGTGGTGCTGTGCGTGACGGGGTACTTCATCGGCTCCCCGCTCCCGTCGGTGCCCGGCGAGGCCATCGACAGCTACCTCATGGGCTACATCCGCTTCGCGCACTTCGCGGCGGCCTACATCTTCGCGGTCATGCTGCTCATGCGCGCCTACTGGGCGATCGTGGGCAACAAGCTTCTCGCGCGAGATGTTCCTGGTGCCGCTGTACGTGTTCAAGCCCGCCTGGTGGCGCAGCTTCTTCCGGGTGCTGGGGCACTACCTCTTCATCCGGCGGGAGAACGACTGGCACTACGGCCACAACCAGCTCGCCATGGCGGCGATGTTCGGCATGTACCTGCTGGGCAGCGTCTTCATGGTCGTCACCGGCTTCGCGCTCTACGGCGAGGGCACGGGGATGGGCAGCTGGCAGTACAGCCTGTTCTCCTCCTGGGTGATCCCGCTCTTCGGGCAGAGCCAGGACGTGCACACGTGGCACCACGGCGGCATGTGGTACCTCATCTGCTTCACGATCGTGCACCTGTACTTCGTGATCCGCGAGGACATCACCTCCGGCCTCACGGTGGTCTCGAGCATGATCAGCGGCTGGCGCGACGTCAAGAACTGACCAGCCGATGCTCACGCAGGTAACGGGAAAGGGAGGCATCGTGGCCCGCCCCGGAAAGCCCCGCGCAGCCGGGGCCGGGAGGCCGAGGGCGAGGAGGGAGCCGGTCCACCCCGGCTACTTCCTCGACACGCGCTACCTCAAGCCCCTGAAGCTCACCCAGCTCGCCCTGGCCGACGCCCTCGGCATCTCGAGGCGCCGCGTCAACGAGCTCATCCGCGGCAAGCGGGGCGTCACGCCCGACACGGCCGTGCGCCTCGCCGCCTACTTCCGGACCGAGCCCGAGTTCTGGATGCAGCTGCAGATCGCCTGGGACGTCCACCAGGCGATGAAGAGCCTGAAGCTCGCCGCCCGCTAGCCGGTCCCGGCGCCTTTCCCGCGCTTTCGCGTGGCCGCGCTTCCGCTGCCACCGTGGCCGTTACTTGACCCGCATCAAGAGGCAGATCCGCCCATCGCCGATGATGGCTTCGATGTAACCGCGCAGGTTACAGACCGGAGTCGAAAGCACGATGGACACGCTGGTGCTGGGAATCGGCAACGTGCTCTGGGCCGACGAGGGCTTCGGGGTGCGCGCGGTGGCGGCGCTCAACGAGGGCTGGCGCTTCCCGGAGTCGGTGACGCTCATGGACGGCGGCACGCAGGGCCTGTACCTGCTGCCGCACGTGCAGGAGGCGCGGCGCATCCTGGTCTTCGACGCGATCGACTACGGGCTCGAGCCCGGGACGCTGCAGGTCGTGAAGGACGGCGACATCCCGTCGTACCTGGGCGTCGGGCAAGATGAGCCTGCACCAGTCGAGCTTCCAGGAAGTGCTCTCGCTCGCCGAGCTCTCGGGCCACACGCCGGAGAAGGCCGTGCTGGTGGGCGTGCAGCCCAGGCTCCTCAAGGACTTCGGCGGCAGCCTCACGGACGTGGTGCGCGCGAAGCTCCCCGAGGCGCTCGCGATCGGGCTGCAGGTCCTGGCCGAATGGGGCGTGCCCGGCACGCCGCGCCAGCCCGGCGACGCGGTCCCGCTCTTCGATCCGAGCCTCGCGATCGACAACTACGAATCCGGCCGCCCGAGCGCGGACGACGCCTGCCGCATCGGCGACGAGCGCCTGCTCGCGCTGCGCGCCGCGCTGGAGCGCTGAGCATGTGCCTGGGCATTCCCATGCAAGTCATCGAGCCGCAGGGCGAGGGCGCCGCCTGGTGCGTGGGCCGCGACGGCCGCGCCCTCATCGACATGGCGCTCGTGGGCCCGCAGGCGCCCGGCACCTGGATCCTCGCCTTCGTGGGCGCCGCCCGCGAAGTGATGACGCCCGAGTCGGCCGCGCAGGTCGACGCCGCGCTCGACGCGCTCGTCGCCGTGCTGGCGGGCGACGGCGCCGCCATCGACGCGGCCTTCGCCGACCTCGTCGGCCGCGAGCCGCAATTGCCCGAACACCTCCGACCCAAGGAGACCTGAGATGACCGTCACCACCCGGCCGGCCCCCGCCGAGCCGCCCCTCGTCACCCGGCTCGTCGACGTCCACGGGGCCGCGCGCCTCGACGAGGCCGGCTTCGACGCCTTCGTGGCGGCGCCCGGCGAGGCGGCGCTCTTCTTCACCGAGGACCCGGTGCGCTTCCGCGAGGTGACGGACGTGGCCGTGATCCTGCCCGAGCTCGCGGCCGCCGCCGCGCGCCGCTTCCGCATCGGCGTGCTGCCGCCGCCGCTCGCCAACGCCAAGGCCGCCACCTACGGCGTGCGCCGCTGGCCGGCGCTCGTCTTCGTGCGCGGCGGCGAATGGCTCGGCAACGTCGAGGGCCTGCGCGACTGGAGCGACTACCTCGCCGCCGTGAACGCGCTCCTCGAGGGCGAGACGCGGCCGCTGCCCGCGCGCGTCATCCCGGTGGCCGCCGCCGGCGCGCCTTCCTGCCACTGATCCCGTCCGAATCCGACCGGAGCCTCCGCCATGAAAGACTTTCCCATCCCCGTCGTCCCGTTCGGCGCCGGCTCGCAGCCCGCGACGGACGAGGACTTCCACTACCTGCCGATGCCGGGCGCGGAGCCCCTGCGTCACGCCGATCCCGCCGGAGGACGCCGCCCCGACGGACCTCGCGGCCGCCGCGGCCGTGGTCGAGCAGCTCCTCGAGTCGATGAAGCGCCACCGCCCGGGCGGTCCGGAGTCGCCGCGCTTCTCGCTCAAGGCCATGGCGCCCGGGCGCGCTCGCGCGCGCTCAACGACTCGCTGGGCCAGGGCGAGGTGAGCGCGGTGGTGAACGGCGCGAACGGCACGCCGGCGTGGAAGGTGCAGGAGACCGCCTTCGCCGGCGTCTGGCGCGTGCGCCGCGAGGACGCGCGCGGCGCCGTGCTCGAGGACATCCTCGAGGCGGCCGACATGCCGGCGGTGATGAAGGATGCCGCGACGAAGGCCAACGGCGCGCGCCTGGACGCGGCGCTCCTTCCGCAGGGCGTGATGAACGCCCCGGCCATCGTGAGCGAGATCCGCCACCACGCGCAGCGCGTGAAGCCCGGCGACGCCGGCGCACGTCGTGAACCTCTCGCTGCTGCCGCTCGCGCCCGCCGACCACGACGGGCTCGACGCGGTGCTGGGCGAGGGGCCGGTGGCGATCCTCTCGCGCGGCTTCGGCAACTGCCGCATCAACGCCACGCGCGCCCGCGGCGTCTGGCGCGTGCGCTACTTCAACTCGATGAACACGGTCATCCTCGACACCATCGAGGTGGTGGACTTCCCCGAGTCCGCGCGCGCCGGCGCCGAGGACTACGACGACAGCATCGAGCGCCTGCACGAGCTGCTGCGCTGGCTGCGCGAGAGCTAGGCGCGATGAGCGCGGTGCGCGAATCCCGCGGCGGCGGCCGGCGCGAATGCCGGATCTGCTGGTACGTCTACGACCCCGCGCAGGGCGACCCCGTCTGGCAGGTGGAGCCCGGCACGCCCTTCGAGGCGCTGCCGCCGCACTGGAGCTGCCCCAACTGCGCGGCCGAGCAAGCGCAGTTCCTGGTCCTCGACGATGACTGAGCCGCGGCGCGACGACCCTTCGCGCGCGGCTCGAGGCCGCCTTCACGCGCATCTGGAAGACGCGCATGACGGGCCTGCCGTTCCTGAACGCGCAGCTGCGCGTGGAGGCCGTGGGCTTCCGCCCCTGGCAGGGCGAGTGGCTGGGCGCGCTCGTCACGCCGTGGTTCGTGAACCTCCTGCTCGTGCCGGGCGAGGGCGAGTGGACGTCGCTCGCGCAGGGCGGCGAGCGCATCGTGACCCTGCCCGCGGGGGGCTTCCGCTTCGTCGCGGGCCACGACGAGGAGATCGGCGAGTACCACGCGTGCTCGCTCTTCTCGCCGGCGCAGGAGTTCGCGGACCACGACACCGCGCGGGCCGTGGCGGCCGCCTCCCTGGAGGCGCTCTTCGACCCCGCCAACGACGAGAAGGGCCGCGCGGCCGAGGCGCCGCCGCCGTCGCCCGTCTCCAAGCGCGATTTCCTGCGCGGCAAGTTCGCGGGGGCGCCCCATGTCGATCGAGGGTGAGCTCGTGGTGCGCGTGTCGGCCGCCGCAGGGCCGCGTGAGCCGGGCATCCGCCCGCGCCGAGCGGCCGCGCGTGGCCGGCAGGCTCTTCGCCGGCCGGCCGGCCGACGAGGCGCCCGTGCTTGCCGGCACGCTCTTCGCGATCTGCGGCCGCTCGCAGGCCATCGGCTCGCGCACGGCCGTCGAGGCGGCGCGGGGCGTGGAGCCCGCGGCGCGGCCTCCGGGCCGCCCGCGACGCGCGCATCGCCGCCGAGACCGTGCAGGAGCACGCCTGGCGCTTCCTCGTGGACTGGCCGCGGCTGGCCGGGCGCGCGCCGGATGTCGCCGGGCTCGCGCGCGGGCGCAAGGCGCTGGCGCCGCTGCTCGACGCGGGCGAGGACACCCTCGACGTTCGCGCAAGGGACGAGGCCCTCGCCTGGGCGCGGGATGCGATCTTCGGCCGCGCGCCGGCCGCGTTCCTCGCCATCGATTCGATCGCCGCGCTGCAGCCCTGGATCGCGCAGGCGGGCACGCCCGTGGCGTCCCTGGTCGGGGAGCTGCTGGGCCGCAACCCGTCGCTGGGCGCGAGCGACGTCGACATCCTTCCCTATGGCGACGATCGCTGGGTGGGCATGGCGCTCGCGCCGGCCATCGACGAGGACGAGCGCTTCGACGAGGCGCCGCACTGGCGCGGCGGGGCCCGGGAGACGGGCGCGCTCGCGCGCACGGCGGGACATCCGCTGGTGGCCGACGCCATCGGGCGCTGGGGGCGCGGCGTGGGCGCGCGGGTGGTCGCAAGGCTCGTGGACCTGGCCGCGGCGCTGGAAGCCGCCGGCGGCCGCCACGGCGCCATCCGGCTGGGCGAGGCCTCGGCCATCGCCTGGGTGGAGACGGCGCGCGGGCTCCTGGTGCACCGCGTGACGCTCGAGGGCGAGCGCATCGCCAGCTACCGCATCGTCGCGCCCACGGAATGGAACTTCCACCCGGAAGGCGCCTTCGCGCGCGGGGCGATGGCGATCCCGGCGGACGACGCCGCGCGGCTCGAGAGCGACGTGCGCTGGCTCGTGTCCTCCCTCGACCCCTGCGTCGCGGTGCGCTACGAGGCGGGCCATGCATGAGATGTCGATCGCCGAAAGCGTGCTCGGCATCGTCGAGGACACCGCGCGCCGGGAAGGATTCGCGCGCGTGAAGGAAGTGCGGCTCGAGATCGGGCAGGCTGGCGGCGGTGGAGATGCGAGGCGCTGCGCTTCTGCTTCGACGCCGTGGTGCGCGGCAGCGTCGCCGAGGGCGCGCGGCTCGCCATCGACGAGGCGCCCGGCACCGCGTGGTGCTTCGGCTGCTCGGCCACGGTGCCCGTCGAGGCCCGCGGCGAACCCTGCCCGCGCTGCGGCGGCGGGCAGCTGCAGGTGAACGGCGGCACCGAAATGCGCGTGAAGGACCTGCTCGGTGTCTGACACCGAAAAGTAACCTGACACCGAAAAGTAACCTGACACCGAAACGACGGAGACGACGAATGTGCACGACATGCGGATGCGGGACGGACGAAGTGACGATCGACGGGAAGGCCCATGCCCACGGCCACGACCACGATCACGACCATGACCACGGCCACCACCACGAGCACGGGCCCGCGCACTCGCACGCGGCCGGCGTGGGGGCGGAGCGCGCGGTGGCGGTCGAGCGCGACATCCTCGCGAAGAACGACGCCGAGGCCAACGCCAACCGCCGCCGCTTCACCGCCAAGGGCATCCTCGCCCTGAACCTGGTCTCCAGCCCCGGCTCGGGCAAGACCACGCTCCTCGTCGAGACGATCAAGCGGCTTTCGGGCGACATCCCGATCGCGGTGATCGAGGGCGACCAGCAGACCTCCAACGACGCCGACCGGATCCGCGCCACGGGCGCGAAGGCCGTGCAGGTGAACACCGGCAAGGGCTGCCACCTCGACGCGCACATGGTCGGCCACGCGCTCGAGGCACCTCGAGCCGGCGCGCGACTCCGTGCTCATGATCGAGAACGTCGGCAACCTCGTCTGCCCGGCGGCCTTCGACCTGGGCGAGGCGCACAAGGTGGTGGTGCTCTCGGTGACCGAGGGCGAGGACAAGCCCCTCAAGTACCCGGACATGTTCGCCGCCGCCGACCTCATGCTCCTCAACAAGTGCGACCTGCTGCCGCACCTCGCCTTCGACGCCGACCTGTGCGAGGCGAACGCGCGCCGCATCAACCCGGCGCATCCAGGTGCTGCGCGTCTCCGCGCACGAAGGGCGAGGGCCTCGACGCCTGGCTCGACTGGGTGAAGGGCGCGGCCCGCGAGGCGCGCTCGCGCCGCGTGCGCGGCACCGTGGGCGTGGGCTGCGGCTCGCAGCTGCACCTGCGCCTGACGCAGACAGGGACAGTCGCCGACGCCATGGACACCGTCGAGAGCCCCGTCGCCGAGCGCCAGCGCGTGCGCGTGCGCGGCACCGTGCAGGGCGTGGGCTTCCGGCCCTTCGTCTGGCGGCTCGCCCGCGAGCTGGGCCTCGACGGCTGGGTGCTCAACGACGCCGAGGGCGTCCTCGCGGAGGTGCAGGGCGCGCCGCTTCGCGCTGGCGGAGTTCCTGCGCCGCGTGGCGCGCGACGCGCCGCCGCTCGCGCGCGTGAACGCGGTCGAGCACGAGGCGAGGCCGCTGGAGCCGGGCGACGGGCTTCGCCATCGCCGCAAGCCGGGGCGGCGCCGCGGCCACGGCCGGTGACGCCCGACGCGGCCACCTGCCCGGAGTGCCTGGCGGAGCTCTTCGATCCCGGCGGACCGGCGCTACCGCTACCCGTTCATCAACTGCACGCACTGCGGCCCGCGCTTCACCATCACGCGCGGCGTTCCCTACGACCGCCCGCGCACCACGATGGCGCCCTTCGCCATGTGCCCGGCGTGCGCGCGCGAGTACGCGCGACCCGGCCGACCGCCGCTTCCACGCCCAGCCCGACGCCTGCCCCGTCTGCGGGCCGCGGCTCGCGCTCCTGGGCGAGGAGGGCCAGCCGGTCGAGACGCGGCGACGTGATCGCCGCGCGCCCTCGCGAAGATCCGCGCCGGCAAGGTCGTCGCCGTGAAGGGCCTGGGCGGCTTCCACCTCGCCTGCGACGCGCGCAACGTGCGCGCGGTGGCGCGGCTGCGCGCCGCCAAGCACCGCGAGGAGAAGCCCTTCGCCGTGATGGCGGCCAACGTCGCGTCCCTCCTGCCGCTGCGCGCGACGTGGACGAGGCCGCGCGGCGCCTGCTCGAATCGCCGCGAGCGTCCCATCGTGCTGCTGTCCGAAGCGCCCGGGCTGCGACGAGGCGCTCGCCGGCATCGCCAACGGCGTCTCGGCGCTGGGCGCGATGCTGCCGTACACGCCCTGCAGTAGCTGCTCTTCCTCGAGGCGAGCGGCGCGACGGGCGGCACGGCGTGGCTCGCCGAGCCCCAGGAGCTCGTCCTCGTCATGACGAGCGCCAACCCCGGCGGCGAGCCGCTGGTCATCGGCAACGACGAGGCGGTGCGGCGCCTGGCCGGCATCGCCGACGCGTACGTCGTGCACGACCGCGACATCGCCGCGCGCTGCGACGACAGCCTCGTGCGCGCCACGGCCGAGGGGCCCGCGTTCGTGCGCCGCGCCCGCGGCTACACGCCGCGCGCCATCCGCCTGCCGCGCGCCGGCCCGCCGGTCCTCGCCACCGGCGCCTGGCTCAAGAACACCGTGTGCGTGACGCGCGGCGACGAGGCGTTCCTCTCGCCGCACATCGGCGACCTCGACAACGGCCCCACCTGCGAGGCGCTCGACGAGGCGGTGGCGCACCTGCTCGCGATCCTCGAGGTGGAGCCGGCCGGCCTGCGCGCACGACCTGCATCCCGATTTCTACTCCAGCCGCTTCGCCGCGCGAGTTCGCCGCCCGAGCGCGGCATTCCCGCGTTCGCCATCCAGCACCACCACGCCCACATCGCGGCGGTCTGCGCCGAGCACGGCCACGCCGGGCCCGCGCTGGGCCTCGCGCTCGACGGCGTGGGCCTGGGCACCGACGGCACCGCCTGGGGCGGGGAGCTCCTGCGCGTGCGAGGGCGCGCGCTTCGAGCGCCTGGGGCACCTGGGCGAGCTGCGCCTGCCCGGCGGCGACCGCGCCGCGCGCGAGCCCTGGCGCGTGGCCGCCGGCCGTGCTGCACGCGCTCGGGCGCGGCGGCGAGATCGCGCAGCGCTTCGCGCGGCCGGGCGCCGCGCGTCGTGCTCGAGATGCTCGAGCGCGGCACGAACTCGCCCCGTGACCACCTCCGCCGGCCGCTGGTTCGACGCCGCGGCGGCGCTGCTGGGCGTTCGCGAGACGAGCGCCTTCGAAGGCCAGGCGGCCATGCAGCTCGAGGCGCTCGCCGCCGCGCACGGCCCGGTCGCGCCCGACCGCTCGCTCTGGCGCATCGGCGAGGACGGCACGCTCGACCTCCTGCCGCTCGCCGAGCGCCTCGCCGGCACGGCCGACGCCGGCTTCGGCGCGGCGCTCTTCCACGCGACCCTCGTGGAGGCGCTGGCCGAATGGGTGCGGCGGGCGGCCGCGCGCGACGGGCTCGCCACGGTGGCGCTGGGCGGCGGCTGCTTCGTGAACGCGATGCTTTCCGACGGGCCTGCGGCGCGAGCTTTCCGGCCGGCGGCCTCGCGGTGCTGGAGGCCCGCCAGGCCCCGGCCAACGATGGCGGCATCGCGCTGGGGCAGGCGTGGGCCGCGCTACAGGAGATCGAGCTGACCATGTGCCTCGCGATTCCCGCCCGGGTGGTGGAGCTCAAGGACGACGACCAGGCGATCATCGACCTGGCCGGCGTGCGCAAGGAGATCTCGCTCGCGCTGGTGGACGACGTCTGGCCCGGCGACTACGTGATCGTGCACGTGGGCTACGCGCTGCAGAAGCTCGACGCCGGCGGAGGCCGCGAGGACGCTGGAGCTCTTCGCGGGCCTGGCCGCGCAGGAGGCCGCGTGAAGTACGTCGACGAATTCCGCGACGGCGAGCTCGCGAAGACGATCGCGGCGCGCATCGCGAGCGCCGGCCGACACCGGCCGCACCTACCACTTCATGGAGTTCTGCGGCGGCCACACCCACGCCATCTCGCGCTACGGCGTGAAGGACCTGCTGCCGCCCAACGTCGTGATGGTCCACGGCCCCGGCTGCCCGGTGTGCGTGCTGCCCATCGGGCGCATCGACATGGCGATCGACCTCGCGATGGCACCCTCGCCCTCTCCCTTGGGAGAGGGGCCTCGGGAGAGGGCTGGGAGGGTCGACAACATCACCCTCTGCACCTACGCCGACACCATGCGCGTGCCGGCCTCCAACGGCCTGTCGCTCATGAAGGCCAAGGCGCAGGGCGCGGACATCCGCATGGTGTACTCGGCCGCCGACGCGCTGCGCATCGCGCGCGAGGAGCCGGAGCGCGAGGTGGTCTTCTTCGCCATCGGCTTCGAGACCACCACGCCGCCCACGGCGCTCGTGGTGAAGCAGGCGGCGCGCGCTGGGGCTCGAGAACTTCAGCGTCTTCGTGAACCACGTGCTCACGCCCTCGGCCATCGCGCACATCCTCGAGTCCCCGGAGGTGCGCGACCTGGGCACCGTGGTGATCGACGGCTTCGTGGGCCCGGCGCACGTCTCCACCATCATCGGCAGCCAGCCCTACGAGTACTTCGCCGAGGAGTACCGCAAGCCCGTGGTCATCGCCGGCTTCGAGCCGCTGGACGTGATGCAGGCCATCGAGATGCTGGTGCGGCAGGTGAACGAGGGCCGCGCCGAGGTGGAGAACGAGTTCTCGCGCGCCGTGACCCGCGAGGGCAACGCCAAGGCGAAGGCGCTGGTGGCCGACGTCTTCGAGCTGCGCCGCGCCTTCGAGTGGCGCGGCCTGGGCCTGGTGCCCTACAGCGCGCTTGAGGCTCAAGGACGAGTGGGCCGCCTTCGACGCCGAGCGCCGCTTCGGCATGACGGAGCGGAGCGTGCCCGACAACAAGGCCTGCGAGTGCGGCGCGATCCTGCGCGGCGTGAAGAAGCCCACCGACTGCAAGGTCTTCGGCACCGCCTGCACGCCGGAAACGCCCATCGGCTCGTGCATGGTGTCCTCCGAAGGCGCCTGCGCCGCCCACTACACCTACGGCCGCTACCGGACGGCCGCCTAGACCATGAACGCCATCCGCAAGGACTACATCCGCCCCATCGACTTCAAGCGCGGCCTCGTGGACATGAGCCACGGCAGCGGCGGGCGCGCCATGGCGCAGCTCATCGACGAGCTGTTCCTCGCGGCCTTCGACAACGCGTGGCTGCGCGAGATGAACGACCAGGCGCGCCTGCCGATGCCGGACGGGCCGCCTCGTCGTGGCCACCGACAGCCACGTGGTCTCGCCGCTCTTCTTCCCCGGCGGCGACATCGGGTGCCTCTCGGTGCACGGCACGGTGAACGACGTCGCGATGGCGGGCGCGAAGCCGCTCTACCTCACCTCCGGCTTCATCCTCGAGGAGGGCTTCCCGCTCGCGGACCTGAAGCGCATCGTCGAGTCGATGGCGAAGGCGGCGAGGGAGGCGGGCGTCCCGATCGTCACCGGCGACACCAAGGTGGTGGAGAAGGGCAAGGGCGACGGCGTCTTCATCAACACGACCGGCGTGGGCGTGGTGGCCGAGGGCATCGAGATCTCCGGCGACCGCGCGCGGCCCGGCGACGCGATCCTCGTCTCCGGCACCCTGGGCGACCACGGCGTGGCGATCATGTCGCTGCGCGAGAACCTCACCTTCGAGACCACGATCCAGTCCGACACCGCCTCGCTGCACACGCTGGTGGCGGCCATGATCGCGGCGGTCCCCGCGATCCACTGCCTGCGCGACCCCACGCGCGGCGGGCTCGCCACGACGCTGAACGAGATCGCGCGCCAGTCGGGCTGCGGGATGCGCCTGGAGGAATCCGCCATCCCCGTGCGCCCGGAAGTGGCCGCGGCCTGCGAGTTCCTCGGGCTCGACCCGCTCTACGTGGCCAACGAGGGCAAGCTCGTGGCCATCTGCGCCCGCGAGGACGCGCAAGCGCTGCTGGCGGCCATGCGCGCCCACCCGCAGGGGCGCGATGCCGCCGATCGTGGGCGAGGTGGTCGAGGACTCGCACCACTTCGTGCAGATGCGGACCGGGTTCGGCGGCAGCCGCATGGTGGACTGGCTCGCCGGGGAACAATTGCCGCGCATCTGCTGAAAGCCCCATGAAGATCCTCTTCCTCACCCACGCCTTCAACGGCCTGGCGCAGCGCCTCTTCGTCGAGCTGGGCGCCCTGGGCCACGAGGTCGCCATCGAGATCGACGTGAACGACGAGACCACGGCCGCAGGCCCTGGCGCTCGCGAAGCCCGACCTCGTCATCGCCCCGTTCCTCAAGCGCGCCATCCCCGAGAGCGTGTGGAAGTCGCGTGCCGTGCCTCGTGGTGCATCCCGGGCGTTCCCGGCGACCGCGGGCCGTCGGCGCTCGACTGGGCGATCCTCGAGGGCGAGAAGGAGTGGGGCGTGACGGTGCTGCAGGCCGTGGCGCGAGATGGACGCGGGCCCGGTCTGGGCGCACCGCCCGTTCGCCATGCGGTCCGCGCCCAAGTCGAGCCTGTACCGGCGCGAGGTGACCGAGGCCGCGGTGGCCGCGGTGACCGAGGCCGTGCAGAGCTTCGCGCGCGGCGAGCACCCCGTCGCGGCGGCCGAGCTGGGCATCGCGGCGCGCGGCCGTGCCAGGCCGCCTGTGCCGGCAGGCCGACCGCGCCATCGACTGGAGCGCGGGACGACACCGCCACCGTGCTGCGCAAGATCCACTCCGCGGACGGCAACCCGGGCGCTGCGCGACGAGATCCTGGGCCGCCCCGTGCGCCTTTTCGGCGCGCACGAGGAAGGCAGGCTGCGCGGCTCCGCGCCCGGCGAGATCGTCGCCACCCGCCACGGCGGCATCCTGCGCGCCACGCGCGACGGCGCCGTGTGGATCTCGCACCTGCAGGCCATCCGCGAGGGCGGCGAGCCCACCCTCAAGCTCCCGGCGACCGAGGTGCTGGGCGATGCCCTCGCGGGCATCGCCGAGATCGCCTACGCGGTGGACGCGCCCGAGAGCGGCCCCACCTGGCGCGAGCTGCGCTACGAGGAGCATGGCGACGTGGGCGTGCTGCACTTCGCCTTCCACAACGGCGCGATGTCGGTCTCGCAGTGCCAGCGCCTCGCTCGCGGCCATCCGGCACGCGCGCTCGCGGCCGACGAAGGTCCTCGTCCTCGCCGGGGGGCAGGACTTCTGGTCGAACGGCATCCACCTGAACGCGATCGAAGCCTCGGAGCGGCCGGCGGACGCCTCGTGGGAGAACATCAACGCCATCGACGACGTGGCGCTCGAGATCATCGACACGACCGACCGCCTCGTCGTCTCCGCGCTGGCGGGCAACGCGGGGGCGGGCGGCGTCTTCCTCGCGCTCGCCGCCGACCGCGTGTGGCTCGACCGCGGGGTGGTGCTCAACCCGCACTACAAGGGCATGGGCAACCTCTACGGCTCCGAGTACTGGACCTACCTGCTGCCGCGCCGCGTGGGCCAGGACAAGGCGCGCGAGATCACCGAGCGGCGCCTGCCCATGGGGTCGCAGGAGGCCGTGGCGATCGGGCTCGCCGACGCGCGCTTCGGGCACGAGCCCGGCGCCTTCCTGCAGGCCGCCGATCAAGCGCGCCGAGGCCATGGCGCGCGACCCGCGCTTCGAGGACCTCATCTACGCCAAGCGCAGGAAGCGCCTGGTCGACGAGACCACCAAGCCGCTGGCGAAGTACCGCGAGGAGGAGCTCGAGCACATGCGGCTCAACTTCTACGGCTTCGACCCCAGCTACCACGTCGCCCGGTACCACTTCGTCTACAAGCTGCCCAAGGCGCGCACGCCGTACTACCTGGCGAGGCACCGCGCGCCTGCCTGAGGGCGCTCGCGCGCCGCGCATCGGCTTGACTCGCTGGCTGCGGCCGTGCAAAGGTGCCCCGCATGAACAGACTCCTTCCGATCGTCGCCGGTGTCCTCGGCCTGCTTCCCCTGCAATCGGCCGCCCAATCGGCCGCCATGGACATGGCCGTGGTGCAGAAATGGTCCGCCGCCAAGGTCGTCAGGTATCGCGTGGAGGGCGTGCTCAAGGGCCGCGAGTCCGTCGTGCGCAACGACCGCGGCGCCAGGGGGGACGTGATCGACCGCGTCACGGTCGAGTTCTCGTGGGACGTCAAGGGGCGCAGGATCATCGAGCCGGTCACGGTGACGGACGCGAAATCCGAGGTCGGCAACCTCAAGTCCGACGGCACCAACTGCGGGCCACCGCAGCTCAAGGGCGACTACGAGCACTTCCAGACCGTGTCGCATTCGCTGCTCTCCGGCGACCAGGTCCTGATCAAGGGCACGCGGGTCTATCCGGCGGCGAGCGTCTCCAATTACCCGGCGAGCTGCTCGATGCGGACCGTTCCCGGCGGCAAGGAGGAGGAGATCCTGATGGTGGGAGGAGCAGGTGCCGATGTCCTCGGCATGCCCAACGTGCCGGGTGGCCCCGTCACCATTTCGGCCGACCGGAAGAGCTTCTCGATGAAGGGCACCGGCAACTGGGTGTGGACCTACACGCCGACGCTCGTGCGCTAGCGCCGAATGAACGGCCCGCTTCGGGCTGCCTACGATGCCGAGCTGAAGGCCGCCGATGCCGCGACCCTCGCCGGGAAGACCGAGGCTGCCTTCCACCACCTCGAGCGCGCGCACATCCTGAGCCAGCGCCATACGCGCGAGCATGTCCGCGCGCACTGGCTCATGCTGCGGCTCGGGGCTTCTGCGGGGGCCTGGCGCGAGGTGCTGGGGCAGTCGACGCGCATCGTCGCGGCGGCCTTGTTCTCGCGCATCTGGGTGCCGATCGGAAACACCGGCCGGGCGAACGTGAGCGCCCTGAAGCCCATGCCGATCCCGGGCGACCTGCGCGCGGTACTGGAGAACGATGGTGCGTGACGACGAGGCGGTTTCTCCCGAGGAAGTGGCCAGGTTGACTCGCCGGATCGCCGTCGAGTGCAACAATCGCGCCTGGCGGCTCGCGGAAGCGCAGGGCCGGACCGCCGCCGAGGACGAGGAGATGCTCCACTGCGCGCACGCAGCCGCCCTGCACTGGGGCCGCGTCGGCACCGAGCTCAACCAGGCGCGCGCGACGATGCTCCTGGCCCATGTCCACGCGCTGCGGGGGAAGGGCGAGAGCGCGATGGACTACGCCACTCAGTCCTTCACCTACGTCGCATCCCACGACAGCCCCCCCTGGGAGGTGGCGTTCGCGCACGCGGTTCTCGCCAATGCGGCCGCGGCGGCCGGGAAGCGGGATCTGCACGGGAAGCACTACGGCATCGCGAAGGCCCTCGGCGCGAGCCTTGCGGACGAGGAGGAGAGGGCGATCTTCGATGCCGCGTTCCGGGGCGTTCCCGTGCCCGCATGAAGGCGGCCGACACGACGAAGGCGGTGGACGACTTCATGGCGAAGCTCGACCACCCGCACAAGCGCGACATCGAGGCGCTGCGCAAGCTGGTCCTGGCCGTCGATCCCGCGATCCGCGAAGGCGATCAAGTGGAATGCGCCCAGCTTCCGCACCAGCGAGTACTTCGCCACGACGAACCTGCGCGCCAAGGCGGGCATCGGCGTGATCCTGCACCTGGGCGCCAAGGCCCGCGCCCTGCCGGAGGGCGGCATCGCCGTGGACGATCCCGAGGGCCTGCTGAAATGGCTCGGGCAGGACCGCGCGATGGTCGAGCTGGGCGCGGGCCAGGATCTCGCGAGCAAGGCGGCCGCCTTCCAGGCCGTCCTGCGCCAGTGGATCCGGCATGTCTGAGGCGCGAATGGACGCCGGCCCCGGCGTGCGATACCGTGGCCGACTTCCCCCCAGCCAGGAGGCCAGGATGATTGCCGCGAAACTGCTCGTGCGATTCGTGATGCTGGTGGCGCTTGCCGCCCCGGCGCTGGCGCTCGCCGCGCCGGATGCGCCGAAGTCGAAGGATCACCCCCTCCTCACGCGCTACCCCAACTCGCGGATCGCGGATTATGCGAAGAACTACAACGCCGTCGAGTTCGCGGTGGAGCAGCAGGGCGGCAAGGTGAGGCGCCAGTCCGTGGAGGGCGACGCCACGGTCATCCGCTACTTCCACAACGACGCGGCAAAGCAGCCCAGCCCGCTGCAGCTCATTCGCAACTACCAGAACGCCATCAAGGCGATCGGCGGCGAGGTGGTCTACGAGCGCCTGCCGCGCGACGGCGACGGCGGCGAGACGACGCTCAAGGTGGCCACCGGCGGCAAGGAGGTCTGGGTGCGCGTGGAGCCGGAGATCTTCAGCGCCCCGACCCAGAGCTACCGGCTGTGGATCGTCGAGGTGGCCGCGATGCAGCAGGTGGTCAGCGCGAACAAGCTCCTCGACGAGCTCAACAAGAACGGCTTCATCGCGCTCTACATCAACTTCGACACCGGCAAGTGGGACCTGAAGTCCGACGGCCAGGCCGCGGTGCGCGAGATCGTGGCGGCGCTCAAGTCCGCCCCGGCCCTCAAGGTCGCGATCGAGGGGCACACCGACAACGTGGGCCAGGCGGCCGCGAACAAGTCGCTCTCGGAAAAGCGGGCGCAGAGCGTGATGGCCGCCATCGTGGCCGGCGGCATCGACGCCAAGCGCCTGTCGGCCGCCGGCTTCGGCCAGGAGCGCCCGGTGGCCGACAACCGCAGCGAGGAAGGGCGGGCGAAGAACCGCCGCGTCGAGCTGGTCAGGAAGTAGGCCGCCCCCAAAAGAAAAACCGGCAGTAGCCTTGCGGCGCTGCCGGATGAAAACGCCGTACCTGGGGGAACGGCGGGGAAGACTTTCGGCGCGCGACATCCGCGCCACACAGGAAGTCTAGGGAAGGCGGGGAAGCGAACTTTTGACCCGGATCAAGCCGGGCGCAGTCCGCCGGGCTCGATGCCCCGTTCCCGGGCCATGTCGGCCAGGGCCGCCTCGATGCACGCAAGTGCCACGCCGGGGCCGTCCACCGGCCGGGCGAGGCCCGCGTCGCGCTTGGCGCGCAGGTCCGCGAGCGAAATGGCGAAGGAGCGGTTCCGGGCCGTCTCCTTGAAGACGCAGGCGCCCTGCACGGGGGAGAGCCAGTTCAGGCGCGCCCGCAGGCGCGTGCCGTCCTCCTCCTCGAACTCGAACCAGGCGCCGCGCTCGAGCCCCTCGTCCTTCGCGGCGTCCGACGAGAGGTGCAGGGTGGCGGTGACGTCGTCGGTGATGCTCTTGCCCAGCCCGGGCGTGGTGGTGACGAGGCTCGCCAGGGCTGCCGGCGCGCGCCGGACCTCCGCCTGGAGGCGGTCGAGTTCGTCGAGCAGGGATTTCACCTGGTCCGGCGCGGTTCTCGCGAAGACGAGGCCGCGCAGGAAGCGCTCCCGCATCGAGGGCAGGAGCTTCGCCAGGCGCTCGCGCTCCTCGAGGCTCGTTCGCGGCGTGAGAGTCCACAGCACCTGGTCCACCGTGATGAGGGCGTCGCTCCAGGCGCCGCTGCCGTGTCCGCCGGTGCGGTGGGCCCGGACGAGGACGGGGCGCCACGCCCGGTAGAGGAAGGCGCCGGCCTCGGCGGTGATCTCGGCGGAGGAGATCCGGTGGGCGAGCTCGAGCGCGGAATCCCGCAGCGCCGCGCGCTCCTCCTCCTCGCGGCGGACCTTGCGGACGACGACGTCGTCCTCCACCAGCACGTCGTGGTGGCGCTGCGCGAGATGGACCAGGCGGTCGCGGGCCTCTTCCACGGCGGACATCTCGAGCCTCTCGCCGCGGACCAGGGCATCGGCCTCCTCGGCGAGCCACTCCTCCGGGAACTTGCCTTCGACATGGTGGTGGGAGGCCTCGGCGGATCCCAGCTCCGCCATGGCGTCGATGACGCCCCGGATGGGATGGCCGGGATCGGTGAAGAAGCGGCGATCGGCGACGGCGACATTGGCGACCGCCGGATGCAGGCGCGCGATCTGGGCCTTGGCCGCGATGGTGAGGTGGGGGTCCGCCAGGAGCAGCTTGAAGACGCGGCCCACGAGGTCCCTCACCACGGTCTCGGGCGCGGCGGCATTGGCGATGATCCCGTCGAAGAGCGATGCGGCGCCCACGGCGGGACCGGGCGGCGGCGCGGCGGGTCCTGGCGCGCGAGGGTGGTGGCGCGGCGATGCCGGGAACGACGTGGCCGGCCGCACGCACCCCCGGCACCTGCTGCGGGGCGCCGTAGCTGCGGCTGAAATCCGGCAGCACCCCGCGCGAGGCGAGAAGCGCGTTGGCGTCCCGGTAGGCGCTCGAGAGCGCGTGCAGGAACGCCGGGTCGTGCGCGGTGAATGCCGTGAGCTTGGCGGAGATGTCCGGGGCGCGTTCCGAGATCACTTCGAGCACCGCGCGGGCGAAAAGTCGCGGGTGCGCGGGGCTGACCTCGTCGGCGAGGCTCGGCAGGCCCATCGCCACCGCCAGCCTGTTGTTCAGGGCGAAGAACTGGTCGCCGGTGGCCTCGCGCAGGCGCCGCGTGGTGTTGCCCACGGCGATCTCCTCCTGGATCTCCTCCTCCGACACGAGGCTCAGGGCGGAGGCGGTGAAGCGCGCGGTATTCGAGAACTGGTTCTCGCCGGGCGAGAGCCGGTCGTCGATGCGCCTGCGGATGGCGGCGTCGAGCTTCACGCGCAGGTGCGGCTCGAGCGCGCGCAGCGTCTCCAGCGCGTCGTTCAGCCGCGCCCACTTGTCGCGGTCGTCGCGTTGCCCCAGCCGCTCCTCGAGCACCTCGATCACCGCCTTCTCGCTCCGACTCGATGGCCAGGGCGAACTGGCCCGCGAGGCAATCGCGGACCGCGCGCAGGAGTTCGGGGTTGGCGGGGGCGGTGGTCATGGGCGTGTGAAGTGTAGGCCAGCAGCCCGCAGCCGGGCTACATCCGCGGCGAAAGGCCCAGCCGCATCGCGATCGCGTCCTCGCGCTCCAGGTCCTCCAGGGCCGTCTCCATGGCCGAGAGCTCGCGCCCCGCCTCGGGAATGAGGACGTCGTCCAGGGCCCGCGCGCGCCGGATCGAGCGCCGGTACTCCTCGGAGAGCCGCTCGAGGTTCGCCGCGGCCGCGCCGACCTGGGGCGCGAGCGTGAGCAGGGCCGCGAAGGCGGCCGAGCAGGCATTGGCCTCCGGGGAGCCCCAGTCCGGCGGGACGGGCGCGGAGCGCTCGCCGGCCAGGGAGGCGGTGGCGATCTTCACTCCCATCACCGGCCGCGTGCGCATCGCGAGCGAGAGCGCGTGCGCTTGCGGCGCGGGATGCCGGTTCAGCTCCTCGAGGCCGTGCCGGGCGATGGCGCCCGCGAGGGCACGCGCCGCCTCGCGGGAGTCCAGGCGGAAGCGCGCCTCCAGCTCGAGGTAGCGCGCGAGCTCGCGCACGATCTCCGCGGCGATGGCGAGGCACTTCTCGTCGAGGAAGGCGTGCCCCTCGACCATGGCCTGGCGCTCGTCGCGCAGTTCGAGGATCGCGCTTCGGCTCGGGGCGACGTCGGCCATTGGGGGTCCTAGCCTTTCGAGAGGTAACGGGCGATCTGCTCGTCGGAAAGGCGCGTGAGCTCGGCGTGCGGCAGCCCCTTCAGCAGCCGCCAGCCGGCCTCCATGCTCTCCGCGAAGCTGCGCGCGCCCGCCTGGTGCACGAGGTTCCTCTCGAAGCCCTCGCCGAAGGCCAGGTAGCGGCGGTCGGCCTCGGAGAGGCCGTCCTCGCCCACCACCGCCGCGAGCACCCGCGTCTGCACGGCGCGCGCGTAGGCCGAGTAGAGCTGGGAGGCGAGGGCCGGATGGTCGCGGTGCGTGTACTTCTCGCCCGTGCCGTCCTTCATGAGGCGCGACAGGCTCGGCAGCACGTTCACCGGCGGGCTGATGCCGCGGCGATCGAGGTCGCGCGAGAGCACGATCTGCCCCTCCGTGATGTAGCCCGTGAGGTCCGGGATCGGGTGCGTGATGTCGTCGGAGGGCATCGTGAGGATCGACAGCTGCGTGAGCGTCCCCTTGACCCCGTGCACGCAGCCGGCGCGCTCGTAGAGCGTGGCGAGGTCGGAGTAGAGGTAGCCCGGGAAGCCCTTGCGGCTGGGGATCTCGCCCTTGGAGGACGACACCTCGCGCAGCGCCTCGCAGTAGTTGGTCATGTCCGTGAGGATCGCCAGCACGTGCTTGCCCTCGACGAAGGCGAGGTACTCGGCGGCGGTGAGGGCGTAGCGCGGCGTGAGCAGGCGCTGCGTGGAGGAGTCCGCCGCGAGGTTCAGGAAGAGGGCGGTCCGCTCGAGCGCGCCGCCCTGCTCGAGGCGGCGGCGGAAGAACTCGGCGCTGTCGTGCGGAAGCCCCATGCCCGCGAAGACGATGGCGAAGTCTCCCGCCGCCCCGCGCGGAAGCCTCGCGTTGGTGGCGATGTCGGCCGCCATGCGGTCGTGCGGCAGCCCGCCTCCGGAGAAGATGGGGAGCTTCTGCCCGCGCACGAGGCTGTTCATGAGGTCGATGGCGCTGACCCCGGTCTCGATGAAGTCGCGCGGCACGCCCCGGGCCACGGGATTCCACGGCAGGCCCTCGATGGGATAGGTCTCGCGCGCCGGGATGGGGGGGCCGCCGTCGATCACGCGGCCCACGCCGTCGAACACCCGGCCGAGGATGCCCGGGCCCAGCGCGAAGGTGAGCGGCTCGCCCACGAAGCGCACGACGATGTCGGAGAGCGCGAGGCCCGCCGTGTTCTCGAGCACCTCGATGGTGAGGGTCTCCTCGTCGGCCGCGGCGACGCGCCCCAGCCGCGTGCGGCCGTCGGCGCCCTTCACCTCCACGGCCTCGTTGAGCCCCGCGTCCACCGTGCGGCGCAGGAAGAGGAGCGGCCCGGCGAGCCGGGTTGCGCAGCCTTCAGCCAGCAGCCGGGGCTTCATCGCTCGTCTCCGGGGCGGGGATCAGGTCGTGGAACTCGGTCTCGAGGGCGGCGGCCACGGCCTCGAACTTCTCCATCTCGTCGTCGCCGATCTCCTCGCCCATGCGGGCGAGCGGGCGCAGGCACGCCAGGCGCGTGAGCCGGTCCGGCGCCACGCCCGCGGCCACGGCCGCGGTCGAGAGCTCGATGAAGCGGCCGATCAGGCGCATCATCGCCGCCTGCTTGGCGGGGCCGGCCACGCGGTCCTTGGGCGCGAAGGCGTTCTGGCGCAGGAAGGCCTCGTTCACCAGGTCGGCGCAGGCGAGCGTGAGCTGCTGGCGCGCGGGGAGCGCGTCCTTGCCGATGATCTTGGCCATGCGCTCCAGGCGCGACTGCTCGTCCAGCAGCGTCAGGAAGCGGCGGCGAAGCTCCATCCACTGCGTGTTGCCGTTCTCGTTCCACCAGGGCGCGAACTCGGCGGCGTCCTCCGAATACGATTGCAGCGGGTGCACGGCCGGGTAGAAGCGCGCCTGCGCGCGCTTCACGTCGAGGGCCCAGAAGGCGCGCACGTAGCGCTTGGTGTGGCTGGTCACGGGCTCGGAGAAGTCCCCGGACGGCGGGCTGATGGCGCCCATCACGGTGACGGAGCCGCGGCTGCCGGAGAGCGTCTCCACGAGGGCCGCGCGCTCGTAGAACTCCGCCAGGCGCGAGGAGAGGTAGGCCGGGTAGCCGCCTTCGCCGGGCAGCTCGCCGAAGCGTCCCGACACCTCGCGCAGCGCCTCCGCCCAGCGGCTGGTGGAATCGGCCATGAGGGCCACGTGCAGCCCCTGGTCGCGGAAGTACTCGGCCACGGTGATCGCCGAGTAGATGGACGCCTCGCGCGCGGCCACCGGCATGTTGGAGGTGTTGGCGATGATGACCGTGCGCTCCATGAGCTTGCGCCCCGAGCGCGGGTCCACGAGCTCGGGCAGCTCCTCCAGCACGCCGGCCATCTCGTTGCCGCGCTCGCCGCAGCCGAGGTAGACGATCACGTCGGCGGCGCAGCCCTTCGCGAGGGCCTCCAGCAGCACGGTCTTGCCGGTGCCGAAGCCGCCGGGGATGGCGGCCTTGCCGCCCAGGGCGATGGGGAAGAGCGCGTCGAGGATGCGCTGCCCGGTGACCAGCGGCTCGCGCGTGGGGAGCCTGCGGGCCACGGGCCGGGGCACGCGCACGGGCCAGGCGTGCGACATCGCGATACCCACGTCGCGGCCGTCGGCCGTGCGCACGCTCGCCACGGGGCTTCACGTCGTCGTATTCGCCGGCCTCGTGGATCGAGACGAGCTCGCCTTCGAGGTCCGGCGGCACGAGGCAGGCGAGGGTGCGGCCGGTGGCGAGGAGGACTTCGCCCAGGCTTTCGCCGCCGCGGATCGCGTCCCCCACCTTGCGCCCGGGCCGGAACGCGAGCCGCGCGGGCGGCGCCGGGCGCGCGCCGGGCTTCACGCGGGCTTCGACCCCGGTGAGCGGGCGCAGCAGGCCGTCGAAGATGTTGCCCAGGAGCGCGGGGCCCACGCGCACGGCCAGGGGCTTGCCCTCGCCCTCGATGAGCGTGCCGGGGCGAAGGCCGGTGGTGTCCTCGTACACCTGCACCGTGATCTCGTTGTCGTCGATGCGCACGACCTCGCCCAGCAGCGCCTGCGGCCCCACGCGCACGCACTCGCGCAGGAAGAACGAGCCCTGGGTGCGGGCGCGCAGCACCGGGCCGGCGATCCAGCGGATGGCGGCCATGCTCATGCGCGCGCCCCCGTCCCGTTCGCGCCCAGGTGCTCGAGCAGGCGCGCGCCCACCTCGCCCTGGTCGGAAGTCAGGCCCGTGGCCGTGCCGTCCACGCGGTTGCCGCGCGAGCGCACTTCGAGCCCGGGCCCGAAGCCCACCCGCTCGACGAATTCGGCCTGGATGCCGAACCGCTCGAGGAATTCGGCCAGGAGCTCGCGCTCGGGGAGGGGCCAGCCCGGCCCGTGCGCGATGGTCCAGGCGCCCACCGGCAGCGCGGCGCGCGCCGCGTCGACGATGTGGCGCACCCATTCGCCGCGCTGGCTGGCGTCGGACCAGCGCACCGCGAGCGCCATGGGCAGGCGCTCCCAGGTCTTGTCCAGGAGCGCGCGGAAGCCGCGCTGGTCGTGCAGGCGCAGCTCCGTGGCGAGGGCGGCGTCGATGGCCGCGAGGCCGTCGCGAAGGCGCCGGCGCTCGATCGCGAGCGCATCGCGCACCCGCAGGCGCGCGGCCGAACGCGCCTCGCCCTGCAGTTGCGAAGCGCCGCGCCGCGCCTCGGCCTCGATGGCCTCCACCTGGCGCGCGCGATCCTCCTCGATCACGGCGAGCAGCGCATCGGTGGCGCGGACGGGGTCCATGGATCAGCTTTCGATGCCGAGCTGGCGCTTCATGCGCGCGGCGACGTCGGGGTAGGGCACCGCCTCGCGCAGGTCGGGCACGACGACGGTGACGGGCACGAGGCGGCGAAGCGCGGCGCGAAGCTGCGGCTCCGGGATGCGCGCGGCGGCTTCCGCGGACACGAGCACGAGCTGGGCTTCCTCGAGCGCCCGCGCGAGCTCCAGGCCCTCCGCGCCCGGAGCGCTCGCGCGCGCGTCGACGCCCGCCAGGCGCCAGCCCGCCGCCGCCACTTCGTCGCCGATGAAGACCAGGGCGGACATCAGCCCAGCCTGTTGAGGATGAGGATGGAGACGATGAGGCCGTAGATCGCGATGCCCTCGGCGAGGCCCACGAAGATGAGCAGGCGCGCCATGAGCTCGGGCTTCTCGGCGAGCGCGCCCACGGCCGCGGTGCCGACCTTGGCCACCGCGTAGCCCGCGGCCAGGGAGGACAGCGCCGTGGCGCCCGCCGCCGCGGCAAGGCCCCAGGCGAGCGCCTGCGGATCGAGCGTTCCCGCCGCGGTGGTGGCGGCCAGGGCCGGGGAGGCCGCGATGAGCGACCCGGTGACGACGGCCGCCGCCACGATGAGGACGAACGCCAGCGCGGCGAGGAGCGTGAAGGGGGTTTTCATCTCAGGTCTCCGTCGATGAGGGTGGGAGGCGGCGCCAGCGGGCGGAAGGGGCGCCCGGCGCCGGTGAGGAAGCGCGCGAAGAACTCGAAGAGCACGAGGCGCGTGGTCTGGATGGAGACCACCATCACCTCGAGGACGACGATGAGGACGTTGCCCAGGACCAGGATGATCCCGCGCAGCAGGAGGTTCTCGGCCTCGCCCATGAGCGCCGAGACGGCGCTCGACAGTCCCGCGTGCGCGAGCGCGAAGGCGCCCACGCGCGCGAACGAGAGCGTGTTGATGAGGAGCTGCAGCGTGCGCTCCACGAGCTCGCCCAGCCCCGCGCCGAGGGCGCGGGCCTCGCCCGCGTGCACCGCGTGGCCGATCACGAAGGCGGCGGCGCCCGCGAGCGCGAGCCACTGGAAGCTGGAGGATTCGAAGAGCCCGAGGATGCCGGCGTAGAGCGCCAGGAGGCCCAGGTCCTCGCCCAGGAGCCGCGCCCACTCGCCGCGCCAGAACGAGCCCAGGGCGTGCAGCAGGAGCCCGGCCGCGAGCAGGATCGCGCCCGCGACGATGGGTATCGCCAGCACGGCGATGGGGGCGGCGAGGGGATCCGTCCACAGCGGCGTGATCGCGCCGTGGATGCTGAAGACGCTCCCGAACACCCATCCGAAGATCGCCGCCGAGATGCCGCCAGCCACGAAGAGCTTCGCCACGGGCGTGCGGTTGCGCAGCCACAGGCCGGCCGCGGCGATGACGAGTCCCTGGCCCACGTCGCCGAACATGTAGCCGAAGATGAGCGGCACGGCCACCGCCAGCACCACCGTGGGATCGGCCTCCGTGGCGCCGGGCACGCCCAGGGCGCGCGGGAAGAGCTCGAAGGGCCTCGCCCAGCGCGGGTTCACGAAGAGGAGCGGCGCGGTGGAAAGCGGCGGGGGCTTGCCGAAGTGCACGAGCGCCCGCGCCCCCGAGCGGTCCACCGCCTCGGCGAGGCTCGCCCCGTCGCGGTCGCTCGTCCAGCCCGTGACCCACGCGAAGCGGTCTCCGGACTCGAGCGCCTGCACGTGCTCGATCACCCACTGCAGGCGCGTCAAGTCGCCCAGGGCGCCGCGCAGGCCGTGGCGCTCGTTCAGGAGCTCGAGCGCGGCGTCGAGATCGGCGCGCTCGGCCGCGATGCGCGAGAGCCGCTCGCCCGCGGCGGCGAGATTCACGGCGCGATTGCCCGTGAGCCAGTCGGCGATCGGGTGGCAACGGCCCTTGGCGGCGACCGTCTCGCGCGCGGCGACCTCGATGTCGCCGCTACTGCCCACGACGATCGCGAAGCGCCGCTCGCCCGCGGTGACTTCGCGGACCAGGAGCGAGGCGGGCAGGGGCGGCAGCGGGCCCGGCGCGAAGGCGAGGAGCCGCGCCTGCGCGAGGGGGCCCGCCTGCGCGAGCGCGCCCAGGTCCACGCGCGAATCCTCGAGCACCGCGAGGATGTCGTGCCAGCGCAGCGCCTCGTCGCGCGCTTCCGCGTTCTTCTCCAGCAGCCGGATCGTGGGCTCGGCCTCGCGCGCCCACGCGTCCAGGCGTTCCAGCGCGCGCGCCAGGGTCGTCGCCGGGGTCTCGGGGAAGCGCGAGGCGACGAGCCCTTCGGTGGGCCACCAGGCGCCGTAGCGGGCGCGGAAGTCGGCGAAGCGGGCCAGCGCCGGGCCGGCGGTGGCGAAGGCCTCGGGAAGCGTCGCGCCGGCGCGCGCCTCGAGCTCGACGGCGCCGGTGGCCGCGAGCGCCTCCAGCAGCAGCGTGGTGTCGTCCTTCGCGACGAGGGCCTCGAACCAGCGGGCGGCGCGCGGGCGGATCACGCGGCGATCCTCGCCTCGGGGAACGCGAGGCGGCGCTCGATCTCGCCGCGCAGGCGCTCCAGGTCCAGGGCCGCGAGCGCGAGCCACGCGAAGGCGCCGGAGGGCTCGACCGGGTGGCGGCGGAAGAACGCGAGCAGGCGCTGCTCGAAATCGCGGCGAAGGGCGTTGGCCTCGTGCGCGGGTGCGATGCGAAAGCGCGCCAGGTGGCCGGCGACCAGCCTCGCGAGCTCCTCCAGGCCCGGATCGTCGTGGCCGGCGGGCCAGCGGCTGCGCCAGCCGGGTGCGGCGAGGGAAGGCAGGAGCGTGGGGTGGGGCGCCTTCGCCGAATCGCACCAGGCGAGGGCCGGGCCCCATTCCACGGGCATCCACGAGGCGGCCTCGGCCACGGTGCGCGACCACGCCCTGCGCGCGGCAAGGTCGACGTCGGGGATCCCGGGCTGCGGGGGCAGGAGTTCCAGCAGGCGCTCGAGGGAGGAGCCGCGGCCGGCGTCCTGGATGGGCACGAGCGAGCGCGCTTCCTCGATCGCGGACCAGGTGCCCTCGGATGCCCGCCGGGAGAGGCGCGAGTGCATGCGCGAGAACGCGTACTCGAGGCTGCCGGCGGCGATCACGGCGCGCGGCCCGTGGTGAGGGAGGCGGCCACGCGGGCGAGCGCCTCGTCGAGGCGGGATTCGTCGGCCTCGGCGGGGGCGAGGGTGGCCTGAAGGCCGCGCACGCGCTCGTCGGCCATTGCCTGGTGCCGGGCGATGCGGGCCTCGACGGACTGGCGGGCGGCGGCGAGGCGCGCCTCGGCGCGCTCGGCGATGGCACGCGCATTCCCGCGCGCCTGGGCGATGGCTGCGGCGGCGCGACCCTGTGCCGATTCGATGGAGGCTTGCGCCTCCCGCTCGGCCTGGAGAACCCTGGCGATGCAGCCCTCGATGGCTTCCGGCGAGGGCTTTTCCCGCGAGTCCATGACTGGATGCCTCCGGGAGTTCCCCTCCACCCTAACCCCACGAATCCAAGGGCTTTTGACTCGTATCAACGCCTTGCCGGGATAGAATCCGCCCATGTCAGCCACCGCAGCCCCCGCCGGCAGCCTGCGCCACGACGCGACCGTGATCTCGCTCGTGGGGTTCGCGCACGGGACGTCGCATTTCTTCCACTTCATGATCCCGCCGCTCTTCCCGTGGCTCATGGCGGAATTCGGCCTGAGCTTCACGCAGGTGGGCCTCGCGATGACGGTGTTCTTCGTGACCTCGGGGGTGGGGCAGGCGCTCGCGGGCTTCGTGGTGGACCGGTTCGGGGCGCTACGGGTGCTTACGGGGGGGATCCTGCTGCTTTCGGCCTCGGGCCTCGTGCTCGCCTCGGCGCAGAGCTTCGGGATGCTCCTTGGCGCGGCCATGGTCGCGGGGCTGGGGAACAGCGTCTTCCACCCGGCGGACTTCACGCTGCTCAATCGCCGCGTCTCGACGCCGCGGCTGGGGCACGCGTTCTCGGTGCACGGGCTGTCGGGCAACCTCGGCTGGGCGGCCGCGCCGGTGCTCATGGTCGCCGTGGCCGGGACGTGGGGGTGGCGCGCCTCGGGCATCGCCGCCTCGATCGTGGGCGTTTGCGCGCTGGCGTTCCTGCTCGCCAATCGCCGCATGCTCGCCGACGCCCCGCTCGCGGTGGTCGAGGGCAAGCAGGCGAAGGGCGGCACGTTCGGATTCCTGGGCGTGCCCGTGGTGTGGATGTGCTTCGTGTTCTTCTTCTTCACGGTGATGGCCTTCGGCATCCTGCAGAACTTCGCCGTGCCCATCTTCGAGCGCGACTACGGGGTGACCCTGGCGCTCGCCACCTCCGGCCTCACCGCGTACCTGCTGGGCGCGGCCGCGGGGACGGGCACCGGCGGGTTCTTCGCCTCCCAGGGCAACTCGCAGGAGCGCAACGTCGCCATCGCGCTTTCGGTGGCGGCCCTGTGCGCGGTGGCGCTCGCCACGGGGGCGGCGCCGGCGTGGGGCATCATCGTCCTCATGGGCATCATGGGCTTCGGGGCGGGGTTCTCGGGGCCCTCGCGCGACATGCTCGTGCGCCGCGCGGCCACCAGCACCTTCGGCCAGGCGGCCTTCGGGCGCATCTACGGCTTCGTCTACTCCGGGATCGACGTGGGGCTCGCCTGCGCGCCGCTCGCCTTCGGCCCGCTCATGGACGCCGGGCGCTACGCCCACGTCCTCTGGGGCGTCGCCGCCCTGCAGACCCTCGCCATCGCCACGGCCCTCACCGTCGGCTCCAAGTCCAAGACCTGACTTCAGCGGCGCCAGACGGTGGCGAGCCAGGGCTGCTGTTCGCGGGGCAGGCCGGGCGGGCGGTAGTAGTGCTCGAGCTCGGCGAATCCCGCCGCCGTGACCTGGGCGCGCCAGGAATCGAGGTCGTGCCAGACGCCGTAGCGGCCGCCGTTCCAGCCTTCCTCGTTGTTGCCGCGCGGGTTGGAGCAGAAGAGGACGCCGCCGGGCTTGAGCGTCGCGTGCAGCTCCCGCAGCACCCGCGGCAGCTCGGCGCGGGGGACGTGGAAGAGGGACGCGTTGGCGAAGATGCCGTCGAAGCGCTCCGCCGGCAGCTCGAGCGCGAGGAAGTCCTGGTGCCACACCTCGCAGCCGCTGTCGGCCCGGGCCATCTCCACGAAGCTCGCGGCCCCGTCGAGGCCGACGGCCACGTGGCCCATCGCGGTGAAGGTCCTGAGATCGCGTCCCGGCCCGCAGCCGAAGTCCAGGATCGTGAAGGGCGGCTTCCCGGTGATGTGCCGCAGGAGCGCGGCGATGTTCTGCGAGACGTCGTGGTCGCGCGTGCCCTCGCGGAAGCCCTCCGCGCGGCTTTCGTAGTGCAGCAGGGTGCCGGTGGTGACCGCCTGGCCGGCCTTCCCCGGCGCGTCGCTCATCGCGGCTAGTATTCGCAGCTACCGCAGCAGCTGCGCGAGAAGAGCGAGCCCTTCAGGTGGGCGAAGACGCCCGCCGCGGCGCGTACGTGCAGCACGTCGTTCACGTCCTCGAAGGCGATCTGCCCGTCGCCGGCGGTCGAGCTCATGTGCTGCGCCTTGATCCCGGCCTGGAAGTAGTGGACTCCCCTCGCGTTGGAGACGGTTCCGGTCGCGCGCTGGAACTGCTGGTCGAGGAGCATCTTGGTCCCCGTGGCGTTGCCCGATCCGCACCAGACGCCGTCGACGTTCGTGGGGACGACCCACAGGTGGACGTCGCTTTCCTTCTTCAGGCCGATCTTCTTGCTGTCCGCCTTGAGCTTGATCGAGCGGTCCGGCTTCCACTCGCCCATGTCCCAGTCGTGCGAGACGATGCGCGTGCCGGCCTTGAGCGCCAGGAGCGAGGGCCTGAGCTTCAGGTTCACGTCCGGCAGCAGGTAGAGCGTCACCACGGTGGCGGCGGCGAGGTCCGTCTTGAAGAGGTCCTGCTCGACGAACTTCGCCTTGGCCTCGACGCCGGCGCGCCTGGCGTTCTCGATGCTCTTCGCGACGAGGGCCGGGTCGATCTCCACCCCGAGGCCGCTCGCCCCGAAGCGCCTGGCGGCGGTGATGACGATGCGCCCGTCGCCCGAGCCCAGGTCGATGACGAAATCCCTGGGGCCCACGCCCGCCAGCTCCAGCATGGCCTGGGTGACGTTGTCGGGCGTGACGACGAAGGGCACCTCCTCGACGGCCCGCGAGGCGGCCGGGAGGAGTGCGAGGAGGAGGGAGGCGACGGCGAACGGGAATGCGCGGGAACGGGAAGTCATGGGATTTCGGCAGGCGGAAGAGCCGTATCGAAGCGTACACGATCGCGGAATCCGCGAGGCCCGCCCCTCGCGGGCCGCTGCGTTCACCGGTCGCTGACGAGCATGTTCGGCGAGATGCCGAACATGCGGCGGAACGTCCGGCTGAGGTGCGCGGAATCGGCGAAGCCGGCGGCGTGGGCGGCGTCCGTCCAGGACTGGCCGGCCATCATCGCCACGATGGCGTGCTGGATGCGCACCCAGAGGGCATAGGCGCGAAAGGTCGTTCCGGTCTCCGCGACGAACAGGTGCCGGAAGCGGCTCGGCGACAGGTGCACCAGCGCCGCGGCCTCGGCGAGGCTCATCGGCGCGCCCCCCGTCTGCGAGAGCCGCGCGATGACCGCCTCGACGCGTGAGCTCACCGGATCGTGAACGGGTTCGGTGCCGGCCAGCTTCTCCACCACGCGCATGCCCGCCCGCGCGAGCGCCGCGTCGGGCTCGCCGCGACGGAACGCCGCGCCGAGGGCCCGCACATCGCCGGCGATGCCTTCGAGGGGCACGGCCTGCACGCCCTCGCCCGGGTACAGCCGCCGAAGCCGGCGTCCCAGGGCCGTCTCCGGCTCCACGAAGACGTGCGCGATCGAGCCGCCGCGGCCGTCGAACTCGTGCCGCCTGTGGGGCATCACGATCGCCGCCGAGCGCGCGATGGCCTTCGCCCCGGGGGCGTCCAGGAAGAAGGACCCGCCTTCCTCGTCGATGTCGAGGGATACCTGGATCGCGTGGTGGGAATGGGGCGCGGTCCGCCTGCCGGTTCGCCCGATCCACAGGCTTCCTCCCTGCCAGAGGCAGACGCGGCCGATGCCGGCGATGTGGATCGAGGCGACGCGGTCCGGCTCGGCCATCGCGCGGGGGGCAACGGCACGGGCTGGCGCCCTCAACGACCGCTCCCTGGCCGGACTGCCCGCCGGTGCAAGTCAGCCGTTTCGTTCAAGTGCCCGGGGCCCGCCAAAACGCAGAATCCGTCCGTCGTCCCGATGGGCCGGCGCCCGCGCAACCGGAGGACGACCATGCAAATTCGATCACGATTACTTTGGAGGATGTCGCTCGCGCTCGCCGTCGTCGCGATGCTCCTCGTGTACGCGCGAATCGCCATGCCGTTCTCCCTGAGCCCGGGACCCATCGCGCTCAACTACGTCGAGAACGCGCCCAGGATGTCGTCGGCCGGAATGCCGACCCGGGCGCAATTCGAGCGCATCGCCCAGGCCGGATTCGGCATTGTAGTGAATCTGGTCCCGGAAGGCGCCATGGGCTCGCACGACGACGAAACCGACCTCGTCGCGCGCCACGGCATGCGCTACCACCACGTGCCGGTGGACTTCGCGGCCCCCGCCCCTGCGCACTACGAGCAGGTCGCGGCCATCCTGCGGCAGGCCGGCGACACGCGAGTGCTCCTGCACTGCCAGATCAACATGCGGGCCTCCTCGTTCGTCTTCCTCTACCGCGTGCTCGAGCTCGGCGAGGATCCCGACGTCGCCTTCCAGGACGTGACGCGGATCTGGACGCCGTCGCCGCCCTGGGCGCGCTTCATGCGCGACATGCTTCTCGCCAGGAACAAGGAACTGCCGCTGGAGCTGCAGATCTAGGGGAACAAGCTCGTCACGCCTTGAGCCCGCTCAAGGCGTGGTGCCGGGGAAGAGGACGCGGCCCTGCTCGATCTCCTCGAGGAACCAGCGGTGGAAGCCGTTGGCCAGCAGCCACTCGATGCGCTCGCCGCGCCAGAAGATGCGCTCGCGCTCGAAGCCCTCGGTGGCCGGCAGGGCCTTGAGCCAGGCGCGCAGCCGCTCCAGGTCCGCCGTGACGACGGGCTGCGACGCCACGCGCTTCAGCCACGCGACGAGCAGGGGAAAGCGCGCGGGATCGGGGCCGAGCCTGAGGGCGCGGGTCGAATACAGGTTGGGGAAGAGGGCGATGTCGGCGAGCGAGAACGGGCCGCACAGGAACTCCCCGCCGCCGCGGGCGAGCTCCGCCTCGATGGCCGCGTAGAGGGCGTCGAGGTCGCGCGCCGCCGCCTCCCGCAATCCCTCCGGCGGGCTGTCGTGCCGCTTCGCCCAGCTCCACAGCGAGACGTCCACCACGATGGGATCGAGCAGCGTGTCGGCCACGCGCTCCCAGTGGCGAATGCGGGCGCGCGCGGCCGCATCGCCCGGCAGCACGGGGGGATTGGGATAGGCGTCCTCGAGGTAGGCCACGATGTGCGAGGAGTTCACGACCACCGTGTCGCCGTCCACCAGCACCGGCACCTCCTTGCGGGGATTCACCCGCGCGAGCGCCTCGTGCCCGCTGCGGTGCAGGCCGTCCACGGACTCGAACTCGAGCCCCTTGTGCTCCAGCACCATCCGCACCTTGCGCGCGAAGGGGCTGAAGGCGTTCTCGAACAGCGTCAGCGGCTGGGACACGTCTCGAGGTGGTCGTTGACCATGCCGACCGCCTGCATGAAGGCGTACATGATCGTGCTGCCGACGAAGGTGAAGCCGCGCTTCTTCAGGTCCTTGGAGAGCGCGTCGGATTCCGGGGTGGAGGCGGGCACGTCCTTCATGGACCGGCGGCGAGCGGCGAGCGGCTTCCCGCCCACGAACCGCCAGACGTAGGCGTCGAAGCTGCCGAACTCCTTCTGCACCGCGAGGAAGGCCTTCGCGTTCTTCACCGTCCCCTCGACCTTGAGGCGGTTGCGCACGATTCCCGGATCGAGGAGCAGCTTCTCCAGCTTCGCCTGGGGAAAGCGCGCCACCTTCGCCGGATCGAACTGGGCGAACAGGCGGCGGTAATTCTCGCGCTTGGCGAGGATCGTGGACCACGAGAGCCCGGCCTGCGCGCCCTCCAGCACCAGGAACTCGAAGAGCACGCGGTCGTCGTGCACGGGCCGGCCCCATTCGCGGTCGTGATACGCGATGTACTCGGGCGAGCCCAGGCACCAGGGGCAGCGCTTGTCGGTCGTCATTGCAGCTCGGCTCCGCACTTGCTGCAGAACTTCGGCTTCGAGAAGGGATTCTGGTTCATCACCGTCGCACCGCACTTGCCGCAGAACTTCATGGCGCGGATGTTGATCGCGACGATGAGCACGACCATGACCGCGGAGAGGGCGAAGAAGGCCGGGTCCGAGGCCCCGCCCGAGAGCCCGAAGAAGAGCAGGAATCCAATGCCGACCGCGACCATGACCGCCGGCCACAGTTGCCTCTTGAGCGCGGCGTTCTTCGAGAACTGGAAGAAGAGGGCCGCGGGCACGACGACCGCGGCAAAAGCCGCGAAGAGCCAGCCCTGCAACTGCGCATCCGCGACGGCGTTCATGGGTTCCCCGGTTTTCGCCGCATTCTATCCGCTCGGAGGGGCGCGAGCATGAGGTGGTAGGTGTTCCGGAGGGCCACCTTGCGGAAGCCGCAACGCTCGTAAAGGGCGATCGCGGGATTGCTCGGGTGCACGGTGAGCGAGACCTGTTCGTAGCCGTGCGCGCGGGCCGCGTCGAGGGCGGCGCGAAGGAGCGGCTCGCCGTGCCCCTGGCGTTGAAACGGTGGCAGGAGCGCGATCCCGAGTTGCGGCGTGCGCTCGTCCACGTACGCGAGGCCTGCGCCGCCGGCGACGAGCCGCATCCACGCGGCTCCCGCGGGCGTTCCTCCGGGCCCACCAGCGCGACGACGCCGACGTCGCCCTCGCGACCCCAACCCTCGGCGTAGATCCGCACGCCGGGATGCTCGAGCACCTCGCGCGGCCGCAGGGGGGCGGGCGGCGGGTCCCAGAGCGCGATGTGCAGGACGTCCCAGAGGAACGCCTGGTCCCCGGGCACGAGCGGACGGAAGCGGAGCATGCCTAGGCGAGCCAGCGCCGGATGCGGTCGTAGACCTCGGGGCGGTCCAGCAGGTCGAGATGGTTCATGCCGTAGCCGATCCACTGCCGCTTGGCGGCGATCCCGAGCGCGCCCTTGGGCGTGCGGCCGTGCCCGAGCGCGCTGGGGACCTGCACCAGCCCGTCGCCGAGGAAGCGCTCGCGCAGGCCCCCGCTCTTGCGGGCGAGCGAGGCGGCGGCCGCGAAGCACTGCACGCCCGCGGGCAGCGGCACCAGGCGCCGCTTGGTGGTCACGCGGCTCGAGGCCGCGAAGCGGTCCCTGCCCATCCAGTCGTCGTCCAGGAGGTTGCCGTGGCGCAGGTCCGTGATCCCGGCGCTGCGCAGCTTCCCCAGCCGCGAGAACGCCGTCGTGTAGGGGCTCTTGTCGAGGACCACGGTCACCCAGTTGCCGCCGCGCTCCAGCGGCGCCCCGTCGTGCGGCGTGCCGAGGAAGACGATCTTCGTCACCTTCGCCGGCCATGCCCGCTTCGATTCGGCGGCGTAGTGCAGGGCGCTTCGCGCGATGAGCCCGCCCATGCTGTGCGCGAGGATCGCGATCTCCTCGACGGGGACGGGCCAGGCCCGCACGAGCGATTCGACGAGGCTCGCGAATTCCCGGCCGTTGGTCGAGACGTGCAGCCCGGAGTTGTATTGCAGGTACACCGGCGTGTACGCAGGCACGAAGGCGGGATCGGCGGCGATCGCGGCGCCGTGGTCGTGGCCGTCGCGCTCCCACTGCAGGTCGCTGCGGCACAGCCCGTGCATGAGGATCAGGATCCTTCCCGTCGGCTGGGCAATCGCCTTCGCGAGGCTGGGACGCCGGAGGACGAGCGCCTGCCCGCCGCGGCGAAAGCGCATGGGAATGGCGAGCGGGTTGCCGCTGGCGGCCAGGTGGTCGCCCAGGACGCCGTTGAGCGCTGCGAGGACCGCCTCGCGCGTGCGCGAGGAGGGCTCCTCTCCCACCAGCGAGGCGAGGTTCGCGAGGGCGAGGTCCACGCCGCCTCCCACGAGCCGCGTCACGCCGCGGATGCTGCGATAGACGAGCCCGGTGATTCCCTTCGTGGGCTTCTGCGTGGGCTTGCCCAGGGGCCCGGGGACCCGCGAGATGTTGTGGTGCATCGTCTCGACGATGCCCGTGATCCCGAGGGTCGCATCGACGGCGAGGCGCCCGAGCCCCTGCAGGTCGATGGCGTGGACGTGGCGTGGCTTTGCGCTCATGGCTTTCAGAATATCTCGAAAGCCACCCCGTGTTTCTTCAGTTGTTCCTCGATGAGGCGTTTCCACGGCCCGCGCGGGGTCCAGATCTTCTCCACCGCCTTCCACGCCTCGTCGGGGTTCTCCTTGCCCACGATCGTGCGGTAGAGGAACGTCATCGAGGAGGCGCGCAGGTTGACCTGGCAGTGGACCAGCACCTTGCGGCCCGAAAGCGCCTTCATGACCGCGACGAAGGTCTCGAAGTCCCGCTCGGTGGGGTTGTCGAAGACGATGGGGATGTTCACGAACACGAGGCCCTGGCCGCCGACGATCTTCGCCTCGCCCGGCACCGCGTCGCCCACGGTGGGCGGGGCGAGGTAGACCACGGCTTCGAAGCCCTGCGCCTTCAGGCCCTCGAGGGATTTCGAAGACGGCTGGCCGGAGGTGTAGATGCCCGGCGTGGCCTGCACGAGGTTGGGGGGCGGGTCGGGCCAGGGCTCTGCCCGCGCGCCGGACACGGCGAAGGCAATGCAGATCCCGGCGACGATCAAAGGGAGCGGGTTATGCATGGCCTGGAAAAGGAGTGGCGATCCACGAAAGGCCCACGCTCCACGCGACCAGGGCCACCGGAAACACGACATCGCCGCCATTGCCGCAGCCGCCACCGACGCAGCCTATGGCGCTGACGTAAAGGACCACGAGGCTGACAGCCCAGAGCGCGAAGGCGACGAGGGCGAGAAGGGCGCGGCCGTAAAGCTTCTGGGAGGCGCGGATGAGCGCGAGGGCGAGGAAATAAAGGGGCGAAGTCGCGAAGAGGATGAACGCAAACTTGAGCCACCAGGGCAGGACGCTCGCGTTCGGCTCGTCGAGGGCTTGCGAGTACTCGTATGCGAGATAGATGGGGGACAGCACGAACAGCGCCACGGCCGGGAAGACGAGAAACGCCCAGCGCCTCCTGCCATCCTGCGGGACGGGAAGGCCTGCGGGCGCCTCACCGGACATGGGCCAATTCCCTTGTGAGCTCCGCCGCCGGAATCTCCCGGCACCCGCTCGCGTTCTGCCCGGACCAAAGCGGCGAGAAATCGCCGCTGCCCAGGCTTTCGGCCTTCGCGCGCAGCGGTGCGATGGCGGGCGCGGCCAGCGGAAACTGCGGCGCGAGGGGGCTGATCGGCCCGAGCTCGCGCATGATCCGGTTCACGATGCCGCGCGAGGGCCTGCCGGTGAAGACGTTGGTGAGCACGGTGACGCGCGCCGCATCGCTCTTGAGCGCCGCCCGGTGCATCGGGGTCGTGGTGACCTCCGGGCACAGCAGGTAGGCCGTTCCCACCTGCACGCCGGAGGCGCCCAGCGCGAGGGCCGCCGCGACGCCGTGGGCATCGGCGATCCCGCCTGCCGCGATCACGGGCACCTTCACGGCCTTCACCACCTGCGGCACCAGCGCGAAGGTGCCCAGCTGCGTGCCGATGTCGTCGGTGAGGAACATGCCGCGATGCCCGCCCGCCTCGACGCCCTGGGCGATCACCGCGTCCACGCCGTGCCTCTCGAGCCAGATCGCCTCCTCCACCGTGGTGGCCGAGGAGAGGACCTTCGCGCCCATGGCCTTCACGCGCGAGAGCAGCTCGGGGGAGGGGAGCCCGAAATGGAAGCTCACCACCTTCGGCTTGAATTCGGCGAGCACCTCCGCCGCTTCGGCGCTGAAGGGGATCCGCGCGGGGCCCTTCGGGATCTCGCCCGCGTCGATGCCGAACTCCTCGTAGTAGGGCGCGAGGGCCGCGAGCCACGCCGCCTCGCGCTCGGCCAGCGGCACCGGCGGCTCGTGGCAGAAGAAGTTCACGTTGTAGGGCTTGGCGGTCTGCGAATGGATGTTGAAGAGCTCCCTGCGCATCGCGGACGGATCGAGCATGGCGCAGGGGAGGGACCCCAGGGCGCCCGCGTTCGAGACGGCGACCGTGAGCGAAGCGAGCTGCACGCCCGCCATCGGGGCCTGGATGATGGGCAGTTCGGTTCCCAGGATCTCGCGCAGTGTCATGGGCCTTCCGTCGAGAGGTTACCGTGCGTTGCGGGGCGAGCGAAAAGATTACACCCGTTGCTAGACTGCGCGCATGAAGACGACCGCACCGGCAATCCTCGCCGCCGCGCTCCTGGGCGCGTGCTCGCAGCTCCCGTGGACGGGCAGCAGTTCCTCCTTCGTGGTGGAAGACGCGGAGCGCTTCGCCGCGCTCTTCGCCGAAGGCCGCGTCCCGGGCGCGCCGCTCCTGAAATCGGCGTACCTGGACCGCGGCACACCGGGCGTGGCGATCTTCACTCCCAACCGCATCGAGAGCGCGGAGAACCTCGCCAAGGCCGTGGCGGGCGACACCGCCGCGTACCGGCGCGCGATCTCCGTGTGCCTGCCGGTCGCAAGGCAGATGCAGCTCGAGGCGTCGGCGATCATCGCCAGGATCGGCGCGATGCTGGGCGAACGCGAGGCGGCCACGGCCTACGTCGTCTTCGGCGCCGGCAACTCGGGCGGGACGGCGGGGGCGGATGGCCTGGTGCTGGGCCTGGAGGTGATCTGCTCCCTGGCCGATTCCGCGCCGGCCGCCGCGCAGGTGCTGCGCGACTTCGTCGCCCACGAGATGGCGCACGTCTACCAGTCGCGCGCCGGGTTGAAGGAGAACGCGGACGACCTGCTGCACCAGTCGATGGTGGAAGGCTTCGCGGACTTCGTGATGGAGAAGGCGCTCGAGGGCGCCGCGCGCACGGGAGCCGAGCGGCAGGCGTACGGCCTGGCGAACGAGGCGGCGCTCTGGCGCGAGTTCAAGTCCGACGTGGATTCGCGCCGCGCGAAGACCGAGTGGCTCTACGTGCAGCGGATGTCCATCCGCGGGCGGCCCGCCGACATGGGGTACTGGATCGGCAAGCGCATCTGCGAGGCCTACTACGCGAAGGCGGGCGACAAGCGCGCGGCGATGCGCACGCTGCTGGAGCTTCGCGACGCGAAGGCGATCCTCGCGGAAAGCGGCTACGGGCGCGGCTTTCCCCGCTGAAATCTTGATGTAAAAAATAGTTGACACCACGAGGGAGCTGCCGCTAGGCTATGTCAAGTATCTTTGACATCGCGTCCCAGCCGACCGACCTAGCCGAAAGGAGATCCCGATGGACCTGTCGTTTCAGGAAAAGAGCTTGTGGGTGATGTTCCTGGGCATGCTCGTGGTGTTCGGCTACTACTTCTCGATGGCGCTGCCCACCGACGCGGTGGACGTGCTGCCGCAGCACAAGGTGCTGTTCGGGGTGGCGGTCGCGTACCTCGTCGCCTCGCAGGTCGCAGGCCACATCCTCATCGCCATCGTGGACCCGCGCGACGAGACGGACGAGCGCGACCGCCTCATCGAGCTCAAGGGAACGCGCGTGGGCTCCTGGGTGCTGGCCGTCGGCGTCTTCGTCACCCTGGTCGTGGCCGTGCAGACGCAAGGCAACTTCCTCTTCACGCACGTGCTGCTCGGCTCCTGGGTGCTGGCGCAACTCGCGGAGACCGGCTCGCAGCTATACCTCTACCGGCGCGGCGCGTAGGCGATGGGCAAGGGCGCCCCCCGCATCAGCAACGACATCCGGGCCCTGCGATTCGCGCGCGGCGGGATGACGCAGCAGGAGCTCGCCGACCGGATCGGCGTCACCCGGCAGACGGTGAACGCCATCGAGGGCAACAAGTACTCGCCTTCGCTCGAGGTCGCGTTCCGGATCGCGCGCGTGCTCGAGCTGCCCCTGGAGAAGGTCTTCCAGTACGAGGAGGACTAGACGCGAGCACACGGCTCGTTCAGAAGCCCGCAGGCGGCTGCCACAGCTCGACCTTGTTGCCCTCCGGGTCCACGACCCAGCCGAACTTGCCGTATTCCGACTCCTCCACCTTGTCCTGGACGGCGCAGCCCTCCTCGCGAAGGACTTTCAGGAGGGCGTGCAGGTCGTCCACGCGGTAGTTGATCATGAAGGGCGCGGTGCTCGGGGCGAAGTAGGTGCTTTCGCTATCAAAGAGGTTCCAAACCGTGGTGCCGTTAACGGCCTGGCCCTGCGCGTCCGTCCAGCGGAAGGCCGTGCCGCCCCAATCCTCGATCGCGATGCCCAGGTGGCGCTTGTACCAGTCGCGAAGCGCCCCCGCGTCCTTCGCCTTGAAGAAGATGCCGCCGATGCCGGTCACTCGTTTCATTTGATCCTCCGGTGTGCGTCCAGGAAGTCGCGCCCGGATGCGGTGACCGAAACGATGGCTTCCTGCCCCGTCTCGTGGCTGCGGGCGACGAAGCCGCGCGAGTTGGCTTCCTCCCAGACCGGAAGCTTCGGGCAGGAGGTGCGCCAGGCTTCCATGACTTCGGCGTAGGGGCGCGGCCTGGGGCCGATCCACTCGAGGAGGTCCAGGACGAGGGCATCGACGGATTCGCTCATGGCATCACTCCCATAGCCGTTTGGCTGCGATCACTTCTTGTCCAGCAGGAAGACCAGCACGGCCGCGATCGCCGGCAGGGCGAAGATCGCGGCGTAGCCTACCAGCCGGAGGAACGCGGACTCCGCGGGCCGCGACGGCCACCCCTCGCGCATGAAGGAGAAGATGACGCCGCGCCCGCGCTGCCACTCCAGGTTCCAGAACAGCCCCGCCGCCAGGTAGATCACCGACGAGGCGAAGAGGTTGGAATACCAGGTGAGGGGATAGTCGCCGTTTCGCCACACCAGATAGATGTCGTACGACCAGCTCGCCGAGAAGAGCCACGCGCAGGCGGCCACGTAGGTCTCCGTCCAGCTCGCCTTTCCCCGCGCCCTGAAGTAGAGCGTGGCCACGACCCAGGCCGAGGTGGCGAAGCAGAAGACGGACATGAAGAAGCCGTCCACGTAGTCCCACGTTGGATCGCCCGTGTAGGGCGCCACCAGCGTGATGAGCCCGGCCCCGGCGGCGAAGGTGGCGAGCTTCCAGGGCTCCGCGAGGAAGCGCCAGTAGCTGCGGCGGCAGACGGCGAACGCAGCAGTGTTGCGCAGCAGGAGGACGAGCGCGACGAGGCATGCCGCGCTCCACGCGGCGATGTAGTACTTGAAGAAGGGTTCCATCCCGCCCGTTCACGCGACCAGGTAGCGCGAGACGTTCTCTTCGTTCCAGGCGATGCCGGTGCCGGGCGTGTCCGCGATCACCGCCTGCCCGCCGTCGAACTTCAGGGGCTCCTGCAGGATGGGGTCGGCCCAGTCCGCATACTCCAGCCAGTGACAGGTGGGCGTGACGGCGAGCAGATGCGCGCTCACCTCGGGGAAGAGGTGGCTCGAGACCGGCAGCCCCGCCGATTCGGCGATGGCAGCCGCGCGCAGCCAGCCCGTCACGCCGCCGATCTTCATCGCGTCGGGCATGCACAGGTCCGAGCCGCCGGCCGCCACGCACTTGGCCATCTCGTGCGTGCCCCACCAGTTTTCGCCCATCTGGATGGGGGTCTTCGACTTGGCGCGGATCTGCGCGTGGCCCTCGTAGTCGTCCTGCGAGGTGGGCTCCTCCACCCAGAACAGGCCCTCGTCCTTAAGCGCCTCGGTGCGCACGACGGCTTCCGCGACGGAGAGGGACTGGTTGTAGTCGCTCATCAGGTGGATCTTCGGGCCGACCGCCTTGCGCACGGCGCGCACGACCTCGAGGTCGGCCTTCGCATCCGCGTAGCCCAGCCGGACCTTGATCGCGGAGAAGCCCTCGGCGAGCTGCTGCGCCTCGAGCGCCGCCTTCTCCGCGCCGATGATGCCCAGGCCGCAACTGTTGTAGGCGGGGACCTTGCGCGGGGTGCCGCCCAGCAGGCGCACGAGCGGCAGGCCCGCGGCCTTCGCCAGCGCATCCCAGGCCGCCATGTCGATGCCCGCGAGCGCCATGCCCGCGATCCCCTTGGCGCCCAGCAGGCGGAATTGCCTCTGCAGCTTGCGGTCGATCTCCTGCGGGGAGACCGGATCGCCCATGAGGAAGGGGGCCAGGTTCTCGATCACCTGCACCGTGGGCCGCAAGGCGACGGGGGTGTAGCAGAAGAGGTAGGCGTGGCCGGTGACGCCCTGCTCGGTGACGAGGTCGACGAGCGCGAGGGGCGCGACGCCCACGGTGCCGCCGCTCGTCTGCAGGGGGATGCGCATCGGCACGTTGACCGGGCGTGCGCGCAGGTCGCGGATGGTGAGGCGGGGGTGCGAGATCATCGGCGCTCTCCTTGTTCGGGAACGGCGCTTTCGGGGAGGAACTGCGGTCAAGCGACCGGCATGCCCTGCAGGATGTTGCCGCGTACCGGGCGGGAGAGGAACGTCCGCCGGAGCAGCGCTCCCGAGAGAGGCTGATCGCGGTTCCAGGGCAGCAGCGAGACCAGCCGGGCCATCGTGCAGTAGCCGAAGAGGACCTGCGCCCAGGTGCCGATCATGGGAATCCAGTAGATGGGCTGGAGCGGCTCGGGCAGCGCGACGAGGAGCAGACAGGAGGTAGGCCGCCCGCACCTGCAATGGGAAGGAGACAAGGCTGCGGCCGCGAATGCCGAAGTGCGTGAGCTGGAATGCCGTGAGGCCGATCGCGAGCGGGAAGCCCGCGGGCCATCCGAGGACCCCGGCCGTGAGGAGGCAGACGGTGGCGAGCCAGTACCACCAGGCAATGGCGCGGTATTCGAGCATGAGCATGGTCAGCTTTCCGCGAGTAGACGCAGGTGGCCTTCGATCGGCGAATCGCGCTTCCAGGCCCGGAAGGGTAATGCCTTGCGGCCTCGATCGCCAGTCTTGCCGGGCCGGGGCTGGCGTTGCCCAGCGAAAGCTACTCCGCGAAACAGTAGAAGAGCCCGCCGCTTCCGAGCTCCGCCAGGGCAGGCGGGCTGCAGCCGCGCGTGAGGTGCGCGGAATTCCAGGACCGGGCCCAGGGCTCGTCGATGGCGCTCACGCGGTCGTGGTGGCCGACGATCGCGGCGCCTTCCTTGCCGCCCTGAGTCCAGTTGCCGCAGGTCATGTCCGGATCGAGGCGGGAGGGGGCGGTGCCGTCGAGGCGCGTCCCGGTGAGGATGTCGTGGAATTTCCCGGGGGCGGGGTTGCCCCGTCTCGTCGAGGGCGGTGGCGGCGGTGATGTTGTTGCGCGGGCCGTGCAGCTCGTCCACGTCGCGCGCGATCAGGGCGCCCGCCGCGTTGTGCCAGGGCCCCTTGCCGATGCGATCGCGCGCGTTCACGAGCGCGGGCGCCGCCCTTGGATTGCGTGCTGAGATAAGCGCGCCAGGTGCGGGAGCCTGCCCCTGCGCCCGCTGCCAGGTTCTGGCAATGACGGTCGGCGCCGGCCAGGCCGCCGAGGTCTCCGCCCGACCCGAGTCCCACGCTGGTGACGAAGAAGGTCATCGCGGGACGCGCCGGATCGGAGGCAGACGCGGGGATGGCGATGCCGAGGGCGAGGAGCAGGGCGGCGATATTGTTCATGGGTTGCATCGGGTGCCTCAAGCGGCCGGACCATCCTCGAGCCAGCGCACGGCCTCGTCGACAGTCTCGAAGAGGCGCAGGTTCACCGCGCGGTTGATCGCCACCGTCTCGGCGAACTTCGCGCGCTGCAGGCCGTCCATCGAGGCCTCCACGTAGGCGACCTTGCGGAGCTTCGATCCGTCCGCACTTCGCTCGGAGACGACGCGCAGGATCCCCGAGGGGCCCAGGCTCGGCCCCGAAAACGCCATCTCGAGCAGGACCTGCGACAAGCCCGTGCGCAGGCAGGCCGCGTACACCTCCTCGAGATAGCGGATGGCGTTCTCGGGCGTGCGCGGGCCGACCACCTTCGCGTGGAGGTAGGTGGGCTTCTCTTCGAGGGTCACCTGGTAGGGAGCCATGTTCGCGAAATGGTAGTGGTCACGGCTTCGGAGGCCAACCCGGCTCGTTGACGTGGTCGTAGCTCAGCACCCGTGCCAGCAGCCAGCGGCCGTTCTCGTGGCGCCAGAGGTGGGTGAAGCGCGCGTGCTCGGTGGGGATGTCGGGCTTGCCCGGCTCGACCTTGTAGAAGCGGTGCTTGCCCATCTCGATCGCGCCGTAGCCCTTCATGGGAAGGACCTCCACCGAGCCCTCGACGAGCACGCGCTTGCCCTTGAAGTCCGTGCCGGCCCGCTGGCGCTCGCACATTCCGCGGATCGACTTCACGAACTCGTCCTTCGACTTCGCGGTCTGGCCCCACTTGTCGTGGTAGAACTCGAAGTCGTCGGTGACGAGGGCGGCGATGGCGTCGGGATTGCAGTCGTCGAAGACGGCGCGGAAGAGGGCGCGGTCGGCTTCGGCGACCTGGTCCTGGAGGGGGCGGGGCGCCTGTGCGAAAGCAATGCGAGCTGGCCGAAAGCAGCGCGGCAAGGAGCAGCGCGGCACGGCGTGCCGGCGTGATTCGATAGGCGAAATCGGGCATTCGATCCTCGTCAGTCCGGCCTGGACTGGTTACTTGGCCGATTCATCGGCCGGATGGGTGAACAGCACCAGCGCGAACCAGATCCCGAAGACCGAATAGACCGCTGCCGTTGCCATCACTTCCACCGGGACAGGCTGGACGACGGTCGCTTTCACGAGTGCCAGGGCCCCGACGGTGAAATGCAGGAGATTGGCCATGGTAACCGGGCGGCCGTAGATTCCCCCCATGCGATTTCCGCGGTTCATCCAGTTGAGCGCGGCGACGCCCAGGTACGAGGCGCCAAGCAGCTGGACCAGGAGGACGAGGGTTCCCTCGGGGCGCGCTCCGGCATGGACAAGAAGCTCCTGCGGAAGAAACGTGATGCCAATGCCGGCTGCCGCCAGGAATGCCGCGCTGAGACTCATGAGAAGGCGGGTGTTCATGGGCCGTGATGGTACTCGACGTCGGTGAGCGGGGCGGGAGGGCGGCTTGCGACATCGCGATGCGGGCTGTCAGGAAGGCGGTTGATCCATGGTGCCAGCGGCGATCATCCCCGCTCCCACGCCACCGGCTCCAGCCGCTCCACCTACGCCGCCGCCTCCGCCACCACCTGCCCGCCCAGATCCTCCGCCTTCGGTTCGAGCTGGACGCGCCGTCCGGCTTGGCCCGGAAGCGGGAAGCTCCAACGAATCGGGGATCGGCTCGAGCCCGAGTTGGGTGCGCAGGTCGGATCGCAGATCGCTTATCAGTGGCTGGTAGTCCACGGCCTCGCCGCGAGTTGCGGCGAGCGCATAGCGCGCGGCAAGCTCGACCTGGCGGATGGAGCCGAACAGCACGATATCGCCGAGCGCCTCCTCGATCTGGGAGCGATGCTCCCCGGTAGCCGGTGAAAACGAGCCAGCCAGCGAGCGGTAGGCGGCGACCAAGGACTTAAGGCGCTCGGTCTCCTGCCTGTTCTCCCGTTGGCGCTGTGTCTGCATCCGCTGCATGACGAAGATGCGGATCGCGAGCAGGAGCACTGCCAACACCAGCGATGCGATGATCGACAGCGGAAGGGGGCCGAGGTCAGCGAGTCGCATGGTGTATGGGCAAGGTAGTTGTGACGCCTGACACCAACTATACCGCTGCCGCTGCCTTTACCTCGAACAGGAACGCCCGGGCATGGACGGCCCAACCGCGTTACTTGCTCCCCGCTCCGACCAGCATCTCGCACGGTCCCACGAAGCCATCGGTGGTCTCGAACTTGCCGAGGGCTGTTTCGATCTCCCTCCAGGTCGCGGAACGTTCCTCCTCGCTCAGGGTCGCCATCATCTGGTGGAGCGCGCCAAAGGACTCGCGCTCGAAGCGAACGCACTCGGCGGCCGAGGGAAGGCGCACGGGCGAATCGACCCGGCGCACTTCGACGTCGCGAAATCCGGCCTGCTCGAGGCTCCTGGCCAGGACACCCTCGCCCCCGAGCGAGAAGGGCCCGGGCTGGCCGGGAAGCGGCGGGGGAAGCTTCGCGCGGCTGCCGGATGATGCCGACCGGGATGGAGAAGAAGGGATTCATGTCGGGCGTCGAATACACCACCGCGGCAAAGCGTCCTCCCGGCTTGAGCGCATGGCGGATTCCGCGAAGCGCGCGCTGCTGGTCGGGAAAGTAGATGAGCCCGACTCTCGAGATCGCCGCTTCGAAGGAACCCTCGGCCAGCGTGTCGTGCCGCTCGCCGTCCAGCTCGAGCGTCTCGACGTTGTCCAGCCCGGCGCGGCGCGCGGCATCGAGCGCGAAGTCCAGGATGGCGGGCGAGATGTCGGTCGCGAGCACGGATCCGTTGGTGCCGACGCGGCGGGCCGCCGCAAGCGTCTGCTCGCCCGCGCCGGCGGCGACGTCGAGCACACGGGCGCCGTCCTTGGCCGCGGCCATGTCGAGCATCGTCTCGGTCGCGGGTCCCAGCCAGCGCGACAGGAGAGGGGACCAGCGGTTCCACGCTTCGGCCGCCGCCTGCCATTGCGCGCGAGTGGTCGCCTTGAACTTGTCGGGATCGAATCCTGCGGGTGCGATGGTCGTCGAGGCCATGGGTGATCCCTTTCCTGGAGGAGGACGCGGTGTGCGTCCGTGCCCCCAATCTACCGACGCCATGCCGCGGCTCAAGTCCAGAATCTGTAGTGGCCTTCTCGCGCCAAACGAATACACTGGGGCGATGATCGATTACGGCCAGTTCTGCACGGTTGCCCGCGGCGCCGAAGTGCTGGGAGAGCTGTGGACGCCGCTCGTCGTGCGCGAGCTGCTCTGCGGCAGCCACCGGTTCAACGACATCAAGCGCGGGGTTCCCCGGATGTCCGCCACGCTGCTCACCCAGCGATTGCGCAAGCTCGAGGAGATGGGGGTCATCGAACGCCGCCGCGCCAAGGGCGTATTCGAATACCACCTCACGGCGGCCGGTGAGGAGCTTCGGCCGATCGTGGTGGCGAATCGGGCATTGGGGCGCGCGATGGATCGGAAGCCGCCTGAAGCGCCGCCAGCTCGACGCCGGCTTCCTCATGTGGGACATACGCCGCTTCGCGCAGCTCGACACGTTTCCGGCGGGACACCGCGTGGTGATCCAGTTCATGTTCACGGACGCGCCGCGCGGAGAGCGTCAGTGGTGGCTGGTGGTGGAGAACCGCGTCCCGGACCTGTGCCGCGACGATCCCGGCCACGAGGTCACGGTGGTCGTCGAATCCACGGTGCGCGCGCTGACGGAGATCTGGACCGGCGACAGCGACCCCGACGCGGAACTGCGCGCGGGCGGGCTGAAGGTGCAGGGAGGCGGCCGCAACGGACAGCAGTTATGGCGGTGGCTGGGCCGGAGCATGTTCGCGCCCACTCGTATTGCGGCCCGCGCGAGTGGTACTTCCGTCGACAGCTAACGTTTGAGCGGAGCGAATGGTGAAGCCGACCTGCGCGCCGGCTCGTTCAAATGCAGGAACTTGGTGTACAGATCGCGAGGTGGTGCGATTGAGATCGACTTGAGTACCTGGCCAACGTTGCCTCGGTGATAGCCGCCGTGGGTGAGCACGTGAAGGAGGATCTCCTCCTTGGACATTCGACCGGCGTCACCGTCGGTGAACGTGAACTCCAGAACGGAGGCCAGCTCTGCATCCGAGATGCCCGCGACATAGCTTTGGTACCAAGCGTCGGTTGCCGCCACGTCCCGGCGCAACTGTTCGAGCGACGGCGTGTCCATCGTGTTGGTTGCGTCGAACGGACTCGGTTCGTCGCTGAGACGAGCTCGAAACAGGCGATCGACTACGTAAATGTGGTTAAGCGTTCGGATGCAGGTGTGCAACTGCTCGCCATGTCGGTCCGGCAGCGTGGCGAGCAAGGCGAAGAGCTCGGAGTTGGCCCAAGCCTTGTAGCCGAACAGCGATTTCAAAGTGGTGGTGGACATGGCTGGCTGGCGAAGTTGAGCGACTTGTTGGGCGACACTAAGGCCGACTACTAGCGCCTTGCAAATGTTCAGGCGATAGCCCTCAGGTCGACGACGAAGCGGCAAGTTTGGCCGTAGTCGGCCGTAGACCGGCGTTGCCCAGCTCACCACGGAGAGTCAGGCGGACTCCACTGCTGCACGAGATGAGGCCAGAGAAGCCGGTTCTGATTTGCCTCCACGGCGCCTGCGATGTCTCGTTCATGGCATGTCCTATCGGCCGATCGATCGACGTGCGAGTACTTCGCTCTGCCCGTAGCGGGCCGAGGTTCGAGCGCGGTGTTCAGGCAGTCACGTTTGCGGCTGCGGTGAAGGATTCGGATCGCGACGCCCTGCCACCAGCCGCTACTTGCCAGCCGGAGTGTTCCCGTGACTACGCGCCCGTGGTATGGGCGCTGATCGCGTGACTCTGCGCCAGAACGCCCTGTGCCGCGAGGTTGTCTCGCATTTGACCCACCTCCCAGTAGCCTGGCAAGGCCCGGAACACCGTGCAAGCCAGTTCAGCGCCGAGGCCAGCACGCCTGTACTTCTTGAGGATGAAGAACTGGTCCATCCAGTTCCCCGCCGTGCCCACCTTGACTGCGCCATCGGCAAGTGCGAAGCCCGCGAACCTGCCTGAGACCAGCGCGACGAACGCCTTGCACTGGGATGCCTGGAAGTACCGATCCAGCGAGTACCCGTATTCACCAGAGTCGTCGAGATCCTGATCCCAGATATCCGACAACTCATACTGGTACAACTCCAGCATCCGGGATAGTGGACGGCGATCATCGGGCAATACCGGTCGTATGACTTTGGTGGCAGCGGAGTCCACGGCGGTTCGTTTGGGTGATGCCTAACGACCTAGTTGAGCGGCCGGCCACGATGACATTGCCGCGGCCAGACGCGGCCCACGCTGACCCACGGACCGCTCGAACGCGTTGTTAGGCCTGCATGCGAGATCGAAGCTCATGGGCGATGTCTCATCGCTTCTCGTTCGAAGGCAAGCTTCGATCCGGAATGACGAACCAGTTGGTGCCTCCGACGCGCACAAAGTGGCGCCAAAGGAGCCGTTTCACCGTATCGATTGCATTCCACTTGTGAAGGGCTTCATTAAATGGAGTTGATTCAAACAAACCCTCGTCCCGGACTCAAAGATGTGCTCGCCCAGAATTCCACGCTTCATCTGGGACTAAACACGCACACCAGCGTGCTAAGAAGCAACATGCCGAGCTGGAACAGAATCAAATAGAACGCGACTCCAGCTATGCCAACCAGGCCAATAGCGATCGCGACTCTCGAAGTAATTTGGCCATTCGCCGTCCGAGACGAACCAGATCGACATAATTACTTGAATCGTCATTAGCACGGGATTCAGACACACCGGCCATAGTGCTGCTGCAACAATTGCATCCCAAGCTCACATTGACGACGTATCTCATGTCGCGGCCTAACTAGTATTGGGTTGACAGGTGTTATCCGGCAGATGCACGGAATTAGTAGGCATTCTGTCTTCATGAGGCAGCGCGGTCAACGCCAACCCATTGGCCTACAAGGCAAAACCTGCAGCCGCCCAATATCGCGTCGCTGCGTTATGCAGCAGGCGATGCCTTCGCCGGAGCTTCGCGGGGAACGCCCCGCGAAAGGTATCGCAGCTCTACAAGCTGGAACGACGCCGCCGATACCAGAACGACGATTGCCACCCAGAGGATCGGCGCAAGCCCACCCGTCACCGACGGCAGAAAGGCATTGAAGAGCAGCAGCAAGGGCAGGTGGTACAGGTACGCCGAGTAACTGATCCGCCCGACCGACGACAGCGGCCACGATGCGGCCACCTTCGACAGCACGTCCGAAGGCCACGAGACGATCGCCGCGAATCCCACCGCCAGCACCACCGGAAACGCCACCCACCCCAACTGCCCAATGAGCGAAGTCCCGTTCCGCAGGATGGCGTAAAGCCCAAGGACGGAAGCCGCAGCGACAACCACCGGCACCCACCGCCCGATCCCCTCGATCACCTTGTTCCGCCGCAGCATCCACGCCCGCCCCGCCAGGATCCCCAGCGCGAAGTGCACCGCCCACGCCGGAAGCTGCGTGCCCAGCAGGTGCCGTATCCCGGCCTCCGTCACCCCCGCATGCGCCACCATCTTGAGATACGCCGCCACGAGCCAGTCCATGTGGTGGTCGGCCAGCCACCGCCACCCCGCCGCGATGAGGAACGCGCCGACGAGACTCCGCCAAGGCCACTTCACGAAGAGCGGCGCCACCAGCGGCACCAGCACGTAGTACTGCATCTCGATCGCCAGCGTCCACAGCGCGCCGTTCACCGTCATCGAGGCCGAGGTGAGCGGGTTGGTGTAGTGCAGGAACGTGGCGTGCGCCCCGAGGTTCCCCACCACCATGGGCGTGGACTGCACCCACAGGCGCGGGAAGAGCAGGGGCAGCACCACGAAGAACAGGAACACGAGCTGCACGTAGTACGCGGGCAGGATCCGCCGCGCCCGCCGCGCGTAGAACGTCCGCCAGTCGGGGGCGGGCAATCCCGCATCCGCATGCCGGAACCACGGCAGGGTGAGGAGAAAGCCCGTGATGAGGAAGAAGAGGTCGACGCCCAGGTAGCCGTTGCGCACGAACACGTCGAGCACGGGCCAGTCCTTCAGGAACGCGATGAAGGCGTCGTCGAACTTGCCGTCCCGCACCACCACGAAGTGGAAGACCATCACCCACAGCACCGCGACGCCCCTCAGCCCCTCGATGGCCGGGATGTTGCCGACCTCGGTGCGGACGCTCTCCGCGGCCACGGCCGGGGCGGGAGCGGCGCCGGCAGGAGGATCCGCGGAACTCAAAAGCGCAGCCTCTCGGAATAGCCCGTGAGCTCGAGGTAGCCGCGCCCCTTCGCCCCGTTGGGTCCCGCCGCGGTCACCGCCCCCTCCCAGTAGAGCGTGCCGGTGGAGCCGCGCGCGTCCATCTCCTGGTCGTCCATCATCGGCGTCACCACCCACGCTTCGCCCGCGATCTCGAAGCCCATCTCCACGGGCCACGCGGTGCCCGTGCGGGGCGATTTCCACGTGCGCCGCGGCGTGAAGCGCACCTCGTCCTTGGTGTAGACGCGCACCTTGCCGTCGCGGCGAACCGTCGCCGAGGCCCACACCGTCCCGCCCGCCTTGTCGCGGAGGCGAAACGCCATGAGCGCGCCGCCGCCCTCGAGGTTGAGCCCCACCCAGTCCCAGCCCACGGCGTTCTCGGCGAGGATCTCGCTGGACCACTCGTGGTCGAGCCACGCCGAGCCGCGTGGCCTCGACCGTACTGCCCGTTCACCTTCACCGTGCCCGTCACCGCGAGGTGCGGCTCGCTGTAGTAGCCGCTCGCCTGCGAGGGAAGGGGCCCCTTGCGGCTGTAGCCCGCATCGCCCTGCAGCAGGATCGGCTGCGTGGGCGTGAGCGTGAGATCGAGGGCGAATCCCTCTCCCGGAATCCGCGCGACATAAGCGCCATTCGCGCGCTTGAAGGACCAGTCGTCGATGAAGACGTCGGTGTCGCCCGTGCGCGCCTCGGCGAGCGCCGGGAATCCGCGCGCGATCCGCTGGTCGTGCCGCAGCTTGCCGTGCGCGGGATCGGCGAGGGCCGCGTGCGCGAAGAGGAGCTGCGTGGGCGAGAAACGGCTGGGATTGGCATCCGCGTTCTTGTTGCGCAGGCGAAAGAAGGTCACCTGGAAGCCCATGGGCCCCTTCGGCGTCTCCAGGTGCCCGGTCGCGTACCACCACTCGATGCGGTGGTCGGGGTGGGCGCCGAAGTCCGCGGGGAAGGCGAGCTTGAGGCCCGGAAGCACCGGCGCGTAGTCCGCCGCGCGCGCGAAGAAGGCGATGGCGAGGAGCGCCACGAAACAGGCGGCCCTTCGCGCCGCGGCGCCGGGGAAGGGGGTGGACATCGACATGGGCGTTGACTTGGGTCAGGAGCGGGCGGGGGCGGCCCGCGAATACCATTACGATACCTGTAGGCAATCACGGAGGGAGAATCATGAAACGGCTTCTCGTCGCAACGGTCGCCCTGTTCGCGGCCCTCAACGCCCCCGCCCAGGACAAGGCGCTCCTGGACAAGGCCAAGGCCGAAGGCAAGGCCTCGTTCTACGCCAACATCACCGCGGTCGAGCCCATCATGAAGGCGTTCACCGCCGACACGGGCGTGACGGGCGAGTACACCCGCATCTCCACGTCCAAGTTCGTCGCCACCGCCATCACCGAGTTCGAGGCGGGCAAGTTCATGGCCGACGTCGTGCAGGGGCCGGTGCCGGTGCTCGAGATCCTCAAGGACAAGGGCGTGCTGGCCTCCTACCGCTCGCCCGCCGCCAAGGGCTATCCGGACTGGGCGACCAAGGACGACCAGATCATGCTCTTCGGCATCGAGTACGTCGCCCTCATCTACAACAAGGAGCGCGTCAAGCCCGCGGACGTGCCCACGCGCTACGAGGACCTGGCGCTGCCGAAGTGGAAGGACAAGATCGTGATGGCGAACCCCGCCAACCACGCCACCACCATCGCCTGGCTCATCGGCCTCAAGGAAAACGTCTTCAAGACCGAGGCGGAATGGCGCAAGTTCCTCGACGGCCTGGCCGCCAACAAGCCGATGTTCGTCGCTTCCTTCGGCCCGACTCCCGCGCCGATCGAAAGCGGGGAGAAGCTGATCGGCATCTCGATGCCCAAGTACATCGTCACCAAGGCGCCGGCGCCGCTCGACTGGGCGCGCATCTCGCCGCTGATGGGCACGCCGCGGGCCATCGGCATTTCCGCCAAGGCGCCGCACCCGAATGCCGCGCGGGCGTTCGTGGACTACTGGCTGTCGGCCAAGTCCATGGGCATCCTCGCCAAGGACGTGGGCGAGTACGTCCTGGCGCCCGGCGTCTTCCCGCCGATCGCCGGCATCGACAAGGCGAAGGTGATCCCCATCCGCGAGCTCTCGGACGACGAAACCCAGAAGTGGGGCGCGGAGTTCAAGAAGATCTTCGACGTCAAGAAGTAGCCGGCGCATGGAGATCCGCATCCGGGGGGTGAGCAAGCATTACGTCTCCGAGGGCAAGACCATCAAGGCCCTCGACGACGTGAACCTCACCATCCCCGCGCGGAAGATCTTCACCCTGCTGGGCCCCAGCGGCTGCGGCAAGACGACGCTGCTTCGCTGCATCGTGGGCCTGGAGATGCCCGATACCGGGCGAGATCAGCATCGGCGACGAGCTGGTGTGGTCCCGGGAGAAGGGCATCTCCGTTCCCCCGGAGAAGCGCGGGCTGGGCATGGTGTTCCAGACCTACGCCATCTGGCCGCACATGACGGTGTTCGACAACGTGGGCTATCCGCTGCAGGTGCGCGGCGCCCCGCGCGAGGAGGTGCGCGAGCGCGTGGCCAAGGCGCTGGAGTTCGTGCAGCTCGCGGGATTCGAGGGGCGCCCGGCGACCAAGCTCTCCGGCGGGCAGCAGCAGCGGGTGGCGCTCGCCCGGGCGCTGGTGGCCGAGCCGCGCGTCATCCTCTTCGACGAGCCGCTCAGCAACCTCGACGCCAAGCTGCGGGAGGAGACGCGCAAGGAGCTGCGCGCCTTCCTGGAGAAGCTCCAGATCACCGCCGTCTACGTCACGCACGACCGCGTGGAGGCCCTGGCCCTCTCCGACACGATCGCCGTGATGCGCGCCGGGCGGATCGTCGAGATCGGCACGCCCGCGAAGATCTACTTCGACGCGGACGACCGCTTCGTCGCGGATTTCATCGGCCGGGCGAACCTCGTCAACGGCCGGGTGCGCGGCGAGGAGGGCGGGCTCACGGTGGTGGACTGCCCGCTCGGCGCCATCGCCTGCCAGCGGCGCGACTTCCCGGCGGGGGGCGAGGCCACGCTGTGCATCCGGCCGGAGTTCATCCACGTCGCCCGCGGCGAGGCCCCGGCCGGGCGCAACGTCGTGAACGGGCGCATCGAGACGCTCGTCTTCGTGGGCGAGCACTACGAGACGGAGATCCGCGTGGGCGAGAGCCTGCTCCTCGCGCGCGTGGACCCGGACGCGAAGTTCGGCGTGGGCGAGGCCGTCAACTTCACCCTGGACCCCGCGCACTGCCTGCTGGTCGCGGCCTGAGGCGCGGGCCGTGAACCAGTCGCGCTCCTCGAAGCTCACCTGGCTTCTCATCGCGATCGTCGGCGCGCTGACGGTCTGCCCCGTGGTGATGCTGGCCCTGGGCAGCTTCTCCGAGGGCCTCACCGCCTTCGGCGTCTTCACGGTGGACAAGTACGTCGACGCCTACACGGACCCGGCCTTCCGCGAGGTGATCCTCAACACGCTCATCTTCGTGATCAGCTCCTCGGTGCTGTCCACGGTGCTGGCGACCTTCCTCGCCTACCTGAACACCCGCACCGACATCCCGTTCAAGTTCCTGTTCGGCGTCCTCTCGATCATCCCGATGATGATCCCGCACCTGCTCTTCTCGGTGAGCTGGGCGCTGCTGCTCAACCCCTCGAACGGGCTGCTGAACCTCGGGCTCAAGGAGGCCTTCGGGCTGGAGGAGGCGCCGCTCAACATCTACTCGATGTGGGGGATGATCCTCGTGGAGGGGCTGCTGGACCTTCCCATCGCCTACCTCATCATCGCGCCGGCCATGGCCTCCTTCGACGTGGCGCTGGAGGAATCCTCGCGCGTCTCGGGGGCGAGCGCGTGGAGGACGCTCTTCCGCATCACGCTGCCGGTCCTGCGGCCCGCGATCCTCGCCGCGTTCATCCTGGGCGTGGTGCGGAGCCTCGCCTCCTTCGCGGTGCCCTCCGTGATCGGCATGCCGGGGCGCGTGCCGGTGCTGGCCACCCACCTCTACGAGATGATCGCCACGGGGTTCGCCACCGACTACGGCAAGGCCGCCGCGGTGGGGATGAGCGTGCTGGCGGCCTCGGTGACGCTGATCGTCGTGTACCGCGCGCTGACGGCGGAAAGCGAGAGGTTCGTCACCATCGCCGGCCGCGGGTTCAAGTCCACGGTGATCGAGCTGGGGGCGGCGAGGATGCCGCTCTTCGCGATCGTGGGCGTGCTCTCCTTCGTGCTCATCGTGCTGCCGGTGGCGGTGCTGCTCTACACCTCCTTCGTGCCGTACTCGATGGTGCCGAGCGCGCGCGCCTTCTCGATGATGACGCTCAAGCACTGGCGCGACGTCCTCGGCGACCCGATCTCGATCCTCGCGCTCAAGAACAGCCTCTTCCTCGCGGTCGTGGGGGCGACCCTGGGCGTCGTCCTGTCGGTCTTCGTGGCCTACGTGATCGTGAAGGTGAAGACGCGGGCGGCGGGGATCCTCGACTCCCTCAGCTACCTCTCGTTCTCCTTCCCCGGGATCGTGATCGGCGTGGGGTTCATGTGGTTCTTCGTGCAGACGCCGCTCTACTCGACGATCTGGGCGCTGCTCCTGGGCTACATCGCGACCTACCTGCCGTACGGCATCCGGCCGATGTCGAGCGCCTTCGTGCAGATCCACAGCCACCTGGAGGAGTCGTCGCTGGTGTGCGGGGCGAGCCCCCTCACCACGCTCAAGCGCATCATCGTGCCGCTCCTCATCCCCGGCATCGTCTCGGGGTGGATCCTGCTCGCGTCGATGTTCGTGCGCGAGCTCACGCTCTCCGTGGTGCTCTCGCGCCCGGGGACCGAGGTGCTCGCCGTGCAGATCCTGCGCTTCAGCGAGGACGGGCTGTGGGGCAAGCTCTCGGCCCTGGGGATCGTGATGATCGCGATCACGACCGTGCTGGTGGTGCTGGCCTCCTGGGTCGGAAGCCGCTTCAAGCCGGCGTAGTTGCCGGCGGCCCGCTCAGGCGTCGTCCTTCACCGCCTCGACGGCTTCGCGCGCCACCGCCGCACGCCCCGCGGCCGAGGCTCCCAGCGCGCACAGGAGGATCACGCTGGCCGAGAGGGCGAAGAGCGCCAGCCACGGCCAGTGGATCGCCATGCCCCAGTGGAACGACTGCCGGTTCACCACGTGCACCAGCACCACGCTCACCGCCGCCCCGGAGATGAGGCCCAGGATCGCGCCGATGATCCCCGCGGCTCCCCCTTCCAGCGAAAGTAATCTGATTACTTCGCCTCGCGAGAGGCCCAGGTGGCGAAGGACGCCGAACTCGCGCCGGCGGGACCAGGCCAGCGCCGCGAAGCTGGAGGTGACGCCGGCCAGCGCGATGAGGATCGCGGCCGCCTCCAGCGCGTAGGTCGCGGCGAAGGTGCGGTCGAAGATGGCGAGCGCGCGGCCGTGGATGAAACTCGCGTCGTGCAGCTCCGCGCCGGGCACCTGCGCCACGATCCTGCCGAGGGCCGCTTCCACCGCCTTCGCATCGGCGCCGGCCTTCAAGTGAATGGCGATGTCGTTGGCGAGCGTGTCCTTGGCGATGGCGCGGTAGTCGGCCAGGTCCACCAGCAGCGCGCCCCAGGTGCGCGAGTAGTCGCGGAAGACGCCGGCGATGCGGAAGGTGGCGCGCTTGCCGGAGATGGGGAGCGTCACCTCCTGCCCGGCCTTCCAGCCGAAGAGGTCCACGGCCGCCTCCGACACCCACGCCGTGATCGCGGGCCCCTTGGGCGGCACCACGGGCGGGTCGGCCTGGAAGCCGCGCAGGAGCTGCGCGTCGATGGGCCGCGCGATGATCGTGAGGAGCCCCGTGGTCCCGTCGGGCGTCAGGCGCTCGAAGCGGATGGGGTCGATGCGCTCCACGCCGTCCACGGCCGCCATCTTCGCCTGGGCATCGGGCGAGAACACCACGGCATCACCTTGCGGCGACGCTCGTGCGAAAAGGTCCGCCTCCAGCACGCCCGTGAGCCAGCCGTCGAGCGAGACGCGGAACGAATAGACCATGATCGCCATGGCCGCGGTGAGCGCGACGCTCACCACGATCCCCGACACCATCGCGGAGAGGTGGCCCGGGAGGCTCTTCACCTGGGCTCTCGCGAGCGTCCGCAGGGGCGCGTCGCTCGCCGGCACGCGGTCCAGCAGCAATCGCGAGGCGGGGCTCACGGCCATCACGGCGGCGGCGAGGGCCAGCACGATGGACAGGTAGCCGCCGACGGGGATCTCGCCCGCGGGCGGGAGGAAGGCCGCGACGAGCGCGCCGGCCGCGAGCCCCACGGGCCAGGACCAGCCGCCGGGCGGGGAGGGCAGGTCGAGGTGGCGGTCCTTGAGGGCCTGGGCGACGTCGAGACGGGCGAGCGGTCCCGTCACCGCGAGTGCCGCCGCTCCGGCCGTGAGCACGCCGAGCAATCCGATGACGGCGAGGGCCCACGCGTCGGGGGAGAAGGTGTTGCCGGTGCCGGAGAAGAACCCGGCGCCCAGGTCGTAGCCGAAGCGCTCGAGCATGGCGCGGCTCGCCGCGAGCCCGAGGAAGGTCCCGAGGATCGCGCCGCCCAATCCGAGGAGGCTTCCTTCGAGGGTGAGGAATGCGCGCACGCCGTTGGAAGTGAGGCCCAGGGCCCGCAGCAGCGCGAATTCCTGGCGCCTGCGCGCGGCCTGCAGCGCCAGCGTCGAGAAGACGAGGAAGCCGCCCGTGAAGAGCGCCATGAGGGCGAGCGCGGTGAGGTTCACGCGGTAGGCCTGCGTGAGGCCGGCGGTGCGCATGGCGGCTTCGTCGGGGCGGGTGAGTGCGACGCCGGGCGGAAGGAGGGCCGTGATCTCGCGCAGGGCCGCCTCGCGCGGGGCGTCGTTCTCCAGGCGCAGGTCGATGCGGTGGATCGTGCCGATGCGGTCGAAGAGGTACTGCGCCGCGGCGATGTCCATCACCACGATGGGCCCGCCGCCTTCGAGCGCGGGAAGCGTCCCGGCCACCTTGAGCGTCACCGGGCCCTTGGGTCCGCCCAGCTCGAACGCGTCCCCGACCTTGGCCTTCAGGCGCGCGAGGGCGGCGGGGGTGAGCCAGGCGGCGTTCAGGTCCATGACGGTCGAGGAACCCCCGTCATCGCGCCTCGCGGCCCCCTCGGCGAGGAAGCCGGGCTGCAGGCGCGCGGCGCGGAAGGGGTCGATGCCCAGCACGCGAAGCGTTTCGCTGCGGCCGGCGATGGGCGCTTCCAGTTCGACCACGGGAGAGGCCACGGCCACCGCGGGGTGCAGGGCGACGGGTGCGTAGGCGCGGTCGTCGAAGCCGTTTCGCGGGCCCTTCACCTGGTAGTCCGCGGTGCCGGCGAGGAGGCGGGCGGCGCGGTCGATCTCGTCGAGGGCGGAGGCGTGCAGCGTGTGCACGGCGCCGGCGAGGGCCACGCCCAGGGCGATGCAGGCGATGGCGAGGAGCGACCGCCAGCGATTGGAGGAAAGCGAGCCCCTGAGGAGCGTCGCGACCAGCGCGGCGTTCATGCCGGCCCGAGTCGGCGGCCCTTGAGGCGCAGCACGCGGTCGGCGGAGGCGGCGGCCACGGCCGAGTGCGTGACGAGGAGCCCCGCCGCGCCCTCGCGCTTCACCGCCTCGCGCAGGGCCTGCATCGTGGCGGCGGCGTTGGCCTCGTCCAGGTTGCCGGTGGGCTCGTCGGCGAGCACGAGCGCCGGCCGGTGGGCCACGGCGCGCGCCACGGCCACGCGCTGCATCTCGCCGCCGGAAAGGGAGCCGGGCTTCCTCGCCGCGTGCATTCCCATGCCCACGGCATCGAGCGCCGCCCGGGCGCGCGTGCTCCGCTCCGCCGCCGCCACGCCGTTCAGCAGCAGCGGCAGCCCCACGTTCTCCTCGACGGTGAGGTACGGCAGCAGGTGGAACGCCTGGAACACGAACCCCACGTGCCGCCGTCTCCACCGCGCCAGCTCATCCTCCGACAGCGCCGTGATCTCGGTACCTGACACCGAAAAGTAACCTGACACCGAATTGGTGTCAGACACCGTGACGGTGCCGGCGTCGGGGCGGTCGAGGCCCGCGATGATGTTGAGGAGGGTGGACTTGCCGGCGCCGGATTCGCCCAGGATCGCGACCAGCTCGCCGGGAGCCAGGTCGAGATCGACCGCCTCGAAGAGGGGAGCGCCGCCGGGCCAGGACTTGGCGAGGCCTCGAACTTGCAGCATCGTGCCCGGGATTCTCCTGGTGGCTGCGGCGGGCGGGTGGCCTGGACTAGCTGACGATGTACTGCTCGAGCTGCGAGATCGTGAAGTCCTGGTCGGCGATGATGTCGGTCACGATGTCGCGGATGGAGACCATGCCCACCACGCGGCCGTCCTCGACCACGGGCAGGTGGCGGATGTTCTTCTCCGACATGAGCGCCATGCAGTCGCGGGTCTTGGTGCGCGGGTTCACGCAGATCACGTTCCGGGTCATGATCTCCTCGACGCGCGTGGATTCCGAATGGCGGCCCAGGAGGACGATCTTCCGGGTGTAGTCGCGCTCGGAGAAGATGCCGACGAGCTTGCCGTCCGCGATGACCGCGGCGGCGCCGATGTCCTCCTTGGCCAGCACCTTGATCGCCTCGAGCACCGTGTCCTCGGGCTTCACGGTCACCATCGCCGGGAGGGCTTGGACTTCAGCAGCTCCGTGACGTTCTTCATCGCCGTCTCCTCCTCTACATGTTCGGGTAGTTGGGGCCGCCGCCGCCTTCGGGCACCACCCAGTGGATGTTCTGCGTGGGGTCCTTGATGTCGCAGGTCTTGCAGTGGACGCAGTTCTGGGCGTTGATCTGCAACCGGGGATTCTGCCCTTCCGTGATGATCTCGTAAACGCCCGCGGGGCAGTATCGCGTCTCGGGGGCGTCGTAGAGCGCCAGGTTCACGGAAATGGGGACGGCGTCGTCCTTCAGCGTCAGGTGCGCCGGCTGGTCCTCCTCGTGGGCGACGCTGGAGACGAAGACGGAGGAGAGGCGGTCGAAGGTGAGGACGCCGTCGGGCTTCGGATACGCGATCGGTTCGCATTCGCCCTTGGGGCGGAGCGTCTCGTGGTCCGGGCCGGGGTGGTGCAGCGTCCAGGGGGCGTTGCCGCCGAAGACGACCTGGTCGATGCCCACCAGGAGGGAGCCCGCGGCGAGGCCCTTGGCCATGAGGGGCTTGAAGTTGCGCGCGCGGTGCAGCTCGTCGTGCAGCCAGCTCTTCTCGAAGGCCTGGGGGTATGCGGCGAGCTCGTCATGGCTGCGGCCCGCGGCCACCGCCTCGAAGATCGCCTCCGCGGCGAGCATCCCGGACTTGATGGCGGCGTGGCTGCCCTTCACGCGCGCGGCGTTGAGGAAGCCCGCGTCGTCGCCCACCAGCGCGCCGCCGGGGAAGACCAGCTTCGGGAGCGCCTGGATACCCCCCGCGTTGATGGCGCGCGCGCCGTAGGCGATGCGGCGGCCGCCCTCGAGGAAGGGGCGGATGGCCGGGTGCGTCTTGAAGCGCTGGAATTCCTCGAAGGGGGAAAGGTAGGGGTTCGTGTAGCCCAGCCCCACCACCAGGCCCACGGAGACCTGGTTGCCCTCGAGGTGGTACATCCACGAGCCGCCGTAGGTGGCGCCGTCCAGCGGCCAGCCGGCGCCGTGGATCACGAGCCCGGGCTGGTGCTTCGCCGGTTCGATCTCCCAGAGCTCCTTGAGGCCGATGCCGTAGACGGCCGGGTCGCGGCCCTCGCGCAGCTTGAACCTCTCCTGGAGCTGCTTGCCCAGGTGGCCGCGGCAGCCCTCGGCGAAGATCGTGTACTTCGCGTGCAGCTCCATGCCGGGGGCGTAGCGGGCGGTCCTCTCGCCGTTCTTGCCGATGCCCGCGTCTCCCGTGGCCACGCCGTAGACGCGGCCCTCGCCGTCGAAGAGCACCTCGGCCGCCGCGAAGCCGGGGTAGATCTCCACGCCGAGGCTTTCCGCCTGGGTGCCGAGCCAGCGGCAGAGGTTCCCGAGGCTCGCGGTGTAGTAGCCGTGGTTCCTGAAGCAGGCGGGCAGGAGCCAGTCCGGGACCTTCGTGGAGCCGCCCTCCGAGAGGAAGAGGAAGCGGTCCTCGGTCACCGGCTGGTTCAGGGGCGCGCCCTTGTCCTTCCAGTCCGGGAAGAGCTCGGCAAGGGCCTTGGGGTCGATGACGGCGCCGGAGAGGATGTGGGCGCCGATCTCGGAGCCCTTCTCGAGCAGGCACACGGAGACCTCCGTGCCCTTCTCGGCGGCGAGCTGCTTCACGCGGATCGCCGTGGCGAGGCCCGCGGGGCCGCCGCCCACCACGACGACGTCGTACTGCATCGATTCCCGCGTCATGCTTGCCCCCCGGGGCATCGGAATTGTTTGATTTGGCTCATGTCGGACATCCCGTGCCAGATTACCTTCGGTGTCTGGCACCGCGAGGAGTCTGGCAACGCATGGGACCGTGGGCGATTTCGCTGCTAATGATAGCGGGCTTTGGAGGCTTCGCCGCCCTGGCCTGGCGCAAGATCGCCATCTTCCGCGCGCTGCAGCCGGAGGTGCGCTGGGACAAGCCCGGCGAGCGCCTGGGGCGCGTGGCGACCATGGGCCTCGCCCAGTCGCGCATGGTGGCCGGGGAGTGGAAGCCGGGGATCATGCACGCGGCGATCTTCCTGGGCTTCTGCGCGCTTCTCGTCAGGAAGCTCCACCTCATCGTCATCGGCTACGACCCGCTCGCCATCATCCCCGGCGCGGCGGGGGCGGCCTACGCGCTCTTCAAGGACTTCGTCGAGGTCGCCGTGCTGCTGGCGGTGGCCTACGCGTTCTGGCGGCGCTTCGTCATCAAGCCCCGGCGCCTGGAGCCCAACCGCGAGGCGATCCTGATTCTTTCCATGATCCTCGTGATCATCGTCTCGGACTTCCTCTTCGACGGCCTGCGCTTCGTGATGTACGCCTCCGACCCGGGCATCGCGCACGAGCGCGCCTTCGCCCCGGTGGGCGCGGCCGTGGCGGCGCTGTTCGCCGGGGCCTCGCCCGATTCCCTCGCCGTGGGCATGCAGGTCTCCTACTGGGTGCAGATGATCACGGTGTTCTCCTTCCTGGTGATCCTGCCGCTGGGAGAGCACTTCCACATCGTGACGGCGCTGCCGGCGGTGTTCCTCGCGCGCGATACGCCGGTGAACCGGGTTCCTTCCGTCGACCTCGAGGCCATCATGGCCGACGACGCGGGCGAGGACATGAAGGTGGGCGTGAAGACCGCCGCGGACCTCACGTGGAAGGAGGCCTTCGACCCCTTCACCTGCACCGAGTGCGGCCGCTGCAAGGATTCCTGCCCGACCTTCCTCACCGGCAAGCCGCTCGCCATGAAGTGGGTGAACGATGTCCTGAAGCACCACCTGCTGGAAAAGCGCGAGGCGATCCTGGCGAAGAACGAGGCGGAGCTTCCCGCGCTGGTGCCGGACGTGATCTCGGAGGAGACGCTCTGGGCCTGCACCACCTGCGGCTACTGCGAGCGCTCGTGCCCCGTCGGACTCGAGCACCTCGGGCGCTTCTACCGCCTGCGCCAGCACCAGGTGATGATGGAAGGCGCCTTCCCGCAGGAGCTGAAGGCCGTCTTCGACGCCTACGAGAGCCAGTCGAACCCGTGGGGGCTGCCCGCGGACACGCGCGGCGCCTGGGCGAAGGAGCAGGGCGTGGCGGTGCTGGAGAGCGCGGAGCAGGCGAAGCAGATCGACTGGCTCTTCTACGTGGGCTCGGCGCAGTCGTTCGACAACCGGGCGCAGAAGACAGCCAAGGCGTTCGTGAAGATCCTGAACGCCGCGGGCGTGCGCTTCGCGATCCTGGGCCCGCGCGAGGGCTCCACCGGCGAGTGCGTGCGGCGCGCGGGCAACGAGATGCTCTTCCAGGCGCTGGCCAAGACGCTCGTGGAGACGCTGAACGGGTTTGAAGTGAAGCGCATCGTCACCTGCGACCCGCACGCGTTCAATTCCCTCAAGAACGAATATCCCGAGTTCGGCGGCAACTTCGAGGTCGTGCACCACACGCAGCTCATCGACCAGCTCATCCGGGACGGGAGAATCGCGCCGAAGAAGATCGCCGAAGGGGTGATCTACCACGAGCCGTGCTACCTCGCGCGCCACAACGGCGAGTACGAGGCGCCGCGGCGCGTGCTGGCGGCGGTCTCGAAGGACGCGCCCCTGGAGTTCGCCCTCGCCCGCGACAAGGCGATGTGCTGCGGCGCCGGGGGAGGGCGCATGTGGATGGAGGAGCACACCGGCAAGCGCATCAACGTGCTGCGCGCCGAGCAGGCCCTCGAGCGCTCCCCGAAGGCAATCGCGACCGCCTGCCCCTACTGCGCCATCATGCTGCGCGACGGCATCGCCGAGCTCGGCCGCGACGACGTGCCCACGAAGGACATCGCCGAGATCGTCGCCGACGCGCTCCCCTCGTAATCAGATTAGGATTTGACTAATCAGATTAGTATTCCTAATCTGATTAGTTCAAGCCTTTTCCAACCTGGTTACTTTCCGTTGTTGCCGCTCCAGGACATACGCGTACTCGACTTCAGCACGCTGCTGCCCGGGCCGCTCGCGAGCCTCATCCTCGCGGAGGCGGGCGCCGAGGTGATCAAGGTGGAGCGGCCGGGGGCGGGCGAGGACATGCGCGGCTATCCGCCGTTCCTGGACGGCGAGAGCGGCAGCTTCGCGATCCTGAACCGCGGCAAGCGCGCCCTCGCGCTGGACCTTCGCGCGGACGGCGCGGCCGCCTCGCTCCTCGCCCTCGCGCCCACGATCGACATCGTCCTCGAGCAGTTCCGGCCCGGCGTCATGGAGCGCCTGGGGCTGGGCTACGAGGCCTGGCGCGCGGCCAACCCGAAGATCATCTACTGCGCCATCACCGGCTACGGGCAGGACGGGCCGCGCGCGCGGGAAGCCGGCCACGACATGAACTACCAGGCGGGCGCGGGGCTATTGGCCCTCACCGCGGGCGCCGATGGCTCCCCCGGCATCCCGCCGACCCTGGTGGGCGACATCGCGGGCGGCACCTACCCGGCGGTGGTGAACCTGCTCCTCGCGCTGCGCAGGCGCGACCGCACGGGGGAGGGCTGCTTCATCGACATCGCGATGGCGGAGAACCTCTTCACCTTCCAGTTCCTGGGCCTCGCGACGGGCCAGGGCGCGGGCGACTGGCCGCAGCCGGGGGCGGGCACGCTCACGGGCGGCTCGCCGCGCTACCGCATCTACGCGACGGGCGACGGCCGCCATCTCGCCGTGGCGCCCCTCGAGGACAAGTTCTGGCAGGCCTTCTGCGACATCGCGGGCGTGCCCCAGGACCGGCGCGACGATTCCCGCGACCCGCAGGCGACGATCGCGGCGGTGGCCCGATGCGTCGCGGCCCACGATGCGGCGTGGTGGGAGGCGGCGCTCGCGGGCAAGGACACCTGCTGCACGCTCGTGAGGACGCTGGAAGAGGCGGTGCGCGACATCCACTTCCAGGCGCGCGGCGTCTTCGCGCGCAAGGTCGAGATCCCGGGCCACGTGCTGCCGGCGCTGCCGGTGCCGGTGGTCGCGGCGCTGCGCACGCAGGCGGCCACCGCGCCCGCGCCTCGCGTCGGGGAGGGCAACGAGGCGATAATCCGCGTTCCGAAGCCTTGAGCACCCCGAACCGGATGAGCCCGCCCCCGACCGCCGAACGCCGCCTCCTGCATTCCCTCAGGCTCCAGGTGCGCTGGGGCGACATGGACGCGCTCGGGCACGTGAACAACGCCGAGTACCTGCGCTACTTCGAGCAGTCGCGCATCGTGTGGCTCGAGGGCATCGGCTACGCGCTGGCGAGCGAGGGCACCGGCCCCATCCTGGCGAAGGTGTCGGTCACCTACCTGAAGCCCGTCGTGTACCCGACCGAGCTCGAGATCCGGCTCTACGCCGGGCCCGTGGGCAACACGAGCTTCACGCTCGTTTCCGAGATCGTGAACGGGCGCGACGCCGCCGAGCGCTTCACCGAGGGCGAGTTCGTGACCGTCTGGGTGGACTACGCGGCCTCGAAGTCCGTGCCCATCCCGGACAGGCTGCGCGCGATCCTCACGGGGGCGGCGTGAACCACCTGGCCGGCGGCTTCGTCGCGGTGGGCCTGGGCGCGATGCTGGGCGCCTGGCTTCGCTGGGGCCTGGGGATGTGGCTCAATCCGCGCTTCCCCGCGGTGCCGCTGGGCACGCTCACCGCGAACCTCATCGGCGGCTACCTCGTGGGCATCGCGGTGGCCTGGATCAGCGCCCGTCCCGAGATCGATCCGGCGTGGCGGCTCTTCATCGTCACCGGGTTCCTGGGCGGGCTCACCACCTTCTCGACGTTCTCGGCCGAATCGGTGGGCATGCTCCTGCGGGGCGAATTCGGCTGGGCGGCGCTGCACACCACCTGGCACCTGGGCGGCTCGATCCTCGCTACCGCCCTCGGCATCGCCACCTACCGCGCCTTCGCCTGAGGCTCCCTTCTCCCTTGGGAGAAGGGCTGGGGATGAGGGTGACTCGAGCTCGACCCTCACCCCCGACCCTTCTCCCAAGGGAGAGGGGAGCGCTTTTCTCCCCTCTCCCTTGGGAGAAGGGTTGGGGATGAGGGTAATCAGATTGAGAAAAGTAATCTGATTAGGGTGCGGGCTTCGAGAGCGACCTCGCTGGCGGTGATGCCGGCCGGCCCGATGCCGCGAGCCACGAGGGAATCGGCCGCGGCGCCGTGCAGGCACACGCCGCAGCGCAGCGCGTCCCTGGCCGAAAGCCCCTGGCACAGGAGCGCGCCGACGAGCCCCGAGAGCACGTCGCCCGTCCCGCCGCTCGCGAGCCCCGGGTTGCCGGTCGCGTTCACGGCCCAGGTGCCGTCGGGGCTGGCGCAGACGCTGCCCGCGCCCTTCAGCACGACTTCCGCCTTGAACTTCTCCGCCAGCGCGCGGGCGGCGGTGAGCCGGTCGGCCTGCACGAGGGCGGTCGTGGTGTGCAGCAGGCGCGCGGCCTCGGCCGGATGCGGCGTGAGGATCGTGGGCCCGCGGCGATTGTTGGCCAGGGCGTCGCGCATCGTGTCGTGCACCGCGATGGCGTTGAGCGCGTCGGCATCCAGCACCAGCGGCTTGGGCAGCGACAGGAGCGCCGGCAGGGTGTGCCGCTCGAACGCAGAAAGCGAAGTCTCGCTGGGCGAATGGCCCGCCCCCGGCCCGACGACGAGGACGTCCGCCGCCATGGTGTCGTCCACGGCCCGCAGCATCAGCTCGGGGTAGGCGGGGTCGAAGGCGGGGGCCTCCGGCGCGAGGAGCCCCACGTAGACCTTGCCGGCACCGGCCAGGAGCCCGGCGCGGGCCGCGAGGATCGCCGCCCCCGTCATGCCCTTGCCGCCGCCCACGACGCCGAGCGTGCCGAAGGATCCCTTGTGCGTGTTGCGCGCGCGCGGCGCGAGGAGGCCGCGCATCGCTTCGAGCGTGAGGAGGCTTCCCGGCCATCCCTCGAGCAGCGCGGGATCGAGCCCCAGGCCGTCCACCGCGATCTCGCCCGTGTGGTCGAGCGCCTCTCCCGTGTGCATCCCGACCTTGCGGGCGATGAAGGTGATCGTCCTGGTCGCGCGCACGGCCGCGCCGCACACGGCCCCCGTATCGCTCGCGATCCCGCTCGGCACGTCGATGGCGAGGACGGGCGCGCCGCAGCCGTTGATGCGCTCGACCAACCGCGCCATCTCCCCGGCGAGATCGCGCGCGAGCCCGATGCCGAAGAGCCCGTCCACGACGAGGGCGGGGCGAAGACTGGCGGGCCACTCGCGCACCGTGGTTCCGCCGGCCGCGGTGAAGCGCTCGCGCGCCGACTTCGCTTCGGGCGCCTTGGGCGTTCCGCCCGAGACGTCCAGCACCGTCACGCGGTGGAAGCTCTCGCGCAGGTGCTCGGCCGCCACCCACGCGTCGCCGCCGTTGTTCCCGGGGCCCGCCACGACGAGGATGGGCGCGCCCGTGTCCGCCGCCATGGCCCGCGCGGCCTCGGCCGTCGCGCGGCCGGCGCGCTCCATGAGGGTGGGTCCGGCGAGCCCCCGGGCCGCCCGCTCTTCCAGCGTCCGGATCTCGGCGGTGGCGAGAAGGGGAAGCGCGTTCACAGCACGGTGGTGCGCGGGTCGAGGACGGTGTCGGCCGCCACGGGCAGCGTCTCGGGCCAGTCGCTCGAGAAGTGCAGGCCGCGGCTTTCCTTGCGCTTCAGGGCCGAGCGCACGATGAGCTCGGCGGTGACCACGAGGTTGCGCAGCTCGATCAGGTCGTGGGAGACGCGGAAGTTCGAGTAGAACTCGTCGATCTCGCCCTGCAGCAGGTCGATGCGGTGCAGCGCCCGTTCCAGGCGCTTGTTGGTGCGCACGATCCCGACGTAGCCCCACATGCTGCGGCGCAGCTCGTCCCAGTTGTGGGCGATGACCACTTCCTCGTCGGCGTCGGTGACGCGGCTTTCGTCCCAGGCCGGCAGCGCGGGCACCGCGACCTGCTCGGCGGCGAGGATGTCGGCCGCGGCCGATTCCGAGAACACCAGGCACTCCAGGAGCGAGTTGGAGGCGAGCCGGTTGGCCCCGTGCAGCCCCGTGCAGGCCACCTCGCCCAGGGCGTAGAGGCCGCCCACGCGCGTGCGCCCGGCCAGGTCGACGGCGAGGCCGCCGCAGGAATAGTGCGCCGCCGGCACGACCGGGATGGGCTCCTTCGCGATGTCGATCCCGAACTCCAGGCACTTGGCGTGGATGTTGGGGAAGTGGCTGCGGACGAACTCCTCGCCCTTGTGCGAGATGTCGAGGTAGACGCAGTCCAGGCCCCGCTTCTTCATCTCGAAGTCGATGGCGCGGGCCACGACGTCGCGCGGGGCGAGCTCGGCGCGCTCGTCGTGCCGGGGCATGAAGCGCTCGCCGTTGGGGAGCTTGAGGATCCCGCCCTCGCCGCGGACCGCCTCCGAGATGAGGAAGCTCTTCGCGTTCGGGTGGTACAGGCAGGTCGGGTGGAACTGGATGAACTCCATGTTGGCCACCGAGCAGCCGGCGCGCCAGCCCATGGCGATGCCGTCGCCCGTGGCCGTGTCGGGGTTCGTGGTGTAGAGGTAGACCTTGCCGGCGCCGCCGGTGGCGAGGACGGTCGAGCGCGCCCCCAGGGTCTTCACCCGGCCCGCCTTGACGTCCAGGGCGTAGGCCCCGTAGCAGCGGTTGTCCGACAGCCCGAGCTTCCTGCCGGTGATGAGGTCGATGGCGATGTGCCACTCGAGGATCTCGATGTTGGGGTGCGCCTTCACGAGCTCGACCAGGGTGCGCTGCACGGCGTTGCCCGTGGCGTCGGCCGCGTGCACGATGCGGCGGTGGCTGTGGCCGCCTTCCCGGTGCAGGTGCAGCTCCTCGTTGCCGCCGGTCTCCCGGGTGAAGGGGACGCCCTGGTTCACCAGCCACTCGATGGCCGCGCGGCCGCGCTCGACCACGAAGCGCACCGCGTCGTCGTGGCACAGGCCCCCTCCGGCCACGTGGGTGTCGCGCACGTGGTTCTCGAGGGAGTCGGTGCTGTCCAGGACGGCGGCGATGCCGCCCTGGGCGTAGGCCGAGGCGCCCTCCAGGAGCTCGTGCTTGGTGACGAGGGCCACCTTGCGGTGGGGGGCGAGGCGCAGGGCCGCCGAGAGTCCGGCTAGGCCGCTCCCGATCACGAGTACGTCGTAGTTGCTCAAGGAGGGTTCCTGGGGGTGGGGAGGCCCCCTGGAACCGGAACTAATTGCCGGGCGGGGAGTCTGTTGGCCATGGTCGCGAAAATGCGCACGACAAGGTGATGAAAAACCTGACGTTTATAATACCGCAGGAAACCGGCAAACCCTTCGTCGCCCCAGCCTCGGCCGGCCCGGCGGCGGGAATGGCGGGCGGAACCACAAGTCACCCCATTCAGGGACGGATGAGCGACAGGGAAATCGACCAACAACTGGTCGAGCGCGCCCAGCGGGGCGAAAAGCGGGCTTTCGAGCTTCTGGTCATCAAGTACCAGCGCAAGCTCGAGCGGCTGCTGTCGCGCATCATTCGCGATCCCAACGAGATCGAGGACGTCGCCCAGGAAGCCTTCGTGAAGGCCTACCGGGCGCTGCCCAACTTCCGGGGCGACAGCGCCTTCTACACCTGGCTCTACCGCATCGGCATCAACACGGCCAAGAACTACCTGGTGGCCCAGGGGCGGCGCGCGCCCACCTCCACCGCCTACGACAGCGAGGAGGCCGAGGGCTTCGACGATGCCGAGGGCCTGCGCGACATCAACACGCCCGAGAACCTGCTGATGTCCAAGCAGATCGGGAAGACGGTCAACGACGCGATCGACGCCCTTCCCGAGGAACTGCGCACGGCCATCACGCTGCGCGAGATCGACGGCCTCTCCTACGAGGAGATCGCGAAGATCATGGATTGTCCGATCGGCACGGTCCGGTCGCGGATTTTCAGGGCCCGGGAATCGGTGGCGGAGAAGCTCCGGCCGCAACTCGGGACCACGAAGGACCAAAGATGGTAGTAAAAGGCAGCAGGGCGGCAACATTCACGGGATCAACGGCCGCCAAAGGCCGCGTCCCGCACACTTTTGGGGTTGGATCATGACGCAGGAACTGTCTTCGCTGATGGACGGCGAGCTGGAGGCCGACGAGGCCCGGCGGGCCATTCGCGGCTGTTGCGGCAACGAGGAACTGAAGGAAAAGTGGCAGGCGTACCACCTGATCGGGGAGGCGCTCCGGGGCGAAGGCCCGTGCCGCGGCGTCGCCACCAGGAGGATCATGGACGCCCTCGAGCGCGAGCCCACCGTGCTCGCCCCGCGCCTGCGGCTCGGCGCGAGCGCCGGCCGGGTCGCCTTCGCGGCGGCGGCCTCGGTGGCCACCGTGGCGGTGGTGGGCTGGATCGGCATCCAGGACAGCGGCACCTCCGCCGGGCCGTCCCTGGCCCGCACGGACGCTTCGGCGCCCGCCGCGAAGTCCCCGGCCGCCCCCAGCATGGTGCCGCTGCAGACCATGAACGAGTACGTGGCTTACCACCGGCAGATGCCCAACGCCGACTACTACCGGCCGGTCGCCCACCAGGCCGTGGGCGGCCGATGAGGGCACTCGCGGCCCTCCTGCCGGCGCTTGTGCTCCTCGCGGGCACGCCGGCGGCCGCCGATCCCTCCATCGAACCCCTGTCCTGGCTGCAGCGCGCCGCGGCGTCCGCGCGCCAGGGCAATTACGCGGGCACGATCATGCACGTGCAGGGCGAGCGCACCTCGACCTCGCGCATCACGCACCTCGTCGTCGCGGGCATCGAGCACGAGCGCATCGAGTCCCTCGACGGGCCGCGCCGGGAGGTCGTCCGCAAGGGCGACAGCCTGCAGTGCTTCTACCCGGACGCGAAGACCATCCGCATCGACCGCCGCGTCACCGCGCGCTTCTTCCCGTCGCACTTCTCGGGCCCGGTGGAGGCCCTCGCCGAGGGCTACAACCTGCGCCTGGGCGGGGTCGAGCGCGTGGCGGACAAGGATTGCCAGTGGATCCACCTCGACCCCAAGGACGCCCTGCGCTACGCGCAGCGCCTGTGCGCCGAGCTGGGCACGGGGCTCCTGCTGAAGGCGAAGACCCTGGGCGCGAAGAACCAGGTGCTCGAGCAGTACGCCTTCACCGAGCTGCGCCTGGGCAATGACGTCTCGCGGCGGGAATTGAGGAGCACGTTCCAGCCCCAGAGCCGGGGCTGGCGCCGCGACGAGCAGCCGGTCGCGACCCCGACGCCCGGCGCCACCGGGTGGGCCGTCGCCACGCTGCCGCCCGGCTACCGGCTGGTGGGCGAGATGCAGCGCACCATGCCCAACCGCCCGGGGCCGGTCACCCAGCTCGTCATCGCCGACGGGTTCGCCGCGATGAGCATCTTCGTCGAGCCCATGGCCGACAAGCCGCGCGCCGGCGAGGCCACCAGCGAGGACGGGTCGCTTTCCGTATTCGCCCGTCCCCTGGGCGAACACCTGGTCACGGTGCTGGGCGAGGTTCCGCCCGCAGCCGCGCAGCAAGTGGGCCGAAGCGTCGTCCGCCAGACGCGCTGAGCCCCGGTACCCCCGCACGAAACACTTTCGAGAAGAGAAGGCCATTCCATGCAGATCGTGAAAGCATTCCTCGTCGGCGCCGCCCTCGCGCTGGGCATCGCCTCGCAGGCCCAGGCGCAGCCGCCCCAGCCGTCGCTGCCCAACTTCGCCGACCTGGTCGAGAAGCACGGCCCGGCCGTGGTCAACATCCGCACCGAGGCGCGCGCCCAGCGCACGCCGATCCCGGGCCTGTCGGAAGACGACCCGATGTACGAGTTCTTCCGCCGCTTCATGCCCCCGGAGCAGCGCCAGTCGCCGCACGGCCGCAATGACAAGGACAAGGAGAAGGACAAGGGCGAGCAGCGCCGCGGTCCCCTGCGCCCCTTCGGCCTGGGCTCGGGCTTCGTCATCTCCGCCGACGGCTACATCGTCACCAACGCGCACGTGATCGAGAACGCCGAGGAGATCTTCGTGCGCTTCACCGACAAGCGCGAGATGAAGGCCAAGGTGATCGGCGCCGACAAGCGCTCCGACGTGGCCCTGGTGAAGGTGGAGGCGACGAACCTCGCCTTCCTCAAGCTGGGCGACTCCAACGCCACGCGCGTGGGCGAATGGGTGCTCGCCATCGGCTCGCCCTTCGGCTTCGCCAACTCCGTGACCGCCGGCATCCTCTCGGCCAAGAGCCGCGACCTGCCGGCCGATTCCACCGCGAGCGACGCGGTGCCCTTCCTGCAGACGGACGTGGCCGTGAACCCGGGCAACTCCGGCGGGCCGCTCTTCAACCTGAGGGGCGAGGTGATCGGCATCAACTCGCAGATCTTCTCCCGCACCGGCAGCTACGCGGGCATCTCGTTCGCCATCCCCATCGACTACGCCGCCAACGTGATCGAGCAGCTCAAGAAGTCGGGCAAGGTCACGCGCGGGCGCATCGGCGTGGCGATCCAGAACGTCACGCGCGACCTCGCCGACTCCCTGGGCCTCGCCAAGACCGACGGCGCCGTGGTGGGCGCGGTCGAGGACGACTCCCCGGCCGCCAAGGCGGGCCTCGAGGTGGGCGACGTGATCCTCAAGGTGGACGGCCGCAACATCGAGAGCTCCGCGGACCTCTCGCGCACCATCCGCGCCGTGCGTCCCGGCCAGAAGGTGGCCGTCAGCCTGTGGCGCGCCGGCAAGGTGCGCGACTTCACCATCGTCGTGGGCGAGTTCAAGGACGAGGAAGCCACCCGCACCGCCTCCGGCAAGGCCAAGAAGGAGACGGCCAAGCCCGGCAAGCTGGGCCTGGCGGTCGCCGAGGTGAGCGCCGAGCAGAGGAAGGCGCTCAAGATCCAGGGCGGCGTGGCCGTCGAGGCGGTGGACGGGCAGGCCCTCGCGGCGGGCGTCGAGCCCGGCGACGTGATCCTGCGCGTGAACAACGTCGACATCAAGGACGTGAAGGGCTACAACGACGCGGTCTCCAAGCTCGACGCGAAGCGTCCCGTGGCCCTGCTGATCCGCGACGAGAACGGCACCCGCTTCGTCACGCTCCGGGCCGAGGAGTGAGCCCGAGGCTCACCGTCCTCTCGCGGGGTTACTGCCACCTCTGCCACCAGATGATCGCGGAGCTCGAGAAGCTCCGCGCCCGCTTCGACTACGAGATCGAGGTGGTGGACGTCGACAGCAACCCCGCCCTCGAGGAGAAGTGGGGCGACAAGGTGCCGGTGCTCCTCGACGGGGAGCGCGAGATCTGCCACTACTTCCTCGACCTGCGGCGCTCGAAGCGCGCCTCGAGCGAATGAAGTAGAATATTGCACTGCAAAAAAGGGCACGTCCGGCGTGCCTTTTTTATTGACGGGCCCATGAAGACCGGCAGGAGATGAGCCTACCCAACCGGCCAAGACAATGCAGCGCATCCGCAACTTCTCCATCATCGCCCACATCGACCACGGCAAGTCGACGCTCGCCGACCGCATCATCGAGCGCACCGGCGGCCTCTCCACCCGGGAAATGGACACCCAGGTCCTTGATTCCATGGACCTGGAGCGCGAGCGCGGGATCACGATCAAGGCCCAGACGGCCGCCCTCAGCTACAAGGCGAGGGACGGGCAGGAATACCGCCTGAACCTCATCGACACCCCCGGCCACGTGGACTTCTCCTACGAGGTGAGCCGCTCGCTCTCGGCCTGCGAAGGGGCCCTGCTGGTGGTGGACGCCTCCCAGGGCGTGGAGGCCCAGACCGTCGCCAACTGCTACACCGCCACCGAGCTGGGCGTCGAGGTGGTCCCCGTCCTCAACAAGATCGACCTGCCCTCGGCCCAGCCCGAGCGCGTGATCCAGGAGATCGAGGACGTCATCGGCATCGACGCGACCGACGCCATCCGCTGCAGCGCCAAGACGGGCGAGGGGGTCGACGACGTGATCGAGGCGGTGATCGCGAGGATCCCGCCGCCCGTGGGCAACCCCGACGGGCCGCTCAAGGCGCTCATCATCGACTCGTGGTTCGACAACTACGTGGGCGTGGTGATCCTGGTGCGGGTGGTCGACGGCTCGCTCAAGCCCAAGGACAAGATCCTGCTCATGGCCACGGGCGCGCTGCACCTGGTCGAGCAGGTCGGGGTGTTCACGCCCAAGTCGCTGCAGCGCGAAAGCCTGGGCGCGGGCGAGGTGGGCTACGTGATCTCCGGCATCAAGGAGCTGAAGGACGCCAAGGTCGGCGACACGGTGACCCTCGCGGATCGCCGCGCCGAGGCGCCGCTGCCGGGCTTCAAGGAGATCAAGCCGCAGGTCTTCGCCGGCCTCTATCCGATCGAGTCCAACCAGTACGAGGCGCTGCGCGACGCGCTCGCCAAGCTGCAGCTGAACGATTCCAGCCTGCGCTACGAGCCGGAGACCTCGCAGGCCCTCGGCTTCGGCTTCCGCTGCGGCTTCCTGGGCCTGCTGCACATGGACATCGTGCAGGAGCGGCTCGAGCGCGAATACAACATGGAGCTCATCACCACGGCCCCGACCGTGGTGTACCAGGTGAAGCTGCGCGACGGCACGGTCATCGAAATCGACAACCCGTCCAAGCTTCCCGACCTTTCGCGCATCGAGGAGATCCGCGAGCCGATGATCCGCGCCACCATCATCATGCCCCAGGAATACGTGGGGCCGGTGATCACGCTGTGCACCCAGAAGCGGGGGGTGCAGGTCAACATGCACTACGTCGGCCGGCAGGTGATCCTCACCTACGACATGCCGCTGAACGAGGTGGTGATGGATTTCTTCGACAAGCTGAAGAGCGTCTCGCGCGGCTATGCCTCGCTCGACTACGAGTTCCTCGACTTCCGCGTCGGCGACCTGGTGAAGCTCGACATCCAGATCAACGGCGAGAAGGTCGACGCGCTCTCGCTCATCGTGCACCGCGAGAACTCGGTGTATCGCGGCCGCGACCTCGCCACCCGCATGCGCAAGCTCATCCCGCGCCAGATGTTCGACGTGGCGGTGCAGGCGGCGATCGGGGCCAACATCATCGCGCGCGAGAACATCTCGGCGCTCCGGAAGAACGTGCTCGCCAAGTGCTACGGCGGCGACATCACGCGCAAGAAGAAGCTGCTCGAGAAGCAGAAGGCCGGCAAGAAGCGCATGAAGCAGGTCGGCTCGGTCGAGATTCCGCAGGAGGCCTTCCTCGCCATCCTGCAGGTGGAGGGCAAGTAGATGCAGGGCGGACTCAACTGGGAGCTCATCGCGCTCGTGGCCGGCGGCGCCTCGGCCGCGCTCATCGCCTGGGACGCGGCCATGCGCAAGGGCCCGCTCACGGACACCATGAAGGGCATCCTCGAGATCGCCTGGCCGGTGCTCTTCATCGCCCTCATGGGGCTGCTGCTCAAGTTCACCGACTTCGCGGCCGTGCTGCTGCTCGCGGGCGTGGTGACCGGGATCATCTGGCTCGTCGACGCCCGGGTGCTCGCCCCCCGGCGCGGCAAGGAGGCCCCCGAGCCCATCGTCGTGGACATGGCGCGCGCCTTCTTCCCGGTGATCGTGGTGGTGTTCGTCATCCGCTCGTTCTGGGTCGAGCCCTTCAAGATCCCCTCGGGGTCGATGAAGCCCACGCTCCTGGTGGGCGACTTCATCCTGGTGAACAAGTACACCTACGGCATCCGCCTGCCGGTGCTCAACCGCAAGGTGATGGAGGTGGGCGAGGTGAAGCGCGGCGACGTGGTCGTCTTCCGCTACCCCGTGGACCCCTCGGTGGACTACATCAAGCGCGTGGTGGGGCTGCCCGGCGACAAGGTGACCTACGCGGGCAAGGCCCTCGCGATCAACGGCCAGAAGGTGCCGGTCCAGGCCTCGGGCTTCTACACGGACGGCGAGCTCAACTACCTGCGCCTGCCCACCTTCAGCGAGAAGCTGGGCGAGAAGACCCACACGATGATGGTCGTGCCCCCCGAGCCGGTGCTCAACCTTTCGCAGGTCCGGCAGTTTCCGCACCGCGAAAATTGCGAATACAATGACGACGGCTTTACCTGCACGGTGCCGCCCGGCCACTATTTCATGATGGGCGACAACCGCGACCAGAGCGCCGACTCCCGGTACTGGGGCTTCGTTCCCGACGACCACATCAAGGGCCGTGCATTCCTGGTGTGGATGAATTTCGGCGACTTCAAGCGCATCGGCAACGGCATCGACTAGGCAAAGGCGGGGGGAAGACATGACCACATACAAGCAGCGGGGCATCACGCTCACCGGGGCCCTCATGGGCATGATCGTCCTGGGGCTCCTGGGCCTGTTCGCCGCGAAGCTCCTGCCGTCCTACCTCGACTTCTTCGCCGTGCAGAAGATCATGAGGGCCATGGAGCAGAACGGCGAGACCAAGGGCACGGTGAAGGAGATCCGCAACGCCTTCGACCGGCGCAACACGATCGAGGGCGTCCAGGCGATCCAGGGCGCCGACCTCGAGGTCACGAAGGAGGGGGGCGAAGCCGTGGTGACCGCCGCCTGGTCGGTGAAGGTCCCGGTCGTCGCCAACTTCAGCGCCTGCCTCGACTTCACGGTGACCAACGCGAAGTAGCCCCTGCCGTGTCCCGACGCGCCACCGAGCGCGACCTCACCGGCCTGCAGCGCCGTCTGGGCTACACCTTCCGGGATCCGGCGCTCCTTCGCCGGGCCATCACCCATCGCAGCCACGCCGCGGACCACAACGAGCGGCTCGAGTTCATCGGCGACAGCCTCCTCAACTGCGTGGTCGCCATCCTCCTCTTCGAACGCCTGCCGGGCCTCCCGGAGGGCGACCTCTCGCGCCTGCGCGCCGGCCTCGTGAACCAGTCCGCGCTCTTCGAGATCGCCCAGGCCCTCGAGCTGGGCGACGAGCTCCTGCTGGGCGAGGGCGAGCTGAAGAGCGGGGGCTTTCGCCGCCCCTCGATCCTGGCCGACGGGTTCGAGGCGGTGCTGGGCGCGATATTCCTGGACTCGGGGTTCGCCGAGGTGCGCCGCGTCGTGGAGGCGCTCGTCGCCGGGCGCATCGACCGCGCGGGCGAGGCCCCGCCGGCCAAGGACCCCAAGACCGCCCTGCAGGAAAGCCTCCAGGGGCGGCGCCTGCCGCTGCCGCGCTACGTCGTGGTGACCGTCGGCGGGGAGGCGCACCGCCAGGTCTTTCGCGTCGAGTGCCGGGTGGACGAGCTCGGGCTCGCGGCGGTGGGCGAGGGCGCGAGCCGCCGGGCCGCCGAGCAGCAGGCGGCCGAGGCCGTGCTCGGCCTGATCGCGGAGTCCAAGGCGGGCCCGGCGTGACGGCCCCGGGCTTTCGCGCGGGCACCGTGGCCATCGTCGGCCGCCCCAACGTCGGCAAGTCGACGCTCCTCAACGAGCTGGTCGGCGCCCACGTCTCCATCACCTCGAGGAAGGCGCAGACCACGCGCCACCGGATCCTGGGCATCCGCACCGACGAGCGCGCCCAGATGGTGTTCGTGGACACCCCGGGCTTCCAGACGCGCTTCGCCAACGCCCTGAACCGCGCCATGAACCGCTCCGTCACGGTGACGCTCGCCGGCGTGGACGCGATCGTGATGGTGATCGAGGCCACGGGCTGGGACGAGCGCGACGACCCCGTCCTCGCCCTCATCCCGCCGGGCGTCCCGGTGGTGCTGGCGGTGAACAAGGTCGACCGCGTGAAGGACCGGGGCAAGTTCGCGCAGCTGCTCGCCTCGTGCGCGGCGCGGCGCGATTTCGCGGCGCTGGTGCCGGTGAGCGCGGAGAAGGGCACGCAGGTGAAATCCCTCGTGGGCGAGGTGGCGCGCCTGCTGCCCGAAGGCGAGCCCGTCTACGGGCCCGAGGAGATCACCGACCGCTCCGAGCGCTTCCTCGCCGCCGAGCTCGTGCGCGAGAAGCTCTTCCGGCTCCTGGGCGACGAGCTGCCCTACACCACGGCCGTGGTGATCGACGATTTCAAGGAGGAAGGGGCGCTCCGGCGCATCCAGGCCACCATCTACGTGGACCGCCAGGGCCACAAGGCGATCGTCATCGGCGAGAAGGGCGCCACGCTCAAGCGCATCGGCACCGAGGCGCGCGTGGGCATGGAGGCGATCTTCGGGGGCAAGGTCTTCCTCGAGCTGTGGGTCAAGGTGAAGAGCGGCTGGGCCGACAGCGAGTCGATGGTGCGCCAGTGGGGCTACGAGTGAAGGCGCCGGCCGGGGGCCCGGACAGCGGCTACGTCCTGCATTCCTACCCCTACCGCGAGACGAGCCTCCTCCTGCAGGTCTGGACCCGGGAGCACGGGCGCTTCGCCGTCGTGGCCAAGGGCGCGCGCCGGCCCCGCAGCGCCGCCCGCGGCGTGCTGGTTCCCTTCCAGCCCCTGTCGTTCACCTGGTTCGGCCGCGGCGAGGTGAAGACCCTCAAGGCCGCCGAGCCCGCGGGCCCGGCGCTGCCGCTCGCGGGGGCGAGCCTGCTGTCGGCCTTCTACCTGAACGAGCTGCTCCTCAAGCTCATCCACCGCGACGACCCGCACGAGCAACTGTGGAGCGCCTACGACGAGGCGATCGGCGAGCTGCGCGCGCGCTCGCGGCGCGCGGCCGGGGTGCCGGGCCTCGTCGCCGCCGAGCCCGGGGTGGGGGAGCCCCGCTCGATCGAGCCGGTTCTGCGGCGCTTCGAGCTCGCGATGCTGCGCGAGCTGGGCTACGCGGCCGAGCTCGGGCGCGATGCCGAGACGGGCGCGGCCATCGATTCCGCGCGCGAGTACTGGTACGTGGTCGAGCGCGGGCCGGTGCCCGCCTCCGGGGGGGGCGAGCGGGCCGATGCAGTAAAATTGTCCGGCCTCACGCTCGTGCACCTGGAGCGCGGCCAATTCGACGACGCGCGCACCGCGGGGGAAGCCAAGAGCCTCATGAGAATGCTCATCCACCATTGCCTCGCCGGGCAGGAGCTCTCCACGCGCGCCATCGTGCGCGACCTGCGCAGCCTGGAGGGCGCCGCATGATCGAGCTCGGCGTCAACATCGACCACATCGCCACGGTCCGCCAGGCGCGGCGCACCTACGAGCCCGACCCCGTGTGGGCCGCGGTGGAGGCGCACCTGGGCGGCGCCGACGGCATCACCGTGCACCTGCGCGAGGACCGCCGCCACATCCAGGACGAGGACGTGCGGCGCCTGCGCGAGCTCACCCACATCAAGCTGAACCTCGAGATGGCCGCCACCGACGAGATGGTCGGGATCGCCCTCAAGGTGGGGCCGGAGATGGCGATGCTCGTGCCCGAGGGGCGCCAGGAGGTCACCACCGAAGGGGGCCTGGACATCGCCGGGCAGGAGGCGAGGATCCGCGACGTGGTCTCGCGCCTGGCCGCCGGCGGCATCGTGACCAGCGTCTTCATCGACGCGGACCCGCGGCAGGTGGAGGCGGCCGCGCGCGTGGGCGCCCGCGTCTGCGAGATCCACACCGGGCCCTACGCGCACGCCTTCCATTCCCGCGGCCGCGACCCCGAGAGCGCGCCCGTGGTGGCCGAGCTGGAGAAGATCCGCGCCGCGGGCGAGGCGATCCGCGCGCTCGGCATGCGCTTCAACGCCGGGCACGCCCTCAACTACTTCAACGTCGAGCCGGTGGCGGGGCTTCCGGGGGTGAGGGAGCTGCACATCGGGCACGCCATCGTGAGCCGCGCCGTCTTCGTGGGCATGCGCGAGGCGGTGCGCGAGATGAAGTCCCTCATGCAGGCGGCGGCCGGGTACGCGCTCGCCAAGGGGCGCGCCGGGTGATCGTGGGCGTGGGCACCGACGTGGTGGAGATCCGGCGCGTGGCGAGCGCCCTCGAGCGCTGGGGCGACAAGTTCGTCGAGCGCATCCTCACCCCGGACGAGCGCCTTCCCTACGCCCGCACGCGGCAGAAGGCGAGCCACCTCGCCAAGCGCTTCGCCGCCAAGGAGGCCTTCTCGAAGGCGATCGGCACCGGCATCCGCGCGCCCTTCCGCTGGCATTCGGTTTCCGTGGGGCGCGACGGGCACGGCAAGCCGGGCCTCGTGCCCAGCCCCGACATGGCGCGCCACCTCGCGGGCCTGGGGGTCACGGCCTCGCATCTCTCGCTCACCGACGACGCCGGCGTGGCCATGGCCTTCGTCGTCCTCGAAGGATAGGAAGGACCCGATGCGACTCGGACCGGTGATGGTGGACGTCTCGGGGCTGGAGCTCACCGCGGACGACATCGAGCGCCTGCAGCACCCGCAGGTGGGCGGCGTGATCCTCTTCGCGAGGAACTTCGCCGCGCCGCTGCAGCTCATCCAGCTGTGCCACTCGATCCGCGAGATGCGCAAGCCCTCGCTCCTCATCGCGGTGGACCACGAGGGCGGGCGCGTGCAGCGCTTCCGCCACGGCTTCACCGCGATCCCCGCCATGCGCGAGCTGGGCAAGCTCTTCGACCGCGACCCGGCGCAGGCGCTCGCGGCCGCGCGCGGCTGCGGCTTCGTGATCGCGAGCGAGCTGCAGGCCCACGGCGTGGACTTCACCTTCGCCCCGGTGCTGGACGTGGACTACGGGGAATCGAGCGTGATCGGCGACCGGGCGCTGCACACGGATCCCAACGTCATCGCCACGCTCGCCGAGGCGCTGCAGGCCGGCCTCTTCGCCGCGGGCATGACCTCCGTCGGCAAGCACTTCCCGGGGCACGGCTACGTGCGCGCGGACTCCCACCTCGAGGTGCCGGTGGACGACCGCCCGATGTCCGAGATCGCCGCCCGCGACCTCGTGCCCTTCCAGCGCCTGGCGCGCTCCGGCATGGGGGGCGTGATGCCCGCGCACGTGATCTATCCGCGGGTGGATTCGAAGCCGGCGGGCTTCTCCTCGGTCTGGCTGCAGAAGGTGCTGCGCGACAAGCTGCACTTCGACGGCCTGGTCTTCTCCGACGACCTGTCGATGGAGGGCGCGAGCACCGCGGGCGGCATGATCGCGCGCGCCAACGCCGCCCTGAACGCCGGCTGCGACATGGTGGTGGTGTGCAACGACCCGCGCGCGCAGGACGCCATGCTCGAGGGCCTGGAGCGCCGCCCCGTCGCCCCCACGCTCGCCCGGCGCCTGGAGACCATGCGCGGGCGCGCCATCTCCACGGCCGCCCTCAAGGCGAGCGCCGCCTACCTCGCGGCCACCGAGAACCTCGCCCGCGTCCGCGGCGCCTGATGCCCTGCCTGATGGTGTCAGGTTACTTTTTGGTGTCAGGTTACTTTTCAAAGTAACCTGACACCAAAAAGTAACCTGACACCATGTTCGAGCCGAAGGAATTCCTCGCCGGGCTGCCCAACCTGCCCGGGGTGTACCGCTTCCTGAACGCCGCCGGCGAGGTGATCTACGTCGGCAAGGCGCGGGAGCTGAAGAAGCGCGTGTCGTCGTACTTCCAGAAGACGCTCGCGAGCCCGCGCACGGCGCTCATGGTGCAGCAGATCGCCGCCGCCGAGACCACCGTCACGCGCACCGAGGCCGAGGCGCTCATCCTCGAGAACAACCTCATCAAGGCGCTGCAGCCGCGCTACAACGTCCTCTTCCGCGACGACAAGAGCTACGGCTACATCCTGGTGACGGGCCACCGCTTCCCGCAGATCCGCTTCTACCGCGGCGTGCAGGACAAGGCCAACCGCTATTTCGGCCCGTTCCCCAGCTCGTGGGCCGCGCGCGAGACCATCGGCCACCTGCAGAAGATCTTCCGCCTGCGCACCTGCGACGACACGGTGTTCAGCCACCGCTCGCGCCCCTGCCTCCTGCGCGCAGATCCGCCGCTGCTCGGCGCCGTGCGTGGGGCGGGTCGGCGAGGAGGACTACCGCCGCGACGTCGAGCACGCCGCGGGGTTCCTCGAGGGCCGCGAGGACGACGTGATCGAGGACATCAACCGGAAGATGCAGGACGCCTCCGAGCGCCTGGACTACGAGTCGGCCGCCCGCTTCCGCGACGAGGTCCGCATGCTCCAGCGCATCCTCTCCGGGCAGGCGGTCGAGGCCGCCGGCGCGCGCGACGCCGACGTCGTGGCCGCCAGCGAGAAGGAGGGGACCTGGTGCGTGACCCTCGCCATGGTGCGCGCCGGCCGGCACCTGGGCGATCGCAGCTTCTTCCCGCACAACGCCGGCGGCAGCGACGCCACGACCGTCGTGGAGGCCTTCCTCGCGCAGCACTACGCGGCGCAGCCCGTCCCCTCGCGGGTGATCGCCGACGCCCTGCAGGACGCGCCCGCCATGGCGCAGCTGCTGGAGGCGATCGCCGGGCGCGCCGTGACGGTGCTCACCCGGCCCCAGGGCGAGGCCAAGCTCTGGCTGGAGATGGCGCGCAAGAACGCCGAGATCTCGCTCGCGGGCCGCCTGGCCGCGCAGGCCACCCAGGAGGCCAGGGGAGCGGCGCTCAGCGAGTTCCTCGGCGCCCAGTCGCCCGTCGCGCGCATCGAGTGCTTCGACATCAGCCACACGATGGGCGAGGCGACGGTGGCCTCCTGCGTGGTCTACGACAAGGGCGGCATGCAGCCTTCGGAATACCGGCGCTTCAACGTGAAGGACGTGACTCCGGGGGACGACTACGGCGCCATGCGCTACGCCCTGGACGCGCGCTACCGCAAGCTCGCCGAGGGCGAGGGCAAGGTCCCGGACCTGGTCCTCATCGACGGCGGCATCGGCCAGCTGGGCGCGGCGGTCGGGGTGATGCAGGACCTGGGGCTCGCCGACATCGCGATGGTGGGCGTGGCCAAGGGCGAGGAAAGGAAGCCGGGCCTCGAGCAGCTCTTCGTGGCGGGCGAGGAGGGCGCGCGGCGCCTGCCTCCCGACCACCCGGCGCTGCACCTCATCCAGCAGGTGCGCGACGAGGCCCACCGCTTCGCCATCACCGGGCACCGGGCCCGGCGCGGCAAGGCGCGCACCACCTCGCGCCTGGAGGACATCGGCTCCGTGGGCCCCAAGCGGCGGCAGAAGCTCCTCGCGCACTTCGGCGGGCTGCAGGGCGTGATGGCCGCGAGCGTGGAAGACCTTGCCCGGGTGGAAGGGATCAGCCGTAAACTGGCGGAACGCATCTACAACGAACTGCACTGATGCACCCGAAAAAGCTCACGCTGCCGCTCATCCTCACCTACCTGCGGATCGCGGCGATCCCGCTCTTCGTGGCCGTGCTCTACGTGCCGGAGTCGTGGATCGCGGAGCGCACGGCGAACGTGGTCTCGATGTGGATCTTCATCGTGGCCGCCATCACCGACTGGGCGGACGGCTACCTCGCGCGCAAGTGGAACCAGACCACGTCCTTCGGCGCCTTCCTGGACCCCGTGGCCGACAAGCTGATGGTGGCGGCCGCCCTCATCGTGCTCACCGAGAAGGGGTTCGTGGATCCGCTCGCCACGCTCATCATCATCTCGCGCGAGATCACCGTCTCGGCGCTGCGGGAGTGGATGGCGCAGGTGGGCAACGCGAAGAGCGTGTCGGTCAACATGCTGGGCAAGGTGAAGACGGTCACCCAGCTCGTCGCGATCCCGTTCCTGCTGTTCAACGGCGTCCTCTTCGGGCTCATCCACACCAATCCGGTGGGCCGGGTGCTCATCTGGGTCGCGGCCCTCATCACGCTCTGGTCGATGGTCGTCTACCTCAAGGCCGCCATGCGGCCACCCTCCGGGGTGCGTCCATTGGACGAGTAATAGTATAGTTAAAACAATAATATATAGATTTTTCTTAATGTAGAATCTAGGTCATCGAAATCGAGCTCCGGAATGCTCCGCTCCAGGGCGCGCGAGCGAGCGCCAGCGGCCGCTCCCGCAACGATCGCTGCCGGGCAGGGCGGTGCAGGGGAAATCGACGCGCGCGGGTTGATCGGGGAGGCCCGGAACCGCTATAATTCGCGGCTTCACGCGGCAGTAGCTCAGTTGGTAGAGCGCAACCTTGCCAAGGTTGAGGTCGAGAGTTCGAGACTCTTCTGCCGCTCCAGAATCCCTTCGGGGGGAGGTCCATCCTCCCCCCGATTTGTTTCAAGCTCCCGGCGGTGCCAGGCCGGGCGCCGCAGGCGCGGTAGCAAAGTGGTTATGCAGCGGATTGCAAATCCGTCTACGTCGGTTCGATTCCGGCCCGCGCCTCCATATTCCATGAGCCAACCGCGCCCCCCGCTCACGATCCGCATGCACGCGGACGACAACGTGGCCATCGTCGCCAACGACGGCGGGCTGCCTGCCGGCACCGTGCTTCCGCGAGGGCGTTCCCGGGGCCGGGCTCGCGCTCCTCGAGAAGGTCCCGCAGGGCCACAAGGTGGCGCTCGAGGACATCCGCGCAGGACGCCGTCGTGCGCCGCTACGGCGTGCCCATCGGCTTCGCGCTGAAGGACCTTCCGGCCGGCAGCTGGGTGCACGAGCGCGTCCTCAGGATGCCCCCGGCCCGCGCGCTGGAAGGCCTGCCGATGGCCACCGTGAAGCCGCCGGCACGCCGCCGCGCTCACCGGATACACCTTCGAGGGCTATCGCAACGCCGACGGCTCGGTGGGCACGCGCAACATCCTCGCCATCACCACCACGGTGCAGTGCGTGGCCGGCGTGGTGGCGCAGGCGGTCGCGCGCATCAAGGCGGAGCTGCTTCCGCGAGTATCCGAACGTCGACGACGTCATCGGCCTGGAGCACAGCTACGGCTGCGGCGTGGCCATCGACGCGCCGGACGCCGTCATCCCCATCCGCACCCTCCGGCACATCTCGCTGAACCCCAACTTCGGCGGCGAGGTGATGGTGGTGAGCCTGGGCTGCGAGAAGCTCCAGCCCGACCGCCTGCTGCCGCCGGGCTCGTTCCCGATCGCGGACGGGCGCGACGCCAGCCTGGGGCCGGAAACGATCTGCCTGCAGGCGGATCAGCCACGTCGGATTCATGTCGATGCTGGACGACATCGTGGCGAGCGCCAGGCCGCACCTCGCGCGCCTGAACGCCCGCCGGCGCGAGACGCGTTCCGGCCAGCGAGCTCGTCGTGGGCGTGCAGTGCGGCGGCAGCGACGCCTTCTCGGGCTTCACCGCCAACCCGGCGGTGGGCTTCGCGGCCGACCTGCTGGTGCGCGCCGGCGCCACCGTGATGTTCAGCGAGAACACCGAGGTGCGCGACGCCGTCGAGCAGCTCACCAGCCGCGCCGCCACGCCCGAGGTGGCCGAAGCCATCGTGCGCGAGCTGGGCTGGTACGACCGCTACCTCGAGCGCGGCCGGGTCGACCGCTCCGCCAACACGACGCCGGGCAACAAGGCGGGGGGACTGGCCAACATCGCCGAGAAGGCCATGGGCTCGATCGTGAAGAGCGGCACGGCGCCCATCTCGCACGTGCTGCCGCCGGGCGAGAAGCTGAAGGCCGGGCAGCGCGGGCTGGTCTTCGCCGCCACGCCGGCGAGCGACTTCATCTGCGGCACGCTGCAACTGGCCGCCGGCATGAACCTGCACGTGTTCACCACCGGCCGCGGCACGCCGTACGGCCTGGCCGAATGCCCGGTCATCAAGGTCGCCACGCGCAGCGACCTCGCGCGGCGCTGGCACGACCTCATGGACCTCAACGCCGGCAGGATCGCCGACGGCGAGGCGAGCATCGAGGAAATGGGCTGGGAGCTCTTCCGGCTGATCCTGGAGGTCGCCAGCGGCCGCACCCGCACCTGGGCCGAGCGCTGGAAGCTGCACAACCAGCTGGTGCTCTTCAATCCCGCGCCGGTGACCTGATTCCCCGCGGCTGCCGGGCCGCGGCGCGCGCTTTCAGGTGCTGTCGCGCTCGACGAGCCGGAAGCCCACGTCGACGATCCGCTCGGCAACCTCGCTTCCCTGGATCCTCGCGAGCAGCGCTTCCGCCGCGAGTCGCCCGATCATCGCCTTCTCGATGGCGATGGTGGTGAGGGAAGGCGAGGTGTGGGCGGCGAAGTCGAAGTCGCCGAATCCCATCACGGCGATGTCCCCGGGAATCCGGATGCCGCGATCCTGCGCCTCCGCGATCACGCCCTGCGCCAGGACGTCCGAGCTGCAGGCCACCGCGCTCACGCGCGCGCCCGAGCCCAGCAGCTGCGCGAGGCCTTCGCGCCCGCGCTGGAACATGCCGGGAGCGGGCTGCAGGCTGGTCGGGCACCTCGTGGATGCCCTCCTGCGCGAGCGCCGACGAGCAGGCCCTCCCGGCGCACGCCCGCGCGCAGGTCGTTTCCCCACACCAGGCCGATGTCCCGGTGCCCCTTGGCGAGGAGGTGGCGCGCCATCGCCTCGCCCGCCTTCTCGTGCGAGAAGCCGACCAGCATGTCGATCGGCGTCGGGGTCAGGTCCCACGCCTCCACGACGGGGATGTGCGAGGCGATGAGGCGGCGGCGCGTGTCCGGGGCGTGCCCGATGCCCGTGAGGTAGATGCCTTCCGGCCGCCGCCCGAGGATGCCCGCGATGAGCTCGTCCTCGCGCACCTCGTAGGAGGAGAGCCCCAGGAGCACCTGGTATCCCTCCTGCCGCAGGCAGTCCGACAGCGTCTGGATGGTGTCGACGAACATGGAGTTCGTGATCTGCGGGAAGACCGCCGCGATGATCCGGCTGCGCCGCGAGCGCAGGCTCCCGGCGATCTCGTTCGGCACGTACCCGGTGCGCGAGACGACGGCGCGGACCCGCTCCAGGGTATCGGGCGTGACGAGCTCGGGGTGGTTCAGGGCCCGCGACACCGTGATGGGCGACACGCCCGCGACCTTCGCGACGTCGCGGATCGTGACCGCCTTGCCCATCCGCACGGGCCGGGGCAGGGCGTCCGGGGTCTGGGTGCCTGGGGGCGGCGTGCCCTGGCGGCGTTCGGGCCATGGCCAATTCGCGGGCGTCAGTCGGGGACCAGCGGGGAGCATAGCCCCGCAGGGCCGCCGCTGGCAAATGCTACCGGTAACAGGCGCTGTGGCACAGGGGGTACGCTGCCCAGCAGGAATATTGACATGCCGGCGATGTTACCGATACCATTTTCGCGGCGCCACCTGCGCCCGAGGAATCGTCCCATGATCCCGAATACCCCCGGACGCGAGGTCCGGGGAGCGCCCGTCGTCACGGACCTGCGCGTGGTCCCCGTCGCGGGGCACGACAGCATGCTGCTCAACCTGAGCGGCGCCCACGGCCCGTTCTTCACCCGCAACGTCGTCGTCGCGCGCGACAGCGCCGGCAACACCGGCGTCGGCGAGGTGCCGGGCGGCGAGAAGATCCGGCAGACCCTGGAGGACGCGCGGCCCCTCGTGGTCGGGCAGCCCGTGAGTTCCTGCAACCGGGTGCTGCAGGAGATGCGCCGCCAGTTCGCCGACCGCGACGCCGGCGGGCGCGGCCTGCAGACCTTCGACCTGCGCACCGCCATCCACGCCATGACGGCGGTGGAGTCCGCGATGCTGGACCTCCTGGGCCAGTTCCTCGGCGTGCCCGTCGCGGACCTGCTGGGCGAGGGCCGGCAGCGCGACCGCGTCGAGGTGCTGGGCTACCTCTTCTATGTCGGCGATCGCGGCCGCACGGACCTGCCGTATCGCAGCGAGCCGCAGGCCGGCAACGACTGGTTCCGGCTGCGCAACGAGAAGGCGATGGATGCGGCGGCGGTCGTGCGGCTCGCCGAGGCCACGCACGAGCTCTACGGGTTCAACGACTTCAAGCTGAAGGGCGGCGTGCTGCGCGGCGAGGAGGAAGTGGAAGCCATCCGCGCGCTGCACGAGCGCTTTCCCGGGCGCGCGCGTCACGCTCGACCCGAACGGCGGCTGGCTCCTCGAGGACGCCATCCGCCTTTGCCGCGACCTGCACGGCGTCATGGCCTACGCCGAGGATCCCGTGCGGCGCCGAGGCGGGGTTCTCCGGCCGCGAGGTGATGGCGGAATTCCGCCGCGCCACGGGGCTGCCCACGGCCACGAACATGATCGCCACGGACTGGCGCCAGCTCGCGCACGCGCTCCAGCTGCAGGCGGTCGACATCCCGCTCGCCGACCCGCACTTCTGGACGATGCAGGGCTCGGTGCGCGTGGCGCAGACCTGCAAGGACTGGGGGCTCACCTGGGGCTCGCACTCGAACAACCACTTCGACATCTCGCTCGCGATGGTCACGCACACGGCCGCGGCGGCGCCGGGGCGCGTGACGGCGATCGACACGCACTGGATCTGGCAGGACGGCCAGCGCCTGACGAAGGAGCCGTTCCTCATCCGGGACGGCCACCTCGCGCTGCCGGCCAAGCCGGGCCTGGGCGTGGAGATCGACGAAGCGCAGCTCGCGAAGGCGCACGAGCTCTACAAGTCCCACGGGCTGGGGGCGCGCGACGACGCGGTCGCCATGCAGTACCTCATCCCCGGCTGGAAATTCGACAACAAGCGGCCCTGCATGGTCCGCTGAGCCCAATCACCAAGGAGATCCGCGTGAGCAAGATCGGTTTCATCGGCCTCGGCATCATGGGCGCGCCCATGGCGGGCCACCTGCAGGCGGCGGGCAACGAGCTGTTCGTCAACACCATCGGCCCGTATCCCGAGGCTCTCACCAAGGCGGGCGCGAAGGTGTGCGCGAGCGGCGCGGAAGTCGCGAAGGCGGCGGACATCGTCATCGTCATGGTCCCGGACACGCCGGACGTGGAGAAGGTGCTCTTCTCCGCCGGGGGAGTGGCCGAGGGGCTCTCCGCCGGGCAAGATCGTCGTGGACATGAGCTCCATCGCGCCCATCGAGACGAAGGAGTTCGCCAAGCGCATCAACGCGCTGGGCTGCGAGTACCTCGACGCGCCGGTCTCCGGCGGCGAGGTGGGCGCCAAGGCGGCCACGCTCACGATCATGGTGGGCGGGACGGAGGCGACCTTCGCGAAGGTCAAGCCGCTCTTCGAGCTCATGGGCAAGAACATCACCCTCGTGGGCGGCAACGGCGACGGCCAGACCTGCAAGGTGGCCAACCAGATCATCGTGGCGCTCACCATCGAGGCCGTCGGCGAGGCGCTGCTGTTCGCCTCGAAGGCGGGCGCGGACCCGGCCAAGGTCCGCCAGGCGCTCATGGGCGGGTTCGCCTCCTCGCGCATCCTGGAAGTGCACGGCGAGCGCATGGTGAAGCGGACCTTCGACCCGGGCTTCCGCATCGAGCTGCACCAGAAGGACCTGTCGCTCGCGCTGGGCTCGGCCCGGAAGATGGGCGTGAGCCTGCCCAACACGGCGACGGCCCAGGAGCTGTTCAACTCGTGCGCGGCCCACGGCGGCAAGGCGTGGGACCACTCCGCCATGGTGCGGGCGCTCGAGAAGCTGGCGAATTTCGAGATCGGGCAGAAGGCCTGACGGGGAGGAGGTTGCCGTGAAGTCGTGGCAGCGGTACGCGGGAGTTTTCCTGCTGGCGCTCGCGGGGCTCGTCATCCAGCAGTCCGTCTGGGTGCTGCGCCTCATGGACCACGGCCAGCCGGGCTCGGGCTTCATGCCCTTCGGCCTCGGGGTGATCCTCGCGGTGCTCGCGATCTCCCTCATCGCCACGAATCTCGGGCCCGAGGACAAGGTGGTCCCCTTCTGGGAGCCCAAGGCGTGGCTGCATCCGCTCCTCGCCATCGCCATCACGGTGGTCTACGCGATCGTCTTCGACGACATCGGCGCGATCACGAGCGTCGTGGTCCTGGTCACCGGGTGGCTGCTCCTGGTGGAGCACAAGGGCGTCGTCGTGTCGGCCGCCACGGGCCTCGCGACGGGCCTGGTCGTGTACCTGGTCTTCGATCGATTCCTGCAGACCCCGTTTCCGCGGGGACTGCTCTACTAGCGGCGCATGGAGACGAGCGTGCCGACCCTTTCCGCGACAGGAGGCTGAACGATGTTCGACTTCGCGGGACTCTGGCACGGGTTCCAGATCGCCGCCACGCCGATCAACCTCATGTGGGGGCTGATCGGCTGCGCCCTGGGCACGGCGGTGGGCGTCCTGCCGGGGCTGGGGCCCGCGGCCACGATCGCGCTGCTCCTGCCCATCAGCATGAAGATGGGAACGCCCGTCACCGCGATCATCCTGATGTCGGGCATCTTCTACGGCGCCATGTACGGGGGGTCGACGACCTCCATCCTGCTGAAGATTCCCGGGGAGGCGGCGTCGGTCGTCACCTGCATCGACGGCTACGAGATGGCGAAGCAGGGCCGCGCGGGCGCGGCCCTCGGGGTGGCCGCGATCGGTTCCTTCGTCGCCGGGACCGTCGGCCTCGTCGGCCTGACCCTGATGGCGCCGCCGCTGGCGGAGGCCGCGCTCAAGTTCGGTCCATCCGAGTACTTCTCGCTCACCGTGCTCGGGCTCCTCCTGGCGACGTACCTGACCGGGGAATCGGCGCTCAAGGGCCTGACCATGGCGATCCTGGGCCTCATCCTGGGTTGCATGGGGCTCGACCCGCTCTCCGGCGCGGTCCGCTTCGACTTCGGCGTCGCCAACCTGCAGAGCAACCTCGACTTCGTGACCCTGGCGATGGGGCTCTTCGGGGTCGGGGAGATCCTCTACAGCCTCGAGAAGATCGAGGCCGGAACGATCCTGACCACGAAGATCAAGAACGTGTTCCCGACGATGGCGCGACTTCGCGCGCAGCCGCTGGGCGATGGTGCGCGGAAGCGTGATCGGGTTCCTCGTCGGCATCCTGCCCGGAGGCGGCGCCGTCCTGTCGTCCCTCATCTCCTATGCCGTCGAGAAGAAGGTCTCGAAGCATCCGGAGGAGTTCGGCCACGGGGCCATCGAGGGCGTCGCGGGGCCCGAGTCCGCCAACAACGCCGCGGCCTCGTCGTCCTTCATCCCGCTGCTCACCCTCGGGATCCCGGGAAACGCCTCCACGGCCATGATCTTCGCCGCGCTCCTCATCCACGGCATCACGCCGGGGCCCTTCCTGCTCAAGGAGCACGCGGACGTCTTCTGGGGCGTGGTCGCCTCGATGTACATCGGCAACGTCATGCTCCTCATCCTGAACCTGCCCCTCATCGGCATCTGGGTGCAGCTCCTGCGCGTGCCGTACTCGTTCATGGCGCCGATGATCATGGTGCTCACCCTGGTCGGCGTGTACAGCGTCAACAACAACGTCTTCGACATCTGGGTCATGCTGGTCATGGGGGTCTTCGGCTACATCGCGCGCAAGCTCAAGTTCGACCTCGGGCCGCTGCTGCTCGCCTTCGTGCTCGGCCCGATCATGGAGCGCTCGCTTCGCCAGGCGCTGCTCATGAGCAACGGCGACGGCAGCGTGTTCTTCACGCGGCCGATCTCCGGCTCGCTGATGGCCGTCGCGATCGCGTTCGTGCTCTACAACCTCTGGTCCGCGTGGCAGAAGAAGCGCGCGGCCCGGGCTGTCGCATCATCCGAGGC
>CAWGOH010000012.1:0-799159 GCA_963824135.1 uncultured beta proteobacterium | reverse complement strand
GCCTCCTGGATGAGCTGCAGGGCGAGGATGATGAGCCCCAGGCCGATCGAGACGCGGCCGAGCTGCCCCGCCTTCGTGTTCTTGCGCGACAGGAAGAAGACCACGCCGAAGAAGATCGCCATCGGCGAGAGCCAGGCGAGGTCCAGCGAGAACACCTGGGCCATGAGCGCGGTGCCCACGTCGGCGCCGAGCATGATGGCGAGCGCGGGGGCGAGCGCGATGAGGTTCTGCGAGACGAAGGAGCTGGTGATGAGCGCCGTGGCGCTCGAGGACTGCACCAGGCTCGTGACGCCCAGGCCCGCGAAGAAGGCCGAGCCGCGGTTCGCCACGCTCTTCGACAGCACGCGGCGCAGGCTCGCGCCGTAGACCCGCAGGATGCCCGTGCGGACGATGTGGGTGCCCCAGACGAGGAGCGCCACGCTGGCGAAGAGGTTGAGGAGGGTCTGCAAGCCCTGATTATGACAGTTTCGTGACGGCCGTCCGGGCGCTCAGAAGGACGGCAGGCTGAAGGTCTTGAGGTTCGTGAAGCTCTTCATCGCCTCCTGCACGCCCTCCTTGTATCCCAGGCCCGAGTCCTTGATGCCGCCGAAGGGCGTGAGCTCGATGCGGTAGCCGGGGACCTCGCGCACGTTCACCGAGCCCACGTTGAGCTCCGCCACGAAGCGCGCGATGTAGTCCAGGCGGTTGGTGAAGACGCCGCTCGACAGGCCGTAGGCGGTCCCGTTGGAGAGCGCGATCGCCTCCTCGAGCGAGGAGAAGCGGATCACCGGCGAGACGGGGCCGAAGGTCTCCTGCCGCACGAGCGTCATTCCCGGCGCGACGCGGTCGAGCACCGTGGGCGAATAGAGCGCGCCGCGGCGCTCGTTGCCCGCGAGGAGCCGCGCGCCCTGGGAGACGGCCTCGTTCACGCGCGCCTCGAAGAGCTTCGCCGCCTCCTCGTCGATGACCGTGCCCATCTCCATCGCCGGGTCCATCGGGTCGCCGTACGTCCAGGCCCGGGTCTTCTCGACGAGGAGCTCGACGAAGCGGTCGGCGACGGCCTCGTGCACCAGCATGCGCTTCACGGCCGTGCAGCGCTGCCCGCTGTTCTTGTAGGAGCCCTGGGCGGCGAGGGTGGCGGCCTCCTCGACGTCCGCGTCCTCCATCACGATCACCGGGTCGTTGCCCCCGAGCTCGAGGACGACGCGGCGGTAGCCGGCGCGCTCGGCGATGTACTTGCCGATGGCCACGCCCCCGGTGAAGGTGACCATGTCGGCGTGCTCGTTGGTGATGAGCTCGTCGGCGATCTCGCGCGGGTCGCCCGTCACCACCTGCAGCATCTCCGGGGGGAGCCCCGCCTCGTAGAGGAGGTCGGCGAGGTAGAGCGCCGAGAGCGGCGTCTTCTCCGTGGGCTTGAGCACCATGCGGTTGCCGGTCGCCACCGACGGCGCCACCTTGTGCGCCACCTGGTTCATGGGGTGGTTGAACGGGGTGATGGCGGAGATGACGCCCATGAGCGGGTCGCGGCGCGTGAAGACGCGGCGGTTCCTGCCGTGGGGCGTCAGGTCGCAGGAGAACGACTGGCCGTCGTCCTTGAGCGCCTCCATGGCCGAGAAGGTGAGCACGTCGCACACGCGCCCCACCTCGTAGACGGAGTCCTTCTTGCAGAGCCCGGACTCCATCGTGATGAGGTCGGAGGCCTCGTCCACGCGGGTGCGCAGGATCGCCGCGGCCTTGAGCAGGATGCGAGGAGCGCTCGTAGCGGGTGAGCGTCGACTTGTACGGGCGCGCGATGGCGAAGGCGCGGCGCACGTCCTCGACGCTCGCCTTGGGCACCGTGCCGACCACCTCGCCGGACCACGGATTGGTCACCTCGATCACCCGGCCGCGTGGCGACGCGCTCGCCGCCGATGCGCATGGCCTCGGCGCGGAAACGGGGGCTCTGGGGGGGCTTGGCGACGGCGCTCATGGCGTGGGGATCTCCCGGACAAGGGCCGGCGGTGGCTGGATGTCGACCTGCTCCAGCGCCTCGTGCAGGCGCGAGCGGCTCTTCACGGCGTGCTGGTACAGCAGCTCGCCGGCGAGCGTGCCGTCGCGCGCGGCGAGGGCTTCCACGATCTCGCGCGTGCTGGCTGGTGGACTTGGGAAAGGAGTCGTGGCCGAGCGCGAGCGTGCGCCGGCGGTACAGGTGCAGCTCGTTGATGAGGCGGCGGTAGGCCGCGAGCAGCGTGCCGTTGCCCGCGATCTGGGCGAGCCGGTCGTGGAAGCGGATGTTGAGCGGGTAGTAGGCGTCGACGTCCTTGCGCCGCCCGGCCTCGCTGCATCTGCGCGACCAGGCCGCGCAGCTCCGCGACCTGCGCCGTCGGTGGCGCGCTCGGCCGCGAGGCGCCCGATCAGCTCGTCCAGGCCCGCGCGCACCTCGTAGATCTCGTCGGCCTCCTCCAGGGAGACCTGGCGCACGAAGACGCCGCGGTTCTTCTCCGTGCGCACGAGCCCGGCCTGCTCCAGGGCGCGCAAGGCCTCGCGGACCGGCCCGCGGGAGACGTTGAGCTCCGTGGCCACGTCGTTCTCGTTCAGCTTGTCGCCGGGAAGGATGTTCCCGGCCAGGATGCGGCGCTCGAGTTCCTGCTGCACGAGCGTCGTGAGGGACTGGCTGCGCAGCAGCTCGATGGCGGAGGAGGGGCCGGTGCGGGCGGCGGCTGTCGTCATTTCGTCATGGGGTGGCGGCAACATTTTTTCCTGCGCCGTGCTTGACATTAGAACGCCCCGGTTTGTAGATTGTCAACAATCTGCAACAAACGAAGCATAATCTTCGCCGGTGACAAGCGTGTGTCAGACGGCGGAAAAGAACCGGGGGAGTGCAGATCCGATGGCGAGCGGCGTGTCGTTGTCCGTGGATGGCCTGAGCAAGTCCTTCGGGGGGGCGCAGAAGGCGCTCTCGGGCGTGAAGCTCGAGCTGAAGCCCGGCGAGATGGTCGCCCTCATCGGGGCCTCGGGCTCCGGCAAGTCCACGCTGCTTCGCCACATCTCCGGCTTCGTCGGCGGCGATGCGGGCACGGGAAGCGTGCGCGTGGGCGCGCACGAGATGCAGTCGGGCGGCCGCGTGGCGCGCAACATCCGCGACCTGCGCGCCGAGGTCGGGCTTCATCTTCCAGCAGTTCAACCTCGTCGGGCGCCTGACCGTGATGACCAACGTCCTCATGGGCCAGCTGCCGCGCATCCCCAGCTGGCGAAGCCTCGTCGGCCGCTTCACCCAGGCGGAGAAGGCCGAGGCCTGGCACGCGCTGAGGAGCGTGGGCATCGAGGGCATCGCCTGGCAGAGGGCCAGCACGCTCTCGGGCGGGCAGCAGCAGCGCGTGGCCATCGCGCGCGCCCTCGTGCAGCGCGCCCGCCTCATCCTCGCCGACGAGCCCATCGCCTCCCTCGACCCGGAAAGCGCGCAGGAACGTGATGGAGATCCTGGCCCGCATCAACCGCGAGCAGGGCATCACCGTGCTCGTGTCGCTGCACCAGGTGCAGTTCGCGCGCCGCTACTGCACGCGGACGGTGGCCCTTCGCCTCGGCGAGGTCGTCTACGACGGGCCCTCGGCCGACCTCGAGGCCGGGATGCTGCGCAGGCTCTACGGCGCCGCGGTCGAGGAGATGCTGGACGGCACCGAGACGATCGACGCCGTGATGAACGACCCGGTGGTCGCCGCGGGCCTCGCCCCGGCGGCGGCATCGGCCTGAACACCCGCAGCACCCTTTGCCCCACCGAACCAGAGCGCACCACCTTCGACCCAAGGAGAAACCCCCATGAAGAAGCCCTTCCAACGCGCGCTCGCCGGCCTCGCGGCGGCGCTCGTCGCCTGCGCCGCCTACGCCCAGGAGATCAACTTCGGCATCATCTCGACGGACAAGAGCGCCGCCATCAAGTCGCTGTGGGACCCGTTCATCGACGACATGCAGAAGCAGACGGGCCTCAAGGTGAACGCGTTCTTCTCCACCGACTACACCGGCATCATCGAGGCGCAGCGCTTCAACAAGGTGCAGGTGGCCTGGTACGGCAACAAGAGCGCCATCGAGGCGGTCGACCGCGCCAACGGCGAGGTCTTCGCGCAGTTCATCGACCTGCACGGCACGCCCGGCTACTACAGCTACGTCATCACGCACAAGGACAGCCCCCTCAACTCGCTCGACGACATGTTCAAGCGCGGCAAGGAACTCTCCTTCGGCTCCGGCGACCCGCAGTCGACGTCAGGCACGCTGGTGCCCGGCTACTACGTGTTCACGATGCGCGGGGTCGAGGCGAAGGACGTCTTCAAGGTGGTGCGCCCGGCCTCCCACGGCGTGAACCTGCTCGCGGTGCTCAACAAGCAGGTCGACGTGGCCACCAACAACAGCGAGGAGCTCGACAAGTTGAAGCTCAAGGACCCGGCCAAGCGCGAGATGGTGAAGATCCTGTGGACTTCGCCCCTCATCCCGCGCGACCCGCTGGTGTGGCGCAAGGACCTGCCGGAGGCGACCAAGAAGAAGATCAAGGACTTCATCGTCGGCTACGGCAAGGACCAGCGCGAGAAGGACATCCTGAAGGGCATGCAGCAGATCGCCGGCTTCCGCCCCTCGACCGACGCGCAGCTCATTCCCATCCGCCAGCTCGAGCTGGCCAAGGACCGCGCCAAGGCCGCGGGTGACACGACCCTCTCGGCCGAGGCCAAGGCCGCGAAGCTCAAGGACATCGACGCGAAGCTCGCCGAGCTGGCCAAGCAGTCCAAGTGACGGCGGCGACCACCATCCCGGCCGGGGCGCTCGCGCCCCCGGGCGAGGGCAAGCGGACGCTGGTCCAGGCCGTGGGCTGGGCCGCGTTCGCCCTCGTCCTGATGTGGGCCTGGAAGGGCGCCGACATGCGCCCGCTGGACCTGTGGAAGGACAGCGGGAACATGAAGATCTTCCTCGCGGAGTTCTTCCCGCCCGACTTCCGGGAGTGGAAGTCGTACCTGCGCGAGATGATCGTGACGCTGCACATCGCGGTCTGGGGGACGGTGCTCGCGATCGTCTGCGCGGTGCCCTTCGGGCTGCTGTCGTCCTCCAACATCGTCCCGATCTGGGTGTACCAGCCGGTGCGCCGCCTCATGGACGCCTGCCGCGCCATCAACGAGATGGTGTTCGCGATGCTCTTCATCGTGGCGGTGGGGCTGGGCCCGTTCGCGGGCGTCCTGGCGCTGTGGATCCACACCACGGGAACGCTCGCCAAGCTCTTCTCCGAGGCGGTCGAGGCCATCGACCCGCGCCCCGTCGAGGGCGTGCGCGCCACCGGCGCCTCGGCGCTCGAGGAGATCTTCTACGGCGTGATCCCGCAGGTGATGCCGCTGTGGATCTCGTACTCGCTCTACCGCTTCGAGTCCAACGTGCGCTCGGCCTCCGTGGTCGGGATGGTCGGCGCCGGCGGCATCGGGGTCATCCTCTACGAGGTGATCCGCGGCTTCGAGTACGCGCAGACCTGCGCGGTGATGCTCATCATCATCACCTTCGTGAGCACGATCGACGTCGTCTCCGCCCGCTTCCGCAAGCTGTTCATCTAGCGCCGCCTTCCAAAGAACAGGAGCCGCACCGCATGTCCCAGGAAAGACCGCCCGTCGTCGTGAACGGGGTGAAGTACCGCTGGCCCGACCGCCCCGTGGTCGTGGTGATCATCGACGGCGGGGACCCGGCCTACATCCAGCAGTTCCTGCGCGAGGGCGCCATCCCGAACGTCGCGCGCTTCATGCAGGAGGGCTTCGCGGTCGTGGCCGACGGCACCGTGCCCTCGTTCACCTGCCCCAACAACATGTCGATCGTGACCGGCACGCCGGCCTCGAAGCACGGCATCTCGGGGAACTTCTACCTCGACACCGCCACGGGCGAGGCCGTCGTCATGACGGGCCCGGAGCTGCTGCGCGGGGACACCGTCCTCAAGGGGTTCGCGGACGCGGGCGCGAAGGTCGTCGCCATCACCGCCAAGGACAAGCTGAGGAAGCAGCTCGGCAAGGGGCTGGACCTCGCCCGCGGCAACGTGTGCTTCTCCTCCGAGAAGGCGGACAAGTGCACGCTGGCGGAGAACGGCATCGAGGACGTCCTCGGCGCTCGTCGGCCAGCCGCTTCCCGGGCATGTACTCGATGGAGCTCTCGCTCTTCGTGCTGGACGCGGGCATCAAGCTCCTGGAGGCCGGGCGGCGCGACCTGATGTTCCTGTCCCTCACCGACTACGTGCAGCACAAGTACGCCCCGCACGAGGCCGAGGCGAGGCGCTTCTACCAGGAGCTGGACCGGCGCTTCGGGCGCCTGGCGCAGCTGGGCGCGGTGGTGGCGCTCACGGCCGACCACGGCATGAACGACAAGTCGACGCCCGAGGGCAAGCCCAACGTGATCTGGCTGCAGGACATCCTGGACGCGAAGTTCGGCAAGGGCGACACGCGGGTCGTCTGCCCCATCACCGACGCCTTCGTGGCCCACCACGGCGCCCTGGGCGGGTTCGTGCGCGTGTGGTGCCGCGGCAAGGCCACGGCGCCGCAGGTCATCGAGGCGATCCGGGGCCTCGCGGGCCTGGAGGCCGTGCTCGACAAGGACGCGGCCTGCAGGGCCTTCGACCTGCCGCCGGACCGCGAGGGCGACGTCGTGGTGGTCGCCGGGGCGAACGTGTGCGTGGGCGCCTCCGAGAAGGACCACGACCTCTCCGGGCTCGCGGGCCATCGCCTGCGCACCCACGGCGGCGTGTCGGAGGCGAAGGTGCCCATCATCATCAACGCGCCCCTCAACGACGACTACCGGCTGCGGGGGGGCGCCGCGATCCTCAAGAGCTGGCAGCTCTTCGACTTCGCGCTCAACGGCACGGCGCGCTGATGGCGACCGCCCCCGGCCTCCAGGGCCGCCTCGCGGTCTACGACGCGCCCGGACGGCCCTTCGAGATCCGCCTCTTCCCGGTGCGGCCCCCGCGCGCGGGCGAGGTCCTGGTGAAGATCCGGATGTCGACCATCTGCCGCTCGGACATCCATTCGTACCTCGGGCACCGGCCCAACCCGTGCCCCGGCGTGCTGGGCCACGAGATCATCGGCACCATCGTGGAGCTGGGCGAGGGCATCACCCACGACATGCGGGGCGAGGCGCTCGCCGCGGGAGACCGCATCACCTGGAGCGAGTACTTCATCCCCGGCCCGAACTACTTCACCGAGGTGCTGGACCTGCCGCAGAAGTCGCCCGGCGTGGACAAGTACGGCCACATGGCCGCGACCACCGATCCGCACCATCACGGCGGGTTCGGCGAGTACTGCTACGTGCTTCCGCAATCCTGGATCCTCAAGCTTCCCGCCGACCTCACCGACGAGGAGGCCACGCCGATCAACTGCGGCGTGGCCACGATGATGTGCGTCACCGAGCGCGCCGAAATCGGCATGGGCGACGCGGTGGTCGTGCAGGGGCTGGGGCTCCTGGGGCTCTACGGCGCGGCGATCGCCAGGGCCCGCGGCGCGCGGCTGGTGATCGGCCTGGACACGGTCGCCTCCCGGCGCGCCCTGGGCGCGAAATTCGGGGTGGACCACGCCCTCGACCCGTCGGCGATGGACGAGGCCGAGCTCGTGCGGCGGGTGCGGGCCCTGTGCAAGCCGGACGGGGCCGATGCCGTGCTCGAGGTCTGCGGCTACCCGCAGGTGATCCCGGCGGGCCTGCAGATGCTGCGCACGGGCGGGCGCTACGTGCTCGCCGGGGTGGTGAACCCCGGCTCGACCGTGAGCCTGGACGCGAACCTCATCCTGAGGAAGCTCGTCACCCTGCGCGGGGTGCACAATTACCACCCGCGCAACCTCGTCGAGGCGCTCGACTTCGTCCACGCCAACCGCGGCCGCTTCCCGTTCCACGAGCTGGTGGACGGCAAGTACTCCCTGGACGAGGTGGGGCGCGCCATGAAGGACGCCGAGGAGCGCAAGGTGCTGCGCGCGGCGATCGTTCCCTGACACCGCAACCGGGCGGAGACATCCCATGATCCTCGGCAACGACCCCATCCTCCTCACCCCCGGCCCCCTCACGACCTCGCTCGCCACCAAGCAGGCGATGCTGCGCGACTGGGGCTCCTGGGACGCGGGCTTCAACGCGATCACGGGCACCATCTGCCGCGACCTGGTGGAGGTGGTCCACGGCTCCGCCACCCACGTGTGCGTGCCCCTGCAGGGCAGCGGGACCTTCTCCGTGGAGGCCGCGATCGCCAACATCGTGCCCAGGAACGGCAAGGTGCTCGTGCCGCAGAACGGCGCCTACTGCCAGCGCATCCTCAAGATCCTCAGGTACCTGGGGCGGGCGCACGCCGCGCTCGACATCGCGGAGGACCGCCATCCCACCGGCGCGATGGTCGAGGAGGCGCTGCGCGCGGATCCGGCGATCACGCACGTGGCGCAGGTGCACTGCGAGACGGGCACGGGGATCCTGAACCCCCTGCCGGAAATCGCGCAGGCCTGCGCGCGCCACGGCAAGGGCCTCATCGTGGACGCGATGAGCTCCTTCGGGGCGATCGAGATCGACGTCTCGAGGTACCCGGTGGACGCGGTGATCGCCGCTTCCGGCAAGTGCATCGAGGGCGTGCCGGGCATGGGGTTCGTGATCGTGCGCCGGGACGTGCTCGAGGGGAGCCAGGGCAACTCGCACTCGCTCGCGATGGACCTGCACGACCAGTGGACCTACATGCAGAAGACCACGCAGTGGCGCTTCACGCCGCCCACGCACGTGGTGGCGGCCTTCCGCGCGGCGCTCGACCAGTTCCTGGCCGAGGGCGGGCAGCCCGCGCGCGGGGCGCGCTACGCGGCCAACCGCGACGCGCTCATCGACGGCATGACGGCGCTGGGGCTGCGCACCTTCCTGCCGCGCGCGATCCAGGCGCCGGTGATCATCACCTTCCACGCCCCCGGCGACCCCAACTACGCCTTCAAGCCCTTCTACGAGAAGGTGAAGGCGCGCGGCTACGTCCTCTACCCGGGCAAGCTCACCCAGGTGGAGACCTTCCGCGTGGGCTGCATCGGGGCCATCGACGCGAACGAGATGCGCAACGTCGTCTCCGCCGTGGCCGCGACCTTCGCGGACATGGGTGTCAGTAAGATGGAGCCCTTGCGGGCCGCGGCCTAGGTCTTCCCACGAGGGAGCCCGGGCGGCCGCCGCCCGCCAACCCCACGATGGAGAGTCCATGAAGATCGGCGTTCCCCGGGAGATCAAGGTCCACGAGCACCGCGTGGGGCTCACGCCCTCGTCGGTGCGCGAACTGGCCGCGCTGGGCCACGAAGTGCTGGTGGAGCGCGGCGCGGGGGAGGGCATCGGGGCCGGCGACGCCGCCTACGAGAAGGCGGGAGCGCGCATCGCCGCCGACGCGGACGAGGTCTTCGGCGCGGCCGACCTGGTGGTGAAGGTGAAGGAGCCGCAGCCCGCGGAGATCGCGCGGCTGCGCCCGGGGCAGGTCCTGTTCACCTACCTGCACCTCGCGCCGGACCCGGAACAATGCAAGGGGCTCCTCGCGAGCGGCGCGGTCTGCATCGCCTACGAGACGGTGACGCAGCCGGGCGGGGGATTGCCGCTCCTCGCGCCCATGTCCGAGGTCGCCGGGCGCATGGCCGTGCAGGCGGGGGCGCACTGCCTCGAGAAGGCCCACGGCGGCATGGGGATCCTCCTGGGCGGCGTGGCGGGCGTGCCGCCGGCCAAGATCGTGATCCTCGGGGCGGGCGTGGTGGGCACCAACGCCGCCCAGATGGCCGTGGGCTCGGGCGCCGTCGTCGTGGTGATCGACCGCAGCATCGACGCGCTGCGGCGCATCGACCACCTGCTGGGCGCCCGCGCCGTCACCGTCTTCTCCAACCGCGACAACATCGAGCACCACGTGCAATCGGCGGACCTCGTGATCGGCGGCGTGCTGCTCCCCGGGGCGGCGGCCCCGAAGCTCGTCTCGCGCGAGATGGTCGCCCGCATGAAGCCCGGCTCCGTCGCCGTGGACGTCGCCATCGACCAGGGCGGCTGCTTCGAGACCTCTCGCCCCACGACGCACGCCGAGCCGACCTACGTGGTCGACGGGGTCGTGCACTATTGCGTGGCGAACATGCCCGGCGCCGTTCCGCGCACCTCGACCTATGCGCTCAACAACGCGACGCTCCCCTTCACGGTGAAGCTCGCGCAGCTGGGCTGGAAGCGCGCGCTCGCGGCCGACCCGCACCTGCTGGCCGGACTCAACGTGTGCGAGGGCCGCGTCACCCACCGCGAGGTGGCCGATGCGCTGGGCCATCCGTACCGCGATCCCGCTGCCCTCCTTGCCGGCTGAGGCGCGGGGGATGCGCTGCTCAGGCCCGGTTGCGTGGCGAAGCGTCCCAGAAGCGCTCCATCGACAGGTAGGTGTAGGAGGCCGACCACCCGATGAGGAGCAGCCCGTTGAGCGTCTCCACGCCCGCGAGCAGGCGCAGCGGGCCGGAGGGCACGATGTCGCCGAACCCGAGCGACGTGTAGGTCTCCGCCGAGAAGTAGAGGCAGTTGGTCAGCGTCGGCCCGCCGGCGCCGGCCAGGCTGCCGATGCCCACCTGCGAGATCCAGGCCCAGGTCGCCAGGGCGTACAGACCGATCTCCCCCGCGTGCGCCGCGAAGGCGGCAAGCATCACGACGACCAGCTTGAACCGCGGCGTGGTCGCGATCCCCGGAAGCCTCGCCGAGAGCTGGGCCAGCATCTCGTAATGCAGCAGCGTGGTGAGGACGACGAGGGTGAGGCACAAGCCCGCGATGAGCAACATGGCCGGGAGCATCCTGGAGGGGAGGGCCGTTGGACTTCGCGCCGGCCCCCGGGTTCGGGCTTCGGCGGCGCCCCGGCGAAGGTCGCCTGACCGTGAATTCCCACTTCGCCGACTTGCCCGCCTCGGCCTGGGTCGCGCGGTGGGCGCCGCTCATCCGGCCCGGCGGGGAGGTGCTCGACGTCGCCTGCGGCTCCGGGCGCCACGCCCGTTTCCTCGCGGCGCAGGGCTTCGAGGTGCTGGCGGTCGACCGCGACCCGGGGCTCTTCCCGGACCCGCCCGCCGGGCGTGACGCTCGTCGGGGCCGACCTCGAGGCGGGCCCCTGGCCCTTCCCGGGACGCCGGTTCGACGGGATCGTCGTCGCCAACTACCTGCACCGGCCGCTCCTGCCGGTGCTCGCCGATTCGCTCGAGCCGGGCGGGGTGCTGGTCTACGAGACCTTCGCCCGCGGCAACGAGCGCTTCGGCCGGCCCTCGAACCCGGATTTCCTGCTGGCGCCCGGGCGAGCTGCTGGAGCTGGCGCGCGGGAAACTGCGCGTCGTCGCCTACGAGGACCTGGTGGTGGAGACGCCCCGCCCGGCGGCCGTCCAGCGCCTTTGCGCCCGCCGGGAGGACCCGGGCTGAGCGCGAGGGGCCGTGGCAAGGGGGCGAATGCGGTAAAATCTCGCTCTCTTCGACGCTTCCCACGCCCCGGCAACCATGCTCACCGGCAGCTTAGTCGCGATCGTCACGCCCATGCAGGCGGACGGCGCGCTCGACATTCCCGGCTTCAAGTCCCTTCTCGACTGGCACATCGCCGAAGGCACCGACGGCATCGTCGTCGTCGGCACCACGGGCGAATCGCCCACGGTCGACGTCGACGAGCATTGCCTGCTCATCAAGACGGCGGTCGAGCACGGCAAGGGGCGCATCCCGATCATCGCGGGCACCGGGCGGCAACTCCACGCGCGAGGCGATCGAGCTCACGAAGTACGCGAAGGAGGTGGGCGCGGACTACTCGCTGTCGGTCGTGCCCTACTACAACAAGCCGACGCAGGAAGGGCTGTACCGCCACTTCAAGGCCATCGCCGAGGCGGTGGACCTGCCGATGATCCTGTACAACGTGCCCGGCCGCACGGTCGCGGACCTGGCCACCGACACGACGCTGCGCCTGGCGCAGGTGCCGGGCATCGTCGGCATCAAGGACGCCACCGGCAACCTCGACCGCGGGGCGGACCTGCTGCGCCGCAAGCCCGCCGCGTTCATGGTGTTCTCCGGCGACGACGCGACGGCGCTGCCCTACATCCTGCTGGGCGCCAACGGCGACATCTCCGTCACCGCCAACGTGGCGCCGCGCGCGATGCACGAGATGTGCGCGGCGGCGCTGCGCCGGCGACGCGAAGCGGGCCATCGCCCTCAACCAGCGCCTCATGGGGCTGCACCAGAAGCTCTTCGTCGAGGCCAATCCCATTCCCGTCAAGTGGGCCCTCGCGCGCATGGGCCGCATCGGCGAGGCGATCCGCCTGCCGCTCACGCCGCTCGCGCCGGCCTTCCACGAAACCGTCGTCGCGGCGCTGCGCGAAGCGGGCTGCCTCTCCTGAAACGGACCCATTCCCCCATGAAACGCCTCCTGCCGCTCGCCATCCTCCTCGCCCCGCTCGTCCTCGCCTCGGGATGCGGGATCCTCAAGACCGAGGAGCAGCAGCGCGCCGCCCGCTCGCGCGAGCGGCCGCTGGAGATGCCGCCGGACCTCACCACGCCCACCGTCGACGACCGCTACGCGGTTCCCGACCCGCGCGCCACCACGAGCTTCTCGCAGTACAACCGCGACCGCACCGGGGCGCCGCAGGGCACCACGGTCGCCGCCGCCTCCGGCGTGCTTCCCGCCGTGCCCAACGCGCGCATCGAGCGCGCGGGCGACCAGCGCTGGATCGTCGCGAAGGCCGAGCCGGCGCAGGTCTGGCCGATCGTGCGCGAGTTCTGGCTGGACCTGGGCTTCTCCCTCGCCCGCGAGACGCCGGAGGCCGGCATCGTCGAGACCAACTGGCGCGACACGCGCGCGAACGTGGAGACCTCCGGCTTTCGCGGCGTGATGAGCCGCTGCGCTGCCCGGCATGTACTCCTCCGGCGAGCGCGACCGCTTCCGCACGCGCCTGGAGCGCGGGAGCGAGCCCGGCACCACCGAGATCTACGTGAGCCACCGCGGGCTCGAGGAAGTCTTCGTCTCGACCACGACGGAAACGACGAAGTGGGTGCCGCGCGGCACGGGCACCGACCGCGACCTCGAGGCGGAGATGCTCGGCCGGCTCCTCGTGAAGCTGGGCGAGCCGTCCCGCAGGGCCACCCTGGCCGCGCCCGTGCTGCCGGCCACGCCGGGCAAGCCCGGTTCGCCGTCGGTGGTCGTCGCCACCGCGCCCGTGTCCGCCAACGCGGTGCTGCAGAACAGCGGCGCCGGCCCCATCGTCGTGAACGACGGCTTCGACCGCGCCTGGCGACGGGTGGGCCTCGCGCTCGACCGCACCGGCTTCACCGTCGAGGACCGCGACCGCTCGAAGGGCGTCTTCTTCGTGCGCTACATCGACCCGGAAGCGCAGGCGCAGTCCTCCAGCAAGGGATGGCTCGACTCGATGGCGTTCTGGCGCCCGGCGGACAAGGGGCCGGAGCCGCAGTTCCGCGTGCTCGTCACCGAATCGGGCGCCGGGCAGTCGCAGGTGGCGGTCCAGAACGCCAAGGGCGAACCCGAGACCTCCGCGACGGGCAAGCGCATCCTCGCGCTCCTGTTCGAGCAGTTGAAGTAGGCGGCGCCCCGGCGCATGGCATTTCGCTTCGCTTCCCTCGGAAGCGGGAGCTCGGGCAACGGGCTGGTGGTCGAGCGGGGCGGGACGCGGATCCTGATGGACTGCGGCTTCACCCTGGGAGAGACCGCCCTTCGCCTGGGCCGCCTGGGACTCGCGCCCGCGGACATCACGGCGATCGTGGTCACCCACGAGCACACCGACCACCTCGGCGGCGTGGCGCGCTTCTCGAAGCGCCACGCCATCCCGGTGCACCTCACGCGCGGGACGGCGCTCGCGCTGCCCGTCGATTTCCCGGCGAGCCTGGTGCGGTTCGTCGATCCGCACGCGAGCTTCGAGGTGAACGACCTGCTGGTGGACCCGTTCCCCGTGCCCCACGACGCGCGCGAGCCGGTCCAGTACGCGTTCTCGGACGGGGCCTCGCGCCTTGCGGTGACGACGGACCTGGGCATGTCCACGCCGCACGTCGAGGAGAAGCTCTCGCACTGCCACGCGCTCGTGCTCGAGTGCAACCACGACGCGGCGATGCTGGAGGGCGGCTCCTACCCGCGGATGCTGAAGGAGCGCATCTCCGGCCGCTTCGGGCACCTCGACAACGAGGCGGCGGCCGGCATCGTCACGCGCATCGACTGCACGCGCCTCGAGCACATCGTGGCGGCGCACCTGTCGAAGGAGAACAACCGCCCCGGGCTCGCCGGCGCAGGCGCTCGCGGGCGCGCTCGGCTGCGAGGCCTCGTGGATCGGCGTGGCGACCCAGGAGGACGGCTTCGCCTGGCGCAGCATCTCGTAACCAGGTTACTTTTCGGTGTCAGACACCGAAAAGTAACCTGGTTACAGAAAAAAAGCCGGCCCGAGGGCCGGCTTTTTCGTGCCGTGAAGCCCGATTACTTCTTGGGGGCTTCGGCGGGCTTGGCGTCGGCCTTGGGGGCCTCGGCAGGCTTGGCGGCGTCGGCCGGGGCGCCGGCGGCAGGCGCGGCGACGGGAGCTTCGGCGGGCTTCGGAGCTTCGGCGGCGGGCTTCGGGGCCTCGACCTTCGGGGCGGGAGCGGGGGCCGGCGCTTCGGTCTTGCCGCAGGCGACGACGCCGGCAGCCAGGAGGGTGGCGAGGAGGTAGGAGATCTTCATTTTTGGGTGATCCTTCGGAACTGGTGTCGATGGGAGTTTGTGTGGCCCGTCCCCGGCGAATGCTGCAATGCAAGGTCGCTTCGCCGGGCTGCCGGGACAACGCAAAATCATACCACCGACGGCCGCCCCGGGGAAGGGTGGCCTGGGGAAAAACCCTGCTACTTCAAAGGCCGAGCGTCGACGACCCGACGGCGGGCTCGGTCAGCTCCCAGATCTCCTCGAAGCGGTCGCGAAGCGGCGGCGGCGTCCGGCGGGGAGTGCAGTGCAACAACGGCGCGGTGCTGCTCGTGGTGCAGCAGGTGCCAGACGCTGTGGTCGTCGGCGACGATGAAGGGATCGGTCGCGTTGCGCGCCTGGCCCACCGTGCGGTGGATGGCGATCGCGGCCGGGAACTGCCGCAGCAGGATGATGAGGCGCGGCTCGTGGCGCTCGAGGAGCTCCGGCTCGTGCAGCGCGATGCGGATCCGGTGCGCGCGCCCCGCCAGGAGGAAATGGCGAAGCTTCTCGATGCGGGCGGGATCGCCGTAGCCGCGGTGGTCGAGGGTGAAGTCGAAGATCGAGAGAAGCTTCCTGCGCCTCCGCCGATCACCTCGTCGATGGCCGCGCGCGATTGCTCGTTGCCCTCGATCTGCCGGTAGGAGGCCTTGGGTGCGGGCTTGCCGAGCATGCTCATGGTTCGCTCTCTCCTTCGCCCAGGTGCAGGAACCCCCGGGCGTGCCATTCATGCGCCAGGTCCAGGAAGGCGGCCGGCGCACCCGCCATCGACACAAGTTTCCGTGAGTCGGCGAGCTTGCGCAACCACCCTGCGCAACCCGGGCGCGGGGGCACGCGCTCGCCGTTGAGGAAGAACTTCCCGCCGGCATGGAGCAGCCGCGCCCGCCGGTCCAGGGCGAGCCCGCGCCTGGCCGCGGCGGCGGCGAAGCGCGATCGCGGAACGGGCCGCGCCGGCGGCGTGAAATAGACGTGCGCCTTGGGCTCGGAAAGGAAGCGGCCGGCGAACTCGATCGCGTCGGCGCGGTTCCAGCGCACGCGCGCGAGCGTGCCTTCGACGTGCGCGAGGAGCTCGGGCGGGATGCGCCCGGGCGCCCGCGCGGGCGCGAGGCCCGGATCGGCGTAGCGGCCCTCGAAGCGCAGGCGCTCGCCCAGGTAGTCGAGGAATCCGGCCGCGAGCTCCTGGTCCGAAGGGGCGCGAAAGCCCACCGACCAGGTGAGGCACTCGGTCTCGGCGATGCCGTAGTGCGCGACCTCGGGCGGCAGGTAGAGCATGTCGCCGGGCTCCAGCACCCATTCCTCCTCCGGCTCGAAGCGCGCCAGGATCTTCAGGTCGAGGCCCGGGACGAAGGCGAGGTCCTTCTGGCGCGACACCTGCCAGCGCCGCCGGCCCGATCCCTGGACGAGGAACACGTCGTAGGAGTCGACGTGCGGCCCCACCGTCCCGCCGGGGACGGCGTAGCTCACCATCAGGTCGTCGACGCGCGCGCGGGGGACGAAGGAGAAGCGCTCCAGCAGCCGCTCGGCGCCCGCGCTGAAATGGTTGGTGTCCTGCACCAGCACGGTCCAGTCGCGGCGGGGGCGGCGCGCGAGCTCCGCCTTGGTGAAGGGGCCGTGCGCGAGCGACCAGTAGCGCCCCGCGCGGCGCACGATGCGGGACTCCGCGTCGGGGGATGCGGCCAGCTCCAGCACCCGGGCGATGGAGAGCGGATCCTCGAAACCGGGGAAGGCGCCGCGCACGAGGAGCGGCCGCTTCTGCCAGTACCGGCGCAGGAACTGCGCCGGCCCCATCGGCCCCGGGAAGCCGCCGCCCGCCGACATTCCGCGCCCGCCAGCGGGCCCGTCCTTGCGTGCCATGAAAATCCGCTAGAATCGATTCGGAGTATCGAGGAAGCCCATGTTACAGGTTGGACACCCCGCCCCGTCATTTTCGCTCCCGGACGCGAGCATGGAGATCATGCATCTCTCCAGCTACCGCGGGAAGAAGAACGTCGTCCTCTATTTCTACCCCCGCGACGGCTCGCCCGGCTGCACCATCCAGTCGATCGACTTCAGCGACCGCGAGCAGGAGTTCGCGAAGCTCGACACCGTGATCTTCGGCATCTCGCGCGACGACGTGCTCTCGCACGCCGCCTTCCGCGACGAGCAGGGGCTGTCGGTGCAGCTGCTCTCCGACACCGAGGCCGTCGTGAGCCGCAAGTACGACGTGCTCGAGAAGAAGGTGGTGGACGGCAAGTCCCGCGAGACCCTCTCGCGCTCGACCTTCATCATCGACAAGAAGGGGATCCTGCGCCACATCCTGCGCGACGTGAGCCCCAAGGACCACGCCGACGAGGTGCTCAAGAAGGTGAAGTCGCTCAATGGCCGCGTCGCGGATTGAGGCGGGCACGGTCGTCACCCTGTCCTACGAGCTGCGCGCGTCCGACGGCGCGCTCCTCGACGAGCCCGGCGCGACGGTGGCGTACCTGCACGGAGGCTTCGGCGGCATCTTCCCGAAGGTGGAGGCGACGCTCGAGGGCCACGGGCAGGGCCACGAGGTGGCCCTTTCGCTCGAGCCCGAGGACGCCTTCGGCGACTACGATCCGGATCTCCTGCGCGTCGAGCCGCGCGAGGCGTTTCCGGACGTCCTGCAGGAAGGCATGCGCTTCGAGGGCGTGCCCGGCGAGGAGCCCGCCGACGACCTTCGCGTCTACACCGTGACCGGCATCGCCGACGACAAGGTCGTGGTCGACGGCAACCACCCCCTCGCCGGCGAGCGCATCTGGTTCAAGTGCACGGTGCTCGAGGTCCGGCCCGCGTCCCCCGAGGAGATCAGCCACGGCCACGCGCACGGCGAGCACGCCCCGGAGAGCGAGGAAGGCTAGCTGCCGGCCTCCACCGGCGGCCGCGGCTCGACGCGGAAGAGCCGGTCGTCGCCGGGATCGACGGTGACGCGCACCCAGCCCACCATCGGGCTTCCATAGGATTCCAGCCGCCAGGCGTTCGTGACGGCCTTGCCCAGGCCGTCGCGCAGGGGCTGGTCGAAGCGATAGGTGTGCGTGTCGCCGTGGACGAAGAGCAGCGGCCGGCCCAGGCGCCGCGCGCCCGCCGCCAGCTGCGCGAGGAGCGGGTCGTACACGCGCTCGCGGCTCGTCTCCCAGGGGTTGGCCTGGGTCGCGATCACCAGGCCGCGGCTGCGGGAGGTCTCCGCGAGGCGAAGGGCGTTCTCGATCCAGGCGCGATTGGCCGCGGCGCGGCACGCCTGCTCGGCGTCGTTCGCGCCATCGAATCCGCGATTGTCGTTGCTGCCCACCGCGTGCACGGTCGCGAACACGACGCCGCCGCGGGTCCAGAGGCGGTTCTCGGGAAGGCCCGGGCAGCGGCAGGCGACGCCGTCGCGCTCGGCGCAGGCCTCCTGGCGGGCGAGCGGGATGCGCGCGCGCCCGAGCGACCAGGTCCTCGGCGAAGAAGACCTCGCGCAGCCGCGCCAGGCGCTCGAGCGGATCGGACTTCCCGTTGGAGTCGCGGCGGCAATCGGTCCAGTCGTTGTCGCCGGGCGTGAGCACGAGCGCGTGCCGCGAGGCGTCGAGGCGCTTCCTGCGGTCGGCATAGAGCGCGTCGGTGCACGGCGAGTTGCCGCCGGCCTTGAAGTCGCCCACGTGGATCACGAAGGCGAGCGGCTCGGCGCCCATCGCGGCGAGCATCGCGTCGAAGTCCCTCTCCTCGCGCGCGTCGTACGGGGCGTCGCCGATCACCGCGAAGCTGAACGCCTCGGGATGGGGGGCCTTCGCCGCGCAGCCGGCGAGGGCGAGGCAGAGGAGCAGGAACTTCGCGGCGGTGCTAGGAGTCAAGGCGTTTCTTGAGTCGGTAGAGGGCGTCCAGCGCTTCCTTCGGGGTGAGCGCATCCGGGTCGAGGTCGGCGAGCTCGTCGAGCACGGGGTGCGGGGCGGGCTCGGCCGCGGCGGCGGCTTGCGCGAAGAGGTCCGCCTGCGGGCCGGAGGCCCGCAGGTGGGACTCCAGTTCCGCCAGGTGCTTCCTCGCCGCGCGCACCACCTCCTTCGGGATTCCCGCCAGGTGCGCCACGTGGATGCCGTAGGACTTGTCGGCCGGGCCGGGCTCCAGGCGGTGCAGGAACACGATGCGGTCCTTGTGCTCGACGGCGTCGAGATGGACATTGGCGATGTTGGGAAGTTCCGCCGCGAGCTGCGTGAGCTCGAAGTAGTGCGTGGCGAAGAGCGCGTAGCAGCGCACGCGCTCGGCGAGGTGGCGCGCGATCGCGTAGGCGAGCGCCAGGCCGTCGAAGGTCGAGGTGCCGCGCCCGATCTCGTCCACGAGCACGAGGCTTCGCGGGGTCGCGTTGTTGAGGATGGCCGCGGCCTCGGTCATCTCCACCATGAAGGTCGAGCGCCCGCCGGCCAGGTCGTCGGAGGCGCCGATGCGCGTGAAGATGCGGTCGATGGGCCCGAGCGTGGCGCTGGCCGCCGGCACGAAGGAGCCGCAGAAGGCGAGGAGGGCGATCTGCGCCACCTGGCGCATGTAGGTGCTCTTGCCGCCCATGTTCGGGCCGGTGATGAGCAGGAGCTGGCGCGAGCGCGTGAGGCTCGTGTCGTTGGGGATGAAGTCCTCGACCTGGCTCTCGACGACGAGGTGGCGCCCTCCGGCGATCTCGATCACGTCCTCGGCGACGAAGGCCGGCCGGGTGAGGCGGAGGGTCTCGGCGCAGGCCGCGAGCGCGCCGAGCGCGTCGAGGTCGGAGGCGGCCTCGGCGATCTCCTGCAGGCGCGCGAGACGGCCCTGCAGCCGCGCGAGGAGCGCCTCGTAGAGCTCCTTCTCGCGCGCGAGGGCCCGCTCGCCGGCGGCGAGGGCCTTGTCCTCGAAGGTCTTGAGCTCCGGCGTGATGAAGCGCTCGGCGTTCTTCATCGTCTGGCGGCGGCGGTAGTCGAGGGGCACCTTGTCGAGCTGGCCCTGGGTGACCTCGATGAAGAAGCCGTGCACCCGGTTGAACTCGACGCGCAGGTTCGCGATGCCGGTGCGCTCGCGCTCGCGCTTCTCCATCTCCAGCAGGAACGAGCCGCAGTCGGACTGGATGGCGCGCAGCTCGTCGAGCTCCGCGTCGAAGCCGTCGCGGATCACGCCGCCGTCGCGCACCACCGACGCGGGCTCCTCCTTGAGCGTCGCGTCGAGGTCGGCGTGCAGGTCGTCGGCCGGGGCGAGCGGCCCGGCGAGGCGGTGCAGCGCGGGCGCGGAGGCCGACGCGAGGAGCCCGTGCAGGGAAGGGAGGGTGGCGAGCGTGTCGCGCAGCCCGGCGAGGTCGCGCGGGCGGGCCGTGCCCAGGGCCACCCGCGCGGCGATGCGCTCCACGTCGGACCAGCCGGAGAGCACCTGCGCCACGGCGGGGTGGCGCACGCGCGAATTCCCGGCGACGAGCGCCTCGATGCCGTCGTGACGGCGGGCGAGGACCGCCGTATCGCGAAGGGGATGGTGCAGCCAGTGCCGCAGGCGGCGGCTCCCCATCGAGCGTCGCGCAGCGGTCCAGGAGCGAGGCGAGCGTCGGCGATTCCGCCCCGGTGAGCGTCTCGGTGATCTCGAGGTTCGCGCGCGTGTGCGCGTCCATCTGCACGAACTCGCTCTCGCGCTCGACCGCGAGCCCGGTGACGTGGGGCAGGGCCGACTGCTGCGTGTGCCGCGCGTAGGCGAGGAGCGCCCCCGCGGCGCCGAGCGCCACCGTGAGGCCCTCGGCGCCGTAGCCGGAGAGGTCCGCGGTGCCGAACTGGCGCGCGAGCTCGCGCGCGGCCGAGGACTGGTCGAACTGCCACGACTCGATGCGCTTCACCGGCATGCCCGGGCGCGCGAACGAGGGCTCGGCATCGTCGGGGACGAGGAGCTCGGCGGGCTGCAGGCGCTCGAGCTCGCCGGCCAGGCGCGAGGCGGGCACCTCGGTGACGCGAAGCCTGCCGCTCGCGAGCGAGAGCCAGGCGAGGCCGGCCGTGCGCTCCGCCACGCACGCGGCGACGAGGAGGCTCTCGCGCGTGGCGGGAAGCAGCGCCGAGTCGGTGAGGGTGCCGGGCGTCACCACGCGCACGACCTTGCGCTCGACGGGGCCCTTGGAGGTGGCCGGGTCGCCCACCTGCTCGCAGATGGCGACCGACTCGCCCAGCTTCACGAGGCGGGCGAGGTACTGCTCCAGCGCGTGGAAGGGCACGCCCGCCATGCGGATGGGCTGGCCCGCCGAGGCGCCGCGCGTGGTGAGCGTGATGTCCAGGAGCTTCGCCGCGCGCTCGGCGTCGCGGTGGAAGAGCTCGTAGAAATCCCCCATGCGGTAGAAAAGCAGCATGTCGGGGTACCCCGCCTTGAGGGCGAGGTACTGCTGCATCATGGGGGTGTGTTCCGCCCCCTTGGCCGGGGCGGCCGGGTCCTTGTTCTTGCTCAAGAAGTGCTCTCTGCGGCGGCTGTCGCGCGAGGCCGAATCTTCGCATTTTGCGGGCGGGCGCGGCGAAATGCATCTCGCCGGCGGGAGGCATCCTGCCGATCGAACCGCTCCTGGCTACCGGTCGACGGTGACCTCCGGATCGTCGGCGCGCTCGAGGAGGAGCGTCCGGACCCGGCCCTGCCAGAGGGACCGGAACTGCGCCGCCTCGTCCGCCGTGGCGGTGCCGGCCACGCATCGGGGCATGAGCGCGCCGATTCGCGGATCGGGCGGCACGAGGTCGAGCCGGGCGGACACGATGGCGGCGGCGCCGGTGTCCACCCGCGTGAAGCGGATCTGGCCGGGGATGTCGACGCCGAAGAACAGCAGGTTGCGCCTGTCGAAACGCCCGCCTATGCCCTTGAACCCGGTGTCCTGGGTCGCGCCGGTCAGGAGGCTCGCGACATTGGCGATCACGCCGGCCACGCCTTCCAGCCGTTCTCGCGCATTCGACCCGGATGCCGCCGCGCTCAGGGAGCGCCCCGCGATCGAACGACGTCAGCGCCGCGCGCGTCATCAGGTAGGCGGATGCGACGGTCGGGCAGGAGTGCCCGGCGAGCCTCACGACGTCGGGGTAGCCATATTCGATGACGCCGTCGTCGGCTGCGCCCAGGAAGGCGGCCAGCGGGTCGCGGACCGCGATACGCGGCGCGGCATCGAAGAACTCGGGGTAGGGCATGGTCTCGTGCTCCGGTGGGTGCGGGGCTTGCAAAGCGGTGGCGGTGTCCGTAAGATAGTATCCAATTACTAACTTTCAAGCAAGCCTTCCCGATCCATGCCCGCTCCCGCCGCGCCTTCCACCGAGCCCCGCCACCGCCTGACCACGGGCCAGCGGCGACAGGAAATCGTCGCCACGGTCCTCGCGCTGGCCCGCGAGCGCGGGCCCGACGCGATCACGACCCAGGCGATCGCCGACCGGATGGGCCTCACGCAGGGCGCCGTGTTCCGGCACTTCCCCGACAAGCAGGCGATCTGGCTCGCGGTCTTCGCCTGGGTGCGCGAGGCGCTCGGCGCGGCGATCGCGCAGGCCGTCGAGAAGGCGGACTCGCCGCTGGCGAGGATCGAGGCGGCGTTCCTCGCCCACGTGGCCTTCATCGCAGCCAACCCGGGAGTGCCGCGCGTCATGTTCCACGAGATGCAGTACCCGGGAGACTCGCCGGTGCGCGCCGAAGTGCGCGCGATGATCGCCTCGTATCGCCAACGGCTCACGTTGCTCTTCAGGCAGGCGAAGGCCGCCGGCGAGCTGCCGCGCGAGCTGGACGCGACGCTGGCGCCGGTGTCGTACATAGGAGCGGTGCAGGGCCTCGTCATCGAGGCTTCCCTCGCGGGCGACGAGGCGGGAATGCTCAAGCGGGCGCGCAAGCTGTTCGCGCTCCTTCGCGACGGCTATCGAGGGCGGAGGCGGCCATGAACCTGGAGATCGGCCGGAAGGCGGCGCTCGTCGCCGCCGGCATCGGGGTTGCGGCGCTGCTGGGCTGGCTGGTCACGAGCCAGGGACCCCTCGCACCCGCCAAGGTGACGGTCGCGAAGGTGGAGCGAGGAACGCTGGTGGCGAGCACCTTCGGCATCGGCACGGTCGAGGCGCGCCGCGGGTATGCGATCGGCCCCACCGTCGCCAGTCGCGTCCTGCGCGTGCTGGTCGACCAGGGAGAACCGGTCAAGGCGGGGCAGCTCGTCGCGGAACTCGACCCGGTGGACCTGCTCGAGCGCGTGACCAGCGGCGAGCTGGCGGTGGAACGGGCAGCGAGCACGATACGCGCGGCGCAGGCCCAGCTGGCGGAGGCCGAGAGCCGCGCCGGGATCGCGGCGTCGAACGCGAGGCGGCACGCGGAATTGCGTGCCCAGGGATTCGTCAGCCAGGAAGCCGCGGACGCCAAGGCGCACGAGGCCAATGCCGCGAAGGCCAGCGTCGACGCGGCTCAGGCCCAGCTCGCGGCCGCGAGGCGCGATCATGAGCGGGCGCAGTCCGATGTCGCGGGCACCGGCAAGCTGCGCGCGCAGGCGCGGCTCGTGAGCCCGGTAGACGGGGTGGTGAGCGCGCGGCTCGTCGAGCCCGGGACGACGGTCGTCGCCGGCCAGGCGATCGTGCAGGTCATCGACCCGGCGACCCTCTGGGTCAGGGCGCGCATCGACCAGGCGCAGTCCGGAGGAGTGCGCGTCGGACAGGCGGCCGGGATCGTGATGCGCGCCGACGCGAAGCGCGTGCACCGCGGGGAGGTGCAGCGCGTCGACCTGGTCAGCGATGCCGTCACGGAGGAGCGGATCGTCAACGTCGGCTTCGCCACCCGGCCGGAGGCGATCTCCGTCGGCGACCTGGCCGAGGTGACGATTCGCATCGCGGAGCTCGCGGACGTCCGCTCGGTGCCCACGGCCGCGGTGAAGCGGGTCGACCGCCAGGACGGCGTATGGCGGGCCAGCGAGGGGCGCGTCACGTTCCGGCCCGTGAAGGTCGGCACGACGACGCTGGACGGGCGCAGCCAGATCCTCGAGGGCCTCGACGACGGCGACGAGGTCGTCGTGCACAGCGAGCAGGCCTTGAAGCCGGACGCGAAGGTGAAGGTCGTCACCGCCATCGTCCGTCCCGCGCCATGATCAACCTCGCCGCGCGCGACATCCTCCACGGCTGGGGCAAGTTCGTCTTCACCGGCGTCGGCCTGGGCCTGCTCATCGGCGTCACGCTGTCGATGGCGGGCATCTATCGCGGCCTGGTCGACGACGGGCAGGCGCTGCTCGCCATCGGCGGCGCGGACCTCTGGGTCGTGCAGCGCGACACGCTGGGGCCGTACGCCGAGCCCCGGCGTACGCGACCACTCCTTCCGGAGCCTGCTCGGCGTCCCCGGCGTCGCGGCCGCCGGAAACGTGACCTACCTGACGATGCAGGTGCAGCACGCCGGCGGCGAGGTCCGCGTGATGCTGGTCGGCTTCGAGCCCGGACACCCCGGCGAGCCGGATTACCTGGTCGCCGGCCGCCCGATCACGCGGTCGCACTACGAGGCGATCGCCGACGTCCGGGCCGGGCTCAGGCTGGGCGAGCGCATCCGCATCCGGCGCCACGAGTACACGGTGGTCGGCCTGACGCGGCGCATGGTGTCCTCGGGCGGCGATCCGATGATCTTCGTCCCGCTCAAGGATGCGCAGGAGGTGCAGTTCCTGAAGGACAACGACGCCCTCGTCAACGAGCGCGCGCGCACCGCCGCCAACCCGGCGTTCAACCGCCCGGGCGTGCCGGGGCTCCTCGAGGCCGTGCAGGCGAGCCAGGCCAGCAGCCACAACGTGAACGTCGTGCTGCTGCGCCTCGCGCCCTCCGCGGACGAGGCGGCGGTTGCCGGCCAGATCCGGCGCTGGAAGCACCTGGAGGCGTACACGCGCGCCGACATGGAGGAGATCCTCGTCGCCAAGCTGATCGCCACGTCGGCGCAGGCAGATCTTCATGTTCCTCGTCATCCTCTCGGTCGTGAGCGCGGCGATCGTCGCCTTCATCATCTACACGATGACGCTGAACAAGGTGCGCGAGATCGCGGTGCTGAAGCTGATCGGCGCCCGCAACCGCACCATCGCGGCGATGATCCTGCAGCAGGCGCTGGGCCTGGGCGCGATCGGCTTCATCGTCGGCAGGGCCGCGGCGGGGCTCTGGGCGCCGATCTTCCCCAAGTACGTGCTGCTCCTGCCCGGCGACGCCGTGCGCGGCGCGCTGCTGGTGCTGGCGATCTGCTCGCTGGCCAGCATCGTCGCGATCCGCGCCGCGCTGCGCGTCGACCCGGCGGCGGCGATCGGGGGCTAGGTGCATCCGGCGATCGAGATCACCGGGCTCACCAAGCGCTACGGCGAGGGCGACGCGGCGGTGGACGCGCTCAAGGGCGTGGACATGGTCATCCAGCCCGGCGAGGTCGTCGGGCTCATCGGCCCTCAGCGGCTCCGGCAAGAGCACGCTGCTCAAGTGCCTCGGCGCCGTGATCGAGCCCACGGCGGGCCGCATGGCGCTCGGCGGGCGAGACGATCTACGACGACGGCTGGAAGGTCGCCGACCTGCGGGCGCTGCGCCGCGACCGCATCGGCTTCGTGTTCCAGGCGCCGTACCTCATCCCGTTCCTCGATGTCACCGACAATGTCGCGCTGCTGCCGATGCTCGCCGGCATGTCCAACGCGAAGGCGCGCGAGCAGGCGCGGGCGATGCTGGCTGCGCTCGACGTCGGCCACCGCGCGCAGGCGCAGGTGGCGCAGCTTTCGGGCGGCGAGCAGCAGCGCGTGTCGATCGCGCGGGCGCTGGTCAACCAGCGCGCCGATCATCCTCGCGGACGAGCCGACGGCGCCGCTCGACAGCGAGCGGGCGATGACCGTGATCCGCATCCTGAACGAGATGGCGCAGCGATTCCAGGCGGCCATCATCGTCGTCACCCAGAACTTCGCCAGGCGCGATTCGAGCTGGTCGATGGGCACGTTGATCGCGCCGGGCACGTGGCCGGCGGCGTACTCCTCGGGGGGGCGCACGTCGATCACGACGACCAGGCCCTTGGCGACCCGGTCCAGGAGCTCCGCCGGGGGCACGGGCTCCATCTCGTCCTTGTGGCGAAGCCACGTGCGCACGAGCTTCTCGACCTCCGCCACCCGGTTCTCGGCCACGTGGTGCAGGGCCGAGTAAAGCGCCACGACGTCGTCGCCGGCGAGGCCGTAGTAGACCCGCAGCCCCTCCTTGCGGGCGTGCACCAGGCCGGCCGCGCGCAGGGCCTGCAGGTGCTTGGAGCAGTTGGCCATCGACAGCCCCGTCATGTTTGCGAGCGTCTCCACGCTGCGCTCCCCCTGCGCCACGTACTCCAGCAATGCCAGGCGCGATTCGCTCGCCAGGGCGGCGGCCACCCGGGCGATGTGCTGGTACAGGGTCGACTTCATGGCTTCGCTTGACTTGGCGGTTTTCGGCATATAGTCTACTACTCAACTGATTAGTTGAACAAGGAAGCGGGGCGCCGCCATGCAAGGGGGCGCGAACGCCTCCATGGTAGCGGAGGCGTGGCCATGCAATCGAGCGGAATCGGGGACTGGGACCTGCTGGTGCGCGTTGGCGCATTCGTCGGCGTGCTTGCGGCGATGGCCGCGTGGGAAGTGCTGTCGCCCCGGCGGGCCCGGCTGTTTTCCCGGCGCGTGCGCTGGCCGGCAAATCTCGGACTCGTGGCACTGAACGCGCTGGTGGCGCGGCTCGCCTTCCCGGTTGCGGCCGTCGGCTTTGCTGCCATCGCGGCCGAGCGGGGCTGGGGGCTCTTCAACGCCTTCGACATTCCGTCCTGGCTCGCCTTCGGCCTGTCGCTCCTGGCGCTGGACATGGCGATCTACCTCCAGCACGTGATGTTCCATGCCGTGCCCGTCCTCTGGCGCCTGCACCGCGTCCATCACGCCGATCCCGACTTCGACGTGACCACGGGCCTTCGCTTCCACCCGGTCGAGATCCTGCTGTCCATGCTCATCAAGCTCTGCGGCCATCGCCCTGATCGGCGCGCCGGCCGCTGCCGTCCTCGCTTTCGAGATCCTTCTCAACGCCTGCGCCATGTTCAACCACGGGAACGTGGCGATGCCCGCCGCGATCGATCGCGCGCTCAGGCGCGTCATCGTGACGCCCGACATGCACCGCATCCACCACTCGATGGAGATGGCGGAGACCAACAGCAACTACGGCTTCAACCTGGCCTGGTGGGACCGGCTCTTCGGCACCTACCGCGCCGAGGCGAGCCTGCCGCAGGAGCGGATGCGGATCGGCGTCGAAGGCATCACGGGCGACGAGCGCGCGGTATCGCTCGCCGGCATGCTGGCGATCCCCTTCTCGCACGATATCGTCCACGTAGCAGGCCAGGGAGAACTGACGTGAGCTCCACGCTCTTCATCATCAACGACGCCCCGTACGGCAACGAGCGGGCCTACAACGCGCTGCGCCTCGCGGGCGCGCTCTCCGGAAAGGAGGGCGAGCAGGTGCGCGTCTTCCTCATGGCCGATGCGGTCGGCTGCGCCAAGGCCGGGCAGAAGGTGCCCGAGGGCTACTACAACGTGAACCTGATGCTGAACAAGGTGCTGCGCAAGGGCGAGGTGGGCTGTGCGGCACCTGCATGGACGCCCGCGGCATGGCCGAGGCCGAGTTCATCGAGGGCGCCAAGCGGGGCACGATGGCCCAGCTCGCGGAATGGACGATGCAGGCCGACAAGGTCCTGGTCTTCTAGCCCTGCCACGGAACGCGGCAATCGCGTAGGCTCCGCGACATGATTCCCGAGCTTGGCGTCATCGAAGGCTATTTCGGAGCGCCGTGGTGCCCACGCCGAGCGAAAGCACGTGGTGGCCCAAGCGAGGCAACTCGGCTATTCCTTCTTCCACTACGCGCCGAAGGCGGATGCCTTCCTGCGCCGCCGGTGGCGAGAGCGCCATCCGGATGCCGCGTTGGCCGAGCTCGCGGAGCTCGCCTCGCTCTGCCGGAGCGTCGGCATGCGCTTCGGCGTCGGCCTGAGCCCCTACGAGCTGTATCGCGACTATTCCGGCCCCGCGAAGGCGGACTTCCTGGCCAAGCTTCGCGCGCTCGACGAGATCGGCCTCGACGACCTCGCGATCCTGTTCGACGACACGCGGGGCGACGTGCCCGGCCTCGCCGCGAAGGAAGCGGACATCGTCCACGCCGCCCTCGCCCAGCGCGCGCGACCCGGGTCGTGATGTGCCCGACCTACTACTCGGACGACCGGATGCTGGACGTGCTGTTCGGCGAGCGGCCCGCGGGCTACCTCGAGGACCTCGGCCGCAGGCTCGATCCGCGCGTCGGCGTCTACTGGACCGGGGAGGAGATCTGCACCGCGCGAGTACTGCCCCGGCCACCTCGCCCGCGTGGGCGAGCTCCCTACGGCGCAAGCCGACCCTCTGGGACAACTACCCCGTCAACGACGGTCCGCGCATGTCCCGCTTCCTGCACCTGCGCGCCTTCACGGGCCGCCCGGGGCGAAATCGCGTCGCACGTCGCCGCGCATGCCATCAACCCCGCGCTGCAGCCCCGCCTGACCCTGATCCCGGCCGCGACGCTGGCCGCCAGCTACCGGGAGGGGGCGGGGTACTGCTACATGCGTGCCTTCCGGGAGGCATCGCGGGCAATGGCCGGCCCCGACCTCGCCGCCATGCTCGAGGCCGACCTGCTGGCCCTCCAGGACCTCGGCATCGACCACCTGGGCGCGGACCGCGAGCGGCTGCGGGCCCGGTACCTGGCCGTCGATCACCCGATGGCCGTCGAGGTGGCGCGCTGGCTGGACGGCGCCTACACGATGGACCGCTGGGAGCCGGACACCGGCTAGGACCTCCGCTTCCCGGAGCGGCGCGGCGCGCCTTCGGGCGGGCGCGGCCCGCCTTCGGGCCCACGCCGGCTCGCCCTCGGGCGGGATTCCCCGACGTCGAGGGCCGTCCTGATGCGCGCGAGCATCTCGCTCGTGTCCTCGTTCATCTCCTCGGCCGAGCCGAGCACGAACTCGCACTCGCGGATCGCGCGCCGCCGGTCCGCCATGCCGGGCACCAGCCCCGGCAGCGTGGCGAGCGCGAGGACGGGCTCGAATTCGACGATCAGGCCCTGCTCGTGGATGATCCGCGCCCGCGTGGCGGGGCCCAGCGAGGCGAAGGGCTCCTTGGTGGAGAGCAGCTCGTTGGAGCGCTCGAGGCGGTCGCGGCGCACGGACTTGCGCGCGTGCGCCAGCAGGATGAGCATGCGGATCACCGCCACGGCGAAACCGCCGCGGCCGATGGCGTCGAGCGCGAGGCTCACCTCGTTGAGCTACCTCAGGTCCGTCCCGGCCACCTCGCTGATCTTGCTGGGCGCATCGGACGCCAGCTCCCGCATCCAGGGCGACGAGTAGGTCGCGAAGAAGAGCATCTCCGTCGCTGCGTCGCGAAGGTCGCGGCCGAGGTCGAGCCACCGCGTGATGAGCCCGGCGTTCATCTTCTCCAGCCGGTAGAGCGGATTGTCCTTGCCGCCCTTGATCCGGTTGGCGCGGGCCATGTCCGCGATGGCGGGAACCATCGCGAGGAACGGGTTGCGGTCGCTGAGCAGGGTGCGCTGGAGCCGGAGCGGCTGCGTGTCGGCGAGGATGCGCGCCGTGGCCTCGTTGGACATCGCGCGGACGAAGGGCCGCAGCGTCAGCTCGTAGGCTCTCCGCGGCGATGCGGGAGAGCCGGGACACCGCGGCGAACGGCCGCTCGTCGCCGCGCTCGTCGTCGAGCGCGAGGATGTCGTCGATCGTGCGCTCGTGGAACGAGATCGCGTAGCGCCTCTCGAGCCCATCGCCCTCGACGTCCTCGATCTTCATCTCGTAGAGCCCCGGCGCCATCGCCTCGATGGCCTTCAGCGTCGAGACGATCTCCCGGTGCTCCTTCTGGGCGATCGACGAGGAGACGAAGATGCCCAGGTGCCCGACCTTGTCGTGGATGGTGTAGACGATGCGCTGCCCCCGCGCCTTGATCTCCTGGACGCTGGCGTAGAGGTCGGAGATCCAGTTGAGCGCCTGCGGCGGCGGCGTGATGTTGTCGCCGTGCGAGGCGAACACGATGATGGGCGCGCGGATGTTGCGCAGGTCGATGTGCAGGCGCGGGTCGAGCTGGGCGCCGCCGTGGGCCAGCTGGTTGCCCACGAACAGGTTCTCGACGATCCAGCGGATCTCGGCCTCGTTCATGAAGTAGAAGCCCGACCACCAGCGCTCGAAGTCGAGGTAGCGCTCGGCCTGGCCCTCGACGTCGGCGAACACGTCGTAGTACTTCTCCCACAGGCTGTTGCCGGGGTTGAGGTTCTCGAAGTTGAGCACCAGGTTGGCGCCGTCGAAGCGGCCGTTGCCGCAGGTCGGCCATGAGGAGCGCGGGCGTGACCCCGCCCAGCATGCCGCCGGCGTAGCGCATCGGGTTCTTCCCGCGCGTGCCGGCCCAGTAGGACAGGGGCGCGCCGTTGACCACCACCGGGCCCGCCAGGTCCGGGTTGGACGCGGCGAGCAGCATCGCGGCCCAGCCGCCCTGGCAATTGCCGATGATCACCGGCTTGGGGCTGCGCGGGTGACGGCGGCGGACCTCGCGCACGAAATCCGCCTCGGCCCGCGTGACGTCGGCCAGCGTCTGGGTCGGCGTCGGCTGCGTGGCGAAGATGCAGAAGTAGACCGGGTGCCCGGCGTGCAGCGCGACGCCGACCTCGCTCTCGTTCTTGAACCCGCCGATGCCGGAGCCGTGGCCGGCGCGCGGGTCGACGATGATGTACGGGCGGCCGTCCTGCCGGACCTTGACGCCCTTCGGGGGGTGGATGGCCACGAGCGAGTAGTTCACCGGCCGCTCGAGCGTCATGCCGTCGATGACCACGTCGAAGTCGTAGACGAGCACGGGCGGGCAGCCCTCGGCGGTGTGCTGCACGAAGGTGTTGCCGCGCCGGCGCAGGATGTCCATGAAGATCGCCCAGCGCTGCCAGAGGTCGGCGCAGTAGTTCGCGACGTCCTGGGGCTGCACGCCGCCCAGCTCCTCCCGCATCCTTTCCCCCGCCTCGGCCTGGCGGCGGCCGAGGCCGTCCACCTTCTCCTGGAGGGCCTTCGCGTTGATGCGCGCGGTCGACGCCACGTCGTCGGCGTAGTCGCCGAGCGAGCGGGCGCCGGTGCTGAAGCGCCGGACGGCCCCTTCGTGGTGGAGGACGGCATCGATCCCCGACGAACCCAGCAGGTCCTGGGCCGTGATCGGGCGGACTTGGGCAGCGGCTTGGCGTTTCATGGCTGGCTCCCTCGGTATCTCGTTGGCGGGAAGGGACGGACGAGGCCGGTCAGGCTCCGACCAGCCGCGCCGTGTGGCGCGCGATCATCCATTCCTCGTTGGTCGGCAGGACGAGCACGCTCACCCGGCTGCCCGGGCGCGTGATCTCGGTGCGGCCGGCGTCGTTCGCCTCGCGGTCCAGGTCGATGCCCAGCCACGCGAGCGCGGTGCAGGCCCGCTCGCGCACCGGCGCCGCGTGCTCGCCGATGCCGGCCGTGAACACGATCGCGTCGAGCCCGCCGAGGACGGCCGCCATGGCGCCCGTCTCGCGCACGAGGCGGTGGCAATAGAGGTCGACGGCCTCGCGCGCCTCGGGCTCCTCGCTCGCGAGGAGCTCGCGCATGTCCTGCGAGATGCCGGAGACGCCCAGCAGGCCCGACTCCTTGTACAGGAGCCGCTCGAGCGCCTTGGCGTCCAGGCCGTGGTTCTGCATGAGGTAGAGGATCACGCCGGGGTCCAGGCTCCCGGTCCGCGTCCCCATCATCAGGCCCTCGACGGCGGAGAAGCCCATCGAGGTCGCGCGGCTCTTCCGACCCTCCATCGCGCACATCGAGGAGCCGTTGCCCAGGTGCGCCACGATCACCTTGCCGTCGGCCCGGTCGCCGAGGTGCTGCGGCAGCACGTCCGCGATGTACTCGTAGGACAGGCCGTGGAAGCCGTAGCGGCGCACGCCCTCCGCGGTGATCCGCCGCGGCAGCGCGAACATCTGCGCCACCGGCAGCTGCGTGCGGTGGAATGCCGTGTCGAAGCAGGCGACCTGCGGCACGCCCTTGAGCGCGGCGGTCATCGCCTCGATGCCCGCGATGTTGTGCGGCTGGTGCAGCGGGGCGAGCGGGCAGAAGGTCCTGAGCGCCTCGATGGTGGCCGCGTCGACCCGGATCGGCTGCGAGTAACGGGCGCCGCCGTGCACGACGCGGTGCCCGACGGCCGTGATGCGCCATCCCGACTCCCTTCCGCGCATCCAGTCCAGCAGGAAGCCCAGGGCGGCGCGGTGGGGCGCCTCGCCCGCCACCGGCAGGTCGATGTCCTCGAGGACGGCGCCGGAGGCGTCCTTGACCCGCAGGTGCGTGCGGGCGCCGATGCCGTCGATCTGGCCGACGAACTCCGGGGACCGGGGGACGGGCGTGTCGTTCCGGAAGAGCGCGAACTTGATCGACGACGAGCCCGCGTTCACGGTGAGGATGGCTTCGCTCATGGGGCCTTCGCCGTCTTGTGGCACGCCATCACCGCGGCCACGGCCGTCGAGGCGGTGCGCGTCTCGGCCGAATCGGCGCGGCTGGTGAGGACGATGGGGACGCGGGCGCCCAGGACGATGCCGGCGGAGACGGCTTCCGCGCAGGTGCTCCAGCTGCTTGGCCAGCATGTTGCCGGCCTCGATGTCGGGCACCAGGAGGATGTCGGCCTGCCCGGCCACCACGGAGCGGATGCCCTTCGTGCGTGCCGCGGCGATCGAGATGGCGTTGTCGAAGGCGAGCGGGCCGTCCAGGAGGCCGCCCTTGATCTGGCCCCGGTCGGCCATCTTGCACAGGCACGCGGCGTCCACCGTGGCCTGCATCTTGGGCGTCACGGTCTCCACCGCGGCGAGGATCGCCACCTTGGGCTCGGGGTTGCCCAGGATGTGCGCGAGGTCGATGGCGTTCTGGACGATGTCCGCCTTGGTCACCAGGTCCGGCACGATGTTCACCGCCGCGTCGGTGATGAAGAGCAGCCGGGGGTAGGTCGGGACGTCCATCAGGAACACGTGGCTGATGCGGCGCTCCGTCCGCAGGCCCGTGGCCGAGGCGACGATCTCGCCCATCAGCTCGTCGGTGTGCAGCGAGCCCTTCATCAGCGCGGCGACCTTGCCCTCGCGGGCGAGGGCCACGGCCGTCTGCGCCGCCGCGTGGCTGTGCGGCACGTCGAGGATGGCGGTGTCCGCGAGGTCGAGCTTGCGTTCCTCGGCGACCGCGCGGATCTTCGCCTCCGGCCCGACGAGCGTCGGCACGATGATGTTGCGGTCGCGCGCGAGCAGCGCCCCGCGCAGCGACTCCGCGTCGCACGGGTGGACCACCGCCATCGGGATGGCGGGCAGGCCCTCGGTGATCTTGATCAGGTGCTCGAAGCGGGCGGCCTTGGTCTCGCGCATCGCGAATTCCGGCATCGTCACCTTGGGCAGGCGGATCTTCTCCTGGGGCGCCAGCACCTCCGCCACGCCGCCCAGCACCGCCTCGCCCACCTGGTTGACCACCTTGCAGTCGAAGACGATGTGGTGGTTGTGCGCGAACTTCTGCCGGCAGGTGACGGTGACGGTGAGCGTGTCGCCCACGCGGACGGGCCGCTCGAAGCTGAAGGTCTGGCTCACGTAGACCGCGCCGGGGCCGGGGAACTCCGTGCCCAGCACGTTGGAGACGAGGATGCCGCCCCACATGCCGTGCCCGACCACGTCCCGGAACCTGGACGACTTGGCGTACTCCGGGTCGACGTGCGTCGGGTTGAGGTCCCCGGAGAGGACCGCGAACATCTGGATGTCCTCGTGGCGCAGCGTGCGCACGAGCGTGGCCGAATCCCCGACGGCGATCTCGTCGAAGGTGAGGTTCTCGATGTATTCCATGGCGGGACGGTTCGTTGGACCAAAGGGGCATGCCCGGCCGCGCCCTCCGGGCGCCGGCCCGGCCCGACCAGCATGGTTCATCTTCGCGGCAGGCACGTCGGGTATGATCAAGAAGTCAGCAGTTTTCCGCGCCCGCGCGACAGGAAAGCGATGCCTCCGACCCGAAGAAGAAGGACCGCGCGCCCGAAGCCGGTGGGCCTGGCGCTGCAGGGCGGCGGCAGCCACGGCGCCTACGTCTGGGGCATCCTCGACTACTTCCTGGAGGACGGCCGGCTCGACTTCGAGGGCATCTGCGGCACGAGCGCCGGCTCCGTGAACGGGGTGCTGTGCGCCTACGGGCTGCTCGTCGGCGGACGGGAGGGCGCCCGGCAGAAGCTCGACGACTTCTGGCGCGGCGTGGCCGGCATGGGCGCCATCTTCAATCCCGCCGCGCACCTGCCCTTCGAGCAGTACCTGCCCGGGTGGCCGAAGGAGAACCCCCTCGCGCTGGAAGGCTTCAAGGCCGTCACGCGCCTGCTCTCGCCCTACCAGTGGAACCCCCTGAACTACAACCCGCTGCGCGACGCGCTCGAGCGGCACGTGGACTTCGAGCGGCTGCGCCGCAGCCGGGGCACGAAGCTCTTCGTGTCGGCCACCAACGTGCGCACCGGCAAGGGGCGCGTGTTCAAGACGCACGAGGTGAGCGTCGACGTCGTCCTCGCGTCGGCCTGCCTGCCCACCATGTTCCAGGCGGTGCAGATCGACGGCGACCCGTACTGGGACGGCGGCTTCATGGGCAACCCGGTGCTCTACCCCCTCATGTACGGGACGGACACGAGCGACATCATCATCGTCCACATCAATCCCATCGAGCGGCCCGGGACGCCGCAGCTGCCGCACGAGATCGAGAGCCGCATGCACGAGATCACGTTCAACGCCTCGCTCATCAAGGAGCTGCGGGCCGTGGCCTTCGTGAAGACGCTCCTGGAGAAGGGGTGGATCAAGGACGAGCACCGCGACCAGCTCAAGGACGTGCTCATGCACTCGATCCGCGCCGACGAGGTGCTGCGCGACCTGTCCGTGGCGAGCAAGTTCGACGTGAGCGCCGCGTTCCTCGAGGACCTGCGCTGCGCGGGGCGGGAGACCGCCCGGGCGTGGCTGGAGGCGCACTGGAAGGACGTGGGGAAGCGCTCCTCCGTGGACGTGGCGGCCGAGTTCCTCTGACGCCGGCTGGCCAACTGGCTGACCACGCGGCGTGCACGACAGCAGCGCAGGCGAGCCGCGGCGTGTCGAAGAAATAGATCTGGCGTCCGTCGTTTGCGCTCAGGTTGAAGTGCTCGAGGCCACGTGGATCTGGCCCCGGAATCGTGGCCTGATCTCGATGATTTGGTACCGGCTACCGCGCGCGACTTGCCCCGTGTTGACGCTCCACGCTCCATGTCCCGCTCTCCTGTGCATGCCGGCTACTTCCCGCGGACTCCCTGCTGTCCTTGTCCTTGTCCTTGTCCTTGTCCTTGCCCTTGCCCCAGATCAGCACGGAAGGATCCTCCGAGACCTTGTCCGTCAGCCCCCCGACGCCGGTCACGACCTTCTTGAGCTGGTCCTCGAGGGCGGAGAACTTCTCGACCACCTTGGGCAGGCTGTCGAGCATGGCCTTGAGGCCGGTCTGTTCCGAGGGAATCTCGGGGACCTTGTCCGGAGGCGTGACCTCCAGCAGGGTCTTCGCCGCCGGGTCGCCGCCGTTCAGCTCGATGAAGACGACGCCGGTGATGCCCTTCATCGTGAGGCTCGCCCGGGTGTCGGTCCTGACCGGCGTGTCCTTGCGCAGCCTCACGTCCACCAGCACCAGGCGCGAATCGTCGGGATCGATGATCATCGACTTGACCGTGCCGACGTCGATGCCCCGGAACTTCACGGAGTCGCCGGCCACGAGCCCGCTGACCGAGTCGGGGAAGTGGATGCGGTAGGTCACGTCGTCGCGGCGGCCGGGGCTTCCCAGCCAGACGGCGACGATCGCCGCGGCGACGCAGAAGACGAGGATGAACAGCCCCTCGAAGAAGTAGTGCTTGTCAGTTTCCATGGCTTGCCTTCCTTGCTTTCATCGCGCCATCGGCACGAGGACCGTGAAAGAACTCGTGGATCCACGGATGGTCGGACTTCATCAGCTTGTCCGCCGTGTCGACGGTCACGTTCCTGTCGACCAGCACGGCGATGCGGCCGCAGATGGTGAACAGCGTCGTGAGGTCGTGCGTGACGATGACGACGGTGATGCCGAGGCTGTCGTTGAGGCTCCGGATCAGCGCGTCGATGCCGCTGGCGGCGATCGGGTCGAGATTGGACGTCGGTTCGTCGAGAAACAGGATCTTCGGGTCGAGCGCCAGCGCCCGCGCGAACGCGGCGCGCTTCACCATGCCGCCCGAAAGCGCCGAGGGAAACTTGATGCCGGCTGTCCGCCGGCAGCCCGGAAAGCGCCAGCTTCATCGCCGCGATCCGCTCCTGCTCCTCGTCCGGCAGCGCCGTGTGCTCGCGCATCGGCAGCATGATGTTCTGCGCGACCGAGAGCGACGAGAACAGCGCGCCCTGCTGGAACAGCACGCCGATCTGCGAGGCCTTGTCCGCCGCGCTCATGGATCGGACGGCCTCGCCGTTGAGCAGGACTTCCCCGGCATCCGGCTGGCGCAGCCCGACGAGCGTCTTCAGCAGGACCGACTTGCCCGATCCCGAGCCGCCGGCGATGCCGATGATCTCGCCGCGCATGATGTCGAGGCTCAGCTTGTCGTGCACCACCTGCTTGCCGAACCGGTTGACGATGCCGCGCGCGGACAGGATCGGCTCGGCATGCGCCCTGGACCGGGTGGTCATATGCCGAGCTTCTCGAAGAGGATGGAGAACAGGGCGTCGAGCACGATGACCAGGAAGATCGACTTCACCACGGCGCGCGTGGTCTCCTGGCCGACGCTCTCCGCCGAGCCGGTGACCCGCAGCCCGTGCATGCAGCCGATGGCGGCGATGAAGAAGGCGAAGACCGGCGCCTTGAAGAGGCCCACGAACAGGTCGCTGCCGTCGACGATGGACGGCAGGCGCGCCAGGTACTGCGTCGGCGATACGTCGAGCAGGACCTGGGAAATGGCCGCGCCGCCGACCAGGCCCATGATGTCGGCGAAGAACGCGAGCAGCGGCAGGGTGATGACCAGGGCGATCACGCGCGGCACCACCAGCACCTGCATGGGCTCGATGCCCATCACCTTGAGCGCGTCGACTTCCTCCCGCGTCTGCATGACGCCGATCTCGGCGGCGAACGCCGAGCCCGAGCGGCCGGCCACCATGATGGCCGTGATCAGCACGCCCATCTCGCGCAGCACCGACACCGCCACCAGGTTCATGGTGTAGTCCTCGCCGCCGAAGGGGCGCAGCTGGGCCACGCCCTGGTAGCCGAGGACGACCGCGATCATGACGGCCATCAGGCCGATGATGGGCAGCGCCTGGATGCCGGTTTCCGCCACGTGCCGCGATATCGAGGCCGGGCGCAGGCGGCTCGGGTGAACCAGGGCGCCGGCCGTCCAGGTCGCCGCGCGGCCGACGAAGCTCACGATGTCGAACGCCTCCCGCCGGGCATCGTGCGCGCCCTTGCCGAGCTCGATGACGACCTGGCGCCATCGGGGAGCGGAGTCGACTTTCGGCAACGGCTCGAGATCCAGCCCGCAGATGAGGTCGAGCAGCGACCGGTGTTCGTCGCGGATGCCGGTGAGCTCCACGTCCTTGTCGCGCAGTCCGCACAGGAACAGGGCGCCCGGCGTATCCAGGCTTTCGAGCCCGGCGATATCGAGCGAGCGCGCCGCGCCTTTCCTCGACCACTTCTTCAGGGCCGCCCTCGCTTCGGCGAGCGTGACCCGGTCGAGCGTGCCCGCCAGCGCGAGCCGGTCGCCATCGCCGCTGACGACGACCGTCGGCGCGGGCCGGCTTCGCGGGGCGTGCTGCTTGCTTGCTGGCGCGCTGGCCATGGTTCGTCCGGGACTCCGCAGGTACGGGATGCAGCGACTGGATCGCACGGGGACGCGCCCGCGCATTGGCGCGCGGGCGCGTCGTATTGCCTTGCAGGCTATTCGAAATGCCCGCCGGGTTCTGTACGCTGTCACGCATTGGGCGCCGCGCCGGGACGCCTTCGGGCCGGGGCGCGGCTCGCGCTACTTCGGCGGCGCCACCGACCCGCTGTAGAACACCTCGCAGGCGACGCCCGTCCTCGAAAGGAGGTCCGCCGCCCTGCCGAACAGGTTCTGCACCGGCCCCGCGACCGACGCCATGACGCCGACCTTCTCCACCACCGGATTGCCGAACGGGCCCCGGATGCGCTGGCGCACCTTGGCGCAGCCGCGCGCATCGACCAGCGCCACGAACACCTCGTCGAATTCCTCGTCGACGAAGTCGAGCCCTCCCCGGAGGGCGAAGCGGTTCTCGTCCGTCGTCATGGCGACGTCGCTGGCCTGGGCCACTCCCTTGTCCACCTTCCACCTCGAGTCCACGGTGCGTATCCGCGTGCTGCCGCCGGATTCCGCGGCGAGGCTGGAGAAGTCGTAGCCCTTGGTGACCGCGAGGCCGACGGGGCCGGCCAGGAGCACCGCGGCCACGTCGAGCAGGTCGAAAGCCTGGCTCGCCTCGAACTTCGAGTACCGCTTGTCGAGATCCACGCCGGAAAGCGTGAGGTCCCTTCCGGACAGGGCCATGTCTCCGCCGGCGCTCTGGCGCAGTTCGCGCCGGGTTCGGCCGCGCATCGCGAGGGTGGTCGAGAAATCCATCGGCCCGCTGACGGACCTGCCCGTCGCCGGCGCCTTGAAGACCTCCTCGATGCGCAGCTTCCGCAGCGAGTAGGCGAGGTGGATCACCGGCACCTCGGTCGAGCGGTCCATGCGCAGGCTTCCGGACCCCAGGCCGCCGTAGACGCGCATCGTGACCGGCTTGAAATCGAAGACGCCGTCCTTCGCCTCGACCGGAAGCAGGAAGTCGGTTGCGGTCGCGTCCTTTCCGCGCACCTCGCCGCAGGCGAGCTGCCCGGAGACCGAAAGCCGCGTCAGGAAGGGCGCCCCGCCCGGGTGGCGCATGTCGGTCAGCTCGCCCTTGCAATTCCGGGCCTCGAAGCCGCCGCCGTCCTTCCTGTCCGCGTACACGACGACCAGTTCGGGGAAGGACAGCCGTTGCAGGGCCAGGGCGCGGAATGCCGCCGTGGCGCCAATCGCTTTCTGGAAGTTGTACCTGCCGTCCCGGCCCCGCTCGATGGAGACCCGGGCGCCCTTCAGGGTGATGCCGTCGTACCGGAGTTCCTGCGCGAGCAGCGAGCGCAGCCCGATCGCGATCTCTCGCCGACTCCGCGAACACGAGTTCCGAACCCCCGTTGCGTACGCGCACGCCATCCAGCACGACGTGCAACCCGGGGACAAGGCCGATGTGCATCCGCCCTTCGACGGTGACGCTCATTCCCAGGGCGCGGGAGGCCGCCTCCTCGACCCGCGGCTTGTAGGCATCGACATCCACGAGAAGCAGCGCGGCCAGCGACGCCAGCACCAGGAGCCCCGCCAGCCCGCCAAGCGCGACGAGGACGTGTTTCCAGGCCCTTGGAAGGCGCTCCATCAATGCCGCCGCGTCAGCGAGTGGCGATCGCCGATGGGGCGACCGGGTCACGGCGCGGGCGGCCCGTTGTAGCGCAGGACCACGAAATCGTCGCCGCCCCCGGTCACCCTCGCCATCGTCGCCAGTTGCCGGCGCGAGGCGGCGTTTCCGCGCACCTCCGCGTCGAGGAAGGTGAGCGTCCAGGTGAAGATGTCGCCGGTCGACGGCACGTCGAAGCCGTGCGTGACGCCGTTCAACGCAACGAGCTCGCGCGTCCCGGCGACTTGCCGCAGGCCCTGCTCCGTCATGTAGATCGGCGCCGACGTGTCGGCGGTGCCGACGATCGCCAGGTAGGGAAGCGTCACGTTGTCGAGCCCGTGCCCGTCGCGCCCGAAAGCCGGGAGGAACGGCTGCCCGAAGTAGGGCACGTATCCGACCGCCGCCTTGATGCGGGTGTCGTTCGTCACCTGCGTCCATGACAGGCCCAGCGAGGTGGTGAGTCCGGCCCCCCCCAGCAGCATCATCGACTCGCCGCCCATGCTCGCGCCGAAGCCGCCGATGCGCGCGCTGTCGAGGTGGTCGCGCCATTGCGGGTGCGCAAGCACCAGGTCGAGCGCGGCGGACAGCGCCAGCGGGCGCAGTGCCTGGAGCGCCGTGAAGTTTTCGAGTCGCGCCAGGACCCGCACGGCGTCGCCGAATTCATCCACCCGGAGGTTGGAGAAGCGCGGATCGCCGTGGAACGGGGCGACGACGACGTAGCCGTGGCTCGCCAGCGTGGAGATCACGCTGATGTAGTCGTTGGAGAGCGGGCTGCCGGAATAGCCGTGGGAGAACACCAGCACCGGATAGCGCGCCGATTCGTCGGCGAACAGGGGAGGTGCCGACCCGGTCTGCATGTGGGGCACGGCCTTGCCCGTGGGAAGCGCGTAGTCCGGGCGCGGGTTGCCCTCCGGGGTGGGATAGCACACCACCGTGACGAAGGAGACCTGCAGCCCCGCGAACGACCCGTAGAGACGGGTATCGGCGGGGGCCGTCAGGCGCACGGTGAACGTGTTCGCGGGGTCGGCCAGCAGCTCCGTGGCGTAGCGCGCGATGCCGGCGGCCGACGGGACGCCTTCCCAGTAGTCCTGGATGTCCTCGCCGGGCACGACCCTGCCGAAGTCCTGCGCCACGTTGCTGCAGGCGACCTTGAGGGGGCCGGGCACCGGGAGCGGCGGAACGCTCTGCGTGGGCGCGGGCGGATCCGCTGCCGCGTCGCTGCCGCCACCGCCGCCGCCGCAACCGCCGATCGCCAGGGCCACGCCGGAGGCCAGGGCGAGCAAGCCCCGCCGGAAGATGGCCGAAGCCTCGCCTTTGCGAACTCGCGGTGATTGCTTCATGTTGCCTCCGGGCTTGTCGATGCGGCGATGGCTGGGGAATGTGGCGCTCAATGATGCAGAGTCGCCCAATGGCAGGCGCAAGTCCGTGCGCTGCCGTACAGAACGCGCGAAGGCAATGAAATCGCGTCAGCGAAGGGCGCGCACCAGGCGCATCGTCTGCGGGTCTTCGGGATCGGGCTGGACCTGGAAGCCCAGCTGGCGGGCGAACCTCAGCATCCTGTCGTTGGACCGCAGCACGATGCCCTCCATCGCGGCGAGCCCCCGGGCGCGCGCGACGTCGACGAGCGCGTGCATCAGGATGCCCGCGAGGCCGGAGCCCTGCCACTCGTCGTCGACCGCGATCGCGAACTCGCCGCTCGTGCCCGCGGGGTCGACGACGTAGCGGGCGACGCCGACCTCCAGCTCGTGCCCGTCGCGGTCCACGGTCGCGACCAGCGCCACGTGGCGAACCTGGTCCACGTCGGTCAGGTACCGGAGCTTGGCGGGCGAGAGCTCGCGCAGCGTGAGCATGAAGCGCTTGTAGCGGGCGTCGCTGGACAGGTGCCGCACGAAGTCCGCCTCCATCGGCAGGTCCTCGCGCCGCATCGGCCGCACCCGGACCGTGGCGCCCCTGACCCGGTGGCTCGTGGGCGCCAACGGGGCCGCGACCGGCGCCCCTGGGGACGAAGGCGCGCCGCCGGATTGCGCAAGCCTGGAGGACACGTAGGCGATCATCGCATCCACGGTGTCGAGCCGCGCGTAGTCGGACTCCGGGATCTCGACGCCGAATCGCTCCCGCAAGGCGGCGACCACGTTCATCCAGTCCATCGAATCGAGGTCGACCTGCTCGCGCAGGGGCCCGTCGGGGCGGATCCCCTTCACGTCGGCCTCCGGCGCGATCGATTCGATCGTCGCGTTCACGGCACGGCGGATTTCCTCGGCTTCCATCGCTTGGCGGGAATTGCGCAGCCAGGTCGTCTGCCCCGATACTTTGCCATACGCCGTCGCCAATCATTCGGGAGTGCGCAGATGAACACCGCCGTACCGGGCCCGCTTCGGCTCGCCGCGATCCTGGCGGCGCTGCTGCTGGCGAGCGGCCCCGCGGCGGCCGCCGCCGACGGTCCGGACCACTACCGCGTCCAGGCGGTGGCGAAAGGCAGTTTCCTCAACCTGCGCGCCGAGCCCTCCACGGCGTCGCCGCGGATCGGCCGGATCCCCGCGGACGCGCAATGCCTGAAGAACCTGGGCTGCCGCGTCGAGCGGGACATTCGCTGGTGCAAGGTGGAGTTCCGGGGCGCCACCGGGTGGGTGGCGGGGGCATACCTCGCGGAAAGCGCGTGCAAGAGCGCGCAGCCCGCGGCCAGTGCCGGGAGCCGCGCGGAGAGCCGCGCCGAGAGCCGCGAGGAGAGCCGCGAGGAGAGCGTGGCGATCCCGAAGGGCAGGGATTCGGTCGCCCTCAAGGGGCGGATCAAGGGACGGGAGTTCGTGGACTACCTCGTGCGCGCCGGCGCGGGCCAGACGCTCGCGGTCGCCCTGGCGAAGTCCAACCCGCAGAACTACTTCAACGTCAGCGCCCCCGGCGCGGAGGCGGCGATGTTCGTCGGTTCCCTGGGAGGCGAATTCTCCGGCGTGGTCCCCGTCGACGGCGAATACATCGTTCGCGTCTACCTGATGCCGGCCGCCGCGCGCCGCAACGAATCGAGCGACTACACGCTCACCCTGGGCGTCACCGGCAAGGCCCTTCCGCCGCTCGTCGCTTCGCAGGACATCCTGATTCCCGGAACGCCCTATCACGCCACCGCGGCCATCGCGTGCGCGCCGCCCCCGCCGTCGGACGCGAAGACGTGCGAAGCCTGGATCGTCCGGCGAGGCTTCGACGGCACGGCCACCGTCGAGGTGCGCCTGGGTTATGGATTCCGCCGCTGGATCCTGTTCGTCGCGGGCAAGCCGGTCGCGTCGGACGTCGCGGGCCCGATCGCCGTGTCCGGCCAGGGGGGCCTGAGCATCGTTCGCCTGGGCGCCGGCGAGCGCTACGAGGTCCCGGAAGCGCTCCTGAAGGGCGGCTGAGGCGGCGGGGGACGAAGCGGCGGGCGTCGTATAATTGCGCGCGTCTTCGCCCCTTCACACCGCCAAGCCCATGCCGGCCACGAGCGCCGCCCCGCACGAGCACGTCACGCCCGGTTCCCTGCGGGCGTGGGCGATCGCCATCCGTCCCAAGACGCTGTGGATCGCGGCGATTCCCGTGGCCGTGGGCACCGCGCTCGCGTGGATGCACGGGACGTCGATCCTGCCGTGGGTCGCCGCGCTGGCCTTCGCGGCCTCCATCCTCATGCAGCTCGTCACCAACCTGCAGAACGACGTCGGCTACACGGCGCGCGGGCTGGAGACGGGCAAGCGCGTCGGCCTGCCGCGGGCCACGGCGCGAGGATGGCTCACGCCGGCGGAGGTGAGGCGCGCGATCGCCCTGGGCGTCGCGGGCGCCGTCGCGGTGGGAGCGCCGCTCACGATGCACGCCGGCCCCGTCGTCGCGGCGATCGGCGCCGCCTCGGTGATCGCCGCGCTCGCCTACATGGGCGGGCCTCGCCCCATCGCGTACACGCCCTTCGGCGAGTTCACGGTCTTCGTCTTCTTCGGGCTGGTGGCGGTGGTCGGGACCTACTTCCTGCACGCGGGCGCCGTCCGCCCCGCGGCGTGGCTCGCGGCGGCGGCCATCGGCTCGCACGCGGCCGCGGTCCTCGTCGTGAACAACCATCGCGACGCCGAGCACGACCGGCGCACGGGGCGCCGCACCTTCGCGGCGGTCTTCGGCGAGGCGGCCTCGGGCCGTCTCTACGCCGCCGCGCTCTGGGCGCCCTTTGCGATCGCGCTCGCGCTCGCGACCCTGGAGCGCAGCCCCTGGCTCGCCGCGCCGCTCGCCCTCCTGCCGATGGCGCGCCGGCTGCAGGCGGACTTCGCGAACGTGCCCGCGGGCCCGGCGTTCAACCTGCTCCTGTTCCGGACGGTGAAGCTGGAGCTCGCCTTCGGCGGGTTGCTCGTGGCGGGCGCCCTGCTCGAGCGCGCGGCCGGCGCCTAGCGCTTCGGCGCGGCCAGCCGCTTGGCGAAGGCCTCCGCGAAGGCGTCCACGGCCTTCCAGTCGGTGTACTCGTGGTCGCCGGTCTCCGGCGCGCCCGACTTGCGCAGCGACAGGTGGACCATGAGCGTCCTCAGGATCCCGTAGCGCGAGTGGCGGATCGCGCCCGCGAAGCTCGCCGCCTGGTCGGGCTTCCAGCCCGTCTGCTCCGTGAACTCCTCCAGGTATTGCCTGGCGAGGGCCAGGTCGCGGTTCGGGCCGCCCGCGGAAAGCGAGACGCAGAAGAGCGCGGTGTGGCGCGTGCGCAGGGTGGCGCGGTGCTCCTTCACCATTTCCAGCAGCGCCTTGGCGTGGTGCCCGAGGTGGACGGCCGAGCCGATCATCACGCCGTCGTAGGAGGCGAGGTGGGAACCGGCCTCCGGCTTGGCGCTGTCGCGCACGGTGACCTCGGCGCCCTGTCGGCGCAGCAGAATCGGCGATCCGCAGGGCGATCTTGGAGGTCTGCCCGTCCTCGGAAGCGAAGGTGACGAGTGCTTTCGGCATGTCCCATTATGGCCGCGGAGGCCGATCCCGGACTAGATCGAGATCAAACCGCCGGGCCGCAGCCGGTCCTTCAGCGCCGCGTGATGGCCTCGAGGAGGGTCGAGAACACCTTCGGGTTGGCGGCCACGATGCGCCCGTTCTCCAGGAAGCCCTCGCCGGCCTCGAAGTCGCTCACCATGCCCCCCGCCTCGCGAACGAGGAGGGCGCCGCCGGCCATGTCCCAGGGGGAAAGCCCCATCTCCCAGAAGCCGTCCAGGCGGCCGGCCGCGACCCAGGCGAGGTCGAGGGCCGCCGCTCCCGGCCGGCGCACGCCCGCCACGCGCCGCGTGACCGCGGCGAACATGCGCAGGTACTCGTCGAAATGCGCGAACTCGCGGAACGGGAAGCCCGTGCCGATGAGGCAGTCCTCGAACTTGTCGATGGCGCTCACGCGGATGCGGCGGTCGTTCAGGAAGGCGCCGGCGCCGCGCGTGGCGGTGAAGAGCTCGTTGCGGTTGGGGTCGTAGACGACCGCCTGCTGCAGCACGCCCTTGTGCTTGAGCGCGATCGACACGCAGTACTGCGGGAAGCCGTGCAGGAAGTTCGTGGTGCCGTCCAGCGGATCGATGATCCAGAGGTAATCGGAGCCGGCGGCGGGCGAGGAGGCGCCGCCTTCCTCGGCCAGGAAGGCGTGCGAGGGGTACGCCTCGCGCAGCGTGCGGACGACGGCCTCCTCGGCCGCGTGGTCGACCTCCGAGACGAAGTCGTTGTGCTGCTTGCGGCGGATCGTGAGGCGGTCGATCTCGGAGGAGGCGCGGGTGATGATCGAGCCGGCCTTGCGCGCGGCCTTCACGGCCGTGTTGAGCATCGGATGCATGGCAAAGAGCGGGGCGCGGTCCGCGAGGCGGGGCGCCGGGAAGTGTCGTAAGGCAGAATTATACGATGAAGGCGGAAAACCCCCTCCCGCGGGTGGCCGTGGTGCTCGTGCGCACGAGCCACCCCGGCAACATCGGCGCCAGCGCGCGCGCCATGAAGACCATGGGGCTCGCGGACCTCGTCCTCGTCGCGCCGCGCCACTTTCCGCATCCCGACGCCGACGCGCTCGCGGCCGGCGCCGGCGACGTCCTGGATCGCGCGCGCGTGGTGGCGAGCCTCGCCGAGGCGCTCGCCGACCGCATGCTCGCCGTGGGCTTCAGCGCCCGCGGGCGGGACCTTTCGCACCCCGCGCGCGAGTGGCGTTCCCTCGCGCCGGAAGCCATCGCCGCGGCCGCCGCCGGGCCCGTCGCCCTCGTGTTCGGCAACGAGACCTCGGGCCTTTCCAACGACGAGCTCCTCGCCTGCCAGCGCCACGCGACGCATTCCGGCGAGCCCGGAGTACCCGTCGCTCAACCTGGCCGCGGCCGTGCAGGTGGCCAGCTACGAGCTCGCGCTCGCCGCCGGGGCATTCCGCTCGCCCGGCCGGCCGCCGCGAGCGCGCGCGACGGGCGCCGACCTCGAGGCGCTGCACGCGCACCTGCAGCAGGTGCTGGTCGCGAGCGGCTTCCTCGACCCGCGCGAGCCCGGGCGCCTCGACGAGCGCATGCGCCGCCTCGCGGCGCGCCTCGACCTCGAGACCGAGGAAGTCGCGATCCTGCACGGCATGCTCGATTCCCTCGGCCGCCGGAAGAAGTAATCAGATCAGGTTTCCTGATCTGATTACTTTTTCGGCGAGGGCGGAAGGAAGAGGGCTCCCAGGCTCACGGCGGCCATCACGGCGGCGCCGGCGAGGAAGGGCGCCTTGGGGCCCCGGTTCTCGATGAGCCAGCCGCCGAGGGCCATGCCGGCGCCCAGGCCGCTCACGATGAACGTGGAGCCCCAGGTGAAGGCCTCGGTGGCGTAGCGCGACGGCGCAAGCCGGGAGACGAGGACCGACTGGCAGGCGATGCTGGGCGCGATCGCGGCCCCGGCGAGAAACGCGACGAAAGCGAAGGCCGCCGGCGCGTCGACGAACCAGTGCAGGAGCAGGGGCACGATCATGAGCCCGGTGGTCGTGGCGAACTGCCGCTCGATGGGGGCGCGGATCGCGAGGCCGCCGAAGATCGCCCCGCCGACCGCGCTGCCGAAGGAGTTGACCGACAGGAAGATGCCGCCCAGGGCCGGCAGGGCGAGCGCGGTGGCGTAGCCCGGGTAGCCCACCTCGAGGAAGCCGAAGCTCGTGGTGAGGCCGAAGGTCGCGGCGTACACGAGCAGCAGGCGCGGCTCCGTGAGCGGGCCCAGCAGGTGCCGGTCCTCGTGCTTCCCGGGGCGGAAGTAGCGCAGCGCCGGCGAAGCCACGAAGACGAGGAAGGCGGCCACGGTGACGACGATGGCGAGCGCGAAGGCGGCCACGGCGCTCGCGGCCGCGAGCACGCCGGCGACGATGGCCGGGCCGAGCGTGAAGTTCACCTCGATCAGCACCGAGTCGATGGAGAAGGCGCGGCGGCGGTCCTCCTCGTCCGTGAAGCGGTGGCGCCACAGCGTGCGCGTGAGCACGGTGATGGGCATCGCGAAGAAGCCGGCGAGCGCGGCGCAGGCGAGCACGGCGGGAAACCCCGCGCCGTAACGCGAGGCGAGGAGCATCGCGACGAGCGAGAGCGGATGCACGACGCCCGTGACCGCCAGCGTGAGCGTCGGTCCGGAGCGGTCGATGAGCCGCCCCTGGATCGGCGCGCCGATCGCCATCGCGACGAAGTAGGTGCCCGACACCGTGCCCGCGAGCGCGTAGGACCCGAGCCCCTCGCGCAGGAACATGAGCATCGAAAGGCCCACCATGCCGATGGGCATGCGCGCGAGCAGCGCGACCAGCATCAGGGTCGCGACGTCGGGCTGGCGGAAGAAGTCGCGGTACTGGGAAGCGAATCGGCGCACGGGTTTGACCGGGAGGGCGTCGACCGTGGCCGGGAACCCGCCACCCGATCGGCGCTCCAATAGTTGATTATTTTACTCGGGGAATAGTAGATTTCCCCATTCGACCGGAAAACGAGCGCACCGCCATGTTCGACAGGATCCGCGAAGACGTCCGCTGCGTCTTCGCCCGCGACCCCGCCGCCCGCACCATGTGGGAGGTCCTGACCTGCTATCCGGGCTTCCACGCGCTCACGCTTCACCGCGTGGCGCACGCCCTCTGGGGCGCGGGCTTCAAGTGGCTCGCGCGCCTGGTTTCGCACGTCTCGCGCTTCCTCACCGGCATCGAGATCCACCCCGGGGCCACCATCGGGCGCCGCGTCTTCATCGACCATGGCATGGGCGTGGTGATCGGGGAGACCGCCGAGATAGGCGACGACTGCACGCTCTACCACCAGGTCACGCTGGGGGGCGTCTCGTGGAACAAGGGCAAGCGCCACCCCACCCTCGGCAAGGGCGTCGTGGTGGGCGCCGGCGCCAAGATCCTCGGGCCCTTCGAGGTGGGCGAAGGCGCCCGGATCGGCTCCAACTCCGTGGTCGTCAAGGCCGTCCCCCCGGGCGCCACGGTGGTGGGCATCCCCGCCCGCATCGTCGAGGACCACACGGCCGCGCGCATGACCTTCGACGCCTACGCGGTGAGCGGAAGCCTCGACGACCCGCTGAACCAGGTGCTCCAGAGCATCGGCACGAAGACCGAGGACCTGGACGGGCGCCTGGTCGAGCTCGTCCGCCGGCTGGAGGCGCTGGAGGGAAAACAAAAGGAAAAACAAGAAGATAGGGAGGCTCGGCTTTCCGTCGCGAGCACTCGCCCGACCCCCTGAATTCGTAATAGTTGACTATTCCCCTCAGTCTTTCCTATACTTGAGTGATCAGGTCGGGTTTACCGGCCTTCCCGGACAAACGACGAGGTCCCGATGCGTCTCACCACCAAAGGCAGGTTCGCGGTCACCGCGATGCTCGACCTGGCGCTGCATTCGACGAAGGGCCCCGTGACGCTCGCGGGCATCAGCGCCAGGCAGCGCATCTCGCTTTCGTATCTCGAGCAGCTCTTCGGGAAGCTGCGCCGCCGCGCGCTCGTGGAGAGCGTGCGCGGCCCCGGCGGCGGCTACCACCTCGCGCGGGACGCCTCGCTCGTCACCGTGGCCGACATCATCAACGCCGTCGAGGAGTCGATTGACTCCACGCAATGCGGCGGCAAGGAAAACTGCCACGATAACCATCGCTGCATGACGCACGACCTCTGGGAGGAGCTCAACGCGACCGTGCTCGGCTTCCTGTCGAAGGTCACGCTCGCGCATCTGGTGGAGAAGCAGCGCACCAAGCCGGTTTCCGTCGTGGCGCCGCGCACGCGCTCGTCCCGCGCCGACGGGCCCACGATCACCGTCTGAACCGCTCCCGCAGGATCCACGCCATGAACGACCGCAATTACCCGATCTATCTCGACTACTCGGCGACCACTCCCGTGGACCCGCGGGTGGCCGAGAAGATGATCCCCTGGCTCACCGAGCACTTCGGCAACCCCGCCTCGCGCAGCCACGCCTTCGGCTGGGAGGCCGAGGAGGCCGTCGAGAACGCCCGCGGCGAGATCGCGAAGCTCGTGAACTGCGACCCGAAGGAGATCGTCTGGACCTCGGGCGCCACGGAATCGAACAACCTCGCGATCAAGGGCGCGGCCCACTTCTACGCCGCCAAGGGCAAGCACATCGTCACGGTGAAGACCGAGCACAAGGCGGTGCTGGACACCGTGCGCGAGCTCGAGCGGGTCGGTTTCGAGGCCACCTACCTCGACCCGGAGCCCTCGGGCCTCGTGGACCTGGCGAAGTTCGAGGCCGCGCTGCGCCCGGACACGATCCTCGCCTCGGTGATGTTCGTGAACAACGAGATCGGCGTGATCCAGCCGATCGAGGCCCTGGGCGAGATCTGCCGCCGCAAGGGCGTCCTCTTCCACGTGGACTCGCGCGCAGGCCACGGGCAAGGTGCCCGTCGACCTCGGCAAGCTCAAGGTCGACCTCATGAGCTTCTCGGCGCACAAGACCTACGGGCCCAAGGGCATCGGCGCGCTCTACGTGCGCAGGAAGCCCCGCGTGCGCCTGGAGGCGCAGATGCACGGCGGCGGGCACGAGAAGGGCCTTCGCTCCGGGACGCTCCCCACGCACCAGATCGTGGGCATGGGCGAGGCCTTCCGCCTCGCGCGCCTGGAGATGGCCACGGAGAACGAGCGCATCCGCATGCTGCGCGACCGGCTGCTCGCGGGCGTGAAGGGCATGGAGGAGGTCTACGTGAACGGGGACCTCGAGCAGCGCGTGCCGCACAACCTCAACGTGAGCTTCAACTTCGTCGAGGGCGAGTCGCTCATCATGGGCATGAAGGAGCTGGCCGTCTCCTCGGGCTCGGCGTGCACCTCCGCGAGCCTCGAGCCCTCGTACGTGCTGCGCGCGCTCGGCCGCAACGACGAGCTCGCCCACAGCTCCATCCGCTTCACCATCGGGCGCTGGACCACCGAGGCCGACATCGACTTCGCGGTGAAGCTCATCCACGAGCGCATCGGCAAGCTGCGCGAGATGAGCCCGCTGTGGGAAATGTACAAGGAAGGCATCGATCTCAACACCGTCCAGTGGGCGGCGCACTAGGCACCGGAGAAACGACATGGCATACAGCGAAAAAGTCATCGACCACTACGAGCATCCCCGCAACGTCGGCTCCTTCGCGAAGGACGAGGAGGGCGTGGCCACCGGCATGGTGGGCGCGCCGGCCTGCGGCGACGTGATGAAGCTGCAGATCAAGGTGGGCGCGGACGGCATCATCGAGGACGCGAAGTTCAAGACCTACGGCTGCGGCTCCGCGATCGCCTCCTCCTCGCTCGTCACCGAGTGGGTCAAGGGCAAGACGCTCGACGAGGCCGCCGGCATCCGCAACACCCAGATCGCCGAGGAGCTCGCGCTCCCGCCGGTGAAGATCCACTGCTCGATCCTCGCCGAGGACGCCATCAAGGCGGCCATCGCCGACTACCGCAAGAAGTACGGCGAGGGCGAGCCGGACGCCGCGCAGAAGGCGGCGGATTGACCATGGCCGTCACCCTCACCGACCGCGCCGCGCAGCACGTGCAGCGCTACATCGCCAAGCGGGGCAAGGGCATCGGCCTGCGCCTGGGCGTGAAGACGACCGGCTGCTCCGGCATGGCCTACAAGCTCGAGTTCGCCGACGAGGCGCAGGACGGCGACCTCCAGTTCGAGTCGAACGGCGTGAAGGTGCTGATCGACCCGAAGAGCCTCGCGTACCTCGACGGCACGGAGCTCGACTTCGTCCGCGAGGGCCTCAACGAGGGCTTCAAGTTCCACAACCCCAACGAGAAGGACCGTTGCGGGTGCGGGGAGTCGTTCAACGTCTGACGCGCCCCTCCGGCCGGCGACGGCCGGGGACGAGCGGACAACCCGAAAGACGGCAGGGGGCGGCACCCGCCCCCTTTCCGCATCCATGACGCACGATTTCGCCCGCAACCACTTCGAGCTCTTCGGCCTTCCCGTCTCCTTCGCCGTGGACCCGGCCGCGCTCGAGCGCGCCTACCGGGACCTGCAGGGCCGCGTGCATCCCGACCGCTTCGCCTCGGCGAGCGAGGCCGAGCGGCGCGTGGCCATGCAATGGGCGACGCGGGCCAACGAGGCCTACCGGACGCTGCGCAACCCGATCGACCGGGCGCGCTACCTGCTCGGGCTCAAGGGCTTCGACACGGACGAGGAATCCAACACGTCCATGCCGCCCGACTTCCTCATGCAGCAGATGGAGTGGCGCGAGGCGGTCGAGGAAGGGCGCGTCCGCGAGCGACGCGGCGGCGCTGGAGCGGCTGCGCGGCGAGATCCGCGGCGAGCGCGCCGAGATGCATTCGGTCCTCGCGCGCGCGCTGGGCGGGGACCGCAACTACGACGCCGGCTGCTCGCTGGTGCGCAAGCTCCGCTTCCTCGACAGAATCGAGGCCGAGATCGACGATGCGCTCGAGGCGGCGGCCGAGGGCGCCCACGGCGCGCACTCCAACGGAACCGTGAAAGGCAGCCCCTAGATGTCGCTCCTGCAGATATCCGAGCCCGGCGAATCCCCCGAGCCGCACCAGCGGCGCATCGCGGTGGGCATCGACCTGGGCACCACGCACTCGCTGGTGGCCACCGTGCGCAGCTCGTCGGCCGAGTGCCTGCCGGACGCCCTGGGGCGGGTGCTCCTGCCCTCGATCGTCCACTACGCCCCCGGCGGCGCGGTCGAGGTGGGCCACGACGCGAGCGCGCGCGCCGCGGACGACCCGGCCAACACGATCGTGTCCGTCAAGCGCTTCATGGGGCGGGGCGTCGCCGACGTGGCGAAGTACGGCGCGCTCCCCTACCGCTTCGTCGACGCGCCCGGCATGGTCGCGATCGAGACGGCGGCGGGCCTGCGCTCGCCGGTCCAGGTCTCGTCCGAGATCCTCAGGACGCTCCGCGCGCGCGCGGAGCAGAGCCTGGGCGGCGAGCTGCACGGCGCCGTGGTCACGGTCCCCGCCTACTTCGACGATTCGCAGCGGCAGGCCACCAAGGACGCGGCGCGCCTCGCGGGGCTCAACGTGCTGCGCCTGCTCAACGAGCCCACGGCCGCCGCCATCGCCTACGGGCTGGACAACGCCTCCGAAGGGACCTTCGCGATCTTCGACCTGGGGGGCGGCACCTTCGACATCTCCATCCTCAAGCTCACGCGCGGCGTCTTCGAGGTGCTCGCCACCAACGGCGACTCGGCGCTGGGCGGGGACGACTTCGACCAGGCCATCGCGGTGCACTGGCGCGTCACCCACGGGCTCGCGGACGCCTCGGGCCGCGACACGCGGCGCCTGCTCGCCGCGGCGCGGCAGGTGAAGGAGCGCCTGACCGCCGAGCAGTCCGCCGACGCGCAGGTCACGCTCACCTGGGGCCAGCAGCTGCACCTCGGGCTCACGCAGCGCGAGTTCCAGGAGATCACCGCGCCCCTCGTCCAGAAGACCCTCGGCCCGACGCGCAAGGCGCTGCGCGACGCGGGGCTCGCCGCCTCGCAGGTCGACGGCGTGGTGCTGGTGGGCGGGGCCACGCGCATGCCGCACCTGCAGCGCGCGGTGGCGAAGTTCTTCGGGCGCGCGCCCCTGGTGAACCTCGACCCCGAGCAGGTCGTGGCGCTGGGCGCGGCCATCCAGGCGAACGCGCTCGCCGGCAACCGCGCCCCCGGCGACGACTGGCTCCTGCTCGACGTGATCCCGCTTTCGCTCGGCCTGGAGACGATGGGAGGGCTGGTGGAGAAGGTGATCCCGCGCAACTCCACGATTCCGGTGGCGCGGGCGCAGGAGTTCACGACCTTCAAGGACGGGCAGACGGCGATGGCGATCCACGTGGTGCAGGGCGAGCGCGAGCTCGTCTCCGACTGCCGCTCGCTCGCGCGCTTCGAGCTGCGCGGGATCCCGCCCATGGTCGCCGGTGCGGCGCGCATCGCCGTCACCTTCCAGGTGGACGCCGACGGGCTGCTCTCGGTCTCGGCGCGCGAGAACACGACCGGGGTCGCCTCCGCGGTGGTGGTGAAGCCTTCCTACGGCCTCACGGACGACGAGGTGGCCACGATGCTGCGCGAGGGGTTCGAGCACGCCCAGGTCGACCGGGACGCGCGCGCGCTCGCCGAGCAGCGCGTGGAGGCCGAGGGGCTGTGCGCCGCCCTGCGCGCGGCGCTCGCCCAGGACGGCGACCTCCTCGGCGCGGCCGAGCGCGCCTCGCTCGAGGGCGGCATCGCCTCGGTGGAGGCCGCGAAGGCGGGCGAGGACCACCGCGCGCTGAAGGCGGCCGTGGAGGCGCTCAACCGCGCGAGCGAGGCCTTCGCCGGCGCGGCGCATGGACCGCTCCGTCTCGCGCGCGCTCGCGGGCCGCCGCCTGGACGAGGTGTCCACGAAATGACCCGCGTGACCGTCCTGCCGCACGAGGCCCTCTGCCCGGAGGGCGCGCAGTTCGACGCCGAGCCCGGGTCGACCCTCTGCGACAACCTCCTCGCGCACGGCATCGACATCGAGCACGCCTGCGAGAAGTCCTGCGCCTGCACCACCTGCCACGTGGTCGTCCGCGAGGGCTTCGACTCGCTCGAGCCGGCGACGGACAAGGAGGACGACCTCCTCGACAAGGCGTGGGGCCTGGAATTCACCTCGCGCCTTTCCTGCCAGGCGAGGGTGGGCGACGAGCCCCTCACGGTGGAGATACCGAAGTACACGATCAACCAGGTTTCCGAGGCCAAGCACTAGGTCGCCGGGGGGCACAAGCCATGAAGTGGACCGACACGCGGCGGATCGCCGTATCGCTCGCCGACAAGTACCCGGACGTCGACCCGAAGACGATCCGGTTCACCGACCTGCACCAGTGGGTGATGGGCCTGGAGGGATTCAGCGACGCCCCGGACCGCTCGGGGGAGAAGATCCTCGAGGCGATCCAGCTGGCGTGGATCGACGAAGCGGAGTAGCGGCAAAGGAAAAGGGCGGGTTTCCCCGCCCTTCGCCGAAGTCCTGCCGCCGCGCTCAGTTCGGCGCGATGGTGAGCTTGCCGGCCTTGTCGATCGCGATGTCGCCCTTCACGAAGGCGACGTTGAAGCCCTTGTCCTTGAGCTTGTGGTACGCCATCTCGGCGCGCACGCCCGTCGCGCAGTGGGCGACGATGCGCTTGTCCTTCGGCAGCTCGCCCATGCGGGCGGCCAGCTCCTCGTCCGGGATGAGCTTCGCGCCCTTGAGCATGCCGGCGTTGGCCTCGTCCTGGTTGCGCACGTCGAGGATCAGGGTGTCGGCCGGCGTGCTGGCGACGAGCTGCTTGAAGGCGTCGATGCCGATGTCGCCGGGGCGCGGCATGGGCACGTAGGCGATCCGGGTGCCGGCCTGGCCGGCGTACATGTCGTAGCCCGCGGCCTTCCAGGCGTTGAAGCCGCCGGGGATCACGTTGACGTTGGGATAGCCCGCCTTCGTGATGGCCTGGGCCACCTCCATCGCCGCCTTGCCGTCGCCGGCGTCGTAGACCATGATCGGCGGCTTGAGGGCCTTCGCCGGGAAGTCGCCGAGGGCCTTGGCGATCGCGCGAGGGCTCGACCGAGACGGCGCCCTTGATGAAGCCGGCCTGGATCTCGGACGCGGGGCGCGCGTCGATCAGGACGTGCGGGATGCCCTTGGCGATCCACGCCTCCTTCAGGTGCGCGGCCGCGAGGACGCCGACGTTCTTCGTCGTCCATTCCGGCCAGCCTTCGCGGTAGACCTTCACGTTGGTGTAGCCCATCGCCTCGGCGCGGCGCAGCGAGTTGGGGCTCAGCATGCAGGTGATGCCCTGGCAGAAGAAGATGACCCGCTTCGCCTTGTCGGCCGGGAGCATCTTGCGCCGCGAGCGCGTCGAATCCCTTGGTGGTGAACGGGATGTTGATGGCGGTCGGGATCGTGCCTTCCTGCACGCGCGGCAGCGGGCGCGAGTCGACGAGCACGTAGCCGCCGGCCTCGGGGCCCTTGGCGACCAGCGCGGCGACCTCGTCGTACTTCACGAGCTTCTCGGGGGCGATCTTGATCGGGCCCTTGAACCAGATCTTGGTGGCCGTCTTGACGCCGTCCTTCTCCACGTAGGCGAACTTCGTCTCGTGGCCCTTGCGGATGTCGCGCAGGGCGTCGACGGTCTTCGCCTCGCCCCCGTCCACCACCTTGAGGGTCTTCGGGTCGAAGCGCACGATCTCGGTCGCGGCGTCGATCTTGAGCTGGATCGACTGCGACTTGAACGCGACGCTCTCGAAGGCGCCGAACGTCTCGTCCGCCGCCGGCCTTGTGGCAGTTGGTGCAGAACTTCGGGATGTTGGCCTTGGCCGCGGGGGCGGCGGGCGCCTGGGCCAGGGCGGCGGGGGCGAGCCCCATGGCGGCCAGCAGGGCGAGCGTGCGCAACTTCATGGCGTCTCCTTGCGGGGAAGTGGAACCGTGGGGGCGTCTCGCGCCGTCGCGTCCGAGGACTCGCGCGGCGGGCGCCCGATGGCCACCATTTGACGCCTGCTGCGGTGCAGCAGCCTGACTTATATCAATGCGCGCTTATATACCCCGCAGAATGGTCGGGGGGGTATGCCGCGAGAGGGCAAAAAAAGGGGCAGGAGAACCTGCCCCACAAGGCGCACTCTTGAAGTCTGGAGGAGAAGCCGACCGGCGTTTCGCCGGTCCCGGGGGTTACGCTGCCCCGGCGAGATGATTCATGGGAACTGCTATGCAAGCACGATGCCAAGTCCAGCTTAACGCTTGTAAAACAGAAGCTTACGCCAGTCCATGGCGCAATCGCCCGGTCGCCGGGAGGCCGCTCGGCTGTCGCCGCGCGGCGACATCGCCGATGCTGCAAATGCTAACGCGTTGATTCGGGACGATAAGGATTGTCTCCCGCCGGAGACAGGGCAGCTCATTTGGGGCCCGGCTTGAACATCGCGGCCTCGATGCCGTGGCGCTGCAGGAGCTTGTAGAACTCCGTGCGGTTGCGCCGCGCGAGGCGGGCCGCCTGGGAGACGCTGCCCTGGGTGAGCTTCATGAGGCGCGTGAGGTAGTCGCGCTCGAAGCGCTTCCTCGCGTCCTCGAACGAGGTCATCTCGTGCATCTCCACCTGGATCGCCTGCTCGACGAAGACCGCCGGGATGACCTCCGTCGGGCACAGCGCCACCGACTGCTCGACCACGTTGTAGAGCTGGCGCACGTTGCCGGGCCACTTCGCCTTGCCCAGCAGTTCCAGGGCCTCGGGCGCGAAGGAGGACTTCTCGCGGCCGTAGCGCGCGCGCCATCGAGGCGAGGAAGTGGCGCGCGAGGAGCGCGATGTCCTCGGGCCGCTCGGCGAGGGACGGCAGGCGCAGGCCCACGACGTTCAGGCGGTAGTAGAGGTCCTCGCGGAAGCCCCCGGTCTCCTTCTCCTTGGCGAGGTCCCGGTGCGTGGCGGAGATGATCCGCACGTCGAAGGGGATGGAGCGCGAGGCGCCGATGGGGCGCACCTCGCGCGTCTCGATCACGCGCAGCAGCTTCACCTGCAGGGCGAGCGGCATGTCGCCGATCTCGTCCAGGAAGAGCGTGCCCTTGTCCGCGCTCACGAAGAGGCCGCGGTGGTCCGCGATGGCGCCGGTGAACGAGCCCTTGGTGTGGCCGAAGAGCTCGCTTTCCAGGAGCGTCTCGGGGATGGCGCCGCAGTTGATCGCGACGAACGGCTGGTTCGGCCCGCGGGCTGGCGCGGTGGATCGCGCGCGCGAGGAGCTCCTTGCCGGTGCCGCTCTCGCCCTGGATCAGCACGCTCGCGTCGCTGGCGGCCACGCGCTGCGCGCGCGAGAGCACGTCCTCCATGAGCGAGGAGCGGGTCACGATCTCCTCGCGCCAGGACTGCCCCGCGCCGGCGCGCCCCTTGTTCCCGCCGTGCAGGGCGAGGGCGCGCGAGATCTGCGCCAGCAGCTCGTCCGCGTCGTAGGGCTTGGTGAGGTAGCCGAACACGCCGCGCTTCACCGCCGCCACCGCGTCGGGGATCGTGCCGTGGGCGGTGAGGATGATCACGGGCAGGCCCGGGTAGGACGCCTGGATCTCCTGGAAGAGCGCCATGCCGTCCATGCCGCTCATGCGCAGGTCGGAGAGCACGACGTCGGGACGGGAGGCGGCGATGGCCGCCAGGGCGCGTGGGCCGCTGTCGACGGCGATCACGGCGTAGCCGTTCGCCTTCAGCCGGATGGTGAGCAGCCGGAGCAGGTCCGGGTCGTCGTCAACCAGCAACAGCGAGGCGCGGCCTTCGGGCGGCATGGGTGCGGGAGGGGTCCTAGCGGGGGCGGCGGTCGGGATCGTCAGCATGGGGGCGGTTCGCGAGGCTCTTTTCCAGGTTGGTGAGCGCCTCGAGCTTCGCCTGCAGGCGGTCGGCCCGCTCCTGCTGGGCCTCGCGCGCGCAGCCGCTGGGCCTGGGCCTCGCGGCGGTCGTCGCGCGATTTCGCGCCGGCCGCGGCGAGCGCCGTCCCGGAGCTTCCGGCGTTCGGAAGCCATGCCTTGCAAGAAGCCTGCCATCGCGCGAAGGTCCGGCTCCGCCGGCGGGAACCTGGCGAGCACGGGGGCGACGAGCGCCGCGACCTGCTCGTCGTCCGGCGCCGGCGCCATGCGCCAGCGGCCATCGCGGCCTCCACGCGGGCGAGGTCCCCCGGATCCGCGGCGAGATCGGCGCGCCGGCGCGCGATCTCGGCGTTGAGCGCCGCTCTCGTCCATCGCGAGCAGGCGCGCGAGCGAGGCGAGGAGGCGATCGGCCGTGTGCGCCGCGGGCGCGGCCTGCGCCGGGGCCTTCGCGACGGGCGACGGGCGCCGGCGGGGCCACGCGCGCACCCCGCGGCCAGGGCCGCGAGGAGCGAGGGCCGCCCTCATGCGGCCTCCTCCCGGGAGTCGCGCCGGCGCGGGATGCGGATGCGGAAATGCGCGCCGGGGCCGTCGAGGATCTCGACGCGGCCCTTGTGCAGCTGCACGTACTCCTTGACGATCGACAGGCCCAGCCCGCTGCCCTTGATGGCGGCGATCGGCGGCGTCGGCGCCCCGGTAGAACGCCTCGAAGACCTTCTCGCGCTCCGGCGCCGGGATGCCCGGGCCCTCGTCGGCCACCTCGAAGACGGCCTCGCCGCGGTCCTTGTAGACCTTCACCGTGACGATCCCGCGCTCGGGCGAGTACTTGACCGCGTTGGACAGGAGGTTGTCGAGCATCACCCGGATCTTCTCCTCGTCGCAGTAGGCGGTGACGCTCTCGCAGTTCACGTCCAGGCGGATGCCCTTGGCCACCGATGGCGAGCTTGCGGTCGTTCACCACGCGCTTCACCACGTCGCGCAGCTGCACGATCTTCGCGTCGAGGAACGAGGCCTGGGCGTGCACCGCGCTGTAGTTGAGCAGGCCCTCGATGAGCTTCCTCAGCTCGATCGAGTTCTCGCGCAGGATGCGCGCGATCTCGTGCTGCTCGGCGTTCAGGTTGCCCACCACGCCGGAGGACAGCAGGTCGGAGCCCTCGCGAAGCGCGGTGAGCGGGGTCTTCAGCTCGTGCGAGATGTGCTGCAGGAAGCGCGTCTTCTGCTCCTCGAGCGTGACCAGGCGCCGGCGCAGCCAGTCGAGCTGCTCGCCCAGGCGCACCATGTCGCCCGGGCCCTCGATCGCGATGGGGCGGGCGAATTCCCCGTCGCCCAGGCGGCGGATGCCCGAGCTCACCTGGTTGATGGGGCGGGCGATGAGGAAGGTGAAGCTCGCGATGAGCAGGATCGCCGTCGGGATGAGCGCCACCATGAGCCAGAAGACGTTGCTGCGCGACTTGACGGCCTGCGCGCGCAGCCGCTCGATGTCCTCGTCGATGACGCGGTCGCCCAGCGCGACGAGGGTCTGCGACCGGCCCGAGAGCCGCGAGAAGTCGGCCGCGAGGCGGATCGAGAGGTCGGGCGAGGGCGGCGAGGAGGACAGCATGCCGTGGATCTCCTCCTCGAGCCTCGCGATCGCCCCGGCCTCGGCGCGCTGCGGCTCGGAGAGCGCCATGTCGTCGATCGAGCGCAGCGTGGCCGCGAAGGCGGCCCGGTTGGCGCGGTAGGCCTCGAGGAAGGGGGCCTCGCCCGCGACGGCGTACTGGCGCGCGGTGCGCTCCAGGGAGGCGATGTTGGCGGTGAGCGCGCGGCTCGCCTGCGTGACCTTCACGGCGCCCAGCACCGCCTGCTCGGAAAGGGCCGCCAGCCTCTCGAAGGCGACCGCGTTCGCGAAGAGCGCGAAGACGAGCGGCGCGGCCACGATCGTGAAGCCGATGAGCAGCAGCGACAGGAAGGAGCGCGGGTAGGTGAAGCGCATCGCGGGGCGGGGCGTGAACGTGACCGGGAATTATCCTCCCCGCACGCGCGCAGGCGCAAACCGGCGCCGGCGGGCCGTGCTAACATCGGCGCCCCGGCACTGCCCCGAGAAGCCGCGAAGCCCGCCGCCATGGCCTACGAATCCGAAGCCACCCTGTTCCTCAAGGACCTCCTCGACCGGCATCCCGAGCTGCGCGAGCTGCGCGCCCGCAACCGCGCCACCTGGTGGGACCGGCCGCAGGAATCCGAGGTCCAGGGCGAGCGCGAGGCCGCGAACGTGCCCGCAGGGCGCCTACGTCTACTTCCCGCGCCCGAAGCCTCCCGAAGGGACGGCCGGCTAGGCCGGGAAGAGGGCGAGCACGCCCTCCAGGCCCGCGTGCGAGAGCGCGTAGGTCGCGCGGCCTCGCACCACGGGCTTGGCGCGGAACGCGATGCTCGTGCCCGCCTCGCCCATCATCTCCAGGTCGTTGGCCCCGTCGCCGATCGCGAGCACGCGCTCGCGCGGCAGGCCCAGGGCGTCGCGAAGGCGCGCCACGTGCCGCGCCTTGCCGCCCGCGTCCACCAGGGGGCCCTCGATCCGGCCCGCGAGTCGGCCGTCCTCGATCACGAGCCCGTTGCCGTAGGCCTCGGTGAAGCCGAGCCGCTCGCGCAGCCGGTCGGTGAAGTAGGTGAAGCCGCCGGAGACCAGGAGCGTGGCGATGCCGGCGCGGCGGGCGGCGGCGAGCAGGGGCTCGGCGCCCGGGGTGAGGCGCATGCGCTCGCGGTAGACGCGATCGAGGACGGACTCCTCGAGCCCCGCGAGCGCCGCCACGCGGCTCCTCAGGCTCTGCGGCCAGTCGAGCTCGCCGCGCATGGCGGCGGCGGTGATGGCCGCGACCTCGGCCTTGCGCCCGGCGAAGTCGGCGATCTCGTCGATGCACTCCACGGTGATGAGCGTGGAGTCCATGTCGAGCGCGAGGAGGCCGAAGTCCGCGAGCCGCCGCCCGTCCGGGACGAATCCCCAGTCGAGCGCCGCGCCCTCGCAGTGCGCGGCCACGGCCTCGCGGGACAGCGGGTCGGCGTGCAGGATGCGGAAGGCATTGCCCGTCACGCGCTCGATCGCGCGGCCGCGCGAGAGCGGCGGCGAGCGCCTTCAGGTCGGCGGTGGCGACCTCGACGCCCTGGACCACCAGGTGCGTGCCGGTCATGGCGCGGCGAGCTTCGCGAGGAACTGCCGGACTTCCGCGGCGCGCGCCCGGAAATCGGCGAATCGCGCACTCGATGCGCACGCGGTCCGGCCCGGGCAGCCGGTAGCGCCCCCCGGACTGCACCAGCGCGATGATGCGCCTGCCGTCCACGGGAGGATCGGGCACGAACTGCACGGCGATGGCCGTCGGGCCCGCGTCGATCCGCGCCACGCCCAGGGGCGCGCCCTGGATGCGCAGGCGGTGGCACTCGAGCAGGACGCGGGCGGGCTCCGGCAGGTCGCCGAACCGGTCCACCAGCTCCTCGGTCAGGCGCTCGAGGTCCTCGCCCGAGGCGCAGTTGGCCAGGCGCTTGTAGATCACGAGCCGCTCGTGCACGTCGCCGCAGTAGGCCTCCGGCAGCAGGGCCGGGGCGTGCAGGTTCACCTCGGTGGCCACGGCCACCGGGCGCGCGAGGTCGGGCTCGCGGCCGGCGCGCAGCGACTTCACCGCGTGCTCGAGCATCTCGGTGTAGAGCGCGAATCCCACGTCGTGGATGCCGCCCGACTGCGACTCGCCCAGCACCTCGCCCGCGCCGCGGATCTCGAGGTCGTGCATGGCGAGGTAGAAGCCCGCGCCCAGGTCCTCCATCATCTGGATCGCCTCCAGGCGCTTCCTGGCGTTGGCGTTGAGGGCCTCCTCGGGCGGCGTGAGCAGGTAGGCGTAGGCCTGGTGGTGCGAGCGGCCCACGCGCCCGCGCAGCTGGTGCAGCTGGGCGAGACCGAAGCGGTCGGCGCGGTCGATGAGGATCGTGTTGGCGGTGGGCACGTCGATGCCGGTCTCGATGATCGTCGAGCACAGCAGGACGTTGGCCCTCTGGTGGTAGAAGTCGCGCATCACGCGCTCGAGGTCGCGCTCGCGCATCTGGCCGTGGGCGACGGCGATGCGCGCCTCGGGAAGCAGCTTCTCGAGGATCTCGCGCCGGTTCTCGATCGTGTCGACCTCGTTCCAGAGGTAGTAGGCCTGGCCGCCGCGCTTCAACTCGCGCATCACCGCCTCGCGGATGATGCCGGGCGACTGGCGGGAGACGAACGTCTTGATGGCGAGGCGCCGCTGCGGCGCCGTGGCGATGACGGAGAAGTCGCGCAGCCCCTCGAGCGACATGGCGAGCGTGCGCGGGATGGGCGTGGCGGTGAGGGTGAGGACGTCCACCTCGGCGCGCAGGCGCTTGAGGCTCTCCTTCTGGCGCACGCCGAAGCGGTGCTCCTCGTCGATGATGACGAGGCCGAGGTTCCTGAACTCCACCCCCTTCTGGATCAGCCGGTGCGTGCCGATGGCGATGTCGACCGACCCGTCGGCCAGCCCCGCGACGGCCGCGGCGATCTCCTTCGGGCTGCGGAACCGGGACAGCTCGACGATCTTCACCGGCCACTGCGCGAAGCGGTCGTTGAAGTTCTCGAAGTGCTGCTCCGCGAGCAGCGTCGTCGGCACGAGGATCGCCACCTGCCTGCCGGCCGCGACGGCGACGAAGGCGGCGCGCATGGCCACCTCGGTCTTGCCGAAGCCCACGTCGCCGCAGACGAGGCGGTCCATGGGCCTGCCCGCGGTCATGTCCTGCGATCACCGCCTGGATCGCGCTCGCCTGGTCGGGCGTCTCCTCGAACTCGAAGGCGGCGGAGAACGTCTCGTAGTCCTGCGGCTGCAGGGGGAACGCGAAGCCCTGCCGCGCGGCGCGGCGCGCGTACAGGTCCAGCAGCTCCGCGGCCGTGTCGCGCACCTGCTGGGCGGCCTTGCGCCGGGCCTTCTCCCACTGGCCGCTGCCCAGGCGGTGCACGGGCGCGTCCTCGGCGGCGGCGCCCGTGTAGCGGCTGATCACGTGCAGTTGCGACACCGGCACGTAGAGCTTGTCGCCCGCCTCGTACTCGAGGTGCAGGAACTCCGTCGGGCCGTCGCCGAGGTCGAGGGTCACGAGGCCGCGGTAGCGGCCGATGCCGTGCTGGCTGTGGACGACCGGGTCGCCTTCCTTCACTTCCGCCAGGTCGCGGAGCATGCCCTCCGCGCTGGTGCGGCCGCGCGCGTCGCGGCGCCGCGACTGGCGCACCTGCGAGGGGTAGAGCTCCGCCTCGGTGACGATCGCGAGGCGCTCGGCGGGGAGGGCGAATCCGGAGGCGACGGGGCCGTGCGTGAGCACGAGCGGCGCCTGCGAGGCCGCGCACTCGCCCCAGCCTTCGGCGAGCGTGGCCGGGAGGCCGTGCTCCGCGAGGAACTGCGCGAGGGTCTCGCGGCGCCCGGGCCCGTCGGCGACCACGACGACGCGCCCGTCGAAGCCGGAGACGAAGCGCCCGAACGAGCGCAGGGGCTCGGCCGAGCGCCGGTCGACGCCGACGTCGGGAATGTCGGCCGGCACGAGCGGGGGCGCGCCGTCCGGCGCCGGGCCCGAGGCGCCCCGCTTCACGTCGAGGCGGGGCAGGTCCTTCAGGGCGACGAAGAACTCCTCGACGGGAAGGTAGAGCTGGTCCGGCGGCAGGAGCGGGCGGTCGCCGTCGCCGCGCAGCAGCTCCCAGCGGCTCTTCAGGTCGCGCCAGAAGCCTTCCGCGCCGGCCGGCAACGTCCTCGTGCATCACGAAGGTGGCGCCCGCGGGCAGGTAGTCGAGGAGCGTCGACGTCGACTCGAAGAAGAGCGGCAGGTAGCACTCCACGCCCGGGGGCGCGATGCCGTTGGAGACGTCCTTGTAGGCGCGCCGCTTCGTGGGGTCGCCCTCGAAGCGCTCGCGGAAATTGGCGCGGAACCGGGCGCGCCCTTCCTCGTCCAGGGGGAACTCGCGCGCCGGCAGCAGGCGCACCTCGGCGACCGGGTAGATGGAGCGCTGGGAATCGACGTCGAAGGTGCGGATCGACTCGATCTCCTCGCCCAGGAGGTCCAGGCGGTAGGGCACGGGGCTGCCGGTCGGGAAGAGGTCCACGAGCCCGCCGCGCACGCAGAACTCGCCCGGCACCATCACCTGCTGGACGGCCGCATAGCCCGCGAGCGCGAGCTGCGCCTTCAGGGCCTCGAGGTCGAGCCGCGACTTCTGGCGCAGGAAGAAGGTGCGCGCGGCGAGGTAGCTGCGCGGCGGCAGGCGCTGGAGCGCCGTCGACACCGGGATGATCCCCACGTCGCACGCCCCCTGGGAGAACTGGTGCAGGGTGGCGAGCCGCTCCGACACCAGGTCGGGGTGCGGCGAGAACTGGTCGTAGGGCAGGATCTCCCAGTCCGGCAGGCGGTGGACGGCGAGCGCCGGGTCGAACCAGGCGATCTCGTCGCGCAGGCGCTCGGCGTCCTGCGCCGACTGCGTGACGACGAAGACCGGCCGCGCGAGCCTCGCGAGGCGCGCGATCCAGAAAGCGTCGGAAGAGCCCGAGCGGGCGACCGCGGGCCTTGCCACCAGAGCCTACGCGACGACTACCGGGATCTTCCCGATCTTCGCGCGCCACTCGGCCGGGCCGGTCTTGTGGACGGCATTGCCGCCCGCGTCGACGGCCACCGTCACCGGCATGTCCTTCACCTCGAACTCGTAGATCGCCTCCATGCCGAGATCCTCGAAGGCCAGGACGCGCGCCTTCCTGATGGACTTGGAGACGAGGTAGGCGGCGCCGCCCACGGCGATGCAGTAGGCCGCGCCATGCTTCTTGATCGACTCGATGGCCACCGGGCCGCGCTCGCTCTTGCCCACCATGCCGATGAGGCCGGTCTTCGCGAGCATGGGCTCGACGAACTTGTCCATGCGCGAGCTCGTGGTCGGGCCCGCGGGACCCACCGCCTCCTCGCGCACGGCGTTCACCGGGCCCGACGTAGTAGATGAAGCGGTTGGTGAAGTCCACGGGCAGCTTCTCGCCCCTGGCCATCATCTCCACCAGGCGCTTGTGCGCGGCGTCGCGGCCGGTGAGGAGCTTGCCGGAAAGCAGGAGCGTCTCGCCGGACTTCCAGCCCGCCAGGTCGGCCTTCGTCAGCTTGTCGAGGTCCACGCGCCGGCTCGTCTTGAAGTCGAGCGCGAGCCTGGGCCACTCGGAGAGGTCCGGCGGGTCGAAGGTCGCGGGGCCGGAGCCGTCGAGCACGAAGTGCTGGTGGCGCGTGGCCGCGCAGTTGGGCAGCAGGGCCACGGGCTTGGAGGCCGCGTGGGTGGGGTAGTCGTTCACCTTCACGTCGAGGACGGTGGTGAGGCCGCCGAGCCCCTGCGCGCCGATGCCCAGCGCGTTCACCTTGTCGTAGAGCTCGAGGCGCAGCTCCTCGGCGCGGCTCTTCGGCCCGCGGGCCAGGAGCTCCTGGATGTCGATCGGGTCCATCATGCCCCACTTGGCCATGAGCATCGCCTTCTCGGGCGTGCCCCCGATGCCCAGCGACAGGATGCCCGGCGGGCACCAGTCCGCGCCCATCGTGGGCACCACGGAGAGGACCCAGTCGACGATGGAGTCGTTGGGCAGGAGCATCGCGAACTTGCTCTTGTTCTCCGAGCCGCCGCCCTTGGCGGCGACGATCACCTCGACCTTGTCGCCGGGCACGAGCTCCACGTGGACGACCGCCGGCGTGTTGTCGCCGGTGCTCTTCCTCTTGCCGTCGGGATCGGCGAGCACGGAGGCCCGCAGCGGGTTGTCCTTGTCGGTGTAGGCGCGGCGCACGCCTTCGTCCACCATCTGCTGCAGCGTCATCTTCGCGTCCCAGCGCACGTCCATGCCGACGCGGACGAAGGCGATCGCGATGCCGGTGTCCTGGCAGATCGGGCGGTGCCCCTCGGCGGACATGCGCGAGTTGATGAGGATCTGCGCCATCGCGTCCTTGGCCGCGAGCGGACTGCTCGCGCTCGTAGGCCTTGGCGAGCGAGCGGATGTAGTCGGCCGGGTGGTAGTAGCTGATGTACTGGAAGGCGTCGGCGACGCTCTGGATCAGGTCTTCCTGGCGGATGGTGGTCATGGCGGCGCGGCGCCCGTTCATCGGGAAGCGTCCATTCTAGACCATCGGGCCTTCCCGCGGGCGGAAGGTCCCTTCGCCGGGCCGCCCTTGAGGCGTCGGGGCGGGCGGAGGCTAGTGCGCCTGGGATTCGGGGTGCGGCATGATGCGGTCGCACGCCGCGATGGCCATCGCCGAGAACAGGAAGGCGATGTGGATCGCGGTCTGCGCGACGAGCACCTTCTCGCTGTAGTTGTCGGCGTTGATGAAGGTCTTGAGGAGGTGGATCGAGGAGATGCCGATGATGGCGGTGGCGAGCTTCACCTTGAGCACGGAGGCGTTCACGTGCGACAGCCACTCGGGCTGGTCGGGGTGGCCCTCGAGGTCGATGCGCGAGACGAACGTCTCGTAGCCGCCGACGATCACCATGATGAGGAGGTTGGAGATCATCACGACGTCGATGAGCGCCAGCACCACCAGCATGATCACCGTCTCGTTGAACTTCGGCGGCGCGTGGCCGATCACGGCGCCGGCCGCGTCCTTGATCTCCGGGAGGCTGTAGCCGACGCTTTCGATGAGGGCGGCGAGGGCCTCCTTGTTGCCGAAGGAGGCCTCGACGAGGTGGACGAGCTCCACCCAGAAGTGGACGACATAGACGGCCTGCGCGACGATGAGGCCCAGGTAGAGCGGGGCCTGCAGCCAGCGGGTCCAGAAGATGAAGCTGCCCAGCGCGACGATCGCGGCGGGGCGGGGGTTCTTGGAAGACGGGGAGGGAGTGGTCATCCGCGAATTCTAGCCTGCCGACCGCGACACGGCGATGGCGGGCGAGATCTCGCGGCGCAGGATCTTGCCGTTGCGCGTGCGCGGGAAGTCCTTCGCGAGGTAGACGACCTTCGGGGCCTTGTACGCGGCGAGGTGCTCGCGGCCGAAGGCGGCGAGCGCGTCGGGGGTGACCGCCGCGCCCGGGTGCGGGATCACGTAGGCCACCACGAGCAGCTTGTCCTTGCCCGCCTCCTCGCCCACGCAGGCGCAGTCGGCGACCGCCGGGTGGCTCTTCAGCACGCGCTCGATCTCGTAGGGCGAGACGCGGTAGCCGAAGCTCTTGATGATGTCGTCCTTGCGGCCCAGGAACCAGATGTAGCCGTCGGCGTCGTAGCGGGCGTAGTCGCCGGTGAAGAACCAGCCGTCGTGCTTGAGCTTCGCCGTCTCCTCCGGCAGGTTCCAGTAGCGCAGGAACAGGCCCGGGTCGGACTCCGGGACGCAGATCATGCCCTCCTCGCCGGGCGCCGCCTCCGCCAGCGTCTCCGGGTCGAGCAGCCGGATGTCGTGGCCGGGCTGCGGAAAGCCGGCGCTGCCCGGCGCGGATGGGGCGGAACTTGCTCTGCGAGAGGTAGTAGCTGAACTCGCTCATGCCCACCGCCTCGAAGATGTCGAGCCCGAAGCGCTCCTTCCACAGCCCGAACACCTCGTCGGAGAGGTGCTCGCCCGCGCTCATGCAGTGCCGGAGCGTGGGCACGTCGGCCTTCGCGAACGCCGTCTTCTGCAGGATCTGGCGGTAGATCGTCGGCACGCCGATGAAGATCGTCGCGCCGTGCTTGGCGATGAGGCGCGGCCAGGTCTCGGCGTCGTTCTTCCCCTCGTGCGCGATCACGGTCTTGCCGTGGTAGAGCGGGTCCATGAGGGCCGAGCCCAGCACGTAGGTCCAGTTGAACTTGCCCGAGTGCACGATGCGGTCGCCCTGGCCCGGGGGCGCGGCGCCCTGGTGGTCGCCGTGCTCGAGGAAATCGAACCAGTAGGTGGCCGCGGGCGTGCGGCCGACCAGCGAGCGGTGGCCGTGCAGCACGCCCTTGGGGTATCCCGTGGTGCCCGAGGTGTAGACGAGGTAGGCCGGGTCGTCGACGGCGGTGTCCGCGGCCGGCTCGCACGCGCGCACGCCGGCGAGCGCCTGCTCGAGGTCGAGGGCCTCCACGCCCGGGTGCTGCGTCACCTCGCCCGGGCCGGAGAGGAGCGCGAAGCGCAGGCCCTTGCCCGCGAGCTGGGCGCCCATCGCGGTCCACGCGGCCTTGTCGATCACGATGGCGTGCGCGCCGGAATCGTGGGCGAGGTACTCGACCTCCTCGGCCGTGAGGAGCGTGGAGGTGGGCACGCTCACCGCGCCGCGCTTCATCGCCCCGAGGAACGCGGTCGGGTAGTCGATGCAGTTGGGCAGCCGGATGAGCACGCGCTCGCCGGCCGCGATGCCCAGGTCGCGCAGAAGCTGCGCGAAGCGGCTGGTGCGCTCGGCGAGCTCGCGGTAGGTGATCGAGCTCGTGCCGAGCGCGTCGTCCTCGACGATCATCGCCACGCGGTCCGCGGCCGGGGTGCCCAGGTGCGCGTCGGTGCAGGCGACGCCGATGTTGAGGCGCGCGGGGATCGCCCACTTCCAGGCCGGGAACGGGGCGAAGGGCGAGGCGCGCGCGTTCAAAGGATGACTCCGTACGGCCAGTTTTCCCGCACGACCTGCGCCGGCAGGCGCTTGCAGGACGTCCATCGCGAAATCGGTGTCGGCCGCGGACAGGGCGTGCAGGGCGTGGGCGCGCAGCAGCGTCTGCAGCGCCTTGCCGAACATCGGCGGGTCGAGCATCTCGCCCTGGAACTTGATCGCGCCGCCCAGCAGCGCGTCGGCCTCGATCGCCGCCTTGAGGATCGCGATCCTCGTCCTGGTCTCCGACGGCGAGGGCGTGAAGGCCACCTTGCAGGGATGGATGTGCGAGGGGTGGATCACCTGCTTGCCGGAAAGCCCCAGGGAGGCCTCCTCGCAGGCGTGCCGGTAGACGACGCGCGACTCCTCGTCGCCGTGCAGGTCCAGCCAGCGGCGCACGTCGTCGGGCTCGACGAAGTTCTCCGGCATGGCGCTCTGGCCGATGAGGGTCTCCACGCCGCCGATCACGCCCTTGCCCGCGATGCGCGCCTCGAAGAGGATGTCGTGCAGGTAGAACTTGAGCTCCTCGGTCCAGTGGCGCGGCGTGATCTGGATGCCCATCGCCTTGGAGAAGTCGTGGATGCCGAACACGACGTGCTTCACGGTCGCGTACTGCATGAGCTCCGGGGCGATCTTGAGCGACTTGGGGTGCTCGATGATCGGCTGGATGGTGATCCGGTGGTTCAGGCCCACGAGCACCGCGGAGAGGTCGCGGATCTCGGGGGCGCCGTAGGCCTCGCCGGCCTTGGCGAGCATCACGGCGTCGAAGCACTCCGGCAGGTCGCGGATCAGGGCGAGGTCCTTCTCGTACTCCTCCGTGCGGAACGGGTTGATGCGCACGGCGACCTGCACCTCGCGCTTCCTGGGCAGGTTCGGCAGCTCGCGGCGCAGGAGCTCGCGGCTCATCTCCTTCTGGCGGCAGCCGTCCTCCAGGTCGAACAGGAGCGTGTGCGAGGTCGTGTTCCACGCGTGCTTCTTGAAGCGGGCCGCCGCCTGGTCCAGGTCCTCGTAGATGCCGAGCGAGGGCGCGTACTTCACCGGCGGGTAGTAGATCTGGATGCCGGGCCAGTAGTCGCCCAGGATCTCGGGGGCGGCGGGCGCGGCGGCGGGCAGGGAGGCGGGCAGCGGGGCGTTCATGGAAATCCTTGGCTAATCAATGGGGTGCGGCACCTGCCCCGATCGCGTTGAGGCGCGCGAGCGCGGGCACTGAAGGTCACGCTAGCACCGATGTTGCGGTGCGTCAACAGTCTTATATAAGATATGAGACTTGGCGCCGCCCTTCAGGGTTTTCCCGGGGGGAAAGGGGGGCGCCGGAGCGAGGCTCGTGCTATAAAACTTCCCCCGCGGCGGCGAGCCGGCGAGACAGCCGGCCGCCCCGGGCGGGGCCAACACAACGCCGCGAACGAAGGAGGAATTGCGTCCATGTCGAATATCGAATCGGTCCTGAACGAAACGCGGGTGTTCCCGCCGTCGGAGGCCATGGTGAAGCAGGCCAACGTCTCCGGCATGGCCGCGTACAAGGCGTTGTGCGACGAGGCCGAACGCGATTTCGAGGGGTTCTGGGCCAGGCTCGCGCGCGAGAACCTCCTGTGGTCGAAGCCCTTCACGAAGACGCTCGACGAGTCGAACGTGCCGTTCTACCGGTGGTTCCACGACGGCGAGCTCAACGCCTCCTACAACTGCCTCGACCGGCACCTGAAGACGCAGCCCGACAAGATCGCCATCATCTTCGAGGCGGACGACGGCAAGGTGACGAAGGTCACCTACAAGGAGCTCTACCACCGCGTCTGCCAGTTCGCCAACGGGCTCAAGTCGCTCGGGGTGAAGTCGGGCGAGCGCGTCCTCGTCTACATGCCGATGTCGATCGAGGCGGTGGTGGCGATGCAGGCCTGCGCGCGCATCGGCGCGACCCACTCGGTCGTGTTCGGGGGCTTCTCGGCCAAGAGCCTGCAGGAGCGCATCATCGACGCCGGCGCCATCGCGGTGATCTGCGCGGACGGCCAGTTCCGGGGCGGCAAGGAGATCCCGCTCAAGCCCGCGGTCGACGAGGCCCTCGCGATGGGCGGCTGCGAGTCGATCCGCGACGTGGTGGTCTACAAGCGCTCCGGCTCGCCCGTGGCGATGAGCGCGCCGCGCGACAAGTGGTGGCACGACGTCGTCCAGGGCCAGGCGCAGGACTGCGAACCGACCTGGGTGGGCGCCGAGCACCCGCTCTTCATCCTCTACACCTCGGGATCGACGGGCAAGCCCAAGGGCGTCCAGCACTCGACGGCCGGCTACCTGCTGCACGCGATGCTCACGATGAAGTGGACCTTCGACTACAAGCCCACGGACGTGTTCTGGTGCACGGCGGACGTGGGCTGGGTCACGGGCCACACCTACATCGCCTACGGCCCGCTCGCGGTCGGGGCGACCGAGGTCGTCTTCGAGGGCGTTCCCACCTACCCCGACGCGGGCCGGTTCTGGAAGATGATCCAGGACCACAAGGTGAACGTGTTCTACACGGCGCCCACCGCCATCCGCTCCCTCATCAAGGCCGGCGGCGACCTGCCGAAGAAGTACGACCTCTCCAGCCTGCGCATCCTGGGCACCGTGGGCGAGCCCATCAACCCCGAGGCCTGGATGTGGTACCACGAGGTCGTCGGCGGCTCGCGCTGCCCGATCGTGGACACCTGGTGGCAGACGGAGACGGGCGGGCACCTCATCACGCCGCTGCCGGGGGTGACGCCCACGGTGCCGGGCTCCTGCACCCTGCCGCTTCCCGGGATCATGGCCGCCATCGTCGACGAGACCGGCCACGACGTGCCGAACGGGCAGGGCGGGCTGCTGGTGATCAAGCGCCCCTGGCCGTCGATGATCCGCACCATCTGGGGCGACCCGGAGCGGTTCAAGAAGAGCTACTACCCCGAGGAGCTGGGCGGCACGCTCTACCTCGCGGGCGACGGGTCGCTGCGCGACAAGGAAACCGGCTACTTCCGCATCGTCGGCCGCATCGACGACGTGCTGAACGTGTCCGGCCACCGCCTGGGGACGATGGAGATCGAGTCGGCGCTCGTGGCCAACACGAAGCTCGTGGCCGAGGCCGCGGTCGTGGGCCGCCCCGACGACATGACGGGCGAGGCGGTCGTCGCCTTCGTGGTCCTCAAGGGGCCGCGCCCGACGGGCGAGGCCGCCAAGGCGCTGGCGAAGGAGCTGCGCGACTGGGTGGCCAAGGAGATCGGCCCCATCGCCAAGCCCAAGGAGATCCGCTTCGGCGACAACCTCCCGAAGACGCGCTCGGGCAAGATCATGCGCCGGCTGCTGCGCGTGCTCGCCAAGGGCGAGGAGATCACCCAGGACGTCTCGACGCTGGAGAACCCGGCGATCCTGGAGCAGCTGAAGCAGCCCCTCTAGGCGGCGCCGCGAAGGCTCGGGCGGGACGGGGCGTGCCCCGTCCCGCTCGCGCTTGTCACACCCGCCCCGGGCCCGCGTGGGACACTTGCCGACATGAACGAACGCCAGCCACCCCCGCTGCTCACCGCGGCCACCGCCGACGTGCTGCGCAAGCACGCCCCCTTCGACGCCATGCGCGAGGCCGACCTCGTCCACCTCGCCGGGGGGCTGAAGCTGCGCTACTTCGCGAAGGACGCGGTGGTCCTCTCGCCGGAGAGCGGGCGCATCGCCACGCTCTTCATCGTGCAGCGGGGCGCCATCCAGGCCGAGGAGCCCTCGCACGTCTCGATCAACTCCCTGGCCGGCACCCTCACGGACGGCGAGTGCTTCCCCGTGGGCGCCCTCATCGCCTCGCGGCCCACCACGCTGCGCTACCGCGCGCTGAAGGACACCTTCTGCTACGTCCTCGACGAGGCGCGCTTCAAGGAGGTGATGGCGAGGAGCCCGGAGTTCCACGCCTTCTGCACCCGGCGCCTCGCGGCCCTGCTCGCGGCCTCCACCCGCGGCACGCGCGAGGCGTACTCCAACCGCGCCGCCGACGAGCTCACCATGGCCTCGCCGCTGCGCAACGCGATCCGGCACGCGCCGGTGACGCTGCCGGAGTCGGCCAGCGTGCGCCAGGTGCTCGAGCTCATGAAGTCGCGGCGGATCGGCTCCATCGTCCTCACCGACGGCGGGGGGCACGCCACCGGCATCTTCACCCAGACCGACGTGCTCAACCGCGTGGCGCTCGCCGGGCAGCCGCTCGACCGGCCCGTGGCCGAGGTCATGACGCGCAGCCCCGCGACCCTGTCGGCGGCGAGCGCGCTCTCGGAGGCGGCGCAGCTCATGGCGCGGCGCGGCTTCCGCCACGTCCTGGTGAACGACGAGGACCGGCTGCTCGGCGTCATCTCGGAGCGCGACCTCTTCGGCCTGCAGCGGCTGTCGATGCAGGGCCTGCGCAAGGACATCGGCCGCGCCGAGAGCGTCGACGCGCTCGCCTTCGCCGCCCGCGAGGTGCGCGAGCTGGGCACCGCGATGCTGGCCCAGGGCGTGGCGGCCGAGCAGCTCACCCAGTTCGTCTCGGCGCTCAACGACGCGGTCACCGAGCGGGCGATCGAGCTCGCGATGCGCAGCCACGACGTGGCCGCGATCGGACTGTGCTGGATGGGGCTGGGCAGCGAGGGCCGCGGCGAGCAGACGCTCGCCACCGACCAGGACAACGCCATCATCTTCCCGGACCGCGAGGGCGAGGACCGCGAGGCCGTGCGCGCAGCGGCTCCTCGCCTTCGCCGACGAGGTGAACCGCTCGCTCGACGCCTGCGGCTTCCCGCTGTGCAAGGGCAACATCATGGCGCGCAATCCCTCCTGGTGCCTGAGCCTCAAGGAGTGGATCGACCGCTTCGACGACTGGATCCGCAACTCCGACCCCGAGGCCCTCCTCAACGCCTCGATCTTCTTCGACTTCCGCGCGCTCCACGGCGACGCCGCGCTCGTCGAGCGCCTGCGCGAGTTCCTGCTCGAGAACGTGAAGGACCGGCCGGTGTTCCTGCGCCAGATGGCCTCGAACGCCGCGCAGACGCGCCCGCCGCTGGGGCTCTTCGGCGACATCGTGGGCGGGGAAGGGGGCACGATCGACCTGAAGAAGCAGGCGGCCCGGGTGTTCGTCGACTGCGCCCGCATCCTGTCGCTCGCGGCGGGCGTGGGCGCGGTCTCGACGGCCGAGCGGCTGCGCCTCACCGGGCCCCGGATCCGCATGAGCGACGACGACGTGGGCGCCGCGGTCGACGCCTTCCAGTTCGTGCAGATGCTCAGGCTTCGCGCCCAGGACAGCCTGGACCGCGGGGCGGGCGCCTCGGAGCCCAACCGCATCGACCCGGACACGCTCAACAGCCTCGACCGGCGCATCCTGCGCGAGGCGCTTCGCCAGGCGAGGAAGCTGCAGAACCGGGTCGGCCTCGACTACCAGCTCTGAGGCCGGCGTTGCTCTCGTCCCTGTGGCCGTTCCGCCGCGCCCGCGCCCGACTACCGGCGGAAATCCGCTCGCTCGTGGAGCGCTGGGGCGGGCTCGCCGATTACGACCGCCGCCGGCCCGTCGCCTCGGGGCGGTGGGTCGTGGTGGACGTCGAGTCGAGCGGGCTGGACGCGGTGAACGACCAGCTCATCGCCGTGGGGGCGCTCGCGGTGGTCGACGGTGCCATCGACCTCGCCGACAGCTTCGAGGTGGTCCTGCGGCAGGCTACGCCCAGCGACCGCGACAACATCGAGGTCCACGGCATCGGCGGCACCGAGCAGACCGAGGGCGAGGATCCCGCCCTGGCGCTCGCCGCCTTCCTCGAGTTCGTGGGCAAGGATCCCGCTCGTGGCCTTCCATGCCCCCTTCGACTCGACGATGCTGCGCCGGGCCATCGACGCGCACCTGGGCGTCGCCTTCAAGCGCCCGTGGCTGGACCTCGCCGACGTGGCGCCGCTCGCCTGGCCCAGGTACGCGAGCCGCCTCACCGGGCTCGACGACTGGCTCGAGACGTTCTCGATCCCGGTCGCCTTCCGCCACCGCGCGATCGCCGACTGCCTCGCGACCGCGCAGCTGATGCTGCTCGTCCTGCCGCACGCGCCGGGAATGGGCGCGGCCACGGCCGGCGAGCTCGTGGCGCTCTCGGAAAGCAACCGCTGGCTTTCCCAGGGCTAGCCCTCGATTGACAAGGGCGGGCCCGGGGCCCTCTACTAGCGCCGACGGCAGGCGGCCCGGCCATGGGACCCCGCCGCCCGCACCGAGGAGACCATGAGAAAGCCGAGCCTGCGCGCCTACCGCATCGTGTCGCTGTTCCTCCTCGGCTGCCTGCTCTTCAACTACCCCGTCCTCGCGCTCTTCAACGTGGGGGCCACGGCCGGCGGGGTGCCCGTCCTCTACGTGTACATCTTCCTCGCCTGGGGATTCGTCATCGCGCTCGCGGCGATCGTCATCGAGGGCGGGAGCTAGGAACGCGCCGTGCTGCAGGGCTGGATCATCGTCACGGCGTCCTTCGCCTACATCGGGCTGCTCTTCGCGGTCGCGTGGTTCGCGGACCGGCGCGCGGCCCAGGGGCGCTCGGTCATCTCGAACGCGTGGGTGTACAGCCTGTCGCTCGCCGTGTACGCGACGGCGTGGACCTTCTACGGCAGCGTGGGCCGCGCGGCCACCGACGGCGTGGGGTTCCTGCCCATCTACATCGGGCCCACGCTCACGATGCTGCTGGGGTGGTTCGTCCTGAGGAAGATGGTGCGCATCGCGCGCCTGAACCGCACCACCTCGCTCGCCGACTTCGTGGCCTCCCGGTACGGCAAGAGCGCCCTCATCGGCGGGCTGGTCACGGTGATCGCGGTGATCGGGATCCTGCCCTACATCTCCCTGCAGCTGAAGGCGGTGTCCACGAGCTTCCAGATCCTGCTGGGCTACCCCGAGATCGCGATGCCGCCGCTGGCGAGCTCGATGGTGGTGATGCAGGACACCGCCTTCTACGTGGCGCTCTTCATGGCGCTCTTCGCGATCGCCTTCGGCACGCGCCAGCTCGACGCGGCCGAGCGCCACGAGGGCATGGTCGCCGCCATCGCCTTCGAGTCCCTCGTGAAGCTCGTCGCCTTCCTCGCGGTGGGCGTCTACGTCGCCTTCGTCATGTACGACGGCCTGGGCGACATCTTCGCGCGGGCCTCGGGACGCCCGGACCTCGACGTGCTGATGGCGCCGCTCGGGGGCGCGGCCGGAAGCTACGCCAACTGGGTGTGGCTCACGGTGCTGTCGATGTTCGCGATCGTGTTCCTGCCGCGCCAGTTCCAGGTGGCCGTGATCGAGAACACCGACGAGCGCCACCTCAAGCGCGCGGCGTGGCTCTTCCCGCTCTACATGCTCGCGATCAACGTCTTCGTGCTCCCGATCGCCTTCGGCGGCGCCCTGCACTTCCCGCCGGGCACCGTGGACGCCGACACCTTCGTGCTCACGCTGCCGATGGCGCAGAAGGCCGAGGGCCTCGCGCTCTTCGTGTTCATCGGCGGCCTGTCCGCGGCCACCGGCATGGTGATCGTCGAGACGATCGCGCTCTCGACGATGATCTGCAACGACCTCGTGATGCCGCTGCTCCTTCGCATCCGCGTGTTCCGCCTCACCGAGCAGCGCGACCTCTCGAGCCTGCTGCTGGACATCCGGCGCGCCGCGATCATCGCCCTGCTCATGGGGGGCTACTTCTACTACCTGCTCGCCGGCGAGGCCTACGCCCTGGTCTCGATCGGGCTCATCTCGTTCGCCGCCGCGGCGCAGTTCGCGCCGGCGGTGATCGGGGGCCTCTACTGGCGCGGCGGCACCCGGACGGGAGCGCTGGCCGGGCTCCTCGCGGGATTCACGGTGTGGATCTACACGCTCCTGCTGCCGGCGTTCGCCAAGTCGGGCTGGCTGGGGACGGAGTTCGTCGAGCGCGGGCCCTGGGGCGTCGAGCTCCTGCGGCCCACGCAACTCTTCGGGCTGGCGGGACTGGACCCGATCACCCACGCGATGATCTGGAGCATGATCGCCAACGTCGGCGCCTACGCCGTCGGCTCGGTCATCCGGCGCCAGAGCGCGGCCGAGCACGCCCAGGCGACGCTCTTCGTGGACGTGTACCAGCAGACGGGCGAGCCGGGCTCGTCCTGGCGCGGGGCCACCTCGGCCTCCGCGCTGCAGGCGCTGGTGGGCCGCTTCCTCGGGCCCGCGCGGGCCGTGGAGCTCTTCACCGCCTACGCGCGCCTGCGCGGGGTGAAGGGCGTCGACGAGCTCGAGGGCGACCGCGACCTGGTGCGCTTCGCGGAGCTGCAGCTCGCCGGGACCATCGGGGCCGCCTCGGCCCGGACGATGGTGGCCACGGTGGCGCAGGAGGAGCCCCTGGGCCTCGAGGAGGTGATGACCATCATCGACGAGGCCTCCCAGGTGATCGCCTACAGCCACCGCCTCGAGGAGCAGCAGCAGGAGCTCGAGGCCGCCACCCGGGAACTCAAGGCCGCCAACGAGCGGCTGAAGGAGCTCGACCGGCTCAAGGACGACTTCATCTCCACCGTGACGCACGAGCTGCGCACGCCGCTCACCTCCATCCGGGCCTTCTCCGAGATCCTGCACGACAACCCCGACCTCGACCCCGCCGAGCGCCAGCGCTTCCTCGCGCTGGTGATCCGCGAGTCCGAGCGGCTCACGCGCCTCATCAACCAGGTCCTCGACCTCGCCAAGATCGAGTCCGGGCTCGCCGAGTGGCGCACGGCCGAGCTCGACCTGCGCGAGATCGTGCTGGAGGCCGTCCACGCGACCAGCGCGATCTTCAAGTCGCGCGGCGTCGCGGTCGAGACGCGCATTTCCGCCTCGGTCCCGCTCGTGATGGCCGACCGCGACCGCCTGACCCAGGTGCTGCTCAACCTCCTGTCGAACGCGGCCAAGTTCTGCACGCCGGGGTCGGGCCGGGTGGAGGTGCGCCTGACCGGCGAGGAGGGCGGCGTGCGCGTGGACGTGGAGGACAACGGCGTGGGCATCTCGCGCGATAACCAGGCGCTCATCTTCGAGAAGTTCCGCCAGGTGGGGGACACGCTCACCGAGAAGCCGTCGGGCACGGGACTGGGGCTCGCGATCTGCCGCCGGATAGTGGGCCACTTCGGCGGGCGCCTGTGGGTGGAGAGCGAGCCCGGGCGCGGGTCCGTGTTCTCCTTCGACCTTCCGGCCGCGGCCGCCGGCGGCGGCGCCGGGCGCCTCGTGGCGAACGCCTGAGGCGCCCCGTGGCCAAGCGCGTCCTCATCGCCGAAGACGAGCCCAGCATCGTGACCTCGCTCGAGTTCCTGATGCGCCGGGCCGGCTACGAGACGCGGACTGCGGCCGACGGCGAGGAGGCGCTCCAGCTCCTGGCCGTCTTCCGGCCGCACCTCGTCCTGCTGGACATCATGCTTCCGCGCAGGAGCGGCCTGGAGGTCTGCCGCGAGATCCGCGCCGACGCCTCGCTCGCCGGGACCCGCGTGCTCATGCTGACGGCCAAGGGCGGTCAGCGCGACCAGGAGCGCGGCATCGAGGCAGGCGCCGACGACTTCGTGACGAAGCCCTTTTCCACGCATGACCTGGTGGCGCGCGCCCAGGCCCTTCTCTCCGACCCCGTCCTGCGGCTCGCGCCGGACGCCCCTTCGCGCGGGGCGCCTTGAGCTCGCTCCCGCCCGTGCCCGGCCCGGCTCCCCAGGAGCCGACGGTCTACGTGATCGACGACGACGAGTCGATCCGCGAGCTCCTCACCTGGCTCATGAAGCGCAACGCCATCCACTCCGAGGCGTTCTCGAACGCGAGGAGCTTCCTCAAGGCCTACCGGCCCGGGTCCGCCGGCTGCCTCGTCCTGGACCTCTACATGCCGGGCATGAGCGGGCTGGACCTGCAGCAGTACCTGAAGGAGGCCGGCATCGAGATGCCGGTGATCTTCCTTTCCGGGCGGGCCGACGTGCCCAAGGCCGTGGCCGCCGTGAAGAGCGGCGCCATCGACTTCATCGAGAAGCCCTTCGACTACCGCCAGATCGTGGAACTGGTGCGCGAGTGCCTGCGGCGCGACGCCGCCGCCCGCGCGGGCCGCGAGGAGGCGAAGCTGCGCGCCGAGCGCCTGGCGACCCTCACCCAGCGCGAGCGCGAGGTGCTCGAGCGCGTGATCGCCGGGAAGGTGAACCGGCTGATCGCCGAGGAAATGCAGATCTCCATCAAGACGGTGGAGGCGCACCGCGCCCGGATCATGGAGAAGCTGGCCGTGGACTCGGTCGCGGAGCTCGTCCAGGCGACCCTGGGAGCCCGGCAGGGCGAGCGCCCCGGAGGAGGGCCGGGGAGCGGTTCCCCGCCGGGGTAGGGTTAACCCCTATTGCCCAAGGGTGGACAGTGCCTTTAGCATCCGCCAAGTTAAGGAGGAGGGCCACCCAAGAAGAAGAATCGGCCGCGCCCGGCCAATCCCCGGCAAGAGGGATGGTCGGGCGCGAAGTGCCGAGACGGGTCGCGGTGGCATCCGGCGGTTCCTCCCTATCTGTCTTCCCCGCGACCTGCGCCGTGAAAGGCGTCCCGCAAGGGCGCCCCGGCACTCGACCGGCCCGGACGGAAGTTCCGTTCCGAGGACAACGATCAATTAGGAGGAACGCGATGCAGCTGACCCAGAATCACATCGACTACTGGCACAAGAACCTGAGGCTCACGGCGATACTGCTGGCCATCTGGTTCGTCGCCACCTTCGTCCTCGCCTGGTACGCGATCCCGCTCGCCGAGTTCAAGATCTTCGGCTGGCCGTTCTCGTTCTACATGGCGGCCCAGGGCTCCCTGATCATCTACGTTGCCATCATCGGCTACTACGCCATAGCGATGAGGAAGGCCGACCTCGAGCACGGCGTGCACGAAGGGGAGGAAGACTAATGGCCGTCAGCCAAAGCGCTTTCAAGCAGCAGCTCAAGAAGTACTACACCTTCTACACGGGCGGCTTCATCGCGTTCGTGGTCCTGCTCGCGATCGCCGAGCAGCTGGGCATGCCGAACAAGTGGATCGGCTACTGCTTCCTCGTGTTCACGATCCTGCTCTACGCGGGCATCGGCATCATGAGCCGCACCCTCGAGGTGGCGGAGTACTACGTGGCGGGACGCCGCGTGCCGGCATTCTTCAACGGCATGGCGACCGGCGCGGACTGGATGAGCGCCGCCTCCTTCATCGGGATGGCCGGCACGCTCTACCTCACCGGCTTCGACGGCCTGGCCTTCATCATGGGCTGGACGGGCGGCTACGTGCTGGTGGCGCTGCTGCTCGCGCCCTACCTGCGCAAGTTCGGCCAGTTCACGATCCCGGACTTCCTCGGCGCCCGCTACGGCGGCAACATCGTGCGCTCGCTGGGCGTGATCGCCGCCATCATCGCCTCCTTCACCTACGTGGTCGCGCAGATCTACGGCGTGGGCCTCATCACCAGCCGCTTCACGGGCCTGGAGTTCGGCATCGGCGTGTTCGTCGGCCTGGCCGGCATCCTGGTGTGCTCGTTCCTGGGCGGCATGAAGGCGGTGACCTGGACGCAGGTGGCGCAGTACGTGATCCTGATCATCGCCTACATGATCCCGGTGGTCTGGCTGTCCGTGAAGCACACGGGAATCCCGCTCCCGCAGCTCGTGTACGGATCCGTGCTCGAGAAGCTGACCGAGCGCGAGAAGGTCCTCACGAACGACCCGGGCGAGAAGGCGGTGCGCCAGATCTTCGCCGACCGCGCCAAGGCGGCCGACGACAAGATCAAGGCCCTGCCGGCCAGCTACCAGGTCGAGAAGGACGCGGTCGCCAAGAAGCTCGAGGACCTCAAGGCCGCCACGGCGCCCAAGGGCGAGATCGACGCCGCCGAGAAGGCCGTCAAGGACTTCCCGGCCTCCCCCGACGCCGCCAAGGCCAAGTGGACGGCGGACAAGGGCGTTGGCGCCCGCGCCGCCCCGCCCAAGCCCCACGGCACCCCGTATCCGGGCAAGGACGAGAAGGCGCGCGACAACGCCAAGTGGAACTTCATCGGCATCGTGTTCTGCATGATGTTCGGCACGGCGGCGCTCCCGCACATCCTGATGCGCTACTACACGACGCCCTCGGTGCAGGAGGCGCGCGTGTCGGTGTTCTGGTCGCTCTTCTTCATCTTCCTGCTCTACTTCACGGCGCCCGCCCTCGCGGTGCTCGCGAAGTGGGACGTGTACACGCTCATCGTGGGATCGAAGTTCGTCGACCTCCCGGCGTGGGTGAACGCGTGGCGGACGGTGGACCCATCGCTGCTCAGCATCACCGACATCAACAAGGACGGGATCGTGCAACTGGCCGAGATCGTCATCGGCGGGGACCTCATCGTGCTCGCCACGCCGGAAATCGCGGGCCTTCCGTACGTCGTTTCGGGCCTGGTGGCCGCAGGCGGCCTCGCGGCGGCGCTCTCGACCGCCGACGGGCTGCTGCTCACGATCGCCAACGCCCTGTCGCACGACCTCTACTACAAGATGATCAACCCCAACGCTTCCCCGGGGATGCGCATCACGGTGTCGAAGATCCTGCTGCTCGGCGTGGCCGTCATCGCGGCCTACGTGACCTCGCTCAAGCCCGGCAACATCCTGTTCCTGGTGGGCGCGGCGTTCTCGATCGCGGCATCGGCGTTCTTCCCGGCCCTCGTCATGGGCATCTTCTGGAAGCGCGCCTCCAAGATCGGGGCCATCGCGGGCATCGTCGCGGGCCTGGGCACGTGCCTGTACTACATGGTCCACACCTACCCGACGTTCATCCAGTGGTTCGGCACCACCAAGATGCCCTTGTGGTTCGGGCTGGAGCCGATCTCCGCCGGGATGTTCGGCGTGCCGATCGGGATCATCACGATCTTCGTGGTGAGCCTCGTGACGCCCGCTCCGGACAAGGAAGTGCAGGAACTGGTGGACCACGTCCGCTACCCGAACCTGTCGGGCGACATCGACACCAAGGGCACCTGAGCACCGGTTCCCCGTGGCACAATGGGCCCGCGCCATCCGGCGCGGGCCTTTTTCATTTCATGGAACCGGAATTTCTTCTCAGGGCCCTCAAGGCCGTCGTCGAGGTCGCGGGATTCGCCTATCTCGGGCAGGCGCTCGTGGCCGTGTTCTCCGGGGCGCGCCGCGAGCAGAACGTGATCTACCAGGTCTTCCGGATCATCACCGGCCCGGTCACGCGCGGCACGCGCGTGCTGATGCCCAGGTTCATCCCGGACCGCCACATTCCGTTCGTCGCCTTCGGCCTGCTGCTGTGGGTGTGGATCCTCGTCATCATCGGGCTGGCCAGCCTGCGCGGGGGCGGCTAGCCGCGTAGGCGATGCTCTTCCGCTATTTCGCCCGGGAGATCCTCGCCACGAGCCTGCTGGTGCTCGCGGCGCTGCTGGCCCTGTTCGGCTTCTTCGACCTCGTGCGCGAGCTGGACGACGTGGGGCGGGGCGGCTACCGCCTCGGCGTCATGATCGGCTACGTGCTCCTGTCGCTGCCCTCGCACGCGTACGTCCTGCTTCCCGCCGCGGCCCTCATCGGCACGCTCTTCGCCCTGGCGAGGATGTCGGACCAGTCCGAGCTCACGGTGATGCGCTCCTCGGGGCTGTCGATGCGCCAGCTCGCGGGGCACGTCGCGGGAGCGGGCGTGGTCGTGGCGGCCGCCACCCTGCTCGTCGGGGAGTTCGTGACCCCCTTCACCGAGGAAGCGGCCAAGAGCATGCGGCTCAAGGCCACCAGCTCGATCGTGGCGCGCGAGTTCCGCTCCGGGTTCTGGGTGAAGGAGGACCGCCGGTTCGTGAACATCCAGGACGTCACGGCGGACACCGCGCTCCTCAACCTGCGCATCTACGAGTTCGACGCGGCGTACCGGCTCGCCTCCATCAGCCGCGCCGGCCGCGGCACCTACGAGGGCGGCAACCGCTGGGCGCTCACCGACGTGGAGGTGACGAAGTTCGACGGCGACAAGGCCGTGCTGGAGCGCCTCGCGACCTCGTCGTGGTCCTCCGTCCTCACGCCGGACATCCTCTCCGTGCTCAAGATCGTCCCGGAGCGCATGTCGGTCCTCAACCTCCGGGCCTACATCGAGCACCTGCGCGAGAACCGGCAGAAGACCATCCGCTACGAGATCGCGCTCTGGCAGAAGGCCCTGTACCCGGTGGCGGCGATCGTGATGATGATCCTGGCGATCCCCTTCGCGATCCAGTCGCAGCGCACGAGCGCCACCGGGGCGAAGATCGTCCTGGGGATCCTTCTCGGGCTGGGGTTCCACTTCGCCGGGCGCCTCTTCTCGCACGTGGGCCTGCTGAACGACTGGCCCGCCTCCGTCTCGGCCGGCCTGCCGACGCTCATCTTCCTGGGCGTGGCGGCCGCGGGGCTCGCGCACGCGGAGCGGCGCTAGATCGCCCGCGTCTCGACCAGGCGCGTGCGCGCGAGCCGGTCGTGCAGGAACTGGCCGTCGCGGTCGAGAAGGGCCCAGAGGAATCCGATGCCGAGGGCGGCCGCGCCGGCCCAGGCGAACAGGTAGCGGCGCACGGCCTGCCCGAAGCGCACCGGCCCTCCGTCGGCGGCCTCCACGCGGATGCGCCAGGTCTTCATGGCGAGGGTCTGCCCGCCCCGCGTCCAGAACCACACGAGGTAGGCACCCACGACGAGGACGACCCAGGCCTGCAGCACGTGGCGGCGGAGCCCGCTCGTGGAGTCTCCGGCGAAGGCGAGGAACGGGAAGGTGGCCACGAGCACCAGCGCGGCGAGGATCAGCGACTCGTAGAGCGCGCAGGCCAGCCGGCGCGCGAGGGACGGCGCCTGGGGGGCGGGTTCCGGCATCAGCGGGACTCGACGGGCCCGGTGTCGGGGTCGGGGGTGGGAGTGGGGGCGGGGCTGGGGGTGGCCTTGCGCTCCAGCCAGCGCTGGCGCAGCTCGTGCTGCTTCGAAGGCGGGAGCTTGCGAAGGCCCTGGAAGGTCTCGCGGGCGGCCTTGCGCTGTTCCGGCGTCATCACGACCCAGTCGCGGATGCGTTCCTGGAACCGCTCCTGCTGGATGGGGCGCATGGTGGGGTACTTGCGGGCGGCGGACATGAGGCGCTGCTGCTGGTAGCCGGGGAGCTTCTCCCAATCCGGCGCCAGGGGCGCGAGCACGGTTCGCTCCTCCACCGTGAGGCGCGACCAGGCCGTCTGCGGCGTCTTGAGGTCCGTGCCGGCCGGGTGGGCGGCGAGCGACAGGCAGGCGGCGAGCGCTCCTAGAAGGAGCCGGAGGCGCTCTTGAGCCATTGGTCGAAATCCTCGTCCAGGAACGCGTCGATCGGAAGCTCGCCGGTCAGGAGCTGGGCGTCGAGCTCACCGATGTCCACCTCGGGCGAGATGGCCTTCGCCGCGAGGGTCGCGAGAAGGATCACGATGGGCAGCCACAGGAGCCCCTGCTGGAGGATCGAGTACTTGAGGGTCTGGGCCGTGCCGGCGCCGACGGTGACGAAACCCAGGACGTGGACCGGCTCGCGCCACTCGTCGAGCGCCCGCAGCCGGGCCGCGCGCAGGCGGGTGGCCTGGAGTTCCCCGACACTGTCGGCGGAGCGCTGCAGCCACGGCCGCAGCTTTTGGCCAAAGTCTTTTTCATTCATAGTGTTATGCCCTTTGATCTCAGCATCTTCGCCAAAGCGTGGACAGCCCGGGAGCAGTGCGTCTTCACGCTGCCCTCCGAGCATCCCATGGTCTTCGCCGTTTCACTGACATCGAACTCCTCCCAATAACGCAGCAGGAAGGCTTGCCGTTGACGCTCCGGGAGCGCCTGGACCGCTTCCTCGATGATCGCCATGACCTGCGACTGCTCCAGCCGGTCCGCCGGGGAGGTCGGCAGGCCCGAGCGATCCTCGACCTCGAAGGTCTCGAGGGGGTCGTCCTCGTCGTCCTCCCCGGTGAGGCCGAGGGACGACCAGAGCGAGGTCCAGGTCGAGCGCACGCGGGTGCGCCGGAAGTGGTCGCGGATGCCGTTCTGCAGGATGCGCTGGAAGAGCAGCGGCAATTCCTCCGCCGGCCGGCCGGCGTAGTTCTCCGCCAGCTTCAGCATCGCGTCCTGGACGATGTCGAGCGCCGCCTGCTCTTCCTGCACCGAGAAGACGCTCTGCTTGAAGGCGCGCCGCTCCACGGAGGCAAGGAAGTCGGACAGTTCTTTTCGGGTGGCCAGGGGTTCCTCCCGCGGGCCCCGGTAAGCGCCCGCCCGCGGGCGCGAGGCATTCGGGGTCGGCCCGCGTCGGACGCGACTATAGCAAACGGGGGCGCCAGCGCCCGCTCGCGGCGTAAGGCGTTTATCCCCCCATTCGGCTTGACCAATCCGGACCGCCCGGCTAATGTTCTAGGTCCCCCTTTTCGAAACTTCCCGAATTGCAAGAAGGCCTTATGGAACTCAAGCTCCCCCCGCTCGCGGAAACCGGTGAAACCCTCACGGGCGCCGAGATCGCCATCCGCTGCCTGCAGGAAGAGGGTGTGGAGTTCGTCTTCGGATACCCCGGCGGGGCGGTCCTCTTCATCTACGACGCCCTGTTCAAGCAGAAGAAGGTGAAGCACATCCTGGTGCGCCACGAGCAGGGTGCGCTCCACGCGGCCGACGGCTACGCGCGCGCCACGGGCCGCCCGGGCGTGGCCCTCGTCACCAGCGGCCCCGGGGTGACCAACGCGGTCACGGGCATCGCCACCGCCTACATGGATTCCATCCCGATGGTGGTGATCACGGGCCAGGTGCCCACCCGCGCCATCGGCGAGGACGCCTTCCAGGAATGCGACACGGTCGGCATCACGCGGCCCTGCGTGAAGCACAACTTCCTCGTGAAGGACGTGAACGAGCTGGCCGTCACGATCAAGAAGGCCTTCCACATCGCCACGACCGGCCGCCCCGGCCCCGTCCTGGTCGACATCCCCAAGGACGTCTCCCAGCATACGGCCCGCTTCCACTACCCGGACAAGATCCACCTGCGCTCCTACAGCCCGGTGATGAAGGGGCACGGCGGCCAGATCAAGAAGGCGATGCAGCTGCTGCTGGACGCCAAGCGGCCCATGATCTACGTGGGCGGCGGCGCCATCCTCGGCGAGGCCTCCGGCGAGGTGACCGAGCTCGTGCGCCTGCTCGACTTCCCGTGCACCACCACGCTCATGGGCCTGGGCGCCTTCCCGGCCTCCGACAAGCGCTCCGTCGGCATGCTCGGCATGCACGGCACCGTCGAGGCCAACATGGCGATGCAGAACTGCGACGTCCTGCTCGCCGTGGGCGCCCGGTTCGACGACCGCGTCATCGGCAACCCCGCGCACTTCGCCGCCGGCAACACGAGCCGCAAGATCGTCCACATCGACGTCGATCCCTCCTCGATCTCCAAGCGGGTGCGCGTCGACGTGCCCATCGTCGGGCACGTGAAGGACGTCCTGGGCGAGCTCATCGCGCTTCTCAAGGCGGCCAAGGAGAAGCCGGAGGCGGCCGCGCTCGCCGCCTGGTGGGACCAGATCGGCGCCTGGCGGGCCAGGGACTGCCTCAAGTACGACCGCGCCTCCAAGATCATCAAGCCGCAGTTCGTGATCGAGAAGCTCTGGGAAGTCACGAAGGGCGACGCCTACGTCACCTCCGACGTCGGCCAGCACCAGATGTGGGCGGCGCAGTTCTACCGCTTCGAGAAGCCGCGGCGCTGGATCAATTCCGGCGGCCTCGGGACGATGGGCGTGGGGCTGCCGTACGCCATGGGCGTGAAGCTCGCGTTCCCGAAGGCGGACGTCGCCTGCGTGACGGGCGAGGCCTCGGTGCAGATGTGCATCCAGGAGCTCTCCACCTGCAAGCAGTACCACCTGCCCGTCAAGGTCGTGAACCTCAACAACCGCTACATGGGGATGGTCCGCCAGTGGCAGGAGTTCTTCCACGGCAACCGCTACAGCGAGTCCTACATGGACGCGCTGCCGGACTTCGTGAAGCTCGCGGAGGCCTACGGCCACGTCGGGATCAAGGTCGAGAAGCCCGGCGACGTCGAAGGGGCGCTGCGCGAGGCCTTCGCCCTCAAGGACCGCCTCGTCTTCCTCGACATCATCACCGACCAGACGGAGAACGTCTTCCCGATGGTGCCCGGCGGCAAGGGCATGTCGGAGATGATCCTCGCCGAGGACCTGTAGCACCGGGGCGCGGGGAGCGGGCGCCGTGCCCGCCCGCCGCCGCCCGCCACCCAAGCACCCCCACACGATCCCACGCCATGCGCCACATCCTCTCCATCCTCGTCGAAAACGAAGCGGGCGCGCTCTCGCGCGTCGCCGGGCTCTTCTCCGCCCGCGGCTACAACATCGAGTCGCTCACCGTGGCCCCCACCGAGGACGCCACGATGTCGCGCATGACCATCGTCACCACCGGCTCGGACGAGATCGTCGAGCAGATCACCAAGCAGCTGAACAAGCTGGTGGACGTCGTGAAGGTGGTCGACCTCTCGGAGGGGCGCCACATCGAGCGCGAGCTGATGCTCGTGAAGGTGCGCGCCGCCGGCAAGGACCGCGAGGAGATGAAGCGCACGGCGGACATCTTCCGCGGCCGCATCATCGACGTGACCGACAAGTCCTACACGATCGAGCTCACGGGCACCACCGACAAGCTCGATGCCTTCCTCGAGGCGCTCGACAAGGGCGCGATCCTGGAAACCGTCCGCACCGGCGTCTCGGGAATCGGCCGGGGCGAGTGGGTGCTCAAAGCCTGATCCGAACAATTGCGAATCTCGAGGATACGAACATGAAGGTGTACTACGACAAGGACGCCGACCTCTCCCTGGTCAAGGGCAAGAAGGTGACGATCATCGGCTACGGCTCGCAGGGCCACGCGCACGCGCAGAACCTCAAGGAATCCGGCGTGAAGGTCACCGTCGGCCTGCGCCCGGAGGGCGCCTCCTGGGACAAGGCGAAGAAGGCGAAGCTCGAGGTGAAGGAGGTGGGCGCCGCCGTGAAGGGCGCGGACCTCGTGATGATCCTGCTGCCCGACGAGAACCACCCGGCCGTCTGGAAGGAGTCGATCGAGCCCAACATCCGCAAGGGCGCCGCGCTCGCCTTCGCGCACGGCTTCAACATCCACTTCGGCCAGATCCAGCCGCGCGCCGACCTGGACGTCATCATGATCGCCCCCAAGGGCCCGGGCCACCTGGTGCGCTCGACCTACACCCAGGGCGGCGGGGTCCCGGCGCTCATCGCCGTGCACCAGGACGCCACGGGCAAGGCCAAGGACCTCGCGCTTTCCTACGCCTGCGCCATCGGCGGCACGCGCGGCGGGGTGATCGAGACCAACTTCCGCGAGGAGACGGAGACCGACCTCTTCGGCGAGCAGGCGGTCCTGTGCGGCGGCATCGTGGAGCTCATCAAGGCGGGCTACGAGACCCTCGTGGAGGCCGGCTACGCCCCCGAGATGGCCTACTTCGAGTGCCTGCACGAGACCAAGCTCATCGTGGACCTCATCTACGAGGGCGGCATCGCCAACATGAACTACTCGATCTCCAACAACGCGGAGTTCGGCGAGTACCTCACGGGGCCGAAGGTGATCGGACCCGAGGCCAGGAAGGCGATGCGGGACGCGCTCGCCCACATCCAGAACGGCGGCTACGCCCGCGACTTCATCCTGGAGAACCAGGCGGGGGCGCCGACGCTGAAGGCCCGCCGGCGCCTCCTCGCGGAGCACCCCATCGAGCAGGTGGGCGAGAAGCTCCGGGCGATGATGCCCTGGATCAAGAAGAACAAGCTCGTCGACACGAGCCGCAACTAGGCTCTTTCTTGGCGCACTATCCGCATCCCCTCATCGCCCGCGAGGGCTGGCCGTTCCTGGCCGGCTCCGTCGCGGCGGCGGCCGTCGTCACCTGGCTGGGCGGCTGGTGGTCGGCCCCCTTCTGGCTCGTCGCCCTCTTCGTGCTGCAGTTCTTCCGCGATCCGCCCCGCGAGGTCCCCCAGGGCGAGGGCCTGGTGCTCGCGCCGGCGGACGGCCGCATCGTGCAGGTGGGCGCCGCCCGCGACGACTACCTCGGCCGCGACGCGGTGAAGGTCAGCGTCTTCATGAACGTCTTCAACGTCCATTCGAACCGCTCGCCCGTGGACGGGACCGTCGAGAACGTCTGGTATTTCCCGGGCAAGTTCGTGAACGCCGACCTCGACAAGGCCTCGACCGACAACGAGAGGAACGCCGTGCACCTTCGCACCGCCTCGGGCGCGGACGTGACGAGCGTGCAGGTGGCGGGCCTCATCGCCCGCCGCATCCTCTGCTACGTGGGCAAGGGCGATCGCCTCGCCCGCGGCGAGCGCTACGGCTTCATCCGTTTCGGCTCGCGGGTGGACGTCTACCTCCCGCCGGGCTCCACGCCCAGGGTGGCGATCGGCGACAAGGTGTCGGCGACCTCCACCGTGATCGCCCGCCTGCCGGGAACCTGAACGCGGCCGCATCCGGCGCATCGCCCGCAGAACGCCATGAACGCTCCCGGCAAGCCGCGTCCCGCCATGGAACCGCTCCGCCGGCGCAGCATCTACCTCCTGCCCAACCTGTTCACGACGCTGGCCCTGTTCGCCGGCTTCTACGCGATCGTGCAGGGGATGAACCACGACTTCGAGCGCGCGGCCATCGCGATCTTCATCGCCGCGGTGCTGGACGGGCTCGACGGGCGGGTGGCGAGGCTCACCAACACCCAGTCGGCGTTCGGCGCGGAGTACGACAGCCTCGCGGACATGGTGTCCTTCGGCGCGGCGCCGGCCCTCGTCATGTACGAGTGGGCGCTGCGGGGAATGGGGCGCATCGGCTGGATCGCCGCCTTCGTCTACTGCGTGGGCGCTGCGCTGCGCCTGGCGCGCTTCAACACGCAGCTCTCCGTGGCCGACAAGCGCTGGTTCACGGGGATCCCGAGCCCGGCCGCGGCGCTCCTCGTGGCGGGCATGATCTGGGTCTTCGACGACTACCAGGTGAAGGGCGGCGAGGTGAAGTGGTTCGCCGCCGCGATCACCGTCTACGCCGGCGTCACCATGGTGTCGAACATCCGCTTCTACAGCGGCAAGGACCTCAACCTGCGCCGCGCCGTCCCCTTCTGGATGACGCTGGTGATCGTGGTGGCGCTGCTGCTCATCTCGATCGAGCCCTCGCACGTCCTGTGGGGGATCATGCTCGCCTACGGCGTGTCGGGCTACGTGCTCTGGTTCGTGAACCGCTGGCGGACGGAGGCCAAGGAGAAGCAGTACCAGGACATCCGCGACGCCATCGACGCGGGCGACGTGACGGCGCTCGCGCGCATGCTGCAGTCGACCCCGCCGGACACCGTGGTGAACGGGGGAGGGCGCTCGCTCCTGATGGTGGCGATCGAGGAGACGAACCTGCCGGCGGTCGAGCTCCTGCTCGCGCGCGGGGCCTCGCGCGACCATCGCGACGAGCGCGGGCTGACCGCGCTCGCGCTCGCCGCCGAGATGGGCTTCAACGAGGCGGTCGAGGTGCTGCTCGCCGCCGGCGCCGACCCGAACGTGCGCGACTCCTCGGGGCTCACCGCCATCGACCTGGCCGAGGAGCACGGCTCGCACGACATCGTCGCCTCCCTGCTGCGCGCCGGCGCCAGGTCGGGCACGGAGCTCGGCGACCCGCCGGGCGCCTAGTTGCCTGTCCCCGCCGCCGTTGCTATAGTGATTCCATGAACCGCGTCGCGCCCATCGCCGACCATCTGCTCCGCCTCCCGCTGGCGGGCCTCCCCGGCCTGCTGCTGCGCCTCGCGCGCTAAATACACCCCCCCCACAGTTCGGCAGTTGCGGCGCCGCCCGGCAAACGGGCCGGCGATGTTCCATCCCCTTTCCCGGAGTGAGCCATGCAGGACCAATTGATCATCTTCGACACCACCATGCGCGACGGCGAGCAGAGCCCGGGCGCCTCCATGACCCGCGAGGAGAAGGTCCGGATCGGCAAGCAGCTCGAGAGGCTGCGCGTCGACGTGATCGAGGCCGGGTTCGCCGCCGCGAGCCAGGGCGACTTCGAGGCGATCCGCGCCGTCGCCGAGGCGGTGAAGGAGTCGACCGTCTGCTCGCTCGCCCGCGCCAACGAGAACGACATCCGCCGGGCGGGCGAGGCCGTCGCGCCGGCCGCCCGCAAGCGCATCCACACCTTCATCGCCACCAGCCCCATCCACATGAAGCTCAAGCTGCGCATGAGCGAGGAGCAGGTGCTGGAGGCCGCGGTGAAGTCGGTGCAGCTCGCGCGCCAGTTCACGGACGACGTCGAGTTCTCGGCGGAGGACGCCGTGCGCTCGGAGACGGACTTCCTCTGCCGCGTGTTCGAGGCGGTCATCGCGGCCGGCGCGACCACCATCAACGTCCCCGACACCGTCGGCTACGCCGTTCCGGATCTCTGGGGCGCCCTCTTCAGGACGCTGCTGGAGCGCATCCCCAATTCAGGCAAGGCGGTGTGGTCGACCCACTGCCACAACGACCTCGGCATGGCCGTCGCCAACTCCCTGGCGGCCGTGATGAACGGCGCGCGCCAGGTGGAATGCACCATCAACGGCCTGGGCGAGCGCGCCGGCAACGCTTCCCTCGAGGAGATCGTGATGGCGGTGAAGACGCGCTCGGACGTCTTCGCGTGCCGAACGGGCATCGACACGACGCAGATCGTGCCGACCAGCAAGCTCGTCTCGACCATCACCGGCTACCCCGTCCAGCCCAACAAGGCGGTGGTGGGGGCCAACGCCTTCGCGCACGAGTCCGGCATCCACCAGGACGGCGTCCTCAAGCACCGCGAGACGTACGAGATCATGCGCGCCGAGGACGTGGGCTGGGGCGCCAACCGGCTCACGCTGGGCAAGCTCTCCGGGCGCAACGCGTTCAGGACGCGCCTCGCGGAGCTGGGCATCGCGCTCGCCTCGGAGGAAGCGCTCAACGCCGCGTTCGCCAAGTTCAAGGAGCTCGCCGACAAGAAGCGCGAGATCTTCGACGAGGACCTGCAGGCGCTCGTGTCCGACGAGAGCGTGACCCCGGAGCAGGAGCGCTTCAAGCTCGTCTCCCTCGTGGCGCATTCGGAGACGGGAGAGCAGCCCTTCGCGCGCGTGGTGATCGCCGACGGCGGCCACGAGATGCGGGCGGAGGCGCGCGGGGCGGGTCCCGTCGACGCCTCGTTCCAGGCCATCGAGGACCTGGTCCACAGCGGCACCGAGCTCCTCCTCTACTCGGTGAACAACATCACGACGGGCACCGATTCGCAGGGCGAGGTGACGGTGCGCCTTTCGAAGGACGCCCGCGTCGTGAACGGCATGGGCGCGGACACCGACATCGTGGTGGCGTCCGCGAAGGCCTACCTGAGCGCGCTCAACAAGATGGGCATCAGCTCGGGCAGGATGAACCCGCAGTACGGCGAGGAAGCGGCCGCGCCCTGAGCCCGAAATGAGAAATGCCCGCGAGTCGCCTCGCGGGCATTTCCTTCGATGCGCACTGCCGGTGCGGAAGTCGCCGCTCAGCAGCCGCCTTTCTTCTTCTTGCCTTCGACGGGCTTCGCCTCGGCCTTCTTCGGCGCCTCGGCGGCCTGCTTGGCGATGATCTTCTCCTTGATGTCGTTGTAGACGTTCTCGGGAACGATCTTCTTGTCGACGAGCTCGTTCTTGGCCTTGTACGGGCGGCCCTTGATGATCGCGTCGGCGCGCGCGTCGCCGATGCCCTTGAGCTTCACCAGGTCCTCGCGAGAGGCGGTGTTGATGTCGAGCTGCGCCTCGGCCTTGGCGGGCGCGGGTGCGGTGGCGGTGGCGGGCTTCTTGGGTTCGTCCTTGGCGATGGCCGGGCCGGTCGCGGCGAGGAGCGCGATGGCGGCGGCGGCGATGAGCTTCTTCATGGATTCTCCTGTGGCGTTGGGGGGGGCGTGACGCGGGGAATTCTAGCGCCTTCCCTGCGCTTGCGCCGGTATAACGCGGCCGGTCGCCTTCCGGTTGACCCGCGTCGTCCCCGCCAGACACGGCCGATGGGTGCGCAATCAGGCACTTGCCGCGGCGCAGGCCCCGGGCCGGTCGCTCCCGGGCGACGGGTCGGGGTCGCCGCGCGCCGGGCCCGCGGGCCGCAAAGCCGCATGGATGCTCGATTCCAGCCCAGTCGCCCCTTCTGGCACGAATCGTGAGTGAGACCCCGACTACCCACGAAAAGGAGCTGCCATGCGCTATTCGGACGGATTGTTCGGCCGGAAGGAAGTACCGAGAAGCCCCGTACCGGCGCCCGCCGGAGGCGCCCATCCCCATGCACCGGCGCAGCCCCTGGCGGCCGTTCCCCGGCCCGCGACCGCCGCCGCGGTTCCCGGGCCGGCCGAGGCGACGCCCACGCGCGGAGGAGGCGGCCGGCTCGCGGCTGATCGTGGGCCCCAACATCAAGCTGAAGGGCGTGGAGATCGACGACTGCGACACGCTCGTGGTCGAGGGGCGCGTGGAGGCGACGATGGTGAGCCGCGCCATCCAGATCGCCGAGCAGGGCTCGTTCAAGGGCACGGCGGACATCGAGGTCGCGGAGATCCGGGGCAGCTACGAAGGGGAGCTCACGGCCCGCGGCCGGCTCGTGATCCACGCCACCGGGCGCGTGACGGGCAAGGTGCGCTACGGCAGGCTGCTCGTCCAGGAGGGCGGAGAGATCAGCGGGGACATCGGCACGCTGGGCGCCCGGGAACCGGGCGGGCGCGCCGCCTAGCTCTCGCGGGCGAGGGTCGCGGCCAGGCCGACGTAGGTGGAGGGCGTCAGCGCGAGCAGGCGCGCCTTCGCGTCGTCGGGCAGCGGGAGGGAGGCGACGAACCGGTGCAGTTCCTCCTTCGTGATGCCGCCCTTGCCGCGCGTGAGCTCCTTGAGCTTCTCGTAGGAGCCTTCGATGCGGTGCGCCCGCATCACGGTCTGCACGGGCTCGGCCAGCACGTCCCAGCAGCCTTCCAGGTCCGCCGCGATGCGCGCCGGGTCCGCCTCGAGCTTGCCCAGCCCGCGAAGGCAGGAGTCGTAGCCCAGCAGGCAGTAGCCGAAGGCGACGCCCATGTTGCGCAGCACCGTGGAGTCGGTGAGGTCGCGCTGCCAGCGCGAGACCGGCAGCTTCTCCGCGAGGTGGCGCAGCAGCGCGCTGGCGAGCCCCAGGTTGCCCTCGGAATTCTCGAAGTCGATCGGGTTCACCTTGTGGGGCATCGTCGACGAGCCCACCTCGCCCGCCTTCACCTTCTGCCGGAAGTAGCCCAGGGAGATGTAGCCCCACAGGTCGCGGTCGAGGTCGACGAGGATGGTGTTGAGCCTCGCCAGCGCGTCGAAGGCCTCGGCCAGGGCGTCGTGCGGCTCGATCTGGATCGTCAGGGGGTTGTAGGCGATCCCCAGCCCCGTCACGAAGCGCCTCGAGAAGGCGGGCCAGTCCATGGCGGGCGCGGCGACGACGTGCGCGTTGAAGTTGCCCGTGGCGCCGTTCACCTTGCCCAGCATCTCGACGGCGGCGAGCGCGAGCCGGGCGCGCTTGAGCCGCCAGGCGACGTTCGCCATCTCCTTGCCCATCGTCGTGGGGGTCGCCGGCTGGCCGTGGGTGCGCGCGAGCATCGCGAGCCCCGCGTGCGCGCGCGCGAGCCCGTCCAGGCGCGCGGCGATCGCGTCGATCGCCGGCAGCAGGACGGACTCCAGGCCGCCGCGCACCATGAGGGCGTGGGCCAGGTTGTTGATGTCCTCGGAGGTGCACGCGAAGTGGATGAACTCGCCCGCCGCCGCGATCTCCGCGTTGCCGCCGAAGGTCTCGCGCAGCCAGTACTCGACCGCCTTCACGTCGTGGTTGGTGGTCGCCTCGATGGCCTTCACGCGCTCGGCGTCGGCGACCGAAAAGCCGGCCGCGACGCGGTCGAGCTCGGCCACGGTGGCCGGCGAGAAGGCGGGCAGGAGGACGAACGCGGGGTCGGCGGCGAGCGCCTTCAGCCAGGCGATCTCGACGCGCACGCGATGGCGGATCAGCGCGAACTCGCTGAAATGCTCCTGCAGGGCGCGGGTCTTGGAGGCGTAACGCCCGTCGAGAGGCGAAAGGGCGGTGAGGGCGTGGGACATTGGGCGGGACCGTGGAAGCGGATTTTATCACGCGGGGCCGGGGCGCCGGGCGCGCGCGACCCCGGTGCTATACTCGGCGCCGCCTGCCCCCCGGGGAATCCCCATGAAGCTCGTCGCCTCGAAGACCAGCCCGTACGCCCGCAAGATCCGGGTGCTCCTCGCCGAGAAGCAGCTCGCCTACGAGTTCCTCGAGGAAAGCGCCTGGAACGCCGGCACCACCGTCCCGCGCTACAACCCGCTCAACAAGATCCCGGTGCTGGTGACCGACGACGGCACCTGTCTCTACGACTCGTGCGTCATCGCGGAATACCTCGATCCGCTGGGCGCGCCGTCCTTCATCCCTCCGGCCGGGCTCGAGCGGGCCCTCGTCCGCCGCGACGAGGCGCTGGGCAACGGCATCACCGACGCCGGCATCGCGATCTTCCTCGAGAGGAAGCGCGAGGCCGCGCGCCAGGACCCGGCCTGGGTCGCCCGCCAGCTGAGCAAGGTGGAGGCGGGCATCGAGGCGCTCGCGCGCGAGCTGGGCGGCAAGGCCTACCTGCGCGGCGACGCCATTTCCCTGGGCGACGTGGCCTGCGCCTGCGCGCTGCTGTGGCTCGAGTTCCGCCTGCCCGAGATCGCGTGGCGCGCCCGCCACGCCGAGCTGGAGCGGTGGATCGCGAGGCTCGAGGCGCGCCCCTCGTTCGCCCGCTCGCGGCCGCAGGGCTAGGAGGACGATGACGCCTCCGCCCAGGCACACCTCGCCGCGGTACAGCACCGCGGACTGACCCGGCGTCACCGCCCACTGGGGCTCGCGGAACTCGAGCGTGAAGTCGCCCTCGCCGCCGGCGAACGAGCACGGCGCATCCGCCTGGCGGTAGCGGGTCTTGGCCGCGAGGACGCCGTCGTCACTGGGAGGCGTGCCCGCGACCCAGCTCGTGTCCTGGGCGCGCAGCCGGGCAGGAGAAGAGCCTGGGATCGTCGTGCCCCTGCACGACCACGAGGGTGTTGCTGGCCAGATCCTTGGCCGCGACGTACCAGGCGGCGCCGTCCCCGCCGCGGCGCCCCCCGATGCCGAGCCCCTGCCGCTGCCCGAGCGTGTAGTACATGAGCCCGTGGTGCTCGCCGACGCGCTCGCCGTCGGGCGTGACGATCGGTCCCGGCTCGCGCGGCAGGTAGCGCGAGAGGAACTCACGGAACGGGCGCTCGCCGATGAAGCAGATGCCGGTGGAGTCCTTCTTGGCGTGGTTCGGCAGCCCCGCCTCGAGCGCGATGGCCCGCACCTGCGTCTTGCGCAGGTGCCCCACCGGGAACATCGCCCGCAGAAGCTGGGCCTGGGTCAGGCGGTGCAGGAAGTAGGACTGGTCCTTGGCCGGATCGGAGCCCTTGAGGAGCGTGCAGGCGCCGCCGTGCTCCTCGACGCGGGCGTAGTGCCCCGTGGCGATGCGCTCGGCGCCCATCGCCATGGCGTGGTCCAGGAACGCCTTGAACTTGATCTCGGCGTTGCACAGCACGTCCGGGTTCGGCGTGCGCCCGGCGCGGTACTCGGCGAGGAAGCTCGCGAAGACCCGCTCGCGGTACTCGGCGGCGAAGTTGACGGCCTCGATCTCGATGCCCACCTTGTCCGCGACGGAAACGGCGTCGACGAGGTCCTGGCGGGTCGAGCAGTACTCGCCGTCGTCGTCGTCCTCCCAGTTCTTCATGAAGAGGCCGATCACCTCGTGGCCCTGCTGCTTGAGGAGCAGGGCGGAGACGGCGGAATCGACGCCCCCGGAGAGGCCCACGACGATCTTCATGGGGCGCTATTTTGAGGCAATAAGGGCCGGCGGGCGCGGGAATGAAAAAAGGCAGGGCTCGCGCCCTGCCTTTCGGGGTGCCGCGGTGCCGGGATTACTTCTTCGGCGCTTCGGACTTGGGCGCGGCGGCCTTCGGGGCTTCCGCTTTCGGGGCTTCAGCCTTCGGGGCGTCGGTCTTGGGCGCGGGCTTCGACTTCGGCGCCTTCTTCTTGGCCGGCTTGGCGGAGGCCTTCGGGGCTTCGGCCTTCTTCACTTCCGCCTTGGCGGGCGCCTCGGCCTTCGCCGACGGGGTGGCGGGAGCGGCAGGGGCGACGGCCGGCTTGGCCGGCTCGGCGGGCTTGGCGGGGGCCTGCGCGAACGCGCCGAGGGAAACGGACGCGAAGACGGCGGCGATCAGCGTGGAGAGCTTCTTCATCAAAATTCCTTTGGTATGTAGTGGGTGGATTCGCTTCGACTGCGCTGGTAGCCAGCCTCGTCAGGGCAATTAACGGGCCGCCCCCCGGTCCGGTTGACTCCGCGCGCAGGCATGGGGGCAGTCAGAGCCGGGCCGGAACCTCCCGCCACTGGCCCGGGGCCAGCCCTTCCAGGGTCCAGGGGCCGATCCGGTAGCGCACGAGGCGAAGCGTCGGCAGGCCCGCCCGGGCCGTCATGCGCCGCACCTGGCGATTGCGCCCCTCCCGGATGCGCAGGTCCAGCCAGGCGGTCGGGATCGCCCGCCGGACGCGGATGGGCGGGTCGCGCGGCCAGAGCCCGGGCGGCTCGGCCATCTCGTCGACCAGGGCGGGCCGGGTCACGAAATCGCCCAGGTCGATGCCCCGTCGAAGACCGCTCCAGGGCGGCTGCGCCCGGAGTGCCCTCCACCTGGACCCAGTACCCCTTCTCGAGCTTGTGGCGCGGATCGGCGATGCGCGCCTGCAGGGGGCCGTCGTCGGTGAGCACGACGAGTCCCTCGCTGTCGGCATCGAGGCGGCCCGCGGGGTAAACCCCCGGCACGGGCACCAGGTCCGCAAGCGTCCGGCGCCCTCCGGAGGGGCTGAACTGGCACAGGAAGCCGAAGGGCTTGTTGGCCAGGATCAGCGTGGGCATGGCAGAAGGAAAAAAGCCCCCGGGGTGAAGAACCCCGGGGGCCTTTCAATGGGGGGAATCGGCTCTTAGGCGGCCTGGATGTTCGACGCCTGCTTGCCCTTGGGGCCTTGCGTCACGTCGAAGGAGACCTTCTGGCCTTCCTTGAGGGTCTTGAAACCCTGCATCTGGATGGCGGAGAAGTGGGCGAAGAGATCCTCGCTGCCGTCATCCGGCGTGATGAACCCATAGCCCTTCGCATCGTTGAACCACTTGACGGTACCGGTTGCCATTCGCTTGCACACCTCTTGGGAAAACGGGTGGAGGCCCGCACATCGTTCGGATCCAGGCCCGCAAGGCGAACTGCGATGCGAAATCCTTGATACCAAACTCCAACGCGCCTTTTACGCCCGTTGCGGGGTCAAAGTCAATAGAGTGGCCGGGGTCTTGAAAATCCTCCGGCCTTTGCCCATATTGGTTGGACCGGAAACGAACCGACGCCCGCCGCTATCGTCACGCCAAAGGCATGCCCAGCAAGTCCAGCGGCTCCACTCTGCTCAAGCCGAGCGCGGCCAAGGTCAAGCCGCCGCCGATGTACAAGGTCGTCATGTACAACGACGACTTCACGCCGATGGAGTTCGTGGTCGAGGTCCTGCAGACGTTCTTCTCGCTCCCCCGGGAACAAGCCACGCAGGTGATGCTCAAAGTGCATACGGAAGGGAAGGGCGTCTGCGGCACCTATCCGCGGGACGTGGCCTCCACTAAAGTGGAGCAGGTGGTTCAATATTCGCGCCAGCACCAGCACCCCCTGCAGTGCGCGATGGAGGAAACATGATCGCCCAGGAGTTGGAAGTCAGCCTGCACATGGCCTTCGTCGAGGCCCGCCAGAAGCGCCACGAGTTCATCACCGTGGAGCACCTGCTTCTCGCGCTGTGCGACAACCCCTCGGCATCCGAGGTCCTGAAGGCCTGCGCCGCGAAGATCGACGAGCTGAAGAAGGCGCTCTCCGACTTCGTGATGCAGCACACGCCCACCGTGGCCGGCGCCGGCGAGGTCGACACGCAGCCCACCCTGGGCTTCCAGCGCGTCATCCAGCGCGCCATCCTGCACGTGCAGTCCTCGGGCAAGAAGGAGGTCACCGGCGCCAACGTCCTCGTGGCGATCTACGGGGAGAAGGACTCGCACGCCGTCTATTTCCTGCACCAGCAGGGGGTCTCCCGGCTGGACGTGGTCAACTTCATCTCCCACGGCATCACCAAGAACCCGCAGTCGGGCGCCCGGGAGGAGGGCGAGAGCGCCGAGGAGGGCCAGGAGGCCCCGGGCGCCGGAGGCGCCCTCGAGAGCTTCACGCAGAACCTCAACCAGCTGGCCGTGGACGGCAAGATCGACCCGCTCATCGGCCGCGAGCACGAGCTCGAGCGCGTGATCCAGATCCTGTGCCGGCGGCGCAAGAACAACCCGCTCCTCGTGGGCGAGGCCGGCGTGGGCAAGACCGCCATCGCCGAGGGGCTGGCCCGGCGCGTCGTGGACGGCCAGGTGCCCGAGATCCTCGCCAAGGCCCAGGTGTTCGCGCTCGACATGGGCGCGCTGCTGGCCGGCACCAAGTACCGCGGCGACTTCGAGCAGCGCCTGAAGGCCGTGCTCAAGCAGCTCATGGAGAACCCCAACGCCATCCTCTTCATCGACGAGATCCACACCCTCATCGGCGCCGGCAGCGCCTCCGGGGGGACGCTCGACGCCTCGAACCTGCTGAAGCCCGCGCTGTCGTCGGGGGCGCTCAAGTGCATCGGGGCGACCACCTACAACGAGTTCCGCGGCATCTTCGAGAAGGACCACGCGCTCTCCCGCCGCTTCCAGAAGATCGACGTGAACGAGCCCTCGATCCAGGAGACGGTGGAGATCCTGCGCGGCCTCAAGTCGCGCTTCGAGTCGCACCACGGCGTGAAGTACACCGCCAACGCGCTCACCACCGCGGCCGAGCTCGCGGCCCGCTACATCAACGACCGCCACCTGCCCGACAAGGCGATCGACGTGATCGACGAGGCCGGGGCCCTGCAGCGCATCCTGCCCAAGTCGAAGCAGAAGAAGGTGATCGGCAAGCCCGAGATCGAGGAGATCATCGCCAAGATCGCGCGCATCCCGACGCGCAGCGTCTCCTCCGACGACCGCACGCAGCTGAAGAACCTCGACCGCGACCTGAGGGCCACCGTCTTCGGCCAGGACGCGGCGATCGAGGCGCTCTCGGCCGCCATCAAGATGGCGCGCTCGGGGCTCGGCAACCCGCAGAAGCCCATCGGCTCGTTCCTCTTCTCGGGGCCCACGGGCGTGGGCAAGACCGAGGTGGCGCGCCAGCTCGCCTTCATCATGGGCGTGGAGCTCATCCGCTTCGACATGTCGGAGTACATGGAGCGCCACGCCGTGTCGCGGCTCATCGGCGCGCCCCCGGGCTACGTGGGCTTCGACCAGGGCGGCCTCCTCACCGAGGCGATCACCAAGCACCCGTACTCGGTGCTGCTCCTGGACGAGATCGAGAAGGCGCACCCGGACATCTTCAACATCCTGCTGCAGGTGATGGACCACGGCACGCTCACGGACAACAACGGCCGCAAGGCCGACTTCCGCAACGTGGTCATCGTGATGACGACCAACGCGGGCGCCGAGGGCCTGTCGAAGAACGCCATCGGCTTCTCCACCGACCGCAAGGTCGGCGACGAGATGGCCGAGATCAAGCGCCTGTTCACGCCGGAATTCCGCAACCGCCTCGACGCGGTCATCTCGTTCGCCGCGCTCGACGAGCAGGTGATCCTGCGGGTGGTGGACAAGTTCCTGATGCAGCTCGAGGCCCAGCTCGCCGAGAAGAAGGTCGAGGCCCAGTTCACCGAGGAGCTGAAGAAGTACCTCGCCAGGAACGGCTTCGACCCGCTCATGGGCGCGCGACCCATGGCGAGGCTCATCCAGGACACCATCCGCCGGGCGCTTGCCGACGAGCTGCTCTTCGGCCGCCTGGCCGGCGGCGGCCGCGTCACCATCGACGTGGACGCCGAGGGCAAGGTGAAGCTCGACATCGCCACGGCGGCGCCGTCGGGAGAGCCGGTCCCGGCCGCGGGCTGAAGCACTACTTCCTCGGGGTGATACCCCCCCTCCCATAGGGGTAGGTTTACAGGCGAATTCCCGCCGGGATACTCTCGGCTGGCGCCAATAACCCCAGGAGGAGTAGTCCCATGACCAGAACCGCGCGGTATCTAGCGGCGGCGGCAGCTACGCTGGCGGCCGGCTTCGCCGTCGCGCAGCAGCCGCGCACCACCCGCCTTCGCACCATCCAACCTCACGCCCGCCGGCGTGCGCTCGCTCGCCGCCAACTGCGCGGCCTGCCACGGCACCAGGGCCGCCCGGCCAAGGGCTCGGACCTCGCCGGCCTCGCCGGCAAGCCCAGGAGCGAATTGCTGATGGCCCTCACGCAGTTCAAGGAGGGCAAGAAGCCGGCGACGGTGATGCACCAGCTCGCCAAGGGCTACTCGGAACAGGAAATCGCAGCCCTGGCCGACTACTTCTCGAACCAGGGCAGATAGGCGCCGGAGGAAAACACATGAGCATGCAAAGAAGGCAGTTCCTCAAGGCGGGCGCGGCCGCCGCGGCGATGGCGGGCCTGGCAGGTTGCGCAGGGATGCCCGGCGGCGCCGAAGGCGCGCGTGGTGGTGGTGGGCGGCGGCTACGGCGGCGCCACCGCGGCCAAGTACATCCGGCTCTTCGACCCCTCGATCGAGGTGGTGCTGGTCGAGCCGAACGAAGCGTTCATCTCCTGCCCGATCTCGAACCTGGTGCTGGGCGGGTTCAAGACCATGAACGACATCACGACGCCCTACACGGGCCTCGCGAACAACCACGGCGTGCGCATCGTGCGCGACATGGCCACGGCCATCGACGCGGACAAGAAGCAGGTGCGGCTCGCGCAAGGGCGAGACGCTCTCCTACGACCGCGTGATCGTCTCGCCCGGCATCGACTTCATGGCCGGCGCCATTCCCGCGCTCGCCGGCGCCGACGCGCAGGCGCGCGTGCTGCACGCGTGGAAGGCGGGACCGCAGACGGTGGCCCTGCGCCGCCAGCTCGAGGACATGCCCGACGGCGGCGTCTACGTGCTCTCCATCCCCGCGGCGCCGTACCGCTGCCCGCCGGGCCCGTACGAGCGCGCCTGCCAGGTGGCGGCCTACTTCAAGGCGAGGAAGCCGAAGTCCAAGGTCCTCATCCTCGACGCCAACGCCGACGTCACCTCCAAGGGGCCGCTCTTCAAGAAGGCCTGGGCGGAGCTCTACGCGGGCATCGTCGAGTACCGCGGCAACAGCAAGGCGGTCGACGTCGACCTGCGCGCCGGCGCCGTGAAGCTGGAGTTCGACGACGTGAAGGGCAACGTCCTCAACGTCATCCCGCCCATGAAGGCGGGCGCGATCGCCGACGCCGTTCATCACGGCCAACAACCGCTGGTGCGAGGTCGACTGGCTCACCTTCGAGTCGAAGGCGGCCAAGGGCGTGCACCTCCTGGGCGACTCCACGCTCAGCGCGCCGCTGATGCCCAAGTCGGGGCACATGGCCAACGGGCACGGCAAGGCGTGCGCCGCGGCCGTGGTGGCGCTGCTGAACGGCGAGGCGCCGAATCCGTCGCCCACGCTCACCAACACCTGCTACAGCTTCGTGTCGGCGACCGAGGTCGTGCACGTGGCGTCGGTCCACAAGTACGACACCAAGGACCGGACGTTCAAGACGGTGCCGGGCTCCGGCGGCGTGTCCGCGGGCAGGAACGAGCTCGAGGCGGGCTACGCCATGAACTGGGCGCGCAACATCTGGGCCGACACGCTCGGCTGAGCCGCGCGCGCGTCGCGACGAGGTCGAACGGGCCGCCCTCGGGCGGCCCGTTCGTTTCCGCGGCGGCGCGGCGGCGCTCAGGGCGCGGCCGCGAGGTACTCCGCCAGGGCCTTGATCTCGAGCTCCGTGAGCTTCGAGGCGATGGCGTGCATCACCTCGTTGTCGTTGTTGCGCTCGCGCTTGTCGAACGCCTTGAGCTGGCCCTCGATGTAGAGCGACTGCTGTCCGGCCAGCCGCGGGAGCGTCTCGGTGCCGTGCGCGTCGGGGCCGTGGCAGCCCGCGCAGGCGGCGACCCCGGAATGCGGAGTTGCCCCTGGCGTAGAGGTAGCGTCCCACCGCGCCCGAGCTCGGCGTCGGCGGGCGGATGGGGGTCGGCCTTCTGGGCCGCGAAGAACGCGCCGAGGTCGGCCATCTCCGCCTCCGTGAGCCCCGTGACCATGGAATTCATGGTCGTGCCCTTGCGCCGGCCGGCCTGGAAGTCCCTGAGCTGCTTGGCGACGTAGGTGGCGTTCTGGCGTCGCGAGCCGCGGGAAGACCTCGCTCGAGCTCTCGCCGTCCATGCCGTGGCACAGGAAGCAGCGGCCGGCCACGATCTTGCGGGCCCGCTCGAGGTCGGCGGCCGGCGCCTCCAGGGCGAGGGCGAGGAGGGCGGCGAAGGCGGCGAGCAGCGCGGGGCGGTGCGATCTCATGGCGCAGTTCCGTTTGTCGAGGCGAAAATTGTAGCAACGACTGGCGTCCCGGAATACGGGGGCGCCCGCGACTGTTGACCGGTTACACTTCCCGCCCTGAAAGGCACCGACGACCATGCTCGAAGATCGATCCCCGGCACGAGGCCGGAAGGGCAGCCTGCCGCGATGAGACGCAAGCGCATCCTCGTCCTCTTCGCCGACGAGTGGGACCGGTCGATGGCCGCGCCGGCGCGCGGGCGGCCACGACTTCGTCTTCGAGGGATTCGACCTCTTCCGCTTTCCCGGGAACGCGCGCCTCTTCAGCTTCGACATCTTCCGCTTCGTCGACCGCCTGGCGCGCCGGTACGGGCGCTCGGGGCTCGACGGCATCGTCACCTCCGACGAGCAGTTCGGTCCCGTGGCCGCCTCGCTCCTCGCGGAGCGGCTCGGGCTTGCCGCACACGCCCCTCGAGGCGGTGCTCGCGGCGCAGCACAAGTACTACGCGCGCCAGGCCTTCGAGCGCGAGCTTCCCGAGTGCAACACGCGCTTCGGGCTCGTGGGGCGCGACTTCCGGCGCACGCGCGAGCTGCCGCTCGCCTTCCCCTTCTACATAAAGCCCGTCAAGGCGGCCTTCTCCGTCCTCGCGCGGCGCGATCGATTCCTGGGCCGAGCTCGACCGCCACGCGCGCTTCTCCTGGTTCGAGCAGGCGATCATCGAGCGGCTGGTGCGGCCCTTCGGCGACGTGATGCGCGCGCGCTCGGATTTCGAGGTCGAGCCCTTCAGCCTCATCGCCGAGGAAATCGTCGACGGCGCCCAGGTCACCGTGAACGGCTTCGCGCGCGACGGGCGCGTCACCATGCTCGGCGTGGTCGATTCCCTCATGTATCCCGGCACGGACCAGTTCCAGCGCTTCCAGTATCCCTCCGCCCTGCCGCCCGCGTTGCAGGCGAACGCGGAGGATGCGGCCCGGCGCGCGCTGGCCGCGGTCGGGTTCACCCACGGCATGTTCAACGTCGAGCTTCGCGTGTGCGCCGCCACGCGGCCACCCGAAGGTGATCGAGATCAACCCGCGCGCGGCCGGCCAGTTCTACGACCTCTTCGAGCGCGTGGACGGCTACAACCTCTTCGACGCCCTGGTCGCGCTCGAGTCGGGCGAAGAGCCCCGCATCCGCCGCCGCGAAGGGGAGAGCGCCGTCGCCGCGAGCTTCGTGATGCGCGACCTCGCCGGGGCCGGGCTCGGGCGCTGGCCGAGGCGCGGCGAGATCGCGGCGCTGCGCGCGCGCCATCCGGAGGCGCAGATCATGTTCTACCTGAAGCGCGGCGCCGACCTGCGCCGCGAGATGAAGTGGCTGGGGAGCTACCGCTACGGGGTCGTGAACCTGGGCGCCCGCTCGGCGGGCGAGCTCCTGCGCGCCTACGACCGCATCCATCGCGAGGTCGCCTTCCATCCCCGCGGCCGGCAGGCGGCGCGGGCGGACGCGGCGCTGGGCGAGGCGTCCGCCGACTAGCGCGCGGCGCGGCTCACGCGCGCAGCCACGCGGCGTCGAAGAAGGGGTTCGTCTTCGAGGTGAGCACGTGGTCGCGCCACGCCCCGTCGATGAAGAGGTACTCGCGGGCGTAGCCCTCGCGCGCGAATCCCAGGCGCTCGAGGAGCCGCCCGCTGCGCACGTTCTCCGGCCGGTAGTTGGCCATGACGCGGTGCAGGCGAAGCTCGCGGAAGGCGTAGTCGAGGCTGGCCGAGAGCGCCTCGAACATGAGGCCGCGGCCTTCGTGGCGGCGCGCCACCTGGTAGCCCAGCACGCAGGCGCTGAAGGGTCCGCGGAAAATCTGCGTGTAGTTGCAGGTTCCGACGACCTCCGGCGGGCCGTCGCCCGGCGCGAGCAGCACCCAGCGCGCCGTCGTCCCGGCCTCGAACTCGCGGACGCTGGCCGGCAGCCATTCCTGCCAGTAGGCGGCGGCGAGCTTGTCGCCGGGCATCGGCGGCGACCAGCGGTCGAGGTGGCCGGCGAAGTTCTCGCGGTAGAAGCGCGCGAGGGGCTCCTCGAGCCCCGGCTGCGCGATGACGAGCCGCAGCCTCTCGGTCCCGATCTCGGGCAGGGGCACGGCCGCGCCGACCGCGCTCAAGCCGAGAAGACGCGCCAGTGCTGCGGCCAGCCGTCGATGGGCGAGCGCTTGAAGCCGCTCTTGGCGAACAGGTGCCAGCGGCCGATCACGTAGGCGATGAGGGTGGTGGCGTAGGCGTTCACGTCCCAGTCCGCCGGAAGCTGCCCGTTCGTGACGGCGAGCCTCGTGCTCTGCCTGAGGCTCGCCTCGAGCCGCTCGACGAGCTGGTTCACGCGCGCCTGCAGCCGTTCGTCCTCGTTCACCAGGGCGTCTCCCGTGAGCACCCGCGTCATGCCCGGGTTCTTCTGCGCGAAGCCCAGCAGCGTGACGACCGTCGACTCGATCTGCTTGATCGCGTCCTTCTCGTCGGCCTGGATGCGGTTCACGAGAGTGAAGAGGGTCTGCTCGATGAACTCGATGAGCCCCTCGAACATCTGCGCCTTGCTCGCGAAGTGGCGATAGAGCGCCGCCTCCGAGACGTCCAGCCTCGCCGCGAGGAGCGCGGTGGTGACGCGCTCGGCCTTCGGCTCCTCGAGCATCGAGGCGAGTGTCTGCAGGATCTGGGCCTTGCGCTCGCCGGTCTTCGCCATGGGCTTCCCCTTCGTTCAGCGGCGCCCGCCGAGGATGGACCCCAGCACGCCGCGGATGATGCGCCGCCCGACTTCGCTGCCGATCGCGCGGGCCGCACTCTTGGCGGCGGCCTCGACGGCCGTCTCCCGCGTCCTTCCCTTGGTCGCCCCGCCCCCGGGCAGGCCGAGCTTGCCCAGGATGCCGCCGAGCACGCCGGGCTCTTCGGCGGGCTCCTGCGCGCCGCCGGCCTCGGCGCGGCCACCCGCGCGGGCGGCGAGAATCTCGTAGGCGGACTCGCGGTCCACCGCCTTCTCGTAGTGGCCCGCCACGAGGGAGGAGGCGATCACCTGGCGCCGCTCGTCCGGCGAGAGGGTGCCGATGCGCGAGCGCGGCGGAATCACGTAGGCGCGCTCCACCGGATGCGGCCGGCCCTTCTCGTCCAGGAAGGACACCAGCGCCTCGCCCACGACCAGCTCCGTGATGGCCTTCTCGACGTCGAGCTTCGGGTTCTGGCGGAACGTGGTCGCCGCGGCCTTCACGGCCTTCTGGTCGCGTGGCGTGAACGCCCGCAGGGCGTGCTGGATGCGGTTGCCCAGCTGCCCGAGCACGGTGTCCGGGATGTCGAGCGGGTTCTGCGTGACGAACCACACCCCCACGCCCTTGGAACGCACGAGGCGCACGACCTGCTCGATGCGATCGAGGAGCTCCTTCGGGGCGTCGTCGAAGAGCAGGTGCGCCTCGTCGAAGAAGAAGGCGATCTTGGGCTTCTCCGGGTCGCCCACCTCGGGGAGCTGCTCGAAGAGCTCCGAGAGGAGCCACAGGAGCATCGTCGCGTAGACACGCGGGCTCGCGAGGAGCTTGTCGGCTGCGAGGATGTTCACCACCCCCCGGCCGTCGACGGTCTGCATGAGGTCGTCGAGGGCGAGCACCGGCTCGCCGAAGAACTTCTCCCCGCCCTGGGACTCGAGCGAGAGGAGCCCGCGCTGGATGGCCCCGATGCTCGCCGTCGACATGTTCCCGTACTGCGTGCGCAGCTGCGCGGCATTGTCGCCGGCGTGCTGGAGCAGGGCGCGCAGGTCCTTCAGGTCGAGGAGAGCGAGCCCGCTGTCGTCGGCGACCTTGAAGACGGCCGCGAGGACCCCGGACTGGGTCTCGTTCAGGTTGAGGATGCGCCCGAGCAGGAGCGGGCCCAGTTCCGTGATGGTGGCGCGCACGGGATGGCCCTGCTCGCCGAAGACGTCCCAGAAGGCGACGGGGGAGGCGAGCGGCGTGCGCCCCTCGATGCCCAGCATCTTCAGGCGCTCCTCGACCTTCTTGTTCGGCCCGGCCGGGGCCGCGAGGCCCGCGAGGTCGCCCTTCACGTCGGCCATGAAGACCGGCACGCCGATGGCGCTCAGCGCCTCGGCCACGGCCTGCAGGGTGACGGTCTTGCCAGTCCCGGTCGCGCCGGCGATGAGTCCATGGCGGTTGGCCATCCCCGGCAGCAGGCCCAGATCTACTCCGGATTTCGCGACGACGAGGGGGGGAAGCACGCGGTTTTCGCTCGGGGAGGGACTGTGCGGGGATGTTACCATTAGCCCCCTCGAAACAGAATGCGCGGGCCAAGACCCATGGCAGGCCACAGCAAGTGGGCGAACATCCAGCACCGCAAGGGGCGCCAGGACGCCAAGCGCGGCAAGATCTTCACCCGGCTCATCAAGGAGATCACCGTCGCGGCGCGCATGGGCGGGGGCGAGCCCGACATGAACCCGCGGCTGCGCCTCGCCGTCGACAAGGCGTACGAGAACAACATGCCCAAGGACAACGTCGAGCGCGCCATCAAGCGCGGCACCGGCGACCTGGAGGGCGTGAACTACGAGGAAATCCGCTACGAGGGCTACGGCATCGGCGGCGCGGCCGTGATGGTCGACTGCCTCACCGACAACCGCACCCGCACGGTGGCCGACGTCCGGCACGCGTTCTCCAAGCACGGCGGGAACATGGGCAGCGACGGCTCGGTCGCCTTCCTCTTCAAGCACTGCGGCCAGCTCGTCTTCGCGCCGGGAACCAGCGAGGAGAAGCTCCTCGTCGCGGCGCTCGAGGCGGGGGCCGAGGACGTCGTCACGAACGACGACGGCTCGATCGAGGTGGTGACGGGGCCCTACGATTTCCCCGCGGTGAAGTCCGCGCTCGAGAAGGCGGGCTTCAAGGCGGAGATGGCGGAGGTGACGATGAAGCCCTCCACCGAGACGGTGCTGGAAGGCGAGGACGCGGCGCGCATGCAAAAGCTCGTCGACGCGCTGGAGTCCCTCGACGACGTCCAGGAGGTGTACACCACCGCCGCGATGGACGAGGCGGCGTAGGGGCGCGCCCGTTGCGCATCCTCGGCATCGATCCCGGCCTTCGCGTGACGGGATTCGGCGTGATCGGCCGCGACGGCCAGCGCCTCGAGTACGTGACGAGCGGGTGCGTGAAGACGCGCGAGCGCGGCGAGATGGCCGAGCGCCTGCGGACCATCCTCGAGGGGCTCGCGGAGGTGATCGCCACGCACCGCCCGGAACTGGTCGCCATCGAGAAGGTCTTCGTTAACGTGAACCCGCACTCGAGCCTCCTGCTGGGGCAGGCGAGGGGCGCCGCGATGTGCGCCGCGGTGCTCGCGAACCTGCCCGTCTCCGAGTACACCCCCGGCCAGGTGAAGCAGGCCGTCGTCGGCAAGGGCAATGCGCGCAAGGAGCAGGTGCAGGCGATGGTGAAGCGGCTGCTGGGGCTCACCGGCGACCCCTCGCCCGACGCGGCGGACGCCCTGGCCTGCGCGATCTGCCACGCCCACGGCGGGATGGGGCTGGGCGCGCTGCCCACGCGCGGCCTCCGGATGCGCCGCGGGAGGCTCTCGTGATCGGGCGCATCGCCGGCACCCTCGTCGAGAAGAACCCCCCGCAGGTGGTGGTGCTCGCGCACGGCGTGGGCTACGAGATCGACGTGCCCATGAGCACGTTCTGCAACCTGCCGCGCACGGGCGAGGCGGTCGAGCTCCTCACGCACCTGGTGGTGCGCGAAGACGCGCACCTGCTCTACGGATTCCTCACCGCCGGCGAGCGCACGGCCTTCCGGCAGCTGCTCAAGGTGAGCGGCGTGGGCCCGAAGGTGGCGCTGGCGGTGCTTTCCGGGCTCTCCGTGGACGACCTCGCGGTCGCGGTGGCCTCCGAGGACGCGGCGAGCCTCACGCGCGTGCCCGGCATCGGCAAGAAGACCGCGGAGCGGCTCGTCCTCGAGCTGCGCGACAAGCTGCCGTCGGCGCTTCCGTCCGCGAAGTCCTCGGCCCCGCACGGGCCCGACGTCCTCAATGCGCTGCTCTCGCTTGGCTATAATGCCCGCGAGGCGTCGGCCGCCATCCGCGACCTGCCGCCCGAGCTGGCGCTCGCGGATGCGATCCGCCAGGCACTCAAGGTGCTCTCCAAGCCGTGATCGAAACCGACCGCCTGATCGCCAGTGCCCCGGCTTCGCCGAAGGAGGAGGGCGAGGAGAGGGCGCTTCGCCCCCGCCAGCTGGCCGAGTACGTCGGCCAGGCGAAGATCCGCGAGCAGCTCGAGATCTTCATCGCGGCCGCGCGCGGGCGCGGCGAGGCCCTGGACCACGCGCTGCTCTTCGGCCCGCCGGGCCTGGGCAAGACCACGCTCGCGCACATCATCGCCCGCGAGATGGGGGTGAACCTGCGCCAGACCTCGGGCCCGGTGCTCGAGCGGCCGGGCGACCTGGCGGCCATCCTCACCAACCTCGAGCCGCGCGACGTCCTCTTCATCGACGAGATCCACCGCCTGAGCCCCATCGTGGAGGAGATCCTCTACCCGGCGCTGGAGGACTACCAGATCGACATCATGATCGGCGAGGGCCCGGCCGCCAGGAGCGTGAAGCTGGACCTGCCGCCCTTCACGCTGGTGGGCGCCACGACCCGCGCCGGCATGCTCACCAACCCGCTTCGCGACCGCTTCGGGATCGTGGCGAGGCTCGAGTTCTACACGCCCGAGGAGCTCACGCGCATCGTGACGCGCTCCTCGGGCCTGCTCGCGATGGCGATCGAGGCCGACGGGGCCATCGAGATCGCGCGCCGCTCGCGCGGCACGCCGCGAATCGCCAACCGGCTGCTGCGGCGCGTGCGCGACTTCGCCGAGGTGAAGCACCAGGGGCGCGTGACGGCGGAGATCGCGGACCTGGCGCTGCGAATGCTCGACGTGGACGTCATCGGGCTCGACCTGCAGGACAGGAAGCTCCTGCTCGCCATCGTCGAGAAGTTCGGCGGCGGGCCCGTGGGCGTGGACAACCTCGCCGCGGCGATCGGGGAGGAGCGCGACACGATCGAGGACGTGCTGGAGCCCTTCCTCATCCAGCAGGGCTACCTCCAGCGCACGCCCCGCGGGCGCATGGCCACCGCGCTCACCTACCGCCACTTCGGGCTGGCGGGCGGACCCGAGCCCGGCGGGGGGCTCTTCGGGTGACGAGGATCGCGGTGAAGCCCCGGCTGCAGCCGGAACTGTTCGTGTACTCGTTCCCGGTCCGGGTGTACTTCGAGAACACGGATGCCGGCGGCGTCGTCTACCACGGCGAGTACCTGAAGTTCCTGGAGCGGGCGCGCACGGAGTGGCTGCGCCACCTCGGCTTCGACCACCAGAACGCTCGCGCGGAACCACCGCATCGTCTTCGTGGTCACCCAGGCGGTGGCCGATTTCCTGAAGCCGGCGAGGCTCGACGACAACCTCGCGGTGAGCGTGCAGCTCGAGTCGCTGGGCAAGGTGCGCTGCGTGTTCGTCCAGGAGATCCGCCGCGACGACGAGCTCCTCGTGCGCGCGAAGGTCACCGTGGCCTGCGTGACGGGGGAGCACGTTCAAGCCCGCCGAAATCCCCGAGGCCCTGCGCCGCAAGATGCAGGCCTCGCTCCAGTGAAGCCGAGGAAGCCATGATCGTCAGCCACGACCTCACCATCCTCGCGATGATCGTGAACGCGAGCATCGTCGTGAAGGCCGTCATGGCGGTCCTCGTGCTCGCCTCCCTCTTTTCCTGGACCTACATCTTCATGAAGGTCTTCGCGCTGCGCCGCGCCCAGAGGCAGGCCGAGGAGTTCGAGCGCGAGTTCTGGAGCGGCTCCGACCTCGTGGGGCTCTACCAGCGGGCCGCCGGCGGGCGCTACGTCGCCGCCGGCATGGAGCGCATCTTCGAGGCGGGGTTCAAGGAGTTCCTGAAGCTCAAGGGCCGCGCGGGCGCCGACGTGACCGCCCTCATGGACGGCACGCGCCGCGCCATGAAGGCGACCCTGCAGCGCGAGGTGGACGCGCTGGAGTCGCACCTGTCGTTCCTCGCCACCGTGGGTTCCGTGAGCCCCTACATCGGCCTCTTCGGCACGGTGTGGGGGATCATGAACGCCTTCCGCGGGCTCTCGAACGTGGCGCAGGCCACGCTCGCGCAGGTCGCGCCGGGCATCGCCGAGGCGCTGGTGGCCACGGCGATCGGCCTGTTCGCCGCCATCCCGGCCGTGATCGCCTACAACCGGTTCGCCCACGACATCGACCGCCTCGCGGGGCGCTACGAGAGCTTCATGGAGGAGCTCTCCAACATCCTGCAGCGCCAGGCCCACCAGCCGGAGCGATAGATGCGCCGCCGCCGCCGCGCGATGAGCGAGATCAACGTCGTGCCCTACATCGACGTGATGCTGGTCCTGCTCATCATCTTCATGGTCGCCGCGCCGCTCATCAACCCCGGGCAGATCGACCTGCCGCAGGTGGGCGCGAAGCTCGACCCGGCGGTGGCCCCCCTCGAGGTGCGCGTGCGCGCCAACGGCGAGCTCTCCGTCGTGGACCGCTCGCGCTCGCCCGACGAGCTGCTCGTGAAGCGCCCCCAGCTCCTCGAGATCGTGCGCCAGGCGCAGCGGGCCAACGCGGAGCAGGCCGTGGTGATCGCGGGCGACCGCAACGTGCGCTACGAGGAGGTCCTCAAGGTGATGGACGTCCTGCAGCAGGGGCAGGTGAAGCGCGTGGGGCTGCTCGCCCGGCCCGCGCCATAGGCGCCCGAAGGTGAAGCATCCGGAGCCGACGCACGAGCGGCCTCGCCAGCCGGGGAAGATCCGCTCCGTGCTCCTGGCGATCGCCGTGCACGGCGCGTTCTTCGCGCTCATCGTCTTCGGCGTCACCTGGCAGAGCCGCCCGACCCCGCCCCTGCAGGCGGAGCTCTGGGACAAGCTGCCGCCGGGCAAGCCCTCCCCGGCGCAGAAGGCCGCCCCGGAGCCTCCCCCGCCCGAGCCGACCAAGGCGGAGCCCCAAGCCCGAGCCGCCCCACGCCCGCCCCGCCCAAGGCCGAGCCCAAGCCCGAGCCGCCCCGGCCGGATCCCGCCATCGCGGAGAAGAAGGAGCGCGAGAAGAAGGAACGGGAGAGGAAGGAGCTGGAGAAGAAGGAGCTGGAGAAGCGCGAGCAGGCGAAGAAGGAGCAGGCGAGGAAGGAGCTGGAACGCAAGGAGCGCGAGGCCAAGGCGGCAGCGGAGGCCAAGGCGAAGGCGGAGGCCAGGGCGAAGGCTGAAGCGGAAACCCAGGCCCGGGCCGCGGCGGAGGCGGCGTCGCAGGCTCGCCTGTCGGAGATCGACAGCTATCGCGGGCGCATCCGGGATAAAATCCGCGGCAAGGCCAACGTGCCGGACACGGTGCGTGGCCAGCCGGAAGTGCAGGTGCGCATCACGCATCCTGCCGGGCGGCGACGTGCTCGACATCGCGATCGTGAGGTCCAGCGGCAATCCCGTCTACGACATGGCCATCGAGCGCGCCATCCGAAGCGCCCAGCCGCTGCCGGTTCCGAGCAACCCGGAACTTTTCCGCCAGTTCCGCAACCTTAACCTGAATATCAAGCACGAACGCTAGCCGGGCCGCGGGCCCGCAGGGGCCACCGAACCGATGAAAAGAATTCTCGCAGCCTTCCTCACCGCCCTCGTCGCGCTCGCCGCGCACGCCCAGCTCACCATCGACATCACGACCTCCGGGCGGGCGGCAGATCCCGGTGGCCATCCTGCCCTTCGCGGGAGAGGCGGCGCAGCCGCAGCCGGTGAGCACCGTCGTGGGCGCGGACCTCGCGCGCACCGGCCTCTTCCGGCTCGTGAACGCGATGGGCGTGAGCCCGCTGCCCACCGAGCCCTCGGAGGTGAACTTCGTCGACTGGCAGGCCCGCACGGCGGAGGCGCTCGTGATCGGCAAGATCGAGCCCCAGCCCGACGGCCGCGTCGAGGTGCGCTTCCGGCTCTTCGACGTCCAGAAGCAGTCGCAGCTCGCGAGCTTTTCCTACGTCGTCGCGCCGGCGCAGCTGCGCGCGACGGCGCACCGCATCGCCGACGTGATCTACGAGCGGCTCACGGGCGAGAAGGGCGTCTTCTCCACCAAGGTCACCTACGTGGTGAAGCGCGGCACCCGCTACGAGCTGCAGGTGGCCGACGCCGACGGCGCCAACGCGCAGACCGTCCTCGCCTCCAACGAGCCCATCATCTCGCCGTCCTGGTCGCCCGACGGCAGCCGCATCGCCTACGTCTCCTTCGACCAGAAGAAGCCCATCGTCGTGGTGCAGAACCTCGCCCAGGGCACGACGAAGGTGGTGGCGAACTTCTGGGGCAACAACAGCGCTCCGGCGTGGTCGCCGGACGGCACGAGGCTCGCGGTGACGCTCACGCGCGACGGCATCTCGCAGATCTACGTGGTCCCGGCCTCGGGCGGGGAGCCGCAGCGGCTCACCACGACCCCGGCCATCGACACGGAGGCCAGCTTCTCGCCCGACGGCAAGTGGATCGCCTTCACCTCCGACCGCGGCGGCTCGCCGCAGATCTACCGCATGCCCGCGCAGGGCGGGCCGGCGCAGCGGCTCACCTTCGAGGGCACCTACAACGTGCGCCCGCGCTTCAGCCCGGACGGGAAGTCGATCGCGTTCGTGCAGCGCGAGGCGGGGCGCTTCCGCATCGCCGTGCTCGAGATCGACTCCGGCCAGGTGACGGTGCTCACCGACGGCACGCTCGACGACTCCCCCAGCTACGCGCCCAACGGCAAGATGATCCTCTACGAGGCCCAGGTGGGCGGCCGCGGGCAGCTCGCCGCCGTCTCGAGCGACGGCCGCGTCCGCCAGCGCCTGGTGTCGTCGGCCGGCGACGTTCGCGATCCGGCCTGGGGACCGTTGCCTACGAATTGAGCGGGGCGCAAAATCCCGCTGTCCGCACCACCGAGCGCTTTACCCGAAAAGGAGTCAGCCGTGAAGAAAGTCTTTCTCAGCATCGCGATGGCCGTTCTCGTTGCCGCCTGCGGCAGCCAGGAGGTGAAGAAGGACGTTCCGGTCGCCGACCGCACCACGCCTCCGTCGCAACCGACCCAGCCCACGACGGGGCAGACGACGCCGACGACCCAGCCCGCGATCACCGCCAACCCGCTCACGGACCCGAAGAACATCCTGTCCAAGCGCAGCGTCTACTTCGACTTCGACTCCAACGCCGTGAAGGACGAGTTCCGCGGCCTCGTGCAGGCGCACGCGAAGTACATGGTGCGACAAGCGGGACACCAAGATCCGCATCGAGGGCAACTGCGACGAGCGCGGCAGCCGCGAGTACAACCTCGCGCTGGGCCAGCGCCGCGCCGAGGCGGTGAAGAAGGTGATGACGGTGCTCGGCGTGCAGGACGGCCGCATCGAGACGGTGAGCTTCGGCGAGGAGAAGCCGGCCGACGCGGGCCACGACGAGGCCGCCTGGGCCAAGAACCGCCGCGGCGACATCAAGTATGCCGGTGAGTAGCGTCCGGCTCGCGGTGGCGGCCGCGCTGCTCGCGGCCGCCGGCGCGGCCCACGCCGGGCTCTTCGACGACGACGAGGCGAGGAAGCGCATCGAGGAGATACGCGCCGCGCAGGAGAAGTCGGCAAGGGAACCGCGGAGCGCATCGGCCGCCTCGAGGAGAGCGTCCGCAACATCGGCGTGGTGGACCTGCTGCGCCAGATCGAGACGCTGAACGCGGAGATCGCGAGGCTGCGCGGCAGCCTCGAGGTGCTCGCCAACCAGAACGAGCAGATCCAGAAGCGCCAGCGCGACTTCTACCTCGACCTCGATTCGCGCCTGAAGCGCCTGGAAGGCGGCAGCGGCGGCGCCCAGGCGCCGGCTTCCGCGCCCGCCGCCCGCGGTCGCATCCGCCGCCGAGACCGCGGCGCCGCCGGCGAAGGCGCCGTCGAAGGAGGAGCAGGCGCGCGAGGTCAAGGCCTACGACGCGGCCTCGGGCCTCTTCCGCCGCAACGATTTCGCGTCGGCCGCGGACGCGTTCCGCGCCTTCCTCAAGGATTACCCGCAGAGCGCGCTGGCGCCCAACGCCACCTACTGGATCGGCATCTGCCAGGCCAACCTCAAGGACTACAAGGCGGCGCTCGCCACGCAGGAGGGGCTGCTCGCCCGCTATCCGCAGTCGCCCAAGGCGCCCGACGCGCTGCTCGCCATCGCCGCGGTGCAGTCCGAGCAGGGCGACCACGGCTCGGCGCGCAACACGCTCGAGGACATCATCGCCCGCTACCCGGCCTCGGAGGCGGCGGGCAAGGCGCGCACGCGCCTCGCGGCCTCCAAGCGCTAGGCGCGGCGCCTTGAAGAAGGCGGTCGTCCTCGTCTCCGGGGGGCTCGATTCCGCGACGGTGCTCGCGATGGCCGTGCGCGAAGGCTGGCGCTGCCACGCGCTCTCGGTGGACTACGGGCAGCGGCACCGCTCGGAGCTGGACGCCGCCGCCGCGGTGGCCCGTTCGCCTGGGGGCGGCCGAGCACCGCGTCGTGCGCGTCGACCTCGGCGCCTTCGGCGGCTCCGCGCTCACCGACACGAGCATCGCCGTGCCCACCGCGCCCTCGAGCGGCATCCCGGTCACCTACGTGCCCGCGCGCAACACCATCCTGCTTTCCCTCGCGCTCGCCTACGCGGAAGTCGTCGAGGCCGACGCGATCCTCACCGGGGCCAACGCCGTGGACTACTCCGGCTACCCCGACTGCCGTCCGCGAGTACCTCGCCGCGTTCGAGGCGATGGCCAACCTGGCGACCCGCCGGGCCGTGGAGGGCCACCCGATCGCCGTGCGCTCGCCCATCGTGAGCTTCACGAAGGCCGACATCGTGCGCCGCGGCCACGAGCTGGGCGTCGACTTCTCGCTCACCGTTTCCTGCTACGACGCCGACGGCCAGGGCCGCGCCTGCGGCCGCTGCGACGCCTGCCGGCTGCGCCGCGATGGCTTCGCCGCGGCCGGCATCCCGGATCCGACCCGCTACCGGCCCGCGGCCGGGCCGTGACCTCCTCCCCATCCGGGTATCGGACTCCTCCCCAAAAGAGGGATGGGCCGGCCGGGGGCCCGCGCCAATAATGGGCGGTTGAACCGGGAGACCCCCATGAGCGCTGCCGCCTCCAACCTTTCCTCCATCGTCACCTGGTCCGGCTTCGGGATCGCCTTCGTCGTCGGGGCGGTCGCGCAGCGCACCAACTTCTGCACCATGGGCGCGGTGTCGGACATCGTGAACATGGGCAGCTGGGGCCGCATGCGCATGTGGCTGCTCGCGATGGCCGTGGCGATCGCGGGGGCCGCGGCGCTGCACCTGACGGGACAGGTCGACCTCTCCAAGTCCATCTACCCGCGCCCCAACCTGGCGTGGCTGTCCTTCCTGGTGGGCGGCTTCGTCTTCGGCGTGGGCATGACCCTGGGCTCCGGCTGCGGCAACAAGACGCTCGTGCGCATCGGCGGCGGCAGCCTCAAGTCGGTGGTCGTGCTCGCCTTCCTCGCGATCTCCGCCTACATGACCATGAAGGGCCTGTTCGGCATCTGGCGGGTGACCTGGCTCGACCCCGTGTCGATCGACCTCGGCGCGCGCGGGCTCGCGGGGCAGGACCTGCCCACGCTCGCGGCCGCGGCCTTCGGGATCGAGCGCAAGGCCGCGCACATCGCGGTGGCCGGCTTCGCCGCCGCAGCGCTCCTCGCCTTCGTCTTCAAGGACCGCGACTTCCGCACGGACTTCGACCACGTCCTGGGCGGCCTCGTCGTCGGGGCCGCCGTCGTCGCGGGGTGGTACGTGACGGGCCACATCGGCTACGGGGAGAACCCCGACACGCTCGAGACGGCCTACCTCGGGACCAACAGCCGCACGCTCGAGTCGCTCTCGTTCATCGCCCCGGCGGCCTACCTCCTCGAGATCCTGCTGCTGTGGAGCGACAAGTCGCTCGCGTTCACCTTCACCATCGCGCTCGCCCTCGGCGTGGTCGCGGGCTCGGCCGCCTACTCGCTCGCCACGCGCACCTTCCGCTGGGAGGGCTTCGCCTCGGCCGAAGACACCGCCAACCACGTGATCGGCGGCATCCTCATGGGCTTCGGCGGCGTGCCTGCCCTGGGCTGCACCATCGGGCAGGGGATCACCGGGGTCTCCACGCTGGCCGTGGGCTCGGTGCTCACGCTCGCGGCGATCGTGGCCGGCTCGTGGGCGACGATGAAGTACCAGTACTGGCGCCTCATGCGCGAGGCCTGAGGCCACGCGCGCGGTTTGACCCTCCCTCGCGCGAAACGCTATAATCTCGCGTTTTCCGGGGCGTTAGCTCAGTTGGTAGAGCAGCGGACTTTTAATCCGTTGGTCGGCGGTTCGAATCCGCCACGCCCTACCAGGTTTCCCCTGGAGGGCGGCTCAGGAAATCCCCCGTTTGCCGGGTCGTTAGCTCAGCTGGTAGAGCAGCGGACTCTTAATCCGTTGGTCGAAGGTTCGAATCCTTCACGGCCCACCAGTCTTCGCGGGGTCCGGCGCACGCCGGGCCCCTTCTTCATCGCCAGGGAGCGGACATGGGCGGCATGGATGCCTGGTTTCGCGAGTTCGGGGCCGACGCCCTGGCCTTCGGCGTGAGCGCGGTCCTCGTCGCGATCTACTACGCGGTCCTCCTCGCCCGCACCCGCCGCGATCCCACGGCGAGCATCCACGGCGTCAACGAGCTCGCCCGGAGCCTGTGGGTGAAGAACGTCATGGCCAATCCCGGCAAGGACGTGATGGCCGTGCAGACGCTGCGCAACTTCGTCATGGGGGCCTCCCTCATGGCGACGACCGCGGCCTTCCTCATCCTCGGCACGCTCACGCTCACGGGGCAGGTCGAAGGCATCGCGCGCAGCTGGCACGTCTCGAGCCTCTACGGGTCGAGTTCCGCGGAGCTCTGGATCTTCAAGGTGATGTGCCTGCTGGCCGTCTTCATCATCGCGTTCTTCGCCTTCGCGATGGCGATCCGGCTCGCGAACCACGTGGTGTTCATGGTGAACGTGCCCGGCCCGTGGAGCCACGCCGCGCTCTCGCCGGAGGGCGTGGCAGACCGCCTGAACGGCGCGGGCCGCAATTTCGCCACCGGCATGCGGGCCTTCTTCTTCGCGGTGCCGCTGGTGTTCTGGCTCTTCGGCCCGCTGTTCCTGGTGGCCGCGACCGTGGGCCTCGTCTTCGCCCTGCACCGCATCGACCGCACCGCGGCCGTCTAGGAAGGCCTCGGCCCTCCAGGATCGTCCGGTTCGCGGCGATCACCGTCGCCATTCGTGCGCCCGGGTTGACCGCGAACAAGGTCGTCCTGCCCGTGGGGAGCAGGATTCTCACCATTGCGGCCTTTCGTCCCGCGCCCCCAACCCGGTCAACTACCCCGATGGGCCAGAAATACCCCTTCGGGGTGATGGACTTCCCATGTGGGTTGCTTCGAAATCGGGGCGGCTCACGGCCCGGGCAGCGCGCCGGCGCGCGTGCGCTTGCGCTCGATCTCCTCGACGGGGGTGTCGGCGAAACAACGGCTGCGAAGCAGCATGGAGACGAGTTCGATCTCGTCGGGAGTGAACGGGGAAATCATGGGCGCCCAATCTACTGACACCGCCACCGCGACGCAGGGCCCGGCCGCGGGGTCCGAGGTCCGCAAGACCACGTGCTACATGTGCGCGTGCCGCTGCGGCATCCGCGTCCACCTTCGCGACGGCGAGGTGCGCTACATCGACGGCAATCCCGACCACCCGCTGAACAAGGGCGTCATCTGCGCCAAGGGCGCCTCGGGGATCATGAAGCAGTACTCGCCGGCGCGGCTCACCAGGCCCCTTCGCCGCAAGGAGGGCGCCGAGCGCGGCGCCGGCCAGTTCGAGGCCATCTCCTGGGAGGAGGCCTTCTCGACGCTGGCCGAGCGCCTCGGGAAGATCCGCTCGACGGACCCGAAGAAGTTCGCGCTCTTCACCGGCCGCGACCAGATGCAGGCCCTCACGGGACTCTTCGCGCGCCAGTTCGGCACGCCCAACTACGCGGCCCACGGCGGCTTCTGCTCGGTGAACATGGCCGCGGGGATGATCTACACGATCGGCGGCTCCTTCTGGGAGTTCGGCGGCCCCGACCTCGACCGCGCCCGGCTCTTCGTGATGCTCGGCACCGCCGAGGACCACCACTCGAACCCGCTCAAGATCGCGATCTCCAAGTTCAAGCGCGACGGCGGGCGCTTCATCTCGGTGAATCCCGTGCGCACCGGCTACTCGGCCATCGCCGACGAGTGGGTGCCCATCCGGCCCGGCACCGACGGGGCGCTCATCCTCGCCCTCGTCCACGAGCTGATCGAGCTGGGCCTGTACGACCGCGAGTTCCTCGTGCGCTACACCAACGCCGGCCAGCTCGTGAACCTGGACGAGGCGAGCGACGAGTTCGGGATGTTCGTGCGCACCGAGGTGCCCGAGGAGGAGGGCTGCTTCGACCCGCAGAACAAGCTGTGGTGGGACCGGCACGCGAACAAGCCCGTGGTGACCCACACCGAGGGCGCGGATCCCTTCCTGCTCGGCCGCTTCAAGCTGCACGACGGCACCGAGGTGAGCCCGTCGTTCCAGCTTCTCAAGGACCGGGTGAAGGACTACACGCCCGACTGGGCCGCGGGCGTGACCGGCATCCCCGCCGCCACCATCCGCCGCCTCGCGCACGAGATGGGCATCACCGCGCGCGACCAGAAGATCGAGCTGCCCATCGCGTGGACGGACAGCTGGGGCAAGGAGCACGACACCGTCACCGGCAACCCGGTGGCCTTCCACGCGATGCGCGGCCTCGCGGCGCACTCGAACGGGTTCCACTCGATCCGCGCGCTCGCCATCCTGATGACGCTCCTGGGCACCATCGACCGCCCCGGCGGCTTCCGCCACAAGACGCCGTTCCCGCGCCCCATCCCGCCCTGCGCCAAGACGCCGTCGACGCCGCTCGCGGTGAAGCCCGGCCATCCGCTCGACGGCGCGCCGCTCGGCTGGCCCGCCGAGCCCGACGACCTCTTCGTGGACGACGAAGGGCGCCCGGTGCGCATCGACAAGGCCTTCTCGTGGGAGTACCCGCTCGCCGTGCACGGGCTGATGCACAACGTCATCACCAACGCCTGGCGCGGCGACCCGTACCCGATCGACACGCTCCTCATCTTCATGGCCAACATGGCGTGGAACTCGACCATGAACGTGGACGAGGTGCGCCGCATGCTCAACGACAAGGACGACAAGGGCGAGTACCGCATCCCCTTCATCGCGGTCTGCGACGCCTTCCAGTCGGAGATGACGGCCTTCGCCGACCTCATCCTGCCCGACACCACCTACCTCGAGCGCCACGACGTGATGTCGCTCCTCGACCGCCCGATCTCCGAGTTCGACGGGCCCGTGGATTCCGTGCGCATCCCGGTGGTGCCCCCGAAGGGCGAGTGCAAGCCCTTCCAGGAGGTCCTCATCGAGCTGGGCTCGCGGCTGGGGCTTCCGGCGTTCGTGACCAAGGACGGCCGGCGCAAGTACCGCGACTACCCCGACTTCATCGTGAACTACGAGACGGAGCCGGGCTCGGGGATCGGCTTCCTCTCCGGCTGGCGCGGCAAGGGCGGCGAGAAGTCGCTTCGCGGCGAGCCCAACCCGCGGCAGTGGGAGATGTACGCGCAGAACAACTGCGTCTTCCACTACGAGCTGCCCAAGAGCTACCAGTACATGCGCAACTGGAACCAGGGCTACCTCGAGTGGTCGCTCCGGAACCGCATCACGCGCTACGACGAGCCGATCCTCATCCACCTCTATTCCGAGGTCCTGCAGAAGTTCCGCCTGGCCGCCCGCGGCAAGGGGATGTCGCGCCGGCCCCCGGAAGCGCTGCGCAAGCGCGTGGACACCTTCTTCGACCCGCTGCCCTTCTACTACGAGCCGCTGGAGTCGCAGGCCACCGACAAGGTCCGCTTCCCGCTGTCGGCCGTCACCCAGCGCCCGATGGCCATGTACCACTCGTGGGACTCGCAGAACGCGTGGCTGCGCCAGATCCACGGCCACAACAGCCTGTTCGTGAACCCGGCGACGGCGTCGGCCCAGGGCATCGCCGACAACGACTGGATCTGGGTGGAGTCCACCTGGGGCAAGGTGCGCTGCGTCGCGCGCCTGTCGGAGGCGGTCGAGCCCGGCACGGTCTGGACCTGGAACGCGATCGGCAAGGCGCCCGGCGCGTGGAGCCTCGCTCCCGGCGCGGACGAGGCCCGCCGCGGCTTCCTGATCAACGGGCTCATCAGCGACGAGCTGCCGCCGGACGCGGAGGGCATGCGCTTCTCCAATTCCGACCCCGTCACCGGCCAGGCGGCGTGGTACGACGTGCGCGTGCGCATCCGCAAGGCCGCTCCCGGCGAGGAGAGCACCCTCGCTTCCGCCGGGACAGGCGATGCAGCCGCTATCCCGGCATGGACGCCGTACCCGGGGACCTCGCCTACAACGCCGGAGCCAAGCGCCGATGAGACGCGCTCGCCCGCTCTCGGCCGCGGTCGCCGCCCTCGCGCTGGCGCCGGAGGCCTTCGCGGCCGGCGCGCCGGCGCGGAGCGGAGGTCGTGCATGCCGTGGTGGGCGTGGCCCCTCGATCCTCTTCGTGGTGTGCTTCTTCCTGGGCATCGTCGCGGTGCCGGCCGGGGTCGGCGGCGGCGTGCTCTTCGTTCCCATCGTGGGGGGATTCTTCCCGTTCCACCTCGACTTCGTGCGCGGCGCGGGGCTGCTCGTGGCGCTCGCGAGCGCGCTGTCGGCCGGGCCTTCCCTGCTGCGTTCCGGGTTCGCGAGCCTGCGCCTCGCGCTGCCCCTGGCGGTGGTGGCGTCCGCCAGCTCGATCTTCGGCGCGATGATGGGCCTTGCGCTGCCGACGGACGTGGTCCAGGTCGCGCTGGGCATCGACCATCCTCGGCATCGTCGCGCTGATGGCGGCGGCGAAGCGCTCCGAGTTCCCGGAGGTGACCAGGCCCGACGCCATCTCCGTCGCGCTGGGCATGCACGGCGTGCTGCACGATCCCGGCCACGGGGCGCGACATGCCGTGGCAGGTGCACCGCACGCCGCTCGGCCTCGGCATCTTCTTCTTCATCGGCATCCTCGCGGGCATGTTCGGGCTGGGGGCGGGATGGGCCAACCTTCCGGCGCTCAACCTGCTCATGGGGGCGCCGCTCAAGGTCTCGGCCGGCACCTCGAGCTTCATCCTGTCCCTGGTCGACAGCTCCGCGGCGTGGGTCTACATCCACAAGGGAGCCGTCCTGCCCATGATCGCCGTCCCCTCGGTGATCGGCATGATGCTGGGCGCCAAGATCGGGGCGAGGCTGCTCAAGGTGCTGCCCGCCGCGACCGTGCGCAAGCTGGTGCTCGCGCCTCCTCGCCTTCGCGGGGCTGCGGGCGCTGCTCAAGGGGCTGGGAATCTGGAACTGAACCACCGCAAACCTTCACGAAGCGACAAAGGAGAACGACGATGCGAGCGAATCAATGGATGCTGGCGGCTGCCCTGGCGGCCATTTCGGGGACGGCCGTCGCGGCGGCCCCCATGATGTCGGAGGAGTGGGCGAAGGCGGCCTGCACGGCGTGGAACGCCGACGCCACCCTGACGAAGGACCTCTTCGAGACCGGCTGGGCGGCCAACGACAAGAAGCGCGGCTACAAGACGCTCCAGGTGGCCCGCAAGGACTGCAAGTCGAGCCCGAAGGTGGAAGTGCGCATCGCCCCCAAGGACGGCAAGGCGCTGTGCGTCACGGGCGGGCTTTCGACCGCCAAGCTGGACCTCGACGTCGACTACGCCATGACGGCCGACACCAAGCGCTGGATCGAGATGGGCAAGGGCGAGTACGGCCCGATGCGAGCCATGATGTTCGGGCGCCTGAGCTTCGACGGCCCGATGGGCGAGGCGATGGGCAACATGGGGCCGTTCGAGAGCTTCCTGCTCCTCGTGGGCAAGGTCCCGGGCGACACCGCCGTCTGCCCGAAGTGAGGCTCGCATGACCGGGACGGCGCAGCCGGGTGCCGACCAGGAGCGCTACGCGCGCCTGCTCGCCATCGGGACCAACACGGGCCTCGCGATGCTGGTCGTCCTGTTCGGCATCTACATGCTGGGCCTGGTCGATCCGCACGTGCCGCACGAGCGGCTGCCGGAGATCTGGCACCTGCCCTCGAGCGATTTCCTCGAGCTCGCGCGCCTGGAGGCGGGCTGGGGCTGGACCGCCAGGCTGCGCCACGCCGACATCCTCACGCTGCTGGGCATCGTGACGCTCGCGTTCTGCTCCGTCCCGTGCCTGCTGGCGGTGATGCCCATCTACTGGAGGTCGCGCCAGAGGATGCTGTTCGCGATCTGCGGGCTCGAGGTGGCCGTGATCACGATGGCGGCCTCGGGCCTGCTGTCGGTCGGCCACTAGGACCGGGAAGCGACGGATTTTCGACAAGGGCCCCGGCAAGCGGGCCCACCAATCGCAAGCAAAGGGAAGGAGCACACATGGGATACGTGATCGGTGGCATCGAGAAGGAAACGGACGCGGACGGCTACCTGAAGGAAGCCGACTACAGCGAGGAGGCGGTGCAGGTCATCGCGGCGGCGGACGGCATCGCGCTCACGGAGGACCACTGGAAGGTGGTCAACTTCCTCCGCGACCAGTACCGGGACCATGGCCACACGCCGAATTTCCGCAATATGGTCAAGGAGTTGCAGGATGTCCTGCCCGGATGCGACTCGAAGTCGCTCTACGACCTCTTCCCCATGGGCCCGGCCAAGCAGGGGTGCAAGGTGGCCGGGCTGCCGCAGCCGTATGGCAAGGGGGGGTATTGAACCGGAAGGCCCTGAATTGCGCCTGAAATCCCGGCCAGGCATGGGGGGTTTAATCCAACGCAAACCGGGCAGGGGCAAGTCGAGGCAAAGTACGGCATGGCGCACGGGCGGCGACACGATCGCGGCCCACGGCAGGAATCCAAAAAAAGGAGATAAAAACCATGAAGTTCGACATCAGCATCGTCATCAGCGTGCTGGCCATCCTGGTGATGTTCTATTGCCTGTGGCTGGTGCTTTCCCTGCGGAAGAACGTTCCCGGCGGCGTGGTCGGCAGCACCTGGAAGACCCTCACGGCGCTGGTGTTCCTCTTCACGATCGGCTACCTCGTCACGCCGTTCTTCGGCATGCTCCCGCCGATCCTCATGAACATCATCGTGTCGCTCATCTTCCTGTTCGGCGCGATCTACGTCGTGATCACGGTGAAGCTCATCTACCGGATCATCGAGGAACTGGCGGGCTAGTCCGATGGACTCGCAAGTCATCCTGGCCAAGACCCCCCAGGGCGCGGAGGCGCTGGCCAAGCAGGAACACGACCTCCCGCGGACGCTTCGCCACGCGCTGATCCTGGTCGACGGCCGCTCGACGGTCGAGAAGCTCGAGCACCGCGGCTCGATGATCCCCGACTTCCCGGGGGCGCTGCGCGAGCTGGTCGCGAGGGGTCTCGTGATGCCCGTCGGGCACGGCGGCCCGCCCACGGGGCCGGGAGGCGCGGCCAACGGCCGCAGCCTCGTGAACGCTCTCGTGGCGGCCGCGGAAAGCATCCTCGGCGACAAGGCGGGCAAGGTCGTCAGGAAGATCGAGGAGGCCGGCCACACGCGCGAGGAGCTGCTGGCCGCGATCGAGGGCTGCTACAAGCTCATCCGCCTCACCATCGACGAGGCCCGGGCCGAGGAATTCCGCGCGGCCGCGAAGGGCGTCATCTCGCGCGGCGGCTGAACGGCCCCGCGCTCCCCGCGGGGACGGGCCCTCAGGAGAGGGTGATCGAGCCCGGTCTCGAGGCAGAGCCGGCGGGCCGCCTGCGGGTCGGCCGCCATTTCGCGGGCCACGCGCAGCCAGTGCTCGCGGCCCGCTTCCACGGCTTCGCGAATGGGCTGCATGCCGTCGCCGGCCTGCCATGCGTCCCTCGCGGCCGCGAGCCGCGGGAAGAGCTCCCGCCGCAGCCCCGAGAAGGTGGCGAACCAGAAGTGCAGCGAGGGCGCCGCCTCGCGCGCGACCAGCGTGGGCAGCGTCACGAGCGTGTCGGCGAGGAGGTCGCGAACGGCGCGCGCGGTGATCTCCAGGCGGCGCTCGCCGGCCGAGTCCATCAGCGCTTCCCACGCCTCGCCGAGGAGGCGCCCGGCGGCGAGCTCGCCGAGCTCGTGCAGGATGAGCGTCTCGCGCTCCGCCTCGGCCATGCGCGCGAGCGCGGCCTCGCGCTCCTTCGCGTAGCCGTAGGCCTCGAGTGCCGCCGCCATCGGGCCCTCGCTCGCGCGCGCGTCCCAGGCCTCCGCGGTGAGCCAGAGCCAGCGCTGGAACGCCTCGCGGCGCAGCACGATTCGTCTCGCCCTGCAGGACCGCCGGCGCCGCGTCGAGGTCGCGCACGTACTCGCACCCCGCCTCCAGGACCTCGACGCCGTCCCGGTGCGCGCGGCGCGCCAGGCGCGCGAGGAAGAAATGGGGCTTGCCGAAGCGGCCGCGCCCGGCCCCGTAGAGCAGGCCCGCCGGCACGAGCTCGGCATTCACCGACTCCACGTCGAAGGGATCGGCCTTGCCGGAGGCGAGGGGCAGGGGCGCCCAGTCCGCCTCCGCGAGGCCGTCCCACAGGGCCTCGCGCTCGGCGATCCACCGTGCCACCTCCGCGCGCGGCGGGACGGCGTCGAGGGCCAGGTCGTTCTCCCAGCGGTAGTACTCGCGCATGGCGAGCAGGTAGTTGCAGAGCGTGAGGTCCTGGGCGTGCCGCGCATCCGAGAGATGGCAGTTGGCCTGCACCGCGGCGAGTATCGGCGCGAAGGCGAGCATCAGCCCGGGCCTGCGCCGCCGGCGGCCCGCGGGCGGCCTTCCCAGCGCACGATGGCGGCGACGACCGGCTCGAAGGGGATGCCCAGCAGGCCGTCGAATCGCTGCTGCGCCCGCGCGACGAGCGCGTGCACGTCGGCGGCGCCTGCGGCGCCTCGCCGAGGGCCTCGGCCAGCCCCCGGAGCCCTCCGCACTGCAGGCGCAGCTCGGCGGCGTGCGGCAGCGGCGCGCCCGGCGGCGGCAGGCGCAGGGCGAAGGTCGCGCGCTCGCGAAGCAGCGCGCGCAGCGTGCGGCAGTTCGCGTTCGCCACGGGCGTGGCGCAACGCGGCCTTTCCGCCTCGCCCTCGAGCGCCAGGGTCGCGAGCGGGCAGCCCGCGTGCCTGGCGAGCAGCGCCCGGCCGAACGCGCAGGCGAGTGGCGCCTCAGTCGTCATCGAGGCGCGGCGCCGGCTCGCGCACTTCGGTGAGCAGCACCTCGGCGCCGAGCTCGTTCTCGGCGAAGATCACCTTCACCTTGCAGTCCGCCGGCAGCGCGGGATCCTTGCGCAGGGCCTTGGCCCGGGACGAGGCCTCGGGAAAGGAGGCCGTCTCGCCGATCTTCTCGAGGCGGTGGAAGGGGAAGAGCTTGTAGATGTAATAGGGCATGGGGGCGGGGCGGCGTCATTCGCCGTATCGGGTGGTCGACTTGCGCTTGCCCGGCGTCGTCCTCTGGATCACCACGCCGCGCACGGCGGAGAGGTCGTCGAGGTCGACGGCGGGATAGTGCGGATTGAGGGGGCGCAGCTGCCAGCGCCCTCCCGTCGCGGCGAGCTGGCGGAAGGTCCACTCGCCGCCGGGATTGGCGAGCACGAACGATCCGTCCGTGGCGAGGCCGTCGGGCTCGATCACGATCACGTCGCCCTCGGCGAACTCCGGCGCCATCGAATCGCCCAGCACCATCAGGGCGAACGATTCCGAGCCGCTGCAGGCGCCCGCGTCGGCCGCCTCGCCCGCCTCGGCGGGCAGGATCGGGATGGTCTTTCGGTTGGGCTGCGGTGGAGGTCATCGCGGGATCACCAGGCGTGGAGGGTGATCGACCCGGCGGGGACGCCGGCGCCGAGCAGCGCGAACTCGGCCGCGCGCGCGAACGCGTCGGGCCCGGCCACGTAGACGCTGGCGCGCGCGAGGTCCGCTCCCGCGCGAACCTGCGCGACGAGCTCCTCCGCGCCGGCGCCGGCGTCGGGATTGGCCACGGGGATCCAGGCGAAGCCGTCGAGGGCCTCGGCCCACGCGCGGCACTGGTTGGCGAGGTAATGGCCGCCGGGGCGCGTGGCGAGCCAGGCCACCGTGTAGGAGGCGGCGGCATCGGCCGAGAGCGCGTATTCCACGAGGCTCTTGATGGGAGCGAAGCCCAGGTCGCAGGCGAGGAAGACGAGGGGCCTTCCCTCCTCGGGGCCGAGCACGAAGGCGCCCTCCGGGCCCACGAGCGTCACCGGGTCGCCGGTCCGGATGCGCCCCGAGAAGACGTCGGCGCCGAAGGCGTCCGCCTCGTCGCGGCCGATGTGGAAATGCAGGTTGCGGTCGTCGCAGGGGCAGCTCGCGATCGGGTAGGCGGCGTGCACGTCGCCGGCCGCCGTGGCGGCGCCAAGGCTCGCCGACTGCCCGGCCAGGAAGCGCAGCCGCGTCGAGCGCGGCGTCTGCAGGTGCAGCAGGCGGGTCTCGGCATCCAGGGCGGAGACGGCCCGCACCGTGGTCACGATCTCCTGCCGCGGGATGTCCTGCGGGACCGGCGGCCTCCAGCGTCTCGATCTTCAGGTCGGTGACCGGCGGAATAGGCGCACATCAGGATGTGTCCCTGGGCGCGCTCCGCGTCCGAAAGGGCGAAATCGTGGGCGCGGATCCGCTGCACCTCGCCGTCCACGACGCGGCATCGGCAGAGCCCGCAGGTGCCGTTGCCGCAGCCGTAGGACAGGCGCAGCCCCGCCTTGAGCCCCGACTGCAGCAGCGAATCGTGGCCCTCGACGAAGAATTCCCGGCCGCTCGGCCGCACTTCCACGCGCGGCGTCATGACCCGAAGGGCGTCGTCCATGTCGGCGACGGCATCGCCCGCCTCGCCCGCCAGCACCCGGCCGAGCCCGTCGTCCAGCATGCCGAGCAGGCGCGGCTGTCCCGGGTGGCCCGCGAGCGCCTCGCGCAGCTCGCGCGCGAGCTCCTCCACCAGCGCGTGGTAGCGCTGCACCGTGCGGCGCATCTCGGCGAGCTCGAGGCCCTGGGCGAAGAGGCGCTGGGCGAGGACTTCCTGCGACGGGAGCATTCGTTCGCGGACACGCCGTCCAAAGGCCTCCTCCTTGATTCGGTTGACCCACTCGATCGCCCCGGAGCCTTCCAGGTCGGCGAGTGGGAAAGCGCGCCGAAGCTCCTCGACGCTCACCATGCCCTCGTCGGTGGCGAGGCGGCCCTCGCCCACCATCTTCTGGAGCGTGCTGCGGTGGACGCCGACCAGCTGGGCCGCCCGGGCGAGCGACAGGCGGTGGGACACGTTGCCTCCTGAAGGGACCCGCGCGCTGGAATCGAGGCGCGGCAGGCCAGTTTAGTCCAGCCCCCCTGGCGAGGAGTATTTAAGAAGGCGTTGATATGCGTCACTACCCAAGTGGGGGGGGCGGTATTACCCTACGCGGGTATAGCCAGCCCGGGGTCCGGGCCGCGAAATTGCGAAACCCGGAAGCCGGGAGGGGTTTTGTCGTGCCCCGCACCCGCGCCCCCGGAAAACCGCGCAAGGAGATCGCTACATGGACTACAACAAGGAACTGGACGCGCGCGGGCTCAACTGCCCGCTGCCGATCCTCAAGACGAAGAAGGCCCTGGGCGAGCTCACCGCCGGCCAGGTGCTGAAGGTCATCTCGACCGACGCCGGCAGCGTGAAGGACATGGAAGCCTTCGCCAAGCAGACGGGCAACGAGCTCCTGTCCTCGGCGCCCGAGGGCAAGGAGTACGTCTTCTTCCTGAAGAAGAAATAGGCGGAGCAATGGCCCAGAAAAGACTGGCGATCATCGCCACCAAGGGGACGCTCGACATGGCGTACCCGCCCTTCATCCTCGCCTCCACGGCCGCCGCCCTGGACTACGAGGTCCAGATCTTCTTCACGTTCTACGGCCTCACGCTGCTGAAGAAGGACCTCTCGGGCGTGAAGATCAGCCCGCTCGCCAACCCGGCGATGCCGATGCCCGTGCCCATGCCCGTCCTCGTCTCGGCGCTCCCGGGCATGGAGTCCATGGCCACGATGATGATGAAGCAGAAGATCAAGTCGAAGGGCGTGGCCTCCATCGAGGAGCTGCGCACGGCCTGCATCGAGTCCGGGGTCAAGTTCATCGGCTGCGAGATGACCGTCGACCTCTTCGACTTCAAGCGCGAGGACTTCATCGACGGCATCGAGTACGGCGGCGCGTCGACCTTCTTCGAGTTCGCCGGCAACACCGACATCTGCCTGTTCGTCTGAAGAGCCCGATTCCCGCTTGCGTCATTCCCCCACGGAGAAAACGACAACCATGAAAACGATCACGGTCGCAGTTCGCAGCGCCCTCGCTGCCGCCACGCTCGCGCTGCCGTTCGCCGCGCTGGCCACCGACGGCTACTTCTCGCACGGCTACGGCATGAAGGGCAAGGGCATGGCCGGCGCGGGCGTCTCCCTCGCCCAGGACGCCTTCGCGGGCGCCAACAACCCGGCCGCGAGCGCCTTCGCCGGCAACCGCCTGGATCTGGGCCTCGACTGGTTCAGCCCGCAGCGCTCGGCCGAGCGCACCGGAAGCGGCGGCGGGATGCTCGACTTCAAGTCCGACAGCGACAGCACGAACTTCTTCATTCCCGAGTTCGGCTACAACAAGGTCCACTCCGCCACGTTCTCCTACGGGATCGCGGTGTACGGCAACGGCGGCATGAACACCGACTACCCCAACACGCCGCTCAACTGCGCGCCCGTGGGCGGGCTACCCGGTCGCCAACGGCCTTTGCGGCGACGGCAGGCTGGGCGTCGACCTCACCCAGCTCATCATCGCCCCGACCTTCGCCTGGAAGATCGCGCCCGACCACGCGATCGGCGTCGCGCCGCTCTTCGCCTACCAGCGCTTCGAGGTCAAGGGCGTGCAGCTCTTCGCGGATGCTCTCGCAGAGCCCGGAGAACGTGACCAACAACGGCTACGACAGCTCCACGGGCTGGGGCGCGAGGATCGGCTACATGGGGCGCGTGGCGCCCGGCGTGACGATCGGCGCCCAGTACACGACCAAGATGGACATGGGCAAGTTCGACAAGTACAAGGGCCTCTTCGCGGAGGAAGGCGGCTTCGACATCCCGGAGCACATGGCCCTGGGCGTCAGCTTCGAGCCGGCGAAGGGCTGTGCTGGTCGCCCTCGAGTGGGAGCGCATCGGGTACAGCGACGTCGCCTCCATCGGCAACCCCAGCACCAACCAGGCGCCGCTCGGCTCCTCCAACGGCCCGGGATTCGGCTGGCAGGACGTGGACGTGTGGAAGATCGGCGTGCAGTGGCAGCAGAGCCCGAGCCTCACGCTGCGCGCGGGCTACAACCGCTCCGACAACCCGATCATGTCGCGCGACGTCTCGTTCAACATCCTCGCGCCGGGCGTGATCAAGGACCACCTGACGCTCGGCTTCACCTACGCGCTCGACAAGGACTCCGAGATCACGATGGCCTACATGCACGCCTTCAGCAACTCGGTGGAGGGCGCGTCGTTCTTCAACGCGTTCGCGCCGGGGATGGGCGGCAACGAGAAGATCGAGATGTACCAGAACTCGCTGGGCATCGCCTGGGGCAAGCGCTGGTAGCCCGGGGCGGCAGGCGCAGCACCGGAACGGCCGGCTACACGCCGGCCGTTTCCATTTCCAGCCAGGATCCCTCGGTGCCGGCGATGCGCTCGACGTAGCGCGCGCGGTAGAGCAGGCGCGGGCGGGCCGGGTCGTCCTCGAAGGTGCTGCGCTCGTGGAGCACGTTGTTGCACACGAGCCCCATGCCGGGCAGGAGGCGCGTGCGCAGCACGCACCCGGAATCGCCCTCCAGGATCGCGGCGAGGCGCGCCGCCGCGGCCGCCGTGGCCGCGTCGTCCTTCCACGCCACGCTGCGCGTCCTCGCGGTGTAGCGCATGTGCAGGTCGCCCGTGGCGGGATCCACCGAGAAGACCGGTCCCGAGGCTTCGGGGCGGGCCACCCCCTCCTCGTCGACGCGCGCCGGGATCGTGAGGGCATCGGGGGCCATGAGCGCGGCCACGTGCGCCGGGTCGTCGTCGCGCAGCAGCAGGTAGGCGAGCTCGTGGTCGAGGAGCGCGGTGTCGCCCCCGGAGGCGGCGTCGCGCACGCAGTGCAGCAGCATCGCGCGGATGCGCAGCTGCGGCGGGTTGTAGTAGCCGTCGGTGTGCCAGCGGATGCGGTGGGTCGTGTAGGGGATGAACCCCGCCGACGGCCTTCGCGCCGGTGACGGCGATGCTCGTGATGCCGTCCTCGTCCGCGAGGAAGTTGGTGTCGAGGGTGGCGAGCCCGAGCTGCTCGCCCAGGCGCCGCGGCACGGACTTGTCCTGGGCGGTGACGGGGCTCGCGTAGATGGCCATGTTGTCGCGCCGGCAGCGGCGGACGAGCTCGGCCTTCTCGGCCGGGCCGAGGGCGCGCGGGTCGCGCACCTCGACGACCAGGTCGGCCGCCGACCGGGCGCGGGTGGCCAGCTTGCGCTCGCGCCAGCGGGCGTAAGCGCCGTCGTGGCCGGGCGTGAACGGGTTGCCCTGCGGGAGGAGGGCTGCCGGAACGCGCTCGCCCATGGCCTCAGCCCTCGGACTGGACCGGGCGCCGCGGACGCCGCGGCGCCTCGCCGAAGAGCCCCGCCACGCTCTTGGCGATCGTGGCCGCGGCCTCCGGCCCCTCGATCGCCATCACCTGGTCCCAGGTCCAGCGCTTGTCCTTCTCCGGCATGAGCTCCGCCACGGCCGTCGCGAAGTAGCGCAGGAAGGCGAAGTCGGGGCCGTCCGCGCCGTAGCCGAACTCGGCGTACTCGGCGTTTCGCCGGTTGAGCAGGTCGATGAATGCCGCCTTGATGGCGGCCGCCTCCCGGTCGCCGAGCAGCCGCGCGCGGTTCTCGGCCAGCTCCTCGCCGGTGCGATTGGCGAGCGCGGTCATGAAGGCGACGCGGCCCGCCTCGTCGTAGCGGGGGTAGGCGAGCCGCCAGGCGACCTGGATCGAGAAGACCACGGCCTCGGCGAGGAAGTCGAAGTACTGCGGCCCCGGATCGATGTCGAAATCGGCGCGGCGCATGCTCTTCAGCATGTTCTGCGCCACGCGCCAGGCGATGAAGGCGAGCGAGGCCGCGACTTCCTCCGGCGCGTGCGAACGCCCCGGCCGGAACCAGGTGCTCTTCACCCGCATCGGGGTGCGGCTCGAGGTGCTCACAGCTTGCGCAGGAAGAACTCGATGGCGCCGGCGCCCGAGCCGACGGTGGAGACGACCTCCAGGTGCGTGGCCTCGGCCCAGCTCGCGATGTCGTCGCGAACGCCCGGGCAGTCGCTCACGAGCTTCAGGACCTCGCCGGGCTTCATGCCCTTCAGGAGCTGGCGCGCCTCCACGATGGGCCCGGGGCACGACACGCCGCGCATGTCGAGCCGCACGTGCGCGGCCACCTGGCCGCTGCGGCCCTTGCGGACGTAGTAGCCGGTGGCGCCGCGCTCGCGCGGCTCGGTGTGCACGACCTCGTTGCCGGTCTGCCGCGCCCAGGCGAACAGGTCGTCGCGCGTGCCGGGGCAGTCCGACAGGAGCAGCAGCACCTGCCCGTCGCGAAGCCCCTCGAGGATCTCGCGGGCGCCGAGGATGGGGCCGGGGCAGGTGAGCCCGGTGAGGTCCACCATGGCGGCCGGTTCGCCGGGATTGGGAAGGGTCATGGGTGCATCCTCCGGGCGCGCCGCTACTCGGCCGCCACGATCGTCTTGTGGGGGATGAGGAGGCCGCAGCCCACGGGCTGCCCGCGGCCGATCCCGGCGCGCTGCAGGAGCAGGGAATCGGCCTCGCGCAGGTCGTGGACCGCGACCGGGAAGGCCGAGACGCGATCCCGGCCCTCCTCGAGCTGCACCTCGACCCGGCGCCCGCAGAGGATGCGCCCGCGCACGCCGAGGGCGGCGATCTCCTCCTCGATGACGGCCATGAAGCGCATCTCGTCGCCCTCGCCGGTCGTGACCCGGGGCGAGTAGAGGGTCGAGGTCGCCTGGTGCTTGCGGAAGGTCCCCTCGCCCACGGCGATGGTGGCGCCGCCGACCCGCAGCGACGCGCGCTCGAGGGCGCTCGCGGAGCACACGCGGTCGCGCGGCAGGCGGATGACGAGGCGGGCGCGGTGCGTGAGCATGAGGCCGCCGTCGGCCGTCCGCGTGCCCTTGAGCGGCAGGACGCCCGTGCGCGGCGTCTTGGCGAGCCAGGGGAGGACCCGGGCGATCTCCCGGTAGAGCGGCCACTCGAAGTCGCGCGGCAGGCTCCCGCCGGTGAGCGCGAAGACGACGTCCACCATTTCCGGGAGCTGCTCGGCCGCGGGGCCGCAACCGGGGCCGAGGGTGTTCGCGGCGGCGTTCATGGCGGGCTCCCGTCATGCGAGCGGCCCCAGGCGAGAAGGGCATCGCCCCAGTCGGCCGCCGTCCGCGCGTCGATGTCGAACACCGTGAACCGGCGGCCCTCCCGGATGCGCACCCGGAGCAGGGGCATGCCGCCCGCCTGGAACTCGATGGGGTGCATCTCGATCTGCTGGCCTCCCAGGGGGACGGTGAGGGATACGACGGGGGCGTTGCGGTCCATGGGCGTGCCTGTCAGGCGGGTGCGGCGCCCCTCGTGGGGGAGGCGTGGCGCGAGGGGCTACTTTCCGCCCCCCGCGGGCCCGCCGTCTACCCCCCGTGCGAAGGACGGCCGGCATACCCCTAAAGGGTAGTAAGCAACCACCCCATCGGAGATTACCCTTAACCGACAGAGTGATGGCGAAGCCCCCGGGGGCACCGTAGCATCGCTCGACCTTGGGAAGGATCCACTCCCGGGAAAACCGACGACCAATCGACACGCGAGGAGGCCGCAATGGCTAAGAAAATGCACTCGACGCCCATGCTCGACGAGCTGGAGAGCGGCCCGTGGCCGAGCTTCGTGACGGGCCTCAAGCGCCTGGCCAAGGACAACGACATGATGGTCGACCTGCTCGGCCAGCTCGAGGCGTCCTACAGGACGAAGAAGGGCTACTGGAAGGGCGGGACCGTCAGCGTCTTCGGGTACGGCGGCGGCATCATCCCGCGCTTCACGGAGCTCAAGGACGCGTCCGGCAAGCCCCAGTTCCCCGACGCGGCCGAGTTCCACACGCTTCGCGTCATGCCGCCCCCGGGCATGCATTACTCCACGGACATCCTGCGCAAGATGTGCGACACCTGGGAGCGCCACGCTTCCGGCCTCATCGCCTTCCACGGCCAGAGCGGCGACATCATGTTCCAGGGCGTGCGCTCGGACAAGGTGCAGGACGCCTTCGACGAGATCAACCAGCTCGGCTTCGACCTGGGCGGCGCGGGCCCCGCGGTGCGCACCTCGATGTCCTGCGTGGGCGCGGCGCGCTGCGAGCAGTCGTGCTACGACGAGGCGGCGGCGCACCGCACCGTCCTCAACAACTTCACCGACGACATCCACCGCCCGTCGCTGCCCTACAAGTTCAAGTTCAAGTTCTCGGGCTGCCCGAACGACTGCATGAACTCGATCCAGCGCTCGGACATGGCCGTCATCGGCACCTGGCGCGACAACATCCGCACCGACGAGAAGCTCGCGCGGGCCTACTTCGCCAAGCACGGCGTCACCGACCTCGTGAACGACGTCGTGAGCCGCTGCCCGACCAAGGCCATCCAGCTCGTCGACGCCTCGAAGATCCCGACGGGCCCCACGATCTCCGCCGTCAAGGTGTCCGACACCCAGGCGATCGCCATCGAGAACAGCGACTGCGTGCGCTGCATGCACTGCATCAACGTGATCACCGGCGGCCTCGCGCCCGGCAAGGACAAGGGCGCGACCATCCTCGTGGGCGGCAAGCGCACGCTCAAGATCGGCGACCTGATGGGCACGGTGGTGGTGCCCTTCATCAAGCTCGAGACGGACGAGGACCGCGAGAAGCTCGTCGAGCTCGGCAAGAGCATCGTCGACTTCTTCGCCGAGAACGCGCTGGAGCACGAGCGCATCGGCGAGACGATCGAGCGCATCGGGCTGGTGAACTTCGTGGAGGGCATCGGCCTGGAGATCGACGCGAACATGGTGTCCTCGCCGCGCATGAACCCCTACGTCCGCGCCGACGGCTGGGACGACGAGGTGGCGAAGATCAAGGCGAAGCAGCAGGCCGCCTGAGCGACGCGCACCGTCCCCGACAACGACCGCATACCCGGAGTCACTGAACATGGCCACCGCAACCGCCACCCCGCGCCGCGCAATCGAGTCCGGCGTGCCCGACAACAAGCCGTACCTGCACCCGAAGTTCGCCAAGAACTACGGCAACTGGAAGTACCACGACCGCCCGCGGCCGGGCGTGCTGCACCACGTCTCCCATTCGGGCGACGAGGTGTGGAGCGTGCGCGCCGGCACGCAGCGGCAGATGGACGTCTACACGATCCGCAAGCTCTGCGACATCGCCGACAAGTTCGCCGAGGGGCACGTGCGCTTCACCATCCGCTCGAACATCGAGTTCATGGTCTCCGAAGAGAAGAAGGTGGCCCCCCTCATCGAGGAGCTCACGAAGAACGGCTTCCCGGTGGGCGGCACGGGCAACTCGGTGACGATGATCGCGCACACGCAGGGCTGGCTGCACTGCGACATTCCCGGCACCGACGCCTCGGGCGCGGTGAAGGCGCTGATGGACGACCTGCACGTGGAGTTCATCAAGGAGGAGATGCCCAACCGCGTGCACCTGTCGACCTCCTGCTGCGAGATCAACTGCGGCGGCCAGGCGGACATCGCGATCATCATCCAGCACACCAAGCCGCCCAAGATCAACCACGACCTGGTGGCGAACGTCTGCGAGCGCCCCGCCGTCGTCGCCCGCTGCCCGGTCGCGGCCATCCGCCCGGCGCTGGTGAACGGCAAGCCCTCGCTGGAAGTCGACGAGAAGAAGTGCATCTGCTGCGGCGCCTGCTACCCCCCGTGCCCGCCGATGCAGATCAACGACCCGGAGTTCTCCAAGTTCGCCATCTGGGTGGGCGGCAAGAACTCCAACGCCCGCGGCAAGCCCACCTTCATGAAGATGGTGGCCTCCGGCATTCCCAACAACCCGCCGCGCTGGCCGGAGGTGTCGGAGATCGTGAAGAAGATCCTCTACACCTACAAGGCCGACGCGCGCCCCTGGGAGCGCCTGTCGGACTGGGTCGAGCGCATCGGCTGGCCGCGCTTCTTCGAGAAGACGGGCCTGCCCTTCACCAAGTACCTCATCGACGACTGGCGCGGTTCGCGTTCGAACCTCAACGCCTCCGCGCACATCCGGTTCTGACAAAGGGAGCGAGTCCGACGTGAAGATCGGAGTGATGATCAACGAGGGGCCGTACCAGCGCCAGTCGAGCGACAGCGCCTACCTCTTCTGCCGCGCGGCCATCGAGTCCGGGCACCAGATCGAGCGCGTGTTCTTCTACCACGACGGCGTCAACAACGCGACCAAGCTCACCGAGCCGCCGCAGGACGACCGCAACGTGGTGGCGCGCTGGACCAAGCTCGCCGAGGAGCACGGCGTGGACCTCGTGGTGTGCGTGGCCGCGGCGCTTCGCCGCGGCATCGTCGAGCAGAACCTGGCCACGGGATTCCGCATCTCGGGGCTGGGCCAGCTCGTGGAATCGGCCATCCAGTCGGATCGACTGGTCGTTTTCGGGGACTGAAGAAGCATGGACGAGACCGGCACCATCAAGAAGTTCCTGTTCGTCAACCGCAAGGCGCCCTACGGGAGCGTGTACGCGCTCGAGGGGCTCGAGGTGGTGCTCATCAGCGCCGCCTTCGACCAGGACGTGGGCCTCGCCTTCCTCGACGACGGGGTGTACCAGCTCGCCAAGGGGCAGAACACCAAGGCGATCGAGACCAAGAACTTCTCGCCCACCTACCGCGCCCTCGAGGGCTACGACATCGAGAAGCTCTACGTCGAGCGCGAGTCGCTCGAGGCCCGGGGCCTCACCGAGGCCGACCTCCTGGTCGACGTGCAGGTCCTGGGCGCCGCCGAGATGGCCGCGCTGATGGACGAGATGGACGTGATGATCAGCTTCTGAGGACGAGGACCGAACCGAAATGCTCCACATCGTCAACAAGTCCCCCGGGGAGCGGGCCACGCTCTCGAGCTGCCTCGCGCACGTGCGCCCCGGCCACAGCGTGCTGCTCATCGAGGACGCCGTCTACGCGGCCACCAAGGGCCACGCGGCCGCCGCGAGCATCGAGGCGGCCATGAAGGTCGCCAAGGTCTACGTGCTCACGCCCGATCTCGAGGCGAGGGCGCGCGCCGGCGCGGTCATCGAAGGCATCGTCCAGGTCGACTACAAGGGTTTCGTCGAGCTGGTCGCCAGCAATCCCCGCGTGCAGTCCTGGCTGTAGCGCGGTCCACGAACACACAACGCCACGGCAACAACGCGAAACGCGAAAAAAGGAGAAACGAATGGGCACCATCGATGCGGGCGGCAAGACCTTCGAGGTCGACGAAGAGGGCTACCTGGTGAACCTCAGCGAGTGGAACGAGGATCTCGCCGGCGAGATCGCCAAGGCCGAGAAGATCGACATGACCCAGAACCACTGGGAAGTCGTGAACTTCCTGCGCGAGTACTACAACGAGTACCAGATCGCCCCGGCGGTTCGCGTGCTCACCAAGGCCATCGGCAAGAAGCTCGGGCCCGAGAAGGGCAGCAACCAGTACCTCTACGAGCTCTTCCCCTACGGCCCGGCCAAGCAGGCGTGCAAGATCGCCGGCCTGCCCAAGCCCACCGGCTGCGTCTGACGCCGGATTCCGGGCGCGGGGAAGCGTCGCGCCCGGTACCGCCTCCCCCATGGCCGCCTTCTTCGCCGGGCTCTTCTACCTCGCCAGCGCGGTGCTCGTCGCCGGGCTGGCGGTGCGCATCCGCCAGTACGCCGGGACGCCCGCACCGCTGAAGATCCCCACCACGCCCGCGCCGACGACGCGCGGGGGCGTGGCGCTGCGGCTCCTGCGCGAGGTGGTCCTCTTCGAGAGCCTGTTCAAGGCGACCCTCTGGACCTGGCTCTTCGGCTGGGTCTTCCACGCGGCGATGGCGCTCGTGCTCCTGCGGCACCTGCGCTACTTCACCGAGCCCGTCTGGGGCTGGGTCGCCTTCGTGCAGCCCTTCGGCGTCTACGCCGGGTTCGCCATGGTGGCGGGGCTCGCCGGCCTGTGGGCGCGGCGCTTCCTCGTCGACCGCGTGCGCTACATCTCCACGCCGTCGGACCACCTGATGCTCGCGCTCCTCATCGCCATCGCCGGGACCGGGCTCGCGATGAAGTACCTGGCGCACACCGACGTCGTGGCCGTGAAGTCCTTCTTCCTGGGGCTGATGGCCTTCCAGGTCCGCGAGCTCCCGGCCGACCCGCTGCTCGCGGTGCACCTCGGGCTGGTCGCCGCGCTGATGCTCGTCTTCCCGTTCTCGAAGCTGCTGCACGCGCCGGGGCTCTTCTTCAGCCCGGGCCGCAACCAGGCCGACGATCCGCGCGAGCGCCGGCACCTGGCCGAGTGGGCCTCGCGCCTGGAGGCCAAGTAGCGCCATGGCCGACGTCACCGCGCCCTTGCTCAGGGAATTTCCCGTCCCGCCGGCCGTCCAGCCCGACGCCATGGCGGCATCGAAGCCGTACGTCGCAACCGAGAAGATGCAGGAGGCGCTCGGTTTCCCCGGGGCCCTCGTCGAGGACTGGCACGACAAGGCCATCGCCAAGATGGGCGAGCTGGTCGGGAAGTACCGGTCGCTGCGCGTCTACCTCGACGCCTGCATGCACTGCGGCGCCTGCACCGACAAGTGCCACTACTTCCTCGGCACGGGCGACCCGAAGAACATGCCCGTGGCCCGCCAGGAGCTCATGCGCGGCGTCTACCGGCGCCACTTCACGCTCCCCGGCAAGCTCTTCCCCAAGCTCGTCGGCGCGCGCGAGCTCACGAAGGACGTCCTGGACGACTGGTACACGTACTACAACCAGTGCTCCGAGTGCCGCCGCTGCTCCGTCTACTGTCCCATCGGAATCGATACCGCCGAGGTCACCATGGCGGCCAAGGAGATCCTGGACAGCGTGGGGTACGGCCAGAAGTACTCGAACGAGATCATCGGCAAGGTCCACAAGATCGGCAACAACCTGGGCCTTCCGGGCCCCGCGCTCGAGGACACGCTCCTGGGGCTCGAGGAGGACGTGCTGGAGGAGACGGGCGCGGACGTGAAGTTCCCGCTCGACGTGAAGGGCGCCGAGGTGCTGCTGGTCACCCCGTCGGCCGACTTCTTCGCCGAGCCCCACGTCGACAGCCTCATCGGCTACGCCAAGGTCTTCCACGCCGCCGGCATCTCCTGGACGCTCTCCTCGCACGCCTCGGAAGCCGGCAACTTCGGGCTCTTCATCGGCAACTACGAGCAGATGCGCACCATCGCCCTGCGCATCCGCGAGGCGGCCCTCGAGCTGGGCGTCAAGCGCATCGTCGTGGGCGAGTGCGGGCACGCCTGGCGCGTGGCCTACAGCTTCTGGAACACGCTGGCGGGCATCGGCTCGGGCGCGGACGACCCCTTCGCGCGCATGCTGCAGAAGCAGCTCGACCACAGCCACCGCCAGCCCACGCACATCTGCGAGCTCACCTGGGACCTCGTGCAGAAGGGGGCGCTGGTGCTCGACAAGGAAGCCAACGACCACCGCGTGGTCACGTTCCACGACTCCTGCAACGTGGCGCGGGCCTCGCGCATGGGCGACGAGCCCGGCGGGCAGTTCGAGATCCCGCGCGCGCTCGTGAGGGCCGTGGCCAACAAGTACGTCGAGATGCGCCCCGGGACCACCCACGAGGCCACCTTCTGCTGCGGCGGGGGCGGCGGGCTCCTCACCGACGAGCTCCTCGACCTGCGGGTCAAGGGGGCGCTGCCGCGCATGGAGGCCCTGCGCGAGATCGCCGACGGCCACGGCGTGAACTTCATGGCGACCATCTGCGCCATCTGCAAGGCGCAGTTCACCAAGGTCCTGCCTTACTACGGATTCAACCGGAACATGGTTGGCGGCGTCCACCAGCTGGTGAGCACCGCCATCCGCCTCGGCGCGAAGCAGTGAGCGCGCCCCGCCAGCACACACCATAACGATACAGAGGATCCCGTGGCCGCCAATCCCCAGGAAAACCAAGCCCTCACCTTCCGACGCTACACGGACGGCGACACCAAGACGCCGCGCCTGCAGGACGTGATCTTCCAGGCGTCCTACACGCACAAGTGCCCGACCTACATCCAGTCGACGCCGCCGTGCCAGGGCAGCTGCCCCTCCGGCGAGGACATCCGCGGCTGGCTGCAGGTCGTGCGCCAGACGGAGAAGCCGCCGCAGGGCGTGGCCTGGCAGGAATACGCCTGGCGGCGCCTCACGGAGGCGAACCCGTTCCCGTCGGTCATGGGCCGCGTCTGCCCGGCGCCCTGCGAGACGGGCTGCAACCGCAACGAGGTCGAGGACCACGTCGGCATCAACGCCGTCGAGCACTTCCTCGGCGACTACGCGATCGCGAACAAGCTCGCGTACGCGAAGCCGGAGAAGTCCACGGGCAAGAAGGTCGCGGTCCTGGGCGGCGGCCCCGCGGGCCTGTCGTGCGCCTACCAGCTCGCGCTGAAGGGCCACTCGGTCACGGTCTTCGACGACCACGAGCACCTGGGCGGCATGATGCGCTACGGCATCCCGGGCTTCCGCACGCCGCGCGACATGCTGGACGCCGAGATCCAGCGCATCCTCGACCTCGGGATCGAGACGCGCATGAAGTGCCGCGTCGGCACCGACATCTCCATGGAGGAGATCCGCAAGACCTTCGACGCGGTCTTCCTCGGCATGGGCGCCCAGGGCGGCCGGCCGCTTCCGCTGGCCGATTCGCAGGCGCCCAACGTGGTGACGGCCACGTCGTTCCTGAAGGCGTTCAACGACGGCCGCCTTCGCCACGTGGGCAAGCGCGTGGTGGTGGTCGGCGGCGGCGACACGTCCATCGACGTGGCGACGGTCGCCAGGCGCCTGGGCCACATCGAGCACGCGAAGCCCACGGATTTCGAGGGCGCGATCGCCGGCCACATGGCGAGCGACGTGGCCCATGTCTCGGCCAAGCACGGCGCGGAGGTGACGCTCACCTCGGTGTTCCCCGTCGACAAGATGCAGGCCAACAAGCACGAGATCGAGCAGGCCGCGGCCGAGGGCATCTCCATCGAGGGCGGCTGGGCGCCGATCGGCCTGGTGAAGGGCCCCGACGGGCGCGCCACGGCCCTTCGCGTCGCGCAGTGCGAGGCCAAGTTCGTGGGCGGGCAGCTGAAGATCGACATGAAGCCCGGCACCGAGCGCGACATCGCCGCCGACCTCATCGTCTCGGCCATCGGCCAGTCGGTGGACTTCACGGGGCTGGAGGAATTCAACAACGGCAAGGGCGCGGTGACGGCCGACAAGAACTACCGCGTGGCCGGCAAGGACGGCGTCTTCGCCGGCGGCGACGTGCTGCGTCCGCACCTGCTCACCACCGCCATCGGCCACGGCTCGATCGCCGCGGAGGGCATCGACCGCTTCCTGCGCGGCGAGGAGCCGGAGAAGCGCCCGAAGATCGACGTGCACCAGTTCGACCTGATGCGCAAGATGGTCGAGAAGGGGCTGCCGATCGAGAAGGCGACCGAGCCGATGCACGGCACCTGCGACTCGAAGGCGGCGGTGCACAACTACGACAACCGCTCCGACCGGCACGTGATCACGCACGAGGAGCTCTTCCTCGGGCATTTCGGCTACACGGCGCGGCTCAAGCGCAATTTCATCACGCTCTCCAAGGAGACGGCGCTCGGCAACTTCGAGGAGCGCCTGGGGCAACTCTCGGAAGCCGAGGCGATCGCCGAGGCCAAGCGCTGCATGAGCTGCGGCCTGTGCTTCGAGTGCGACAACTGCGTCGTCTACTGCCCGCAGACCGCGGTGTTCAAGGTGAAGAAGGCGCAGAGCACGACCGGGCGTTACGTCGACACCGACTACGACAAGTGCATCGGCTGCCATATCTGCAAGGACGTCTGCCCGACGGGCTACATCCAGATGGGGCTCGGGGAGTAGGGGTTCGATGAAGGCGGCAGGCATCCTCCGGGCGGCGCTCGCGGCCGCGCTCCTCGTGGCGGCAGGCGCGTCCGCGCTCGTCGCGACCGCGGCCGGCCCGGCGCTCGAGAGCGCGCGCTCCGGCCCCTGCGTCGAGGACCCGAAGGTGATGCGCCGCTCGCACATGGACTTCATGAAGCACGACCGCGACGACACGGTCAGGAAGGGCGTGCGCGGAATCAAGCACAGCCTCGCGGCCTGCGTCGACTGCCACGCGAGCAAGAGCGACGGCCGCGTGCTGGGCTCGGACAGGCACTTCTGCCAGGGCTGCCACGCCTACGCCGCCGTGAAGGTCGACTGCTTCGACTGCCACGCCTCCACCGCGAGGCCGGCCGCGACCGCGGCCGCGCCCTCCCAGGGAGCCGCGAAGTGAACCCCGTCGACAAGCGCCGGCGCGAGTTCCTCGGCCAGGCGGCCGCGATCGCCGGCACCCTCGTCGCGCCGGGGCTGATGCTCTACGAGTACGCGCAGGCCAAGTCCCCCGCCGACCCGGTGAGCGGCAAGGTCCGCTGGGGCATGCTCATCGACACGACGAAGTGCGCGCCCGGCTGCAACGACTGCGTGGACGCCTGCAACCGCGAGAACGGCCTGCCCGGTACCGCGCGCTCCACCGACTCGCAGTGGATCCGCAAGGTGGACCTCAAGGACCTGAGGACCGGGAGGGCGGTCTCGATCCCGGTCCTGTGCCAGCACTGCGCCGAGCCGCCCTGCGTGGACGTGTGCCCGACCGGGGCGTCGTTCAAGCGCGAGGACGGCATCGTGCTCGTCGACCGCCACACCTGCATCGGCTGCCGCTATTGCATGATGGCCTGCCCCTACAAGGCGAGGAGCTTCGTGCACGAGCCGACCACGGGGCAGAAGCCGGACGTGCCGCGCGGCAAGGGCTGCGTGGAAAGCTGCACGCTGTGCGTGCACAAGGTCGACCGCGGCGGCACGCCCTCGTGCGTCGAGGCCTGCGCGGCCGCGGGCCACGGGGCCATCGTCTTCGGGGACCTGAACGACCCGCAGAGCGAGATCTCCCGGCGCGTGCGCGCGGCCTCCACGACGCAGCTTCGCGCCGACCTGCGCACCGACAACGGCGTGCGCTACCAGGGGCTCCCGGGATGAGCGCGTTCGCCCGCTCCGCCTCCGCCCGGCGCGCCTTCTGGGTGCTGCTCGCCGCCGGCGGCGCGGTGCTCGCGGTGGCCCTGGGCGCCGCGCACTACATGGAGGAGCACGGCCACATCGTGACCGGGATGAACAACCAGGTCGTCTGGGGCCTGCCGCACGTGTTCGCGATCTTCCTCATCGTCGCGGCCTCGGGCGCGCTCAACGTGGCCTCGGTGGGCTCGGTGTTCGGCGAGTCGGCCTACAAGCCGCTCGCGCCGCTGTCGGTGCTGCTCACGGTGGCGCTCCTCGCCGGCGGGCTCATGGTGCTGGTGCTGGACCTCGGCCGCCCGGAACGCCTCGTCGTCGCCGCCACGCACTACAACTTCCGCTCGATCTTCGCGTGGAACATGATCCTCTACAACGGGCTCTTCGCGATCTGCGCCCTCTACCTGTGGTCGCTCCTGGAGCGGCGGATGGGCGCGCTCTCGAAGCCGGTGGGGATCGCGGCCTTCGCCTGGCGGGTCATCCTCACCACCGGCACCGGCTCGATCTTCGGCTTCCTCGTCGCGCGGCAGCGCCTATGCCTCCGGGCGTGATCGCGCCCCTGTTCATCGCGCTCTCGCTCGCCTGGGGCCTCGCGGCCTTCTACCTGGCGCAGTGCGGGCTCGCCCGCCTGGCGGGGCAGGAGGCCTGGGACGAGGCGCTGCACGCCCGCGTGCGCCGGCTGCTCGCGATCTTCGTGATCGCGGCGCTCTACTTCGTCGCCGTGCACCACATGACGAACCTGTACTGGGCCAAGCAGGGCGCCTTCGAGCGCTTCATCCTGGTCACCGGCGCGCCCTATCCCGCGCTCTTCTGGGCCGGCTTCGTCGGGCTGGGAAGCGTGGTTCCGCTGGTGCTCCTCTTCCACCCGCGCCTCGCGGGGCCGCGCGCCACGGCGGCCGCGGCGCTGCTCGTGTCGCTGGGCGCCCTCGCTTTCCTCTACGTCTTCATCATCGGGGGGCAGGCCTGGCCGCTGGAGATCTTCCCGGGCTACGAGGCGGCGAGCGCCTTCCACGACGGCCGGGTCGACGGCTACGCGCCGAGCCTGCCCGAATTCCTGCTGGGCCTGGGCGGGATCGCCGCCTCCTTCGTCATCGCGCTGGCGGGCGCGCGCGTGCTGCCCATCCTCGCGCCGCCCAAGGTCGCGATCCCCGCGGCCGGGCCGGCCAAGTAGCCCGCGCACGGGGCGGGACCGCATGAGCGGGCTCCTCATCTCGGCCGCCTGGCGCTCGTCGGGCAAGACGACCGTCGCCACCGGGCTCATCGCGGGCCTCGTCGAGCGCGGGCTCGCGGTCCAGCCCTTCAAGAAGGGCCCCGACTACATCGATCCGCAATGGCTCGGCCTCGCGGCGGGGCGCCCGTGCCGCAACCTCGACCTGCACCTGCAGGGCGACGCGGAGGTGGCTGCCCACTGGGCGAGGCACGCTGCCGGCTGCGACGTCGCGGTGGTGGAGGGCAACCTCGGCCTGCACGACGGGCTGGACCTGGAGGGCGCGGACAGCAACGCCGCGCTCGCGAGGAAGCTCCAGCTCCCCGTGGTCCTCGTCCTCAACGCCCGCGGCATGGCGCGCGGGGCCGCCGCGCTCCTGCACGGCCTCGCGACCTTCGATCCGACGATCCGCATCGCGGGGGTCATCCTGAACCGGGTGGCCGGGGCGCGCCACGAGGGGAAGCTGCGCGCGGCCATCGAGCGCTTCACGCGCATCCCGGTGCTCGGCGCGATCGGCGAGGATCCCCGGCTCGGCGTCCTCGAGCGCCACCTGGGCCTCGTCCCCGCGGGTGAAGTGGGGGACGCGAAGGCCCGCATCGCGGCGATGCGCGAGGCGATCTGCGCCGGCATCGACCTCGACGCGATCGTCGCGATCGCCCGCACGGCGGCGCCGGTGGGCGCCTCGCCGCCGCAGGCGCCGGCCGCGCCGACGCGGCTTCGCATCGGCATCGCCCGGGACCGCGCCTTCGGCTTCTACTATGCCGACGATCTCGAGGCCTTTCGCGACGCCGGGGCCGAGCTCGTGGCGATCGACACGCTGCGCGACCGGTGCCTGCCGGAGGTGGACGGCCTGTTCATCGGCGGCGGGTTCCCCGAGGTCCTGGGCGCGGAACTCGCGGCCAACGCCGGGTTCCGCGCGAGCCTTCGCGAGGGGATCGAGGACGGGCTGCCCGTCTACGCCGAATGCGGCGGCCTCATGTACCTCGCGCGGTCGATCTCGTGGCGCGGGCAAACCTGGGAGATGGTGGGGGCGCTGCCGGCCGACGTGGTCATGCACGCGAAGCCCGTCGGCAAGGGCTACGTCCGCCTCGTGGAAACGGCCGAGCACCCGTGGGGCGCGGGGGAGGGCACCGTCGTGCGCGCCCACGAGTTCCACTATTCGACGCTCGCCCACGCCGATCCGGGGCTGCGCTACGCCTTCCGCATGGAAAGGGGCGAGGGCGCGGACGGCAAGCGCGACGGCATCGTGCACCGCAACGTGCTGGCGACCTACGCGCACCAGCGATCGGTCGGCGGCAACGACTGGGTGCGCCGCTTCCTCGCCCAGGTGGCCAGCCACAAGGCCGTGCGGGCCGCCGCCGCGGCCGCCTGAACAACCCGAAACGAAAGAGACGCGACACATGATCACGATCACGCAGGCCGCCGCGGAACAGGATCCGCCAGTCGGCCGCCGAAACGGGCGTCGAGACGCCCATCCTGCGCGTCGCCGCGCGGCTCGCCGCCGACGGGGCGGTCGAGTTCGGCATGGGCTTCGACCAGTCGCGCCCCGGGGACACGACGGCCGAGGTGGAAGGCGTCTACGTCGTCGTCGCGCCGCCGAGCCGCGAACTCCTGGAGGGCGTCGTCCTCGATTTCGTGGAGGTCGAGCCGGGCGAGCTCCGGTTCGTCTTCGCGCGGCCCGGCGAGGCCGAGGACGAATGAGCGCGCGCGGCGAGGTCTTCCTCGTGGGGACGGGGCCGGGCGACCCGGACCTGCTCACCGTCAAGGCGCTTCGCCTCATGCGGGAGGCCGAGGTGGTCCTCTACGACAACCTCGTCTCCGAGGAGATCATGGCGCTCGTGCCGGCCTCGGCCGAGCGAATCTACGTGGGCAAGAAGCGAAGCGACCACGCGATGCGCCAGGAGGCGATCAACGAGCTGCTCGTGAAGCTCGCGCTCGAGGGCCGGCGCGTGCTCCGCCTGAAGGCGGGAGACCCGTTCGTCTTCGGCCGCGGCGGCGAGGAGATCGAGACGCTGGGCGCGAACGGCGTGCGCTTCGAGGTCGTGCCGGGGATCACCGCGGCCCTCGGGGCGGCGTCCTACGCCGGCATCCCCCTCACGCACCGCGACTACGCCCAGTCGTGCGTGTTCGTCACCGGCAACACGCAGGACGGCGCCCTCAACGTCGACTGGGCGGCCATCGTGCGGCCGCGGCAGACGGTGGTCATCTACATGGGGTTCCAGAACCTCGACGAGCTCTGCCGGGAGCTCGTCGCGCACGGCCTCTCGCCGTCGACGCCCGCCGCGATGGTGCAGCAGGCCACGACCGCCGCGCAGCGCGTGGTCTGCGCCGACCTCGCCACGCTGGCCGACCGGGCGCACGCGGCGGGGCTGAAGCCCCCCACGCTCATCATCGTGGGCGAGGTGGTCCGGCTGCGCGACCGCCTGGAATGGTTCGAGGCGCACCAGGCCGGCGAAGCCGGCGCGGGCCGGAAGGGCTAGGGATCCCGGCGGACCCTCAGTGGGTCGAGCCGGAGAACTTGCGGCCGACGGCGTAGACCGCGGCCTCGACGCGCGAGGTCAGGTTCAGCTTCGCCAGGATGTGGCGCACGTGCAGCTTCACCGTGTCGTGGCTGATGTCGAGCGCCTTGGCGATGGCCTTGTTGCTCATGCCCTGGGCGATGTACCCCAGGATCTCGAGCTCGCGCTCGGTGAGGGCGCGGCCCTCCTCGCGGCCGGAGTGGGCGCCCAGCAGGTGGGTGAGCTTGGTGGCCATGGCCGGCGCCACGACCAGCTCGCCCTTCACGGCGCGCTTGATCGAGTCGACCACGTCGTCCGGGTCCATGTCCTTCAGGAGGTAGCCCCGCACGCCCGCGCGCATGGCGTTGGCGAGGTCCTCGTGCGAGTCGCACATCGTGAGGATCACGACCGGCGTCTCCATGCCCTCCTCGCGCACGCGCTTCAGGAGCGAGAAGCCGTGCATGGCGGGCATGCGCAGGTCCATGATCATCAGGTCGGGCTTCAACTCGCGCAGCAGGCGCAGCGCCGCCTCGGGCTCGCCGGTGGCGCCCACGACGCGGATCCCGGCGCGGTGCTCGAGCAGCTCCGCGAGGCCGCGCCGGCACAGGCCGTGGTCGTCGATCAGCACGACGCGGATGGGGTTGTCGCTCATGGGGTCAGTCGGGGGTGCCGGAAGCCTGGGGGATGGAGAGTCGGACCTGCGTGCCCTTGCCGGGGGCGCTCACGATGCGAAGGCTGCCGCCGATGCGGCGGGCGCGCTCGCGCATGATCGCGAGCCCGTAGTGCTCGTCGCCCTGCGCGCCCGCGCGCCGGCGCTCGATGCGCGCCCCGGAGCCGTCGTCCTCGACGCTCACCCGGACGCTCTTGGCCGTGCGCTCGAGCACCACCCGGGCGTTGCTCGCCCCGGCGTGCTTGATCACGTTGGCCAGCGCCTCGCGCACGATCTGGTAGACCTGGGCCTCCTGCTCGGCGGGCAGCTTCAGGTCGCGGGTGCGGCTCTCGATGCGCAGGGACACGCCCGTGCGGTTCCGGAAGGTGCGGGCCGTGGTCTCGAGGGCGTGCAGCAGGCCCTGGCGGTCCAGGGGCTGGCGGAAGTGGGTGATGAGCTCGCGCAGGGCCCCGTGGGCCTCGCCGAGCGAGGACTGGATGTCGCGGAAGTACTTGAGCGACTGGGCGCCGTTGCCGGCGCGGATGGCGTCCTGCAGCAGGCTCATGCGCATGCGCATGAACGCGAGTCCCTGGGCGAGGGAATCGTGGATCTCGCTCGCGAACATCTGGCGCTCGGCGGAAAGGGAGGAATGCAGCCGCTCCTGTTCCATCAGGGCGTTGTCCAGGACCAGGTCGAGCATCTCCGAGACCGGCCCCAGCAGGCCCATCACGTCGGAGGGCACGCGCGCGGAGTGGCCGAAGAAGAGGTTGAAGACGCCGATGGTGCTGCCGCGGCAGTGCAGGGGGACGGCGAGCATCGGCCCGGTATCCGGCCCGGTGGCGAATACCCCCATCCGCCGGGCGCAGGTGATGTGGGCGTCGTGGACCTGGACGTCGTCCGTGCGCAGGGCGGCCCCGCACATGCCGCAGTCGGCGTCGACCAGGTGCTCGTTCTCGAGGATCTCGGCGGGCAGGCCCACCGAGCACGCGAGCTTGAGGGTGCCTCCCGAGGGGGGTACCAGGCGGATCGCCCCGCCCCGCGCGCCGGTCAGGGCCACGATCGCCTTGAGGCCGCGCTCGAGCAGGGCGTCCAGGTCCGCGCTTGCCACCAGGGCGCAGGCCCCGCGCGCATGGACGCGGGCCTCCGGGGCCGCGGGGGCCTGGAGGCACCCCTTCACGGGGCGTATCGGGGTCTGCTTCCTGTTCACGCGTTCTCTCTCCGCCTGGGGGGCGTCGCGGGTACCCTTGCGTGGGGTGCCCGTCTTGTCGGCCCAGAGACAATTCTACGAGAAATCCGAGGTCTTGTTCTGGCTGTAATCCCCCAAACGGGTAGGGTTACCCCCCCCTTTCGGTAATAGACAGCGCGAGCGCCTAGCTGCGGTAATAGGCGGTCCCATCAAGGGGTTTCCCCGGAAGGTCCGCCCATGCATGCGAGCGCGAGCCGGATGCCATGACACAACTCGCGCTCGTCATCGACCTGAACGTGTGCGTGGGCTGCCATGCGTGCGTCACGAGCTGCAAGGAGTGGAACACCTCCGGCGACGCGGGCCCGCTTCCCGACACGCAGGCCTACGGCGAGCATTACCGGGGCACGTTCTTCAACCGGGTGCAGACCTTCGAGGTCGGCTGCTACCCGGACACCCAGACCGTCCACTTCCCGAAGTCCTGCCTCCACTGCGAGGACCCGCCGTGCGTTCCCGTGTGCCCGACGGGCGCCTCGTACAAGCGCAAGGAGGACGGGATCGTCCTGGTCGACTACGACAAGTGCATCGGCTGCAAGTACTGCTCGTGGGCGTGCCCCTACGGCGCGCGCGAGCTGGACGACCAGAACCGGGTCATGAAGAAATGCACCCTGTGCGTGGACCGCATCTACGACGCCTCGCTCCCGCCGCAGGACAGGAAGCCCGCCTGCGTGATGGCCTGCCCCACCTCGGCGCGCCTGTTCGGCGACATCCACGACCCGCACAGCGAGGTCTCGCGGGCGATCCGCGAGGAGGGCGGCTACCCCCTGATGCCGGAGTGGGGCACCCATCCCGCCAACCACTACCTGCCGCGCCGCAGGACCGGCGTGCACATCCACGCCGACGAGCTCGAGCGCGCCGACAACCCGCTCAAGGTCGACCGCCAGCAGCCGCGCCCCGCCAAGGGCGAGCCGACGCTGGACGACGCGGTCACCTGGTAGGAGCCCGACCATGAGACCGGCCTTCTCCGTGATCCTGCTCACCACCCTGCTCGGCGCCGGGCAGGGGCTCTTCCTGGCGCTCGTCACGCACCAGACCTACGCGCTGCTGGGGGTGCTCTCCCCCGAAGGCGCGAAGGGCCTGTACGGCCCGGCCACCGTGGTGGCGCTCGCGCTCCTCCTGGCCGGCCTCGTGGCCTCGTTCTTCCACCTCGGCCGCCCCGAGCGCGCCTGGCGCTCGGCCGCGAAGTGGCGCACGTCCTGGCTCTCGCGCGAGGTGATCGTGCTGCCGGCCCTCATGGGAGCGGTGTTCCTCTACGGCGCCGCGCACCTCACCGGCTTCAATCCCGTCCTCGCGCGCCTGCCCGGCGGCATGGCGATCGACGCGAGCATGGCCGTCGGCGTGGCCGGCGCGGTCCTCGCCTTCGCGCTCTTCGTCTGCACCGCCATGATCTACGCGTGCCTGAAGTTCCTGCGCGAATGGCACAGCCCCCTCACCGTCGCCAACTACACCCTCCTGGGCACCGCCTCGGGCTTCACGGCCGCCGCGGCCCTGGCGGGCGGGCTCGCGCCCGGGGAGGCGACCTTCTTCGCGGGCTGGGCGCTCGCGTTCACCGTGCTGGGCGCGCTCACGCGCGGCGCCTCGCTCGTGCGCAACGCGAGGCTGCGGCCCGTGAGCACGCTGCAGACCGCCATCGGCGTGCGCCACCCGGTGATCCGGCAGATCTCGCAGGGCTTCACCGCGGGGTCCTTCAACACGCACGAGTTCTTCCACGGGCAGGCGGCCTCGTTCCTGCGGTCGGTGAAGTGGATCTTCCTCGCGCTCGCCTTCGCCGTGCCCGCGGCGCTCATCGCCGGGCACCTGGCGAGCGGCTCGAATTCGCTCCTCGCCGCGGCGATCGCGGTGCAGATGGCCGGGCTCATGGCGGAGCGGTGGTTCTTCTTCGCCGAGGCGAACCACCCGCAGAACCTCTACTATCAGGCCGTGGCCTAGCGGTGGCGCACGCGGCGATGAAGAACGGCGGACAACAGGAGGAAATGGCATGGCGCTCGTGAATCCCCATGGCGGCGGCGCACTGCGGCCGCTCGCGCTCGAGGGCGACGCCCTCGCCGCCGAGCTCGCCCGCGCGCGGAAGCTGCCGCGGCTCACGGTGAGCTCGCGCGAGAAGGGCGACCTCATCATGATGGGCATCGGGGGCTTCACGCCCCTCGAGGGCTTCATGACGCACGCCGACTGGCAGGGCGTGTGCGACGGCATGCGCACGGCCTCCGGGCTCTTCTGGCCCATCCCCATCACGCTCTCGGCGGCGGCCGCGGAGGCCGCGGCGATCGCCGTGGGCGGGGACCTGGCGCTGCTCGACCCGGACGACGGCGCCGTTCTCGCCACGATGCGAGTCACCGAGAAGTACGCCATCGACAAGGCGCACGAGTGCGCGAGCGTCTTCCGCACCGCCGACGCGGAGCACCCCGGCGTGCAGATGGTGATGAACCAGGGCGAGGTGAACCTCGCCGGCCCCGTGAAGGTGCTCTCCGACGGGGGGTTCAAGGCGAAGTACGGCGCGCTCTTCATGACGCCCGGCCGAGACGCGCGCCGAGTTCGAGCGCCTGGGCTGGTCGAAGGTGGCCGCCTTCCAGACCCGGAACCCCATGCACCGCTCGCACGAGTACCTCGCCAAGGTGGCCATCGAGGTCTGCGACGGGGTCCTCATCCACTCGCTGCTGGGCAACCTCAAGCCCGGCGACATCCCGGCGGAGGTGCGCACGCGCGCGATCTCCGTCGCTCACCGAGAAGTACTTCGTGGGCAAGACCGTCGTGCAGGCGGGCTACCCCCTCGACATGCGCTACGCCGGCCCGCGCGAGGCGCTGCTGCACGCGCTCTTCCGGCAGAACTACGGCTGCTCGCACCAGATCGTCGGCCGCGACCACGCGGGCGTGGGCAGCTACTACGGGCCGTTCGACGCGCACCACGTCTTCGACCTCATCCCGCGCGATGCGCTGCGAGACCCAGGCGCTCAAGATCGACTGGACGTTCTGGTGCTACAAGTGCGGCGGCATGGCCTCGGCGCGAACCTGCCCGCACGGCGACGCCGATCGCCTGAACGTCTCGGGGACGAAGCTGCGCAAGTGGCTTTCGGAAGGCGCCGAGGTGCCCGCGGAGTTCAGCCGCCCGGAAGTCCTCGAGATCCTGCGGCAGTACTACGCGACGATCGAGGCGAAGGACCGGGTGGAGGTGAAGCTCACGGGGCACTCTGCGCGCTGAGCGCGGGTTCCTTTCCCTCCGCCTCTTCCCCCGCAGGGGCGTCCAGCCGCCGCTTGGCGAACTGCAGGAACGCCCCCACGAGCCCCGACTGGATGCGCTCCCGGGGATAGACCGCCGTCAGCTGCCGCGTGAGCGGCGGCGAGAACGGGATGCGCACGAGCAGTCCCAGCCGCACTTCCTTCACGACGGAAACGTGCGACATGATCGCGAAGCCCATGCCGGCGGCCACGAGCCCCTTGAGGGCCTCCGGGCTGCTCGCCTCCATGATCACCTGAAGCGAGCCGGGCTCGATCCCGGCCCTTTTCAGGTAATGGTCGGTCACCTCGCGCGTGCCGGAGCCCTGTTCGCGCGAGAGATAGGCGTGCTCGACGAGGGAGCCGGCCGCCACCGACCTGCACCCCGCCAGCGGGTGCCCAGGCGCGCAGACGACCTGCAACTCGTCGCTGCATAGCCTCTCGCCCGCCAGCGAGGGCATGGTACGAATCACCCTCGATGAACCCGATGTCCAGGGCACGCTCGAACAGGCGCTCCTGGACAGCCTCGGAATTGCCCACGAACAGGCTTGGCGCCACGCCCGGGTGGGTCGCCTTGAATTCCCCGAGGATCTGCGGCAGCAGGTAGTCGGCGATCGTGGTGCTTGCGCCGATCAGCAGCGGGCCGGCGACCTGGCCGCCCATGTCCCTCAGGCGCGAATCGAGTTCCGCCGTCAGCGCGAGGATCCTCTCGGCATGCGCGAACGCCACGACTCCCGCGGGCGTGAGGCAGATGCGGCCATGCGCGCGGTCGAACAGCCGGGTGTTGAAGTGCTCTTCCAGCTGGCGGACCTGGAAGGTCACGGCCGGCTGCGTCATGCAGAGCGCTTCCCCCGCCTTGGTGAACGACAGGTGCTTCGCGACCGCGTGGAAAACCTGAAGCCGCCGATCCGCCATTGCCCCATCCCCGGTTCGAGGGGCCTATTCAAGCATAAAAACGGGGCCGCCGAGAGGGCGACCCCGTTGCGGGTCGGGCGGCCGCGCGAGCGGCGTCCGGTCGACCAGGCCTTCCCCGGGCCGTTCGGCGCAACCGCTAGGTCGCGGAGGTCAGGTTTACGCCCTTGAATTCGTTGCGCTCGACCTTGTCGATGCATCTTACGACCAGCTTGTTCAGCGCATCCTGGTCGAATGTCGTGATGTTGGACTTCTTGGAATGATGCATCAGCGCCGACAAGGCCGCACCCAACTCGGAAGCGGCACACGCGGCCGACAGGCCGTCTTTCATGACGTCGACGAAGTACGGGTAGAAGAGGTGCCCGGCAATTCGCGCATCCCCGCGTCCAACCTGGTATTTCCCGTTATACGCGGCGTCGACCAGCGCATCTTCGAACGATTCCGCGATTTTCGTCGATTCCCGCGCGTCCAGAGGAAGGTGTACCAGGTACTGCTTGTTCCGGTATTGGTAACACGTCAGCGATCCGCCGTTCGAGAAGCCCAGCGCGAAGGTCATGCTGGGATCCATGTGCGGGTTGTGATTCTTGGTAAAGCGTTCCGTGATGTTCAGCAGAACCTCGTTCGACATTTCATCCGGGAAGACCTGCGTGCCGAACTTCTCGATCAATTCGTCATCGTTGAGGCAGACAATTACGTCGTTGTTGCCGACGCGCGGCTTGATCGTGTCGAAGCCGATCCCCGTGGGCACGATGATCTGCGGGCCCAGGTAGCTGTTCAGGTATCCCGGCGTGATGATCGGGACGTTGTCCGCCCTCCTGAACCTCGACTTGATCTCGACATCCAGCGTGTCGATCGGCGGGTGCGGCGAGACGAGCAGGTACGTTCGACCGTGCGCATTGCCGTTATAGCACTCGCGCGGACCCCAGATAGGCGTATGTACCTGGACGATATTCACGTCGTTATAGACGTGATTGTCGATTTCCTGCTGTGCGATCGACGATCGGTCTTCAGGCAGGATGATCTTGAACTGAATATCCACCTGCATCGCGGAATAGAGCGCCACCAGGCTCAGAAAGACGTTCGTCGTGTTTCCGCCTGAATTGGGGGCAGAGACATCCTTTCTCGCGATGAAATATTCCGGGTGATCCTTCTCATCGAGTCTCAAGCGATAGCCGTCTTTGTCCTTGGTGACCGTCTGGAGCGGGATCTTGTTGTAGCGAAACTTGGGGATATCCACAAACTCTTCAACATAGTAGTCATTGACCGGCACGCCGATCGCGCGCAATTTCGGTGTCAGCGTAGCCACAGTCGAATCCTCCCCGCGTTGTCAATCACGACTCTGAACCGTCTGTCATGCTTGATGGATGTGGTCGTTCAATGGCTGCCTGCCGATCCGCCTTCCCACTCGGCGCCGGGCGCCCGTCGACGCCACCGAAAGCCGGATTCGGGATGCACGCTGTCCCGGAACGGGCCTTGAGCCTCGTACCAAAGGGCTCCGTCGCAACCGGTTACTTGAGCGCGGGGAATTGCCTGGGCGCCAGCGCAGACGCCTCGACCGGAACGACGCCGCTATTTCCCCTTCGCGCCCCTTTTCTTGGCGGACTTGGCCGCCGTCTTCCGCTTGGGCAAGCCTGCTGCCTTCACCGCGTTCCTGCCGGTTCTCGCGGGAATCCTTCCCGCCGCCGTCTTTGCCGGCTTTTTCGTCTCCGCCCGGGCGTTCAACGTTCCGGCGGCGATCTTGAATATGTCGGTCTCCGTGATGATGCCGACCAGAATCCTGCCGGCGCTCAGAACGGGGAGGCTGCCGATGTGGTGGGTCACCAGCAGCTGGGCGGCCTCCTTCAACTGGGCGTTCTCCGAGACGCAGACAGGAGGGCCACGCATGATCTCGCCGACGGGCACCTCTGCCGATCCGAAGTTTGCGGCGGCGAGCAGCAGGTCACGCTCGGCGACTATGCCGATCACGCGATCGCCCTGGACGACCGGCAAATGGTGGATACGACGGCTGCGCATCAGATCGAATGCCCGGTGAAACTCGGTTTCCGGCCCTATCGTAAGGACGCGCTGGGTCATGTACTGGCCAACCTTCATGTTGATCCTCCAGTCGTGGATTGCGAGTCATCGACTCGGCATATCCCACCAACGCGCCCGAGCACGACGATCATCGCAATGCAATGGGGGTGGCAACCTGCCGTTCGCGCCTCGATTCCGCGTTTCCCCGTGTTCCGCGCGCCTGCCCCTCCTGCGGCACGATCTGCCAAACGCGGCTCACGCGACGACGGCGGAACAGCGCGTCATGGGGGACGGAATCCGGTGGTTCAACTCCCGGGCACGCGATCCGGCTCATCAAGCTACGGCATGACGCCTACGGCTTCTTCGGCGTCTTGTACTCGGCTTCCTTCTGGAACGGCTCCCAGATGGTTTCGTAACCGACGAATCCCTTTTCGTTCGGCGCCATCTGGCGCGTCGTCAGGAAACGCGAATGGCCGTCGGGAACCTTGGCGGGGGGCGGCTTGTGATCGCTCATGAGTGACCTTTCTTGCGGTGAAGTGGGGAATGCAAGTGCAAATCAACCAACCGGTCTCAGGCGCGACGGGTCGACATCGGCGCCCGCGGGGATCGCCCCGCCCGCCCTCGTCTCCTCGTCGGTCGCGTCGCGCACGGCCAGTATCTCGAGCACGAAGACGACCTCCCTGCCGGAGAGCGGATTGTTGCCGTCGACCGTCAGCTTCTCGTCGTCCACGTGCGTCACGAGAAAGCTGCGGGTCTGGCCGCTGTCGTTCTCCATGAGGATGGAGGTGCCGACCTGCCGGTACTCCTCGGGGACGTTCTCGATGTCGTCGGAGAAGACCAGCGACTCGTCCCTGGGGCCGAAGATCTGGTTGCCGTCGATCGCCACTTCGATGACGTCGCCGGCGGACTTGCCCTCGAGCTGCATGTGGACCGAAGGGGCCAGGATTTCATTGTGTCCGTGAACATAGCCCAGCGGGAACTCGACCCGGGTGAGGACATGCCCCGACTTCCTGTCGGTCACCTTGTAGGTCAGCTCGACGAACTTGCCGTCGCGGATGGTTTCAGTCATGTCGGATTCGACCCTCACCCCGGCCCTCTCCCAAGGGAGAGGGAGTCTCGTTGTTCAGAAGATGGACGCACCGAAGATCCTGACCTTTCCATCCTCGTAGCCGAGGACAAGCCTGCCAAGCCATTCGCCCGGCTTCTTGGTGCAGCGCTGCCGGTAAAGAACGGTCACGTGCTCGCCCCGGCGGATGATGCCGAGCGAGTCGACTTCGTCGGACAGGTTTCTCGCCAGCTCGCTGTTCGCGAACTGGTGGCCCGCCACGACCTGGTCGATGGCAAGCGCCAGGGTGCTGGAGAAGTTCCTGGCGAAGTCCCCGTACTTGCCCTCGTTCGAGTACTTGACGAGGTCGCGCCACAGGGGCTTCGCGATGGCCAGGATCTCCTCGTCGGTCTTGTCGATGATGTTCATGTGCGGCTCCCCGCGAGCGGAGGGCAACGGCGTCGCGGGGTCCGGCGAGCCGGCTACTTCTCGTCCGCCACCAGGTGATAGCAAGGCGCCTTCTCCATGGTGTATTCGCCGGTCTTCGGATCGCGGCGCGAAACCGTCAGCACGTGCCAGTTCGCGTCGTCCACCTTCATGGCGTCGCCCCGGTAGTAGTAACCCGGCCAGCGGGTCTCCTTGCGGAACAGCGTGTGGTGCGTGACGCACTCGGCGGCGCGGTGACGGTGCTTCAGTTCCCACGCGCGCAGCAGCTCGTGAATGTCCTTCGCGGCCAGGCTCCCGAGGTCTTCCTCCAGGATCCTGAGCTTCTTGAGACCGATGTTCAGGAGCTTCTCGTTGGTCATGTAGTTGACGGTCACTCCGCCGCAATACTCGTCCATCAGCTTCTGCAGGCGGTCCAGGCCCTGCTTGGGATTGATGTAGTGCGGGTTGACGTCGCCCGCCACGATCTCGTTGCGGTAGACCTTGTAGTGCTCCATGGGCTTGTAGATCTCCTCCTTGCGGCGGCTGATCTGCGCATCGGACACGACGATGCCTTCGGCCTTCCCGTCGTCGATGTACTTGCAGGCGGCCTTCGCGGCGAGGCGGCCCTCGGTGAACGACCCCGACGAGAAGGCGTGCGGCGTGCCGCCGACCGCGTCGCCGGCGCCGAACAGGCCTTCGATCGTCGTCATGCGGTTGTAGCCCCAGAAGTACTCGGGAGGGGAAATGTCCTCGGGGCCGGAGCACCAGGCGCCCGAACCGGTCGCGTGGGAGCCCATGACGTAGGGCTCGGAAGTGGTCAGCTCGGGATTCTCGTTCTTGGGGTCCACGTCGGTGGCGGCCCACAGGACCGCCTGGCCGACGGTCATGCCGAGGAAGTTCTCCCAGCCGACCTCTTCCAGGTGGGGATCCTGGAAGGCGCGCATGGTGATCATGTGAATGGGGCCGCGGCCGGCGTTGACCTCGCTGATCAGCGCGTGGTTGCGCAGGCAGGTCGGGATCGGCCGGTGCGTCAGGTGCGAGGCTTCCGGATCGAGATATTCCTTGCCGACCATCTTCTGCAGCTCGGGGAACCACTTGGACTCGTACTCCTCGCCCAGGCAGTTCTGCGTGTAGGTCTTCAGGTGCAGGAAGTAGGCGCCGACCGGGCCGTAGCCGTCCTTGAAGCGCGCCAGCACGATGCGGTTCTCCATCTGCGTCATCTTGGCGCCGGCATCGATCATGAGCCCGTAGGCGGACGCGGACGACCAGGGCGCGTACCAGGTCCGGCCGGACCCTTCGCCCACCGAACGCGGCTTGAAGATGTTGGAGGCGCCGCCCGCGCCGCAGATCACGGTCTTGGACTTGAAGACGTGGTAGTTGCCCGTGCGGACGTTGAACCCGACGGCACCGGCGACCCGGTTTTCCTTGCTGTCGTCCATCAGCAGGTGGGTGACGCAGATGCGGTTGAAGACCTTGTCCGCCGATTTCTTCGCGGCCTCGGCCACGATGGGCTTGTAGGACTCGCCGTGAATCATGATCTGCCACCGGCCTTCACGCAGGTAGCGCCCGGTCTTCGGGTCCTTCATGATCGGCAGGCCCCACTCCTCGAACTGGTGCACCGTGGAGTCGACGTGACGGGCCATGTCGAACAGCAGGTCTTCCCGCACCATGCCCATCAGGTCGATGCGGGCGTAGCGGACGTGGTCCTCCGGGTTGTTCTCGCCCCAGCGCGTGCCCATGTAGCAGTTGATCGCGTACAGGCCCTGGGCGACCGCGCCCGAGCGATCGATGTTGGCCTTCTCGGCAATGACGATCTTCTTGTCCTGGCCCCAGAACCTCGCCTCCCAGGCGGCACCGGTGCCGCCCAGCCCCGCACCGACGACCAGAACGTCGATGCCGTCTTCGATGATCGTATCGTAGGCCATCAGTAGTAGACCCCCATCTTCAATTTGAGGCCCGCGGATTCGAGCGTTCGCAGGCCGCCCTCATCCAGGCGGATGTATTTCGGTTCGTTGTACAGCAGCTCGCCGTCGCGCATTTCCTTGCTGGGTCCGGGAACGTCCGCGAGCTTGGGGATCGCCTCTCCCCAGGGCTTGGTGGTGATGGGCGAGAGGAAGTTCTTCTCGGTGCCGTTGCGGAACTTGATCCGCCAGGCGATCGTGCCCTTCTTCTCGTCCCGGACGACGCGCACGCTGTGGCCGAGCGGGGCGAAGTCGGCATATCCGCGCACGTCGATCGCGTTCTGCGGACATGCCTTGACGCAGGAGTAGCACTCCCAGCACATGTTCGGCTCGATGTTGTAGGCGCGCCGATAGGTCTTGTCGATGTGCATGATGTCCGAGGGGCAGATGTCGACGCAGTGTCCGCATCCGTCGCACCTCGTCATGTACACGAAGGTAGGCATAGGCTGGCTCCTTGGTTCTGTTCCGCCGGAATCGGCGGCTTGATTTCTAGTAGTGGCGCGGTGCGTCGCGCTTGATGCCGAGCCCCATGTCCATGGGGGCGTCCTTCAGCAGTTCCATCGAGTGCCTCTCCCGTTGTGCGGGATCGTCCCGGGTCTGCGTCGGCAGGTTCATGTTCGTGCCGTTGGCCTTGGCGACCCGCTTCTCGAAGGCCGCCGCGGGCTTGAAGAACATGTGCGCGAACTTGGACCAGTACACCCCGCCGAACAGCACCGTGGTGGCCACGAGGTACAGGCCGAAGACGATGCCGGTGGGCCGGCTTCCGCGCGCCTGCAGCCAGGCCCAGACGAGGCCGAGCGTCACGCTGGCGAGCAGCGAGAGGATGAAGAGATCGGCGCGCACCACGCGCAGCGGCGAGTTGCCCTCGGCCGCGACGTCGACGCGGATGAAGAACCAGAACCAGTAGCCCCCGGCGAGGGCCATCAGCCCGCCGAGCCACCAGAGCTGCGCCACCAGGGCCGGCGTCGGCGTCGCGGCCGTCGGGTAGGCGTACACCATCAGGATGGTGGTGACGAGATACAGGATGAACCCGTACATCGTCAGCAGGTGGGCGATGCGGCGCCGCGGGTTGCAGAATTCGCCCGAGGCGAGGACGTCCACCACGACGGTCTTGACCGCGATCGAGGCCGACGTCGACCGGGGCGCCCTTGCCCCGGGTCTTGCGCCAGTTGGCGAAGAAGTACGTGGCACTTCCCTTGTGGACGACGTCCAGGAGCGTGCCGGCGATGACCGCCAGGATCATCAGCCCCACGTACCATTGCATGAAGCCGGCGGGCAGGCTTCCCGAAACCGCCGCGAAGGCATTGCTGGTGAACATCTTGGTCCTTTCTGCTGGACGATCGCACGAGTCGACGAAACCTATCAATTATGGAGGGCGATCCAGGGCAGGTGCAAAGAATCAAGTGATGCGGCTATAAAAGGATCGAATGGACCTCGAATCGCATTTCCGCGAGGTCGGCCAGGACCCAGGTGGCCGGGCCGGAGATGCCCGCCACCGTGCCGGGGTTGACCAGCCACGTGGAGCCGCCCTTCACGTCGGCCACCGGCCGTGCCTCCGCGCGGTGCGAATGACCGCAGCAGACCAGGTCCCACTCCCCGGTGCAGGCGAGCGCGTACCCGAGGTGGTCGTAGTGCGTCACGATGATGCGCCGGCCGGCGAGTTCGAGGCGGGCCTCCGCGCCGTGGTACTGGAGCAGGCCGCCGCTCAGGCGCGACTGGTAGTGCATCGCCTGCGCGTCGCCCAGGTTGTTGCCGTGGATGGCATGCACCGGCAGGCCGGCCGCGAGCGCGGGCTTGATGGTCTGGGCGCCGATGAGGTCGCCGCAGTGGATGACGGCCCCGGCGCCCAGCGCCTTCGCCGCGTGCACCGCGCGGGCGAGGGGATCGGCGCGGTCGTGGCTGTCGGAAACGATGCAGATCTTCATCGGCGGTTCCATTCGGTTGCCGCCTCGCCTACCAGAGGACTTCGAGACGCTCGCCGGTCACCCGGTGCTCGAGGCGATTGAGCGGACTGTTGCCCTTGGCGATGCACTCCCCGCTCGCGAGATCGAACGCCCACTCGTGCTTGGGGCAGGTGAGCGTGCGCCCCTTGACCGCGAGCTCGGGGATGTTGGTCACCTGGTGCGGGCAGCGGCTGTCGTAGACGCGGATCTCGGCCGGCGTGCGCAGGACGAAGAGCCCGCGCTCGCCCGCTTCCAGTCGCTTCACGCCGTCGGCCGGCAGGTCGGCCAGCGCCGCGACGTCGTGCCACTCCGGCTTCGCCTTTCCCCCCAGCCGCGCGGGATCGAAGCCCGGGATGTTCATCTCGAGGATGATGTCGACGGCCCAGATGATCTTCGCGAGCCCCAGGGCGGGGAAGGCCATGAGGAGGGCGTCCAGGACCTCGTCGGGCGAGGCCCCCTCGCGCAGCGCCCGGCCGAGGTACTGCCTGAAGCCGTTGCGGGTCTGGGAGTGGACCTTGGTGATGACGGAGATGAGGTTCCGCGTCTTGGGGTCGAGGTGGCGGCCGGCTTCCTTCAGGAAGGCGAGGTACGGGCCGATCGCATCGGGGCGTGCCTTGACGAGATAGTTGAGTGCGTCGCTCATGGTCGTGGGGGAGGTGAATTTCGGGATGGGAGGGCGGTGTCCGGAACCTCAGGCTGCTGATGGCATCATAAGACTGCGTGCCATTCCCCGATAGGTGACCCATGGAACTACGAGCCTCGTCCGCGACCGCCCTCCTTGCCGCGTTTCTTCTCTCGGGATGCGCCGCGGTGAGCCTCGCGCGGCTCGAACCGGGCCGCTCGACGGAGGCCGACGTCCGCCAGGCGCTGGGTGAGCCGGCGCGCGTGTACGCGGCCGCCGACGGCTCCCGCCAGCTCGTCTATCCCAGCGGCCCCGAGGGCACGCAGACCCACATGGCGCACCTGCGCCGCGGACGGCCGGCTGGTGCGTCTGGAGCAGGTGCTGAGCGAGGAGCACTTCGGGCGCATCTCGACCGGGAACGACGAAGGCCGGGGAGGTCGAGCGCCTCGTCGGGCCGCCCTGGCGCATGCAGGACTTTCCCAACCTGCAGGCGACGGCGTGGGACTACGTCTTCCGCGACACCTGGGACTACATCGTCGATTTCTCGGTGATGGTGGGCCGCGACGGCGTCGTCACCGAGAAGGTCTACGCCCGCCGCCCGCGGGGCGAGTCGGGCTTCAGGTAGTTCACGGCGCCCGCAGGCACGCAGAACGCGCCCAGGGCCGTATCGGTGACGCCGAAGGCCTGGAGGATGCCGGCCACGGCGAGCACGACGAGCGCGCCCCCGGCGATTCCCCGCGCCACGGGGCCCGGCGCGAGGGCGATGCCCCGCCCGGCGAGCCACCCCGCCCCGACCAGCGCCGGCAGGGTGCCGGCCCCGAAGGCGAGCATCACGGCCGCGCCTTGAAGGGCCGAGCCGCTCACCAGCGCCAGGGGAAGCGCCGAGTAGACCAGGGCGCACGGCGCCCAACCCCACAGGACGCCCAGCCCCAGGCGCCTGGGCAGGGAGTCCGATTGCCCCAGGCCGCGGGCGAACCCGGTCGCGCGGCGCCACAGCGGCTCGGCCCAGGCGGCCGAGGCGGGCCGGACGATGCGCACGCCCGCGATCCGCAGGCCCGTGACCACCAGGACCAGGGCGCCCAGGGAGAAGAGGACCGCCTGGAAGCGGGCCGAGCCGAGCAGCAGGGCGGGGGTGGCTCCGAGCGCGCCGGCGATGGCGCCGGCGGTGGCGTAGGAGGCGAGGCGGCCGCCGTGCAGCGCGAGCGCGCCCGCGAGGGGCCGCGGCCCGCCGCCCGGGGCGGGGGCGAACGCGGTGGCGACGAAGCCGCCGCACATGGCCGCGCAATGGGCGATGCCGGAGAAGGCGAGGAGCGCCGCCGCGAGGGCGAGGGGACCGGTCACCGGGGCCGCGCCAGAGGCCTCGCTCAGATGATGCGCGAGTAGGCGACGCGCGCCTTGTCGGCGCGCAGGTACTTGTCGAACACGGCGGAGATGGCGCGCACGAAGAAGCGGCCCTTGGGCGTGACCGCGATCCAGCCCGGCTCGCGCTCGACGAGGCCCAGCTCCTCGAACTCCTTGAGGGCCTCGATCTCGTAGGCGAAGTACTCGTCGAACTTCACCAGGTGCGCGGCCTCGACGGACTCGATGGAGACGCAGAACTGGCACATGAGCGCGACGATGATCGCGCGCCGCACCAGGTCGTCGGCGGTGAGCTCCAGGCCGCGGATGATGGGCAGCCGCCCCTGGTCCAGCGAGTCGTAGTAGGCGGGCAGGTCGCGCGCGTTCTGGCTGTAGGTGGGGCCGACCTTGCCGATCGCCGAGACGCCGAAGGAGAACATGTCGCCGTCCGGGCCGACCGTGTAGCCCTGGAAGTTGCGCGTGAGCGTGCCGGAGCGCTGCGCGCGCGCGAGCTCGTCGTCGGGCAGCGCGAAGTGGTCCATCCCGATGTAGATGTAGCCGGCGCGGTTGAAGAGGTCGATGGCGCGCGCGAGGATGGAGAGCTTCTCGGCGGCGCTCGGCAGGTCCACGTCGAGGATCCGCCGCTGCGGCTTGAACCTCTGGGGAAGGTGGGCGTAGCTGTAGAGCGCGATGCGGTCCGGGCGCAGCTCGAGCACGCGCTCGACCGTGTCGGCGAAGCTCGAGACGCTCTGCTTGGGCAGCCCGTAGATGAGGTCGATGTTGAGCGACTTGAACCCGCACGCCCTGGCCGCGTTGAAGACGTCGCGCGTCATCTCGTAGGGCTGGATGCGGTTCACCGCGCGCTGCACGGCGGGGTCGAAGTCCTGGACGCCGAAGCTCGCGCGGTTCAGGCCCAGCTCCGCCAGCAGCCGGATCGTCTCCGGAGAGCAGGAGCGCGGGTCGATCTCGATCGCGTACTCGCCGTCGGGCTGGAACTCGAAGTGGGTGCGAAGCAGGTCCCACACCACGCGCATCTCGTGGTCCGAGAGGAACGTGGGCGTGCCGCCGCCCCAGTGCATCTGGCGCACGCGGCGGTCGTCGCCGGCGAGCTCGGCCTGCATCTGCACCTCCTTCGAGAGGTAGTGCAGGTACCGGGCCGCGCGCGACTTGTCGCGCGTCACGACCTTGTTGCAGCCGCAGTAGAAGCAGATGGTGTTGCAGAAGGGCAGGTGGACGTACAGCGAAAGCGGCTGGCGCACGGCGCCGATCAGGCGCGTGCGCATGGCCTGCCGGAAGGACTGCTCGTCGTAGGCCTCGACGAAACGGTCCGCCGTCGGGTAGCTGGTGTAGCGCGGGCCCAGCTTGTCGAAGCGCTGCACCAGGTCGAGGTCGATCTGGGCGGGCAGGGACTCCGGGCGGGGCGCGGGCGCGGGCGTGGCGGGAGGGGTCGCGACTGAAAGCATGGATCGAATCTTCCGTCAATGGCGTGCACCGGGCTTGACAAGGATCAAGGGTCGCCGGGCGCATTGGTGCCGTCTACAATGCGCCATTATGACCGAGCCAGCCCCCGCCACACTCACCCGCCTGCGCACGGCATGCTCGCAGTGCAACCTGCGGGAACTGTGCCTGCCCGTGGGCCTTTCCTCCGACGAGCTGCAGACGCTCGACAACCTCGTCTCCACCCGCCGGAAGGTGCGCCGGGGAGACAGCCTCTTCTACGGGGGGGAGCCGTTCTCGGCGCTGTACGCGGTGCGCTACGGATTCTTCAAGAGCACGCTCACGAGCGGCGACGGCCGCGAGCAGGTCACCGGCTTCTACATGGCGGGCGAGCTCCTGGGCATGGACGGCATCGGCGGCGACCGCCACACGTGCACGCTCACGGCCCTCGAGGACAGCGAGGTCTGCGTCATGCCCTTCGCGCGCGTCGAGGACCTGTCGCGCCACTTCGAGCCGCTGCAGCGCCATTTCCACAAGGTCCTGTCGCGCGAGATCGTGCGCGACCAGGGCGTGATGATGCTGCTGGGCTCGATGCGCGCCGAGGAGCGGCTGGCGGCCTTCCTCGTGAACCTCTCGCAGCGGCTCACCGCGCGCGGCTTCTCCGCCTCCGAGTTCGTCCTGCGCATGACGCGCGACGAGATCGGGAGCTACCTCGGCATGAAGCTGGAGACGGTGAGCCGGCTCTTCTCGCGCTTCCAGGAGGACAACCTGATCGAGGTGCACCAGAAGCACGTGCGCATCCTCGACATCGGGGGCCTGAAGCGCGTGATGGCGCAGGCGCAGAGCGCGCCCTGAGGCGCCCTCCGGGAGCCCATCCCCCCGGTTGATCCCGGTCAAGCAGGCGAGGGGGGCGGGGGGTAGCATGGATTTGCAGGAAGTCCCCTTCCCCTCCAGAGGAGATCGCCATGTTCAAACGCATCCTCTGCGCCACCGACGGATCGAAACGCTCCGCGCACGCAGTGAAGACCGCCGCGTCGATCGCGAAGGACATGGGCGCGCTGCTCACGCTCGTGCACGTCACGCCCGACTACCGCACGCCGTACTACCCCGACGGCGTCATGATCGACTGGCCGTCGGAGAAGGACTACAAGCGCGACTGCAAGGCCGCCGCCGACAAGGTGTTTGCCCGCGACAGCGCGGCCGCCCAGAAGGAGGGCGTCGAGGCGGAGGCGATCCACCTGTTCGGCGATTCGCCGGCCGACGAGATCCTGGCGGCCGCCAAGAAGGCCAAGGCCGACCTGATCGTCATGGCCTCCCACGGCCGCAAGGGCTTCGAGGCGCTGCTGCTCGGCAGCGAGACGCAGAAGGTCCTGGCGCGAAGCAACGTGCCCGTGCTGGTGGTCCGCTGATGGGCAAGGGCGGCGCCGTGAACGGCCTGGACCCGCGCGAGGTCGTGCAGCTCACCGAGGAGCTGGTCCGCCTCAAGGGCGAGACGCTCGCGGCGGTGCGGCGCGCCTCGGGCGAGATGAGCGTCGAGGACGCGGATCTGTTCCGCGACTCCGGGCTCACGGGCGACGGCGCGCTCGCGGAAGCCGAGTTCGAGCGCGACGTGGCCGGCGCGGGGCAGGTGCGCTCCGCGCTGCTCGCCATCGTGGCCGCCGAGAAGCGCCTGGCGCGCGGCGAATACGGCCTGTGCGAGGATTGCGGCGCGGCGATCGGATTCGCCCGCCTGCAGGCGCAGCCGGCAGCCTCGCGCTGCGTGCGCTGCCAGGAGGCTGCGGAGAAGCGCGGCGGGCCCGCGCACTTTGCCGGGTGACGGGCATCCATGAGCACCAAGATGAGGAATCGCCTGGCGGCCAGCCGATTCCGCATTCCTGACGCGACCGCAGTCCCCGCCGCGCCGGGGATATCGAAGCTCATCCACCCCCTGCACCCGCTGCTTTCGCCCACCTCCGTGGCGCTGGTGGGCGCGAGCGAGCGCCCGGGCTCCCTGGGGCAGGTCGTCCTCGCGAACCTGCGCAAGGGCGGGTTCCGCGGCCCGATCTACCTCGTGAACCCGCGCCACGACAAGCTGGGCGGCGACCCCTGCTATCCCTCGCTCGAGGCCCTGCCGGGGCCCGTGGACCTCGCCGTCGTGGCCGCGCCCGCGCCCGCGGTGGCCGGCATCATCGCGCAGGCCGGCAAGGCCGGGATTCCGGCGGCCATCGTGCTCTCGGCCGGCTTCTCCGAGACCGGCGATGCCGGCAAGGCGATGGAAGCCCGCGTGATCGAGGTCGCGCGCGCGGCCGACGTGCGCATCCTCGGCCCGAACTGCATCGGCATGCTGCGCCCCTCGGTGGGCCTCAACGCGTCCTTCTGCCGCACCGCGTGCGACCCCGGCAGCATCGCCCTGGTGTCGCAGTCCGGGGCGATCTGCACCGCCCTGGTCGACTGGGCGGCCAGCACCAAGGTCGGGCTTTCGAGCGTGGTCTCGCTCGGCGGCGCGGCCGACATCGACTTCGGCGACGTGCTGGACTACCTGCTCTTCGACCCGAAGACGGAGAGCGTGCTGCTCTACGTCGAGGGGATCCACGACGGGCGGACCTTCATCAGCAGCCTGCGCGCGATCGCGCGCGCCAAGCCCGTGATCGTGCTCAAGGTGGGCCGCTACGCCTCCGGGTCGCAGGCCGCCCGCTCGCACACCGGCGCCCTGGTCGGCAACGACGCGGTGTTCGACGCGGTCCTCGCACGCTGCGGCGTGGTGCGCGTGCACAGCGCCCAGGACCTGTTCGCCGCGGCGCGCGCCCTGTCCTCGCGCAGGAAGCCGCGCGGCGACCGCCTGGCGGTGGTCACCAACGGCGGCGGCCCGGGCGTGCTGGCCGCGGACGCCTGCAGCTCGGAGAACGTCCAGCTGGCGAAGCTCGCGCCGGAGACGATCGAGAAGCTCAACGCCATCCTTCCCAGGCACTGGTCGCACGCCAACCCGGTCGACGTGATCGGGGACGCCGACGGCGAGCGCTTCGGCGGCGCCGCGAGGATCGTGGCGGAGGACCCGAACGTGGACGCGGTCCTGACGGCGTTCTGCCCCACGGGCATCGCGACCGCGGAGTCCGTGGCCGACGGCATCCTGCCGGTCGCGAAGGAGTGCTCCAAGCCCTTCCTCACGGCCTGGCTCGGCGAGATCAGCGTGATCGACACCCGCCACCGCGTCGAGGAGGCAGGCATCCCGGCCTACCGGTCCAGCGAGGTCGCGGTCCAGGCCTTCGCGGCGCTCGCCTCGCACGTGAAGAACCAGCGCCTGCTGCTCGAGTCGCCGTCGCCGCGATCGACGACGGTGGAGCACGACATCGTGCGGGCCGAGGAGATCTTCCTGGCCGCGGTTGCCGAGGGACGCACGCTGCTCAACGAGGTCGAGGCGAAGACGCTTCTCGCCGCGTTCGGCATTCCGGTGCCGCCCTTCGTCGTCGCCACGACCCACGAGGAGGCGGTGCGGGCCGCGGAGACCATCGGCTACCCGGTGGTGATGAAGATCCTCTCGCCCGACATCACCCACAAGTCGGACGTGAACGGGGTGCGCCTCGACGTGCGCGACGCGAGGGACGTGGGCTACCAGTTCGACGACATCATCGCGACGGTCCACCGCATGCGGCCCGAGGCGAAGGTGGCAGGCGTGCTCGTGCAGTCGATGGTCGCGCGCCGCGACGGGCGCGAGCTCATGATCGGCGTGATGACCGACCCGGCCTTCGGGCCGGCCATCAGCTTCGGCTCGGGCGGCGTGGCCGTCGAGCTGCTGCGCGACAACGCCGTGGGGCTGCCGCCGCTCAACGTGCGGCTGGCCGGCGATCTCATCGACCGCACGCGCGCGGCGCGCCTGCTGGGCGCCTACCGCAACGTCCCGGCCGCCAACCGCGACGCGCTCATCGACGTGCTGCTGCGCGTGTCCGACCTCGTGTGCGCCCTGCCCTGGGTCGCCGAGATGGACATCAACCCGCTGCTGCTGGACCCGACCGGGGCGGTCGCCCTCGACGCGCGCGTGGTGATCGACCCGGCGCGGCGCCACCTCGACAGCCGCTACTCGCACCTGGCCATCCACCCGTACCCGGAGGCGCTGGAGGCGATCGAGCGCCTGCGCGACGGGATCGAGGTGACCATCCGCCCGATCCGCCCGGAGGACGCGGAGATGGAGACCGACTTCATCACGGAGCTCTCCGACGAGTCGCGCTACCTGCGCTTCCTGTCGATCGTGCGCCACGTCACTCCGGAGATGATCGCCCGCTTCACGCAGATCGACTACGACCGCGAGATGGCGCTCATCGCCACGCGGCAGGAGGAGGGGCACGAGTCGATCATCGGGGTGGCGCGCTACGTGCGCGATCCCAACCCGGTGAGCGCGGAGTTCGCCATCGTGATCGCCGACCGCGCGCAGAGGAAGGGTCTCGCCTCCAAGCTCATGGGGCGCCTCATGACGCACGCGCGCTTCGCCGGCATCGAGCGCCTGCGCGGGCTCGTGCTCGCCTCCAACGACTCGATGCTGGAGCTGATGGACCGGCTCGGCTTCGAGACCCTCCCGGTCGACGACGACCCGAGCCTCGTGGACGTCGTCAAGACCCTCTAGCGGCAGGGCCCTTCGCTCTTCGGGCAGCCCTCGGGACGGTCGGTGGCGGGCAGGGGGCAGCGGTTCACCTCCCACGGCGAGCGCTGCAGGAAGCAGGTGAGGAAGCTCGAGGCCGCGCCCAGCGCCCAGAAGACGAAGAAACCGACGGAGTAGATCGTCATCCGGCTCGCCTCCAGCGGCTCGCCGAAGAAGTGCAGGTCCTCGGGGTCGAAGAGCGTGAAGAACACGAACTCCATGCCGCAGGCCACGAGGAACGCGGGCCAGAGTATCCAGGCGATTCGTTGCGTGAGCATGTCCTTCCCTCCCTGTGTAGGCCCTTCCTCCCGGCGCTAGCGCACGCCGGGGGAGAGCTCCGCCGCTTGCGCGGCTCTCGTGTCGAGGCTTGCCGAGACGCGCCATTGCGCCGTCTCGACGATGGCGAGCCAGCGCCCGGCCGGCAGCTGCGGCAGCGGCGCTTCCCACACGCCGTCGGCGGTGCGGGCCGGGTAGAGCACGCGGTCCTCGGCCGCGCGCGACGGATGCGCCAGGCGCAGCGTGAGGCGGTCGGGCAGGCTGGAAACCGCACGCAGCGTCACGCGGGCCACGCCGGGCGCGATCCGCACCTCGCCGGCGAGGCCCAGGCTCCTGGCGGCCTGGTCGCGCGCGATCTCGCGGTTGATGCCCAGGCCCTGCTTGTAGTAGTCGTCGGCGACGAGCCCGTCGGCGCCGCGGAAGGCGATCACCGCCGTGGCCACGCCGGCCACGACCACCGTGGCGGGGCCGGCCATGATGAGCCAGGGCCACGGCTCCCGGTACCAGGGCTTGCGCGGCGCGGCGGTGCGTTCTGCGGTCATGGCGGTCAGTTCCCTTCCCGGCGCGGCGAAAGGAAGGCGGCCTTCTCGCGCACCTGCAGGCCGCTTGCGTCCTCGGCGGTCACCGAGATGACGATCTTCTGCGAGCCGCCCTTGGCCGAGTCGCCGGGGACGCGGATGCGCACCGGGAAGGCGCGGGTGGAGGCGGGCGCCATCTCGATCACCGGGTCGGAGGCCACGCGCGCGCCCTGGAGGCCTTCGACCGTGATGCGGTAGCGGTGGGGCGATTCCGTGGCGTTCATCACCTGCAGGCGGTACACGTTCTCCAGCTCGCCGTCCTCGACCTCGCGCACCATGGCGCCGCGATCGCGGATGACGTCGACCTTTAGCGGCACGCGCATCCACAGCGCCACGGAGGCGGCGACGACCACGGTGGCGAGGATCGCCGTGTAGACGAGGGTCCGCGGCCGCACGATGCGCTTCACGATGCCGGCGACCCCGGAGTGCTCGTGCATCGCGTGCTCGGTGGAGTAGCGGATGAGCCCCTTCGGGTACCCCATCTTCTCCATCACCTGGTCGCAGCCGTCGATGCAGGCGGCGCAGCCGATGCACTCGTACTGCAGGCCGTTGCGGATGTCGATGCCGGTCGGGCACACCTGCACGCAGATCCCGCAGTCGACGCAATCGCCGAGGCCCAGGGACTTCGGGTCGGCCTTCTTGCCGCGCGCGCCGCGCGGGTCCCCCCGATCGACGTCGTAGGCGATGATCAGGGTGTCCTGGTCGAACATGGCGCCCTGGAAGCGCGCGTAGGGGCACATGTACTTGCAGACCTGCTCCCGCATCCAGCCCGCATTGCCGTAGGTCGCGAAGCCGTAGAAGAAGATCCAGAACATCTGCCAGGGACCCAGCGCGAAGGCGAGCACCTCGCCGACGAGCACCTTGATGGGGGTGAAGTAGCCGACGAAGGTGAGGCCGGTCCAGAAGGCGAGGGCGGCCCAGGCGCCGTGCTTGCCGGCCTTGATGCCGAACTTGCGCGCCGTGAGGGGGGCGCCGTCGAGCCTGGTGCGGGCGGTGCGGTCGCCCTCGAACACGCGCTCGATCCAGAGGAAGATCTCGGTGTAGACCGTCTGCGGGCAGGCGTAGCCGCACCACAGGCGCCCCGCGACGGAGGTGAAGAGGAAGAGGGAGACCGCCGCCGTCACCAGCAGCAGCGTGAGGTAGATGAAGTCCTGGGGCCAGAAGACCAGGCCGAAGATGTAGAACTTGCGCGCGGCGAGGTCGAAGAGCACCGCCTGGCGGTCGTTCCAGGCGACCCAGGGCAGCCCGTAGAAGATCACCTGCGTGAGCCACACGGCCGCCCAGCGCAGGGTCGCGAACCACCCGGTGACCGCGCGCGGATAGATCTTCTTGCGGACCTCGAAGAGGCCGCGCTCGAGCTCTTCGCGGGCGGCCGCCGAGGCGACGGCCCGCAAGGGGGCGGCGTCGGGCGCGGCCTTCGCCGCGCCCGGGCCGGGTGCAGGTTGCGTCACTTCGCTCCGGCCGGCGACTGGGAAAGCCCCCAGACGTAGGCGGCGATGAGGCGGGAGCGCTCGGGACCCAGGAAGTCCTTGTGCGCGGGCATCACGTTGCTGCGGCCCTTGTCGATCTGCTCGGAGATCGCGGCCAGCGATCCGCCGTGCAGCCAGGTCTTGTCGGTGAGGTTCGGCGCGCCGAGGGCGGGGTTGCCCTTGGCTTCCGGCCCGTGGCAGGCCGCGCAGGCCGCGAACTTGCGCCTTGCCGGCCTCCGCGAGCTTGGCGTCATGGGTCGCGCCGGAAAGCGAAAGGACGTAGTTGGCCACTTCCTTCACGCCCTCCGGGCCGCCCACCGCGGCGCCCATCGGGGGCATCACGCCGTTGCGTCCCTCCAGGATGGACGTGAGAACCGCCTGCGGCTCTCCGCCCCACAGCCAGTCCTTGTCCGCGAGGTTGGGGAAGCCCTTGGCGCCGCGCGCGTCCGAGCCGTGGCACTGCGAGCAGTAGGTGAGGAACATGCGCTCGCCCATGGCCTTGGCCTGCGGGTCCTTCGAGATCGCCTCGATCTCCATGGCCGCGTACTTCTGGAAGACCGGACCGTAGGTGGCATCGGCGCTCGCCTGCTCCGCCTTGTACTGGCCGGTCGAGGACCACCCCAGGACGCCCTTGAAGGTGCCCAGTCCCGGATAGAGGACGAGGTAGAGCAGGCCGAAGACGATGGTGATCCAGAAGAGCCACATCCACCACCGGGGCAGGGGGTTGTTGTACTCCGCCAGGTCCTCGTCCCACTGGTGGCCGGTGGTGCCCACCGCCTGCCCGGGCGCGGACTTCTTGTGCTGCATGGTGAGAAGGACCGCGCAGGCGATGATGGAGATCAGGGTGAGGCCTGCGACGTAGAGGCTCCAGAAGCCGTCGACGAAATCGCTCATTGTTCTTTCTCCCGGGCGGTGGCGGCGTCGTCCTCGTCGAGGGGAAGGCGTGCCGCGGCTTCGAAGTCGGCGCTGCGGCGCGAGGACCAGGCCCACGCGACGATGCCGAGGAAGGTGATGAAGGCGGCGACGGTCACGCCGGCGCGGATCATGTTGATGTCCATGGCGCTATCTCCGCGACTTGATGACGGTGCCGAGTTCCTGGAGGTAGGCGATGAGCGCGTCCTCCTCGGTCTTGCCGGCGACGTCCTTGGTGGAAGAGGCGATCTCGGCGTCCGTGTAGGGCACGCCCACCGTGCGCAGCGCCCGCATCTTGGCCGGCAGCGAGTCGGCGTCGACCGGGGTCTTCGCGAGCCACGGGTAGTTGGGCATGTTGGACTCCGGCACCACGTCGCGCGGGTTGCGCAGGTGGGTCCGGTGCCAGTCGTCGCTGTAGCGGCCGCCCACGCGCGCCAGGTCCGGGCCCGTGCGCTTGCTGCCCCACTGGAACGGGTGGTCGTAGACGAATTCGCCCGCCACCGAGTAGTGGCCGTAGCGCTCCACCTCGGCCCGGAACGGCCGGATCATCTGCGAGTGGCAGTTGTAGCAGCCTTCGCGGATGTAGATGTCCCGGCCCGCGAGCCTGAGCGCGTTGTAGGGCTTGAGGCCCGACACGGGCTCCGTCGTGGAGCGCTGGAAGTACAGGGGAACGATCTCCACCAGCCCGCCGACGCTGACGACCAGCACGACGAGGAGGGCGAGGAGGCCGGTCTTCTGCTCGATGATGTCATGGGTGAGTTTCATGTCTCGTCTCCTCAGGCGTGCGCCGGTGCGTCGAGTCCGGACCCGGCCGGTACCGCCGGAATCTCGCCCTCGACCGCCTTGCCCGCGGCGATCGTCTTGAACATGTTCCAGGCCATCACGAACATCCCCGAGAGCACCAGGAGGCCGCCCGTGAGGCGGATCACGTAGTACGGGTAGGTCGCCTTCACGCTCTCGACGAAGGTGTAGGTGAGGGTGCCGTCCTCGTTCACCGCGCGCCACATGAGGCCCTGCATCACGCCGGCGATCCACATGGAGGCGATGTACAGCACGATGCCGATCGTGGTGATCCAGAAGTGCAGCGTGATCGCCTTCACCGAGTACATCTCGGTGCGGCCGAACAGGCGCGGCAGGAGGTAGTAGAGGCTGCCGATGGAGATCATCGCCACCCAGCCCAGGGCGCCGGAGTGGACGTGGCCCACGGTCCAGTCGGTGTAGTGCGACAGCGCGTTCACCGTCTTGATCGACATCATCGGGCCCTCGAACGTGCTCATGCCGTAGAACGAGAGCGAGACGATGAGGAACTTGAGGATCGGGTCGGTGCGCAGTTTGTGCCAGGCGCCCGAGAGCGTCATGATCCCGTTGATCATGCCGCCCCAGGAAGGCGCCAGGAGGATGAGGGAGAAGATCATGCCGATCGACTGCGCCCAGTCCGGCAGCGCCGTGTAGTGCAGGTGGTGCGGGCCCGCCCACATGTACGTGAAGATGAGGGCCCAGAAGTGCACGATCGACAGGCGGTAGGAGTAGACCGGCCGGCCCGCCTGCTTCGGGATGAAGTAGTACATCATCCCCAGGAAGCCCGCGGTGAGGAAGAAGCCCACGGCGTTGTGGCCGTACCACCACTGCACCATCGCGTCCTGCACGCCGGCGTACGCCGAGTAGGACTTGAGCGGCCCCGCGGGGATCGCGGCGCTGTTCACGATGTGCAGGATCGCCACCGTCAGGATGAACGCGCCGAAGAACCAGTTGGCGACGTAGATGTGCTTCACCTTGCGAATGGCGATCGTCCCGAAGAACACGATGGCGTAGGCGACCCATACCAGCGCGATCAGGATGTCGATGGGCCATTCCAGCTCGGCGTACTCCTTGGACGTGGTGTAGCCGAGCGGCAGGGTGATGGCGGCCAGGAGGATCACCAGCTGCCAGCCCCAGAACGTGAAGCCGACGAGCGGCCCGCCGAAGAGGCGCGCGTGGCAGGTGCGCTGGACGGCGTAGTAGGAGGTCGCGAAGAGGGCCGAGCCGCCGAACGCGAAGATGACCGCGTTGGTGTGCAGCGGCCGCAGGCGCCCGTACGTGAGCCACGGGATGTCGAAGTTGAGCGCCGGCCAGGCGAGCTGCGCGGCGATCACCACGCCCACCAGCATGCCTACGATTCCCCAGATCACGGTCATGACCGCGAACTGGCGTACCACCTTGTAGTTATATTGAGTTTCGTTCATGGATACCCCCCTGGAACTGGCGTAAACGGGCACGCGGACTCGCGACGGCGATTCCCGCGAGCGACTCTATCGGCCGGACGCGAACGTGGCTTGATCTTGATCAATAAGTCGTCACTTATACTCTGACTCGGATTCCCGGTCCTCGACGACCGACTTGCCCTCGCGGTCCAGGTCGTCGAACTGGCCTGCCGAGATGGCCCACCAGAAGACGAATCCGATGGCGAAGACGAGCACCACGCTGACGGGGATGAGGAGGTAGAGGATGTCCATGGGCGCTCAGGCAGGCACCGTGGAGGTCTCGCCGGGCAGGCCCAGACCGCCCCGCGCGGGCCGGCGCAGCAGGCGCAGGGCATTGGCCACCACGAGAAGCGACGAAACCGACATCCCGAGGCTCGCGAGCCAGGGGGTGAGGAACCCGCCCAGGGCGAGCGGCAGGGTGAGGGCGTTGTAGGCGATCGCCCAGCCGATGTTCTGGCGGATGATCCGCCGCGTCTGCCGGGCGAGCTCGATGGCCTCCGAGATCGCGAGGAGCGACGGGTTGGCGACCACGAAGTCCGCCTGCGACTGGGCGAGGGCCGCCCCGCTCGAGAGGGCGATGGACACCTGGGCGCGGGCGAGCACCGGCGCGTCGTTGATGCCGTCGCCGATCATGGCCACGACGGCGCCGCCGGCCGCCATTTCCTCGACCAGCCGGGCCTTGTCCTCGGGGCTCGCCCCCGAGATGCCGCGGGAGATGCCGAGCTGCCCCGCCACCCGGTCGACCACGGGGGCGCGGTCTCCGGAGAGGAGCACCACCTCGCAGCCGGCCGCGCGCGCCCGGGCGACGAGCTCCCGGGACTCCGGCCGCAGCGCGTCCTCGAAGTGGAAGGCCGCGAGCCAGGAGCCGGCGGCGGCCATGGCCGCCACGGGCTCGGTGGAGTCGGTGGGGCAGGGGAAGGGAGAGCCGGCGATCTCGGCGCAGAAGGCGGGCGAGCCGACCCGCAACCGGTTGCCGCCGATCACGGCTTCGACCCCGGCGCCGGCCACCGCCCGGATCTCGCTCGCCACGGGCACGGCGAGCCCGGCGGGCCGCGCCTTCACGAGGGCGTGCGCGATCGGGTGGGAAAGGGCCGATTCGAGCGCCGCGGCGGTCGCGAGGCACGCGTCGCGATCGGGCGCGCCCAGGGTCTGGACCGCGCGCAGGTGCATCCGCCCCGTGGTGAGCGTCCCGGTCTTGTCGAAGACGAGGTGCGTGGCGCTGGCCAGCGCCTCGATGGCGCGCCCGCTCGTCACGAGGACGCCGTGGCGCGAGAGCGCGTTCACGCACGCCGTGAGGGCCACGGGCGTCGCGAGCGACAGCGCGCACGGGCAGGTGACCACGAGCGTGGACACCGCCACCCACAGGGCCCTGGACGGGTCGATCCACCACCAGGCGAAGGCGCCCAGGGCCGCGAGCAGCACGATCGCCACCACGAAATGGCTCGCGATCCGGTCGGCCACGAGCGCCCAGCGCGGCTTCTGCGAGGCCGCCCTTTCCATCTGGCGGCGGATCACGTCGAGCGTGGCCTCGCCGGGGGCGCGGTCGACGCGCGCGGCAACGGGCGAGGCGAGGTTGATGCTGCCGGCGAGGATGCGGGAGCCCGCGGCCTTCTGCACCGGGTACGTCTCGCCCGTGAGCAGCGACTCGTCGAACTCCGTGGCGCCGGAGACGACGGTGGCGTCGGCCGGCGCCGCTTCCCCGGCGGGGATGGACACCAGGTCGCCGGGGGCGAGGGCCGCCGGGTCCGCCTCCACGCGCTCCTCGCCGCAGAGCCGCCACGCCCGGCGTGGCAGGAGCTGCGCCAGCGAGTCGGCGGCATCCACGGTCCCCGAGAGAGCGCGCGCCTCGAAGTAGCGGCCGGTGAGGAGGAAGAACACGAACATGGTGATCGAGTCGTAGTAGACCTCGCCGCCGGACCACGTGCCGTACAGGCTCGCGATGAAGCTCACCACGATGCCCAGGGCCACCGGGACGTCCATGCCCGGCGAGCGCGCCGCGATGCCGTGCCAGGCCGCGCGGAAGATGGGCCCGGAGGAAAACAGGAGCACGGGCACCGTGATCACCAGGCTCGCGATGTTGAGGAGCCGCTCGAGGTCCCAGTCGAGCGAGCCGTCGTGGTCCGCATAGGACGGCCAGGCGAGCATCATGATCTGCATCATCGCGAAGCCGGCGAGCGACAGGCGCCACAGGGCGCGCCGCTCCTCGGCGCGGCGCATGGCCTTCGGGTCGCGGCCCGGCACCCGGGCCCGGTATCCGGCGCGGGCGATGACGGCGGCGAGGGTCTCGCGGGACGTGTCGGTGCTGTGCCGGATGCGCACGCGCCGGGAAGCCAGGTTGAGGCTCGATTCGGTCACGCCCGGCAGGCGGGCGAGCGCCGACTCGACCCGGATCACGCAGGCCGCGCAGCTCACCCCCTCGACGTCGAAGACGGTCTCGGCGTGCGTGGGCGCGGCCGGCGGCGGGGCAGCGGCATTCGCCGCGGCAAGCCCGAGCTCGTGCAGGCCGGCGCATCCGGCGCAGCAGAAAGCGAGGGGCGTGCCGTCCGGCCCGGGCCTCGTGACGGGACTTGGGGCGGGCGCGCCGCAATGGGCGCAGCAGGCGGGCCCAGGCTGGCGTTCGTCGCTCATCGCCACAGTCTAGGCGAGCACCGGCACGGTCGCTTGCGGAGCGTCAACCGCGCCCGGAGGGGGCCGCCCGTTCCAGCAGGAGGAAGCGCAAGGCGTAGGGGTTGCGCTCGTCCGCCGGCTGCTCGGCGAGCACCGTCTCGCGCCACTCGCGTGGATCGAGCCCGGGAAAGAACGTGTCGCCCGCGACCTCTCCCACGACGTCCGTGAGGTAGACGCGCTCGGCCTCGGGGAGCGCCTCCGCGTAGAGGCGGGCGCCGCCGATCACGAAGGCTTCCTCGGCGCCCTCGGCGGCGCGCCAGGCCTCGGCGAGCGAGCCCACGACCTGCGCGCCCTCGGCACGGAACCCGGGCGTGCGGCTCACCACGATGTTCCTGCGGCCCGCAAGCGCGCGGCCGATGGATTCCCACGTCCGCCGCCCCATGATGACCGGGTGGCCCAGCGTCGTGCGCTTGAAGTGCGCGAGGTCCGCGGGCAGGTGCCACGGCATCGCGTTCGCCAGGCCGATGGCGCCGTTTCGCGCGCGTGCCACGATGAGGGAGCGGCGCATGCCGGCCCTAGACCGCGATCGGCGCCTTGATCGCCGGGTGCGGGTCGTAGCCTTCGAGGGTGAAGTCCCCGTAGCGGAAGGCGAAGAGGTCGCGGACGGACGGATCCAGGCGCATCACGGGCAGCGGCCGCGGCTCGCGCGACAGCTGCTCGCGCGCCTGGTCGAGGTGGTTCAGGTAGAGGTGGGCGTCGCCGAAGGTGTGGACGAACTCGCCGGGCTTGAGCCCCGTAGCCTGCGCGACCATCATCGTGAGGAGCGCGTAGGAGGCGATGTTGAAGGGGACGCCGAGGAAGATGTCGGCGCTCCTCTGGTAGAGCTGGCAGGACAGGCGACCGTCCGCGACGTAGAACTGGAAGAGCGCGTGGCAGGGCGCGAGCGCCATGCGCGGGATGTCGGCGACGTTCCAGGCCGACACGATGAGGCGGCGCGAGTCGGGATTGGCGCGGATCTGGGAGACGACCTCCGCCACCTGGTCGACGTGCCGCCCGTCCGGGGCCGGCCAGGAACGCCACTGGTGCCCGTACACGGGGCCCAGCTCGCCGCGCTCGTCGGCCCATTCGTCCCAGATCGAGACGCCGTTCTCCTTCAGGTAGCGCACGTTGGTCGAGCCCTGCAGGAACCACAGCAGCTCGTGCACCACGCTCTTCACGTGCACCTTCTTGGTGGTCACGAGGGGAAATCGCTCCGAGAGGTCGAAGCGCATCTGGTGGCCGAAGACCGAAAGCGTCCCGGTGCCCGTCCGGTCGGTCTTCTTCGCGCCGTGCTCCAGCACGTGGCGCATGAGGTCGAGGTAGGCCTTCATCGCAATCAGAGCCTCTTGCCGAGAATCACGAGGTCGCGCTCGACGCCGTCGAGCTCGGCCACCCGGGGGAGCGTCCCCCAATCCGCGAAGCCGGCGGCGCGGAACAGGCGGACGCTGGCGTCATTGTGGCCGAAGACGAAGGCGAGGAGGGTGGAGATGCCCAGCGCCCGTGCGGCGCCGATGGCGTGGGCGAGGAGCGCGCGGGCGACCCCGCGGCGCTGCGCCCCGGGCGCGACGTAGACCGCGACTTCCACCGTGCGGTGGTAGGCCGGGCGCCCGTAGAAGGAGCGAAGCCCCAGCCATCCGACGGTTTCCCCCCGGTCCTCGGCCACCCAGATCGGGCGGCTCGCCGGGTCGAAGGCCGCGAACCACTCGCGGCGGGAGTCGACGGTGACGGCGGCGGTGTCGGCCGTCGCGAGGCGCCCCGGGATCGAGGCGTTGTAGATCGCGACGATGGCCGCGAGATCGGCCTGCGTCGCGTGGCGGATCGCCGGGGCTAGGCCCGCTGCCCGAGGAGAATCCACAGGCGCGCGAGGTCCGCCGTGCCGTCCTTGCCGTGGACGCCCTGGAGCGTCGCGAGGCCCCTCGACTTCGAGCCGTTCTGCAGCTGGGCCATGCCGAGCAGGAGCTTCGCGTCGTCGGGGCGCTTGAGGCCGCCCTTCTTGACGCCCTGCTCCATGAAGGCGAGGCCCTTCTGGGCGGCGCCCTCGGTCACGTAGCTGTAGCCCAGGCTCACCAGGGCGTCGCCGCCCTTGTCCGCCAGCGCGTCCTTCTCGACCTGGTCGCGGGCCTTCGCCGCCTCGGCAATGCGCTTGGCCACCAGGTCGCGAAGGCGCTGGTGCCGCTCGGCGTCCTTGCCGGTGCCCAGGGCCTTCGCCGCGTAGCCCTTGTCCACGATCGCCTTCGCCTCGGTGGGGAACCCGGCCTGGATGGCGAGCTGGGCCATCTCGAGGTAGTCGGCGCCGCTCGTCACGTTGCCCGTGGCGAGCTTCAGGCGGAAGACGTCGAGCGCGAGCCGGTCGGAGAAGCCGTTCTTCTTCTGGACGCGGCTCAGCAGGTCGGTCCAGTACTCCCGCTTCGGGTAGTAGGTCACGAGCCGCTCGATGGCCGCGACGTAGCCCGTGCTGTCCTTCTGCTTGTTGTAGCAGTTGGCGAGCATCTGCAGTTCCTGCTCCGCGGGCTTGCGGCCGTTGCCCTCGCCCACGGCGCGGGAGACGGCGGCGCAGTCGTTCATGAGAAAGTAGGACTGGACCGCGAGCGTCTGCATCGCCGGGTCGGTCCCGCCCTCCTTCTGGTAGCGCGCGGCCCACTGCGCGGCCTTCGCGTAATCCTTCGCGTGGTAGTACAGGCCCGCCACCGCCTGCACCAGCTTCAGCTGCTCGGGGCCCTTGACCTGGCCCGAGGCGATCACGGCCTCGAAGGCCTTGGCCGCGGTCTCGTTCTCGCCGGCGGCGGCCGCGATGCTGCCCTTCGTGCGCTGGATGACGTAGGTCTCGTAGGGCGTCTTGCCGGCGGCGGCGTCGGCCTCCGCCACCTTCGCGAGGGCCTCGCGGTACTTCTTCGCCTTGAACAGCGAATCGGCCGCCTTGAGGGGCGTGCCCACCTCCGGCCGGACCGTGCTCTGGGCCCAGGCCGGCGCCGCGGAAGCGAGGAGGAGGGCGGCGGCGAGGGCCGCGGCGCGAAGGATGGGCGATCCGATCATCGTGCGTTTCTCCAGGTTCCGGAAATGGCCGGGGCCGCGCGTTCCATGCCGCGCGGCCCCGGGGCGCGTGGCTTCAGTCGATGTACTGCTCGGCCCCGATGAGGCCGATCTTGGTGATCCCGTGGCTCTGCGCGGAGGCCATCACCGCCGCCACGTACTTGTAGTTCACGATCTTGTTCGGCCGCAGGTGGAACTCGGGCTGGACCGGCATGGCCGCCGCGTTGATGAACTTCTCGTCGAGCGTCGGGCGGTCCGGGACGGTCTCGCCGTTCCAGATGACCGTGCCGTCGAAGTCCACCTCCACCAGGATCACCACCGGGGGCTCCGTCTGCTGCGGCGGGCTGCCCACCGGCATGTTGAGCTTCACCGCGTGCGTCTGGATGGGGATCGTGATGATCAGCATGATGAGCAGCACCAGCATCACGTCGATGAGCGGCGTGGTGTTGATGTCCACCATGACGTCGGGGTCGCCGCTGCCTCCCGATCCGACCTGCATTCCCATGTTTCGTTCCTTTCGGTCCGGCCGGTCAGAGGGTGCGAGCCGGAGGCTCGGTGATGAAGCCGATCTTCAGGATCGCGGCGCGCTGGCAGGTGGCCACCACGCGGCCGACGAACTCGTAGCGCGTGTCCTCGTCGGCGCGCACGTGGACCTCCGGCTGCGGGTCCTGCACCGCGACGACCTTGAGCTTCTCGAAGAGCGCCTTGGAGTTGGGCACGAGCTCCATGCCCCAGAAGACGTCGCCGTCCTTGTTGATGGAGATCGTGATGTTCTCCGGCTTCGTCTGCGTGGGGACGTTGCGTTCCTTCGGCAGCTCCATCGGGACCTGCTGGATGACGACCGGGATGGTGATCAGGAAGATGATGAGCAGCACCAGCATCACGTCCACGAGGGGCGTGGTGTTGATGGCCGCCATCACTTCCTGGTCCTGTTCGGCGTCCTGGCCGACGGTCATCGCCATGGTGTCAGGCCCTGGATTTCTTCGCCGCGCCGCTCACGACGACCAGGTGCAGGTCGGCGGCGAAGCCGCGCAGGTGCTCCAGGGCGACCTTGTTGCGGCGCACGAGCCAGTTGTAGGCGAGCACCGCGGGAACCGCGACCGCGAGGCCGAAGGCGGTCATGATGAGCGCCTCGCCCACGGGGCCCGCGACCTTGTCGATCGAGGCCTGGCCCGCGATGCCGATGGCGGTGAGGGCGTGGTAGATGCCCCACACCGTGCCGAAGAGGCCCACGAACGGGGCCGTCGAGCCCACCGTGGCGAGGAAGGCGAGGCCGTCCTGCAGGCGCGAGCTGACGTTTTCGACGGCGCGCTGGATGCCCATCGTCACCCATTCGTTGTAGTCGATCGTCTCGAGGAGCTTGCCCTCGTGGTGCTTCTGGGCCTCGAGGGCGGACTCGGCGATGAACTTGAAGGGGCTGCCGTCCTTCATCGTCGCCACGCCTTCGGACACGGTGCCGGAGGACCAGAAGGAAGCCTTCACCTTGGCCGCCTCGCGGAAGAGCTTGAACTGCTCGTAGACCTTCACGAACATGATGTACCAGGAGCCCATCGACATGATCACCAGGATGATCAGCGTGCCCTTGGAGACGAAGTCGCCCTGCTTCCAGAGGGCCTCGAGGCCGTACGGGTTCTCGATGGTCTCCTTTTCCTTGGAGGCCTGGGGCGGCGCCGGCGGGGGCTTGGGCGCTTCGGCGGGCTGCGCCGCTTCGGCGGGCTTGGCCGCGTCGGCGGCGGGCGCCTGCGCGTGGGCCGCGGTGGAGAACACCAGCGGCGCTGCCGGCGCCCAGGCGAGAACGATGGCCGCGAGCAGCGCGGGCAGTCGGCGGATCAGGTGCATGTGAATTCCTCCAAGATTTCCTGGTGACGTACGGTTGATTCGGAGCCGAGGCACGTCAGTCCTCGAGCTTGAAGTCGATGTCCACTTCGCCGATGAAGCCCACGGGCTCGGGGGCGAAGCGCCATTGCGAGAGGGCCCGGATGACTTCCTTGTCGAAGACGCGCGGGGGCCTCGCCTTGATGATGCGAACCTCGGAGACCGAGCCGTCCGGACGGATCATGAGGTGCGCGATGACGTTGCCGCCCTGGATGCCGTCGCGGATCGCCTGGCGCGGGAAGACGGGGCGGACGATCTCGCCCACGGGCTTCACGTTCTTGCGCACGACGGGCCCCTGGGCCACCGGCGGCGCGGGCGGGGTCGGCACGTACTTCGGCGGCGGGCCGGGCGGCGGCTTGACGGTGGTGACCGTGGTGATGGTCGGCGCCTGCTGGACCGGCGTGGCGATGTTGACTTCCGGCGGCGGAATGAAGGGCGGCGGGGGCGCGGCGAGCTTGGGCGGAGGCGGCGGCGGGATGTCCTCCACGGGCTTCTTGACCTCCTCGATGATCTTGGTCTCGATGGGGGCCTTGATGATCTCGACTACCTTGCGGGCGAGGCCGGTGACGAGCGCGTAGCCCACCAGCACGTGCAGGAGTCCGACCATGACGATGCTCGGCATGTGTTTCGCCGGGCTCTTCTGGGTCTCCCTGTAGTCCTTCATGCAGCCATCCTCCATCCCCTCAGGCGACCGTTGGCGCCGTTCGGTCGCGGCGGCCCCTGCGGCCGCCCGTTTTGCGGGCCGCGTGCCGACTCCGGACACACGGGATTTGTTCCCCCTTCCGCTCCTGTGACAGGCCTATGGCGGGCAGGGGACCGTTTTGGAAACCCGTAATTCTATTCGACATTGATGGCGATTGCCAGCGGCCCGATAATGGTCGTCCGGCACCCGCCGGGCGTTAACGGAGAGTACCCCTTGAGCTTGCAAAACCCCGGCGCCGGCCCGGCCGCGCGTCGCGACGCCTGGTCGCGTTACTGGGCCCGGGGCGCGTCGCATTCGTGCCTCGGCAGCTACGGGGATCTCTACGGGGGCGCCATCGCCGGGTTCTGGAACGCGGTGTTCGGCGGGCTGCCTGGGGAGGCGCGCGTGCTCGACGTGGCCACGGGCAACGGCGTCCTGCCGCGCATGCTCCTGGAACGCTGCGCGAGCCCGGGCGTGCAATGCGACGCCGTCGACATCGCCCCGGTCCGGCCCCAATGGCTCGCGGGACTCGACCCGGCCGACGCAGAAGCGGGTGCGGGTGCAAGGCGGCGTCGATGCCGAGGCGCTCCCGTTCGCCGACGGGACCTTCGACCTCGTCGTGAGCCAGTACGGCATCGAGTACGCCCGCCTCGACCGGGCCGTCTCCGAGGTCCTCCGGGTCCTGGCGCCCGGAGGAGGGGTGGCGATGGTGCTCCACCACGCCGAGGGCCGCCCTGCGACGCTGGCGGCCGTGGAGCTCGACCATTTGGCGTGGCTCGCCCGCGAAGGCGGCCTCCTCGATGCCACGGCGGCGATGCTGGAGCCCATGGCGAGGGCCGCGACCCCGCAGGGGCGGGCTACGCTTCAGGGCGATGCCCGCGCGAACGTCGTGCGCGAGCGCTTCAACGCGCTGCTGAAGGAGGTGTCGGACCGGGGCGAGGGCCAGGAAGGCGCCGACGTGCTCTTCGAGGTGCGGGACGGGGCGATGTCCCTGCTGGCCGTGGCGGGGCGCCAGGGTGCCGCGGCCGCGGCTTCGTCGCTGGAGGCCTATCGCGCGGAACTGGCCGCCTCGGAAACCCGCCTTCGCGACCTGCGCGAGCACGCGCTCGACGCCGGCGCGGCGCAGGCGCTTCGCGATCGCCTTGTGGCGGCGCTCGGCCGTCCGGTGTCGCTGGAGGTGCTGCGCGAGGACGCGGGATACCTCATGGGCTGGTCCGTGCGGGCGCAAGCGGCCGCCTGAAGCCCGACGCCCGAAAAAGAGAAAGGGGGCCGAAGCCCCCTTTCTTTTCTGCCTGACTGCGCGTCAGACCATTACCACTTCATTTCCACGCGCAGGTACGCCTGGCGGCCGTAGCCGTCGTACAGGTCGTAGTCGAAGGGACGCGTGTCGTCCGTCACCAGGGGCGGCTTCTTCTCCGTGGCGTTGTTCGCGCCGAGGATGGCCTTCAGGCCCTTGACCGGCGTGTGCCAGGCGACCTGCAGGTCATGCGTCGTGTAACCGCCCGCGTAACCGATGTTTTCGTCGCCGTGCTTGCCGAGGTAGTTGATGTTCCAGGTGAAGTCCACCGGGCCCATCTTCCAGGTGTTGTGCATCAGGGCGCGATCCTTCGGGAAGCCGAAGATGCCGTCGAACGGCACGCCGTTGCTCGTGGCATCCAGGATGCGCGACCAGGTCACGTCGGTGCGGACCGAGCCCCACTTGCCGAGGGCGAACGGGCCGAACCCGGCGTTCATGTCGATGCCGCGCTGCTTGAGCGTGCCCTCGTTGGTGGCGCCGCGGACGATCTGGGTGATGAAGCCCGTGGCGTCGCGGGTGATCGACAGGCCGGTCGGGATCGCGAGCGGGCTGTCGCCGTTGTCGCGGTTCACGATTTCCTGGGCGGTCACGTTGACGATCACGTCGTCGATCTTCGTGTCCCACAGGTCCGCCTTGAGGCTGATGCTGGGGGTCACGTCCCACGCGAAGCCGACCGACCACTGGTCGGAGGTCTCCGAGGTGAGCGTCGGGTTGGAGATCACGAGGCCGTTGATCTGGAACGACGGGCGGTCCGCGCAATCCGCGGCCGAGTTGCCGTCCGCGAGGCAATGGCGCTCGTCGACGATCGAGTCGGCCGAGAACGCCGGCTTCGCCGAGAGCTGCGGCAGCGTCGGCGCCGCGAAGCCCTGGCCGTAGGAGGCGCGGAACGTCAGGTTCTTCGACGGCTGGTAACGCACCGAGGCCTTGGGCGAGACGTCGTTGCCGTAGTCGGAGTACTTGTCGTAGCGCAGGGCCAGGGACGCCTCGAGCTGCTTGGTGACGGGCATCACCAGCTCGCCCGTGTAGGAGGTGACCGTGCGCGTCGCCGGCCGCCGAGTTGCCCGAGCTGCCGAGCACGACGCCGCCCTCGGAGAGCGAGTCGTAGAGGTCCTCGTAGATCTCCTTGCGATGCTCGGCGCCCACGAACAGGCGAGCGGCGCCGCCGCTCATCTGGAACACGTCGAAGGTCGCGTTGGCGAACTGCTCGGTCGTGTCGAACAGGCCCGTGCGGCCCGTCGTGTGCGTGAACGAGGCGATCACGTCCGCCGGCGTGCTGGCCGGGTCGAAGACGTTATAGGTGCCGTCCATGACCGCCTGGCTCGGCGAGCGTCTGGATCACGAAGCCGCGGCCGACCTCGTTGTACTTGTTGGTCGACTTGCGCAGGCCGAAGTCCCAATCGGCGCCCCAGGCACGGCCCTTGAAGGCGAACAGGGTGTCGTACAGGGTCGATTCGGTCGTCGTGTCGCGGCGCCGCCGGCGGCGAAGCGGTGGCCCAGGTAGATCGTCTGGTCCGGCGCCACGGTCGCCCGCAGGGACGGATCCGGGAAGGCCGGGTGCCACGGGTGCGCCGGGCTGCCCGGGAAGATGCGCAGTTCGCCGGGAACCGGCGCATAGCGGCCGAACGTCTCCGTGGTGGTGACGTTGGACGTCATGTACGCAGTCCAGTCGGCGCTGATGTTGTACTCGCCGCGGGCGAAGAAGCTCTTGGTGTTGACCTCCGCCTCGTCGGCGGCCACGTGGCGAAGTCGTAACGGCAGCGGCCGCCGGCGGTGTAGAAGTTGGTGTTCGTGCAACCACCCGGCACGGCGGAGATGAAGCCGCCGAGGCCCGGGGAGGCGAAGTAGTTGTTCGAGTAGGACGAGGCGCCGCGGGCGCCCTCGGTGCCATAGGCGTCGCGCTGGAAGATGATGTCGCGCTGGGTGGTGTTGGCGCCGAGGAGGAAGCGGCCCTTGTCGCCCGACATGCCCATGATGGCGCTGGCTTCGTCGCGGTCGCCGCCTTCCAGCGGGAGGGAGACGCGCGTGCCGCCGACGCTCACCGCCACGCCGTCGAAGTTCTTGCGCAGGATGATGTTCACCACGCCGCCGATCGCCTCGGAACCGTAGATGGCGGAGGCGCCGTCGGTCAGGATCTCGATGCGCTCGACCGCGGCGAGGGGGATGGAGTTCATGTCGACCGCGGTCGCCGACCATCGGCGACTTGGCGATGCGCTTGCCGTCGATGAGCACCAGGGTGCGGCGGCTGCCGAGGCCGCGGAGGTTCACTTCCGAGAAGCCCTGCGCCGAGCTGCCCGACTGCGGACGGAAGTTGCCGGCGTTGGTGAAGGTGACGTTACGCATCACTTCGGCGACGGTGTTGTTGCCGCTCGCCTCGAGTTCCTCGCGGCCGATGACCGTGACGGGCAGGGCGCCTTCGGCGTCCGCGCGCTTCACGCGGGAACCCGTGATCTCGATCTTCTCGACCTTTTCCGCGGACTGCGCATGCGCCGCGGTCGTGGCAAGGCTCACCACGGCTCCGGCGCTCAGGGCTTGGACCAACGCGAGCGACATCACTCGCATCCGGTTCTCCGACATCTTTTTCGCAGGCTGCACACGCTTCCTCATCTCGGGGCTCCTAAGTGTTGACATTGTTTTGCGCTGACTGATGTTGACTTCAAACCAAGTAGGCCGGTCTCGGATGTCGCCGTAACGGTTCGGGTTACGGCACGGCTTGCTCCGGGCCTGAGGCCTTTTTGGCAATCCTTTTGAAATCAATGATGTGGATGCCAAAAAGTCCGGGAAAACGAACGCCGGGACCGACCGATCGCGGGATAATAGCCACAGTCTTGTGAAACATCCAACAATTTTCGTTTTTTGTCGCATTTCCGCAACGCGAAAAGGGCGCGCGGCGCGAGGGCTCCCGGGGTCGCGGCGCCATTCCGACCGGGGGCGAACCCTGCTATACTGTTGAAGTTATGTAAAAACAGATGGGCGGCAGCGCCCATTTTTTGTTTGTGGAACCGAATTCGGGGAGTGCCGGCTGGCTTGAACAGACCCTTCAGTCCTTGGGCTACGAGCTCGTGGACCTGGAGATGTCGCGCAGCGGCCTGGTCCGGGTCTTCATCGACAAGCCGGGCGGAATCACCGTCGAGGACTGCGCGGCGGTGAGCAACCACCTGATGCGGGTCTTCGCGGTCGAGAGCTTCGAATACGAGCGGCTGGAGGTGTCGTCGCCCGGACTCGATCGCCCGCTGAAGCGCCTGGAGGACTTCGGGCGGTTCGCGGGACGCGATGCCACGGTGCGCCTGAAGCTGCCGCGGGAGGGCCGGCGGCGCCTCGAGGGGCGCATCGCCGGGGTCGAGGGCGGCGCGGTCGTCCTCGAGGTGGAAGGGAAGCGCTGGTCGGTCGCGATGGCGGAAATCGACCGGGCCCGGCTGGTGCCGGACGTATGAGGGTGGAGGCCGTGGAAATGACGAAGGAAATCCTGCTGCTGGTCGATGCGCTCTCGCGCGAGAAGAACGTGCCGAGGGACGTGGTGTTCCTCGCGCTCGAGATGGCGCTCGCCTCGGCCACCAAGAAGCGCTTCAAGGACGAGGTGGACGTCCGCGTGGAGATCGACCGCGAGACGGGCGAGTACCGCGCGTTCCGCCGCTGGACCGTCGTGCCCGACGAGGACCACGAGGAGCCCGCGCACCAGGTGGCCATCACCGACGCGCTCGCCGAGAACGCCGAGGCGAAGCTGGGCGACGTCTTCGAGGAGCCGCTCGAGCCCGAGACCTTCGGCCGCATCGGCGCCCAGGCCGCCAAGCAGGTGATCCTGCAGAAGATCCGCGACGCCGAGCGCGAGCAGATCCTGAACGACTTCCTGGAGCGCGGCGAGTCGCTGGTGACCGGCACCGTCAAGCGCGCCGAGCGCGGCAACCTCATCGTCGAGTCGGGCCGCGTCGAGGCGCTGCTGCCGCGCGACCACCTGATCCCGAAGGAGAACCTGCGCGTGGGCGACCGCGTGCGCGCCTACATCGACAAGATCGACCGCCAGGCGCGCGGCCCCCAGCTCATCCTGTCGCGCATCGCCCCGGACTTCCTCGTGAAGCTCTTCGAGCTCGAGGTGCCCGAGATCGAGGAAGGCCTGCTCGAGATCAAGGCGGCGGCGCGCGACCCGGGCCTTCGCGCCAAGATCGCCGTGAAGTCGAACGACCAGCGCATCGACCCCGTGGGCACCTGCGTGGGCATGCGCGGCTCGCGCGTGCAGGCGGTGACCCAGGAGCTCGCCGGCGAGCGCGTGGACATCATCCTGTGGTCGGCCGATCCCGCCCAGTTCGTCATCAACGCGCTCGCGCCGGCCGAGGTCAGCTCGATCGTCGTCGACGAGGAGCGCCATTCGATGGACGTGGTGGTCGAGGAGGACCAGCAGGCCATCGCCATCGGCAAGCTCGGCCAGAACGTGAAGCTCGCCTCCCAGCTCACCGGCTGGGAGCTCAACATCATGACGGTCGAGCAGCGCCAGGAGAAGGCGGGCGCCGAGACCTCGACGCTGCGCGCCCTCTTCATGGAGAAGCTCGACGTGGACGAGGAGGTGGCCGACATCCTGGTCGCCGAGGGCTTCACCTCGCTCGACGAGGTGGCCTACGTCCCCATCAACGAGATGCTCGAGATCGAGGCCTTCGACGAGGAGACCGTGAACGAGCTGCGCCGCCGCGCCCGCGACGCGCTCCTCACCGAGGAGCTGCAGCGCGAGGAGACGGTCGAGAGCGCCGCCGGCAGCCTCGAGAGCATGGAGGGCATGGACGGGCAGACCGCGCGCCTGCTCGCCTCGAAGGGAATCACCACCATGGACGCGCTCGCCGACCTCGCGACGGAGGAGCTCACGGAGCTCACCGGCATGGAGGCCGAGCGCGCCAGCCAGCTCATCATGACGGCGCGCGCGCCGTGGTTCAAGGAGCCGGCGCAGGCCTGAAGGCCCGCCGGGTAAGGAATCGCTATGGCCAAGTCCAACGTCGCCCAGTTCGCCGAGGAGCTCAAGCTCCACGGTGCCGCGCCTGCTCGAGCAGCTCCAGGCCGCCGGCGTGAACAAGAAGGCCGCGGAAGACCCCGTGACCGAGCAGGACAAGACGCGCCTGCTCGACTACCTGCGCGAGGTCCACGGCCACAAGGAAGAAAAGAAGAAGATCACGCTCACGCGCAAGCAGACCACGGAGATCAAGCGCGCCGATTCCACCGGCAAGGCGCGCACGATCCAGGTCGAGGTGCGCAAGAAGCGCACCTTCGTGAAGGTCGACAAGCCCGAGGCGGCCCCCGAGGTCGAGAAGCCCGTCGCCCCCGCCGCGCCGATCATCGACCAGGAGGAGGCGAAGAAGCGCGAGGAAGAAGCCCGCCGCCAGGCCGAGCTCGCCGCGCGCCAGGCCGCCGACGCCCAGTCGAAGACCAAGAAGGCGAAGACCAAGAAGGAAGAGGCCGAGGCCGCCGCGGCGGCCGCCGCCGCTCCCGAGGCCGCGCCGCCCGCCGAGGGCGAGGCGCCGAAGAAGAAGCGCGTCATCCGCAAGAAGGGCGAGGAGCCGGCCACCGAGGCCGAGGCCCCCGTCCTCGTCGAGGTGAAGGCGGAGGCGCCCGGCGCAGGCCGCCGGCGCGGAGCCCGCCAAGGCGCCCGCGGCGAGCGAGGGCACGCTGCACCGCCCGGCGGCCCTCAAGACGGAGGAGAAGAAGCCCGTCAAGAGGCCGGCAAAGCCCGCGAGCTCGTGGGCCGACGAGATGGCCAAGCGCCGCACGATGAAGACGCGCGGCGATTCCGGCGGCGGACGCGGGGGCTGGCGCGCCGGTGCGCGCGGCGGCTCGCGCCATCGCGACGAGGACGCGGCCGCAGGCTACGCCGCGCCCGCCGAGCCCAAGATCCTCGAGGTCCTCGTTCCCGAGACGATCTCGGTGGGAGACCTCGCCCACAAGATGGCGGTGAAGGCCGCCGAGGTCATCAAGACGATGATGAAGATGGGCTCGATGGTGACGATCAACCAGGTCATCGACCAGGAGACGGCGATGATCGTCGTCCAGGAGATGGGCCACGTGGGCAAGCTCGCCAAGCTGGACGACCCGGAGTCCTTCCTCACCGAGTCGGCCGCGGTCGAGTCCGAGCAGGTGAGCGAGATGCGCCCGCCGGTGGTCACGGTGATGGGCCACGTCGACCACGGCAAGACCTCGCTCCTCGACTCGATCCGCAAGGCGCGGGTGGCGGTGGGCGAGGCGGGCGGCATCACCCAGCACATCGGCGCCTACCACGTGAAGACTTCGCGCGGCGTCATCACCTTCCTCGACACGCCGGGCCACGAGGCCTTCACGGCCATGCGCGCCCGCGGCAGCCAGATCACGGACCTGGTCGTCCTGGTCGTCGCGGCCGACGACGGCGTCATGCCGCAGACGGTCGAGGCCATCAACCACGCGAAGGCCGCCAAGGTGCCGGTCATCGTGGCGGTGAACAAGATCGACAAGCCCGAGGCCAACTCCCAGCGCGTGAAGCAGGACCTCCTCGCGCATGGCGTGGTGCCCGAGGAGTTCGGCGGCGAGACCCAGTTCATCGAGGTCTCGGCCAAGACCGGCCAGGGCATCGACCGGCTGCTGGAGGCGATCCAGCTCCAGGCCGAGGTGCTCGAGCTGCGCGCGGTCGTGAACGCCCCGGCCAGGGGCATGGTGATCGAGGCGCGCCTGGACAAGGGCCGCGGTCCCGTGGCCACGGTGCTGGTGAAGTCGGGAACGCTCAGGAAGGGCGACAACGTGCTCGCCGGCGCCGTGTTCGGCCGCGTGCGCGCCATGACGGACGAGGACGGCAAGCCGGTGTCCGAGGCCGGCCCCGCGATCCCGGTCGAGATCCAGGGCCTGCAGGAGGTCCCGCGCGCCGGCGACGACATGCTCGTGCTCAACGACGAGCGCAAGGCGCGCGAGATCGCGCTCTTCCGCCAGGGCAAGTTCCGCGACGTGAAGCTGGCCAAGCAGCAGGCGTCGAAGCTCGAGAGCGCCATGGAGCAGATGGGCGAGGGCGGCGGTCCCGCCAAGACGCTCGCCCTCATCATCAAGGCCGACGTGCAGGGCTCCTACGAGGGCCTCGCGCACGCGCTCACCAAGCTCTCCACCGACGAGGTGAAGGTGAACATCATCCACACCGGCGTCGGGGGGATCACGGAATCGGACGTGAACCTGGCGCTCGCCTCCAAGGCCGTGGTGATCGGCTTCAACGCGAGGGCCGACGCGGCCGCCAGGAAGCTCGCGGAGCATTCCGGCGTGGACATCCGCTACTACAACATCATCTACGACGCCGTGGACGAGCTGAAGCTGGCCGTCTCCGGCATGCTGACGCCGGAGCGCAAGGAAACGGTGCTCGGCATGGTCGAGGTGAGGAACGTCTTCAAGATCTCCAAGGTCGGCACGGTGGCCGGCTGCATGGTGACCGAGGGCATGATCAAGCGCGGCTCGCAGGTGCGGCTCATTCGCGGAGGCGTCGTGGTGCACACGGGCGAGCTCGACTCCCTGAAGCGCTTCAAGGACGACGTGAAGGAAGTGAAGTCGGGCTTCGAGTGCGGGCTCTCGCTCAGGAGCTACAACGACCTCCAGGTCGGCGACCTCGTCGAGGCCTTCGAGGTCGTCGAGGTGGCGAGGACCCTCGCCTGAGGCGAGCCTCGGCGATGGCACGTCCATGAGCACGGCGCGCCTCGCCCGCATCGCGGACCAGATCCAGCGCGAGCTCTCGGAGCTCGTGCGCCTCGAGCTTCGCGACCCGCGCGTGAAGCTGGTGACGCTCACGGGCGTGGAGATCTCGCGCGACCAGTCGCACGCCAAGGTGTGGTTCACCATGCTCGGCTCGCCCGAGGACGCCGAGGCCTGCGGCGAGGGGCTCGCGCGCGCGGCCGGGTTCCTGCGCGCCGGCCTGGCACACCGCCTCTCCACGCGAACCGTCCCCGAACTGCACTTCGCCTACGACGATTCCATCGAGCGCGGCGTCCGGCTCTCGCGCCTCATCGACGAGGCCGTGGCCCCGCCGCCGCCGACGCCCGAGCCGAAGCCCGAGCCGACGCCCGAGCCGCCGCGGCGTCGCAAGTCGAAATAGGAAGGAGCGCGGTGGCAGCCGCCGGCCCGGACGGGGTCCTCCTCGTCGACAAGCCCGCGGGCGTCACCTCGACGCGCGTCCTCGGCATGTCCAAGCGCGCGCTGGGCTCGCTCAAGGCCGGCCATACCGGCACCCTCGACCCCTTCGCCACCGGCCTCCTTCCGCTCGTGTTCGGCGAGGCGACCAAGTTCTCGCGGTTCCTCATCGACTCCGACAAGACCTACCTGGCCACTCTCCGCCTGGGGGCGACTTCGAGCACCGGGGACACCGAGGGGGTGGTGTCTCCTGGAGGCGCCATTCCCACGGCGATTTCGGAGATCGCTGCAGTTTCGCGGGAGATGATTGGTGTTTCGATGCAGATTCCCCCCATGCATTCCGCGGTGAGGGTCCAGGGCAAGCGCCTCTACGACCTGGCGAGGCAGGGGCTCGAGGTCGAGCGTGAGGCCCGGACTATCCGGGTCGACTTCCTCGATATTGTAGAGTTCTCCGGCGAAAAGCTCGTAATTTCGCTTAAATGCTCAAAAGGCACCTATGTGCGGACTTTGGCCGAATCCCTGGGCGAGCGGCTCGGATGCGGGGCCTACCTGACCGACCTGCGGCGGACGGAGACGGGTGGGTTCCGTGTCGAGGACGCGGTCGCGCCTGAGGCCCTCGTGGAGATGGGCGTGGAGTTGGCCCGCGCCAGGCTCCTGCCGGTGGAGGTCCTGGTCCGCACGCTCCCCCGGTCGGACCTGGCCGAGCAGGAGGCCTGGGCCATCCGCAACGGCCAGGAACTGCCCGCCGCCGAAGGCTGGGAGCCGGGCGAGAGGGCCCTTTTCGGTCCGGAGGGGGCTTTTCTCGGCGTGGGGAAGGTGGCGGGAGGGCGCCTCGCCGCCGCGCGCCTCATGGCGACGGGCGCCGCCGGGTAGGCCCCTGATTCTGCTTGAGTTTGGGCCCCGAAACTTGCTAAAATCCCACCTTTCCCCAAGACCTTCAAGACTATTGCGGGCGAATCGCCCAGGAGAGCAAGAGATGGCCGTAACCACCGCCAACAAGGCGCGCATCGTTTCCGAATTCCAGCGTGGGCAGGGCGACACCGGTTCGCCGGAAGTGCAGATCGCGCTCCTCACCGAGAACATCAACAGCCTCACCGACCACTTCAAGGCCAACGTGAAGGACCACCACTCGCGCCGGGGCCTCCTGCGCATGGTGAGCCAGCGCCGCAGCCTCCTCGACTACCTCAAGCGCAGCGACGTCGACCGGTACCGCGCGACGATCGAACGCCTCGGCATCCGCAAGTAGGCCTCCGCCCGGACACACGAGCCCCGCGACGATCCCATCCGGGCGTACGCGGGGTTTTTTTCGCCGGCAGCCCGGGCCGCTTCGCCGGGCGCCATGACCCGCATTCCAAGAGGATCGATACCCGTGAAACCTATCAAGAAGAGCTTCGCATTCGGCCGTCACCAGGTGACCCTGGAGACGGGCGAGATCGCCCGCCAGGCCGACGGCGCCGTGCTGGTGACCATGGACGACACCGTGGTGCTCGTGGCGGTCACCGCCCGCAAGGACGTGAAGGCGGGGCAGGATTTCTTCCCGCTCACCGTCGACTACCAGGAGAAGACCTACGCCGCCGGGCGCATCCCGGGCGGCTTCTTCAAGCGCGAGGGGCGCCCCTCCGAGAAGGAGATCCTCACCTGCCGCCTCATCGACCGCCCCCTTCGCCCGCTCTTCCCCGACGGCTTCTACAACGAGGTCCAGGTCGTGGCGACCGTGCTGTCGATCAACCCCGAGGTCGACTCCGACATCCCCGCGATGATCGGCGCCTCCGCCGCGGTCACCCTGGCGGGCATCCCCTTCGACGGTCCCATCGGCGCGGCGCGCGTGGGCTACCTCGACGGCGAGTACATCCTCAACCCCACGAAGACCGAGCTCGAGACCTCGAAGCTCAACCTCGTGGTGGCCGGCACCGAGCAGGCCGTGCTCATGGTCGAGTCGGAGGCGAGCGAGCTGTCCGAGGAAGTGATGCTGGGCGCCGTGGTCTTCGGCCACGAGCAGATGCAGGCCGCGATCCGCGCCATCAACGAGCTGGCCGACGAGGGCGGCAAGGACGACTGGGACTGGGCGCCCGCCGCCACCGACGCCGCGCTGGTCGAGAAGATCCGCGCTCTCGCCGAGAAGGACCTCGACGAGGCCTACCGCGTGAAGTCGAAGGGCGTGCGCCAGGAGAAGCTCGAGGACGTCAAGAAGAAGGTCCTCGACGCCTGCGTCGTGAACGCCGACCCGCCCGCCGACGGCAACGTCGTGCGCGGCATCCTGAAGGACATGGAGTCGAAGATCGTCCGCGGCCAGATCCTGAACGGCGAGCCGCGCATCGACGGCCGCGACACGCGCACGGTGCGCCCGATCTCCATCCGCCCGACGCTGCTGCCGCGCGTGCACGGCTCGGTCCTCTTCACCCGCGGCGAGACGCAGGCGATCGTCACGGCGACCCTCGGCACCGGCCAGGACGAGCAGCGCATCGACGCGCTGCAGGGCGAGTTCACCGAGCGCTTCATGCTCCACTACAACTTCCCGCCGTACTCGACCGGCGAAACCGGCCGCGTCGGGGTCCCGAAGCGCCGCGAGATCGGCCACGGCCGGCTCGCCAAGCGCGCGCTCCTGGGCGTGCTGCCTTCGCGGGAGGAGTTCACCTACACGCTGCGCGTCGTCTCCGAGATCACCGAGTCCAACGGCTCGTCCTCGATGGCGTCGGTCTGCGGCGGGTGCCTGGCGCTGATGGACGCGGGCGTGCCCCTCAAGGGCCACGTCGCCGGCATCGCGATGGGCCTCATCAAGGAAGGCAGCCGCTTCGCCGTCCTCACCGACATCCTGGGCGACGAGGACCACCTCGGCGACATGGACTTCAAGGTGGCGGGCACGGACAAGGGCATCACCGCCCTGCAGATGGACATCAAGATCAACGGCATCACCAAGGACATCATGAAGGTGGCGCTCGACCAGGCGCGCGAGGGTCGCATGCACATCCTGGGCCTCATGAAGGTCGCCGTGCCCGGCCCGCGCGAGGAGCTCTCCACCTACGCCCCGCGCGTGATCAAGATCAAGATCAACCCCGACAAGATCCGCGACGTGATCGGCAAGGGCGGCAGCGTCATCCAGGCGCTCACCCGCGAGACGGGCACCACGATCGACATCGAGGACGACGGCACCATCTCCATCGCGTGCCTGTCGGTCGAGGCGGGCGAGGACGCCAAGCGCCGCATCGAGCTCATCACGGCCGACGTGGAAGTGGGCCGCGTGTACGAGGGGCCGGTCATCCGCCTCCTCGACTTCGGCGCGATCGTGCAGCTGCTGCCCGGCAAGGACGGCCTGCTGCACATCTCGCAGATCGCCCACGAGCGCGTGAACGCGGTCTCGGACTACCTGAAGGAAGGCCAGATCGTGAAGGTGAAGGTGCTCGAGGCCGACGACAAGGGCCGGGTGCGCCTGTCGAGGAAGGCGCTGCTCGATCCGCCGGCGCGCCGCGAGGAGCCGGCGGCGGCGCCCGCGGGCGACGCGCCGCAGTAACGCCCGCCCGCCCCGAAGGGTGGGCTTCCCGGGCGGGGGCGGCGTATAATCCGCCCTCGCCTTGGAAAGACCCGACGGGGTGTAGCGCAGCCTGGTAGCGCACTTGCTTTGGGAGCAAGTTGTCGGGGGTTCGAATCCCTCCACCCCGACCCGATTTCCCGCCCGTGATGGTTCGGTTTGCGCCCGTAGCTCATCCGGATAGAGCACCGGCCTTCTAAGCCGGGGGTAACAGGTTCGAATCCTGTCGGGCGTGCCAGTTTTATCCCGGCCGCGCTTTATCGCGCGTCCGTCGACGGTGGCTGTAGCTCAGCGGTAGAGTCCCGGATTGTGATTCCGGTTGTCGTGGGTTCGAATCCCATCAGCCACCCCACCGCCTTCCCCCAGTCCCGGCCCGCGCGGGGCCCCCGAAAGGAACGACCATGAACCCAATGACTCGATTCGCAGCGGCTCTCGTCCTCGGGCTGGCCTCGGCCTCGGTCACGGCCCAGCCGGCGAGGACGGACGTGACGCCCGAAGGCCTCGTCGCGGTCAAGGCGCGCAAGGTGGGCAGGGCCTGGCTCCTGCCGGGCGCCGACTTCCGGCCCTACAAGAAGGTTCTCCTCAAGAAGGCCGAGGTGGCCATGCAGAAGAACTGGCTGCGGAACGTGAACGACACCGGAACGCCGCGGCTGTCGTCCGCCGGCCGCGTCACGGAGGCCGACGCGCTCAGGATCGTCGACATGGCGCGTTCCGGCTTCGACAAGGTCTGGGTTGAGGCCTTCAAGTCCGCGGGGTACGAGGTGGTCACCGCGCCGGGCGATGACGTGCTCGAGGTCGCGCCGCGCGTGGTGGACCTCTACGTGAACGCGCCGGCCTCCATGAAATCCGGGGTGAAGGAAACCTACACGCTGGAGGCGGGCGACGCCACGCTGAACCTGGAGGTGCGCGATTCGCGCGCCGGGACGCTCCTGGGCCGCGTGGTCGATCGCCGGGAGACCGATTCCTCGACGCTCCAGCGGGTGTCGAGCGCGGGCAACGCCGCCGAGTTCGAGCGGCTCTTCGCCGTCTGGGCGGGCATCGCCGTGAAGGGGATCGAGGACCTCAAGGCCGCTTCCCCGATGCCCGAGAGCATCAAGCCCGGGCAGAGAATCGCCGCGCCCAAGAAGTAGGGTTGCCCCGCGGGACCCGCGCGGGGCCCCGCGGCAATCAGCCTTTCCTGCGGTTGCGCACGAGCCAGTCGTCCACGAGGGCGACCGTCTCGTCCACCGCGTCGTTGCGAAGCCCCTTCTGCGCGGCGACCGCCTGCACGAGGCGGTCGACCCGCTCGATGAAGGGCGCGCCGGCGGCGAGCGCCCGGGCGGCCGAAGAAGGGCTCCCCAGCGACTGCGCGGCCGCGGCGTACTTCTCGAAGGGCACGAGGTCGGACGCGTTCGCGCCCAGCGTCACGCACAGGCCCACGACCCACTCGTAGACCGCGCGCGTGGCCGCCAGGTCGCCGTGCACGGCCTCCTTGATGGAGCGCACGCCGTCCGCCTGCACGCAGCGATAGTTGCCCGCCAGCAGCATCGCCCACTTGGCGAGCGGCACGAAGACCGACTCGTGCACCTTGAGCTTCACCGGCAGCTCGACCTTCGCGTCGCCGGCGTCGAAGCGCACGGCCTCGATGCCGGCCTCCAGCTCGCGAAGCAGCGCCGTGTGGGCGTCGGAATCGAAGCGCGCCGCCTTGAAGTTGGTGGGCAGGCGCACCTGCAGCACGTTCACGTCCTCCTCCGGCGGGCGGAAGGCCTGGGGGTCCGGGCTGCACAGCGTGACCAGCTTCGGGTCGAACGAGTCCCACACCGAGGCGTCGGTGTAGCAGTCGGCGCAGCGGTCGGCGTCGACGCCCGGCAGGCGCCTCAGGTAGGGCATCGGCGGCATGTTCATGATCGACAGGCAGGGCACGCGCGCCTTCGCCACGGCCTCGAGGAGCTCGCGCACGCCCGGCGAGCGGTACTGCGGCTCCTGCATGGCGAGCGCGACGAGGTCGAACTTCGCGGGATCGACTTCCCCGGGGCCGGCGGCGTCGAGCATGCCCGGGAGCTTGCGCGAGCTCAGCTCGACGAGGCCCTCGCGGCCCTTCACCGGCAGGCGCACGATCGCGCCCTTGGCGTTGATGAGCGCCGCCTCGGCGGGCAGGCAGACGAGCTTCACGGCGTGGCCCGCGGCGGCGAGCTTCACGCCCAGGAGCGACCCGTAGGACGCCCCCAGGATCAGGATTTTGCGGACTGGCATGCGTTTGCCCTCCTCGGCTTGTGGCGGCGCGGACGGGAAACGGCCTCGGGTGGACGCCGGTTCCCGCTCGCATCCCCTGTGGTTGTGCCGCCATGTTAGGCCCGCGCGCGCGCGCCGCGGTGGCGCAACCGGAGATGAAAGGGTTGTTACCGGACGGTGCGGAGTGGACGCGGGCCGGCAGGCGCCTCAGGCCTTGGCCCGCAGCAGGCGCTGCTTCTCGCGCTGCCAGTCCCGCTCCTTCTCGGCCTCGCGCTTGTCGTGCTGCTTCTTGCCCTTCGCGAGCCCGATCTCGGCCTTGATGCGGCCCTTGGCGAAGTGCAGGTTGAGCGGCACCAGCGTGTAGCCGCTGCGCTCGACCTTGCCGATCAGCTTGGCGAGCTCGGCGCCGTGCAGCAGGAGCTTCCTCGTGCGGGTGGGATCCGGGTGCACGTGCGTGGAGGCCGTGGGCAGCGCGCTCACGTGCATGCCGATGATGAAGGCCTCGGCGCCGCGCACCATCACGTAGGCCTCCTTGATCTGCGCGCGCCCGGCGCGGATCGCCTTCACTTCCCAGCCCTCGAGCACGAGCCCGGCCTCGAAGCGCTCTTCGATGAAGTAGTCGTGGAAGGCCTTGCGGTTGTCGGCGATGCTCATGGCGGGGCGCGCGGGGGCGGGGGCAGGGAGCGCGAGGTTCGCATTCTACCGGGGGCGGGCCTTAAAATGCCGCAGCCATGCCCACCGTCACCCGAAAGGTCATCGTCGACCACCCCGCCGAGGCGATGTTCGCCCTCGTGGACGGGGTGGAGGCCTACCCGCAGTTCCTGCCCTGGTGCTGCGGCGTCGAGGTGTTCGGCCGCACGCCCGCCGAGACCCACGCGCGCATCGACATCGACTTCCACGGCCTGAAGAGCCACGTGGCCACGAGGAACCGGAACGAGCCGCCGGAGTGGATCCGCCTGGAGCTCGCCGACGGGCCCTTCGAGCGCCTGTCGGGGCACTGGCACATCCGGCCCCTGGGCGCGGAGGGCTGCGCGATCGAGTTCTCGATCGACTACGCGTTCGCCAGCCGCGCCCTGGAGGTGGTCATGGGCCCCGTGTTCGGCCAGATCATGGAGACGATCGTCGAGCGCTTCGTGGAGCGCGCGGAGGCGCATCGCGCGGGCGGCGCCTGCCGCCGTCGCGGCGCCGGACGGCTGATGCGCGTCCTCGTCGTCGTGGCGCTGGCCGAGGGGCAGGACCTCGTCGAGGTGGAACTCGAGGATGGAGCCAGCCTCGCGAGCGCGCTTGCCGCGGCGCGCGTGGCCGAGCGGCACCCGGGGATTTCGCTCGAGCGCGCGGGCGTGTGGGGACGGCGCCGGGAGCCCGGCTTCGTGCTGCGGGAAGGAGACCGCGTGGAGGTCTACCGGCCCGTGCGGGCCGACGCGAAGGCGATGCGCCGCGCGCGCGCCGGGCTCAGGCGCGCGCCTCGATCTCGAAGCGCGCCCTGATCCAGTCGGAGCCCTTCTTCGCGATGCGGTTCAGGCGGATGCGGTAGGCGCCGCCGCCGGCCGCGAGGCGATAGGGCGTCGTCGCCGAGAAGTCGGCCGCCCGCACCACGATGGAATCGAGCTTTCCGTTGCCCTCGAAGCCGGGCAGGTAGAGGGCCTCGACGGCCGCGCCGCCCTCGGTGGGCACGAGCTCGATGCGCAGCGGCCGGAACGAGAGCACCTCCACGCCCGCGAGGATCTCGCCGCGGACCCGGTTGGCGAGCTTGCGCACCACCGTGCCGAGGATCCATCCGCCCGTGGACTGGTTGCGGATGCCGATCACGCCATTCAACATGACGCCGTCGGCGGAGGCCTTGTCCACGAGCAGGCCGTAGCCCTTGGAGCTCAGGTCCTTCACGCGCCAGGTCTGCACGTCGGGGTCGAGCGCGATCGCGGCGGCGGTCCCCGTCTCGACGGAGGTGAGGGACAGGCCCGACGGGCTGATCTCCACCATCTCGGTGGTCGAGGGCGCCGGGGGCGCGGCCGCGGCCGCCTGCGGGGCGTCGGGGCCGCGGCGAATCTTCGCGAGGAGCGTCTCGAGGCCCACCACCACGTCGATCTCGCGGTCCTCGAAGCGGGTGCGCTCCTCGATGCGGTTTTCCGCGCCGGCGACCATCGACTGGTAGAGCTTCTCCACGATGGCGAGCAGCGCCACGTGCTCCTCCACCGGGAAGACCGCGCCGGCGCCGTGCCCGGCATAGAGCCGGCCGTGGCGCAGCCCCGCCTGGACCTCCTCGAGCTGCGCCTTGAGGCCGTCGGCGCGCACGTAGCGCACCGTGTCGCCGTGGCTGTCCTTGCGCATGAGGTGCAGGCCCCGGTCGGAGCCGAGGTCGACGAAGAACAGGTGCGAGCGCGACGAGTACTCCGAGTCGAGCGCGTAGTCGCCGCACCACGACGAGAACCAGCCGTCGGCGATCTCGACCTGGACCCGCGAGAGGTTGCCGGAGTTCACCAGGTCCAGGACGAGGGTGCGCAGGTAGAGCGACTGCACCGAGGGCTTGAAGCTGGGCTGCGTGGCGTGCAGGACGAAGGGCGCCTGCGAGTAGCCCTCGGTCTCGGCCAGGGCGTAGAGGGCGTGCAGCTGCTTCCACGGGACGCTGCGTCCGGGCTCGGCGAGGAAGCAGCCCCACTTCACGAAGCAGTGGATGGCGTTGAGGGCGAGCCCCGTGACCCGGAAGCGAAGGCTGGCGTTCGCGTCGGTCGCCCACTCCTCGCGGTGGCGCAGGAAGCGCTGGAAGCCGTTGGCGGCCTCCAGGCAGATGCGCTGGACGGTGAGGGCGAAGTCGCGGTCGGCGTCGGACACCGCCGCCGGGCCGCGCAGGAACTCGAGCTGGTCGTAGAGGAGCAGGGCCTGGAAGTGCTCCTCGACGCGCGTGAGGCGCGCGAGGCGCTCGGCGTCGTAGGGCGGCTCGTCGCGGCCCGAGCTCGCGCACGGCCGAGAGGAACAGGGCCCGCCCGCCGGCTTCGCGGACCGACTTCACCGCGAGGACGCGGTCGATGTCGACGGGGTAGGCCGGGTTGGGATCGTGGGGCACGTTCTGGCCTCAGGCGACGTTGAACATCTCGACGTTCTTGAGCGCGGGCATCGGGTCGGCCACGAGATCCGTCTCCGGGATCCCCGCGTCGGCGAGAAGGCCCGCGCGCAGGCTCGCGGCCAGCGCGTCGGTGGTGAAATCCATCGGGGCGTTGAGCCAGTTCTCCGCCAGCGGGTCGAAGGTGACGGGCATCGCCCGGCGCGTGGACGCCGGCCCGATCGTCTCGAGGTGGTCGACGGGCGCCTCGCGATAGAGCGCGTTGGAAGGATCGATCTCGCGGCCGATGAACTGGACCTTGCGCCAGTAGTCGCTCGCGCCGTGGTGCTCCCGGAAGCGGCGCGCGAGCTCGCCGAACTCGCCGGAGAGTCCCTCGAGCCGGAATATCTCGAAGAGGGCGAGCCAGGGCTTGAGCGCAGCGGGGTCCTCCTCCACGGCGAAATGCAGCAGCTCCACCGCGCGCGCGAGGGCGCCGTCCTCGTAGAAGAGCCGGGCGGCCTTCACCACCGATTCCGAATCCGCGGGCGCGATGGTCCCGCTCGCGATTTCCGGAAAGCGCTCCTCGATGTAGCGGCGGCGCAGGGCGCCCGGATCGGCGCCCGGAACGCTGGTGGAGAGCGACTCGTCGGATGCGGCCACCACGCGGTGTTCGGCGGGCGAAGCGGGCGCGGCCCGGTATTCGCCGCTTCGGAACAACGCCTCTGCGTCGTCGAGGTCGGAGCGCGGCTTCGGGCCCGCCGCCGCCGGAGCGGTCTCCGTCTTCGCCTTGCGCGGGCGCGCGAGGAAGCGCCACGCGATCGCCGCGATGCCGCCCAGCGCCAGCGCCAGCACGCCCCAGAGCCACAGGGGCACGCCATCGTCGGCCGGTTCCGGAGCGGGTGTCGGGACGGGGACCGGCTTTTTCGCGGCCTGGAGCGGCTTGGGCGCCTCGGCGGGCGTGGGAGGATCCGCGGGCCTGGCTACCTCGGGAGTCTTGGCCGCCTCGGCAGGCTTGGCGGGCTCGGCGACTTTCGCCGGTTCGGTGGCCTTGGGGGGCTCGACGGCCTTCACCGGTTCCGCGGCCTTGACCGGCGCCTCGGCGGGCTTCGCCGGCGCCGGGGCCGGCCTGGCCGGAACCTGCGGGGGCATGGTCGAAAGCTTGAGCTGCAGCTCGGCCACGCGGCCCTCGAGCTGCTTCAGGCTGTGGCGCATCGCGAGGAGCGCCGAAACCTGGTCGTCGGCGTCCAGGACCAGGAGGCGCTCGCGAAGCTGGGCGCGCGTGCGGTCGTCGATGCCGCGGCTGCGGCTGAGGTCGACCTCCGCCGCCGAAAGGCGCAGGACGAATCGACCGGGCTTCGTCGCCGCGTCCGCAGCGGCCTTCGCCGGCGCGGGCGGGGACTTCTGCGCCTGGACGGGTTCGGGTGCCGGTTTCTCGACCTTCGCGGGAACCGGCGCGGGCTTCTCGAGCCTGGCAGGCGCGGGCGCGGGCGCGCGGCGCAGGCCTTTCCGCCTTGGCCGGTGCGGGCTTTCTTTCCGCCGGCCGGGGCTTCGGCGCCACGGGGGCGGCTTTCGGGGGCACCGCCGGCGGCGCGATCCGGGCCGGGGCGGGGGCCATGGCGAGGCTCAGCGAGAAGCGCCGCAGGTCGGGCAGCACGATCGCGGTGCCGGGGGGAATCGGCTCATCGGGGCCGAGCGAGCTCACCGCCGGGTTCGCGGCGCGGATCGCCTGCACGTAGGCCTCGCGCACCGCGCGGCTCTTCGGGTAGATGGCGGTGGCGAGGGACGCCAGGGTCTCGCCGGCGACGGAGGTCAATGCCGGCGCGGGAATTTCGGGCGCGCGGGGATCCAGGAGGATGTCGTAGGTTCGCGAGCCCACCGCGTTGCCTTCGCACGAGGCGTCGAGGCGCAGGCGGTACGCCGGCTCCGGCATCGCCGCGCGGGTCCGGATCCGCACCTTCCATCCGGTCCCATCGGGCTCGACCGCGAACGTGGCGCGCGTGACGGCAGGCAACTCGCCGGCCGGCAGGCGTCCCAGGCGGAAGCAATCGCCACGCGGCGTCTCCCCTGGCGCGCTTTCGAGCGCCGCCGAGGCGTCGAGGGGCTCCCCGATGGCGGAGTGCACCTGCAACTCGCCCAGTCCGATCGCCGCCGCCGGCAAGGCGATCGCGGCGAGCACGCAGGCAAGCGCGAGCCGGGGGGCCGGGAACGGGTGCGCCGTCATGGAATTTCGGTCTTCGCCTCTGGCGGGCGGTTAGCCGGCGTGGGAGGTCACGATGTCTTGCAGGCCTCGTCGACCGCCTTCTGCGCCTTGACGCGCTCGGCCGCGATCTGCTCGTCGTCCAGGATGACCTGCTCGCCCTTGTCGTCCATCGTGGAAACGCGCACTCCCGACTCCACGGTCTTCAGATAGGCGCGCGCGGCCTTGCAGTTCTGCTGGTCGATCTCGCTCTTGCGCTCCTTCTCCGAGGCCACCTTGGCCTTCTCGCGGGCCTCGACGCGGCCCTTCTCGATCTCCTTGTCGCGCTCGATGGCCGAGCGCGCGGGGGGGGAGGCGACGCCCGTGTTCAGGTTGAGCTGCTTGGACTGCTGCGCCGGCGGCGGCTGGTCCGAGTAGGTGCACCTTCCCGTCCTTGTCGACCCACTTGTAGAGCTGGCCGAACGCGGCGGTGGACGCGGCGAGCGCGCAGGCGAGAACCAGGATGCGTTTCATGGCGAACTCCTTGAAGCGAGCTTCACGGCCGGATAGGCCAGTTGTTCCAGGCCGAGCTGGGCGAGCTCGCTCGCGCGCCGGGCCTGGCGGATGGCGCCTGCGGCATCGTCCGCCGCGAGCGAGGCGCGGGCGCCCACCAGGGCTTCCCAGGCCTTCGACCACAGCGCCCGACGCGCGCGGGCGCGCTGGATGTCCGTCTCCGCCTGCGCGACGAGCGCCCGGGCCTCCTCGGCGCGCGCGCGCGGATCGGCCGGCGGCTTCTGCGCCACGGCGGGGGCGGCGGGCGCCGTGGCCGCGCTGGGCGCGGGTTCCACCGGAGCCGTCGTCGCGCAGCCGGCGAGCGTGAGCGCAATGCCGCCCGCAAGGCCCGTAAAGGCCTTGGAGGCAGCTACCCAAATCCGTGATCTTTCAAGCATTTAGGGAACCTTACCGAGAAACTACCGCAACGTCAATCAAGCGCGGCGGCTGGCGCCGCGATTGTTGGGCCGGGGGAGCGCCGGTATAATTTCCTTTTGTGTCGAGGCCGAAAGCATGCGCGTCATCCAGAAAGCGCTCACATTTGACGACGTCCTCCTCGTTCCCGCCCATTCGACCGTCCTTCCCCGCGAAGTCAGCCTCGTCACGCAGCTCACGCGGACGATCCAGCTGAACCTCCCCCTGCTTTCCGCCGCCATGGACACGGTGACGGAATCGCGCCTGGCCATCGCGCTGGCCCAGGAAGGCGGAATCGGCATCGTCCACAAGAACATGACGCCCGACGCCCAGGCCGACGAGGTGGCCAAGGTCAAGCGCTTCGAGAGCGGCGTGGTGAAGGACCCGATCACGGTCTCCCCGACCATGAGCGTGAGGCAGGTGATGGGGATCACGCGCCAGCACCACATCTCGGGGCTGCCCGTCGTGGACGGCGGGCGCGTGGTGGGCATCGTCACCAACCGCGACCTGCGCTTCGAGACCAACCTCGACCAGCCGGTGAAGAACATCATGACGCCGCGCGACAAGCTCGTGACGGTGAAGGAGGGCGCGAGCCTCGAGGAGGCCAAGTCGCTCATGCACCGCCACCGCCTCGAGCGCGTGCTGGTGATCAACGACGACTGGCAGCTGCGGGGCCTCATGACCGTGAAGGACATCCTCAAGTCCTCCGAGCACCCGAGCGCCAGCAAGGACCAGCAGGGCCGGCTTCGCGTCGGCGCGGCGGTCGGCGTCGGCGAGGGCACCGAGGAGCGCGTGGCGAAGCTGGTGGAGGCGGGAGTCGACGTCCTCGTCGTGGACACGGCCCACGGCCATTCGCAGGGCGTGCTCGACCGCGTGCGCTGGGTGAAGAAGAGCTACCCGCAGGTGCAGGTGATCGGCGGCAACATCGCCACCCGCGACGGCGCCCGCGCGCTCGTGGACCACGGCGCCGACGGGGTGAAGGTCGGCATCGGCCCGGGCTCCATCTGCACGACGCGCGTCGTCGCCGGCGTGGGCGTGCCGCAGATCACCGCCATCCAGAACGTGGCGGAGGCGCTCGCCGGGAGCGGCATTCCCTGCATCGCCGACGGCGGCATCCGCTTTTCCGGCGACGTGGCCAAGGCCATCGCCGCGGGCGCCTCCAGCGTCATGCTCGGCAGCCTCTTCGCCGGCACCGAGGAGTCGCCCGGCGAGATCGAGCTCTACCAGGGGCGTTCCTACAAGTCGTACCGGGGCATGGGCTCGCTCGCCGCGATGCAGAAGGGCTCGAGCGACCGCTATTTCCAGGAAGGCGACATGAACGCGGACAAGCTCGTTCCCGAGGGCGTCGAGGGACGCCTGCCGTACAAGGGGCCGGTGACCGCGATCGTCCACCAGCTCATGGGGGGGCTGCGCGCGAGCATGGGCTACACCGGGTGCCGCTCCATCGAGGAGATGCGCGCGCGGGCGGAGTTCGTCGAGATCACCACCGCGGGCATGCGCGAGTCGCACGTCCACGACGTGCAGATCACCAAGGAAGCGCCCAATTACAACATCGAGTAGCAGGCGTTTCGTGACCACGGATCGCGTACCCCGGGCGGCGCCACTGGCGCCGCTCGGCACTTAAGGACAGGCGAATGGACAAGATCCTCATCCTCGACTTCGGCTCCCAGGTGACGCAGCTCATCGCGCGCAGGATCCGCGAGGCCGGCGTCTACTGCGAGCTCCACGAGCACGACGTGGGCGAAGCCTTCATCCGCGACTTCGCCCCCAGGGGGATCATCCTCTCCGGCAGCCACGCCTCCGTGACCGAGGAGGCGCCGCCCGCGGCCGACCCCTACGTGTTCCGGGCCGGCGTGCCGGTCCTGGGCATCTGCTACGGCATGCAGGCCATGGCCGCGCAGCTGGGCGGCGAGGTGGAAAACGGCAAGGTGCGCGAGTTCGGCTACGCGGAAGTCCGCGCGCGGGGCCATTCGAAGCTCCTCGACGGCATCCAGGACCGCGTGAACGCCGAGGGCCACGGGCTCCTCGACGTCTGGATGAGCCACGGCGACAAGGTGACGAAGCTCCCGGCGGGGTTCGCGGTGATGGCCTCGAACGAGGCCTGCCCCATCGCCGGCATGTTCGACGACTCGCGCCGCTTCTACGCGGTGCAGTTCCACCCCGAGGTCACGCACACCCGGCAGGGCCGCGCCATCTACGAGCGCTTCGTGCACGGGATCTGCGGCTGCGACCGGAACTGGAACATGCCCGAGTTCGCGCCGCACGCGATCGCGAGGATCCGCGAGCAGGTCGGGAGCGAGGAGGTGATCCTGGGCCTGTCCGGCGGCGTCGACTCGGCGGTGGCCGCCGCGCTCATCCACAAGGCGATCGGCGACCAGCTCACCTGCATCTTCGTGGACACGGGGCTGCTGCGCCTGGGCGAGGGCGACCAGGTGATGGACACCTTCGCGCAGCACATGGGCGTGAAGGTGGACCGCGTGAACGCCTCGGAGATGTTCTACCGCGAGCTCGAGGGCGTGGCCGACCCCGAGCAGAAGCGGCGCATCATCGGCCGCCTCTTCGTCGAGGTGTTCCAGGCGGAGGCGAAGAAGCTGCCCGACGCGAAGTGGCTCGCGCAGGGCACGATCTACCCGGACGTGATCGAGTCGGCGGGCGCCAAGACCAAGAAGGCGGTCACCATCAAGAGCCACCACAACGTGGGCGGGCTGCCGGAGTCGCTGCACCTGAAGCTCCTCGAGCCGCTGCGCGAGCTCTTCAAGGACGAGGTGAGGGCGCTCGGGCTGGAGCTGGGCCTGCCGCGCGAGATGGTCTACCGCCACCCCTTCCCGGGCCCGGGGCTGGGCGTTCGCATCCTGGGCGAGGTGAAGCCGCGCTACGCCGAGCTCCTGCAGCGCGCCGACGCGATCTTCATCGAGGAGCTGCGCAACGCGCGCGACGCCGACGGCCCGCCGTGGTACGACAACGTGGCGCAGGCCTTCGCCGTGTTCCTCCCGGTGCGCTCGGTGGGCGTGATGGGCGACGGGCGGACCTACGATTTCGTGGTGGCCCTGCGCGCGGTGCAGACCACGGACTTCATGACCGCGCACTGGGCGGAGCTTCCCTACGACCTGCTCGGGCGGGTGTCGAACCGCATCATCAACGAGGTGCGGGGGATCAACCGCGTGGTCTACGACGTCTCCTCCAAGCCGCCGGCCACCATCGAGTGGGAATGAATTCGGTATCCTTACAGTCCGTCGAAACCCCCTTACCCTTGGGAACCTGACATGTCGCTGCAGATCGGAGTGCCGCGGGAGACCTTTCCCGGGGAAAAGCGCGTCGCCACCGTGCCGGAGGTGGTGGAGAAGCTGAAGAAGCTCGGCTTCGGCGTCCTGGTGGAATCCGGGGCCGGGGATGGGGCGAACTGCGCCGACGACACCTACCGGGCCGCGGGCGCCGAGGTCGTGCCCGACGCGGCCGACGCTCTGGGCGAAGGCGGACATCGTCTTCAAGGTCCGTGCCCCGGGCATGGACGAGGTCCCCCTGATCCGCGAGGGCACGACGCTCGTGAGCTTCATCTGGCCCGCCCAGAACCCCGAGCTCATGCAGGCGCTCGCCGCGCGCAAGGCCACCGTGCTGGCCATCGACTGCCTGCCGCGCCAGCTGAGCCGCGCGCAGAAGATGGACGCGCTCACCTCCATGGCCGGCATCAGCGGCTACCGCGCGGTGATCGAGGCCGCCAACGCCTTCGGTCGCTTCTTCAACGGCCAGATCACCGCCGCGGGCAAGGTCCCGCCGGCCAAGGTGTTCATCGCCGGCGCCGGCGTGGCGGGCCTCGCCGCCATCGGCACGGCGGCCAACCTGGGCGCCATCGTGCGCGCCAACGACACGCGCGCCGAGGTGGCCGACCAGGTGAAGTCCCTCGGCGGCGAGTTCGTCAAGGTGGACTACGAGGAGGAAGGCTCCGGCGGCGGCGGATACGCCAAGGTGATGAGCGAGGGCTTCCAGAAGGCCCAGCGCGACATGTACGCCAAGCAGGCCAGCGAGGTGGACATCATCATCACCACCGCGCTCATCCCGGGCAAGCCCGCGCCCAAGCTGATCACCGCCGAGATGGTGCAGATCCATGAAGCCCGGCAGCGTGATCGTCGACATGGCGGGCGAGCAGGGCGGCAACTGCGAGCTGACCGAGCCCGGCAAGGCGGTGGTGAAGCACGGTGTCACGATCATCGGCTACACCGATCTCGCCAGCCGCCTGGCCAAGCAGTCCTCGACGCTGTACGCCACGAACCTGTTCCGCCTCGCCGAGGAGCTGTGCAAGACGAAGGACGGCGTCATCGACGTCAACATGGAGGACGACGCCATCCGCGGCCTCACCGTCATCAAGGACGGCGCCGTCACCTGGCCCGCGCCGCCGCCCAAGCTCCCGGCGGTGGCCCCGAAGGCGGCCAAGCCCGCGATGCCGCCGCCGGCCCCCAAGGGCCACGGCCACGGCGGCGGGGAGCCGATGTCGGCCGGGAGCCTCGCCGCCGTGTTCGGCATCGGCGCGCTGGCGTTCCTCTTCGTCGGCACCTACGCGCCGCCGGCGTTCCTGGGCCACTTCACGGTCTTCGTGCTGGCCTGCTTCGTGGGCTACATGGTGGTCTGGAACGTGACGCCGTCGCTGCACACGCCGCTCATGAGCGTGACCAACGCGATCTCCAGCATCATCGCCATCGGGGCGCTGGTGCAGATCGCGCCGCCGGAAATCGGGCGGCGGCCGCCCGGACGAGCTCATCCGCTGGATCGCCGTCGTGGGCCTCGGGCTCACGGCCATCAACATGTTCGGCGGCTTCGCGGTGACGCGTCGCATGCTGGCCATGTTCCGCAAGTAGGCGAGGGGAACCGCACCATGACCTCCAGCGTCGTCACCGTCGCCTACATCGGCGCCATCATCCTGTTCATCCTCAGCCTCGGGGGCCTGTCGAATCCCGAGACCTCCCGCCGCGGGAACCTGTACGGCATCATCGGCATGACCATCGCCGTCCTCGCGACCATCCTGGGGCCGCGCGTCACCGCCGCGGGCATCCCGTGGATCGTCGGCGCCATGGTCGTCGGCGGGGCGATCGGCCTCTACGCCGCGCGCGCCGTGCAGATGACCCAGATGCCCGAGCTGGTCGCCATCATGCACAGCCTGGTGGGCCTCGCCGCCTGCCTCGTGGGCTTCGCGAGCTACATCGACACCTCCATCGCCTACACGGGCGCCGAGAAGACGATCCACGAGATCGAGATCTACCTGGGCATCCTGATCGGCGCGGTGACCTTCTCGGGATCGGTGATCGCCTTCGGCAAGCTCTCCGGCAAGATCGGCGGCAAGCCCCTGCTCCTGCCCGCGCGCCACTGGCTCAACCTCGCCGGCCTGCTGGTCATCCTCTGGTACGGCCGCGAGTTCATCATGGCCAAGGACGTCGCCTCGGGCATGACGCCGCTCATCGTGATGACGGTGGTGTCGCTCCTCTTCGGCATCCACATGGTGATGGCCATCGGCGGGGCGGACATGCCCGTCGTGGTCTCCATGCTCAACAGCTACTCGGGCTGGGCGGCGGCGGCCACGGGCTTCATGCTCTCCAACGACCTGCTCATCGTCACGGGCGCGCTGGTCGGCTCCTCGGGCGCGATCCTCTCCTACATCATGTGCCGCGCGATGAACCGCAACTTCATCAGCGTCATCGCCGGGGGCTTCGGCACGGGCGGCGGCGCGCCGGCCGCGAAGGGCGCCGGCGAGCCGGCGGGCGAGGTGGTCCCCATCGCCGCCGCCGAGACCGCGGAGCTCCTGCGCGAGGCGAAGAACGTCATCATCGTGCCCGGCTACGGCATGGCGGTGGCGCAGGCGCAGCACACGGTCTTCGAGATCACGCGGCACCTGCGCGAGAAGGGCATCAACGTGCGCTTCGGCATCCACCCCGTGGCCGGCCGCATGCCCGGCCACATGAACGTGCTGCTCGCCGAGGCCAAGGTGCCCTACGACATCGTCATGGAGATGGACGAGATCAACGCGGACTTCCCGGACACGGACGTCTCCATGGTCATCGGCGCCAACGACATCGTGAACCCCTCGGCGCAGGAAGATCCCGCGAGCCCCATCGCGGGCATGCCGGTGCTCGAGGTCTGGAAGGCGAAGACCTCCATCGTGATGAAGCGCTCGATGGCCTCGGGGTACGCCGGCGTCGACAACCCGCTCTTCTACAAGGACAACAACCGCATGCTCTTCGGCGACGCGAAGAAGATGCTGGACGAGGTCCTCGCGGCGCTGAAGGGTTAGCCGGGGCCCGGCGCGCCCCACCCCCGGGGCGGCGAATCCGGCGGGGAGCGGATCACATGGACAGCCGACCGGAAGGCGATTGCGCCTTCATGCGCGAGGCCCTCTCGCTCGCGGCCGAGGCCGCGGCGGCGGGCGAGGTGCCCGTCGGCGCCGTCGTCGTGAAGGACGGCGTGATCGTCGGCCGCGGCTCGAACCGGCCCATCGGGACGAACGACCCGACGGCGCACGCCGAGATCGTGGCGCTGCGCGAGGCGGCCGCGCGCCTCGGCAACTACCGGCTGGTCGGCTGCGAGCTCTACGTGACGCTCGAGCCCTGCGCCATGTGCGTGGGCGCCATGCTGCACGCGCGCCTGGCGCGCGTCGTCTTCGGCGCGGCCGATCCCAAGACGGGGGCCTGCGGCGGGGCCGTGGCGCTCTCGGGCGAGGCGAGGATCAACCACCAGACCGGCTTCGAGGGCGGGGTCCTGGCCGGGGAGTGCGGCGAGCTCCTCAAGCGTTTCTTCGCCGATCGCCGCCAGGGCGGCCGCGCCCCGCCGGGGGTGTAGAATTTCCGGCGGAAATTCCCCCTCGTCGGCCCCGATGCCCGCTCCCCGTTTCGTCCACCTGCGCCTGCACACGGAGTACTCGATCGTCGACGGCACGGCGCGCGTGGACGCGGCCGTGGCCGCGGCGGCCGCGGACGGGATGCCCGCGCTCGCGGTCACCGATGCGGGCAACCTCTTCGGGGCGCTCAAGTTCTACCTCGCGGCCCGGGCCCGGGGCGTGCAGCCGGTCATCGGCTGCGACCTCGCGATCACCAACGAGAAGAGCCGCGACCAGCCCTTCCGGGTCGTGGCGCTGTGCCGCGACGGCGCGGGATACCTCGCCCTGTGCGACCTGATCACGCGCGCCTACGCCACCAACCAGTGGCGCGGCCGCGCCGAGGTGCGGCGCGAATGGCTCTGCGGCGCGCGCGGCCTCATCGTCCTTTCCGGCGCGGAGGGCGGCGACGTGGGCGCGGCCCTGCTCGCGGGCGCCACGCGCAGGCCGAGGAGCTCGCCCGCGGCTGGGCGCGCGACTTCCCGGGCGCCTTCTACGTGGAGCTGCAGCGCGCCGACCCGGAGAGGAACGCGCCCTACGTGCGCGCGGCGCTGGCGCTCGCGGGCCGGCTCGAGCTTCCGGTGGTGGCCACGCACCCGGTGCAGTTCGTGCGGCCCGAGGAATACACCGCGCACGAGGCGCGCGTGTGCATCGCGCAGGGCTGGATCCTCACCGACACGCGCCGGCCGCGCGACTTCCGCCCGTCGCAATACTTCAAGACCCAGGCCGAGATGGCCGAGCTCTTCGCCGACATCCCGGAGGCGCTCGAGAACTCGGTCGAGATCGCGCGCCGCTGCGCCTTCGAGTTCACGCTGGGCAAGACCCGGCTGCCGGACTTCCCGACGCCGGCGGGGGTGAGCGTCGGCGACCACCTGCGCGCGCTGGCCCTGCGACGGGCTCGAGCGCCACCTGGCCGCGGCCTGGCCCGACCCGGCCGAGCGCGAGGCCGCGCGCCCGCGCTACCTGGAGCGGCTCGACTACGAGGTGAAGACCATCGAGCAGATGGGCTTTCCGGGCTACTTCCTCATCGTCGCGGACTTCATCAACTGGGCCAAGCGCAGCGGCGTTCCCGTGGGGCCCGGCCGCGGCTCCGGCGCCGGCTCGCTGGTGGCCTGGTCCCTGGGCATCACGGGCCTGGACCCGCTGCGCTACGAGCTCCTCTTCGAGCGCTTCCTCAACCCCGAGCGCGTGTCGATGCCCGACTTCGACATCGACTTCTGCCAGGACGGGCGCGACCGGGTGATCGAGTACGTGCGCGACAAGTACGGCGCCCAGAGCGTCTCCCAGATCGCCACCTTCGGCACGATGGCGGCCAAGGCCGTGGTGCGGGACGTCGGGCGGGTGCTGGGCATGGGCTTCGGCGAGGTCGACCGGATCGCGAAGCTCATCCCCTTCCAGCTGGGCATCACGCTGGACGAGGCGATCGCGGCCGAGCCGCAGCTCAAGAGCCTCATCGAGGAGCAGGAGGAGGTCGCCGAGCTCATGCGCCTGGCGCGCTCGCTCGAGGGGCTCACGCGCAACGTCGGCATGCACGCGGGGGGCGTCCTCATCGCCCCCGGCAAGCTCACCGACTTCACCCCGCTCTACTGCGCGGACGGGTCGAACGCCTCGGTGAGCCAGTTCGACAAGGACGACGTGGAGAAGGCGGGCCTGGTGAAGTTCGACTTCCTGGGCCTCACCACCCTCACGATCATCGCCGAGTGCGAGCGCCACGTGCGCCGGATGGGGATCCCGGACTTCGACATCCAGGCGATCCCGCTGGACGATCCGGCGGCCTACAAGGTGTTCTCCTCGGGCAACACGGTCGCCATCTTCCAGTTCGAATCGCGCGGCATGCGCGACCTCATCATGAAGGCGAGGCCGGACCGGCTCGAGGACCTGACCGCCTTGAACGCCCTCTACCGCCCGGGCCCGATGGAGCTGATCCCGGAGTTCATCGAGAGGAAGCACGGCCGCCAGCGCTGGGACTATCCCGACCCGCGCCTGAAGGAGATCCTCGACTCCACCTACGGCGTCATGACCTACCAGGAGCACGTCATGACGATCGCGCAGGTGATCGGCGGCTACACCCTCGGCGGCGCGGACCTGCTGCGGCGGGCCATGGGCAAGAAGAAGCCCGAGGAGATGGCCCAGCAGCGCGAGATCTTCCTCAAGGGCGCCAGCGGGCGCGGGCTGGAGGAGAGGAAGGCGAGCGTCCTCTTCGACCAGATGGAGAAGTTCGCGGGCTACGGCTTCAACAAGTCGCACTCCGCGGCCTACGCGCTGGTGGCGTACCAGACCGCCTTCCTCAAGGCGCACTACCCGGCGGCCTTCTGCGCCGCCAACCTCTCGGCGGTCATGAACGACACCGACAAGGTGCAGGTGATCTTCGACGACGCGCGCGCCAACGGCCTGGAGGTGCTGCCGCCGGACGTGAACGAGGGCGGCCACCGCTTCGCGCCGCTCGACGCGAAGCGCGTGCGCTACGGCCTGGGCGCCGTGAAGGGGACCGGCGAGCAGGCGATCGAGAACATCGTGGCCGCCCGCGAGGCGGGGGGGCCCTTCCGGGACCTGGGCGACTTCTGCCGGCGCGTGGACCGGCGCATCGTCAACCGGCGCGCCATGGAGGCGCTCGTGAAGGCCGGCGCCTTCGACCGCATCGAGCCCAACCGCGCGAGCCTCGCGGCCTCGCTCGGGGCCGCGATCGAGCTGGCCGAGAAGGCCGAGCGCTTCGCGCAGCAGACGAGCCTCTTCGGCGGCGCCGAGGAGGCCACGGCGGAGGCCTTCGAGCTCATGCGGGTGCCGGACTGGGCGGAGCGGGAGCGCCTCCTCGCGGAGAAGCAGAGCCTGGGCTTCTACATGAGCGGCCACCCCTTCACCGCCTGGAAGGACGAGATCCGGCGCGTGGCGAGGACGCCGCTCGCGGAGCTGCGGCCGGCGAACGAGCCGCAGCTGGCCGCCGGGGTCATCTACGGCGTGGCGATGCGCAACTCCCGCCGCGGGCGCATGGCCGTCCTCACGCTGGACGACGGCAGCGCCAAGGTCGAGGTCGTCGTCTTCGGCGAGCTCTTCCACGAGAAGCGCGCCATGATCCAGGAGGACCAGGTGGTCGTGGTGCAGGGCCGCGTGTCCCAGGACGACTTTTCCGGCGGCATCCGCTTCACCGCGGACAAGCTGATGGACCTCGCGGAAGTCCGCGGCGCCTATGCCCGCGCCCTCCGGCTGTCGATCAACGGGCAGGCCGACTCGGCCAGGCTGCGCGCGCTGCTCGCGCCCTACACGGGCGGCAGGTGCGCGGTGGCCATCCACTACCGCAACGCCCAGGGCGAATGCGACATCCGCCTGCCGGACGAGTACCGCGTGAAGGTGTCGGCGCCCCTCCTCGATTCGCTCTCCGAGTGGCTCACGGAAAGGAACGTCGAGGTCGTCTACTAGGCTCGCCGGCGGCGGCCGTGGAGCGAGCCGGCGATCAGAGGGTCGGGTGCTGCTCGAAGGCCGTGAAGAGCCCCTCGTCCGGCGCGACCTCCACCCGGTCCACGCGCGCCGACGGCGGCCCGCGGCGGGCCCAGGCGATCAACGCGTCGACGGCCGGCGCCGGCCCCGCGGCGAGCGCCTCCACGGTCCCGTCGCGGCGGTTGCGGACCCAGCCCGCGAGCCCCAGCCGGACGGCCTCGCGGTGCAGCGAGTAGCGGAAGCCCACGCCCTGGACCACGCCGTGGATGCGAAGCCGCTTGCAGGCCGGTTCATTCATCGCCCACCCGGCCGCGGCCGCGCTTGGTGACGCCCCGCTGCTTCTTCGCGCCGATCCGGCGCTCCTTCGAGGCGCGCGTGGGCCTCGTGGCCACCCGCTTCTTCGGGACGTAGTTCAGGCGCTCGAGCCGCTCGGCGAGGCGCTCGAACGCGATCTCGCGGTTGCGGTGCTGCGAGGGGGAGTCCTGCGCGATGACCACCACGCCGGAGGGCGGGTGCGTGAGTCGAAGCGCCGACTCCGTCCGGTTGACATGCTGGCCCGCCGGGGCCGCTCGCGCGGAACACGTCGACCACGACCTCGCGCTCCAGGACGTCGCGGTCGGTGGAGTAGGGCGGCGGCGACAGGGGCGTGCGGCGGGCCATACCGGAATTCTGGAGGCTTTCCCGCCGCCGCGCCAACGCTACCCCTGTAATCCGGCGATCCCGGGAAATGTGCCGGGCGTCACAGTTCCCGCGGCCCGCTGTCTGCACGATGGGCCCGTCGCATGGAGGCGGGGTCGGGCGGCACCGCACGGGACGACAACCTTCGGGAAGGGGCGAAAAAATGAATCATCAAGAAAACGGTTGCGATGGGCGCGGCGGTGGTGGCGATCATGGGCACGGTGGCATTCGCTCCGGCGAGCGCCGACAGCCGCGACGATGCGGCGGCGCCGGCGATGAACGCGGTCGCGATGGCGGCCCTGGCCGAGACGCCGCAGGACCAGGTGTGGGACATGACCTACGGGGCGGACCGGCCGGTCGCCCCCGAGGAGCAGGTTGCCGAGGTCCTGTCCGGGGAAGACATCGTCGACTACACGTTCGGCTGATTTCCGGCGCGGAATCCCGCGCGGACGAGGGGCCCCCGGGCGACCGGCGGGCCCTTGCTCTTACTTGATCCGCATTCCCGGCGTGGCGCCGGCCTCGGGCGCGAGCAGGTAGATGGAGCTGCCGTCGCCGGCGGCGAGCACCATGCCCTGCGATTCGCCGAAGCGCATCTTGCGCGGCGCCAGGTTGGCGACCATCACCGTGAGGCGCCCCACGAGATCCTTGGGCGTGTAGGCCGAGCGGATGCCCGCGAAGACGGTGCGCGTCTCGATGCCGATGTCGAGCGTGAGCTTGAGGAGCTTGTCGGCGTCCGGGACGAGCTCCGCGTCGACGATCCGGGCCACGCGCAGGTCGATCTTGCCGAAGTCGTCGATGGAGATCGTCTCGCCCACGGGCAGGATGGGGGCGGGCTTCGGGGGCTCGACGGGCTCGAGGCGGAACTCGGGCGCCTCCGCGGCGGCGGGCTTGGCCGCCTCGGGCTTCGCCTCGGACGGCGGCTCGAGGAGCTGCTCGATCTGCTTCGGGTCGATGCGCGAGAGCAGGTGCTTGTACGGCTGCACGACGTGGCCGGGCTTGAGGGCGTTGGGCACCTCTTCCCAGGTGAGGGGCTTGGCCAGGGCGAGGAAGGCCTCGACGTCCTCCGCCACCTTCGGCAGCACCGGCTTCAGGTAGATCGTGAGGATGCGGAAGAGCTCGAGGTAGAGCGTGCAGAACCACTGCAGCGCGGCCTCCTGGCCGGGCTCCTTGGCGATCTCCCAGGGCTTCTGCTCGTCCACGTACTGGTTCACGCGGTCGGCGAGGAACATCACCTGCCGGATGGCCTTGCCGAATTCGCGCGCGTCGTAGTCGGCCGCGACCTGGTCGGCGAAGCTGCGGACCTCGAAGAGGATTGCCGGGACCTGCTCCTCGTTGTCGGGGGAGGGCGCCGTCACGTTGCCGCGCAGCTTGTGCTTGAGCTCGCTGCCGGCCGACAGGGGCTCGTCGGAGAGCCGGCCGCCGAAGCGCTTGGAGATGAAGCCCGCGGCCCGGCTCGCGATGTTGACGTACTTGCCCACGAGGTCGGAGTTGACCCGGGCGAGGAAGTCGTCGGGGTTGAAGTCCAGGTCCTCGACGCGGGCGTTCAGCTTCGCGGCGAGGTAGTAGCGCAGCCACTCCGGGTTCAGGCCCAGGTCCGCGTACTTCTGCGGGCTCACCGTGACGCCGCGCGACTTCGAGAGCTTCTCGCCCGGTGAGGGTGAGGAAGCCGTGCACGTAGACGTTGTCGGGGATCTTCCGGCCGGCGAACTTCAGCATGGCCGGCCAGAAGAGCGTGTGGAAGTAGATGATGTCCTTGCCGATGAAGTGGATCTGCTCGAGCTTGGGGTCGGCGAGGACCTTGGCGAAGTCGAGCCCCTTCTTGTCGAGGTAGCTCTTCAGCGAGGCGAGGTAGCCGATGGGCGCGTCCAGCCACACGTAGAAGTACTTGCCCTTGGCGCCCGGGATCTCGATCCCGAAGTACGGGGCGTCGCGGGTGATGTCCCAGTCGTTGAGCCCCCCGTCCAGCCACTCGCGGACCTTGTTGGATACCTCGGGCTGCAGCCGGCCGTCCTGGGTCCAGCCCTTCAGGAACTCCACGCAGCGCGGGTCCGAGAGCCGGAAGAAGAAGTGCTCGGACTTCTTCATCACCGGGGTGGCGCCGGTGAGCGCCGAGAAGGGGTTCTTCAGGTCCGTGGGCGTGTAGACCGCCCCGCAGGCCTCGCACGAGTCCCCGTACTGGTCCTTGGCGCCGCACTTGGGGCACTCGCCCTTGATGTAGCGGTCCGGCAGGAACATCCCCTTCACGGGGTCGAAGAACTGCTCGATCGTCTTGGTGGCGATGAACCCCGCCTCGCGCAGCGCGGCGAAGATCTGGCCGGCGAGCTCCCGGTTCTCCTCCGAGTGGGTGGAGTGGAAGTGGTCGAAGCTCACCCCGAAGCGGGCCAGGTCGCGCCGGTGGGACTCGGCCACCCGCGCGATGAGCTCCTCGGGGGGGATGCCCTCGGCCTCGGCCTTGAGCATGATCGGCGCCCCATGGGTGTCGTCCGCGCAGACGAAGTGCACCTTGTGCCCCTGCAGCCGCTGGAAGCGCACCCAGATGTCGGCCTGGGTGTACTCCATGATGTGGCCGATGTGGAACGGGCCGTTGGCGTAGGGGAGCGCCGTCGTGACGAAAAGCTTGCGTGGCATGAAGCCGGGTGGCGAGCCTTGATGTGGTTGGCGGACGGCTCGGGCCGCCGCGCGAAGCGGCGGCGAGTGCGTGAAATTCGTCGGGATATGAGTCAACGCGATTGTAGCAAATTGCTTTAAAATTGAGTGCTTCCCTCCTTCGCTTCCGCGTTCGCCCCGGCGATCGCCACACTCCCCACATGGCCATTACCGACAAGGACGTCCTCGCAGCCCTTTCCGAACTCATCGACCCGGTCACGGGCCGCAACTACGTGGAAGGACGCTCGGCGAAGAACGTGAAGGTGGAGGACGGGCGCGTCACCCTGGACGTGGTCCTGGGCTATCCCGCGCGCGGCGTGATCGAGCGGGTGCGCGCCCAGGTCGTGGACCGCCTCAAGCAGCTTCCCGGCGTGTCGGCCGTGACCGCCAACGTGCAGTCGAAGATCGTCTCGCACGCGGTGCAGCGCGGCGTGAAGCTGGTCCCCGGGATCAAGAACATCATCGCCGTGGCCTCGGGCAAGGGCGGCGTGGGCAAGAGCACGACGGCGGTGAACCTCGCCCTGGCGCTCGCCGCCGAGGGCGCCACGGTGGGCATGCTCGACGCCGACATCTACGGCCCCTCCCAGCCCACCATGCTCGGCATCACCGGCCGGCCCACCTCCCAGGACGGCAAGTCCATGGACCCCATGGAGGGCCACGGCATCCAGGCGATGAGCGTGGGCTTCCTCATCGAGGCCGACACCCCGATGGTCTGGCGCGGCCCCATGGTCACGCAGGCCCTGGAGCAGCTCCTCACCGAGACCCGCTGGCGGGACCTCGACTACCTCGTGGTCGACCTGCCCCCGGGCACCGGCGACATCCAGCTCACCCTCGCCCAGAAGGTGCCCGTCACCGGGGCGGTGATCGTCACCACCCCGCAGGACATCGCCCTCATCGACGCGAGGAAGGGCCTCAAGATGTTCGAGAAGGTGGGCGTGCCCATCCTCGGGATCGTCGAGAACATGGCGATCCACGTGTGCTCCCAGTGCGGCCACGCCGAGCACATCTTCGGGCACGGCGGCGGCGAGCGCATGTGCAAGGACTTCGACGTCGAGTTCCTGGGCGCGCTGCCGCTGGACATCGCGATCCGCGAGCAGACGGACAGCGGCAAGCCCACGGTGGTGTCCGACCCCGACGGCAAGGTCGCGGGCATCTACCGGGAGATCGCCCGCAAGGTCGCCGCGCGCATCGCCCGGCAGGCCGAGGACCGCACCGCGATCTTCCCGAAGATCGTCGTCCAGAACACCTGAAGCGGAAAGGCGGCCGCTGCCCCCATGAGCATCAAGAGCGACAAGTGGATCCGCCGCATGGCGGCCGCCCACGCGATGATCGAGCCGTTCGAGCCGGGGCAGGTGCGGCAGGTGGACGGCAAGCGGATCGTCTCCTACGGCACGTCGAGCTACGGCTACGACATCCGCTGCTCCAGCGAATTCAAGATCTTCACGAACATCAACGCCACGATCGTCGACCCCAAGAACTTCGACGAGAAGTCGTTCGTCGACTTCAAGGGCGACGTGTGCATCATCCCGCCCAATTCCTTCGCGCTCGCCCGGACGGTGGAGTACTTCCGCATCCCGAGGAACGTCCTCACCGTCTGCCTGGGCAAGTCGACCTACGCCCGCTGCGGCATCATCGTGAACGTGACGCCCTTCGAGCCGGAGTGGGAGGGGTTCGTGACCCTCGAGTTCTCGAACACCACGCCGCTGCCGGCCAAGATCTACGCCGGCGAGGGCTGCGCGCAGGTGATCTTCTTCGAGTCGGACGAGGTCTGCGAGACCTCCTATCGCGACCGCGGCGGGAAGTACCAGGGGCAGCAAGGCGTGACGCTGCCCAAGATGTGACCGCCCCCGGCGAGTCCATGCCCCTTAAGGGTAACGACGGCTTCTACCGCAGGATTTTCCGGCGGCGGGGCGGAATTGTCCTATACTGCGCGCATTTTTCGCCCCGTGCCCCCGGGGCCTCGACGACCCGTCACGAAAGACTTCGATGCCCCGAGCCGTAGTCAAGAAGCTCCGCCCCGCCCCGGAGTTTCCCCTCGATACCCATCCCGAGGTCAGCCTCGACTTCGGCTCCGTCAAGCAGTACCTCGCCCGGCACCACTACAAGAAGCCGGTCCTCCTCGTCGACCTGGGGATCGTGCGCGCCAAGACGCGGCGCTTCCGCGCCTCGCTCCCCCGCGTGCGCCCCCACTTCGCCGTGAAGGCGAACCCGGACCCGCGCGTCCTGAAGGTGCTGATCCAGGAAGGCGCCGGCTTCGAGATCGCCTCGATCGCCGAGCTGGACCTCCTCCTCACGCTGGGCGTGCCCGTGGCCGAGATCTTCTACTCCAACCCGATGAAGTCGCGCGCCTACCTCGAGTACGCCGCCGCCAAGGGCGTCGAGTGGTTCGTGGTCGACTCCGAGGAGGAGATCCGCAAGATCCAGTCGGTCAAGGCCGACGCCAAGCTCTACCTGCGCATCGACGCGCCCAACATCGGCAGCGACTGGCCGCTCGCCGGCAAGTTCGGCGCGCACATGACCGACATCCCGGAGCTCATCGCGGCGGCCGTCGACTGCAAGGCCGACCTGGCCGGCGTCACCTTCCACGTGGGCTCGCAGTGCCTCAACCCGGAGAACTGGCGCGTGGGCATGGAGCGCGCGCGCAAGGTGTTCTCCTCGATGCGCCAGGTGGGGCTCAACCCGCGCCTGCTCAACCTGGGCGGCGGCTACCCCGTGCGGCACGTGAAGCCGATCCCGTCCATCGAGACGATCGCCGAGCTCATCAACAAGGAACTGCGGCATTTCGGCCCCGAGATCCAGGTGATCGCCGAGCCGGGCCGCTACCTCGTCTCCGACGCCGGTTACTTCATCTGCCGCGTCGTCGGCACCGCCACCCGGAACGGCCAGCGCTGGATGTACTGGGACGCCGGGGTCTTCGGCGGGGTGATCGAGACCACCGAGGGGCTGCGCTACAACCTGTACACCGACCGCGACGGCGAGGCGGTCGCCTGGAACGTGGCGGGGCCGACCTGCGACTCGGTGGACGTGGTGATGCGGGACGAGCTCCTGCCCGGCGACCTGCAGGAGGGCGACTTCATCTTCATCAAGAACGCCGGCGCCTACACCACGGCCTACGCCTCGAACTTCAACGGGTTCCCGCTGCCCGAAGTGGCCGTGATCGGCAACGGCAACGGGTGACGACCGGCCTGCCGACCGCCGGCGCGTGCAGGGCTAGGCCCCTTGGCGCAGGACTTCTGGTCCTCGAGCGGCTTTTCGCTGCTTCGGCGCGGGCCGGACGGCTGGCTCGTTCCCGGCGACGACTACCTGCGGCACTTCCTCGCCCGCGCCGAGCTCGCGCCCCCGCCCGAGGCGGGCCCGGGCGAGCGCCACCTGCACGCGAGGCTCCTCGACAAGCCCCGGCTCGCCGTCGGCGAGGCCGAGCTTTCCTCGGTCGAGGATCCCGACGCCCGCGAGAACTGGGCGGAGTTCCTGCGCTTCCGCGAGCGGCTCCTCGAGGCGGGGTCGGTCGAGGCCTGCTACGTCGGGCAGTTCCGCCGCGAGCGCGTGGACATCGCGCCGCCTTTCGTCGATGCCCTGGCCCAGGCGATCGTCCGGGGGCTGCTCGAGGGCTCGGCGGACCCCTGGCTCGCGCGCGCCGGGGAGATCTTCTTCCGGCCGCAGCGCGTGAGCGTCGAGGCAGGGCAGGTCCTCGCCGCCGACGCCTCCACGATCGAGGCCTACGCGGAGACGGGCGGCTTCGGCAACCTCGGGCGCCTCATCAAGCAGCAGCAGACGCCGGTGGCCACGGTGAAGATGGACGTGCTCAACCCGGAAAACGCGCCGCTCTACTTCCTGCGCGACGAGCTCTTCTCCTTCCTGCTGGACCTCACGCCGGGGCGCGACGGCGCGCGGGCCCTCGCCACCGTGCTCGAGCGCTGGGTGGCGCACCTGCTGGGCGTGCGGGTGGCGATCGAGCCCGTGGAGCGCGTGGCCGACGAGCGCTGGCGCTGGCACTCGGGCCTCGACGTGGAGTCCACGGCGATCCTCAACGCGCTCTACCGCGGCGAAAGCGTGCCGGAGGAGACCCTGGCGCGGCTCGTCACGCTCTTCCGGCTGGAGTTCGCCGACCCCGCGAACGCGCTCGCCGAGGCGGCGGGCCGTCCCGTCTACCTCGGCCTCGCCTGCCGCGAGGACCGCACGCTGCGCATGAAACCGCAGAACCTTCTCCTGAACCTGCCGCTCGCGAGGGCGAGCTGAGGTCCCCGGCGCGGTAAAATGATTCCCCAGCAACCCAACCGGACCAAGCCATGACGAAGGTCGGCGAGAACACGGGCACCTACATGCTCGGCAAGGAGCTCGACATCCTGATGAAGGAACGCGCGCGGCTGCTGCGGGTGGCGGGCGCGGCCGCGCAGTTCGTCGCCCTCATGGAAAGCAGGGCGCTGCCGCCCTCCGTGGCCACCGAGGCGGAGCTGCTCGCCGAGAGCGTGAACGCGCTGCCCGAGGACACGCTGCGCGACGCGCTCGGGTCCATCACCCGTCCCCTCGAGGAGGCACCATGAATCCCGAAACGCTCAACATGAGCATCCGCAAGTTCCTGAAGAGCGTGGGGGTGCAGTCGCAGCGCGAGATCGAGCACGCGGTCGAGAAGGCGCTGGCCGAGGGCAGGCTCAAGGGCACGGAGGCGCTGCCCGCGAAGATGACCCTCACGATCGAGGGGCTCGCGGTCAGCGTGACCATCGACGGGCGCATCGCGCTCGAGTAGCCCGGCCATGAACGACCTCGGCGGCGCCGCGCCCGTCACCTGGACCGACGTCGAGTCGGCCGCGCAACGCCTCGACGGCGTGGCGCACCGCACGCCCGTCATGACCTCGCGCACCTTCGACGCGCGCACGGGCACGAAGGCCTTCTTCAAGTGCGAGAACTTCCAGCGCATGGGCGCCTTCAAGTTCCGCGGCGCCTACAACGCCCTGTCGCGCCTGGCTCCCGAGCAGCGCCCCCGCGGGGTGGTGGCGTTCTCCTCCGGCAACCACGCCCAGGCCGTCGCGCTCGCGGGGCAGCTTCTCGGGATTCCCGCGGCGATCGTGATGCCCGCCGACGCCCCCGCGGTGAAGGTGGCCGCCACGAAGGGCTACGGCGCGGAAGTGATCTTCTACGACCGCGCCGCGGGCCAGGACCGGGAGGCCTTCGCGGCCGGCATCGCCGCCGAGCGCGGGGCGACCCTGATCCCGCCCTTCGACCATCGCGCACGTGATCGCGGGGCAGGGCACCGCGGCCAAGGAGCTCCTGGAGGAGACCGGGCCCCTCGACTGGCTTTTCGTGTGCTGCGGAGGGGGCGGCCTGCTGTCGGGCTGCGCGGTGGCGGCGCGCCACCTTTCGCCGGGCATCAAGGTGGTGGGCGTGGAGCCGGCCGCCGGCGACGACGCCGCGCGCTCGTTCCGGACGAAGTCGCTGCAGCGGGTGGAGAACCCGCAGACGATCGCCGACGGCGCGCGCACCCAGTCCCTGGGGCGCCTCACCTTCCCGCTCGTCCTGGCCAACGTCCACGACTTCCTCACGGTGAGCGACGCGGAGCTCGTGGAGGCCATGCGCTTCCTCTGGGAGCGCATGAAGCTCGTCGTCGAGCCCACCGGGGCGCTGGCGACGGCCGGCGTCCTTTCCGGCCGGCTCGACGCGCGCGGCGCCCGGGTCGGCATCATCCTCTCGGGCGGCAACGTCGACCTGCGAGCGGCCGCCAGCCTGTTCGCGTGAGCCGGCCCATCCCGGAGCTGCCCGCGGCCATCCCGAGGCGCGGCTCGAGGCCGTGGCGGTGGATCGGGCGCTGCGTGATGCGCCTCACCGGCTGGGGCATCGAGGGCAACTTCCCGGACCGGGCGAAGATCGTGCTCGCGGTCGCGCCGCATACCTCGAACTGGGATTTCCTGCACGGCGCCGCCGCGATGTTCGCCCTCGACCTCAAGGCTTCCTTCATCGGCAAGCACACGCTCTTCGTGTGGCCCCTGTCCGCCTTCCTGCGCTGGATGGGCGGCATTCCGGTGAACCGCTCGGCGGCGCAGGGCATCGTGGGAGAGGTCGTCGACAGCTTCCGCGGCGAGCCCTCGCGCGTGCTCGCGATCGCCCCCGAGGGCACGCGACGAAAGGTCGAGCGATTCAAGACCGGATTCCTGCACATCGCCCGCGGGGCGGGCGTGCCGGTCGTCCTCGTCGGGCTCGACTACGCCACGCGCACCATCCGGATCGGCCCGGCCTTCGACGTGGGCGAGGACATCGAGGCCGAGCGGGTGAAGGTCGAGGCGCATTTCGCGGCCATCCCGGGCCGGCATCCGCAGCTGGGACCGCGCGCCGCCTGACCCATCCTGGTGCTGCGGTGCACCAACATGCGTCCTCGCGCGCTGGCGCCCAGGCCGAAGCGGATTTTCGCAACCTGTTGATCCGGCAGCCGAATCTGCTTCGGCCCGAGTTGGCACGCTCCCTGCAATAGAGACCTTGTCGGCGCGCTTCTCTGCGTGCCGGCAGTTTCTCCTCCGAGAGCGGTTTAGCCCGCCGGTTTCCCCGGCGGGCTTCTTTTTTCCGCCCCGGCGCGAGGACGAAAAAAAGGCCCGCCGTCAGGCGGGCCCCTTTCCAAGCGCGAAACGGCCGCGTCAGTCGGCGTAGATGCCGGCCTTCTTGATGATCGGCGCCCACTTCTCCACTTCCGCCTTGAGGTGCTTGGCGAGCGCGGCGGGCGTGGCCTGGTCTTGCGGGACCGGCTCGGTGCCGAGGTCGGCGAACTTCGAGATGACGCCCGGGTCCTTCAGCGCGGTCTGCAGGGCGGCGGTGAGCTTGTCGATGACCGGCTTCGGCGTGCCCTTCGGCGCCCAGAGCCCGTGCCAGATGCCGACCTGGAAATCCTTGATGCCGGACTCCTGGACCGTCGGCAGGTCGGGAAGGGCCTTGATGCGCTTCGCGGTGGTGACCGAGTAGGCCTTGACCTTGCCACCCTTGATCTGCGGCGTGGTGTTGGTCGTCTGGTCGCACATGAAGTCCACCTGGCCGCCCATGAGATCGGTCATCGCGGGGCCGGTGCCCTTGTACGGGACGGTGGTGAGGTCCGTCTGCATCGCGGTCATGAGGAGCATGCCGCACAGGTGCGAGGCGGCGCCGATGCCGGCGTTGGCGTAGGTGACCTTGTCCTTGTTCGCCTTCACGTAGGCGATGAGCTCCTTCATGTCCTTCGGCGGGAAGTCCTTGCGCGCGATGAAGGTCATGGGCACGTCGGTGACGAGGCCGATGGGCTCGAGGTCCGTCTGCGGGTTGTAGCCGAGGTTGCGGTAGAGCGACACGCTCGTCGAGATGCCGATGTGCATGAGCACCAGCGTGTAGCCGTCGGGCTTGGACGCGGCGACCTTCTTCGGGCCGATGGTGCCGCCGGCGCCGGCCACGTTCTCGACGATCACCGTCTGGCCCAGGGCCTTGGACATCGACTGGCCGACCAGGCGCGTCACCGTGTCGGTGGGGCCGCCGGCGGCGAACGGGACGACGATGGTGATCGTGCGGCTGGGGTAGTCCTGCGCGAGGACCGCGGTGGATGCGACGAGTGCCGCCAGGGCGGCGAGGAATTTGCGGAACATCGGTTTTCTCCTCCGTGGGGTGGTGCGCTCAACAACATCGGGGCCGGCGGATGCACCGGCCCTCGGCGGGGATTATCCCTCTTTTTCGGCCATCGGCGGCGCCGCGGCCCCCTATAATCGGGTGGCAGACCGGAGCCCCGTTTGATCCTCGTCACACTTCTCGCCGCCCTCCTCGCCCTCTACGCCTACCCCCCGGCCGGGCGCCAGCCGCTCCAGGCCTTCTACGGCCGCCTGTGCCTGTCGACGGCCAAGCGGCTCAACGCCGGCGACCGCAATTCCGGGGTGCTCGCCTACGCGGCGCTCGTCGCCGTGGTGCTCGTGCCCCTGGCGCTCGTCTCGGCGCTGGCCGCCTCGATCCACGGGGTGGTCCTCGCCGTCCTCGAGGCGGCCGTCCTGTACGGGAGCCTGCGCTTTCTCCAGACCACCTCGCACCTCGGGGCGATCGAGCGCAGCCTGCGGGAAGGCGACTCCGCGGCGGCCTCCCGCCGCCTCGCCGAGTGGCTGGGCGAGGCGCCGCCGTCCGACGACCCCGGGTCCACCGCGCGGCTCGCCGCGGAGCAGGGCCTGCGGGAAGCGCACCAGGGAACCTTCGCGGTCCTCTTCTGGTTCCTGATCCTGCCCGGCCCGCTGGGGGCCGTCGTCTATCCCCTCACGCAGCGCGCGGCGCGCCTGTGGGACGCCGCCGTGGATCCCGACGAGCGCGAGTTCGGCTGGTTCGCCGGTCGCGCCTTCGAGGTCCTGGACTGGGTGCCGCAGCGCGTGACCGCGTTCGTGTTCGCGATCGTCGGCGACTTCGAGGACGCCCTGTTCTGCTGGCGCTCGCAGGCCGCCCAGTGGCTGCGCCCGGAGGAGGGCATCATCCTCGCGAGCGGCGCCGGCGCCCTCGGGGTGCGCCTGGGCGAGCCCATCGTCCGCGGCGAGGCCCTCGTCGACCGGCCGGCGCTGGGGGTCGGGGACCTGGCGGGCGAGGAGGCCCTGGCGAGCCTGGAGGGCATGCTCTGGCGCTCGCTCGTGCTGTGGCTCTTCGCCTACCTCCTCGTGGCCGTCCTCGCGTCCTCCTGAGACCCCGCCGCGGTGCGGCCGCAGGGTGCATTTGCTACACTCGCGGCGAAATCCTTCAGCAGCACCCGCGGGGAACCGTCCTGCGGGCGAATCGAATCCAGTCGAGGAGAAAACCAACATGGCAGTCCTGTCCCCCCGCAACCTGCTTCGCGCCGCGGCCCTGGCCGCCGGCATCGCGGTCGCCGGCTCCGCCGCCGCCGTCGACAACGTGAAAATGATGATTCCCGCCAACCCGGGCGGCGGCTGGGACACCACCGGCCGCGAGCTGGGCAAGGCGATGCTCGCCGCCGGCGCGGTGAAGAACATCCAGTACGACAACAAGGGCGGCGCCGCCGGCGCCATCGGCCTGGCGCAGTTCGTGAGCGCCTCGAAGGGCGACCCGAACGCGCTGATGATGGGCGGCATGGTGATGGTGGGCGGCCTCATCCAGAACAAGTCCGCGGTGACCCTCGACCAGGTCACTCCCATCGCCCGCCTCACCTCCGAGTACGAGGTGATCGTCGTTCCCGCGAATTCGCCCATCAAGGACATGAAGGACCTGATGGCGAAGTTCAAGGCGAACCCGGGCAGCATCTCCTGGGGCGGCGGCAGCGCCGGCGGCACCGACCACATCCTCGCGGGGCTGCTCGCGAGCGCCGTGGGCGTGGAGCCGGGCAAGGTGAACTACGTGCCGTTCAAGGGAGGCGGGGAGGCCGTCGCGGCCATCATCGGCGGCCACGTCTCCGTGGGCGTGTCGGGCCTGTCCGAGTTCGCCCAGCACATCCAGTCCGGCAAGATGCGCGCGCTGGGGATCTCCTCCGGCGAGAAGATCGGCAACATCCCGTCGCTCAAGGAGCAGGGCTACGACGTCGAGCTCGCCAACTGGCGCGGCATCTTCGGCGCGCCCGGCATCACCAAGGAGCAGCAGGCGGCGCTCGTGAAGGCCGTCGAGGCGGCGACCAAGCACGCGTCCTGGGCGGAGACGCTCAAGAAGCAGGACTGGACGGCCTACTGGCTCGCCGGCGACGCCTACGGCGCCTTCATCCAGTCGGAAATCAAGCGCATCGGCGCGATCCTCGCCGGCCTGAACCTCGGCAAGAAGTGAGCTCGGCGCCCGGGAAACCGGGCGTCGTCGCCTGATGGCCCAACCCCGCCCCAAGGGGCAGATCGCGCTCTCGCTGGGCGTCCTCGCGCTCGGGGCGTTCGTGCTCGTGGGCGCCTGGGAGCTGCCGGCGGGCGGGGGCTACGCGCAGGTCGGTCCCGGCGTGGTCCCGCGTGTCGTGGGCGCGGGGCTGCTCCTGCTGGGCGCGATGCTGCTGCGCGAGGCGCTCACCGGCGGCTTCCGCGGCGTCGACGAGGAGGCGGAGGTCCACCTCCCCATGGACTGGGTGGCGTTCGCCTGGGTGAGCGGCGGCATCCTCGCCTACGGGTTCCTCGTGGAGCGCGCCGGCTTCCTCATCGCCTCCACGCTGCTCTTCATCGCCGTCGCGAGGGGCTTCTCGAGCCGGCGCTGGCTCTCGAACGCGCTCGTGGGCCTCGCGGTGGCGGCCTTCATCTTCGCCGTGTTCAACTACGCCCTCGGCCTGCAGCTCCCGGCGGGCATCCTCAAGGGAGTCCTTCCCTAGATGGACGTCTGGGCCCAGCTCCTCAACGGCTTCGCGGTCGCGCTCACGGCGCAGAACCTGATGTGGGCGCTCGTCGGCGTCACGCTGGGCACGGCGGTCGGCGTCCTGCCCGGCGTGGGCCCCGCGGTCACCGTGGCGCTGCTCCTGCCGATCACCACGAAGGTCGACGCGAGCGGCGCGCTCATCATGTTCGCCGGCATCTACTACGGCGCCATGTACGGCGGATCGACGACCTCGATCCTGCTCAACACGCCCGGCGAGAGCGCGACCATCGTGACGGCCATGGAGGGGAACCAGATGGCCAAGCGCGGCCGCGCGGGGCCCGCGCTCGCCACGAGCGCCATCGGCTCGTTCGTGGCGGGGACGATCGCCACCATCGGCCTGACGTTCCTCTCGCCCCTCGTGGTCGAGCTCGGCCTCAAGTTCGGGCCGCCCGAGTACTTCGCGCTCATGATCGTCGCGTTCACGACCGTGTCGTCCGTGCTGGGAGACTCCACGCTGCGCGGGATGGCGAGCCTGTTCCTGGGGCTCGCGGTCGGCCTGGTGGGCATCGACAACCAGACCGGGCAGGCGCGCTTCTCGTTCGGCGTTCCGCAGCTCCTGGACGGCATCGAGGTGGTGACCATCGCGGTGGGGCTCTTCGCGGTGGGCGAGACGATCTACTTCGCCTCGAAGATGAACCAGGTGGAGGAGAAGCTCGAGAAGATGAGCGGCTCCATCTGGATGAAGTGGGACGACTGGAAGCGCTCGTGGAAGCCGTGGCTTCGCGGCACGGTCATCGGTTTTCCGTTCGGCAGCATCCCCGCCGGCGGCGCCGAGATCCCCACCTTCCTGTCCTACGCGATCGAGAGGAAGCTCGCGAAGAATCCCGAGGAGTTCGGCCATGGCGCCATCGAGGGCGTCGCCGGTCCCGAGGCCGCCAACAACGCCTCGTCCACGGGTGCCATGGTCCCGCTCCTCACGCTGGGCCTGCCCACCTCGGCCACGGCGGCCATCCTCCTGTCGGCGTTCCAGCAGTACGGGCTGCAGCCGGGCCCGATGCTCTTCGAGGCGAACCCGGCGCTCGTGTGGGGGCTCATCGCCAGCTTCTACGTGGGCAACGTGATGCTCCTCGTGCTGAACCTGCCCATGGTGGGCCTGTGGGTGAAGCTCCTCACGATCCCGAAGCCGCAGCTCTACGCGGGCATCCTCGTGTTCGCCACCATGGGCGTCTACGGCATGCGCCAGTCGCCCTTCGACGTGTTCCTGCTCTACGCCGTGGGGCTCGCCGGGTTCCTGATGCGCCGCTACGGGTTCCCCGCCGCGCCGGTGATCGTGGGCATGATCCTGGGCCCGCTCGCCGAGGAGCAGATGCGGCGCGCGCTCGCCATCAGCCAGGGCGACCCGATGATCTTCGTGACCCACCCCATCTCCGGCGGCCCTTCTCGCGCTCGCCGTCGCGGTCATCGTCGTCCCGGGGCTCTGGCGCCGCTTCGGCCCGGTCCGCCGGGCCCCTTGAGGCGGGCGGCGGCCCGCGTCACCGGCCCACTTGTGGAAGTGCTAACCTGACTCCATCTCCGTTGCAGACGGAGGTGCCCGATGGTCATGATCCGTCCCGCCGCCGTGGCGGGAGCCTTCTACCCCGATGATCCGGCGGTCCTCGCCGCCGAGGTGAGGCAGTGCCTCGAAGCGGCAGCGCCGCCCCGCACGGGCGAGCGCGCGCCCAAGGCGATCATCGCCCCGCACGCGGGCTACATGTACTCCGGACCGGTCGCCGCCATGGCCTACGCGCGCATCGCGCCTCTCAGGGGACGCGTCTCGCGGGTGCTGCTCGCGGGGCCGGCGCACCGGGTCTACGTTCGCGGCGCCGCGGTTCCCCGCGCCGGCGCCTTCGACACACCGCTGGGCAGGATAGAGCTCGACCTCGAGGTCCTCGAGCGCCTGCGCGCGCTGCCTTTCGTCGAGTCCAGCGACCAGGCGCACGCCCAGGAGCATTCCCTCGAGGTGCACCTGCCGTTCCTGCAGTCGGTGCTGGGCGCGTTCCGCCTCGTTCCCGTCGTGGTGGGCGATGCCTCGGCCGCGGAGATGGCCTCGCTGTTCGAGGCGGCCTGGGGCGGCGAGGAGACCCTGGTGGTCGTGAGCTCCGACCTGTCCCACTACCTTCCCTATGCGGCCGCCTGCGAGAAGGACCTCGAGACGGCCCGCCGGATCGTCGCGCTCGCGCCCCGGCTCGCGCCCGACGAGGCGTGCGGCGCGGCGCCCGTGAACGGGCTCCTGGAATTCGCGCGCCGGCGCGGCATGCAGGCCGAACTGCTCGACCTGCGCAATTCCGGGGACACGGCGGGCGGGCGCGGCCAGGTGGTCGGCTACGGCGCCTTCGCCTTCCGGGAAGCGCAGGCCGGCCATGCGTGAGACCGGGCGCGGGCAGGTGCTCGTCGCCATCGCGCGCGAAGCGATCGCCGAGCAGCTGGGACGGGGCATCGTCCTCGCCCGCGACGAACCGTGGCTCGCGCAGCCGGCGGCGAGCTTCGTGACCCTGCACCTGGACGAATTGCTGCGCGGCTGCATCGGCTCCGTGGACGCGCGCCGGCCCCTCGCCGAGGACGTGGCGGGGAACGCCCGGGCGGCGGCGTTCCACGATCCGCGCTTCGAGCCCCTCTCGGCCGTCGAGTTCGACGCGGTCGCCATCGAGGTGTCGGTGCTCTCGCCGCGCACGGCGCTCGCCGCCGCGAGCGAGGCCGAGGCGGCCGAAAGGCTTCGCCCTGGCGTGGACGGCGTCTACCTCGAATATGCCGGGCACGCGGCGACCTTCCTGCCGCAGGTGTGGGAAAGCCTGCCCGACCCGGTCGACTTCCTCGCGGCGCTCCGGCAGAAGGCGCGGCTGCCGGCGCGGTTCTGGGACCCCGCGATCCGCCTCACGCGCTACACGGTGGAGAAATTCGGCGATGGATACCCCGCGCATTGAGCCCGTGGAGGGCTCGCACCACCCGGCGCGCTGGTGGCACCGGCTGGAGGACGGCCGCATCCAGTGCGACCTCTGCCCCCGGGACTGCCGCCTGCACGAGGGGCAGCGCGGGGCCTGCTTCGTGCGCGCGCGCGTGGGCGAGGCCATGGTGCTCACCACCTACGGGCGCAGCTCCGGATTCTGCCTGGACCCGATCGAGAAGAAGCCTCTCGCCCATTTCTACCCCGGCACGTCCGTCCTTTCCTTCGGCACCGCGGGCTGCAACCTCGCCTGCAAGTTCTGCCAGAACTGGGACCTCACGAAGTCGCGCGACATGGACAGCATGATGGACCGGGCTTCTCCCGCGGCCATCGCCCGGGCCGCGCGCGAGGCGGGCGCGAGGAGCGTGGCCTACACCTACAACGACCCGATCATCTTCGCGGAGTACGCGATCGACGTGGCGCAGGCGTGCCGGGAGGCGGGCGTGGCCAACGTCGCGGTCACGAACGGCTTCATCCACGCCGGCCCGCGCCGCGAGTTCTACGGGTGCATGGACGCGCTGAACGTGGACCTCAAGGGCTTCACCGACGAGTTCTACGTGAAGCTCACCGGGTCGACGCTCGCGCCGGTGCTCGACTCGCTCGCCTGGATCGTCCACGAATCGAAGAAGTGGCTGGAGATCACGACCCTCCTCATCCCCGGCCACAACGACTCGGACGCCGAGATCGAGGCCGAATGCCGCTGGATCCGCCGCGAGCTGGGAACCGACGTGCCGCTCCACTTCAGCGCCTTCCATCCCGACTTCAAGATGATGGAGGTGCCGCCCACGCCCGTCGCGACCCTGCGGCGCGCGCGGCGGATCGCGATGGCCGAGGGCCTTCGCTACGTCTACACCGGCAACGTCCACGACCGCGAGGGCGACACGACCCTTTGCCCGGGTTGCGGCGCGAAACTCGTCGAGCGCGACTGGTACCGCATCGAGTCCTACCGGCTCACGCCCGAGGGCCTGTGCCCCGATTGCGGCACCGCGATCGCGGGGCGCTTCGAGGCTTTCGACATCCGGCGCCAGTTCGGGCCGCGGCGCATCCCGCTGGCCATCGGCGCCGCGGCGTGAGGCGCGGCGCGGGCCGGGTCAGGCGGCCGGAAGGCCGCCGTCGATCTCGTCGATGAAGGCGCGCAGGGCGGCGTTGAACGCCTGCGGCTGCTCGATGTTGGAAAGGTGCGCGGCGTCCTCGAGGATCACGAGCCGGGAGCCCGCGATCACGCGGTGCAGCACGGTGGCGTGGGCCACCGTGGTGGCGGGATCCTGGCGTCCGGTGAGGACGAGGGTGGGCGCCGTGATGGCGAGCAGCATCGTCGTCTGCGCCATGTCGCGGATGGCCCCCGCGCAGGCCATGTAGCCCTCGACCCCGGTGCCCAGGATCATGCCCCGGACCTTCTCGATGTCGCCGGGGGCGCGGCGGAAGAAGGGCTCGGTGAACCAGCGCTTCAGGGTGCCCTCGGCGAGCCCGGCAATCCCCTGGCTGCGGGCGATGGCGAGCCGCTCCTCCCACGTCTCGCGCGGCGGCATCTCGCTCGCGGTGTCGCACAGGCTGAGCGAGAGCACCTTGCCCGGGTAGCGCGCGCCCAGCTGCTGGCCGACCATGCCTCCCATCGACAGGCCGACGAAATGCGCGGCCTCGATGCCGAGCGCGTCCAGCAGGCCCGCCGCGTCGTCGCCGAGCGAGGCGATGGAGTAGGGGCCGGGCGGGGTCGCGGAGCGGCCGTGGCCGCGCGTGTCGTAGCGAAGGACGCGGTAGCGGTCGGCGAGCGCAGGGACGGTCCAGTCCCACATGTCGTAGCTCGACATGAGGCTGTTGCTCATCAGCACCACGCGGCCCCCTGGCGGGCCGTCGAAGCGGTAGGCGATCCGGACGCCGTTCACGGCGACGGTGTCGGTCACGGCTCAGCGGCTCCAGTCCGGGTGCTGGTCGTGCAGCTCGCGGTGCTGCTCGATGAGCACCTGGTAGAAGGAGAGGCGCTGGGCGGAAATGGCGCCGCGCCCGGCCGCGGCGACGATGGCGCAGCCGGGCTCCGAGAGGTGCGCGCAATCGTTGAACTTGCACTCGCCCAGGAACGGGCGGAACTCGCGCATCGCCTCCCCGATCTGCGCCTCCGTCAGGTGGAACAGGCCGAAGGACTGGAAGCCCGGCGTGTCGATGATGGCGGCGTCGCGGTCCAGGCGGAACAGGCGCGAGAAGGTCGTGGTGTGCGTGCCGATGCCCAGGGAGGCCGAGATCTCGCCCACGCGCGCGACCTCCTCCATCACCAGCGCGTTCACGGTCTTGGACTTGCCCATGCCGCTCTGGCCCACGAGGAGCGTGATCTTCCCCTCCAGCAGCGGCAGGAGCGCGGCGGTGTCGAACTTGGCCGACATCGAGATCACCGTGTAGCCGATCTTCTCCCACGCCTCCAGCGAGCGGCGCGACTCGGCGTGCTCGGCCAGGTCCGACTTGTTCAGGGCGATGATCGCCGGGATGCCGGCGGCCTCGCAGGCCACGAGGCTCAGGTTCAGGAAGGCCTCGCTGAAGGCCGGCCGCGGCGCCAGGAGGATCACCGCCTGGTCCACGTTGGCCGCGAGGGTCTTCTCCTTCCACTGGTCGGAGCGGAAGAGGATGTTGCGGCGCGTGCCCACGCGCTCGATGGAGCCCTGCGCGGAGCCCGTGAGCCGCACCTCGACGAAATCGCCGCAGGCCGCGTCCTGCTTGCGGCCCTTGCGCGTGCAGACGATCTGGCGGCGGTCGACGAGCTCGACGAGGAAGTCGCGGCCGAAATCGGCCACCACGCGGCCCTCGACGACGACCTGCTGCTCCCTTTCGCGCCGGGTGGTCACCTGCCGCTCCTCCTAGAGATCGAACAGCGCGTCGATCTTGGCGGCGCAGATGAAGTCGTTCTCGGAGAGCCCGCCGATGGCGTGCGTCCAGTAGGTGACCGTGCACTGGCCCCAGCCCACGGCGAGGTCCGGGTGGTGGTCCTCGCGGTGCGAGATCCACGCGGTCGCGTTCACGAAGGCCATCGTCTCGTGGTAGTTCGAGAACCTGTAGGTCTTGGCGATGGTCTTGCCCTCGCGCGCCCAGCCGGCAAGGCCCTTGAGGAGGGGCCCGACCTGGGCGTCCGTGAGCGGGGCGACGCCGCCCTCGCAGGGCAGGCATTTCTTGCGGGCGAGTTCGTTCATGGCGGGCGGGGCAGGGTACGAAAGGCGAGGGGCGCTGCGCTTCAAGCGGGCTTGCCGCCCAGCTGCCGCAGGTGCGCGATCCGAAGCGCCGCGGGCGGATGAGAATCATACACCAGCGAGTGCAGCGGATCGGGCGTGAGGGTGGACGCGTTGTCGCGGTAGAGCTTGCCCAGGGCGCTCACCAGGTCGTCGGCGCTCGCGTGCCGGGCGGCGAACTCGTCGGCCTCGAATTCCTGGCGGCGCGAGAGCAGGCTCGCCAGGGGCTGGAAGGGGAAGGTGAAGGCGGGCACCGCGAGCGTGAACGCGGCGAGCAGGGCGCCGGTGGGCGTCGGCGAGGCCAGCCCGAACGCGGTGGCGAAGGCCGGCTCGCCGGCGGCCCAGCCCAGCACCGCGAGCAGGCCGAAGGCGAGCGCGAAGCGCACGGCGAGGAGCCTCGGGATGTGGCCGCGCGCGTAGTGGCCCAGCTCGTGCGCGAGCACGGCCTCGATCTCCTCCCGGGTGAGGCGCTCGATGAGCGTGTCGAAGAAGACGATGCGCTTGGCGCGCCCGAACCCCGTGAAGTAGGCGTTGCCGTGGCTCGAGCGCCGGGAGCCGTCCATCACGTACAGGCCCTCGGCGCGGAATCCGCACCTCGCCACCAGCGCCTCGATGCGCCGGCGCAGCTCGCCCTCCTCGAGGGGCGTGAAGCGGTTGAAGAGCGGCGCGATCCAGCGCGGGAAGATGGCCACGAGCAGGAGCGTGAAGGCGACCCAGGCGACCCACGCCCAGACCCACCACCAGGGGCCGGTGGCCTCGATGAACCAGCACACGGCGAGGATGAGCGGGGTGCCCAGCGCCGCGGCGAGGGCGAGCCCCTTGGCGATGTCGGCGGCGAAGGTCGCCGGCGTCGACTTGTTGAAGCCGTGGCGCGCCTCGACGCCGAAGGTGCGCCAGGCGTCGAAGGGCAGGGAGGCGCACGCGCCCACGGCCATGAACCCGAAGACGGTCGCGAGGTCGCGCGCGTACCCGCCGCCGAAGAGCGACGCCGACAGGGCGTCGAGGATGGCGAGCCCGCCTCCCACGCTCATGCCGAGCAGCAGGACGCCGTCGATCGCGACGGCCTCCAGGGCCGCCACGCGCACCTTGTCGAGCGTGTAGTCGGCCGCCCGGCGCGTGCGCCTCGGGCGGGCACCAGGGAGGCGAAGTCGGACGGGACGCGGTCGCGGTGGCGCGCGACGTGCCGCGCGTGGCGGGCCAGCAGCCACAGCCGCCAGCCGAGGGCGGCGAGCGCGAAGGCGACGAAGGTGAGGGCGAAGGCGTTCAAGGAGTCCGCGTTTGGAGGATGGGTGCGCCGCGTGACACAATCCGGGCGCTGAAACAATCGAACATTCTATGGCACAAGATAAGGCACCGCTCGTCTGGGTCGACATGGAGATGTCGGGGCTCGTTCCCGACCGCGACCGCATTCTCGAGGTCGCGCTCGTGGTGACCGACGGCGGAGCTCAACACGATCGCCGAGGCGCCCGTCTGGGTCGTCCACCAGCCCGACGAGGTGCTGGACGCGATGGACTCCTGGAACAAGGGCACGCACGGCCGCTCCGGTCTTATCGACAAGGTGCGCGCCTCGAAGTTCACCGAGGCCGAGGTCGAGGCGATGATCCTCGACTTCCTGCGCGCCCACGTGGCCTCCGGCACGGCGCCGCTCGCCGGCAACACCGTCCACCAGGACCGGCGCTTCATGGCGCGCTACATGCCGGCCTTCGATGCCTACCTCCACTACCGGATCGTCGACGTCTCCACGCTCAAGGAGCTGGCGAGGCGCTGGCGCCCCGAGGTGCTCGCGGGCGTGGTGAAGGAGTCCAAGCACGAGGCGCTTGCCGACGTCCACGAGTCGATCGAGGAGCTGCGCCACTACCGGCGCACCTTCCTGCGGGCGGATCCCGCGGCGCCAGACACCGGTGTCTGACGCCGTGTCCGGCACCGCGGGCTAGTCCTGCGCCCAGTGGCGCGAGCGCTCGACCGCGCGGCGCCACTGCGCGAGGCGCGCCTCGGCCTGCGCGGCCGGCATCCGCGGCTCGAAGACGCGCTCGCGCGACCACAGCGCGGCGATCTCCTCCTCGTCCTCCCAGAATCCCGACCGCGAGGCCCGCGAGGTAGGCCGCGCCGAGCGCCGTGGTCTCGGTCACCCGCGGGCGCACCACCGGCACGCCCAGCAGGTCGGCCTGGATCTGCATGAGCAGGTCGTTCGCCGTCGCGCCGCCGTCCACGCGCAGCTCCGTGAGGGCTATGCCGGAATCGGCCGCCATGGCGGCGAGCAGCTCCGCGCTCTGGAAGGCGATGGCCTCCAGCGTCGCGCGCGCCAGGTGCGCCCGGCTGGAGCCGCGGGTGAGGCCGACGATGGTGCCGCGCGCGTGCGGGTCCCAGTAGGGCGAGCCCAGCCCGGCGAGCGCGGGCACGAAGTACACGCCGCCGCTGTCGGGCACGCTCGCCGCGAGCGGGCCCACGTCCGCGGCGCGTCTCGATGATCCCCAGGCCGTCGCGCAGCCACTGCACCGCGGCGCCGGCGATGAAGACGCTTCCCTCGAGCGCGTAGTGGGCGCCCTCCGGGCGGCGCCAGGCCACGGTGGTGAGCAGCCGGTTGCGCGAGGCCGACGGGCGCTCGCCGGTGTTCATGAGCAGGAAGCAGCCCGTCCCGTAGGTGTTCTTGGCGAGCCCGGGACGGTGGCAGGCCTGCCCGAAGAGCGCGGCCTGCTGGTCGCCCGCCATGCCGGCGATCGGGATGCCCGCCGGCAGGCCCTCGCAGCGCGTCGAGCCGACGACCTCGCCGGCCAGCGGCGACGCGGGGCAGGAGGGAGCGCGGGATGTCGAGCAGGGCGAGCAGCTCGTCGTCCCAGTCGAGGTCGTGGATGTTGAACAGCAGCGTGCGCGAGGCGTTGCTCGCGTCGGTGACGTGGGCCTCGCCCCCGGTCAGGCTGCCAGGCGAGCCAGCTGTCGACCGTCCCGAAGGCGAGCTCGCCGCGCTCGGCGCGCCGGCGCGCCCCGGGCACCTCGTCCAGGAGCCAGGCGAGCTTGGTCCCGGAGAAGTAGGCGTCGAGCACCAGCCCCGTCCGGTCGCGGAACCCGGCGCCGTGGCCGGCCTGCCGCAGCGCGTCACATCGGGACGCGGTTCGTCGGTCCTGCCACACGATGGCGTTGGCGAGCGGGCGGCCGGTGGACCGGTCCCACAGCACGGTCGTCTCGCGCTGGTTGGTGATGCCGATGGCGGCCACGTCCGCGGCGCAAAGCCCCGCCTGGGCGAGCGCCCGGGCGGCGACGTCGCGCTGGCTGGCGAACAATTCCTCGGGGTCGTGCTCGACCCAGCCGGGCTGTGGGAAGATCTGGCGGAATTCTTGCTGAGCGACGGAGATGGGCAGCCCGGCGCGATCGAAGAGCGATGGCCCGGGAGCTGGTCGTTCCCTGGTCGAGGGCGAGGATGGCCTTCATGGGGACTGCCGGCGGGCTCGATGATACGATAAAATGTCAAGTCGGCCGTAGAGGCTGCTGAAGGAGCTGCGAGTGGGACTTCTGGACGATCTGAAGAAACAGGCCGACGCCGCCAAGGCGCAGGACGTCGACAAGACCGAGAGCCTGCGGTCCAACGCCGTGTCGGTGGACCACGCGCTGCGGCGCGCGTTCCTCTACATGAACGACCTGGGCAAGCAGCTGAACGTCGTGCAGATGCCGTGCCCGTTCGTCTACAGGCTGCCGACGGTCGGCGACATCACCGGGCTCATCTTCAAGGACTTCTTCTCGACTTCCGCTCCAAGCACTTCATCGACAAGGACTACTACGACGAGGTCCACGTGGCCTACGCGCTGCTCCTCGGAGCAGGTCCTCACGGTGAAGAAGGGCCCGGACGACATGGAGAAGTTCCGGGACATCCTCTGGCAGTTCAACATCGAGCACAAGAGCGAGCAGTACCGCGACCAGCGCAAGGTGATCACCCACGAGATCTTCGAGGTGAAGTGCGACTTCCGCGTGCAGGCGAAGATCGAGGGCGACCACGAGACCGGCAAGCTGAAGATCATGGCCAAGAACGTGGGCGACTTCAAGATCGACCTCTTCCAGATGATGGCCCTGGAGTTCAACGACAAGGCGGTCGAGGAGTTCGCCAAGTACTTCATCGGCCGGCCCAACGACTGGACGGAGATCGTCAAGCGCTCGACGCTCAACCAGAAGATGGCCGCGGCGCCCGTGCCGCGCCCGAAGGCCGCGCCGCAGTACGTCGCGCCCAAGGACCCGCCCAAGGCCGCGCCCGCGGCCGAGGAGAAGCGCGGCCTCCTGGGCTCGCTGAGCTCCTTCATCAAGAAGGACTAGCGCCCGCCGCGCGCGGGCCCCGCGCGCATGCCGCGACTCGCGATCCTCGTCGGAACGCGCAAGGGGCTCTTCTCCTGAAGGCGGGCCGCGACCGGCGCGCTGGTCGATGGACGGGCCCGCATTTCCTGGGCGAGGTCGTCAACCACGCGGTGCTCGACCCGCGCGACGGGCGCACGCTGCTCGCCGCCGTGCGCGCCGGGCACCTGGGCCCGACGGTGTTCCGCTCCGGCGGACGCCGGGCGCACCTGGCAGGAGTCGCGCAGGCCGCCCGCGTTCGCGCCACGGCCGCGCCGGGCGAGGCCGGCGAGAGCGTCTCCCACGTCTTCTGGCTCACGCCCGGGCACGCGTCCGAGCCGGGGCGCTGGTACGCCGGCACCTCCCCGCAGGGGCTCTTCGTCTCGGACGACGGCGGCGAGACCTGGCACGGCGTCGACGGGCTTCAACGCGCACCCCGACCGCCGGCGCTGGATCGGCGGGCCGCAGGACGCCCCGCCCGACGGCGGCACGCTGCACTCGATCAACGTCGATCCGTTCGATCCGCGCCCACCTCTACATCGGCCTGTCCGGCGGCGGGGTCTTCGAGAGCCGCGACCGCGGCGCGACCTGGACGCCCCTCAACCGCGGCTGCGCGGCCGATTTCCTCCCCGACCCGGAAGCGCCGCGTACGGCCACGACCCGCACTGCCTGCGCGTGCACCCGCGCGAGCGCGACGTCGTCTACCAGCAGAACCACTGCGGCATCTACCGGCTCGACCGCGCGCGCGCTCGCGCTGGGAGCGCATCGGCACGAACATGCCCGCGGCGATCGGCGACATCGGCTTCCCGATGGTGCTGCACCCGCGCGATCCCGGCGTGGCCTGGGTGTTCCCCATGGACGGCACCTCCGTGTGGCCGCGCACGCCGATCGGCGGGCAGGCCCGCCGTGTACGGCACGCGCGACGCCGGGCGGACCTGGCAGCCGCCTCGACCAGGGGCCTTCCCGCGGGGCAGGCGTGGTTCACCGTGAAGCGCCAGGCGATGGCCGCGGACGCGCCTCGACCCCGTCGGGCTCTACTTCGGCACGACCGGCGGCGAGGTGTGGGCGAGCTTCGACGAGGGCGCGCGCTGGCACTGCCTGTGCCTGCACCTGCCGCACGTCTACTCGGTCGAGGCGGCGCTCGTCGCATGAAGGTCGTCCTGCCGAGCCCGCTCGCCGGCTACACCGCGCGGGCGGCGGGAAGTCGAGGCCAGCGGGCGCCACGCTCGCCGAGGCCCTCTCCGACCTCGACCGGCAGTTCCCGGGAATCGCCTTCCGCGTGGTGGACGAGCAGGGCGCGATCCGCCCCCACATCAAGTTCTTCGTGAACCGCGAGATGGTGCGCACGCTCACGGTGCGCCTCGCCGCCGGCGACGAGATCCTCGTGGTGGCGGCCCTGTCCGGGGGCTGAGAATCCGCGCGTATATTGCGCTGCGTCACAATCCGGAAAAGCGCCCCGGGACGGGCCGTTGTAACATGAGGCCACGTTGAAAGTAGCGGCCAGGGGGCCGCCCTGAGAAGCCCCCGGCCGAGAGCGACCTGGCCAACTGAAAGTCCCTTCCATGGAGAAACGCTCAATGACCCGCAAAATCCTGCTGGCCGCGCTTCGTCGCGGCCGCCTTCTCGTCCACCGCCGCGCAGGCCCAGACCGAGATCCAGTGGTGGCACTCGATGGGCGGCGCCCTCGGCGACAAGCTCAACGAGCTCGCCAACAAGTTCAACGCGAGCCAGAAGGACTACAAGGTCGTGCCCGAGCTACAAGGGCAGCTACCCCGAATCGATGACCAACGCGATCGCCGCCTACCGCGCCGGCAACGCGCCGCACATCCTGCAGGTGTTCGAGGTCGGCACCGCCACCATGATGGCGGGCAAGGGCGCCGTCGTCCCCGTGTACAAGCTCATGAAGGACGCCGACGAGCCGTTCGACCCGAAGGTCTACATCGGCCCCGTGTCCGGCTACTACTCCGACAGCAAGGGCAACATGCTGTCCTTCCCGTTCAACAGCTCCACCGTCGTCTTCTACATCAACAAGGACGCCTACAAGAAGGCCGGCCTGGATCCCGAGAAGGCCCCGAAGACCTGGAAGGAGTTCATCGCGGCGGGCGAGAAGCTCAAGGCCGCCGGGCAGCAGTGCGTGTACACCACGGGATGGCCGTCCTGGATGCACATCGAGAACTTCTCCGCCTGGCACAACGTGCCGATCGGCACCAAGGAAAACGGCATGGGCGGCATGGACACCGAGTTCAAGGTGAACTCGCCCCTGCACGTGCGCCACATCGCGATGCTGGGCGACATGGCGAAGAAGGGCCTGCTCACCTACGCCGGCCGCACGCAACCAGGCCGAGGCCAAGTTCTCGAGCGGCGAGTGCGCGATGATCACCTCGTCCACCGGCGCGCAGGCCAACATCCGCCGCACCGCCAAGTTCGGATGGTCGGTGAACATGATTCCCTACCATGACGACGTCAAGGGCGCCCCGCAGAACTCCATCATCGGCGGCGCCTCGCTCTGGGTGATGGGCGGCAAGACCAACAACGCCTACAAGGGCGTGGCGAAGTTCTTCGCCTTCCTGTCCAAGCCCGAGATCCAGATGGAATGGCACACCGGCACCGGCTACGTGCCGATCACCATGGCCGCCTACGAGATGACCCGCAAGTCCGGCTTCTACGACAAGAACCCGGGCGCCGACATCGCGATCAAGCAGCTCACGAACAAGCCGGCGACGGCCAACTCCAAGGGGCTGCGCTTCGGCAACTACGTGCAGGGCCGCGAGGTGATCGAGGAGGAGATCGAGGCCGTGATCATGGGCAAGAAGGACGCGAAGACCGCCATGGACGAGGCCGTCCGGCGCGGCAACGAGATCCTTCGCAAGTTCCAGGCTGCGAACAAGGGCTGATCGAAGGGGCATGAAAAAGGGGCCCTGACCGGCCCCTTTCCACAACCATGGCCATGGAAAAGCGCGTCGTCTTCAAGTCGGCCTGGCTGCCGTACGTGCTGCTGCTCCCGCAGATCACGATCACGGTGATGTTCTTCTTCTGGCCCGCGGCGCAGGCCGTCTATTTCTCGTTCCAGCTGCAGGACGCCTTCGGGATGACCTCGCAGTTCGTCTGGTTCGACAACTACACCTACCTCTTCAGGGACTCGCACTACCTGTCGTCGTTCAAGGTGACGGCGTTCTTCAGCGTGATGGTGGCGACCACCGGGATCCTCATCTCGCTCATGCTCGCCACCATGGCCGACTCGGTCGTGCGCGGCGCGCTCGCCTACAAGACGTTCCTCATCTGGCCCTATGCGGTGGCGCCCGCCATCGCGGGCGTGCTCTGGGCGTTCATCTTCGCCCCGTCCATCGGCATCGTCACCTACTTCCTGAAGAAGTTCGGCATCGACTGGAACTGGATCATCAACTCCGAGCAGGCGATGCTCCTGGTGGTGATCGCCTCGGTGTGGAAGCAGATCAGCTACAACTTCCTGTTCTTCCTCGCGGGCCTGCAGTCGATCCCGAAGTCGCTCATCGAGGCGGCCGCGATCGACGGCGCGGGGCCGTTCCGGCGCTTCTGGACGATCGTCTTCCCGCTGCTGTCGCCGACGACGTTCTTCCTGCTGGTGATGAACATCATCTACTCGTTCTTCGACACCTTCGGCGTGATCGACGCGACCACGCAGGGCGGGCCGGGGGACGCCACGAAGATCCTCGTCTACAAGGTCTACTACGACGGCGTGAAGGCCGCGGACCTGGGCGGATCCTCGGCGCAGTCGGTGATCCTCATGGCCATCGTGATCACGCTCACGGTGATCCAGTTCCGCTACATCGAGCGCAGGGTCCAGTACTGACCATGGTCGAGAACAGGCCGTACCGGGACTTCTTCGCGCACGCCGTGCTCATCACCGGCGTGCTGCTGGTCGCGTTCCCGCTGTGGGTCACGTTCGTCGCCTCGACCCTCACCTTCGAGCAGATCGTGAACGTGCCGATGCCGCTTTGGCCCGGCGACCAGTTCCTGGCCAACTACACGCAGGTGCTCACCGCCGGGCTCGGAGAAGGGCTCCTCCGCCCCGGTCTCGACGATGCTCGTGAACAGCCTGATCATGGCGCTGTCGATCGCCATCGGGAAGATCTCGATCTCCATCCTCTCGGCGTTCGCGATCGTCTACTTCCGCTTTCCCGGCCGGTCCTTCTTCTTCTGGAGCGTCTTCGTCACCCTGATGCTGCCGGTCGAGGTGCGCATCATCCCCACCTTCAAGGTCGCCGCGGACCTGGGCATCCTCGACTCGCACGTGGGCCTCGCGATGCCGCTCATCGCCTCGGCCACGGCGACGTTCCTCTTCCGCCAGTTCTTCATGACCATCCCCGACGAGCTGGCCGAGGCCGCCCGCATCGACGGCGCCGGGCCCATCCGGTTCTTCATCGACGTGGTGCTGCCGCTGTCGAAGACGCACATGGCCGCGCTCTTCGTGATCCTCTTCATCTACGGCTGGAACCAGTACCTCTGGCCCCTCCTCATCACGGCGTCGGAATCGATGTACACCGTGGTGATCGGCATCAAGCGCATGATCGCCGGCGGGGACGCCTCCAACGAGTGGCACCTCATCATGGCCACCGCGATGCTCGCGCTGATGCCGCCCGCCCTGGTGGTGGTGCTCATGCAGAAGTGGTTCGTGAAGGGCCTCGTAGAGACCGAAAAGTAGGAATCCAAGGAACCGGACGACACATGGCGGAAATCAGTCTCCACGGCGTGACCAAGAGCTTCGGCAAGACCGAGGTCATCCACAAGACGGACGTCACCATCGACGACGGCGAGTTCGTCGTCATGGTGGGCCCCTCGGGCTGCGGCAAGTCGACGCTGCTGCGCATGATCGCGGGCCTCGAGACCACCACCGACGGCGAGGTCCGCATCGCCGGCAAGCGCGTGAACGAGGTCGAGCCCAAGGACCGCAACATCGCGATGGTGTTCCAGAACTACGCGCTCTACCCGCACATGAGCGTGTACGACAACATGGCCTACGGGCTGAAGATCCGCAAGTTCGCGAAGGACGACATCGAGAAGCGCGTGCAGCGCGCGGCCGGCATCCTGGAGCTCGGTCCCTACCTCAAGAGGAAGCCCCGCGAGCTCTCCGGCGGCCAGCGCCAGCGCGTGGCCATGGGGCGCGCCATCGTGCGCGAGCCCGCGGCGTTCCTCTTCGACGAGCCGCTCTCGAACCTGGACGCCAAGCTGCGCGTGCAGATGCGCCTCGAGATCCAGAAGCTGCACCGCGAGCTTCGCACCACCAGCGTCTACGTGACCCACGACCAGGTCGAGGCGATGACGCTCGCCAACCGCATGATCGTCATCAACGCGGGCGTGGTGGAGCAGATCGGCGCGCCGCTCGAGGTCTACGACGAGCCCGCCTCGCTCTTCGTGGCCGGCTTCATCGGCTCGCCCTCCATGAACTTCATGCCGGGCAAGCGCGTCGGGCGACGGCATCGACGTGGGCGGGGGGATCGTGATCCCGATGCCGCCGGAAGCGCGCGCCAATGCCGGCGAGCAGGTGACCGTGGGCGTTCGCCCGGAGCACTTCGTGACGGGGGCGGGCGGCGGCGGTCCCGTGTTCAAGCTGCACGTGGACACGGTGGAGTCGCTGGGCGCGGATTCCCTGCTGCACGCCGGCTTCAACGGCACGCTCCTGGTCGTGCGCATCGAGGGGCACTCGACTCCCCGGGCGGACTCGGCGATCGAGGTCTCCATCCTGCCGGGCAAGTCCTACTTCTTCGACACCGCCACGGGCAAGCGCCTGAAGGCATGACCACCGGCCTGCGGCGCCTCGAGGAGCTCACGCTCAACTCGTCCGCGCCGCCGGGGCAGCTCCTTTACGACGGCTGGCTCCTGCGCTTCTCGCCGGGCAAGGCGAAGCGGGCGCGATCGGTGAACCCCGTCTACCCCTCCACGCTCCCGCTCGGGGAGAAGGTCTCCCACTGCGAGCGCCTCTACGGCGAGCGCGGCCTTCCGGCGATCTGGCGGCTGTCCGAGCCCACGCGGCCCGCCGGCCTGGAGGACTTCCTCGCCGCCCGCGGCTACGAGCGCTTCGACACCACGCAGGTGCGCCACGCCGCGATCGATGCCGCGGCGCTCGCCGGCGGCGAGGTGGAGAGCCCGCGCCTCGAGGAGTGGTTCGACATGGTGGGGAGCCTTCGCGGCTCGCCCATCGCCCAGCGCGCCGCCCACCTCGCGCGCCTGGCGGCCCTTCCGCTCCCCATCCGGACGGCGGCGATCCTCGAGGCCGGCCTCCCGGTGGCCACGGGCCTCGCCATCCTCGAAGGGGACCACCTGGGCCTTTTCGACGTCGTGACCCGCGAGGGCTGCCGCCGCCGCGGGTTCGCGAGGACAATAGTGGCGGCGCTTCTTCGCTGGGGCGGGGAGGCCGGGGCGAGGCGCTCCTACCTCCAGGTGGAGGAGGGCAACGACCCCGCCATCGCGCTGTACGAGCCGTTCGGCTTCACGCTCGCGTACCGCTACTGGTACCGCGGGCGCCCACAGGAGGCGCCATGAACGAGATCGACGACCTTTCCGCGCGGCTGGGCGAGGCCTGCGGCCGCGCCCACCTGCTCGTCGCGACCGCGGAATCCTGCACGGCGGGCGGCGTGGCCGAGGCCGTCACCCGCACGGCCGGCAGCTCCGGCTGGTTCGACCGGGGCTTCATCGCCTACTCCAACGAGGCCAAGGTGGACCTCCTGGGCGTGCGCGCAGGAGACCCTGGGCTCCCACGGCGCCGTGTCGGAGGCGGTGGCGCGCGAGATGGCGCTGGGGGCCCTGCACCAGAGCGCGGCCGACCTCGTCGTGGCGGTCACGGGCGTGGCCGGCCCCGGCGGGGGCACGGCGGCCAAGCCCGTCGGCCTCGTCTGGTTCGCCTGGGCCTCCCTGGGCGGCACGGTGGAATCCCGGTTCGAGGTCTTCGGGGGAGACCGGGCGGCGGTGCGCGGCCAGGCGGTGCGGGAGGCCCTGAAGGGGCTCCTCGACCTCGCGGCCAAGGAAGGGGACGCTACCCTTCCTTCGATTCCTGGAGGGTAGCGTCCCCTTCGTTGCCCTTCATTGGGCGGGGCCCGAATCGGCGCTTGACACCAGAACGATCGTTCTGTAGCTTACCGAACAATCGTTCTGTCCACCGTTAGCCCGCCCATGGCGTTGAAGAACCACCAGCCCCTCGACCCGGCGTACCTGGAGAAGCTCCAGGACTACTACGCCGAGCACAAGGTCATCCCCTCGTACTCGGTGCTCGCCACCCTGTGGGGGATCTCGGCCAAGTCGTGGGTGTCGGAGTGCGTGCGCCGCTTCGAGGAGGCGGGCTACCTGGACTGGACCCCTGACCGGCAGTTGAAGCCCGGCGCCCGGTTCTTCGAGCGGCGGCTCGCGCACGACACCGTGCAGGCGGGGCTGCCCAACCCGGCGCTCGCCGACGGCTACGACCTCGTCACGATCGACGACTACCTCATCCGGGTGCCGTCGAAGACGAGCCTGGTGCGCGTGAAGGGCGAGTCGATGATCGACGCCGGCATCCACGACGGCGACCTGATCGTGGTCGAGCAGCAGCCCAACGCCAACGTCGGCGAGATCGTCGTGGCGATCGTGGACAACGAATTCACCGTGAAATACCTGGACCGAGAAAAAGGCACGTTCGTCCTGAAGCCCGCGAACAAGGCCTTCCCGGTCATTCGCCCGAAGGGGCGCCTGGAGATTTTCGGTGTGATGGCGGGCCTCGTGCGGCGTACGCGCTGAACGGGGCCTGGGCGGAAAGTGCAACCTCAACGATATGGGATAATTCCAATGCTCAAAGTCATCGCAACCCGCGAATCCGAAGCCCCCAAGATGGACGAGAACAAGGCCAAGGCCCTGCAGGCCGCCCTCACGCAGATCGAGACGCCAGTTCGGCAAGGGCGCGATCATGCGCATGGGCGACAAGGACGTCGAGAAGGGCATCGAGGTCGTCTCCACCGGCTCCCTCGGCCTGGACCTCGCCCTGGGCGTCGGCGGCCTCCCGCGCGGGCGCGTCGTCGAGATCTACGGGCCGGAATCCTCCGGCAAGACCACGCTCACGCTCCAGGTCATCGCCAACATCCAGAAGCTCGGCGGCACCGCCGCCTTCATCGACGCCGAGCACGCGCTCGACCCGCAGTACGCGCAGCGGCTGGGCGTGGACACGTCCGAGCTCCTGCTCTCGCAGCCGGACAACGGCGAGCAGGCGCTCGAGATCGCCGACATGCTCGTGCGCTCGGCCTCGGTCGACTGCGTGGTCGTCGACTCCGTCGCGGCGCTGACGCCCAAGGCCGAGATCGAGGGCGAGATGGGCGAGCCCCAGATGGGCCTGCAGGCGCGCCTCATGTCGCAGGCGCTGCGCAAGCTCACCGCGAACATCAAGCGCTCCAACACGCTGGTCATCTTCATCAACCAGATCCGCATGAAGATCGGCGTCATGTTCGGCAACCCCGAGACCACCACCGGCGGCAACGCGCTCAAGTTCTACGCCTCGGTGCGCCTGGACATCCGCCGCATCGGCTCCATCAAGCGCGGCGAGGAGGTCATCGGCAACGAAACGCGCGTGAAGGTGGTGAAGAACAAGGTGGCGCCCCCCTTCAAGGTCGCGGACTTCGACATCCTCTACAACGAGGGCATCTCCCGCCACGGCGAGATCATCGAGCTGGGCGTGCAGCACCGCATCATCGACAAGAGCGGCGCCTGGTACGCCTACAAGGGCGAGAAGATCGGCCAGGGCAAGGACAACACGCGCGAGTTCCTCCGGGAAAACCCGGCGCTGTCGGACGAGATCGAGCAGAAGATCCGCGAGGCGGTCGGCATCGCGGGCGGCATGCCCGTCGCCAAGGAAGAGCCCGACGCGGCCGAGGCGGATTGACCGCGGCCTGCGCGCGCTGCCCGGGATAGGGCATGTCCCTCGGCTTCACCGAGCCCTCGCCGGAGTCCGCCCTGCGCGCCCGGGCGCTGAGGCTGCTGGCCCGCCGCGAGCATTCGCGGGCCGAGCTCCGGCGCAAGCTCGCGCCGCACGTGGAGGAGGGCGCCGACCTCGAGGCCCTGCTCGACGATTTCACCCGCCGCGGCTGGCTTTCGGAGGCGCGCTTCGTCGAGCAGACCGTGCGCGCCAAGGCGCGCAAGTTCGGCCCCCTCAAGATCGCGCATCACCTGCGCGAGAAGGGCATCGACGAGGCGGGCATCGCGCAGGGGCTGGCCCAGGCCCGGGACGGCGAGGCCGAGGCGCTCGAGGCCGCGTGGCGATCCCGGTTCGGCCGGCCGCCCGCCGATGCGGCGCAAAAGGCGCGCCAGGTCCGGTTCCTCCAGGGGCGGGGGTTCGCGCTGGAGTCGATCCTGAAGCTCCTGCGCGAGCGCGACGCGTGCCGGTGAGGCCGAAGACGGCGGTTCGGTGCGCTGTCGCACACAGCCATTGACTCAGGTCAACGGGCTTTGCGGGCAGTCCGGGATGATCGAGTCTGGGCATGAGTTTGTCGCCCCACCGCCCCGCCTGGAGGCCGCCATGCTGCTACTCCAACCGTCCCGGCAGCATCAAGGCGCGCGCATCGCGGCCCGCGAGGGCTGGCGCGGCTTGCACGCACCGTCCGACCCCCGGCGGAACCATCTCCTCGCCGCGTTGCCTCCCGAAACCTACGCGCGCCTGCGTCCCGACCTGACGCCGGTCGACTTGCCGAAGGGCTCGATCATCCATGGCGCCGGCCACCTGGAGCGGTACCTGTACTTCGTGACCGAAGGTATCGTTTCCCGGATGTACACGACGGCGAGCGGTGAGTCGGCGGAATCCGCGGTCACCGGCAGGGAAGGGGTGATCGGCATCGCCTCGATCCTGGGTGGCCGGAGCATGCCGGGCTGGGCGCTGGTGCTGAGCGACAGCTTCTCGTTCCGGCTGGGGGTGGAACTGCTGGGGCGCGAGATCCAGCACGACTGCCCGCTCTCCCGTGTGCTCCTGCGCTACACCGATTCGCTGATCGGGCAAACCGGGCGGATCGCGGCCTGCAACCGGCACCATTCGCTGGAACAGCGGCTGTCCCGCTGGATCCTGTCGTGCCTGGACCGCATGGAAGCCACCGAGATGACGATGACGCACGAAGACATCGCCCAGATGCTGGGCGTGCGCCGCGAAGGCGTCACCCAAACCGCCGGAAACCTCCAGGGTGCGGGATTGATCCATTGCGGCCGGGGCCGCCTTGGCGTCCTGGATCGCAAGGGCCTGGAGGCTCGGGCATGCGAATGCTACGCGGTCCTGAAGCGGGAACGTGAGCGGTTGATCCGTCCGGGGAGCAAGATGGGCGACAATGGCGTGGGGGTCGCCTGCGGCCACTCCCATCGCGACCTCTCCTGCGCCGTGCTGGCCTGAGACGGGGAAGCGCAACAACCGACAGGAGAAGTCGACATGAACGGATTGAAGATCGCGGCACTCGTGCTGATCGTGGCCGGCGTCCTGGGATTGGCGTACGGCAGCTTCACCTACACCAAGGAAACCCACCAGGCCAAGCTCGGGCCGATCGAACTGTCGGTCAAGGACAAGGAAACGGTGAACGTCCCCATCTGGCTCAGCGTGGGGGCGATCGTGGTGGGCGGCGCCCTCCTGATCTTCGGAGGGAAGAGGGGCTAGCGGTTCCTGTCGTTCCTGCCGTTCAGGAACCAGGTGTGCATTTCACCCTTGCCCTTGACCAGGATGACACCGCGTTCCTCGAACACGAAAGGGCCCTCCAGGCGCCGGTGGATCGCGTCGGTCGCCTGGATCCGCCCCCCGATGCCGTGGGATTCCATCCGGCTGGCGGTATTCACCACGTCTCCCCAGAGGTCGTAGAGGAACTTCTTCTTGCCGATGACCCCGGCCATCGCCGCGCCGGTGTCGATGCCGATGCGCACGCTCAGCTTGTAGGGGCTCTCCTGGTTGAAGCGCTCCATCGCCTCGATCATGTCCAGCGCCATGTTCGCCGCCCGGGCGGCGTGATCGGGCACCGGGATAGGCAGCCCCGCGGCGACCATGTAGCAGTCGCCGATCGTCTTGATCTTCTCCAGGCCGCGGCGCTCGGCGATGTCGTCGAAGCGGGAGAAGATCTCGTTGAGCACCTCGACCAGCACCTTGACGCTCACGGACTCGGAGAACTTCGTGAATTCCACGATGTCCGCGAACACCACGCTGACGTCCTTGAAGGTGTCGGCGATGATGTCCGTGAAGCTGTCGGCGATGACCTCGGGGCGCCCGTTCAGGCGCTCGGCGATGGAGGCGGGCAGCACGTTGAGCAGCAGCCGCTCCGACACCTTCTGCTCCTTCAGGACCCGGTCGTAGAGCCTCTTCATCTCCAGGTGCAGCAGGCGCACTTCGAGCAGGTTGTAGACCCGCAGCAGGACTTCTCCGATATCGAACGGCTTGCTGACGAAGTCCTTCGCCCCCGCCTTCAGCGCGCGCAGCTTGTGATCGGGCTGCGCGGTGATCACGAGGACCGGGAGGTAGCCGTCCATCTCGATGTCCTTCAGGCCCTCTATCACCTGGAAGCCGTCCATGACCGGCATCAGCAGGTCGAGCAGGATCAGGTCGTAGCGGTGCGCGAAGTAGAGATCGCAGACCGTGGTCGGGTCCCGGGTCGAAGTGATGTTGTCATAGCCGGCGCCACGCAGCATGCGCTCGAGCAGGAGGATGTTGGCTTCCTGGTCGTCGACGATCAGGATCTTGCCGTGGAATATGTCGGTTGAGCGTGCCATGGCAGTCGCTTTCCCTTGTTATTTTTTGGAAGGAGTACGCTCCGCGGATTCGAACGCGACGTCAAGGGCGTTCATGAACTCCATGACGTTGATCGGCTTGGTGAGATAGCGCAGGAACCCCGCCTCGAGGCCCCGTTCGATGTCGCGCGGCATTGCATTGGCGCTGATGGCCAGCACCGGGATGTGCGCCGTCAGCGGATCCTCGGCCAGGAGCGCCAGGGCCTGGGTGCCGTTGATGCCGGGCAGGTTGATGTCCATCAGGATCACCGTCGGCTGCTTGTCCCTGGCAATGGCGATGCCCAGGTTGGCGTTGATGGCCGTCAGCAGGTGCAGGTCGGGACGGCGCTCGATCAGCCGCTCGACCAGCTTGAGGTTGGCCGGGTTGTCTTCCACATAGAGCAGGGTGCGCAGCGGCGCTCCCTTCCGGACCTCTGCCCTTGCCGCGGCGGCGGGTGCGGCCTTCCCATTGATGAAGTGCGGCGCGTCGACGGTGTCCAGCTCGAGCCAGAACACGCTGCCCACGCCGACCGTGCTTTCCACGCCTATCACCCCGCCCATCAGCTCGACCAGCCTCTTGGCCATCACGAGGCCGATGCCGGTGCCTTCCTCCGCGGTGTTTTCCTGGCCCAGGCGGTTGAACGACTTGAAGAGCTGCTCCAGCTTCTCCGGGGCCAGTCCCGCGCCGCTGTCCCTGACGCTGACGCGGGTGCGCGTCGGGGGAGGCCTTGGCGTAGTCCACGACGACCGCGCCCCCCGGCCGGTTGTACTTGATCGCGTTGGAGAGCAGGTTGATGAGAACCTGCTTCAGGCGGGTCCGGTCGGCGCGGACGAAGCAGGGGGTGGCGAGCGCGGGAAACTCCAGCCGGATGCCGCGCTTTTGCGCCGTCGGCTCGATCATGGCCCGGCATTCGACCATGACCTCCGTCAGCGACACCGGTTCATCGGACAGCGACAGCTTTCCGGACTCGATCACCGCCAGGTCGAGGATTTCGTTGATCAGCTGCAGCAGGTACCAACCCGCGTGGAGAATCTGCTCGATGCTCTCCTTCTGGAAGGCTGTCGGCGGCGGCGAGTCGGACTCCATCAACTGGGCGAAGCCGAGAATCGCGTTGAGCGGGGAACGCAGCTCGTGGCTCATGCTGGACAGGAACTCCGACTTGGCGAGGTTGGCCTTTTCCGCGACGGAGGTGGCGTTGGTGAGCGCCGCCTCGACCTTCCTGCGCTCCGTCAGGTCCCGGGTCAGCTTCGCGAAGCCGCGCAGGTTGCCCGCCTGGTCGCGTATCGCCGAGAAGACCACGTTCGCCCAGAAGGTCGAGCCGTCCTTCCGGACCCGCCAGCCGTCGTCTTCCAGGCGTCCCTTTTCCGCGACGATTTCCAGGTCCCGCTGCGGCTTGCCGGAATCTATGTCTTCCCGCAGGTAGAACAGGGAGAGATGCCGGCCGATGATCTCCTCCGAGCTGTAGCCCTTGATCCGCTGCGCTCCGCTGTTCCAGCTCACCACGCGGCCCTCGGGATCCAGCATGACGATGGCGCAATCGGTCACGCTCTCCACCATCAGCCGGAAGCTCTCCTCGGTCCAGCGCAGTTGCTCCTCGACCTGCTTGCGGGCGGTGTTGTCGGTGCCGATCAGCAGATAGCCGATGATCGCGTCCTGTCGGCGTTGCGCAGGGCCGTGACCGAAACGACGGCGGGGAAGCGGCTGCCGTCCTTGCGGATGTAGGTGAGCTCGTAGATGTCCTCGATGCCCGCGCGAGGCCTTGAATACCAGGGCCTCGAAGCCCGGGGTGATCGGCGTGCCCAGTTCGACGCTCAGCGCCCTGGCGCGCGCGATCACTTCCTGCGGGTCGGAGATGTCCGCCGGGGTGATCTTGTTCATCACGTCCGCGGCCGCGTAGCCCAGCATCCGCTCGGCGCCGACGTTGAAGATCTGGATGACGCCCTTGGCGTCGGTGGCGATGCTGGAGAAATTGGCGCTGTTGAAAATCGCGCTCTGCAGCGCTCCCGCCTTGAGCAGCGCCTCTTCGGCCTGCTTGCGCGCGGTGTTGTCGGTGCCGATCAGCAGATAGCCGATGATCGCGTTGTCGGCGTCGCGCAGCGCGGTGACCGACACGACCGCCGGGAAGCGGCTGCCGTCCTTGCGGATGTAGGTCAGCTCGTAGATGTCCTCGATGCCGCGCGAGGCCTTGAATACCAGGGCCTCGAAGCCCGGGGTGATCGGGGTGCCCAGTTCGACGCTCAGCGCCTTGGCGCGCGCGATCACTTCCTGCGGGTCGGAGATGTCGGCCGGGGTGATCTTGTTCATCACGTCGGCGGCCGTGTAGCCCAGCATCCGCTCGGCGCCGACGTTGAAGATCTGGATGACGCCCTTGGCGTCGGTGGCGATGCTGGAGAAATTGGCGCTGTTGAAAATCGCGCTTCTGCAGCGCTCCCGCCTTGAGCAGCGCCTCTTCGGCCTGCTTGCGCGCGGTGTTGTCGGTGCCGATCAGCAGGTAGCCGATGATGGCGCTGCTGCGCGTCGCGCAGCGCCGTGACCGACACGACCGCCGGGAAGCGGCTGCCGTCCTTGCGGATGTAGGTCAGCTCGTAGATGTCCTCGATCCCGCGCGAGGCCTTGAAGACCAAGGCCTCGAAGCCCGGCGTGATCGGAGTTCCCAGCTCCACGCTCAGCGCCTTGGCGCGCGCGATCACTTCCTGCGGATCGGAAATGTCGGCCGGGGTGATCTTGTTCATCACGTCGGCGGCCGCGTAGCCCAGCATCCGCTCGGCGCCGACGTTGAAGATCTGGATGACGCCCTTGGCGTCGGTGGCGATGCTGGAGAAATTGGCGCTGTTGAAAATCGCGCTCTGCAGCGCTCCCGCCTTGAGGAGCGCCTCTTCGGCCTGCTTGCGCGCGGTGTTGTCGGTGCCGATCAGGAGGTAGCCGATGATCCTGCTGTCCTCGTTGCGCAGGGCCGTGACCGAAACGACGGCGGGGAAGCGGCTGCCGTCCTTGCGGATGTAGGTCAGCTCGTAGATGTCCTCGATCCCGCGCGAGGCCTTGAAGACCAATGCCTCGAAGCCCGGCGTGATCGGAGTTCCCAGCTCCACGCTCAGCGCCGCGGCGCGGGCGATCACTTCCTGCGGATCGGAAATGTCGGCCGGGGTGATCTTGTTCAGGACGTCGGCGGCGGCATAGCCGAGCATGCGCTCGGCGCCCACGTTGAAGATCTGGATGACGCCCCTGTCGTCGGTGGCGATGCTGGAGAAGTTGGCGCTGTTGAAAATCGCGTGCTGCAGCGCCCCGGCCTTGAGTAGCGCCTCCTGGCGGGCCGGCGCGAGACTCGACCTGGGCCTCCCTCGGCCCGCTCCCGGCGTACTCACCCTTGGCGGGCGCCGGCCCCACGTCCTTCTCACGTGCGCTCAACGCAGTCCCTTTCCCTGTCCAGGTTCGTCGCGAACGATCTAGGCCGTTCCCGGCGTGCCCGGGGATCCCAACTACAAGGCGCTGCGGCCGCTGATCACCCGTACCAGGACGACCACGATCGCGATGACCAGCAGGACATGAATGAGTCCTCCCATGGTGTAGGAGGTGACGAGCCCGAGGGCCCACAGGATCAACAGCACGACGACGATGGTGTACAACATGGCGATCTCCTAGGGTGCTGCGCGGGAGGATGGCCAGATAGCCATGGACTCACCCGCCAAATCGGGCTTCCACGGCGGCTTCGCACGGAGTGCGAGCCCGCCATGGGGCCTGGAATAATCATGCGACGATCGCGCCCGCCCTTCCGTGCGCCAGCGTACAGAAGGGCGACGGAGCGAAAAGGGCCGGATCGAGCGCGATCGGCGCCGCCAGCGCCGCCTCAGAGCGCCTTGCGGCCGCCGATCACCCGGAGCAGGACGACCACGATGGCCACGACCAGCAGGATGTGGATCAGGCCTCCCATGGTGTAGGAGGTGACGAGCCCGAGGGCCCACAGGATCAACAGCACGACGACGATGGTGTACAACATGGTGATCTCCTTGGTGCTGCGCGGGAGTGCGATGGAACGGCCATCGCCTCGCCCGCCGTTTCCGGTCCGTCGCGTGTTTGCCCTGCGAAAAGCCGCGCGACCGGACCCGAACTCAGCATGCGTCCGTTCGGCCCCCGATTCGGTGCGGCGGCGTACATAGTCCGGGCATCGGTGGCCGCCGGTTAAGTGCGGCAGCGTACCGACGCAGCCGGGCGGCGGCGGTACGTTCCTGGGTGGGAGCCGGGAAAGGTCCCGCCCTCGCGCAGCGACCCCCAACGGCCGCGCGCGCTCGTGAACGCACGTCGCCCTGAGGAAACATCCATGTCGAAGATTCGCGACATCGTCATCACCGTACTGGCCGCGAGTGTCCTCATTGCCGCGCTGCCCGGCTGCGAGAAGAAGGAAGGCCCGGGCGAACGCGCCGGCAAGGCCGTCGACAAGGCGGTCGAAACCACCGGCAAGAAGGTCGAGGAAGCGGGTGAGAAGATCCAGGATGCGGCAAAAGACGCCAAGAAGTAGGGCGGACGATTCGCCGGCCACGCGGCCATGATCGCAGCCACCGAGTTGCTCAGCCCGGCGCAGTTCCAGGAAGAGCTGCGCCACGTCGTGCGCTTTCGCGAGCATCCGGCGATCGCCGATCCGCTGGCCTCGGCGCTCATGCGGATCGAGCTGAACCCGGCCTACGCGCAGTCGCGCCTGCTCACCCGCATCCTCGTCGCGCTCACCTACCAGGAGGGCGCCTTTCGGCGCGCGGAGATCGGCGCGCTCGACGCGGAGACCTTCGCGATGGTGATCACCCTGATGGATGCGTTCGCCTCGGGGGCGTCGCCGCATGCGGCGTGGGAGGAGGCGGTGGCCTCGGCCCGCGCAGCCGAGCTTGGAGCGGGGGCATGAGCCCGTGAGATGAGACGACAATGAGCGAATTCACGCGCAAGCCGTGCGGATCGACGTTCCTCGTGGCGCTTGCCGTCGTGCTGTGCGCAAGTGGCGCGCGCGCGCACGAATCCGAACACGAGCACGGCGAGCCGTCGCTCACGTTCAGCGGCTTCGGCACGCTGGGCGTCGTCCATTCCAGCGAGGGCAATGCGGACTTCACCTCCTCGACCTTCAAGCCCCACGGAGCGGGGTACAGCAGCCGCTGGAGCGCCGAGGTGGACAGCCTGATCGCCGGGCAGGCGACCGCCGTCCTCGCCCCGCGCCTCACCGCGGTCCTGCAGGTGATCGCCGAGCAGAACTACGACGGCACCTACAAGCCCCACGTGGAATGGGCCAACGTCAATTACCGGTTCACGCCGGACCTGAGCGTTCGCCTCGGCCGCACGGTGCTGCCGATCTTCATGGTGGCCGATTCGCGAAAGGTCGGCTACGCCAATTCCTGGGTGCGGCCGCCGGTCGAGGTCTACAGCCTCGTCCCGGTGACCACCAACGATGGCATCGACGCCGTCTATCGCATGCCGGTCGGCGACGCGAACGCCACCTTCCAGTTCACCGCGGGGCAGTCGGACAACCGGTTTCCGGATACCGGCGCCAGTCCCGGCGTGACGGTGGAGGCGCGCGACGTGGCCGCGCTCGTCGGCACCTACGAACGGGGCTTCGCGACCGTGCGGCTCAATCGTCGGCCGGGCGCGAGTCACGATACCGGAGCTCGAACAGTTCCTCGACGGGTTCCGCCAGTTCGGTCCCGCGGGCGCGGCGATCGCGGACCGGTACGGCATCCGCGATCGCAGCATCACGTTTGCCGGCATCGGCGCAAGCTACGATCCCGGTCCCTGGTTCGTGATGGGCGAATGGAGCAGGATCGACGCGCCCCCGCTGGTCGGCAAGAAGTCCGGCTGGTACGTGACCGGAGGCCATCGCGTCGGCAGTATCACCGCCTTTGCCACCTATGCCAGCGCGCGGGCCGACGATCTTTCCGATCCCGGCCTGACGGTGGCGGCCCTGCCGGCCGCGCTGGCGGAGCCCGCGACGGGACTCAATGCCGCGCTCAATTCGTTCCTGGCCACGAAGATCGTCCAGGACACGATCTCGGTCGGCGTCCGCTGGGACTTCGCGAAGGATGTCGCATTCACTCTCCAGGCCGACCACACGCGCATCGGTGACGGGTCCAACGGCGCCTTGCGCAACCTCCAGCCGGGCTTCGTGCCCGGTGGCAAGTACAACCTGTTCAGCGCCTCGGTCGACTTTGTCTTCTGATGACGCGCATTCACCTCATGTTTCGTGCCGTTGCGGCATTCGTCGCGCTGGGGGCGGGTCCAGGCGCGGGCATGGCGACGGCCGAGGTGGTGGCCGTGGTCTCGGCGCGCGGCCCCGCGACCGCGATGACCACGAACCAGGTCGTCGACATCTTCCTCGGCAGGACCAGCCGCTTCCCCGACGGAAGGCCGGCGGTGCCGATCGACCAGGCCGAGGGCTCGGTCGCGCGCGACGAGTTCTACTTCACCTACGCCGGAAAATCCCAGGCGCAGCTCAACGCGCATTGGGCGAAGATCGTCTTCACGGGCAGGGGGCAGCCGCCCATCGAGGTTGCCAATGACCTCGAAGTCAGGAAGTACCTGGCCGACCATCCCGGCGCCATCGGCTACATCGAGCGCAACCTGGTCGATGCCAGCGTGAGGGTAATCGCGCCCCGGTAGGCCTCAGGCCTCGTGGACCGCCCCCGGTTCGGCCGCCTCGACGCCGGCCTGCCGGCGAAGCAGATCCGCCATCTGCCCTGCCGGCACGGGCCTGCCGAGGTAGAAGCCCTGGAACACGACGCAGGCATTGTCGCGCAGGAACTCGGCCTGCTCCTTCGTTTCGACCCCCTGTGCCACGATGTTGAGGCTGAGCGTCCTGCCCATCGCGATGACCGCCTTCGCGAGGTCCCGGCCCTCGGCGACGCCCACGATGTCGCGGATGAAGGACCGGTCGATCTTGATGCTGTCGAGAGGGAACTGGCGCAGCGAGGTGAGGGAGGAATAGGCGATGCCGAAATCGTCGATGGCGATCCGCACCCCCATGTCCTTGAGTCCCGACAGCGTGCGCAGGGCACCGGCCACGTCGCGCATCAGCAGGCTTTCGGTGATCTCGAGCTCGAGGAGCTCCGCGTCCATGCCTGTTTCCGCGAGGATCGCCTTCAGGTCGGCCAGCAGGTGCTCATCGGAAAACTGGCGCACGGTCAGGTTGATCGCAATGCCCAGGCGGGGCAGCCCCTGCTGCTGCCACGCGACGTTCTGGGCGCACGCGGTCCTGATGGCCCACTTGCCGATCTCGACCATGAGGCCGGATTCCTCCGCGATGGGGATGAAGCGCATCGGGGCGACGACGCCCAGGCCGGGATGGTTCCAGCGCAGCAATGCCTCCGCGCCGGTGATCCGGTCGGCGCGGATATCCCGCTTGGGCTGGTAGTGCAGCTCGAGCTCGCCCCGGGAGATGGCCTCCCGCAGGCCGGATTCCAGGGAGAACCGCTCGTGCAGGTTGGCGTTCAGCCCCTCGGAGTGGAACTGGAAGTTGTTCTTGCCTTCCTTCTTCGCCTGGTACATCGCGATGTCGGCATTCATCGTGAGCGTCTGCTCGTCCAGGCCGTCGCGCGGGTAGATGCAGATGCCCACGCTTGCCGTGACGCGTAACTCGTGGCCGGCCAGGGTGAACGGGCGGGCGACCGCGGCGAGGACCTTCCGGGCAACTTCGGCCGCGGCACTCTCGTCGTCCAGCTCCGGCATCAGCACGACGAACTCGTCGCCGCCCAGGCGGGCGACGGTGTCGCTTTCCCGCACGCATCCCTCGAGCCGCCTCGCGACCTCCTTCAGCAACTCGTCGCCGGCCTCGTGCCCGAGGGTATCGTTGATGTTCTTGAAACGGTCGAGGTCGAGGAACAGCACCGCCAGCCGCCTGTCGTAGCGGCCGGCCTGGCTGATGCTGCGCTTCAGGAGCGCGCTGAACAGGCTGCGGTTCGGGAGCGCGGTGAGGCCGTCGTGATTGGCACGGTGTTCCGCCCGCGCGGCGTGGGCGACGTGCTCCTTCACGGCGAGCTGCCGGGACTGCTTGAGCTGCAAGCTCATGCGGCCGAGCACCGCGACGACCAGGAGCAGCAACACGCTGCCGGCGGCCGCCAGCCACAGGTGGAGCCGCACTGCCCGTTGGACGCTCGCCAGCTGGTCGTCCTCGGACAGCCCCACGATCACGGCCAGGGGGTAGTCATAGAGCTGGCCGGCGCTCGTGTAGCGCCGCACGCCATCCCACGCGTTGGTGGAGACCGTGGCCTCGACCTCCTCTGCCTCCGAGGCGGGCACGATCGAGGCGAAGTCGGCGGTTTCGCCGGCAGTCACGGTTTCCCCGGTGCGGCCGGCCCGGAATATGCCATCGGCGCCCAGGACGCCAAGAAAGCCGTGCGGGCCCAGGCGGGAGAGGTCGTAGGAGCTGACGAAATAGGCGGAATCCACCGAGACCATCGCGATGCCGGAAAACGAGCCGTCGAGGGCATCGAGCCTGCGGCCGAACTGCACCGTCCAGGCCCCGGTGCCCGGGTGCTTCTGGGGAAGTCCGATCGCGAGGTCTTCGGATTCACGCAGGCGCCGGAAGTAGCTGCGGTCGGCGACATTGGTCATGTCCATCGGCCGGTTGCTGGCCACGATGTCCCCCTTGCCGTCCGCAATGGCGACCGTGAACAGCAAGGTCGGCGGCAACAGGGCCCGCATCTTCAGCTCCTCCAGCGCTTGCGTTGGGCCCCGGAGCTCATGCGCATACTTGACGACCTTCAGGGTCTTGTTGATCTCGTGCACCGCGCGCAGGACGTGCGCTTCATAGGTTTCCGTCAGTTCGCGGGCGAGCCCGGCCGCGTGTCGCTCGGCGGTGACGCGCTCCTCGGTAACGAAGTTCAGGGTCGTTCCCCATATTCCGGCCAGCGCGAGAACGGCGATCGCCGGATACAGGATGTGCGGTTCGGTCACATGGCCCAGCCAGTTCCGCGGTCCTGCTTCAGCGGGAACCGGGGCGTCCTTCATGGCGACGTCGTCGGCGGGCGTGCGGTCCGCAACCGGAATCTTCGTCATGGGCCGTCATCCGCCAGTGTCGGGGCTTGGGCCAGGAAGCGCTCTTCGCAGGCGTCGGCCGGGACCGGCTTGCTGAAGAGAAAGCCCTGCATTTCGTCGCAACCCAGCAGGCGAAGCAGCCGCGCCTGCTCTTCGGTTTCGACGCCCTCCGCGACCACGTTGAGCTTGAGCGAATGGGCGAGGTTGATGACGGTGGAAACCAGCGACAGGCCCTCCGGGGATGCCGTCATGTCGGTGATGAACGAGCGGTCGATCTTCAGCGTGTCCACCGGCAGCCTCGCCAGGTAGCTGAGCGAAGAGAACCCTGTGCCGAAGTCGTCGATGGCGATGGTCACCCCCAGGGAGCGCAGCGCCCGCAGGCTGGAGATGCTGCCCTTCACGTCCTCCATGACGAGGCTTTCCGTGATCTCCAGTTCCAGTCCAGCCGCGGCGCCAGCTTCGACGCCGACGAGCTTCTCGATGTCGGCGATGAAGTCGCGATGGCGCAGTTGCAGCGGCGACACGTTCACCGCGACGCGCACGGCGGCGAGGCCCGCGGCGCGCCAGCGCAGGTAGTCGGCCTGTGCCTGGCGAAGCGCCCAGCGCCCCACCTCGAGGATCAATCCGGTTTCCTCGAGGACGGGGATGAACTTGCCCGGTGGCACCAGGCCCGTGCGCGGGTCGTTCCAGCGGATCAGCGCCTCGATGCCGGTAACCCTGTTGCTCGCGAGGCTGACCTTGGGCTGGTAATGGAGCACGAACTGGTGCTCGTCGAGAGCCCGGCGCAACTGGTTTTCGAGGGTGAGCGTGCCGGCCACCCGGTCCGTCATGGCCTGCGTGTAGAACAGGTAGCGCTCGCCCCTCGCCTTGGCCTTCTTGAGCGCGGCCTCGGCATTCTTGAACAGGGTGTCCGCGTCCGCGCCGTCCTCCGGATACAGCGCCGCGCCGACCTTGATTGCGACCCGCAGGACGGCGTCATCGAGCCGGAAGGGATGCTCGAGGAACGCTTCCATCTTCCTCTCGAGGATCTGCGTCACGTCCTCCCCATGCTTCACCTCCGGCAGCACGGCGGCGAAGTGATCCGCGCCCAGGCGCGCCACGAGGGTCGCGCCGCCCGCGCTCTGCGTGAGCCAGTCCGCCACTTGCCTCAGGAGCGCGTCCCCGGCCGGCCGGCCGAGGCTGTCGTTCACGTTCTTGAACCGCTCCAGGTCGATCAGGAACAGGGCAAGACTGTGCCCGCCGGCGGTAGCCGCGCGCATGTGCTGCGCCACCCGCTCGAGGAAGAGGGTCTGGTTCGCGAGCCCCGTGAGCACGTCGTAGTAGGCCAGGTAATCGAGGCGCTCGCGCTTCTCGAGGTGGTCGAGCGCGAACGCGATGTCGCCCGACAGCTCCTCCAGTTGCTTCACCTCTTCCTCGTGGAAGAAGTCGGGTTCGCTGGCGTAGAGCGCGAGGACGCCCACGGCCTCGTCCGAGACGACCAGCGGGAAGAGTGCCATCGAGCGGATGCCGGACTCGGCATACCGCTTGCCGAGCAGGACGCGAGGGTCGCCCACCGAGTCGTTGGAGATGACGGGAGCCTTGCCGGCGAGCGCCAGCGCGACCATGGTGTTAGGCGCGGTCGCGCTCGAGTAGAGGAGAGCCTTGACGGCGGCCACCAGCGCCTCGTCCTTGCCGGCGGAGGCGACCAGGTCTGTCTTCATCGACTGCCGATCGACGATGCCTATCAGTGCCATGCGAAACCCGCCCGCGTCGACCGCCACCCGGCAGGCCTCGAGGAACAGCTCCTCGCGCTCGCGCGTGCGCACGATCAGCGCGCTGATGCCGCTCAGCATCGCGTGGACGCGGGTGAGGTAGGCGATCCTGGCTTCGGATGCCTTGCGCTCGGTGATGTCCTCGCCGATGCCTGCGACGCCGACCACGTCTCCGTCTACCGAACGAAGCACGGAATTGTTCCAGTGGATGAGGCGGCGCCCGCCCGAGCGGGTCAGGATCTCGTTGTCGTGGTGCGAAACGTCGGGGACGCTGGCCAGCAGGGACTGGAAGAACTGTCCCTTCATGTCCGCGTGCTCCGGAGGCAGGAAGAGGTCGAACCAGTTCTTCCCGGTCACTTCCTCGCGTCGCCACCCGGTCAGGCGCAGCAGGTACCCGTTGCAGTAGGTGATCCGCGCCTCGCGGTCCAGCATCACGGAGACCAGCTCCACGTTGTCCAGCATGTCGGTGAAGCGGCGCTCGCTTTCGTGCAATGCCTGGGCGGCCTGCTTGCGATCCGTGACGTCCTGGTAGCTCCCCAGGACGCCGATGATCCGGCCATCCTCGTCGCGCAGCGGCACCTTCGAGGTGCGAAGCCAGATCGTCCTGCCGTCGGGCGTCGTCTGCGGCTCCTCGATGTCCAGCTTGGGCGTGCCCGAGTCGAGCACATCCGAGTCATCCTTGCGGTACAGCCCGGCCTGGGGCGCCCAGGCCATGTCGAAATCGGTCTTGCCGATCAGCTCGTCGGGACTGGAGTACCCCGCGTCCCTCGCGAACAGCGTGTTGCAGCCGAGATAGCGCAAGTCGCGGTCCTTCCAGAACAGGCGCAGCGGAACGTGTTCCACGACGAGCCGGAGCAGGGACTGCGACTCCCGGAGCTTGTCCTCGGCGCTCTTTCGTTCCGTGATGTTCAAGTGCATCACCACGGCACCATGCGGGAGGCCCCCGGCCAGGGGCGTCACGGTCATCAGGAACCAGCGCCGCTGCGCCGGCGAGTCGCAGGGATACTCGAGCGAGAAGGTCGTGGCCGCGCCGGCGAGCACCGAGCGGATGCCTTCGGCCGCCTTCGAGGCCAGGGCAGCGTCGTCGCCCGAGGCGCGGTCGCAGACGGCGAGGTAATCGACGCCAACGGCGTTTTCCGGCCCCAGCAGGCTGTTCGCGCCGGCGAAGCGCCGCCACGCCTTCGTTCACCGCGACGATGACGCCGCGCATATCGAGCAGCGCGATGTTCGCGGGCAGCGCGTCGAGGATGGCGGTCCGCTTGCTCGCCTCGTGGAGGCGAAGCTGCTCCTGGGCGCGCCGAAGCACGACCGTCCGGCCGTCGCGGTTCGAGACCGTATCCACTTCGCCTGCCGTCAGTTCCTCCAGGCGCTGCCCGGTCTGGTGCAGCACCTCGATCAGCGCGGCGATGTCCTCGATCGCGGACTGCTCCGGGGGGAGGCGCGTTGCGCTCATGCCGGGAGTCCTCCCAGCCCCAGGGCCGACAGCACGGGCTGAATGGGGTGCAGCGTGCCCACGATGCGGCGCGGGGGGGATGGCGAGAGCTTCAACAGGGTCGGCGTCATGAAGATGCCGTCCGCGAGGGCGCGCTCGGGTTCCTCGAAGACATCGACGACGTCGATCTCGTGCCGTCCCGGCAGGTGCGCCTGGCACAGCGCGAACAGGTTGGCTTGCGCCTGCGCGGAATTGGGCGCCTCGCCCGCGACGTAGAGCCGGAACCTGAATCGCGGCGGCCGGCTCATGGCGTCTTCCGGGCCGGCTTCGCCGCATCGGAGCCGCGCAACTCGCGCATCCGCGAACGGCCCTGCGACAGCTCGCCCTTGCGGGTCTGCGTCGTGCTGGCGAGGAGCGCCTTCTCCACCTGCTTCGCGTCGAGCGCCACCTGCAGCGCCTGCAGCTGCACCTTGAGCTCGGCCTCCTCGGCGTCGAGCCTCACGCGCTTCGACTTCGCGGCGACCTCGGAGGCCTCGTGCCTCGCATGCTCGATGCTTTCCTTTTCCCAGCGCAGCGTGCCCATCAGCACCTCGCCGCCCGCCGTGTAGGCGTCGGTCAGCGTCACGCCCTCGTCGCTGAGGAGCAGCTCGCGCACCTGGTTGGAGTGGGCCGTGCCGCGGGACTTGATGATGGACAGGCCGCGGTTGCGCTCTCCGGCCTGCACCAGGTAGTTCAGGTGGATCCAGGTGTCGGCAAGCGTCGATATCTGCAGGGGTGCGCCGCCTTCGGTCTGGCTGGACATCTCGTTGAGCAGCTTGGTGCAGACCAGGGTGATGCCTTCGGCCTTGGCCCAGTCGATCAGGCGCTCGGCCACGCCCTGCGCGGTCAGGTTGTTGCCGCTCGTGGCCCAGGTGGACACCGGGTCGATCACGATGCATCGGGCTTCGTGCTCCTTCGCGAGCGCCTTGAACCGTCCGAGATAGACTTCGGCGCTCCCGGTGATCGAGCGGGCCGGAATGATGCGCAGGGCACCGGACTTCACGTACCGGTCCAGCCGGATGCCGACGGAGGCGAGATTGCGGATCACCTCGACGCATTCCGAATCGAAGCTGAAGAACAGGGTGCGCTCGCCGCGCCGGCAGGCCGCCGCGGCAAACGCGCCGCTCAAGGTCGTCTTCGCGGTGCCGGGGGAGCCGGTGATCAGCACGCTGGCGCCGCGGTAGTAGCCGCCGCCCAGCATCGTATCGAGCCGCTGCACGCCGGTGGAGACGCGTTCGCCGGTCACCTTGACGTTTGCCCGGCCCGGCGAGCGTGCGATGGCGACCTCGATGCCGTTCTTGCCGATCAGGAACGGCGCCTCGTCCTCGTCGAACCCGGAGCCGCGATACTTCTGCACGCGCAGGTTGCGCTGCGACACGCCCTGCACGACGCCGTGGGTCAGGATCACGACGCAGTCCACCATGTATTGCATGTAGCCGAACGGGCGCTGCGTGATGGGGTCCGCCGCGTCCCAGCCCGCCTGCATGGTGATGACGCCCGTCAGTCCGCGCGCCAGCAGCCAGGCATGCACCCGGTGCAGCTCGCGCCTCCTGGCGGCCGCATCGGGCAGCATCGCCAGCACGATGTTCAGGGCATCGAACACGATGCGCGGCGCCCCGAGTTTCCTGATCCTGGCGTCGAGCGCGGCCAGCATCCCGCCGAGATCGAAATCCCCGGACTGGATGAGGTCGGGCATCGGCTGGGCGTCGACGAAGAACAGCTTGCCGCGCCGCTGCAGTTCCGGGAGGTTCCAGCCGAAGCTCGAGGCGTTCGCCAGGATGCGCCCGGAATCCTCCTCGAAGGCGACGAAGATGCCCGGCTCCTTGCACGCCCGCGCGCCATGCGCCAGGAACTGCAGCGCGAACACGGTCTTGCCGGAACCCGGCCCCCCCACCAGCAACGTCGAGCGGCCGCGGGGCAGGCCCCCGCAGGCGACCGAGTCGAAACCGGCGATGCCGGTGGGCGCCTTTGGCGGCACCTTCGGTGGCCCCTTCCTTGCGGGCGGTCGGTCCGCCTTCATGTCATGTCCCCCGTGAGGGCGACGCGGTCGCCGCCCGACCTCCTTCGGACACTAGGCGTCCCGTGCCGCGCCTTCTGTTCGATAGCGCACACACACGGGTGTGCCGGCGCCAGCACGGGCGGCGGCCGAAGGCTGCTCGCGCAGCCTCCCGCGAGAGTGGATCAGCGCCTCGGAGCGGGCGCGGGAACGATGACGACGGTGTCGGTACTTGTCTTGCCCGGTTCGCCCTTGGCTCCTTCGGAGCCCGTCGAGCCCGTCGAGCCGGTTGCACCCGTTGCGCCGGTGGCGCCCGTGTCGCCCTTTTCCGCGGGCGCTCCGGTGGCACCCGCAGGGCCGGCGGGGCCGGGGACCGGCACGTTCACGACGGTCGCCGGGGCTGCGGGAACCACCACGGTGGGTCTTTCACAGGCGCTCAGGACCAGTGCGGACAGTACTGCCAGGGCTGCGGGTGCGTATCTCATGTTGATTCTTCCCAGATGCCGGACATGAGCCGAACGCGGGATTGCGCGCAGCCGAGGATGTCGCGATGCCCCTGGATGCTGGGCGTTCGCCATGGAGAGTGCGGTGCGGTTGCGCACATAGGCGACAAGGATCGCGGCCCGCGCCGCAGGGATTCGCGGCGTTATGCCGGCTACCGTACATATCCGGCGGCTCCATGGGCGCAGACTGAACTTGTAGTGCTGGGTCTCCAGCACGCATTCGGGAGGGCACGACCATGGACGGAGTGGGATAGGCGACATGCTCGCGCTGCCGAAACGCGACCCGCCCGGGGCCCGGTTCATGCGAGCGGGCGCGCTTGCCGCATTCGCGCTCGCCGCGGCCGTGGGCTGTACCGCGCTGCCGGTCATCAATCCGGACATGGCCCTGCGCCCCTCCCGGCCGGTCCAGCTCGAAGGCGCCCGCGGCCCGTTGACCGCGCAGCAAAGCAAGGCGGTCCTGGCGAAGCTGGCCGCCCGCGGGGAGGAAACCAGCATCTTCGATCGCCACCTGGCGCTCGAGGAGAGCATCGCCGGAAGCCCCCTGGTGACGGGCAACAAGGTGACGCTCCTGCAGGACGGCCCGGCCACCTACCAGGCGATGCTCGCGGCCATTCGCGGCGCCGAGCGCCACATCGACCTGGAGACCTACATCATCGAGGACGACGAGGTCGGGAACCGGTTCGCCGATGCGCTCATCGAGAAGCAGTCCCGGGGCGTGCAGGTGAGCCTCCTCTACGACAGCGTGGGCTCGATGAACACGCCCAAGGCGTTCTTCCAGCGGCTGGCGGACAGCGGCGTGAAGGTGCTGGAGTACAACCCCATCAACCCCCTCACCGCGACGAAGGGGTGGGACGTGAACCAGCGCGACCACCGCAAGCTTCTCCTCGTCGACGGCCGCACCGTGTTCCTCGGCGGCATCAACATCAGCAGCGTGTATTCGGGGGGCTCGTTCAGCCCCGCCTCGAAGCAGCGCCCGGACGGCGGCCTGCCCTGGCGCGATACCCACCTGCAAGTGGAAGGGCCGGTGGTGGCCGATTTCCAGGCGCTGTTCCTCGCCTCGTGGGAGAAGCAGAAGGGCGAGCTCCAGGCGCGAAGCGGTCCGCTCCCCGTGCCGGCGGCCCGCGGCAAGGAGGTCGTGCGCGCCATCGGCAGCTCGCCGGACGAGCCCTTCAGCCTGATCTACGCGACGCTGATCTCCGCCATCGGCGCCGCGGAAACCAGCGTGTACCTGACCAACGCCTATTTCGTTCCCGATCCGCAGTTGCTGGCCGCGCTCACCGATGCCGCGGGGCGCGGCGTGGACGTGAAGCTCATCCTGCCGGGGAAGTCGGACTCCGCGCTGGTGCTCCACGCGGGGCGCGCCCACTACGGCGAGCTGCTGCGCGGCGGCGTGAAGATCCACGAGCGCCGCGGCGCGCTCCTGCACGCCAAGAGCGCGCTCATCGACGGCGTGTGGTCGACCGTCGGATCCACCAATCTCGACTGGCGCAGCTTCCTGCACAACGACGAGGTCAATGCCGTCGTCCTGGGGCAGGATTTCGGCGCGCAGATGCGGGCCATGTTCGAGGCCGACCTCGCGGCCTCGCAGCCGGTCACGCTGGAAGCGTGGGAAGAGCGTCCCCTGGGCGATCGCCTGATGGAGATCGCGGCGCGGGTGTGGGAAAGACTGCTGTAGCCGCGAGGGCGTTCGCGGCCGCGCTGCTGCTCGGCGCGGCGGTCGCCGCCCTCGCCGCCGGCGAGGCTGCGACCGAGCGCGCGGCGGCGGCGATGCGGGCCCGGTACGCGGCGCTCGAGCGCGACCCCGGCCACGGCCAGTTCCAGCGCGCGCTCTACCTCGACTCGGTCGAGGGCGAGACCGGCGTTTCGGGCGAGATCCACGCGCTCGTCGGCCAACCGTTCGCCGTCACGAGCGCCGCGCTGGTCGAGCCTTCGCAGTGGTGCGACGTCCTGATCCTGCCCCCGAACGCCAAGTACTGCCTCACCGGGATCGTCGATGGAGCGCAGGGCCTGCTCGTGGGCATCGGCAGGAAGCACGACCAGCCGATGGAGCGGGCGTATCGCCTGAAGTTCGGATATCGCGTGATGGCCCGGACGGCGAACTTCCTGCAGGTGAACCTGCAGGCCGACGAAGGGCCGCTGGACACGCGTGACTACCGCATCGTCCTGGCGGCGACGCCCGCGGACGATGGGCGCACGCTCATCCGGCTTTCCTATTCCTACTCCTACGGAATGGCCGGGCGCCTCGCCATGGAGGCCTATCTCGGCACCCTCGGGCGGGACAAGGTCGGCTTCACGGTGGTGGGCAGGCTCGCGGACGGCCAGCCCCGCCATGTCGGCGGCATGCGCGGCGTGGTGGAGCGCAACTGCATGCGCTACTACCTCGCCATCGAGGCCTACCTCGGCGCCCGGGCGTCACCCGCGCCAATGCGGGTGGAGAAGAGCCTGCGCGACTGGTTCGCGGCCAGCGAGCGCCATCCGCGGCAGCTGCACGAACTGGAGCAGGGGGAGTACCTCGCCATGAAGCGCAAGGAGTACCAGCGGCAGCAACCGGTGGCCGCCCCCCGCGCCGGCGCGAGCTAGTCCTACTGCTTGCCGCGCTGCTCGTCCTCGCGCTCCTTCTTCTGCTTTTCCTCCGCCTTCTTCTTGTCGTCCGCCTTTTCCGCGGCGGTCTTGGGCGGCTGGCTGCGTGAATCCGCCTTGGCCGGCTGGTCGGGCTTGGCGCGGGGATCCGCCCTGGTGGGCTGTTGTTCGGGCTTGGCGCGAGGCTCCGCTTTCACGGGCTGCTCGGGCTTGGCGCGAGGCTCCGCTTTCACGGGCTGCTCGGGCTTGGCGCGGGGCTCCGCCTTCACGGGCTGCTCGGGCTTGGCACGGGGCTCCGCCTTCACGGGCTGCTCGGGCTTGGCACGGGGCTCCGCTTTCACGGGCTGCTCGGGCTTGGCACGGGGCTCCGCTTTCACGGGCTGCTCGGGCTTGGCGCGGGGCTCCGCTTTCACGGGCTGCTCGGGCTTGGCACGGGGCTCCGCTTTCACGGGCTGCTCGGGCTTGGCACGGGGCTCCGCTTTCACGGGCTGCTCGGGCTTGGCGCGAGGCTCCGCTTTCACGGGCTGCTCGGGCTTGGCGCGGGGCTCCGGCGCGACTCGCGAATCGGCTGCCGGCTTGGCGGCGGCGGCCTGCGGCGGCTTGCGGGTCGGAGGCGCCTTGCTCGCCTGCGGGATCACGGTGACGGCAGGCGCCGGCAGTGGCCCGGGTGGGCTTGAGTGCCTGGCGCGCGGCGTTGTCGAGAGGCTTGCCCGGTTGCGCCGCGAGCTGGCTGCGCTGCGCTTCGAAACTGGCGCGCGGCGCGGGAGGAGCGGTGCGGGCGACCGCGGGCCGCTCGAACACGCGGGCCGGCGGCTTGCCGCGCGTCTCGGCGGCACCGCGCACGCTGCGCTCGGTCGGCGCGACGGAAGCCAGGTGCGTGACCGGCGCGCTGGCGACCATTTCCCGGGTCACGCGGACGGCCGAGCGGGACACGGATTGCGACTGCACGAAAGCCGTCGCCGGCACCGCGACGATCGCCCCGTTCACCTGCTGGTTGGCATAGACGATGTTCGTCACGTTCGTGTTGTTGTAGTAGTTGTTGATCACGGTGTTGTTGATCACCGTGTTGCTGCGGTTCACGTTCTCGAAGTAGCCGCGGCTCACCGCATAGGAAGGGCGATACACCTCGTGCGGCCCGAGCGGGAACCAGGCGATGCCGCCCACGTTCCCGCTGGAGATCGAGATCTGGAAGTTGCTTCCTCCCACGAAGGCGACCAGGGCGGGCGCGTAATAGGCTCGCGAGCGAGTCGGGCCCGGCACCCAGCCCCAGGTGCCGCGGAAATTCGCCCAGCGGCCGTAATGGGACACGGCGAAGCCCCACGGCGCGTCATCCACCCAGGTCCAGCCCCACGGGTCGATCCAGGCCCAGTGGCCGTCGCGGTAGGGCGCCCAGTCGGCGCCGACGCGGCTCGGGTACCAGACGTTGCCGTAGGTCGCATCGGCGCGCCAGGTTCCGTTCGCATCGAGATCCTGGTAGCCGATCATGTCCGGCGAGACGTAGCGGCCGGAGACGGAGTTGTCGTAGCGCTGGTCGCGTTCGTTCGACCAGCGATCGAAATCGTCGTAGCGCGGCATGTCGCCACGCCGGTCCTCGCGCAGGTCGGTGCCCGTGAAGCGGTACGACTGGCCGGAATCGATGACGTACGCGGCGCCCTGGCCGTAGACCTCGCCCTGGCCGGCGCGCATGACGATGGTCGTGAACTGCCCGTCGGGATCGACCTCGATCCGGTAGGAGCCGGCGCCGGCGAAGGGTGAAGGCGAGATTGGGCGTGTCGACCTCGAAGACCTGGTTCTGCCCGAGGCGGCGCACGCGCACGTTCAGGGCACCCTGCGTGAGCTGCAGCTGGGCGATCTCGTCGTCGAGGTTGAGGATCGTGGCGCCGGTGTCGGAGCCCATGCGGATGTCCGACCCGCCGACCTGGAGCTCGGCCCTGCCGCCGGCATCGGTCCAGAGCCGGTCTCCGGTGGTCAGCGGCCTGTTCACGCCGGCCTGCACCCAGTTGTCCTCGCCGGCGGGCGAGAAGCTCACCGGGCCCGACAGGTAGCCAAGGCGCGCGACGCGCGAAGGCGGGTCCGCGACAGCCCAGCCGCTGGAGGCGAGCAGGGCGACGCCGGCCGCAAGAAGGAATGCCCGAAGGCGAGAGGGAAGTGCGTTCATGGTGACTCCTCGGATGCCGCAACGCAGGGACTTCACGAACCGTTCCGCCGCCACCGGATGCATGGCAATGCGGGGATCGTGCAAGCCTACGGGGACGGGAGTCCAGCGTCAGTGCGCTAGCGCACCGAAGGCGAGTCGTCGGGGAGAAGGCGGGCGGTCTCGCGCCTCACCACGTCGTAGCACTCGCAGACGCGAGCCTCGAGGCGAGGGCGGTCGAGGACCTTGATGCGGCCGCGGCTGTACTGGATCAGCCCGTCGGCCTGGAGCTTGCCGGCCGCCTCGGTGACGCCCTCGCGGCGCACGCCGAGCATGTTGGCCATCAGCTCCTGCGTCATGGTGAGCTCGCTCGATTGCAGCCGGTCCAGGCTCAGCAGCAGCCAGCGGCAAAGCTGCTGGTCCAGCGAGTGGTGGCGGTTGCACACGGCCGTCTGCGTCATCTGCGTGATCAGCGCCAGCGTGTAGCGCAGCAGCAGGTGCATCGTCGGCCCGTAGCGGTTGAACTCGTCCTTGAGCAGCGCCGCCTTCAGCCGGTAGCACTCGCCCTTGCTCTGCACGACGGCCCGGCTGGGGGTCGTCTCGCCGCCCATGAACAGGGAGATGCCCACGAGCCCGTCGTTGCCGACCACCGCGATCTCGGCGGAAGAGCCGTTCTCCATCACGTAGAGGAGCGAGACGATGGAGTTCGTCGGGAAGTAGACGTGGCGCATCTTGCCGCCGGATTCGTACAGCACCTCGCCCAGCGACAGGGACACGGGCTCGAGGCCCGGGGCGATGCGCTCGTAGTCGGATTCCGGGAGCGCGGCCAGGAGGTGGTTCTGCCGGGGATTCGAGGTGGATTTGACCGCGGCCACGCCGGTGCTCCTGATTGGGAGTCGATCAGGCTATATCGTACCAGCGTCGCCTGGCATCCGCCCGCAGGGCAGTCCCTTCCGGACGGGGGTTTACCGCATCCGCCTTCTCAGCACCGCGAAGCCGGCGACGGCGAGGAGCGCGGAAAGCAGGAACATCGCCCACTGGGACAGCGTGGGAATGCCCGTGCGCCGGCCGGAGCCGCCGCGCACGCGTGGGCGTTGCGTCAGTCACCGTCGCATCCGTCGTGAACGATGCCGCCGAAGGCCAGCGCTCGGCCCGCCAGGTGGGCGAAGTGGCCGATCGTGATGCCCGCGACGGACGATGATGTGCCCACGAAGGTCGGCGTCGGCGACAGCGCCGCGTTCGCGCCGAGTGTTGCCGCACCGACGGGCGCCCAGAACGACGTTGTCGGAGCAGGCGCCATCTGCGCGGAGGAGCACCGGGAGTTCGCGCCGGTGTTCAGCGCCCCGCCCGGCCTGAAGATGTAGACGCCGTCGCGCCGCTGAGGGTCACGTTCGTGGTCGCCGTGACGTTCATCGTCCCGCCGCTGGAAGTAGCAGCCGGGCGGGATCGTTCCCGGTGGGATTGACGCCGATGACGACCGTAGTCCAGGGTGATCGCGCCGGCGCCCAGCGAGCGTGCACGCCTGGCCATTGAGGTCCGCGCAGCGCAAGCCCCTGGTCGAGCCCGACGGCCGGCGGGCAGGGCGTGCACGCGTTCGCGCCGGTGATCGAAAGCGGCGGCGTCACGGGCCCGGTGGTGATAGCAGCACGTCCCCGTTGATGATGGTCTGCGGGGCCGTGTTGGAGTTGGTGAACGTGCTCGGAGACGATGCCGTAGGTCGCCGGTCGTCCCGAGGGGGGGCGCGGTCTGGGCCAATGCCGGGGCGGAGCCCAGGAGCAAGCAGCGAATCCCAGGCTCGCCAGCAAGCCGGGATGTTTGCGACCGAGCCGGGAGCCCTGTTCATCGATGACGCGCAAGGCGCGGTCGGGCGTGGTGCTGGAGGCGATCTGAGCGGTCATGGCGTTGTCCCTACGTAGGAGAATTGTCTTTGGTGGGGCCATTCGCGGCACTGCGAATGCCTCGCCCGATATACAAGCCCCATCAACAGCTTTGGGGTCATTTTGCTATCTGTTACATTAAATTGTGGCCGTATTGCCTTCAATTTGCAAGGGTTTTTCCAGCCCCTCCCGCATCGATGGGCCGGGCGCCAAGAATCGAAACCATTGTCCCCCGATTGCAGGCTTCCTGCTTGAAGTAGGAGCAAAAAAGTCTCGCGGCTGGCGCGTTTCCTTCAGGCGCCGGTGGGCGTGGCTTTCCGGCGCCTCGCTGCTCGTCGACAACGCTTGCCCGCAGTGGCGAGGCAGGTCGTAGCCGTTCGCGGGGTCGTCGAGCGCGGCGATCGAGATGACCGGGATGCGGGATCGCACGGAGCCGAAGATCGTCGCGAAGGAGACGTCGGCGGCATCGCGGCCCGTGCCGATGCGCACGAGCCCCATCGGGGAAGCGATCCCCGTGGGATCGAACGAATACCAGCGGTCGCCGAGGAACGCCTCGACGAAGGCATGGAAATCCGGGGGGCCCAGCTCCGGCGGCCGCTCCGTAGTCGATGCTGGTCACGAAGCGCGCCGGAATGTTGAGCGCGCGGCACAGCGCGATCATCAGGTGGGCGAAATCCCGGCAAACCCCCGTCCGCTCCACCAGCGTGTCCAGCGGCCGAGGTGCTGCTGTTCGAGCTCCCCGGGCGGAAGGCCGTCCGGGTGCATACCCAGTCGCGGATCGCCTGCACCCGGGCAGTGTCCCGGGCGAAGGTGGCCGAACTCGCGCGCGGCGAAATCGCGCATGCGGTCCGACTGGCAGTAGCGGCTGGGATAGATGAAGGGGAGCGCCTGCGGCGGGAGGGACGCGATCGGCACTTCCGCCAGGAGCTCGGGCGATTCGAGGTGGTGCTCGAGGTCGACGGTGGCCGCGTAGCGGACGGCGAGGAGGCCCGGCCCGGCGCGCAGGCGCAGGTAGCGGTTCCCGTGGACGGGGTCGGCATGCAGCACGGGCGCGAGCGGCGGATCGATGTCGAGGCTCTCGGAGACGACCGTCTGCCACGGCGTGCGGGACGCGTGGATGTTGAGGACGAAATCGGCCGGCTGCCCGGCGATCTCGTACTCCAGCCCGATTGCGAACGAAAGGCGGATCAAGTCGATGCGGGCGCCGCGGCGGGGCGCGCGGCCCCTCCGGCGGCTACTTGACGCGCATGTCGTTCTTGACGGACGACACGCCCTTCACGTTCTGCGCGGTCTTCACGGCGGTCCTGGCGCTCGACTCGGTGGAAACGAACCCGCTGAGCTGCACGACGCCCTTGAAGGTCTCGACGTTGATCTCCGCGGACTTGAGGGTGGGTTCCCCGAGGATCGCGGCCTTGACCTTCGAAGTGATGACGGCGTCGTCGACGTACTCGCCCGTGCCCTCCGATGTCGCGGTCGATGCGCAGCCCAGCAGGCCGGCGACGGCGAAGGCGGAAAGCAGGGGAATGGCGCGCTTGAAGAGGTTCATGGTGGGCTCCTGGTTGAGTTGACGAGACTACGGGCCGCGGCTGGCGGGCTCTGTTCGGTACCGCACCGTGGCGGGCCGCGTGGCAGGCGCGTGGGGCCGGCAAGCGCCCGGACGAGCCTCGCGAGCGACAGGGCGCGGCTCGCGAGCACGACGGCGCGCGTGGCGCGGCGCACGCCGACGAAGGACAAGGCCAGGTCGAACGCCAGCCGTCGCGCCGGGGGCGTCGTGGCCGCCGTGACGGCGACGCCCCGCCAGGAGAGCGAATCGCGCAGCACCTGCGACCCGCGACGCAGCCGCAGGCGGTCCAGGGCGGAGCGCGCGACGAGAAGCTCCCTTTCCAGCGCGAGGCCTTCGAGCCGGGCGCTCATCGCGTCGCCCGCAACTGCGCGAGATCGCGGTCCAGTTCGCCGAGCGTGGCGGCGAACGGCGCCGGGCTTGCGGCGACCGGGCGCGAAGCCGGGCGAAGACCGCCAGGCCGACGGCGAGGTGGAAGGCCAGCAGCGCGCCGATCGCGCCGATGCGGTGCGTATCCCAATAGGCCGCGACGACGAGCACGTTCAGGAGGAGGAAGGCCATGTGGAGCAGCGCGAAGGCCAGCGCCGCGAGCAGCAGCATGTGCTTGCGGCGCTCGAATTCCTCGCGAAGCTCGACGCGAAGCAGCGCACCGCGCACGAGAACCGCGTCGTGCAGGGTGCCGGCAAGCGCGCGCAAGGCGGGGCCGAATCCGCCCGTGGCGGACCGGCCCGGTGATTCAGGGCTCATCGCCCGGTCAGCGACGCGCGATCATCAATCCCGCGGCCAGGCCGGCGAGCGCCGCCACGGCTGCGGTGACGCCGATCGACTGCCACGGGTGCGAATGCACGTACTCGTCCGTCGCGTGCGCCGAGGCCTGCGCCTGCGCGATCGAGGCGGCGCGGATCTGCGCGAGCCGCTCGCCCGCGGCCGCCAGGCCCTGCTCGACGCTGGCCCTCATGGCGCCGGCCTTGTCCGCTCCCGCGCCGGCGAGGGAGTTCAGCAACTGCTCGGTCTCGGCGACGACGGCGTTGAAATCCTCGAACAGCTTCTCTTTCGTGACTTCGGTGTGCGTGAGGCTCATGGTGCGCTCTCCTGCTGGATTGGCGTCGCCTGGGGAGGCGCCGCCGGGGTGGGGGCTGCTTCGGTCGGCGCGGCCTCGGCAGGCATCGCCTCGGCAGTCGCTGCGTAGATCGGCGCCGCCTTGGTCGGCGTCGCCTCCCTTTCGATCATGGCCTCGATGTCCGACGAGACCTTCTCCAGGGTCGCCTGCATCGCCTCCCAGGACGCCTGCACGCCGGCCTGCATCTTTTCGCCGGCCGCGCCGGTCGCGACGCGCAGTTCGTCGAACGATTTCTGGGTCGCCTTGCGGCAAAGGCGCAGTTCCTTCAGGCGCCTTTCGTACGCGGTGCGGATCTTCGCCGTCCGCCTTCTTGCTCTTCGCGAGGAGCAGGTCGACATCCGCGTCCCACTTCTTGAGGTGCGCCTGCATTCCGGCGAGATATTCGGCATTGGTGGCCATCGTCTTCATCCCCTGGGTGGCGCGCCGGGAAGTTCCCGACGCCTGGCCCAGACTAGCCGGTCGCGGCCGCGGCCTCTGTACGCCAGCGCACCCAGGCGCGGATTCCGGACGAAAAAAAGCCCGGTTTCCCGGGCTTTTCCTTGCGGCGGGGCGGCGGGCGTGGCCCGCGCAACCGCTACAGCGCCTTGATGTTCGCGGCGCACGGCCCCTTGGGGCCCGACTGCACTTCGAATTCGACGCGTTGCGCTTCCTTGAGGGACTTGTAGCCGTCCATCTGGATCGACGTGTGGTGGGCGAAGAGATCCTTGCCGCCGTCGTCAGGCGTGATGAAGCCGAAACCCTTGGAGTCGTTGAACCATTTCACGATGCCGGTAGCCATTGTTCATTCCTTTTCAATCGTTGTACGAGGCAAAACCGAGCCCCGTTGCGGGCATGACGATCAAGAGGGGAATGGACTGCCACATCGGACGCCGTACTACGGCGAGGGTGGACTGCATGATTCACTGCTTGACGATCCTGCAGGCGAAGACTAGCACGATTCGCGCCCGGCGATGCGGTTATTTGCGCCCGCCGCGCATGGCGGGGTGTGTGCGAAAGCGTACGGACGCGCGCCGGCGCCGCCCATATTCTCGTCGCAATGCGGCCGCGCCGGCCGCGCTTTCGCAACGACATACCATGGAAAACGCGACCACTCCTGAAGCTGGCCCTGCCGCCGCGCCGGCCGGGGATGGCCTCGTGCCGGCGCCGCAGGCGGCCGCGACGGTGGCCGTCGCCATTCTCGCGGTGATCGCCGTGGTCGCGGCGCTGTACCTGGCGCGCGCGTTCTTCGTTCCCCTGCTGATCGGCGTGCTCGCGAGCTACTCGCTGCGCCCGGTCGTGGAATGGCTGGTGGCGTGGCGGATTCCCCGCGCCCTGGGGGCGGCGCTGGTGCTGGCCGCGGTCGTGGGAGGCGTCTCCTGGGCGGCGTTCTCGCTGGGCGACGACGCCGCGTCCGTGATCGAGAGGCTTCCCGAGGCGGCGCGCAAGATGCGCGAGCACGTGAGCGTCGCGCGCGCGGGCGGCCCGTCGGCGCTGCACAAGATCCAGGAGGCCGCCTCCGAGCTCGAGGGGGCGGCGACGGACGCGGCGGGCGACGGCAAGCCGGCGAAGGCCAGGCGCCCGGCGAGCGCGATCCGCGACGCCGAGCCCAGCGCGTGGCTGCGCGACTACATGCTGGCCCAGTCCGCGCTGCTGTTCTCGGTCGCCGCGCAGGCGCCGATCGTCGTCCTGCTCGCCTATTTCCTGCTCGCCTCGGGCGAGCACTTCCGCAGCGCAAGCTCGTGCAGCTCGTGGGGCCGTCGCTCTCCCGCAAGAAGGATGCCGTGCGCATCCTGGACGAGATCGACACGCAGGTGCAGCGCTACCTCCTCGCCACGGTGGGGGCCAACGTGCTGGTCGCCCTCTTCACCTGGCTCGCGTTCGAGGCGCTGGGCATGGAGCAGGCGGGCGTCTGGGGCGTGGCGGCCGGCATCCTCCATTTCATTCCCTACCTGGGGCCGGTGCTCTTCGCGATCGCGAGCGGCGTGGCCGGCTTCATGCAGATGGGCACGGCCCTGGGTGCGATCACGGTCGCGGGCGTCTCGCTCGCGGTGGCCGCCACCGTCGGGCAATTGATCATGACCTGGCTGCAGAGCCGCCTCGCGCGCGTGAACGCCGCGGTGCTCTTCATCGCCCTGCTGTTCTTCGGCTGGCTGTGGGGCATCTGGGGCCTGCTGCTCGGGGCGCCGCTCGCTCGCGATCGCCAAGGTGGTGTGCGATCGCGTCGACGCGCTCAAGCCCGCGGGCGAGCTGCTCGGCCGGTAGCCGAATCGACGCGGCCGGGCGCGCACGGTCCCGGGCCCGCAAGGAAAGGAACAGCGATGGCGAACTCGACGTACTCCGGCGGACCCAGGCAATTCCGGGCGGTCCTGGGCAGGTCGCTCGTCGCCTGGATCGACCATCGGGCGAGCAGCAAGGGCGCGGCCCTGGCCTTCTACACGCTCTTCTCCCTGGCGCCGATCCTGATCCTGGCCATCGCGGCCGCCGGCTACTTCTTCGGTGCCGAGGCGGCCCAGGGCGAGATCATCGCCCAGGTCGAGGAACTGGTCGGGCGCAACGGGGCGAAGGCGATACAGGCGATGCTCGCGGGCGCGCGCGATCCGGCCTCGGGGCTCGCGGCGACGATGATCGCGAGCGTCCTGCTGCTGGTGGGCGCCACCAGCGTCTTCGTCGAGTTGAAGGGCAGCCTCGACGAGATGTGGGGCATCGCCCCGCCCCGGGGGATGGCCTTCGTCGTGTTCCTGCGCACCCGGCTGCACGCCTTCGGGCTGGTCCTGGTGCTGGCCTTCCTGCTCCTCGTGTCCCTCGCGCTGAGCGCGGCGCTCGCCGTGCTCGAGCGCTATGCGGGCGGGGCCTGGAGCAGCTCCTACGGCATCTTCTCGCTGGTCTCCTCGCTGATCTCGTTCGCGGTGATCGCCTGCCTCTTCGCGGTGATCTACAAGGTGCTTCCCGACGCGCCGCTGTCGTGGCGCGACGTGTGGATCGGCGCCGCCTTCACGGCGGGGCTCTTCAGCCTGGGGAAGTACGCGATCGGGCTGTACCTGGGCAGCAGCGGCGTGGCCTCGAGCTTCGGCGCGGCCGGTTCCCTCATCGCCGTGCTGCTGTGGGTCTACTACTCGGCGCAGATCTTCTTCCTGGGCGCCGAGTTCACGCGCCAGTACGCCCTGGTGTTCGGCAGCCTCCGAAAGCAGAACGGCCCCGAAGGGCCGCCTGCTTCGCCTGCGGATGCGTCGCGGGCTACGCGCGGGGTTCCCCCTGCTCGTTGACGGTCACCGTCGGGCCCGGTGCGGTAGTCATCTGGATGCGATGCTCGCGGCCGCGGAAGTTGTAGGTGACGTCCCAGTAGTCGGGCATGCCGCTGCCGGCCACGTTCTCGCAGCGCTTGACGTCCTGCGCGTAAGTCTGCGTCCCGTCGTCGCGCCCGACGTTCGCGCCCACCACGCCGCCGGCGACGACGCCGCCGACCGTGGCCGCGTCATTGCCGCGACCGCTCCCGATCTGGTGGCCGAGGATGCCGCCGATGATGGCGCCTGCGATCGCGCCGGGCACGTTGGCCTTGCTGCGATCCGGGGTGACCTGCTCGCGCTCCACCCAGCAGCGCTGCTCGGGCGTGCCGAGCACGGCGCGAACCGAGGTGACGTCGGCCTCGTAGATCCGCTCGTCGCGGCGACGGCGGTAGTCGTAGGTCATCGCGGGGGCGGGCGCATAGCGGCTGGGCTCGATGCGCGCGGGGCCGTTCACCATCCTGGCCGATGAAACGCGGTTGTTCAGGTTCATCGCCGCGAGCGACGGGTAGCGGCCCGGGCGCAGGATGACGCACTGGCCCTTGAACTGGGCGTCGTCGCACACTTCCCAGGGAGCGCCGGAAACGATGACCGACGAGGCGCGGTCGTTGTAGCCCTGGCGCTCGAAGTTGCCGACCTGGCGGTCGGCCGAGAAGGTCCTGGCCTTCGAACCCCTCGCGCTCATGGAAGGTGATCTGGCCGGCCAGGGGAGCGGGGGCGTAGCGACGTTCGTCGACGCGTGCGTTCCGGTCCACGATCCGGGCGGACGACACGCGGTCGTTCAGGCCCAGCGCGGCCAGGTTCGCATACCAGCCGGGGCGAAGGACGGCGCAGTTGCCGCCGAAGCGGGCGTCGTCGCAGACCTCCCACCGGTCGGTTCCGGTGACCACTGCCGACGAGGCGCGGTCGTTGAAGCCGTAGCGATCGAGGGCGCCCACCTTCTTCGTCGTGGTAAAGGAACGGCCTTCGAAGCCTTCACGCTCGTAGAAGGTGACATCGGCGGTCGCTTGCGCGGCCACGGCCATCCCGGCCGCGGCCAGGGAAATTCTGAGCAAGTGGTTCATGAAGTGCCTCCAATAAATGTGTGCCGCCAATATGCCGTGCGACGGGGCGCCGGTCTGTGCGTAGTCGTACATAGCGCGACAGTCGGCCCCCGGCCGGGAAGCCGGCGCTAGCCGAGGGCGTGCCTGTGGGTCTCGAGGTCCGAGCCGTAGCACGCGCAGGAGGCGGCCTTGAGTCCTGCCCGGTCGAGAACGGAGATGTTCCCGCGGCTGTAGCGGATGAGCTGCTGCCTCTGCAGGGAGCTTGCCGCCTTGGTCACGCCGGCACGGCGAACGCCCAGCATCACCGCGAGGAACTCGTGCGTGATGTGGAAGCTGTCCGAGTGCGCCCGGTCCTGCGTCATCAGGAGCCAGCGCGCGAGCCGCGCCTCGACGAGGTGGAACCGCGTGCATCCCGCCGCCTGCGCGAGCTGGGTCATGCGCACGAAGAGATAGCGGTCGAGGAGGAGCCGCAGGGCGGTGCTGCCCGCGAGCTCGCGCCTGAAGGAGGCCGCTTCCATGCGCAGCGAGCGGCCGGCGCCCTGGACGAGCGCCTGCAGGGGCGATACCGCGATGCCCAGCACGAGCGGCGTTCCCACCATGCCCTCGTTCCCGACCAGGCCCACCTCGAGCCGCGTGGATTCGTCGACCGGAGCCAGCAGGGTGACGAACCCGGAGACCGGAAAGTGGACGTGGCGGATGCGCTCGCCGGGCTCGAAGAGCACTTCGGAAGCGTTGAGCGTCGCCTCTTCGCAACCGGCAACCAGGTGCAGCCGGTCCTTGCGAGGAAGGGCGGCGAGAAGGCGATTGCCAGGGGAAGCGTGAGTGGCGTGTTGCACGATTGCCTTCGAAGTTGACTGGCGATGCTAGGCGAAGACTGCTCCGCGCGCAGCCCCGCCGTCTGTTCCCTATCGCACATTCGGTCCGCCGCAAGGCGGCGGCGGACCGGGCAATGTACTCCAGCGCACCGACTGCCTGGCGGCGGCGGGCTAACCTGCGTGCACGTTCACCAGGCAAGGAGTCCACATGAATCTCTCGACGGCCATCGGGCCCCTGATCGCGCTTGTCGCCGGCATCCTCATCCTCGTCGTGCCGCGGCTGCTCAACTACATCGTCGCCGTGTACCTCATCTTCATCGGCGCGCTCGGCCTTCTCGGCGCCAGCGGGGTTCGCCTGGGATGAACTTCCCGATGGCCTCGTGGTGGGTTGCGATGGATGCCCGGCGCAAGGTCCTGGCAGGGGTTGCGATCGCGGCGACCCTCCTCGCCGGCATCTATGCGGTTGCCGCGACCACGGCCACGAGCATCGCGGGGGGATTCTCCACGACGCAGTCGGAGAACTACTCGCGAAGCGTCGCGTTCGAGGCCGAGACGATGCGCGTCTCGGCCGAGCGCGCGGCGGCCCTGGAGAAGTGCGATCTCGGTACCCGCAAGGAAAGGCGGATCTGCCGTGCCGTCGCCCGCGCGGACGAGGAGCTCGCCGTCTTCCGGAGCGCCTACCCGAGGGTCGCGAAACCCTGAGCCACGCTGGCCTGCGTCCAGATCACGCCTCGCTTCGGAACGGCAGTACGCGGGGGGGCTTCGAGGCCATTGCCGGCCGGGTGCTCCGCGGGTGCCCGCAGGCGCGGGTGCTGGAAGGCCGAGGGACGGCCGGCGCCGGGCGGCCAGAAGGCGACGACGAGCGCGAGAAGGCCCAGCGCCACCAGAACCGCGAGGGCCGCGTAGATCGGCGCGAGGCTCGCCGGTCGCTGCCGGCCGTCGGCGCCTGGCCCGCCGCTGCGCGAGGCGCGAATCGGGGAAGGCAGACGAATGCATTTCGGGAGTTCCTGAAAGGCCGGGCCGGCGCGGGCTTCAAGCGCGAGTGAGGGCAGGGGAGGCATGGCGCCGAGATTGCGTTCCGGCGGGGGCCGCGTCTGTACGCTGTCGCACGCACGTCGCCGAAGGGCGGCGCCGGAGCCCGAAGCTGCCGCTAGGGGGCCGCGCCCCTCCTGTCGGGCGGCAGCAAGCGCTCGGATTCGCGCCGCACCACGTTGTAGCACTCGCAGACGCGAGCCTCGAGGCCACGGCGATCGAGCACCCGGATGTGGCCGCGGCTGTAGTGGATCAGCCCCGCGTCCTGAAGCCGGCCGGCGGCTTCGGTCACGCCTTCGCGCCGCACGCCGAGCATGTTGGCGATCAGCTCCTGGGTCATGGCGATCTCGTCCGACGGGAGGCGGTCGAGGCTCAGCAGCAGCCAACGGCAAAGCTGCTGGTCCACCGAATGGTGCCGGTTGCACACGGCCGTCTGCGCCATCTGCGTGATGAGGGCTTGCGTGTAGCGCAGCAGCACGTGCATCGCGGGGCCGTAGCGGTTGAACTCCTGCTTCAGCAGGCTCGCGGGCAGCCGGTAGCTCAGCCCGGCGCTCTGCACGATGGCCCGGCTGGGGGTCGAGTCCCCGCCCATGAAGAGCGAGATGCCCACCATGCCGTCATTGCCGACGACGGCGATCTCGGCCGACGCGCCGTCCTCCATGACGTAAAGGAGCGAGACGATGGCGTTGGCGGGGAAATGGACATGGCGCATCGTCGCGCCCGACTCGTGCAGGACCCGGCCGAGTTCGAGCGGCACCAGCTCCAGGTGCGGGAGGAGGCGCTCGTAGTCGGCCGCCGGAAGGGCGGCCAGCAAGCGGTTGCCGAGCGGACCCGCGGGCGGGCGGCTGGCATTGGCGTCGGTCATCCGGACCTGGCTCCACTCAGGCGTTGGCGGAAAAAGGACGGCTTCCAATGCCAATTCTAGCTCTGGGAACCGGCAATGTGTGCGTCAGCGTACAGATCGGGCGCGCCGCCCCCGATACGCTCTGGATGTAACCCGCCACACCGGCGGCCCGCTCGAAGGAAAGAACATGACGATCATCTCCCGCAAGCTCGCTTCTGTCGCAGGCATCGTACTCATGGCCACGGCGCTCGGCTGCGCCTCGACCTCGACGTCGGAAGGCACCGGCGAATACGTGGACGACTCGGTCATCACCACCAAGGTCAAGACCGCCATCTTCAACGAGCCGACGCTCAAGTCGACCGAGATCAACGTCGAGACGTTCAAGGGCACGGTCCAGCTCAGCGGATTCGTGAACTCCCAAGGCGACGTGAACAAGGCGGTCGCGGTTGCGCGCAACGTCAAGGGCGTCACGGCGGTCAAGAACGACATGCGTGTCAAGTAGGGCCCGCCGTCGTCCAGCAGTAATCGCGCTCTCCACCCGGCAAGCAAGGCGGGGGAGGGCGTGAGCATGCGCGCGGCCCTTCGCCGGATTTCGGGCGCGGCTGCGCGGCTCGGGGGAGCAGGCGGCCACCGCAAGTTCGCCGGCGTCGAACCCCCGCTGCGCTCGGAGCTCTTCAGCGCCGACCAGATGGAGCGGCACGGCAGGAGCCTCGCGGGAGCGCATCGCGTGGCACCGGGCCGCGCCCCGGACCGCCTGCTGGCACGGCTGGGCGGAAACGAAGGCGTCCTGGTGGAGGTGTGGGACCTGCTGTCGGCCGCGGTCGCGGCGCACCAGCGCATCACCCCCGCCGCCGAGTGGCTCCTCGACAACTTCCACCTGATCGAAGAGCAGATCCGCACGGCGAGGCGGCACCTGCCCAAGGGATACAGCCGCGAGCTTCCGCGGCTGGCGCACGGCCCCTCGGCCGGGCTTCCGCGCGTCTACGACCTCGCCTTCGAGGCGATCTCCCACGGCGACGGGCGGGTGGACGCGGAGAGCCTTACCCGGTTCGTGGCGGCCTACCAGGAAGTCACGCCGCTCGCGCTGGGCGAGCTGTGGGCCATTCCCATCATGCTCAGGCTCGCGCTCATCGAGAACCTGCGCCGGGTCGGAAGCCGCGTCGCGGCCGGAACCCTCGACCGCGCGAGCGCGGACGCGTGGGCGGACCAGATGATGGACGCCGCCGAGCACGATCCCAAGAGCCTGATCCTGGTGATCGCCGACATGGCGCGCTCGGAGCCCCCCATGGTGAGCCCGTTCGTCGCCGAGCTGGCGCGGCGGCTGCGGGGACAGAGCGCGGCCCTGGCGCTCCCCCTTACCTGGATCGAGCAGCGGCTCTCCGAATCCGGGCTGTCGATCGAGCAGCTGGTGCAATCGGAAGCGCAGGAGCAGGCCGGGGTCCAGGTCTCGATCGGCAACACCATCGGGAGCCTGCGGGTCCTGGGCGCCATCGACTGGCGCGAGTTCGTCGAGTCCATGAGCATCGTCGAGCGCGCGCTGCGGGAGGATCCGGGCGGCGTCTACGCGCGGATGGACTTCGCGACCCGCGACCGCTACCGGCACGTCGTCGAGGAGATCGCGAGGGTGAGCGCGTTCGCGGAAAGCGAAGTGGCCCTCGCGGCGACGCGGATGGCCCGCGAGAGCGCGGGCGGAAGCGGCGGCGACGACGACCGGGCGTCGCACGTGGGGTTCTACCTGGTCGGGCCAGGTCGCGCGCGGCTGGAGGAGGCGGCAAGTATGCGGGTGTCCTTCGCGAAGGCGGCTCGCCGGGCCGCGCGCGGAATGCGCCTGCCCCTCTACCTGGGCGCGATTGCCGCGATGACGGTGGGGCTCACCGCCGGCCTGGCGGCCCTGGCCTGGAGCGGCGACATCGGCGAAGAGGCGCTGCCCGCGCTGGCGATCGTCCTCCTGCTCGCCACGAGCCAGGCGGCCGTGGGGATGGTGAACTGGCTGGCGACCCTGCTGGTGAAGCCGCTCGCGCTGCCGCGAATGGACTTCTCGCGCGGGATCGCGCCGGGCTCGCGCACGCTGGTGGTCGTCCCGACGATGCTCGTGGACGAGAGGAGCACCGAAAGCCTCCTCGAGGCGCTGGAGGTCCGGTTCCTCGCCAACCGGGACGAGCACCTGCATTTCGGCCTGCTGACGGATTTCCCGGATGCGCCCGCGCAGTCCGCTCCCGGGGACGAGCCGCTGCTGAGTCTCGCGAGGGCGGGCATCGAGGCCCTGAACGCGAAGTACGGCCGTGCGGCCGGCCCCGGCGGCGAGGCGCGGCCCGGCGACTCCTTCTTCCTCTTCCACCGCCCGCGCCTGTGGAACGCGCAGGAGCGCCTGTGGATGGGCTACGAGCGCAAGCGCGGCAAGCTCGCGGACCTGAATGCGCTCCTGCGCGGGCGCGGGGACGGGCGCTTCTCGCTCGTCGTCGGGGAGGTCGCGGCGCTCGCCGGCGTCAAGTACGTGATCACGCTCGATACCGACACGCAACTGCCGCGGGACAGCGCGCGGCAGTTCGTGGGCGCGATGGCGCATCCCCTGAACCGCGCGCGGTTCGATGCCGGGGACAAGCGGGTGGTCGAGGGCTACGGCATCCTGCAACCCCGCGTGAGCATCAGCCTGCCCGGGTCCAGCCGCACCTGGCAGGCGCGCCTGTACGGGGGCGAGCCCGGGATCGATCCCTACACGCGCGCCGTGTCCGACGTCTACCAGGACGTCTTCGAAGAGGGTTCCTTCATCGGCAAGGGCATCTACGACGTCGACGCCTTCGAGCGGGCCGTGGGCGGCCGCTTCCCGGAAAACCGGATCCTGAGCCACGACCTGCTCGAGGGCTGCTACGCGCGCTCGGGGTTGCTGAGCGACGTGCAGCTCTACGAGGAATATCCGTCGACCTATGCCGCGGACATCCGCCGCCGGCACCGCTGGATACGCGGCGACTGGCAGCTCGCGGGCTGGCTGCGCGCGCTGCGTGCCCGGCCCCGGCGGGCGCCGGCTGGAGAACCCGCTGTCCGCTGCTCTCGCAGTGGAAGCTCTTCGACAACCTGCGGCGCAGCCTCGTCCCGGCGGCCCTCCTGCTGGTGCTGCTGCTCGGATGGACCGTGCCGGGCCAGGCCTGGCTGTGGACGCTCGCCGTCGTCGCGCTCGCCGCGCTCCCCGCGGCGAGCGCGCTCGTCCTCGATCTCGCTGCGCAAACCCAGGGAAGTGCTGCTGCGGCAGCACCTCGCCGCGACGGCGGCCGACGCCGGCCGGCACGCGGCCCGCCTCGTGCTGGCGCTGTCATTCCTTCCCTACGAGGCGATGGTGGGCCTGGACGCGATCGCGCGCACCGCGTGGCGCGTGCTCGTCGTGCACCGGCGGCGCCTCGAGTGGAGCCCCTCGGTGCCGGACGAGCCCGGGCGCCGGCCCGGCGGCGAGGGATCGATCGCCGCGCTGGCGTCCTCCGCCAGGAGGATGGGGAGCGCGCCCGCGTTCGCGGCGGCCGCGACGGTCCTGCTGGCGCTCTGGGCCCCGTACGCGCTGCCGGCCGCGGCGCCGCTGCTGCTCCTGTGGCTCGTCTCGCCCGCCATCGCCTGGTGGATCAGCCGGCCGCTGGCCCGCCGCGCGGCCCGCCTGACCCCGGGGCAGGGGCGCTTCCTGCGCAGCCTCGCGCGCAGGACGTGGGCGTTCTTCGAGAACTTCGTCGGCGCGCAGGAGCATTGGCTTCCCCCGGACAACTGGCAGGAGCATCCCGTCGCGGCGCTGGCGCATCGCACCTCGCCGACGAACATGGGCCTCGCGCTCCTGGCGAACCTGACCGCCTTCGACTTCGGCTACATCCCCGCCGGGGAGCTCCTGCGCCGCACCGCCGGCGCGCTGGGCTCGATGGAGGGCCTGGAGCGGCACGAGGGCCACTTCTACAACTGGTACGACACGCAGACCCTGAAGCCGCTGCCGCCGCTCTACGTCTCGTCGGTGGACAGCGGCAACCTCGCGGGCCACCTCATGACGCTGCGGCCGGGCCTCGCGGCGCTTGCCGACGAGCCCGTCGTCCACGCGCGCTGGTTCGCGGGACTGGGCGACACGCTGCAGGCGCTCGTCGACGCGCGGGGTGGGGATGGCGCGGCGCCGATCCACCGCCTGCGCGAGGACCTGGAGGCCGCCTCCAGGCTGCCGCCGGCGACGATCGCCGACGCGCGGCGGTGGCTCGATCGCATCGCCGCGAGCGTGGCCGCCGTCGCCGGCCCGGCCGCGCCCGCCGACCCGGTGCCGGACGGCGACGGGGCGTACTGGAGCGATGCCCTCGTCCGGCAGTGCCGGGCCCTGCAGGACGAGATCGCCATCTTCGCGCCCGGCGCCGAGCGCGAAAGCCGGCGCGAGATCCCGACGCTGCGCGAACTGGCGGTCCTGGAGGCGGGCGCCGGGCCGGCCACCGACCGGATGGCGGCGATCGAGAGCCTGGCACGGCGATGCGACGAGCTGGCGCGGATGGATTACGGATTCCTCTACGACGGCGAGCGCCACCTGCTGGCGATCGGCTACAACGTCGCGGAGCGGACGCGGGACACCAGCTACTACGACCTGCTCGCCTCCGAGGCGAGGCTCGCGAGCTTCGTGGCGATCGCGCAGGGGCAGCTGCCCCAGGAGAACTGGTTCGCGCTCGGGCGGCTGCTCACGACCGCGGGCGGAGGGCCGGTGCTGCTGTCCTGGAGCGGCTCGATGTTCGAGTACCTGATGCCGCTCCTCGTGATGCCCGCGCTACGAGGACACGCTGCTCGACCAGACCTGCCGGGCGACGGTGCAGCGGCAGATCGCCTACGGCCGGCAGCGCGGCGTGCCCTGGGGCATCTCGGAGTGCGGCTACAACTCGGTCGACGCGAGCCTGAACTACCAGTACCGCGCCTTCGGCGTGCCGGGCCTGGGCCTGAAGCGCGGGCTCGCGGAGGACCTCGTCGTCGCGCCCTACGCCTCGGCGCTCGCGCTGATGGTGGCGCCCGAGGAGTCGTGCGCGAACCTGCAGCGCCTGGCCGCCGAGGGGCTGGCCGGGCGCTTCGGCCTCTACGAGGCCATCGACTACACGCCGGCGCGCGTGCCGCGCGGCCAGGAGAGCGCCATCGTCCGCTCCTACATGGCGCACCACCAGGGCATGATCCTGCTCTCGCTCTCGCACCTGCTGCTCGGGCGCCCGATGCAGAAGCGCTTCGGGGCGGACCCGCTCTTCAAGGCGACCCTGCTGCTGCTGCAGGAGCGCATCCCCAAGGCCGCGGCGCTGCACCCGCATCCGGCCGAGTCCTCCGCCGTCCGCGCCACGCCGGGCGGGCCGGAGGCGCCGGTGCGCGTGCTCGCGAGTCCCGACACGCCGGTGCCGGAGGTGCAGCTGCTGTCGAACGGCCGCTACCACGTCATGGTCACGAACGCCGGGCGGCGGAAGCTCGCGCTGGAAGGACCTCGCCGTCACCCGCTGGCGCGAGGACAGCACGTGCGACCACTGGGGCACGTTCTGCTACATCCGCGACGCGGAGAGCGGGGAGTTCTGGTCGGGCGCGCACCAGCCCACGCGCAGGCGCGCGGACCGCTACGAGGCGATCTTCACCGAGTCGCGCGCGGAGTTCCGCCGCCGGGACGGAGACTTCGAGACCCACACCGAGATCGTCGTCTCGCCGGAAGACGACATCGAGCTGCGCCGGATCCACATCACCAACCGCTCGCGGACGCGGCGCACGATCGACGTCACGAGCTACGCGGAGGTCGCGCTCGCGCCGGCGGCGGCGGACGCGCTCCACCCGGCCTTCTCCAACCTCTTCGTGCAGACGGAGATCGTCGCGGGCGGCGAGGCCCTCCTGTGCACGCGCCGGCCGCGCTCCCGGGACGAGCAGGCGCCCTGGATGTTCCACCTCATGGCCGTCCATGGCGCGCGCTCGCTCGGCGCATCCTGCGAGACGGACCGCGCCGCGTTCATCGGGCGCGGGCGCACGGCCGCCGCGCCCCGCGCGATGGCCGAGGCGGGGCCGCTGGCCGGCAGGCGAGGGCTCGGTCCTCGATCCCGTCGTCGCCATCCGCCAGCGCGATCGCGCTCGAGCCGCAGCGAGACGGTCATCGTCGACATGGCCACCGGCATGGCCGACACGCGCGAGGCCGCCCTGGGCCTCGTCGGCAAGTACCAGGACCGGCGGCTCGCCGACCGCGTCTTCGACCTGGCGTGGACGCACGGCTGGGTGGCGCTGCGGCAGATCAACGCCACGGAGTCCGACGCGCAGACCTATGCGCGCCTCGCGAGCAGCGTCGTGTACGCGAACGCGTCGCTGCGCGCCCTGGCGGGCGTCCTCGCTGCGCAACCGCCGCGGGCAATCGGGGCTCTGGAGCTACGCCATCTCCGGCGACCTGCCGATCGTGCTGCTGCAGATCGGGGACGCGGAGAACATCGAGCTCGTGCGCCAGCTGGTGCAGGCGCACGCGTACTGGCGCCTCAAGGGCCTCGCGGTCGACCTCGTGATCTGGAACGAGGACCGCGGCGGCTACCGCCAGGTGCTGCAGGACCAGATCATGGGGCTCATCGCCGCCGGCATCGAGGCGCACGCGATCGACCGGCCCGGCGGCATCTTCGTGCGCCGGGCGGAGCAGATCGCCGACGAGGACCGCATCCTGCTGCAGTCGGTGGCGCGCGCCATCGTCACGGACCGGCGGGGCAGCCTCGCCGAGCAGGTCGGCGCGGCGCGGCGCCGGCGGAGGCGCGGGTGCCGCCGCTTCGAGCCGACCCGGACGCGCCGCGTCGAGGCGCCGCGCCGCCGAAGCGACCGCCGCGCGCCGCTGATCCTCGGCAACGGCCTCGGCGGCTTCACGCCCGACGGCACGCGAGTACGTCATCACCGCGCCCGCGGGCCGGTCGACGCCCGCGCCGTGGTTCAACGTGCTCGCGAACCCGGCCTTCGGCACCGTGGTCTCCGAGAGCGGGCGCGGCCTACACCTGGAGCGAGAACGCGCACGAGTTCCGGCTCACGCCCTGGCACAACGACCCGGTGAGCGACGCGAGCGGCGAGGCCCTCTACCTGCGCGACGAGGAGACGGGCCATTTCTGGTCGCCCACGGCGCTGCCGGCGCGCGGCGAGGGCGCCTACGTCACCCGCCACGGCTTCGGCTACAGCGTCTTCGAGCATCGCGAGGACGGCGTGAGCTCCGAGCTGTGGGTCTACGTGGCGCTCGACGCGCCGGTGAAGTTCTCGGTCCTCAAGCTGCGCAACGACTCGGGCCGGCCGCGGCGGCTATCGGCCACCGGCTACGTGGAGTGGGTGCTCGGGGACCTGCGGCCGAAGACGGCGATGCACGTGATCACCGAGCTCGAGCGCGCAAGGGCGGCGCGATCCTCGCGCGCAACGCCTACAACACCGAGTTCCCGGAGCGCGTCGCCTTCCTCGACGCGGACGGCGCCGCGCGCAGCGCGACCGGCGACCGCACCGAGTTCCTCGGGCGCAACGGCACGCTGCGCGAGTCCGGCCGCGATGGCGCGCGCGCGCCTCTCGGGCAAGGTGGGCGCCGGCGCTCGATCCCGTGCGCGGCCATCCAGGTCGCGTTCGACCTGGCCGACGGCGAGGAGCGCGAGATCGTCTTCCGGCTCGGCGTGGGCCGCGAACGCCGCGGAGGCCGCGAGCCTCGTGCAGCGCTTCCGCGGGGCCGGCGCCGCCCGCGACGCGCTGGACGCCGTGCGCGCGCACTGGACGCGCACGCTCGGCGCCGTGCAGGTGGAGACGCCCGACGCGGCGCTCGACGTGCTGGCCAACGGCTGGCTCCTGTACCAGACGGTGGCCTGCCGCCTGTGGGCGCGCAGCGGCTACTACCAGTCGGGCGGGGCGTTCGGCTTCCGCGACCAGCTCCAGGACGTGATGGCGCTCGTGCACGCCGAGCCGGCGCTCGTGCGCGAGCACCTGCTGCGCTGCGCGGGCCGCCAGTTCGTCGAGGGCGACGTGCAGCACTGGTGGCATCCGCCGTCGGGCCGGGGCGTGCGCACGCGCTGCTCGGACGACTACCTCTGGCTGCCGCTCGCGACGGCGCGCTACGTCGAGGCGACCGGCGACCCCGGCGTGCTCGACGAGCCGGTCGCCGTTCCTCGAGGGGCGCCCGGTGAACGCGGGGGACGACTCCTACTACGACCTGCCGCGCCGGTCGGCCGAATCGGCCGAGCGTCTACGAGCACTGCGTGCGCGCGATCGAGCACGGCCTGCGCTTCGGCGCGCACGGCCTGCCGCTGATGGGCTCGGGCGACTGGAACGACGGCATGAACCTCGTGGGGATCGAGGGCGCGGGCGAGAGCGTCTGGCTGGGGTTCTTCCTGTGCGCCGTGCTGAAGCGCTTCGCCGCGGTCGCGCGGGTGAAGGGCGACGCGGCGTTCGCCGGCGCGCTGCGACGGCGAAGGCGGCCGACGCTGCGCGGCAACCTCGAGCAGGCACGGCTGGGACGGCGAGTGGTACCGGCGCGCGTACTTCGACGACGGCACGCCGCTCGGCTCGGCGGCGAACGACGAGTGCCGGATCGACTCCGTCTCGCAGAGCTGGGCGGTGCTCTCGGGCGCGGGCGACGCGGCAGCGCGCGCGCATGGCGATGGAGGCCGTCGACGAGCGCCTCGTGCGCCGCGACGCCGGCCTGATCCAGCTCCTCGACCCGCCCTTCGACACGCTCGAGCCTCGATCCCGGGCTACATCCGGGGCTACGTCCCGGGCGTGCGCGAGAACGGCGGCCAGTACACGCACGGCGCCATCTGGGCGGCGATGGCCTTCGCCGCGCTGGGCGATCGCGAGCGCGCCTGGGAGCTGGCGGCCATGATCAACCCGGTGAACCACGCGCGCCACGCCGGAGGCGATGGCGACCTACAAGGTCGAGCCGTACGTGATCGCCGCCGACGTCTACGCGGTGGCGCCGCACGCCGGCCGCGGCGGCTGGACCTGGTACACGGGCTCGGCCGGCTGGATGTACCGGCTGGTCGTCGAGTCGCTGCTCGGGGTGAGCGCTCGAGGGCGGCCGGCTGCGCTTCGCGCCGTGCCTGCCGGCGGACTGGACCGGGTTCACGATGCGCTACCGGTTCGGCGAGACGACCTACGACATCGCCGTCCGCCAGGTGCCGGCCGGCGCGGGAACGGGCGGCGCGATCCGCGTGTCGGTGGACGGCGTGTTGCGGGAGGACGGCCGGGTGCCGCTCGCCGACGATCGCGTGGCCCACGCCGTCGAGGTCGAGGTGCGGGCGGCGGACCGCCAGGGCGCAATGCCGTTAGTGCGCCAGCGCACCGACGCCGCCGGCGCCGCCGACTAACCTGCGGGTTGCGGCTGCGCATTCGTGCGTCACGCCGATTCCTCCTTCTTCGAAAGTGAATTCCATGAATGTCGGCAATCGCTGGCTCGTAGTGCTCGCCCTTGCCGCCGCCGCGGCAGCCGGCGTGTTGGCCGCGGCGGGAACCCGCCGGCGGCGCGACCGGGCGGTGCGCGTCATCGAGCGCCGCCAGGACCTGCGCGAGTGGGAGAACGAGGGCGGCAATCTCGCCCCGGCGGCGCCTGCGCCGGCACGGCCGTGACTTCATTCCTGCCGCGACGACCGTCGCGGCAAACGCTTCCCGCACGCAAACTTCAAGGAAACCCCATGTCCAAGCTCATGATCACGCTTTGCGCCACCGCCGGGCTGGCCTTCGCCGGCACCGCCGCGGCGCAGATGGCCGCCTCCAGCATGCCCGCCTCGCCGCTGTCGAAGGACGGCTACGCCCTCGCCAAGGCGAACGCGGAATCGCAGTACAAGATCGACAAGAAGGCGTGCGACTCGCTCAGCGCGAACGCGAAGGACGTCTGCGGCGCGCAGGCCAAGGGCAAGGAGAACGTCGCCAAGGCCGACGCCCAGGCCGCCTACGAGAACACGCCCAAGGCCCGCGAGAACGCGCGCGTCGAGCTCGCCAAGGCGAACTACGACGTCGCCATCGAGATGTGCGACGACCATGCCGGCAATCCGAAGGACGTCTGCGTGAAGGAAGCGAAGTCGGGGCTCGTCAAGGGCAAGGCCGACGCCAAGGTCGACCGCGTCGCGGCCGACACGCGCCAGGAAGGCGCGGCCAAGCGTGCCGACGCGCGCGTCGAGGCGAACGCCGACAAGCGCGACGCCGAGTACAAGGTCGCGATCGAGAAATGCGACGACCTCGCGGGTGCCGCGAAGGATGCCTGCGTGAGCGGCGCGAAGGTGCAATTCGGCAAGTCCTGAGATCGAGTCGGGACTCCCGCGGCCGCGGTTCGGACGGCGCGGGGATGAGGAGTTCCGGCCGGGGCCGTTGACAGCCCCGGCTTTTTTTCGTCCGGCGGCCTCCCGCCCGGAGCCGGCCCCGGCGAAGACCGGTTCGGGAGGGGTTCGCATTTGGTATCCTTGCGGTTTCGCCCGCAGCCCCGGCGCACCTCATGAAAACCAGCGAAATCCGCAAGAAATTCATCGACTTCTTCGTCTCCCAGGGGCACCAGCCCGTGGCCTCCAGCCCGCTGGTCCCGGGCAACGACCCCACGCTCCTCTTCACCAACGCCGGGATGGTCCAGTTCAAGGACGTGTTCCTGGGCACGGAGAAGCGCGCCTACAACCGCGCCGTGACCTCGCAGCGCTGCGTGCGCGCCGGCGGCAAGCACAACGACCTCGAGAACGTGGGCTACACGGCCCGCCACCACACGTTCTTCGAGATGCTGGGCAACTTCAGCTTCGGCGACTACTTCAAGCGCGACGCCATCCGCTTCGCCTGGGAGCTCATCACCCAGGTCTACGGCCTGCCGAAGGAGAAGCTCTGGACCACCGTCTACCAGACGGACGACGAGGCCTACGACATCTGGACGAAGGAGATCGGCGTCCCGGCCGAGCGCTGCGTCCGCATCGGCGACAAGCCCGGCGGCAGGAAATTCGAGAGCGACAACTTCTGGCAGATGGCCGACACCGGCCCCTGCGGCCCGTGCTCGGAGATCTTCTACGACCACGGCCCCGGCATCGCGGGCGGCCCCCCGGGCTCGCCGGAGGCGGACGGCGACCGCTACATCGAGATCTGGAACCTCGTCTTCATGCAGTTCAACCGCGACGAGGCGGGCACGATGCATCCCCTGCCCAAGCCTTCCGTGGACACGGGCATGGGCCTGGAGCGCCTCACCGCGGTGCTGCAGCACGTGCACTCGAACTACGAGATCGACCTCTTCCAGACGCTCGTGAAGGCGGCGGCGCGCGAGACGGGGCACAAGGACCTCGCCTCGCCCTCGCTGCGCGTGATCGCGGACCACATCCGGGCCTGCGCCTTCCTCATCTGCGACGGGGTGATCCCGGGCAACGAGGGGCGCGGCTACGTGCTGCGGCGCATCGCGCGCCGGGCCATGCGCCACGGCTACAAGCTGGGGCAGAAGCAGCCGTTCTTCTACAAGCTCGTGGCCGACCTCGCCGCCGAGATGGGCGACGCCTACCCCGAGCTGCGCGAGGCCGAGGGCCGCGTCACCGCCACCCTGCGGCAGGAGGAGGAGCGCTTCGGCGAGACCCTCGAGCACGGCATGTCGATCCTGGACGAGGCGCTCGCCGGCGGCAGGAAGGAGCTCGACGGCGAGACCGCCTTCAAGCTCTACGACACCTACGGCTTCCCCGTGGACCTCACGGCCGACATCGGCCGCGAGCGCGGCTTCGGCGTGGACATGAAGGCCTTCGAGGCCGCCATGACGGCGCAGCAGGAGCGCTCGCGCGCCGCCAGCAAGTTCAAGGCCGGCGCGCAGCTCGAGTACAGCGGCGCCAAGACCGCCTTCCGCGGCTACGACACGCTTTCCGAGGAAGGGCGCGTCGTGGCGCTCTACCGCGAGGGCAGCCCCGTGAAGAGCCTCGCGGCGGGCGAGGAGGGCGTGGTGGTCCTCGACCGCACGCCCTTCTACGCCGAGTCCGGCGGCCAGGTGGGCGACCGCGGCGAGCTCACGAAGGGCGGCGTCTGCCTCACGCTCTTCGCCGTCGAGGACACGCAGAAGATCCAGCCCGAGGTCTTCGGCCACTACGGCACGGTGAAGACGGGCGAGCTCGCGGTGGGCGACACCGTCGCCGCGCAGGTCGACCTCGACAAGCGCGCGCGCACGATGCGCCACCATTCCGCCACGCACCTCATGCACAAGGCGCTGCGCGAGGTGCTGGGCCCGCACGTGCAGCAGAAGGGCTCGCTCGTGGACGAGGACAAGACCCGCTTCGACTTCAGCCACAACGCGCCCATGACCGCGGCCGAGATCAGGCGCGTCGAGGAGATCGTGAACGCCGAGATCCTCGCCAACGCCGCGACGAGCGCGCGCGTCATGCCCATCGACGACGCGCAGAAGCTCGGCGCGATGATGCTCTTCGGCGAGAAGTACGGCGACGAGGTGCGCGTGCTCGACATCGGCACCTCGCGCGAGCTTTGCGGCGGCACCCACGTGGCGCGCACGGGCGACATCGGCTACTTCCGCATCGTCTCCGAGGGCGGCGTCGCCGCGGGCATCCGGCGCGTCGAGGCCATCGCGGGCAGCGTGGCCCTCGCGCAGGCGAATGCGGACCGCGACCGGCTCGCCCGCGCCGCCGACGCCCTGAAGGCCCAGCCGCAGGAGATCGACGCGAGGATCGCGCAGGTCGTCGAGAACGTGAAGGCGCTCGAGAAGGAAGTCGCGAAGCTGAAGGGCCAGCTGGCCGCCGGCAAGCTGGAGGACGTCCTCGCCGCCGGCATGCGCACGATCAAGGGCGTGAAGACGGTCGCGATGGTCCTCGACGGCGCCGATGCCGGGATGCTGCGCGATTCGCTCGACAAGGTGAAGGAGCGCCTGGGCAGCTGCGTGGCGATTCTCGCCTCCGTGGCCGATGGCAAGGTGTCGCTCATCGCGGGCGTCACCAAGGACCTCACGGGCAAGGTGAAGGCGGGCGAGCTCGTCAATTTCGTCGCCCAGCAGGTGGGCGGCAAGGGCGGCGGACGGCCCGACATGGCCCAGGCCGGCGGCACGAATCCCGCGGGACTCAAGGATGCGCTGATGTCCGTGGAAGGCTGGCTCGGCGAGCGGCTCTAGCCGTCGTTCGAAGCGCGCCGCGCGCGGGCGCGAAGGGGAGGCCGACGTGAAGGACCTGATACTGGCGGCGATCGCCGTCGCGGTCGTTGCCATTGCCTGGGTCGCGGGGCGGTACTTCGCGGCCAGACGGTCCGCGGGCGCTTCGCCACCGCCACCTGCCGACAAGCCCGGCGCGCTGTTCGTCTCGATGTTCCCCGAGCTGCAGCCGCATTTCCATCCGGAAAAGCTCGTCGCCTACGTCGCGGCGCGCCGCGGCCGGACCCCGGCCCGCGGCGGCTTCACCTGGAAGGACGCGCCCGGGTTCGGCGGCCCGTCCGTGGACATCCGTTTCGTGAAGGAGCGCGAGGAATGCGCGCTGATGGACGCCGCGGGCCAGGTCCTGGCGCGGTTCCGCTTCGAAAGCACTCCAGAAGGCGGCGTGCTGCGCCTTGGCGACGGGAAGCTCACGGTCGACCTGAAGGACCCCCGCGACCCCGCCGTCCGCTATTGGCATCCCGAGCGCGAGTTCAAGTGGACGCGCCGCGGCGGCTGGCGATTCAAGTCGCCCATCGCGGACCGGCCGATCGCCTCGAGCGACCGGGACACGAGGTGGTCCGACGATTCCTCGTCGTCGTCGGATGGCTTTGGCAGGACGGCGGCCGCGGCCGGCATCGTCGGCCTCGGGGGCACGTTCGACGGCGGCGGCGCATCGGCCGGCTGGGACGGGGCATCGGCGCCGGAAGCGGCGGCCGAAGCGCCGTCCGCTGCGGCCGCGGGCGATTCCGACTCGGGAAGCGATTCCGGCGGCGACTCGGGAGGCGATTCCGGCGGCGACTCGGGAAGCGACGCCGGCAGCACCTCGTACTGATGGATCGCGCGCCGGACTTCCTCGTCGCCAGCCCCACGGATGACGGCATCGCCGCTGCCTTGCCGCGCGCGGCGATCCGCGCGGTCGTGTCGTCCCTCGCCCGGGGCGGCGCGGAACGGATCGTCCTCGACTGGCTGGGCGCGGAGCGGCGCCGCGGCCGCGCCGTCGAGCTGGCGGTGCTGCACGCGAGGCGCCACGAGTATCCCCTTCCCGACGGCCTCGCGGTCATCCGGCGCGCGGGCGTGACGGCGCAGGCCTTCGTGTCGGCGCTGGGCACGCGCTGGACGGGGTCGGCCGCGCCCGTGTCCACGCACCTCGTGGGCGACGAGCTCCTCGCGCTGCTCTGGGAGCGGGGCGTTCGCACGGTGCCGGTCATCCACAACGTGCGCGAAGGATGGCGCAACGATCCGGCGTCGTGGCCGGCCGGGCACGTGCCCTTCGCCGTCGCCTGCGCGGAGGCGGTCCGCCGCCAGGTGCTCGAGGCCGGGTGTGCCGTCCCGGTTGCCACGCTGCGCCACCGGCCGACGGTCGGCGCGGCGGCGACCGACCGGCTGCAGCGCGGCAGGCTGCGGGCCGAATGGGGCATCCCGCCGGAGGCGTTCGTGGTTCTCGCGGTCGGCGCCATCAAGCCGCAGAAGGACCATCCGCGCGCGCTCGAGGCGCTCGCCGAGCTGCGGCGCGGCGGCCGCGAGGCCTTCCTGGTGATCCTCGGCGGCGTCCTCGACGCGGCGGGACTGGCGGAGCTCGACCGGCTCGCGGCGGCCGCGGCGCGGGCGGGCGTGGCGCACGCGCTGCGCCTGCCCGGATTCGTCGATCCCGTGGAGCCGTGGTACGCCGCCGCCGACGCGCTCCTCAACGCGAGCCGCCACGAGGGGCTCTCCATGGCCACGGCGGAGGCGCTGGCCGCGGGGCTTCCGGTGGTGGCGACGGACGTCGGCGGCCAGCGCGAGATCGGGCACGGGAAACTGGTGCTCCTCGCGCCGGATTCGCCACCGCAGGCGTTCGCGCGGGCGCTCGCGGGCCTGCCGGTGCGAACGGCGCTCGAGGCGGATCCGGCGCCGGGGCATCCGCGGGCCTGGTCGATGGGCGTTTCGTGGCACCGCCGCGCGGGAGCGGCGATGGACACCCTCTTCGTGACGGCGAACCTCAATGCGGGCGGCGCGCAGCGCTCGCTCGTCAACCTCGCGCATGCAAATCGCCGGGCGCCACCGCTTCGCGATCGCGGTTTGCGGCAGAAGCACGCATCCGGCGTTTCCCGAACGGCTCGCGAAGGCCGGCGTCGAGCGCTTCCGCCCGGCGCCCACGGCCGATTGCTTCGACGTGGCCGAAGGCATCCTCGCGCGCGCGACGGCGAGCGGCGCCCGCACCCTGTGCTTCTGGAACGCGGACCCGCGCGTGAAGCTGCTCGTCGCGCGCTTCGCTCCCGCGGCGCTTCGCCTCGTCGACGCGAGTCCCGGCGCCTATGCCTACGAGGAGCTCGCCGCCACCGGAGGCCTCGCGGCAACGCTCGCGTTCGGGGCCGAGGACTACTACCGGCGCCTCGACGTCCTGGTGACCAAGTTCCACGACCGCGGCCACCCGCCGTGCCGCCGCGTGGAGGTCATTCCCAACGGCGTGGCCTCGCGCGAGCCGCCGCGCGAAATTGCCCGGCGCCCCGCGCTTCCTCGTGAGCGGGCGCATCGCGCCCAGCAAGCGGCTGGAGACGGTGCTCGAGGCGTTCTCCGGGATCGGCGCGCAATTTCCCGGCGCGAGGCTCGACCTCTTCGGCCAGGCCGAGCCCCGCCACCGCGGATACCTCGAAGCCCTGTGCGCACGGGCGGCAGGGCTGGCGGTCGCCTTTCGCGGCGCGCAGCCGGACCTGGGCTTCCTCGCCGAGCCGTACACCGCCGCGATCGTCCTCGGCACCCACCAGGGCTGTCCCAACGCGGCGCTGGAGGCGATGGCGGCGGGCATCGCCGTCATCGCCAACGCGAGCGGCGGAACCGGGGAACTGGTGCGAGGCGGGGAGACGGGCTGGCTGCTCCCCGAATCCTGCACGGCCGCCGAGCTGGCCGCGGCGATGGGCGAGGCGGCCGCCGATGCGGCCCGCTGCCGGCGCCTGGGCCTCGCCGGCCGCGAGCGGGCGGCGAGCCGCCATTCGCTCGAGGACATGGCGGTGCGGTATCTTTCCCTTTTCGGTCGCGACGAGCGCCGTGAGGAAAGCCAGCCCGCATGATCTCGCCTGCCTTCGCCCTGCCGGAAGACGCCCTTCGCCACGCGTTGAACGACGAGGTCCACGCGCGCCCGCCGGTGCGGCTGGAGGGCGCCCAGCACGTCGTCTATCTCGCCGTGCGCCACCGTCCCGGCGAGCGCGAAGCGCATCGGCAGGCCCTCGCGCGCCTGGCGCAGTCCGCGGGGGCGTCCGTCCCGCCGGGGGTGGACCACGCGGTGGTGACGCTCGCCGAGGGCCTCCGCTTCAAGTGGGAAGGGCACGCGGAGTTCGCGACCTACACGTTCTTCGCCCAGGACGGGGGCGGCAGCGCGCCCGCGGCGGTCCTCGAGCGCGCGGGATGGCCCGACGTGGCCTACACGCTGCCCGGCGAGGTGCTGGTCGCGATCTCGATCGACCTGGTTCCCTGTACGGGGGATGCGCCGCCGCCGGACGCGTTCCGGACGACGGCCGACACGGTGATCGGCGGCGCGGTGGCCGAGGGGCGCGGCTGGGCCTACGCGGACTTCCGCATCCGCGAGGACGGCTTCACGCGCTTCCTCGTGCTCAACCGCGAGATGGGCCTGGGGCAGGCCGGCCGCATGGTGCAGCGCCTGCTCGAGATCGAGACCTACCGCATGATGGCGCTGCTCGCCTTCCCGGTGGCGCGCAAGGCGGCGCCGGACGTGGGCGAGATGGAGGCCGAGCTGGCCGGCATCGTCGAGCGCATCGCGGGCGCGACGCCCGAGGACGAGGCGCGCCTGCTCGACGACCTCACGCGGCTCGCGGCCCGCGTCGAGCACCTGCAGAGCGCCACGCGCTTCCGCTTCGAGGCGGCCGAGGCCTACGAGACGATCGTCAACCGGCGCCTGACGGAGCTGCGCGAGGTGCGCATCCCCGGGCTGTCCACGATCGGGGAGTTCCTGCACCGCCGGCTCGCACCCGCCATGGCCACGTGCCGCAGCGCCTCGCGGCGGATCGGCAACCTCGCCGCCCGCCTGACGCGCGCGAGCGCGCTCCTTCGCACGCGCGTGGACATCGCGCGCGAGCAGCAGAACCTGAAGATCCTGGAGGCCATGAACCGCCGCGGCCGGCTGCAGCTGCGCCTGCAGCAGGCCGTGGAGGGGCTCTCGGTCGTGGTGATCACCTACTACGGCGTCTCGCTCGTCGGCGTCCTCGCCAAGGCGGCCAAGGCCGCGGGGCTCGACTGGAATCCGGACCTGGTGATGGGCATCGCGATTCCCTTCGTCGCGGCGGCGGTCTACGGCGGCGTGCACCGCGTGCGCAAGGCGTTCGAGGCGAAGGAGGGCGGCGCATGAGCGCGGAGGCCTTCGCCTACTGCCCGCGCTGCGCGAAGCCCCTCGGCGAGCGCCCGATCGCCGACGACGGCGGCACGGTGAACCGGCGCGCGTGCCCCGACGACGCCTGCGGCTTCGTGCAGTGGGGCAATCCCACGCCCGCCGTGGGCGCGCTGGTCGAGCACGAGGGCGAGATCATCCTCGCCCGCAACCGGGCCTGGCCCGAGGGCTGGTTCGCGCTCGTGACCGGCTACCTCGAGGCCCGGGAGGACCCGAAGGCCGCCGTCGTGCGCGAGGTGAAGGAGGAGCTGGGCCTCGACGTCGTCGAGACGCACCTCATCGGCAACTATATCTTCGAGCGCAAGAACGAGGTCATGCTCTGCTACCACGCGGTGGCCACCGGCACCGTGACGCTGGGCGCGGAGCTCGCCGAGTACCGCCGCCACAAGCCGGAGGACCTGAAGCCCTGGCCGCGCGCCACCGGGTTCGCGGTGGCCGACTGGATGCGCGGGCGCGGCCTCGCGTTCGAGTTCCACGACTTCGCCGCGGCGAAGCCGAAGGAGTGAGGCCATGACGGGAGCGGGGCGATGAGCATGTCGTACCGGCCTTCGCCCGGCGGGCAGGCGCGCATCGCGGATTACCTGCGCGCGGCCGGCCTCGCCCAGGTCGAGAGCCGCGGCGACGAGATCGCGCTCGCCATCGGCGATTTCCTCGAGGCGATGAGCGAGAAGGTGGCGATCGGCGATCCCCGCTCGCTCTACGCGTATCCCATTCCCATGCTCGGCGAGGACGGGGCCTGCTCCGTCGTGGACGAGCTCGCGCCCGTTCCCTACGACCTTTCGGTGATCCTCGGCGGGCGAACGGAGCAGACCACGCGGCGCCTGGCGCTCCTCGAGCGGCTGGTGGAGCGCGCGCAGGAGACCACCGGCTCGGACTGGGTCGGCATCTACCAGCGGCGCGTGAACCCCGCGGGAACGCCGGTGCTGGTGAAGCTCGCCTACGTCGGGCGCCCGAGCCGCGCCGAGTTCCCGCTCACGCAGGCCTTCGCCGAAGGCAGCAGCAACAGCACCGTGGGGCTCACCGGGCGCGCGCTGGTGATCGACGACGTCGGGAAGCACGTCGAGGCCGGCGGGGGCTTCTACGTGTGCGACGCCGAGGTGCAGTCGGAAGCCTGCCTGCCGCTGCTGGACGAGGCGCGCAGCGTGGTCGGCATCATCGACGCCGAGGCGAAGGCGAGGTCGTTCTACGGCGCGCCGCGGCTGGCCACGCTCGCCGCGCTGGCGATCGTGGCCGCGGCCGTCCTGCCCTAGGAACAGCCCGGGCGTCAGCGCTTCGGGGGCATCATGTCCGTGATCGAGCCTTCCGCGATCTCGGCGCCGAAGAACACCGTCTCGGAGAGCGTCGGGTGCGGATGGATCGTGAGGCCGATGTCCTCGGCGTCCGCGCCCATCTCCAGGGCCAGCACGGTCTCGGCGATGAGCTCGCCGGCGTTGATGCCGACGATGCCCGCGCCCAGGATGCGCTTCGTGCCCTTCTCGAAGAGGATCTTGGTGAGGCCTTCCTCGCGGCCCATGCCGATGGCGCGCCCGCTCGCGGCCCAGGGGAAGACCGCCTTCTCGTATTCCACGCCCTTCGCCTTCGCCTCCGGCTCCGAAAGGCCCATCCAGGCGACCTCGGGATCGGTGTAGGCCACGCTCGGGATCGTGCGCGCCTCCCACACGTGGTGGGCCTGGCCCGCGATCACCTCGGCCGCGAGCTTGCCCTCGTGGGTCGCCTTGTGCGCGAGCATGGGCTCGCCCACGATGTCGCCGATGGCGTGGATGTGCGGCACGTTGGTGCGCATCTGGTTGTCGACGGGGATCCAGCCGCGCTCGTCCACCGTCACGCCCGCCTTCTCCGCGGCGATGTTCTTCCCGTTGGGCCGGCGGCCCACGGAGAGGAGCACGCGGTCGAACACCTCGGGCTCCGGGCGCGGGCGACGCGCCGTCGGCGCTCTCGAAGGTGGCGCGCAGGCCTTCCTTCAGCGCCTCGATCTTCGCGACCTTGGTCTTCAGCAGGATCTTCTCGTAGCGCTTCTCGATGCGCCTGGCGAGCGGCTTCACGATGTCCGGGTCCGCGCCGGGGATGAGGCGGTCCATGAACTCGACCACGGTCACCTTCGAGCCCAGGGCGTCGTAGACGGTGGCCATCTCCAGGCCGATGATGCCGCCGCCGATGATGAGCAGGCGCTTCGGGACGTCCTTGAGCTCGAGCGCGCCCGTGGAGTCCATGAGGCGCGGGTCGTCGTAGGGCATGCCCGGGATCCGCGCCGATTGCGAGCCCGCGGCGATGATGCAGTGGTCGAACGAGACGACCTTGCGGCCGTCCTTCGTCTCGACCTCCAGCGAATGCGGCGAGGCGAACTGCGCCTTCCCCTCGACCACGGTCACCTTGCGCGCCTTGGCGAGGCTCGCGAGGCCCTTGGTGAGCTTGCCCACCACGCCGTCCTTGAACTTGCGCAGGCCGTCCAGGTCGACCTTGGGCGGGCCGAAGCTCACGCCGTGGGGCGCCATGTCCGCGGCGTCCGCGATGACCTTGGCCGCGTGCAGGAGCGCCTTCGACGGGATGCAGCCGACGTTGAGGCAGACGCCGCCCAGCGTGGGATAGCGCTCCACCAGCACCACCTTCTTGCCGAGGTCGGCGGCGCGGAAGGCGGCCGTGTAGCCGCCCGGGGCCGGCGCCGAGGACGAGCACTTCCGCGTGCAGGTCCGCGTCGAGGCTCGCGAGCGTGGAGGTGAGCGCCTCGCGCAGCGCGGCCTGGCCGCCGCGGCCGGGGCGGCGCGGGCGCGGCGCGGTTGCCGGTGCAGGGCCGCGGGAGCCGGCGAGGGGGCCGGCGCGCCCTGGGCGGCCTCCGCCGTCTCGAGCACGGCGATCACGTCGCCCTGGGAGACCTTGTCGCCCAGCTTCACCTTGAGCTCCTTCACCGTGCCCGAGTGCGTCGAGGGCACCTCCATCGTCGCCTTGTCGGATTCGAGCGTGACGAGGGAGGCCTCCTTCTTCACCGCATCGCCCGGCTTCACCAGGATCTCGATGACGGGCACGTCCTTGAAGTCGCCGATGTCGGGGACCTTGATCTCGAGGGTGGCCATGGGCGGGCTCTTCCTAGAGCATGCCGCGCCGCAGGTCGGCGATGACCTGGGCGAGGTAGGCGGTGAAGCGCGCGGCCGACGCGCCGTCGATCACGCGGTGGTCGTACGAAAGCGAGAGCGGCATCATGAGGCGCGGCACGAACTCCTTGCCGTTCCACACCGGCTTCATCGCGGCCTTCGAGACACCCAGGATCGCGACCTCCGGGGCGTTGATGATCGGCGTGAACGCGGTGCCGCCGATGCCGCCCAGCGAGGAGATCGTGAAGGTGCCGCCCTGCATCTCGGCCGGCCCGAGCTTGCCTTCGCGCCCCTTGGCGGCGAGTTCGCCGGTCTCCTTCGCGATCTCGACGACGCCCTTCTTGTCGGCATCCTTGAGCACGGGCACCACGAGGCCGTTCGGCGTGTCGGCGGCGAAGCCGATGTGCCAGTACTGCTTGATCACGAGGTTGTCGCCGTCGATGGAGGCGTTGAAGGCGGGGAACTTCTTGAGCGCCGCCACCACCGCCTTGATGAGGAAAGCGAGCGGCGTCACCTTCACGCCCGACTTCGCGTTCTCCTCGTTCACCGTCGCGCGGAAAGCCTCGAGCTCGGTGATGTCGGCCTCGTCGAACTGCGTGACGTGCGGGATCATCACCCAGTTGCGCGCGAGCGCCGGGCCCGAGATCTTCTGGATGCGGGTGAGCGGCTTGACCTCGACCGGCCCGAACTTGGCGAAGTCCACCTTCGGCCAGGCCGGGAGCCCGAGGTCGGCGAGACCGCCGCCCGCGGCGCGCGGCGCACCGGCGCCGGCGCCCGCGAGAGCGCCCTTCACGAACCCCTGGATGTCCTCCTTGAGGATGCGTCCCTTGGGGCCGCCGCCCTTCACCTTCGAGAGGTCGACGCCCAGCTCGCGCGCGAAGCGGCGCACGCCGGGGCTCGCGTGGGCGGGGGCCGCGGTCTCGACCGACGGCTCGGCGGCGACCGGCGGGTGACGCGGCGACGCGGCCTCCGGCTCCTGGAAAGGCCTGGCGGAGGGTGCGGCCGCCGCGGGCGGTGCGGGCGCTGCGGGCGCGCGGGCGGCGCGGGTTGGGCGGCCGGTGCCGGCGCGGCGGCGGCCTTCCCGGCCGGCCTGGCGGCGGGAGCGTCCGCGGCATCGAGCAGGAGCACGACGCTTCCCTCGCTCACCTTGTCCCCCACCTTCACCTTCCATGCCTTCACCACGCCGTCGGCGGGCGAGGGCACTTCCATGGTCGCCTTGTCGCTTTCCAGGGTGACGAGCGAATCCTCCTTCTTCACCGCGTCACCCGGCTTCACCAGGAGCTCGATGACGGGCACGTCCTTGAAGTCCCCGATGTCGGGGACCTTGACCTCGATGGCGGCCAAGGCTTTCTCCTCGCTTGGTTGTTCGTCGTATTCCCGGGGCGGCGGTCAGACCGTCCAGGGCGCGGGTTTCTCGGCGTCGATGCCGTATTTCTTGATGGCCTCGGCCACCTTGGCGGCCGGGATCTCGCCGTCCTCGGCGAGCGCCTTCAGGGCCGCGACGGCCACGAAGTGGCGGTCCACCTCGAAGAAGCGGCGCAGGTTCTCGCGCGAGTCGCTGCGGCCGAACCCGTCCGTGCCCAGCGCCTTGTAGCGCCGCGGGACGAACTCGCGGATCTGGTCGGCGAAGGCGCGCACGTAGTCCGTCGAGGCGACGACGGGGCCCTTGGTGCCGGCGAGGCACTGCTCGACGTGCGAGGCGCGGGGCTTCTCCGTCGGGTGCAGCAGGTTCCAGCGCGCCGCCGCGAGGCCGTCGCGGCGAAGCTCGGTGAAGCTCGGGCAGCTCCACAGGTCCGAGGCCACGCCCCAGTCGGCGGCCAGCAGGTCGGCGGCGGCGATGACCTCGCGCAGGATCGTGCCGCTGCCCAGGAGCTGCACGCGCGGGCCCTTGCCCGCACCGCCGCCCGGCAGCTTGTACATCCCCTTGAGGATGCCCTCGCGCGCGCCCTCGGGGAGCGCGGGCTGCGCGTAGTTCTCGTTCATCACCGTGATGTAGTAGAAGACGTCCTCCTGGTCCTCCACCATGCGGCGCAGGCCGTCCTGGATGATGACCGCGACCTCGTAGGCGAAGGTGGGGTCCCAGGAGCGGCAGTTGGGGATCATCGAGGAGAGGATGTGGCTGTGCCCGTCCTCGTGCTGCAGGCCCTCGCCGTTGAGGGTGGTGCGCCCCGCGGTGCCGCCCATGAGGAAGCCGCGCGCGCGCATGTCGCCCGCCGCCCACGCGAGGTCGCCCACGCGCTGCATGCCGAACATCGAGTAGAAGATGAAGAAGGGGATCATCGGCACGTTGTTCGTCGAGTACGACGTCGACGCGGAGATCCAGGAGCACATCGCCCCGGCCTCGTTGATGCCCTCCTGGAGGATCTGGCCGTTCTTGTCCTCCTTGTAGAACATGAGCTGGTCGCTGTCCTCGGGCTCGTAGAGCTGGCCGACGGAGGAGTAGATGCCCAGCTGGCGGAAGAGCCCCTCCATGCCGAAGGTGCGCGACTCGTCCGGGACGATGGGCACGATGTTGCGCCCGATGTTCTTGTCCCTCACGAGCGTGGTGAGCATGCGCACGAAGGCCATCGTGGTGGAGTTCTCGCGTCCCTCCGCGGTGGCCTCCAGGAGCGGCTTGAAGCTCTCGAGCTTCGGGGCGTCCAGGCTCATCGTGCGGCGCCGGCGCTGCGGGATCGAGCCGCCGAGCCGCCCGCGCAGCTCGCGCATGTAGTTCATCTCGGGGGAATTGTCCGCCGGCTTGAAGTACGGCAGCTCCGCGAGGCGGTCGTCGCCGATGGGGATCGCGAAGCGGTCGCGGAACTGGCGCAGCACCTCGATCGGCATCTTCTTCTGCTGGTGGGCGACGTTCTTGCCCTCGCCCACCGCGCCCATGCCGTAGCCCTTCACGGTCTTGGCGAGCACCACGGTGGGCTGCCCGCGATGGTTCACGGCGGCGTGGTAGGCCGCGTAGATCTTGTGCGGGTCGTGGCCGCCGCGGTTCAGGCGCCAGATGTCCTCGTCGGACATGCTCGCGACCATGGCCTTGAGCTCCGGGTACTTGCCGAAGAAGTGCTCGCGCACGTACGCGCCGTCGCGGCTCTTGAACTTCTGGTACTCGCCGTCGACCGCCTCCTCCATGCGCTTGCGCAGGATGCGCTGCTTGTCCTTGGCGAGCAGCGGATCCCAGTACGAGCCCCAGATGACCTTGAGCACGTTCCAGCCCGCGCCGCGGAAGCTGGTCTCGAGCTCCTGGATGATCTTGCCGTTGCCGCGCACCGGGCCGTCGAGCCGCTGCAGGTTGCAGTTCACGACGAAGACGAGGTTGTCGAGCCCTTCGCGCGCCGCCATGCCGATGGCGCCCATGGACTCCGGCTCGTCCATCTCGCCGTCGCCCATGAAGGCCCAGACCTTGCGCCCGGCCGTCTTGGCGAGCCCGCGGTCCTCGAGGTAGCGCAGGAAGCGCGCCTGGTAGATGGCCTGGATCGGGCCCAGGCCCATCGAGACCGTGGGGAACTGCCAGAAGTCGGGCATGAGCCAGGGGTGCGGATAGGAGGAGATCCCCTTGCCGTCGACCTCCTGGCGGAACATGTCGAGCTGCGCCTCGCTCGAGGCGCCCCTCGAGGAAGGCGCGCGCGTAGACCCCGGGCGAGGAATGGCCCTGCACGTAGATGAGGTCCCCGCCGTGGCTTTCCGTGGGGGCGTGCCAGAAGTGGTTGAAGCCCACGTCGTAGAGCGTGGCCGCGGAGGCGAAGCTGGCGATGTGCCCGCCCAGCTCGAGGTCCTTGCGGCCGGCGCGCAGCACCATGGCCACCGCGTTCCAGCGCACGATGTTGCGCAGCCGGTTCTCGATCTCCATGTCGCCCGGCAGCGGCTGCTCCAGGTGCGTCGGGATCGTGTTGATGTAGGCGGTCCCGGCGCTGTAGGGCAGGTTCACGCCCGAGCGGCGCGCCTTGTCGATGAGGCTCTCGAGGATGAAGTGCGCGCGTTCCGGGCCTTCGACGGCGAGAACGGCTTCCAGGGCGTCGACCCACTCGCGGGTTTCCGGCGGGTCGATATCTTGCAGTCGGTCCATGGCGGCCATAGAAGTTGGGAGTGACGGAGGGTGTTACGGCGGGGAAGGGCCCCATTAGACGCAATCTTGCAAATGCTGGCAACCTTGCCGCGGGAGCCTTCGACGGCACGGCGGGGGGGGCAAAAGGGGGCCCCGGGAGCGGCTCCTGGAGCAAGAAAGCCCTAGACAAATCAGGTACATCGGGCCGACAATCGGGACAGTTTCTCAAAAAAGCTTTTTAAGTTATTATAAAAACGGGTATTTGCACTTTTCGTCAGGGAGGCCGGACGGGCCTTTGGCCGATGCAGCCGCGCGGGAGGCGGCTGCGGGCGATTCGTCCGTGACCGGAAACCACAAGAATCGAGAACGCAATGGACCATCGGGCGCACCGAAACGGGGAGAACGGAGCGCGAAGCGCAGGCCGGCAGGCCGCGCCGGCGCTCGCCCTTTCCGCCCAATGCCGGGGTAAACGGCCGTGAACCTGCCGCAAGCGCTGCAGAGCGCCAGCCTTTCCGACCCCGGGCGGGTTCGCGACCACAACGAGGATTGCGTCGAGGCGCGACCGGAAATCGGCCTCTACGTCCTGGCGGACGGCATGGGGGGCTACAACGCGGGGGAGGTGGCAAGCGGCATGGCGACCTCGTTGATCGCAGACGGCATGCTGGAGGCCTGGGTGCCCCGGGATGTCGACCGCCTCTCGCGCGACGAGGCGATGGCGCTCGCCGAGCGCCTCATCCGCGAGCAGATCGCGCGCGCCAACACCGCCATCTTCACCACCTCGCAGAACAACCCGGAATGCGCCGGGATGGGCACCACGCTGGTGGTGTGCCTCTTCTACGACAACTTCGTGAGCGTCGCCCACATCGGGGACTCGCGGCTCTACCGGCTGCGCGGCGAGGCGATGGAGCAGGTCACGCGCGACCATTCGCTCCTGCAGGAGCAGCTCGACTCCGGCCTCATCACGCCGGAGGAAGCCAAGCTTTCGCAGAACAAGAACCTCGTCACCAAGGCGCTCGGCATCGACCCCACGGTCGAGCCGGAGCTGCACGTCTACGAGACCGAGCCCGAGGACCTCTACCTCCTGTGCTCCGACGGCCTGAACGACATGGTCGAGGACGAGGAGATCCGGCTCACGCTCATCACCCTGCGCTCGAACCCGAGCCTCACCGTCCAGCAGCTCGTCCAGGCGGCCAACGACAACGGCGGCCGCGACAACGTCTCGGCTCTCCTCATCCGGGTGGCCGAGCCCTTCGCCGTGGCGCGTGGCTGGCTCGCGCGATTCAAGGCACTATTCAGGTAATTCGCAAGGAAACCGACCATGGCCAAGCTGATATTGAGTGTCGACGGGCAGGTCCTGAAGGAGCATGTGCTCTCCAAGGAGCGCACCCTGATCGGCAGGAAGCCCCACAACGACATCCAGATCGACAATCTGGCGGTCAGCGGCGAGCACGCGGCGATCATCACGATCCTGAACGACTCGTTCATCGAGGACCTGGGCAGCACCAACGGCACCATGGTGAACGGCAAGCCCATCAAGAAGCACTTCCTCCAGGCGAACGACGTCATCGAGATCGGCAAGCACAAGCTCAAGTACTTCAACGACGCGCCCTCGCAGACGTCGTCGGCCGACTTCGAGAAGACGATGATCATCCGCAGCCCGTCCAAGCCCGCGCCGCCGCCGCCGGCCGCCGCCCCGGCCCCGCAGCATGCGCCGCCCGCCGCCGCCGCGCCGGCCGCACCGGCCGCCGAGCGCCCGTCGAGCGACACGGTCACCAACATGAAGGCGATGGCGCCGGAGGTGGTCAAGGCCGCCCCGCCGCCGCCCACCCCCACGGCCCACGCGGACCACGCGCCCCTGCCCGACGCCGCCATCCAGGTCCTCTCCGGGGCCGCCGCCGGGCGCACGCTCGACCTCACGAAGAACCTCACCACCATCGGCAAGCCGGGGCTGCAGGTCGCCGTCATCACCAAGCGCCCCAACGGCTACTTCATCACCCACGTGGAAGGCGCCACCTTCCCGACGCTCAACGGGGCGTCGCTGGGCGGCACCGCCCACCCCCTCGGCGACCACGACATGATCGAGATCGCCGGGGTGAAGATGGAGTTCTTCTTCAAGCCGTGACCGACCCGGCCGGGAAGGCCGGGAGAATCGGCCGGGCGAATGTGCCGTGCCGCACAACCGGAGCCGCCGGTTTTCGCCAATAATGGCCCGTGGATTCCGGGCCCCACGGCCCGGCCGGCGCCGCCGAACGCGGGCCGGCAACAATCCCGTGTCCACGGGCCGAGGTCAGGATAGATGCGCATCAGGGTTCTGGGGTGCAGCGGCGGCATCGGCGGGAGCCTGCGGACGACCGCCTTGCTGGTCGACGACGACATCCTCGTCGACGCGGGCACCGGCGTGGGCGACCTGTCCCTGGAGAGCCTGGCGAAGATCGACCACATCTTCGTGAGCCATTCCCACCTCGACCACGTCGCGAGCATCCCCTTCCTCGTGGACACCGTCTGCTGGATGCGCGGCAGCCCGATCGCCGTCTACGGCATCAAGGACACGCTGGACATCCTGCGCACCCACCTCTTCAACTGGAAGCTCTGGCCCGACTTCACCCAGATCCCGGACGGCGAGAGCCCGTTCATGGTCTACCGGGAGATCGAGGTGGGCCAGGCCGTCGAGATCGGGGGGCGGCGCATCACGGCGCTGCCGGCCAACCACACGGTGCCCGCAGTGGGGTATCTTCTCGACAGCGGGCGGGCGAGCCTTGCCTACTCGGGCGACACGACGACGAACGACGGGCTCTGGAAGGCGGTGAACGAGGCCGCGAACCTGCGCTACCTGATCATCGAGACGGCGTTCTCGAACAAGGAGCGGGACATCGCGGTGGCCTCCAAGCACCTGTGCCCCGAGTTGCTCGCGAGGGAGCTGGCCAAGATGCGCGCCCGGCCGGAGGTGTTCATCACGCACCTCAAGCCGGGCGAGGGCGCCCTCACGATGAAGGAAGTTTCCGAGGCGGCCGGTCTCTGGCGGCCGCGGATGCTGGAGAACCACCAGGAGTTCACGCTCTAGCTCAGGCGGGGCGTGGCGGACCGCAACAGGCAGCCATACACGATCGGCAGGTGCACACATGAGCGCAGTCCTCGAACCCAAGGTGCCGCAGGCCTCGGCCGGCGCGGCGGACGTGGCCGTCAAGCTGGCCTTCTCGAAGAAGATCCAGGCGGTCACCAACCGGATCCACTCCACCAACAACGTCGACGAGATCATCCTCGAGGTCTCGCGCGACATCTGCCAGCTGTTCGAGGCCGACCGGATGACGATCTACACCATGAGCGAGGACACCCAGTCCATCGTCTCGAAGGTGAAGACGGGCCTGAATTCCTTCAAGGACATCAAGCTGCCGATCTCGGAGTCCTCGCTCGCCGGCTTCTGCGCGCTGCACAAGCGCCACATGAACATCAAGGACGTGTACGACGACGCGGAGCTCAAGCAGTTCTCCCCCAACCTCGCGTTCCTCAAGGCCGTCGACCAGCGCACCGGCTACCGCTCCAAGCAGATGCTGATCGCGCCCATCCTCGGGGGCGAGTCGGGCACGGAGCTCATGGGGGTGCTGCAGCTCATCAACAACCTGTCGGGCCAGCCCTTCAGCTCGCTGCACGACGAGGGCGTCATGGAGCTCGCCAAGACGCTCGCCATCGCCTTCCGCGTGCGCCAGCAGATGCCGGGGCAGATCGCCTCGAAGTTCGAGTACCTGGTGATCGACAGCATCATCCAGGCCGGCGAGCTGGACCTCGCCACCAAGGCCGCGCGCCGCAAGAACAAGAGCGTCGAGGACATCCTCATCGACGAGTTCCAGGTGAAGCCCGCGGCGATCGGCGCCGCGCTCGCCAAGTTCTTCGGCGTCGAGTACGAGGCGCACAAGAGCGACCGCATCAAGCCCATCGACCTGCTGAAGAACCTGAAGCGCGAGTACTGCGAGCAGAACCAGTGGATCCCGCTCGAGGACTCGAAGCAGGGCATCATCGTGATCGCGACCGACCCCGAGCGCGTGCGCAACTCGCGCATGATCGAGAACGTCTTCCCGCGCGCCAAGATCGTCTACAAGGTGACCACCTCGCGCGACTTCGCGCTGACGCTGACGCACTATTTCGGGGGCGCCGCGGAGAGCAGCATGGGCTCCGAGTCGATCGGCGACCTGCTGTCGAACCTGGACGACGAGGAAGAGCCGGGCGCGATCGGGGCCGACGACGTCTCGGCGGCCGCCGACAACGAGCTGGTGAAGCTCGTGAACAAGATCATCGTCGACGCCTACAACCAGGGCGCGTCCGACATCCACATCGAGCCGCTGCCGGGCAAGGGGAAGACGGGCGTGCGCTTCCGCAAGGACGGCTCGCTCAGCAACTACATCGAGGTGCCGGCCGCCTACCGGCAGCCGCTGGTCACGCGCCTGAAGATCATGTGCGACCTGGACATCTCCGAGAAGAGGAAGCCCCAGGACGGCAAGATCAAGTTCAAGAAGTTCGGGCCGCTGGACATCGAGCTGCGCGTGGCCACCATCCCCACCGCCGGCGGCGTCGAGGACGTCGTGATGCGGATCCTCGCGGCCGGCGAGCCGATCCCGCTCGACAAGCTGGGCGTGCTGCCGCCAACCTCGAGAGGCTCAAGGCCTGCGTCTCCAAGCCCTACGGCCTCTTCTTCGTCTGCGGCCCGACCGGCTCCGGCAAGACGACGACGCTGCACTCGGTGCTGGGCTTCCTCAACACGGTCGACACCAAGATCTGGACGGCCGAGGACCCGGTGGAAATCACGCAGAAGGGGCTGCGCCAGTGCCAGGTGAATCCCAAGGCGGGCTTCACCTTCGCGGTGGCGATGAAGTCGTTCCTGCGCGCCGACCCGGACATCATCATGGTGGGTGAAATGCGCGACAAGGACACCACCTCGATCGGCATCGAGGCCTCGCTCACGGGCCACCTGGTGTTCGCGACGCTGCACACGAACTCCGCGCCGGAGTCGATCATCCGCCTGCTCGACATGGGCATGGACCCCTTCAACTTCGCCGACGCGCTGCTGGGCATCCTCGCGCAGCGCCTGGCCAAGCGCCTGTGCAAGTGCAAGGAGACCTACACGCCCACCCAGGAGGAGATGAAGCACTTCATCAGCGAGTACTGCGACGAGCTGAAGAACACCGAGGAGTTCAAGAAGGACCTCAACGCCGGCTACAAGAGCGTCTTCGACCGCTTCCAGAAGGACTACGGCTTCGGCAAGCCCGACTTCCAGATGTACAAGGCCAAGGGCTGCGACGCCTGCGGGAACACCGGCTACAAGGGCCGCGTGGGCCTGCACGAGCTCATGATCGGCTCCGACCCGGTGAAGAAGCTCATCCAGGAGCACGCCCGCGTGGCGCAGCTCTTCGCGCAGGCGCTCTCCGACGGGATGCTCACGCTCAAGATGGACGGGATGGAGAAGGTCCTGCAGGGCGTCACCGACATGAAGCAGGTGCGGGCCGTCTGCATCAAATGACCGCGACGCCCGGCTTCGCGCCTTCCGGGGATCCGGCGCCGAAGCTGGCGGACCTGCAGCACTCGCTCGAGACGCACGTCCTCTCGAAGCTCGAGTACCTCAACGCGATCGGCATCGCGCTCTCGCAGGAGCGCGACATCAACCGCCTGCTGGAGACGATCCTCGTCGCCGCGAAGAACCTCACGCGCGCCGACGGCGGCACGCTCTACCGGCTGGTGGACGACAAGCTGCACTTCGAGATCATGAAGAACGACAGCCTCTCCATCTCGATGGGGGGCACGTCGGGCAACGCCATTCCCTTCTACCCGATCCCGCTGCACGACAAGGACGGCAGCCCCAACCTCACCATGGTCGCCGCCCACGTGGCGATCAACGACCGCACCGTCAACATCGCGGACGCCTACACCGAGGAGGGCTTCGACTTCTCCGGCACGCGCAACTTCGACAAGCGCACGGGCTACCGCTCGACCTCCTTCCTCACCGTGCCGATGAAGAACCACGAGGGGGAGATCATCGGGGTCCTGCAGCTCATCAACGCCATGGACGCCTCGACGGGGGCGGTCACGATGTTCAGCGACGAGGACCGGCGCCTCGCGGAGTCGCTCGCCTCGCAGGCGGCCATCGCGCTCACGAACCGCCTCCTCATCCAGCAGCTCGAGGTCCTCTTCGAGTCGCTGATCGAGCTCATCAACACCGCGATCGACGACAAGAGCCCGTACACGGGCGGTCACTGCAAGCGCGTGCCGACGCTCACGATGATGCTCGCGGAGGCGGCCAGCGCCGCCGGCGACGGCCCGCTCTCGGCCTTCCGCATGACGGACAAGGACCGCTACGAGCTGAAGATCGCGGGCCTCCTGCACGACTGCGGGAAGATCACGACGCCCGTGCACGTGGTGGACAAGGCCACGAAGCTGCAGACCATCTACGACCGCATCGGGCTCCTGGACACGCGCTTCGAGGCCCTCAAGCGCGAGGCGGAGGTCGCGATGCTGCGCGCCGTGCTCGCGGCGCGGGAGGCGGAGGACGCCTCCTCGGAGCAGCGCGCCCGCGAGGACTTCGAGTCGAGGATCCGCCAGTACGACGACGACCGGGAGTTCCTGCGGCGCACCAACATCGGCGGCGAGCGCATGAGCTCCGAGGACCAGGCCCGGGTCTCGCGCATCGCCCAGTACACCTGGACGGGTCCCCGGGGCGTGCCCGAGCGCTTCCTCCTGCGCGACGAGGAGGCGAACCTCAACATCCCCTACGGCACGCTCAACTCGCAGGAGCGCGAGGTCATCAACCACCACATCGTCGCCACCATCAAGATGCTCGAGGCGCTGCCCTGGCCGCGGCACCTGGTGAACGTCCCCGAGTACGCCGGCGGCCACCACGAGCGCATGGACGGCAAGGGCTACCCGAGGGGGCTCACGCGCGCGCAGATGAGCGTGCAGGCCCGCATCATGGGCATCGCCGACATCTTCGAGGCCCTGACGGCCAAGGACCGGCCCTACAAGCCGGGCAAGACCCTCTCGGAGTCGCTCGCCATCCTGGGCAAGTTCAAGGAGAACGGCCACATCGACCCGGACCTGTTCGACATCTTCGTGAAGGAACGGGTATACCTGCGCTACGCCCGCGAGTTCCTGGACCCCGAGCAGATCGACGAGGTGGACATCTCGAAGATCCCGGGCGCCCCGAACTAGCGGCACGAAACTTGCGTCTTCCCGCAAGCCGAATCTCCCTTTCCTCCCCCAGCCTCATTCCATGACGACACGCCTGCCCGTCAGCGTCTTCTTCGCGCTTTTCACCATCTCCGGCTTCGCCGGGCTCATCTACCAGTCCATCTGGAGCCATTACCTCAAGCTCTTCCTCGGGCACGCGGCCTACGCCCAGACGCTGGTGCTGGCGATCTTCATGGGCGGAATGGCGCTCGGCTCGTGGCTCGTGAGCCGCTTCACGGGCCGGATCGCGAACCTGCTCCTGGGCTACGCCTTCGCGGAGCTGGGAATCGGGCTCCTCGCGATCGTCTTCCACGCCGTGTTCATCTCGGCCACGGGCTGGGCGTTCGACTCCGTGATGCCCGCGCTGGGAAGCCCCTTCGCGGTCGACGTCTTCAAGTGGACGCTCGCCTCCGTCCTCATCATCCCCGCCTCGGTGCTGCTGGGAACGACCTTTCCGCTCATGAGCGCCGGCATCATCCGCCTCTACCCGCAGGACAGCGGCCGGGCGCTGTCCATGCTCTACTTCACGAACAGCCTCGGGGCGGCCTTCGGGGTGCTCGCCAGCGGATTCTGGCTCATCGAGGCGCTCGGGCTCCCCGGCACGATCCTCACGGCGGGGCTCCTCAACGTGACCCTGGCCCTCGTCGTGTGGGCCATCGCCAAGGGCCTGCCGGCGCACCAGCCCGCGGCCGTCCCGGCGGGGCAGGGCGCCGCCGCGATGGGCGGCGGCCGCCGTCACCGCGATCTTCGTGCTCGCCTTCGCCACCGGCGCGGCCTCGTTCGTCTACGAGATCACCTGGATCCGCATGCTCACGATGGGGCTGGGCGCCTCGACCCACGCCTTCGAGGTGATGCTCTCGGCCTTCATCCTCGGCATGGCCCTGGGCGGGCTCGCGATCCGCAACCGCATCGCCTCCATGAGCCGCGACATCCGCTGGCTCGCGGGCCTGGTCGCCGCCAAGGGCATCTTCGCGATCCTCGCGCTGGGCGTGTACGTGAACGTGCTGGAGATGGTCCAGTGGATGATGAGCGGGGTCGGGCCCCTCGCGCGCCGGCTACACGCTCATCACGTTCTTCGGCCAGTTCGCCTCCATGCTGGTCATGTTCCCCAGCGCCTTCATGGCCGGCATGTCCCTGCCGGTGGCGACCAACGTCCTCCTGAACCGCGGCATGGGCGAGGCGTCCATCGGCAAGGTGTACGCCGCCAACACGGCCGGGTGCATCTTCGGCGCCTTCTTCGCGACCCACGTGGGGATGGAGCTCCTGGGCGCGAAGGGGCTCACCGGGTTCGGGGCCGCGATGGACATCCTCGTCGCGGCACTCGTCTACGCGGCCTTCAATCCCGGAGCGCGCATGCGCGCCGCGTTCGCCGCCGTGGGGCTCGCCCTCCTGGGCACCGCCGTCTACGCCTCGGTCACCTTCGACCAGCTCAAGATGGCCTCCGGGGTCTTCCGGCACGGCATCTTCCTCAACCCGGCGATCACGAGCGTCGCCTTCTACCGCGACGGGAAGACCGCGACCGTCTCGGTGACCGCTTCGGGCACGAAGCGCGCGATCCAGACCAACGGCAAGCCGGACGCCTCCGTGGAGCTCGAGGACCGCAGTTCGCCCGCGAGCGACGAGCCCACGATGGTGCTGGCCGGGTCGCTCCCGCTCGCCTTCAAGCCGGACCTGGGCGACGTGGCCATCATCGGCTTCGGCTCGGGCCTCACGACGCACACGATCCTGGGCAGCCCCAAGGTGAAGCGCGTGGACACGATCGAGATCGAGCCCGCGATGGTGGACGGGGCGCGCCTGTTCATGAAGCGCAACGGCCGCGCCTACGACGACCCGCGCAGCCACATCCGCATCGACGACGCCAAGACCTACTTCGCCGCCCGGGGCGCGCGCTACGACGTGATCATCTCCGAGCCCTCCAACCCGTGGGTGAGCGGGGTCTCCACGCTCTTCTCGGAGGAGTTCTACCGCCAGATCCGCCGCTACCTGAAGGACGACGGGATCCTCGTGCAGTGGGTCCACCTCTACGAGATCAACATCGACCTGGTGAGCAGCATCTTCAAGGCGCTGGGCGGCACCTTCGCGGACTACCGCGTGTTCAACGCGAGCCCGGGCGACGTGATCGTGATCGCCACCGTGAAGGGGAAGCTGCCCGAGATGCGGCCGGACGTCTTCGGCTACAAGGAGGTGGCGGCGGACCTCTCCGCGCTCGGGTTCCACGACCTGGACGACCTGAAGCTCGCGGGCCTGGGCTCGCGCCGCGCCCTCGAGCCGCTCTTCCTCGCCTCGGCCTATCCCGCCAACTCCGATTTCTTCCCGGTGCTGGACCTCAACGCGGCGAGGTCGCGCTTCATGCGCGAGTCGTCCGTGGACCTGCAGAACCTGCGCAAGTCCTTCACGCCGTTCATCGAGGCCATGGACGGCGACGAGCGCCTGACCGGCGCGTCGCTTCGCGATCATCCCGGCGTGGTCCAGCCCGGCAAGCGCGCGCTCCAGCACGCCCGCGACGCCCTGGCGATCTGGCTGCGCGACGATGCGCCCGACGGCGTGCTGACCCCCCAGATGGCGCTCCAGCATCGCCTGGCCCGCCAGGCGCTCTCCAACTGCCGCCTGATGTCGCCCGCGTGGGTCGACATCATCGATGACGTGATGCGGATGACCGCCCCGTTCCTCGCCGACAGCGACATGCGCGCGTTCGTCGAGCGGCTCTCGTCGTCGAAGTGCGTCGCGGCCCTCGGCGAGCGCGAGCGGATGCGGCTGCGCTACTTCGCGGCGACGGCGCTTCGCGACTACGCCTCGGTCGCCCAGGTGACGGAAGCGATGCTCGCCTCGCAGGAGCGGTGGCCGCCCGTGGACGCGGCCGAGTACGTGCGCGCCGGCGCCGCCGCGCGCCTCGCGCTCGGCAAGCCGGGCGAAGCGCGCGATTTCTGGATGCGCCACCGCCCGCGACTGGTCGGCGCCGAGCGGCTGCTCATCGCGCGGCTCGTCGCCGCCCACCTGCCGGGGGCGAGGCCCGAAGCCGTGCCCATCGAGCCCGAACCGTCGCCGATTCCGCAAACGCCCCGCTGAAAGGTGGCGCAGTGGGGAGGAATGTGACCAATCGCGGCAGGAGCGTCGGGCGCGCCCGGGCGGGATTGGCGCCCGGTTTCCGGCCGGGCCCCGGCGACGGCCACGTGAGGCGGCGGCCCTGCCGGAGCGGGCGCGAGTGCCAATCACAAGGGTTTGATTTTGAAGGGGAAAAACTTCACCCTCGGCAGGGCTCGCCGATCCGGGCCCCGGGTGCCCGGCTGGCATGCCGATTGCATATCCCGGTAGCACGGTATCGTTGTGTGGTTCACCCGGGTCCCCAATTACTTACAGGAGTACAAAGCATGAAGAAGATCCAACAGGGCTTCACCCTGATCGAACTGATGATCGTCGTCGCGATCATCGGCATTCTGGCGGCCGTCGCCATTCCGGCCTACCAGGACTACATCAAGCGCTCGAAAGTGACGGAAGTGAACGCCCTTGCCGGCGCTTGCAAGACCTCCCTCGCGGAGTTCATCGCCTCCAAGAACGTCCTCCCGGCCAACGCTGACGAAGCCGGCTGCTCGCTCGACGCGAAGGGCACGCAGTACGCCGAGTCGCTGACGGTCGTCGGCCCCAAGATCGAAGTCAAGATCCGCAACGTCGACGCGGCGAACGTGGACGGCAAGGTGCTCCAGCTGACCGGCACCAGCGACTCCACCCCGCCGAAGACCCCGGTCGCGGCTGGCGAGTCCGTCCTCGGCTGGTACTGCGGCACGAACGCCACGGCGCCGAACTACAAGTACTTCCCGGCCCCGTGCCGTCAGGCCGCGCTGTAATCGCCTAGGCACACAGCAGCACGGAGGGCGGGGACTTCGGTCCCCGCCCTTTTTCCATTTCAGCCTCCTCGAACGGCATTCGTCCATGGCAGCTGTCATCCCCGCCCCGCCGGCGCCCGCGCGCGTCGCGATGTCCCGCTGGAAGGCGTTCGCGATCCACCTGTCGATCAGCGCGCTGATCGCGACGGTAGTCGTCTCGACGATGTACTTCGTGTGGTACCCGGAGCCGCTGTTCGAGGCGATGGGCGGCAACGACCTCGTGATCCTCATCGTGGGCGTGGACGTGGTCCTCGGGCCCCTCGTCACCCTGATCATCTTCAATCCCGCGAAGGGCCGGCGCGTGCTGCGCATGGACCTCGCCGCGATCGCGCTCGTGCAGCTCGGCGCGCTCGTCTACGGCGTGTACATCGTCGCAGTCGCGAGGCCCGTCTACGTCGTCTTCTCCGTGGACCGCTTCGATGCAGTGGCGGCGAACGACCTGTTCAAGGAAGACCTCGACCAGGTGAAGCACCCCGAGTTCCGGTCCATGCCGTGGGGACGGCCGCAGGTCATCGCCGTCGCGATGCCCACCACCGCGGAGGAGCAGCTTCGCGTGATCCAATGGGCGGCCTCGGGCTCGGACCTGCAGGTCTTCCCGCAGTACTACCGTCCCTACGCGGAGCTCGCGCCCCTGGCCCTGCAGAAGGCGAAGCCCGTCGCGGAACTGCGCAAGCGCCATCCCGAGGAGGCGGGCGAGCTCGCCGCCGCGCTCGCGGCGCTCGGCAGGCGCGAGGAGGACACTCTCTTCCTGCCCCTGAAGGCGCGAAAGCGCGACATGACGGTGCTCCTGGACGCGCGCAGTGGGGCGGTGGCGGGGTACGCGAAGGTGAATCCCTGGTAGGCCGGCCGCCGGGGCGCTACTCGTGGCGCAGCGCCTCCACGGGCCGCAGGCTCGCCGCGCGCCGCGCGGGCCAGAACCCGAAGAAGATGCCGGTCGCCGCGGAGACGGCGAACGCGATGAGCATCACGGAGGCCGAGAAGGCCACCTCGATCTGCATCAGCTTGCCGACCACCAGGGCGCCGACGACGCCGATCGCGATGCCCACGAGGCCGCCCACGATGCAGATCATCAGCGCCTCGAGCAGGAACTGCAGCAGCACGTCGCGCTGGCGCGCGCCGATCGCCATGCGGATGCCGATCTCGCGCGTGCGCTCGGTCACCGACACCAGCATGATGTTCATGATGCCGATGCCGCCCACGACGAGCGAGATCGAGCCGATGGCGCCGAGCATGAGGGAGAGGACCCGCGCGGTCTGCGAGGCGGCCTCCGCGGCCTGCGTGAGGTTGCGGACCGTGAAGTCGTCGTCGGCGTCGGGCTGGATGCGGTGGCGCTGCCGCAGCAGCAGGGTGATGTCGTTCTCCGCGGCGCTCGTGGCCTCCTGGCTCACCGCCTGCACGAACATGAACCGCACCGTCCCCGGGAAGCGGTTGCCGAAGAGCTTGCTCTGGGCCGTCGTGATGGGCACGAGCACGGAGTCGTCCTGGTCGCGCCCGTCGAGGCTCTGGCCCTTCTTCTTCAGCACCCCGAGCACCTGGAAGGGCTGGCCGCGGATGCGGATGGTCTTCCCGACCGGGTCCTCCGTGTCGAACAGCTTCTCGACCACCGTCGTCCCGAGCAGGGCGACCCGCGTCGAGCTGCGGATGTCGGTCTCGCTGATGGCCTCGCCGGACTCCACCGGCCAGTCGCGCACCGAGATGTACTCGGGCGTGACGCCCATCACCTGCGTCCCCCAGTTGTTGATGCCGTAGGCGAGCTGCGCGCCGCCCGGGAACGTGGGCGCCACCGCCTGCACGTTCGCGCAGCTTCGCGATCGCGTCCGCGTCGCCCGTGGTGAGGGTCGGCGCGTTGCCCGAGCCCATGCGCAGCGTCCCGGCGCTCGTGCTGCCGGACAGGATCACGAGGAGGTTGCTGCCCATGGAGGAGACGGCGCGGTTCACCTGGTTCTGGGCGCCGCTTCCGACCGCGAGCATGAGCACCACCGCCGCCACGCCGATCACCATGCCGAGCATGGTGAGGGCCGTGCGCAGCGTGTTCGCCCCCAGGGAGAGGGCCGCCTCGCGCATGACGGCGGCGAGGTTCACGGCAGCGCCTCCTCGTGGACCACGGCCCCGTCGTGGACGACGCGGCCGTCCTTGAAGCGGATGAGGCGGTTGGCGTACCGCGCGATGTCGTTCTCGTGGGTGACGAGGAGGATGGTGACGCCCGTCTCGCGGTTGAGCTGCGTGAAGAGCGCCATGATCTCGTTGCTCGTCTGGGTGTCGAGGTTTCCGGTCGGCTCGTCGGCGAGGATGAGCTGGGGCTCGTTGGCCAGCGCCCGGGCGATGGCCACGCGCTGCTGCTGCCCGCCGGAGAGCCGGTTGGGCATGGCCGAGCCGTAGGCGGCGAGGCCCACGCGTGCCAGGAGCTCCTCGGACCGGCGGCGGCGCTCGCCGCCGGGAGCCCCCGAATAGACCATCGGCAGGGCCACGTTCTCGGCGGCCGAGATCCGCTTGAGCAGGTTGAAGCCCTGGAAGACGAAGCCGAAGACGCGGTTGCGCACGTGGGCGAGCTCGTCGGTGGAAAGCCCCGCGACGTCCTTGCCGTTCAGCCGGTAGGCCCCGCTCGTGGGCGTGTCGAGCAGGCCGACGATGTTCATGAAGGTCGACTTGCCCGAGCCCGAGGGGCCCATCACCGCCACGAACTCGCCCGCGCCGATGGCGAGCGACACCGACTGCAGCGCCGCCGGCGTTCCCGGCACCGCCGTTTCGTAGAGCTTGCCGAGGTTCTCGACCTCGATGAAGCGGCCGTCCATGCGGCTTCAGAACATGCGCAGCCGCAGCTGCGATTGCGGGCCGCCCTGGCCCGAGAGGTCGCGCGTGACGAGCTTGTCGCCTTCCTTCACGTCTCCGCCGACGATTTCGGTCCACGCGGTATCGGCGACGCCTACCTGGACGGGGACGGCCACCAGCTTGCCGTCCACGATCTTGTAGACGCGCGTGGCCGCGTCGCGCCGTCCCCCGCCGCCGCCCGCACCGGCCGCATTGCCCTTGCCGGCGGTGGCCGCGGACTTCACCGCGGCGCCGGCCTGTGCCGTCTCCGCGGGCGGCCGGAAGCGAAGCGCCGCGTTGGGGACGCGCAGCACGCCGAGGCGGCGGTTGGCGGTGACCTGCACGAAGGCCGTCATGCCGGGCTTCAACTTTCCTTCCGGGTTGTCGGCGGTGACGATGACCGTGTAGCTCACGACGTTCGACTGGATGGTGGGGTTGAGCCGCACCTGCCTCACCGCTCCCCGGAAGAACTGCCCCGGGAAGGCGTCGACGCGAAAGCGCGCCTCGAGGCCCTCCCTGACGCCGCCGATGTCGGCCTCCGCGATGCTCGTCTCGATCTGCATCTGCGACAGGTCGCGGGCGATCTGGAAGAGGGTGGGCGTGTTGAAGCTCGCCGCGACCGTCTGGCCGAGCTCGACGTTGCGCGCCACGACCACGCCGGAGATCGGCGAGCGGATCACCGTGTAGCGCAGGTTCGTCTTGTCGCGGGCCACCTGCGCGTTCACGAGCTCCACGTGCGCCTGGGCCGCCTCGAGCTCCTGCACCGTGATGTCGAGCTCCGCCTGCGAGATGAATCCCTTGCCGACGAGGGAGCGGTTGCGGGCCTCCTTGGTCTGCGCCAGGCGAAGGCTCGCCTTGGCGCTCGCCAGGTTCGCCTCGCTCTGGGCCAGCGCCGCGTTGAACAGGGAGGGATCGAGCTCGGCGAGGAGCTGGCCTTCCTTCACGATGCTGTTGAAGTCCGCGTGCAGGCGGATGATCGTCCCCGACACCTGGGTGCCCACGCTCACCGACGTCACGGGATTCACGTTGCCGTTGGCGGAGATCACCTGCACCACGTCGCCCTTGTCGACCGCCTCCAGGCGCCAGCGCTCGGCGGGGGCGGCACTCGACTGCGAACGCCACCAGGCATAGCCTCCGGCGGCCGCGGCAAGGATCAGGACGGGGACGAGGATGCGGGGGCGAAGCAGGGCGCGGGCCATGGGAGGAGAGCTCTTGTCGTCGGCTCCATTTTAGAGGAGCGGCCCGCCTGCCGGTGCCTCCGCCTTACCATTGGTTACAAGTCGGGATCAGGGGCGCCAGGCGTTGGGGCGAATGGGGAGCCCGTTGGAGAGGTAGGTGATGAAGTAGTCGAGGTGGGCCAGCTCGTCGGATCCCGCCGGGAAGGGCGCGGCCCCCATGCGATCGAGGCACTCGCGCAGGCGCATCTGCAGCGTGATGGCCTGGCGCTCGCGCAGGAGCGGCCACTGCGTCGCGGCGCCGACCGGCGAGGGGATGGCCGTGTCGCCGAAGAAGTTGCCCGAGTGCCGCAGGTGGCAGGAGGCGCACGAGTAGTTCTGCTGGCCCATGCGCGTGAAGTAGATGCGCCGGCCCTCCTCGAAGGCCGCCTCGGCCGGGGCGGTGCCGGCCCGGACGGAAATCTTCTGGCCCTCCGCGAGCGAGCGCAGGTAGGCGAGCACGGCCCCCATGGTCTGCGCCTCGCCCGCCTCCAGGAGGGGCTGGCCGTGCGACTTCAGGCACTGGTTGATCGCGGTTTCCAGGGTCACGAGGCGCTTCACGCGCGGGTCGTACTGCGGATAGGCCGTCGCGATGCGGCGCCCGCCGTTGGGGAAGCAGCCTGCGAGCGACTTGCCCTTGCCGAACTTGCGCGTCCAGATCTTCCTGCCCGCCTCGATCGCTTCCGCGGCGCCCGGGGCCGGGCGGTTGCCGTCCGCCTGCGCACGGCGCGCGGGATCGAAGGCGGCCGAGCCGGCGGCGAGATCGGCGCTCGTCAGGGACGGGTGCCGCTCCTTCTGCATGGCGAGGATCGCGCTTCGGACGTCCTCGGCCCCGGCCGCCGCGGCGAGCGGAAGGGCGAGGGCCAGCGCGAGCGCGGCGAGGCGGATGCGGTCAGGGAAGGGCATGGAGGAAGTCGATGACGCGCTCGATCTCGCCGGCGTCCAGCAGGCGGTGCCGGCCGTAGGGGGGCATGACCGTGTCGGGGTTGGCGCGCATGGGGTCGTCGAGGATCTCGCGCAGGCGGGCGCGGTCCCATCCCTTGAGGCGCGCGGCGTCCAGGCGCGGGCCCAGGTCGGCGCGCACCGCGGGCCCCGATCCTTCCGGGACCTGGTGGCAGGCGATGCAGTTGCCCTTGTCGGGCCGGATGAAGATATCGCGGCCCGCGGAGGACTGGCCCCATGCCGCCGCGGCGGTCATGGACGCCGCCGTGACGAGGATTCGCGCGAGGCGCCGCATCAGCCGAGCTTCAGGGCCTTTTCGGCCTCGCGCTCGATCCGCAGCAGCGAACGCAGCTCGCGCAGGCGCGCCTCGGCCATCGACTGCTCGTAGTAGTCCGAGCCGGGCACCCTCGTCGCGAGCATGAGCTGGTCGACGGCGGCCGCGAGGTTGCCCCGGCGGTAATAGGCCTCGGCCTGCGCGCGGTGCTGGGCGAGGCGGTTGCCCGTGGCGGCATGGGCGCGCGACTGCAGCTCGTAGAGCTTGGCCTCCTCGGGCATCGCGCGGACCTTCTCGTCCAGGAGCGCGAGGGCCTCGGCATTGCGCCCGGACTCGATGAGCAGCTGCGCGAGGCCGTACACGAGACCCCGGTAATCGGGATGGGCCTTCAGCGCGGCGCGGTAGGTCTCGAGCGCGGCCCCGCGCCTGCCCTGGTCCGCCTGCAGCTGCGCCGCCAGCGACTCGAAGGCCGGGTGCGCGTTCTCGCCCGTGCGGATCGTGGCGAGCTCCTTCTCGGCCTCCGCGAACTCGCGCATGCGCCTCAGGGCGAGCGCGAGCCCGTAGACGTCCTCGCGCGGCCGCACCACCGTGCGATCCTCCAGCAGGCTGCGGAAATGGACGACCTGGGCGTTGGCGGAACCGGATGCCGCGCGCAGCTTCGCCCTGGCGAGCCGGTACTCGAAGCTGTCCGGGACGAGGCGCGGGGCCATGGTCTCCACGCGGCCCTGCAGGTCGGCGATCCGCTCGACGGTGAGCGGGTGCGAGCGCAGGTACGAGGGCGCGCCCTTGAATTCGTTGAGGCGGTTGGCGCGCTGCATGCGCTCGAAGAAGCTCACCATGCCGCGGGGGTCGTAGCCGGCCCGCTCGAGCATGGTGAGGCCGATCCGGTCCGCCTCGCGCTCGTGCTCGCGCGTGTAGTCGAGCTGTCCCTGCATCATGATGGCGCTGGCGCCCATCACCGCGGCCTCGGCGATCTGGCCGCTCTGCGAGCTGCTGCCGCGGGAGGCGAGGATGGCGAGCGCGAGCGCGGCCAGGGAGGCGAGCTGGTACTTGCCCTGCCCCTGGTACAGGCGCGACTGGTGGCGCTGGAGGATGTGCGAGACCTCGTGCGCCATCACGCCGGCCAGCTCCGCCTCGTTGCGCGTGAGCAGGATCAGCCCCGTGTGCATGCCGATGTGCCCGCCGATGAGGGCGAAGGCGTTGATGGAGTCGTCCTGGACCACGAAGAACTCGATGGGGCGCCGCGGCGGGTCCGCGGCCCCCAGCAGCCGGTTGCCGAGGGTCTTGATGTAGTCGGAGACCTCGGGGTCGTCCACGAACGCCGGGTCGATGCGCACCTCGCGCATCACGCGGTTGCCGATGGTCTGCTCCTGCTTGTCCGACAGGACGGCGTCCGAGGCGTCGCCCAGGTCGGGCAGCCCCTGCGCGTGCGCCGGCAGGAGCGCCGCGCAGACGGCCAGGGCGACGAGGCGGCGGATGAGTTTTCGGGCGGGACGCAAGGCGGGCCGGGAGCGGGCGCGAATGAAATCGTGGATACTTTGGGACACGCGGCGGCCGCAATGGTTCGCCGCATTCGGAGTCGCTGATTATGAACGAAAAACTGACCCATTTCGACGCGGGCGGCCAGGCCTGGATGGTCGACGTCGGGGCCAAGGACGAAACCGCCCGCCGCGCCGTCGCGGCCGGCAGCATCCGCATGCGTCCCGAGACGTTCGCGCTGGTGCGCACCGGGACCGCGAAGAAGGGCGACGTCCTGGGCATCGCGCGCATCGCGGCCATCCAGGCGGCCAAGCGGACCTGGGAGTTGATTCCCCTGTGCCACCCCATCGCCCTCACGGCGCTGGAGGTCCAGTTCGACCTGGACGAGGCGGCCTCGCAGGTCTCCTGCCGGGCCGTGGCCGAATGCCGCGGCCGCACCGGGGTCGAGATGGAGGCGCTCACCGCCGTGGCGGCGGGCCTGCTCACGATCTACGACATGTGCAAGGCCGTGGACCGCGGGATGACGATCGGCGAGATCCGCCTCCTCGAGAAGGAAGGCGGGAAGTCGGGCCGCTTCGTCGCGCCGTGAGGCGGGCCTAGGCGCCCAGCGCTTTCAGCGCGACGCCCGCCAGCGCGGAGCCCGCGATCACCGTCATGGTGCCGGCCCGGTTCGTCACGAGTGCCGCGAGCGCGATGGCGGCGATGGCCACCGACGGGAGGTCGACCGCGCCCGGAAAGGGATTCGCGGCGCTCGCGCCCGGCCAGAAGACGTGCCACGCGAAGAAGACCGCGAGGCTCCCGATGACGCCCACCACCGCCGCCGTGATCGCGGAGAGGGGGCCCTCCAGGTGGACGTCGTCGCGCGTGCGCTCGACCCAGGGGCCGCCCGCGAGGATGAAGACGAACGAGGGCAGGAAGGTGAACCACGTCGCCACGAACGCGCCGAGGACGCCGGCGGCGACAAGCGCCTCGGGCCCGAGCGTCTCCTTGGTCCAGGCGCCCACGAAGCCCACGAACGCCACGAACATGATGAGCGGCCCGGGCGTGGTCTCCCCGAGGGCCAGGCCGTCGATCATCTGTCCCGGGGTAGCCCAACCGTATTGCCCCACCGCGCTGTCCACGACATACGGGCAGCACCGCGTAGGCGCCGCCGAAGGTGACGAGCGCCGCCTGGGTGAAGAACCGCGCCATGCTCGCGAAGTCGCCTTGCGCCCCGAAGGCGGCGGCGAGGGCCGCGTAGGAGACGGCCCACAGCGCGCATCCCGCGGCGGCCACCGCGGCGAATTTCGCGAGGGAAGGGATGGCGTGCGCCGGTGGCGGCGTGTCGTCGTCGATGACGGCCGGATCGTGGGCAGGCGCGCCGGAGGCTGGCGCGAGGTGCGCGGGCGCCGGCGCGAAGCGGCGCCCGGCCAGGCCGGCCACGGCGGCGAGCGCGATCACGAGCGGAAAGGGAAACGAGAAGGCCGCCAGCGCCACGAAGGCGGCCACCGCGATCGCCACGTGAAAGGGGCCGCGCAGCGCCCGCCCGCCGATCCGGAGCATCGCGGCCAGCACGATGGCGACGACGGCGGGCTTCACGCCGGCCAGGATCGCCGCCACGACGGGGGCCTGCCCGAAGGCGAGGTAGGCCCACGAGAGCGCCACGAGGATCGCGAGCGAAGGCAGCACGAAGAGGGCGCCGGCGACGATCCCGCCCCAGGTTCCGTGCAGGAGCCAGCCGATGTAGGTGGCGAGCTGCTGCGCCTCCGGCCCCGGCAGCACCATGCAGTAGTTGAGCGCGTGCAGGAAGCGCCGCTCCGAGATCCAGCGCCTGGTCTCGACCAGCTCGCGGTGCATGATCGCGATCTGCCCCGCGGGGCCGCCGAAGCTCACGAAGCCGAGCTTCAGCCAGAACCGGAACGCCTCGGCGAAGGGCACGGCGCGCGCCGGCCCGCCCGGGCCCGCCGCGCGCGCGTTCATTCGACGAAGAGGTCCTTGAAGGGCGCCACGCCGGGCGTGACGGCGTAGCGGCCGAAGTCGGTCACGCCCGCGGCCCGCAGCACCTCCTCGTCGAGGAAGAAGTTTCCCGTCGTCTCCCGGCTGGGGCTCGTGAGGATCGCGTGGGCGGCGTCGGCCATGATGGCCGGGTAGCGGCTCGCGGCGAGGATCTCCGGCGGGAAGTTGAACTCGACGGCCGCGGTCGCGATGGTGGTCGCCGGCCACAGGGAGTTCACGGCGATGCCCTCGGCCCGGAACTCCTCGGCCATGCCCAGGGTGCACAGGCTCATGCCGTACTTCGAGATCGTGTAGGCGGTGTGCGGCGCGAACCACTCGGCCTTCATCGCGAGCGGCGGGGCGAGGTTCAGGATGTGCGGGTTGGCCGAGCGGCGCAGGTGGGCGAGCGCCGCCTGCGAGCACAGGAACGTCGCGCGCACGTTCACGCCCATCATCAGGTCGAAGCGCCTGCGCCGGCGTGTCGGGCGTTGGCGTGAGGCTGATGGCGCTCGCGTTGTTCACCAGGATGTCGAGCCCGCCGAAGGTGAGCGCCGCGAGCTCGACGGCCCTCGCGATGGCGTCCTCGTCGCGCACGTCGAGCGCGATCGCGAGCGCCTTGCCTCCCGCGGCCTCGACTTCCGCGGCCACGGTGTGGATGGTGCCCTTGAGCTTCGGGTGCGGCTCGGCGGTCTTGGCGGCGATCGCCACGTTGGCCCCGTCGCGCGCGGCGCGCAGCGCGATCTCGCGGCCGATGCCGCGCGAGGCGCCGGTGACGAAGAGCGTCTTGCCCGCGAGGGAGGCCATGTCCGCCTAGCGCCCCGTGAAGGTGGGCTTGCGCTTGTGCACGAAGGCGCCGGTGCCCTCGGCGAAGTCGTGGGTCGGGATGCAGCGACCGAAGGAGGCGAGCTCGGCGTCGAGCTGCTCGGCCATCGGGCGCTCCCAGGTCTCGTTGAAGAGGGCCTTGGTGCGCCCGTAGGCGAACGTGGGGCCGGCGGCGAGGCGGCCGAGGATCTCGGCCGCGCGCGCCTCGAGCTCCGCGGGCTCCACCACCCAGTTCACGAGGCCCAGCGCCAGGGCCGCGTCGGCATCGAGGCGCTCGCCGAGGAAGGCGAGCTCGAGCGCCTTCCTCAGCCCCACGATGCGCGGCAGCGAGAACGAGCTTCCGCCGTCCGGCGAGGTGCCGATGTTGGCGTAGGCGAGCGAGAGCTGGGCGTCGCGCGAGGCGATGGCGAGGTCGCAGGCGAGCATCACCGACAGGCCCCCGCCCGCGACGGCGCCGTGCACGCAGGCGAGCACGGGCTTGGGCATCGTGCGCAGGCGCTTCACGGAGGCGTGGAAGCCCTGGCCCATCTCCTGGAAGCGCGGGCCCAGGGAGGCGAGGTTGGCGTGGAAGAAGGCGACGTCGCCCCCGGCCATGAAGGCGCGGCCGGCGCCGCGCAGCAGGACGGCGCGCACCGCGTCGTCCTCGGCGACCTCGCGCGTCGCGCGGTCGAGGTCGCGCATGAGCGCCTCGTCGAGCGCGTTCAGCTTGTCGGGGCGGTTGAGGGTGATGACGGCCGCCGCGCCGCGGCGTTCGAGGAGGACGGTGTCGGTCATTGGGGAGGTCCTTCGGTGGAGGGGATGATACCCCGCTCGACATAGACGGGACGCAGGTGGCTCGCGCAGCGACGGCAGCCCCGCCGCGAAGAGGCCGCCGGCCAGCGCGCAGCGCGATGCCGCCGGCGAGGAAGGTGAAGGGGGCGCCGATGCGCTCGGCCAGCGCGCCGGCGGCCAGGTGCCCGATCGGCAGCGACCCGATGAAGAACATCGTGTAGTAGCTCATCACGCGGCCGCGCTTGTCCTCCGGCACGACGCTTTGCACGATGGTGTTGCACGAGGCCGCGGTCATGAAGATGCCGAAGCCCGCGATCGCCATGAGCAGCGCGGACAGGGGGATCGAGCGCGAGAAGCAGAATCCCGCGGCGCCCAGCCCCGCGGCGATGGACGAGGCGCCGATCCACTTGACGAGCCCGCGCACGGACGGGCGCCTCGCGAGGCTCACGGCGGCGATCACCGCCCCCAGGCCCACCGCGCCGATGAAGAGGCCCACGAGCTGCGCGCCCTCGCCGAAGGTCTTCACGGCGATGGCCGGCATGAGCGAGGCGTAGGGCCCGACGGTCATGCTCACCGTGGCGAGCAGCAGCAGCATGCGGCGGATGGGGAGGAACCCCATGGCGTAGCGCCAGCCGTCGGCGAGGTCGGCGAGCGGGTGCGTCGCGGCGCGCGCCGGAACGGCTCGAACCGTGCGGGTCCGCCCGAGGGCGGCGATCACGAAGAGATAGCTCGCCGCGTTGATGGCGAAGCAGGCCGTCTCGCCCCAGGCGGCGATCACGAGGCCGCCGATCGACGGGCCCACCAGCCGCGCGCCGTTCATCAGCACGGAGTTGAGGGCGATCGCGTTGGGCAGGTCGTCGCGGTCGTCCAGGAGCTGGACGAAGAAGGACTGCCGCGTGGGCGTCTCGAAGGAGTTGGCCACGCCGGCGAAGAGGGCGAGCGCGGCGAGCTGCGCCATCGTGAGCGCGCCGAGCCCCGAGAGGATGGCGAGCGCCAGTCGACTGCACGAAGAGGAGCGCGAGCACCGTGACGAGGATCCGGCGCCGGTCCAGCCGGTCGCCCAGCACGCCGGCGAACGGCGACAGGACGAGGTACGGCGCCGAGTTGAGGAAGCCCACCAGCCCGGTGAACCAGGTCGAGCCCGAGAGGCGGTAGGCGAGCCACATGAGGGCGAGCGACTGCACCCAGGAGCCGATCATCGACACCGCCTGGCCGGTGTAGTAGATGCGGAAGTTGGGCGAGCCGAGCGCCCTGAGGCTGTGGGGGAGGGGCACGGACCCTTCCTATCGGCCGCCGGCTCGTTCCCCGGCCACGCCTAGGCGAGGCGCGCGAGCTGGGAGCGGACGTCGTCGAGCTTGGCGCGGTTGTCCGCGAGGCGCTTCTTCTCCTGCTCCACGACCTCGGCCTTGGCGCGCTCGACGAAGGACGCGTTGCCGAGCTTGGCCTCGGACTTCGCGATCTCGCCGTCGAGCCTGGCCGCCTCCTTGGCGAGGCGCTCGCGCTCGGCGGCGCGGTCGATCTCCACGTGCAGCATGACCTTGCCGCTGCCGGTGACGGCGACCGGGGCCTGGGCGTCCGGAAGGGTCGCGACGAGCTTCACCTCCGACAGGCGGGCCAGGGCCTGCAGGTACGGCAGGTGGGAGGCGACCTCGGGGCCCGCCTGGACGAAGCCCGGAACGCGCTGCCCGGGGGAGAGCCCCATCTCCGAGCGCAGGTTGCGCGCGGCGTTGGTGAGCTCCTTCAGCACCGCGACGGCCTGCTCGGCGGCCTCGTCGATCTTCTCGGGCTGGGGCTGCGGCCAGCGCGCCAGCATGACGGTCTCGCCCGCGGATCCCGCGAGAGGCGCCACCTTCTGCCACAGCTCCTCGGTGATGAACGGGATGACGGGGTGCGCCAGGCGAAGGGTCGCCTCGAGCACGCGGATGAGGGTGCGGCGCGTGCCGCGCTGCGCGGCCTCGTTCCCGCCCTGGAGCTGCACCTTGGCGGCCTCGACGTACCAGTCGCAGTACTCGTCCCACACGAACTCGTAGAGGGCGCGCGCGGCGGTGTCGAAGCGGTACTCCGCGAAGCCCTGCGCGACCTCGGCCTCCGCGCGCTGCAGGCGCGAGACGATCCAGCGGTCGACGGTGGAGAGCTCCACGGGCGCGGCCGGGTCGAGCCCCGTGTCCTTGCCCTCGCAGTTCATCAGCACGAAGCGCGTGGCGTTCCAGAGCTTGTTGCAGAAGCTGCGGTAGCCCTCGCAGCGCTTGAGGTCGAAGTTGAGCGTCCGGCCCAGGGTGGAGAGGGCGGCGAAGGTGAAGCGCAGCGCGTCGGCGCCGTACGAGGCGATGCCGTCCGGGTAGTCGCGCCGGACGCGCCTGGCCGCCGCGTCCTTGTGCGAGGCGAGCATGAGCCCCTTGGTGGACTTCTCCAGCAGCGCGGCGAGGTCGATTCCGTCGATCACGTCGATCGGATCGATGGTATTGCCCTTGGACTTCGACATCCGCTGGCCTTCGCCGTCGCGCACGGTCGCGTTCATGTAGACGTCGCGGAACGGGATCTCGCCGGTGAAGTGCAGGGTCGTCATGATCATGCGGGCGACCCAGAAGAAGATGATGTCGGCGCCGGTGATCATCACCGAGGAGGGCAGGAAGAACTTGCGCTCGCTCGCGAACGAGGCCTCGTCCGGCCAGCCGAGCGTCGAGAACGGGACGAAGGCGGACGAGAACCAGGTGTCGAGCATGTCCGGGTCGCGCCGGTCCGGCGAGACCGATTGGCCGGCGGCCTTCGCCTTCGCGGCAGCCTCCTCGTAGTTGCGGCCCACGAACGCCGTGCCGTCGGCCGCGTACCAGGCGGGAATCTGGTGGCCCCACCAGAGCTGGCGCGAGATGCACCAGTCCTGGATGTTCTCCAGCCACTGCCGGTACACCGACGCCCATTCGTCCGGCACGAAGCGGATGCGGCCGTCGTTCACCGGCTCGAGGCCGAGCTTCGCGAAGCCGTCCATCTTCACGAACCACTGGTCCGAGAGCATGGGCTCGACGACGGCGTCGGAGCGCTGCGAGCGCGGCTGCATGAGCTTGTGCGGCTTCACGCTGTCGACGAGGCCGGCCTTCTCGAGATCGGCCAGCACGCGCTTCCTCGCCTCGAAGCGGTCGAGGCCGCGGTAGGCTTCCGGCGCGTTCTCGTTCACCTTCGCCTCGAGGGTGAAGATGTTGATCATGGCGAGCCCGTGGCGGGCTCCCAGCTGGTAGTCGTTGAAGTCGTGCGCCGGCGTGATCTTGACGCAGCCGGTGCCGAACTCCTTGTCCACGTACTCGTCGGCGATGACCGGGATCAGCCGGTCGGCGAGCGGCAGCCGGACCATGCGCCCGATGAGGTGCCGGTAGCGGCGGTCCTCCGGGTGCACCGCCACGGCGGTGTCGCCCAGCATCGTCTCCGGCCGCGTCGTGGCGACGACCAGCGATTCCGTGCCCTCGGCGAGGGGATAGCGCAGGTGCCAGAGGGAACCGGTTTCCTCGCGCGACTCCACTTCCAGGTCCGAGACCGCCGTGTGCAGGACCGGGTCCCAGTTCACCAGGCGCTTGCCGCGGTAGATGAGGCCCTCCTCGTGCAGGCGGACGAAGACCTCGGTGACCGCGCGCGAGCGCGGCTCGTCCATCGTGAAGTACTCGCGCGACCAGTCGCAGGAGGCGCCCAGCCGGCGCATCTGGCGCGTGATCGTGGAGCCGGACTGCTCCTTCCACTCCCAGACCCGCTCGACGAACTTCTCCCGGCCCAGGTCGCGGCGCGAGGTGCCCTCCTGCTCGAGCTGGCGCTCGACCACCATCTGGGTCGCGATGCCGGCGTGGTCCGTGCCCGGCTGCCACAGGACGTTGGCGCCCTGCATGCGCTGCCAGCGCGTGAGGACGTCCATGAGCGTCTGCTGGTACGCGTGGCCCATGTGCAGCGTGCCCGTCACGTTGGGCGGCGGCAGCTGGATGGAGTACGAGGGGCGCGAGGCGTCGAACGAGGCCTTGAAGCAGCCGCGGGATTCCCAGAAGGGGTACCAGTGCGCCTCGATGGCGCGGGGGTCGAAGCTTTTGGCGAGTTCCATGTTTCCGGTGGGGCTATCGATTCGGGCGGCGCGCGAGCGCCTCGGCCACGGCGTCGCCGACGGCGTTGGCGATGTCCTGGCGCAGGTCGCCCAGCGCGGCGGCGACGGCGGCCTGGACCTCCGTCGTCACCTGCTGCGCGAGGCGGCGCTCGAGGTCCTGGGCCAGGCGGGCCTGGACGGTGTTCACGACCTCGGCGACGACTTCTCGCGTCAAGGTATCGCGCGAGGGGATCCCGCTCTCGCGAGGCGAGGCGGGGGCGGGGGCCGCGGAGGCCGCATGGCCCCCGGGCGTGATGAGCTCGGTGAGGACGGGCACGTCGGCGCCGTCGGTGGAACCGGTCCGCGGCGGCACGTGCCGGCGAAGGAGGGCGTCGGCCTTGCCGAGGATGTCGCGGTCGTCCTCCATGGCTCAGGCCTCCCCGATGGCGTTCACGTTGATCTCGTAGCCGCGCTTGCGGTAGAAGACGAACCGCGCGCGCGCGCGCGCCTTGTCTTCCTCGTCGGCGCCCACGATCTCCAGGAGCCGCTCGAACGAGGCGAAGAAGGGCGGCCAGTCGTCCCCGAGGTTCAGGAGCACGTCGTGATGGGGCAGCGCCTCGTCGCCCATGGCGAGGACCACCGGCGTTTCGCCGGCGATCGGGTCCGTGGCGCGGCAATGCGGCACGAAGCGCGTGGACTGGAAGGTCCAGAGCAGCCGGTCGAAGGCCGAGCAGACGCTGCTCGTCCGGCGCGAAGACGACGAGGCGGCTGTCGCGCTCGGCCACCGTCGCCGCGAGGCGGCAGGCGTAGCGAAGCTTGTCCTCGGCGTAGTGGTAGAAGTCGATCCGCGTCACGCCGCGCGCCGCGAGAGGAAGTTCGCGAGGAGCGCCACGGGCCGGCCGGTGGCGCCCTTCTCGTGGCCGGACTTCCAGGCCGTCCCCGCGATGTCGAGGTGCGCCCAGGGATAGGCCTTCGCGAAGCGCTCGAGGAAGCAGGCCGCGGTGATGGCCCCGCCGGCGCGCGAGCCGATGTTGGGGATGTCCGCGAAGTTCGACTTGAGCCCTTCCTGGTAGTCGTCCCACAGGGGCAGGTGCCAGGCGCGGTCCCACGAGGCCTCGCCCGCGTGCGGCCAGCTCGCGGGCGAGCGTGTCGCTGTTCGCGAAGAGGCCGGTCGCCACGTGCCCGAGCGCGATCACCATGGCGCCCGGTGAGCGTTGCGATGTCGACCACGGCCGCGGGCTTGTAGCGCTCCGCGTAGGTGAGCGCGTCGCACAGGATCAGGCGGCCCTCGGCGTCCGTGTTGAGGATCTCGACGGTCTTGCCGGACATCGTCGTCACGATGTCGCCCGGCTTCACGGCGTTGCCGCCCGGCATGTTCTCGGTGGCGGGGACGATCCCCACGACGTTGAGCGGCAGCTTCATGAGGGCCACGGCCTTCATCGTGCCCAGCACGCTCGCCGCGCCGCACATGTCGAACTTCATCTCGTCCATCTCGGCCGCGGGCTTGAGCGAGATGCCGCCGGTGTCGAAGGTGACGCCCTTGCCCACGAGGACCACGGGGGGCGCGTCCTTGCCCTTCGCCCCGCGGTGCTCCAGGACGATGAGCTTCGGGGGCTGGCGGCTGCCGCGCGCGACGGCGAGGAAGGCGCCCATGCCGAGCTTCTCGAGATCCTTCTGCTCCAGCACCTCGCAGGAGAGCCCGTGCTGCTTCGCGAGCTCCTTCGCCTCGGCGGCGAGGTGCGAGGGCGTGCAGACGTTGGCGGGGAGGTTGCCGAGGTCGCGCGCGAGGTGCACGCCCTCCGCGATCGCCATGGCGCGCTTGGCCGCGGCCTCGCCGGCGGCGATGTCGCTGCGGCGGGGAACGTGCAGCGCGACCTTGCGCAGCGCCCGCTTCGTCTCGGGCGGCTTGCTCTTCATCCGGTCGAAGCGGTACAGGCCCTCCATGATGCCCAGCACCGCCTGCTCGATGCGGAAGGCGACGTCGCGCTTGCGCAGCGCCAGCTCGGTGAGGAAGAACGTCGCCTCGGTGGCGCCGGTGGTGCGAAGGGCCTTGATGGCGGTGTCGATCGCCTTGCGGTAGGCCGATTCGCCCAGCTCGCGCTCCTTGCCCAGCCCCACCAGCAGGACGCGGTCGGCGGGCAGCCCGGTGAGACAATGCAGCAGAAGCGAGGTGCCCGCCTTGCCGTCATGGTCGCCGCGGCGCAGCACCTCGGAGAGGAAGCCCTTGGCGGCGCGGTCGATTTCCTTGGCGGAGGCGCTCAGTTTCCGGCCCTCGAACACCCCGACCACGACGCATCCGGTGCGTTGCTTCTCGGGGCTGCCGCTCTTTATGCTAAATTCCATTTGTTTTCCTGTACTTGGGTGCTCGCGCCAGACCGCGATTATCCCCGGTTTGGACGACCCAAGTCAAAGCGACCCGAGCCCCCATCCCATTGATCTTCGAGCGTAGCCTCATCCGGGAATTCAGCCTCGTGGCCCTGGCGGTCGTGGCGGTCCTGCTCGCGCTCATCCTCACGCGGCTGCTCATCCTGCTGCTCGGCAAGGCCGCCGGCGGCGAGGTGCTTCCCGAGGCCGTCATCGGGCTCATCGCCTTCGGCATCCTCACCTACATGCCCGTGCTGCTGTCGATCGCGGCGTTCGTGGCGGTGCTGCTCACCCTCACGCGCAGCTTCCGGGACAGCGAGATGACGGTCTGGTTCACCTCGGGCCTGTCGATCGCGGCCTGGGTGAAGCCGGTGCGTGCGCTTCGCGCTCCCCATCGCCGTGGTCTGCGGCGTGCTCTCGCTCGGGATCGCGCCGTGGTCCGAGGCCCAGAGCCGCGAGTACCGGCGCCTCCTCGAGAGCCGCGACGAGCTTTCGATGGTGACGCCGGGCGTCTTCCGGGAATCGCGCCAGGCCGACCGCGTCTTCTTCGTGGACAAGATCTCGGCGCGCGACGACGTCGTGAACAACGTCTTCGTGCAGTCGAGCCAGTCCAACCGGCTCGGCGTGATGGTGGCGCAGAAGGGGTTCATCGAGACCGTGGCCAACGGCGACCGCTTCGTGGTGCTGCTCAACGGGCGCCGCTACGAGGGCACGCCCGGGCACGCTCGACTACCGGACGGCGGACTTCGACCGCTACATGCTGCGCATCGAGCCCAAGGAGGCCAAGAAGGACGAGACGCCCCCGGCCAAGGCCATGGGCACGCTGGAGCTCCTCGACGCCCCCACGCCGCACAACCTCGCGGAACTGCACTGGCGGATCGCGCTGCCCTTCTCGGTGCTGCTCATGGCGATGTTCGCCGTGCCGCTTTCCTTCGTGAACCCGCGCACGGGCCGCTCGTGGAACCTGGTGCTCGCGGTGCTGGCCTACGCGCTCTACAACAACCTGCTGTCGATCTTCCAGGCCTGGACGGCGCAGGGGAAGATCCCCACCTGGCTGGGGCTGTGGCCCGTGCACCTGGCGGTCATCGCGATCCTCGCGCTTCCTCCTGTCGCGGCAGATGGTCTCGAGGCGCTGGTTCATGCCCGGGCGCTAGCGGGACTCGCTCGGGCTTCCCCGGCAAGGTATAATTTCGGGCTTCCCGCGGGCGGCAGACAATCGCGGGAGCGCCTTATGCAGGATCCACGGAGAGGTGGATGAGCGGTTTAAGTCGCACGCCTGGAAAGCGTGTTTAGGTTAACAGCCTAACGCGGGTTCGAATCCCGCCCTCTCCGCCAGACTTTCCTTTGAGAGCCCGCCCCGAGCGGGCTTTTCATTTGTCCAAAGAAAACGCCCACCGCAAGGGTGGGCGTTCGATGCTGCCGGTCGAAGGGATGCTAGATCGCGACCTTGCCGTGCTGGCGCCGCAGGGCAGCCCACGCCCCCAGGCCAAGCAGGAGCGAGAGGATGATCATTCCCCATTGGTCCAGCGTCGGAATTTGCGCGGCCGGTCCGATCAGGGCCAGCTTGAGGTTTGCCGGGTCCGCGTTCCAGACTCCCGTAATGTTGTCGCCATAGGCCGAGGCGCCTGCGGGGTAGGACGCCCCGCCCGTGGAAGGGTCGGCGGAGAACGTGGTCGTGAACGTGTACGCCACGTCCGAGCCGTCGGTGATGTCCACGACGATCCAGTAGGTCGTGCCCGCGGCAAGGGTCACGTTCCCGACATAGTTCATCGTTCCGACGACCGTCGGATTCGGGTTGGTGAAGAAGGCGCCGACCTGCGTCGTGCTCGGGGCGCCGGCATTGTCCGTATAGAATCCCACCTGGTTCACGCCGCCGGCCGCGGTCGCCCATTCCACGTTGATGCTCGCTGACATTCATCGGCTGGGTGCCCGTCGTGAACGACTGGGCGGAATCCGGGCTCCCGCCGAAACCCCCATCCGTGGGATTGGCCAGGTTGGTGAGCAAGGGCGCGGCGTGAACGCTCGCGGCCAGGATGAGGCCCGCCAGAAGCAGCAGGGTCGAATGCAGTCGGCGCGTGATATTCATGTTGATCGTCATTCCGATCAAGGTAAGTGCTTGGATTCTAGACGGCAGTCTTGCCGCCCTGGCGCCGCAGGGTAACCCACGCCCCCAGGCCAAGCAAGAGCGAGAGGATGATCAAGCCCCACTCGCTGAGCGTCGGAACCTTGCCGGCCGGAGATCATGCTGGCAAGCAGCATGGTATTGGCCGCTCCGTCGTCAGCGCCGAGGGCGAAGGGAACAGACGCCGACAGGGGCTGGCGAACCGGTACCGAACATGTTGAAGTCTCCGCGAGGTGGTGCCCCACAGCCCCGCGCCGGCCGTCTGCCCGACGAGTTCCCGGGAAAAATCGAGGGTGGAGCCCGCGGTGTCGAAGATCACGCTGCTGAACGACCCGATGCCGAAGGTGCCGTTGCCCGCCGTCGCGCCCGTGACCGTGACCTGGAGAGCCAGTACCGCCGGGTTGGGCAACGCGTAGTTGCCTACCCCGGGATTGACCAGCGTGCTTTCGAGCGTGATCGTTCCCGCGGCCCTGGCGGTTCCGTCCGTGAAAACGAAACTGAAGGTGACCGGCGCGGCGAGCGCAGACGTAGCCACCGCCACGCAAAAGGTCAGTCCGAGAAGGACCCTGGCAACGCTTCCTGCAAACATGCTTTCCCCTTTTTTGTGAGATCGAGCCACGTTCCGAGGCCGGCGCTCCCTGCTACAGCCGGCCCCTCGAGGCTTCAGGCCGAATTTTGCGCCCGTCGAGGAAGCCCAACAAGCGCGCAGGGGTATTCACGATGACGATTGCACGCGACTGTTGCGAAAATGCCGGGGCGATTCTTTTCGTGTTGCTACAATGGCGCCGCTAGCGCATCAGCGCTAGCCACATGAATTCAATGACTTGGGCGAATTGCCCGTCGGGCATCGCCGCCTCGGGAGAAACCATGGCAGAGCTGCAAAAGATCGATGTGGTGGTGGGAACCGGCGCCGAAGCGCGGCCCGGCATGGTGAAGGTGCATTACACGGGCTGGCTTCACGATCCCGCCCAGCCCGACGGCCACGGGAAGAAGTTCGACAGCTCCGTCGATCGTGGCTCGCCCTTCGATTTCCGGCTCGGCGGCGGGCAGGTGATCCGCGGCTGGGACGAGGGCGTGGCGGGCATGAAGGTGGGCGGCAAGCGCACGCTCATCATCCCGCCGGAGATGGGCTACGGAGCCCGCGGCGCCGGCGGCGTCATCCCGCCGAACGCGACGCTCGTCTTCGACGTCGAGTTGCTCGACGCCCGCTAGGAGGCGAAGGCCCTGCCTCAGGCCGCCGCGCGGGCCCCCATCCGTTTCAGGCACCGGTCGATCCACAGCGCGGTGAGCTTCTCCTGCACCGAGTTCTGCCCCAGGCGCTCGCGCAGGCCCGGGAAGTCCACGCGGTCGAGCTCCTGGTCCTGGTTGAAGCAGGAGAAGACGTAGGTCGTCTTTCCCGTGACCGGGTCGCGGTGCGGCTGCAGGCACTGCGCGCAGATCTCCTTCATCATGCATTGCATCGGCGAGTTGATCGAGCCGATGGCCACGTGCGCGGGCTTCAGGTGCGGCGCGAGGACGCCGTGCCGGGCGCTCGCGACCGCCGCCATCATGGCGTCCGAGCCGATGACGACGAGCCGGTCCGCTTCCTTGAGCGCGATCGAGGCCGTTCCCAGCCGCCCCTCGGCGTGCGCCTTCATGGCCTCCACGATGTTGCCGTGGAACGACTTGTCCTGCGGCCGGCCCGGCGCGAATCCCGGCGCCTCGTCGCAGCACCACACCACCTCGTCGGCCGCGGCCTCGATCTGGTCGACCTTGTAGCGGTCGATCGCCTTCTTGTAGCCGGCGAAATACAGCACCTTCGACCCGGCCGCGCGCAGCGCCGCGCCGATGGAGAAGAGCACCGCGTTGCCCAGGCCGCCGCCCGCGAGCAGGACGGTCTCGCCGGCGGGCGTCTCGGTGGGCGCGCCCGTGGGCCCCATCAGGATCACGGGCTCGCCGGGCTTGAGCATCGCGCACAGGTCGCTCGACCCGCCCATCTCCAGGACGATCGTGGAGACGAGCCCCTTCTCGCGGTCGACCCAGGCGCCGGTGAGCGCGAGGCCCTCCATCGCGAGGCGGGTGCCCTCGACCTTCGGCGCGAGCGTCTCGAAGTTCTGCAGGCGGAAGAACTGGCCGGGCTTGAACTGGAGCGCGGCCTGCGGCGCGTGCACCACCACCTCGACGATCGTGGGCGTCAGGCGCTCGACGCGGTGGACGCGCGCGCGCAGAAGGGAGTTGAGCTTCCCGAGGAAGGCGTTCGTGTCGGCGGCCGTTCGCGCGGGGCGGCGCTCGAGCACGCGGCTCACGACCGGATAGCCCAGCTTCGCCGAGCCCATCGCCTTCACCACGTTGCCGGAGAACGAGGGGTGCAGGTCGCCGAAGAAGCTGACGTAGCGGTCCTCGCTGTCCCGCGAGAGCAGCACGTTGGGCGTGGCGGGCTTCGAGGAGCGCTCGGGGGTGACGGGGTTGCCCTCGTCGTCCACCGCGCGGAAATAGCGGCCATCCAGGACGAAATGGTCCGCGTCCTCGCGCGCGAGCACGGTGTTGGGCTGCGTGCCCGCGGCCACGAGGATGCTGCGCGCGGCAAGCGTGTGCTCCCGCTCGCCGGATTCCGAAGCCGTGCGGACCACGAGCCCCGCCGCGTGGCCGTACCGGTCCACCTCCACGCGCACGGGCGTGAGGCCCTCGGCGAAGCGGATGCCTTCCTCGAGGGCCTTCTCGATCTCCTCGTGGTTGAGGGTGTAGCTGGGGCTGTCGATCATCCGCTTGCGGTAGGCGATCGTGGATCCGCCCCAGGACTGCAGCAGCTCGAGCACGCGCGGCTCCCGGCCCTCGGCCTTCGCCTTGGCGCGCTCCGCGCGGATGGCCTTCGCGTGCGCGAGGAATTCCTCCGCGATGCCGCGGCTCCTCCTCGCGCCAGGCGGCCTTCACGCGCTCCTCGCCGAGCTCCGCGGCGAGCGATCTCGAAGCGGGACAGGAACTTCTCCACCTGGAGCGGGTAGTAGGCGAGCGACTCGGTGGCGGTGTCGATGGCGGTGAGGCCGCCGCCCACCACCACGATCGGCAGCCGAAGCTGCATGTTGGCGATCGAGTCGGTGCGCGCGGCGCCCGTGAGCTGCAGCGCCATGAGGAAGTCGGAGGCGGTGCGCACGCCGCGGGCGAGACCGTTGGGCAGGTCGAGGACCGTGGGCTTGCCGGCGCCGGCCGCGAGCGCGATGTGGTCGAAGCCCATCGCGAAGGCCTGCTCGGCCGTGATCGTGCCGCCGAAGCGCACGCCGCCGAAAAGCGCGAACTGGCTTCGCCGCTCGACCAGGAGCCGGGCGACCTTGAGGAAGTTCTTGTCCCAGCGGACGGTGATCCCGTACTCGGCCACGCCGCCGAAGCCCGCCATCACGCGGTCGTCGAGCGGCTCGCGCAGGGATTCCATGTCGCGGATGGGCTCGAAGGGGACGCGCTTGCCGGTCGGCGTCCACGCCCGAGAGGGCAGGATGCGAGCGGCTCGATCTTCAGCCCGTCGATGCCCACCACCGTGTGCCCGTCGTTCATGAGGTGGTGCGCGGTCGTGAACCCCGCGGGCCCCATGCCCACCATGAGGATGCGCTTGCCGGTGGCCGGGCGCGGAAACGGCCGCCGCAGGTTCAGCGGGTTCCAGCGCGTGAGGAGCGAGTAGATCTCGAAGCCCCACGGCAGGCCCAGCACGTCCTTGAGCGTGCGCGTCTCGGCCTGCGGGATGTTGACGGGGTCCTGGCGCTGGTAGATGCACGACTTCATGCAGTCGTTGCAGATGCGGTGCCCGGTCGCGCAGACGATGGCGTTGTCGACCGTGATCATGGCGAGCGCGCCGATGGCGACGCCCTCGGTCTTCAGCTTGTGGAACTCCGAGATGCGCTCCTCGAGCGGGCAGCCGGGCAGCGGCACGCCGAAGGGGCTCTTCTTGAAGGCGGCCTTGCCGCTCTCGTCCGCCTTCTCCTTGAGTCCCTTGGAGCAGGAGTCCTTGCCCTGCTCGTGGCAGATGATGCAGTAGTTGGCCTCGCCCAGCCCGCCGACGAGGCTGGTGCCCGCGTCCGTGAGGGCGAAGCCCTCGCGCCGGCGCACGTGGTGCAGCGTGTGCACCGCGTATCCGCTGGAGGTGTCGGTGTGGACGGGGACGAGGGCGAGCGGCTCCACCTTCTGCGGCGGCTTGAAGAGCACGCCGGCCCTGTTGCGGTGGCGGCCTTCCGGCGTGTGCGCGGCCCAGGCGCAGTAGCGCTCCGCGAGGGCGAGCGCCGTCGGCGTTGGCCGCCTCGTCCGCCTGCCATTCGAGCACGGCGCGCGCGAAGGCGAGCTCCTCGAAGCGGCCGCCGAGCTTCGCGGCGAGCTCGGCCTCGAGCGCCGGGCCGTCGAGCTTCGCCGCCTCGTCGGCCTTGATCTTGAGCATCGCGCGGCGCTGCACGAACTTGCGCTTCACGCGGAAGAGCGGCTCGGTCTCGGTGTGGGCGGCCACGAGCCGGTCCACCTCGGGGACGATGCCGAAGAGCTCCGCGACGAAGTCGTCCAGCACCGGCGCCACGGCGAGCAGGAGCTCGGCCTCCTCCTTGGTGGCGAGCGCGTCGGGCGCGGCGCGGGCGGCGGCGAGCCGCGACCCCAGCTCGGGGTTGGCGGCCTTCGAGGGCGGCGAGGAACTTCCCGTCGAGGCGCGCGAGGCCGTCGGTGTCGTAGAGGTCCTCGAAACGGGTGCCGAAGGCGAGCGGGAGCGTCGCGGCGGGGGAGGCGGTGGGGGCGGTCATCGGATTTCCATGCTCGGCGCGGGGTCTTTCGCGCGCGACTCGGGCTGCAAAACGGGTTATTTTATCCGACCCGGCGCTTCCCACGCCGGTCATCTGGAGCCTCCATGATCATTCCCAGCCGTTCGCGCACCAAGCGATCCCTCCTGACCGCGCCGCTCGCCTGCGGCGGCACCGGCCCCCGACGCGCCTGCGCGCCGCGTCAATTCGCCTGAGAAAGGAACCTTCCATGCATCGTCGCGACTTCCTTCGTTTCGCCGGCCTGTCCACCTCGGGCCTCCTCCTCCCCTCCGCCGTTTCCCGCGCCTTCGCGCAATCGCCCACCGACCGCTGGCGCACCTACGAGGTGACCACGCGCGTCGAGGTGCTGAAGCCCGCCGGGCGCACGCGCGTCTGGCTGCCCACCCCGCTCACCGTGGATACCCCCTACCAGAAGTCGCTGGGAAGCAGCTTCAACGCCGAGGGCGCGGACGGGAAGGCGACGTCCGACCCGGCCTGGGGCCTGGGCATGGTCTGGGCGGAGTGGGGCGAGGGCGCGAAGCCGGTCGATCACGCTGGTGAGCCGCTTCGCCACGCGCGACGTGGCGGTGGATCTCGCCAGGCCCGGCAAGGTCGCGGCGGACCGCGCGGAGCTTGCCCGCTACCTCAAGGCGACCGAGCTCCTGCCCACCGACGGCATCGTGAAGTCGACGGCGATGGAGATCACGAAGGGCGCGAAGGGCGACGTGGAGAAGGCCCGCGCGAATCTACGACTGGATCTGCGACAACACCTTCCGCGATCCGAAGACGCGCGGCTGCGGCACCGGCGACATCAAGTACATGCTCGAGTCGAGGAACCTGAGCGGCAAGTGCGCGGACCTGAACGCGCTCTACGTGGGCCTCGCCCGCGCTGCGGGGCTCCCGGCCCGGGACGTCTACGGCATCCGCGTGGCCAAGTCGGCCCACGGCTACAAGAGCCTGGGGGCGGGCACGGAGAACATCACCAAGGCCCAGCACTGCCGCGCGGAAGTCTTCCTCGCCGGCCACGGCTGGGTTCCGGTCGATCCGGCCGACGTGCGCAAGGTCGTCCTCGAGGAGCCGCCCGGGAACCTGCCGCTGGGCGACGAGAAGGTCACGAAGGCGCGCGCGCGCCTCTTCGGCTCCTGGGAGATGAACTGGCTCGCCTACAACTTCGCGCACGACGTGGCGCTGCCGGGCGCGGCGAAGGGCACGGTCCCGTTCTTCATGTACCCGCAGTGCGAGACCGCGGAAGGCCGCCTCGACAGCCTCGATCCGGACAACTTCAAGTACCAGATCACGGCGCGCGAGGTCTGAGGCCCGAAGGGCCGCCTCCGGCGGCCCCCCGATCCATGCTCGCACACGCGAAAGCCATCGCGGCCGCGGCTCTGCTCGCCGCGGCCATTTCCGCCGCCGCGGCCGAGACGCTCCTGCCGTGGAAGGGCGGGGCCACGCCGGCGCTCGTCCTCAGGAACCCGGCGGGCCAACCGGTCGACCTGGCGCAGCTGCGCGGCAAGGTGGTGCTGGTGAACTTCTGGGCCACGTGGTGCGCGCCGTGCGTCGAGGAGATGCCTGCGCTCGCGCGCCTTCGCGCCCGCCTCGGCGCCGCGCGGCTTCGAGGTGCTCGCGGTGAACCAGGGGGAGATGCCGGCGCGCGTCACGGCCTTCGTGGAGCGCACGGGCCTCGACCTTGCCATCCTCCTGGATCGCGAGAAGTCGGTCGCGAGGGAGTGGAAGGTCCGGGCCCTGCCGACGACGTTCGTGGTGGACGCGAAGGGACGCATCCGCCTGTACGCGGAAGGCGAGCTCGACACGGGACCGGCGCTCGAGGCGGCGCTCGTGCCGCTGCTGCCGCGCGAGCGGCCGACGAACGCCTCGAGGTGACGCGCGTGGACGGCCCGCTCCTCCTGAACCGCCTGGCCTTCGATCCCGAGGGCGAGCGGCGCGAGCTCCTGGCGGGGCTCCTCCGGGATCCCGCCTCGATCCCTCCGAAGTACTTCTACGACGAGCTCGGCTGCGCGCTCTATGGCGCGATCTGCCGCCTGCCCGAGTACTACCCGACCCGGACCGAGGTCTCGCTCTTCCAGGACGAATCGCCTCGAGATCGCCGCGGCGATCGGCCCGGGCCGCCAGTTCGTCGACCTGGGTGCCGGCGACTGCTGCAAGGCCAAGGGATGGCTGCCGTTCCTCGAGTCCGTCGCGCTATGTCGCCGTGGACATCGCCATCCAGGAGATCACGGCGGCGCTCGAGCGGCTGGCGCCCGATTTCCCGGGCCTGGAACTCGTCGGCGTGGCCACCGATTTCGCGCGCGCGCTGGAGCTCGACGGCGTGCTCGCCGATTCGCCCGCGCTCTTCTTCTACCCGGGATCGAGCATCGGCAACTTCACGCCGGCCGAGGCGCGCGTCTTCCTGGCGAGAATCCGCCACTACTGCGTGGCGAGGCCCGGCAGCTCGCTCCTCATCGGCGTGGACGGCAAGAAGGAGAAGGCCCTGCTGGATGCCGCCTACGACGACGCGCTGGGCGTCACCGCGGCGTTCAACCGCAACATGCTCCGGCACCTGAACGCGAAGTTCGGCCTCGGCTTCGACGTGAACGGCTTCGCGCACGTCGGCTTCTACAACGAGGCCGAGGGGCGGATCGAGATGCACCTGGAGAGCCTTCGCGAGCAGGCGGTGCTGCTGGACGGGCAGGAGCGCCGCTTCGCGAAGGGCGAGCGCATCCACACGGAGAACTCCTACAAGTACGCGCCCGGCGAGTTCGAGGCGGTGCTGCGCGACGCCGGCTTCGGGTCGATCCGCCGCTGGGACGCGCGGGGCGTCGCCTACTCGGTGTTCCACGCCGCCTGAGGCGCACCCTCATCCCCAGCCCTTCTCCCAAGGGAGAAGGGAGACCTGCTCCCCTCTCCCTTGGGAGAGGGGTCGGGGGTGAGGGTGAGTCGCGATATCAGTCGACGCGGACGGCCGGCTGGCCGGCGGAAATCTCGCCGATCACCGCGGCGCGGTCGAAGCCCTCCTGCGCGAAAAGGCGCAGGACTTCCGGGACCGCTATCCGGCGCGCAGGAAACGAGCAGCCCGCCGCTGGTCTGGGGATCGGTGAGCAGGGCCTTGCCGGCCTCGTCGATGGAGGGCGAGAGCGAGACCTTGTCGCCGTATCCCGCGAAGTTGCGTTTGGAAGCGCCGGTGGTGAAGCCCTGGCGCGCGAGATCCAGCGCGCCGGGAAGAAGGGGCAGCTTGTCCCAGTCGAGGTGGGCCGCCACGCTCGAGCCCTTGCAGATCTCGAGGAGGTGCCCCAGCAGGCCGAAGCCGGTGACGTCGGTGAGCGCGTGGACGCCGGCGAGGCTCCCCAGCTTCGTGCCGGGCGTATTGAGCTTGGTGGTGCTCTCGATCATCGCCTTGTAGCCTTCCGCGCCCAGCTTGCCCGGTCTTGAGGGCGGCGCTGTAGATGCCGACGCCGAGCGCCTTGCCGAGCAGAAGCTTGTCGCCGGGCTTGGGCGCCCGCGTTGCGCTTGAGGTTGCGCGGATCGACGAGGCCGATGGCCACCAGGCCGTAGATGGGCTCGACGCAGTCGATCGTGTGCCCGCCGGCGATGGGGATGCCGGCGCGGGCGCAGACCGATTCGCCGCCTTCGAGGATGCGCCGGATCGTCTCCATGGGCAGCTTGTCGACGGGCATGCCCACGAGGGCCAGGGCGAAGAGCGGGCTGGCCGCCCATCGCGTACACGTCGGAGATCGCGTTGGTGGCCGCGATGGCGCCGAAGTCGAAGGGGTCGTCCACGATCGGCATGAAGAAATCCGTCGTGGCGACGATGGCCTGCGTGTCGTTGATCTGGTAGACCGCGGCGTCGTCGGCCGTCTCGATGCCCACGAGGAGCTGCTTCGGCAACGAGGCCGGGGGCCGACTTGGCCAGGATCTTCTCGAGCACGCCGGGCGCGATCTTGCAGCCGCAACCGCCGCCGTGGCTGAACTGGGTGAGCCGGACCTGCATGTCCATCTTGTCGATCTCCTTGAACGGGTGCCGCATCGTCGATTCTATCGTCCCGGCGCCTGCAGCAGGCCCTGGACGAGGATCCGCAGGGCCCGCCTCTCCCGCGCCGGCGAGAAAACGGGGCGGCGCGCCGCGCAGGCGCGCTTCAATGCGCCCAGCGTCGATGGCCGCTCGACCAGCGCGGCCAGGACGCGCGCGAGGCCCGCGGCATCGCCTGCCTCGAAATACCCGGGATAGGACCTGCCCCAGCATGCCGACGTTCCCCGACACCCGGCTCGCGACGACGCAGGTTCCGGACGGTGACCGCCTCGACGATGACGTTGGCCCCGCCTTCCATGCGCGACGGGTGCACGAGGACGTGCGCCTTGCGGATGGCCGCGCGCGCGAGGCCGTGGGGGAGGGCGCCGTTCCAGCGATAGCGCGGGTCGCTCGCCATGAGGGCGAGGGCCCTCCTGCCGAGGTCCGGATCCAGCGGCGCTCCGATGTGGCGCACGCGGATGGGGAGCCGCGGGTCCAGGAGCGCAGAGCGCGTTCCAGAGGGTCTGCGGATCCTTCTCGTCGCGAAGATGCCCCACGGCCACGCAGTCGAGCCGGCCCGGGGGCTTGCGCGCTGGCGCGAGCCTCGGGGACGACTGGTAGATCACCTCGCACTTGCCGCGATGCTCGCGCGGCACGTGGCCGATGGCGTCGTCCTGCAGCGCGACGATCCGGTCGGCGAGTTCCAGCGAGCGGCGGGCCTCGGCGCTCCCGGGCAGGTCGCGGTAAAGGTCGGTGCCGGAGAGGACGAGGACGAGCGGGACGTCCGGGCGCATGGACTTCAGGCGCCCGATCGAGGCGGCGCTGCGCCGCGCGTGCAGCGCGATCGCGACGTCGGCCGGCTCGCCGTCCCACTCGGTCTGTACAATCGGCGTGGCGATTCCGGCGAGGAAGCCGGCCCAGCGCCGGGCGGTGCGCCAGTTGCCGTTGTTGGCCTCGCGCGTGCCGGGAGTCACGATGAACGCGACGGGAGCGGATCGGGTAGACCGGGACATGCTGAACGATATCGACTCGCTGACGCAGGCGCTGCGGGACAGCCGCGAGTATACGCTCGCGATGTACGGCCACCTCGAGGGCCCGCAGTGGCGATTTCCCCTCCTCGAGATCGTGAATCCGCCGATCTGGGAGCTCGCGCACATCGGCTACTTCCAGGAATTCTTCTGCCTGCGCTGGCGGCCGGACGATCCCGCGGGAGCGCGCCGGCCTTCGCTGCTCGCGCGCGCCGATTCCCTCTTCGACTCGCGCACCGTGCCGCACGACGACCGGTGGGCCCTCGACTACCCGCCGCACGAGGAGGTCTTCGGCTATCTCCGGCAGACGCTGGAGCGCGACGCTCGAGGATCTCGCGGCGAGCCGGGAGGACGATCGCCACCGCTTCCGCCTGGCGCTCTTCCACGAGGACATGCACGGCGAGGCGCTCCTCATGACGCTGCACACGCTGGGACTTGCGGCGCCGCGCCGGCCGCACGTGCCCGCGCCCGCGGGGCCGGTGCCCGCGGTTCGCGACGTGCGCTTCGCCGGCGGCGAGTTCCTCCAGGGAGCGCGCCGCGACGACGGCGAGCACGCCTTCGACAACGAGAAGTGGGCCCACCCCGTGCGCGTGGCGCCCTTCGCCATGGCCTCGCGGCCCGTGAGCAACGGCGAGTTCCTCGCGTTCGTGGAGGAGGGCGGCTACGGCCGCGACGAGTTCTGGAGCGCCCGGGGCCGGCAGTGGCGCGAGTCCACGGATGCCAATGCGCCCCGCAACTGGGTCCGCGGCGCCGATGGCTGGGCGATGCGGTGGTTCGACGGGCGCTCGCCCCTGCGGCTGGATGAGCCCGTCGTCCAGGTCTGCCTCCACGAGGCCGAGGCATGGTGCCGCTGGGCCGGACGCAGGCTTCCGACGGAGAGCGAATGGGAGTTCGCGGCGCGAAACGGCGGCCGCGAGGATCGCTATCCCTGGGGCGCGGCGACGCCGGAGCACGCGCCGGGCCTCGACTACCGGCTCGAGCGGCCTCGATTCGCGCCGGATCAGGCGGCCAGCGCGAGCGGCCTGGAGATGATGATCGGCGGGGTGTGGGAGTGGACGGCGTCGAGCTTCGCCCCGTACCCCGGCTTCGAGAAGGACGCCTACGCGGAGTACTCCGAGCCGTGGTTCCACACCCATTCGGTGCTGCGCGGCGGGTGCTTCGCCACGCGCTCGCGCCTGGTCCACAACCGCTGGCGCAACTTCTACCTGCCGCATCGCAACGACGTATTCGCGGGCTTTCGCACCTGCGCGCTCGCGCCCGGGACGATGTGAGATAATCCTCGGCGGCGGGCCTCCCCGCATTGAGGGGCGGCAAACCTGGTCAGGTCGGGAACGAAGCAGCCATAGTCGATTCCTTCAAGTGCCGGGGGTCAGGCTCGCCTTTCCCGTTTCCATCGGTCGCCCCCGGGGCGGCCGTTCCGCCGGACGATTCCATGACGTACCAGGTCCTCGCGCGCAAGTGGCGCCCCAAGGCGTTCGACCAGCTGGTCGGGCAGGCCCACGTGGTCACCGCGCTTGCCAACGCCCTGGACACCGGCCGGCTGCACCACGCGTACCTCTTCACCGGGACGCGCGGCGTGGGCAAGACCACGCTCGCCCGGATCCTCGCGAAGTCGATCAACTGCGAGACGGGCGTGTCCTCGCGCCCCTGCGGCAAGTGCGGCGCCTGCACCGAGATCGACTCGGGGCGCTTCGTCGACATGCTCGAGGTCGACGCCGCCACCAACACCAAGGTGGACGAGATGCGCGAGCTCCTCGACACCGCGCAGTACATGCCGGTGTCCGGCCGCTACAAGGTCTACATCATCGACGAGGTCCACATGCTCTCGCGGCATGCGTTCAACTCGATGCTGAAGACGCTCGAGGAGCCGCCGGAGCACGTGAAGTTCATCCTCGCCACCACCGACCCGCAGCGCCTGCCGGTCACGGTGCTGTCGCGGTGCCTGCAGTTCAACCTGAAGGCGCTGCCGCTCCAGGCCCTCGCGGGGCACCTCAAGCACGTGCTCGAGGCGGAGTCCATTCCCTTCGAGGAGCCGGCGCTCGCGCTCCTCGCGCGCGCGGCGGCCGGGCAGCGTCCGTGACAGCCTGAGCCTCACCGACCAGGCCATCGCCTTCGGCTCGGGCAAGGTGACGGCCTCGCAGGTGGCGGAAATGCTCGGCGCGGTCGGCGGCGAGCTCGTCTGGCCGCTCCTCGAGAAGATCGCGGCCGCGGACGGCGCCGGCGCGCTCGTGGAGGCCGAGCGGATCTCCGAGCGCGGGCTCTCCTGCGACCAGGCGCTCCAGGACGTCGCCGCGATCCTGCATCGCGTCGCGCTCGCGCAGCTCGGGGCGCTGCCCGCGCCCGACGATCCCGACGCGGCGCGCATCGCCTCGCTCGCGGCCCGGCTCGACGCGGGGCGCGTCCAGGTCATGTACCAGGTCGCGATCCTCGGCCGGCGCGACCTTCCGCTCGCGCCCGACGAGGTGGCGGGTTTCGGCATGGCGGTGATGCGCATGCTGTCCTTCGGGACGGCCGTGGCGGGCGAGTCGCTTCCCGCGCGAAGCGCCCCGGCGGCGGCACCGGCGCGAAGCGAGGCGGGGCCCGCGGCCTCGGTCGCGATCGCGCGCGAGCCGGCCCCGGCCGCGGCGCCTTCCGCGCCGGCGTTCGAGGGCGACTGGGCCGCCTTCGTGGAGCGCCAGGGCCTCACCGGCATGGCGGGCCTCCTCGCCCGCTACGGGGAGTTCGCCTCCTTCGAGGGCAACCACCTCCAGCTCGTCGTTCCCGATTCGCAGAAGATGTACGCCGAGAAGCCGTACCAGGACAAGCTCAAGGCCGAGCTCGCGCCGCGTTTCGGGCCGGGGTTCCGGCTCACGGTGCGGGTGGGCGAGACGAACGGCCGCAGCGTGGCCGCCGTTCGCGGGGTGGAGGCGCAGAAGAAGCTCGACGGCGCCGCGGCCGCGCTCGCGAGCGACCCGTTCGTGAAGGACCTGGTGGAGGGCATGGGTGCGCAGGTGGTGGCTTCGTCCATCCGGCCCGCGAGCGACGGGGATTCCAAGGCCAACGACGACAGGAGAGGCAAGTCATGATGAAGGGCGGTCTCGGCGCGCTGATGAAGCAGGCGCAGCAGATGCAGGAAAACATGCGCAAGGTCCAGGAGAGCCTCGAGGCGATCGAGGTCGAGGGCCAGTCCGGCGCGGGTCTCGTGAAGGTCGTGATGACCTGCAAGCACGCCGTGAAGCGCGTGACCATCGACCCGAGCCTGCTCGGCGAGGACAAGGACATGCTCGAGGACCTGGTGGCCGCCGCCTTCAACGACGCCGCCCGCAAGGCCGAAGCCACCAGCCAGGAGAAGATGGCCGGCTTCACCGCGGGCATGAACCTCCCGCCCGGAATGAAGCTCCCGTTCTGAGGCGCGCCCGCGAATGCGCACGCCCGACTCGCTGGAGGAACTGATCCAGGCCCTTCGGTGCCTGCCGGGAGTGGGGCCGAAGTCGGCCACGCGGATGGCCTACCACCTCCTGCAGCGCGACCACGCCGGCGCCGGCCGCCTTGCGACGGCGCTGGGCGAGTCGGTGCGCAGGATCCGCCACTGCGCGCGCTGCAACACCTTCACCGAGAACGAGGTCTGCGAGCTCTGCCTGTCGCCGCGGCGCGACGGCTCGCTCCTTTGCGTCGTCGAGACGCCGGCCGACCTGCTGATGATGGAACAGACGCAGAGCTACGGCGGCCTCTACTTCGTGCTGATGGGGCGGCTTTCGCCTCTCGATGGCATCGGGCCGCGCGAGATCCACCTCGATCGCCTCCTCAAGCGGGCCACCGACGGCGTGGTGAAGGAGGTGATCCTCGCGACCAACTTCACGGTCGAGGGCGAGGCGACGGCGCACTACGTGTCCGAGATGTTCTCCGGCAAGGGCCTCGCCGTGAGCCGCATCGCCCGCGGGCTGCCGGTGGGCGGCGAGATCGAGCACGTGGACGCCGGGACGCTCGCCCAGGCGCTCATCGAGCGGCGTCCGGCCTAGGGGCCGGGCGGGTCACCGGAGCGCGGCTTGCGCCGGCCCGGTGCGCGCGAGCCGGTTGCGCACGAAGCGCGCGAAGACGAACACGAACCACGCCGCGAACGACATGAAGACGACGAGCGCGCCGATGAAGACGACCGGGTAGTTGAGCGCGACCCAGATGCCGCCCAGGACCATCGCGTCCTCCGTGAACGACGCGACCCAGTTCGAGAGCGGCTCCGGGGAGGTGTTGAGGGCGGCGCGGCCGCCGGCCTTCGCGAAGTGCGTCCCCGCGGTGATCGTGCCGCCCAGCAGGCCCGCGGCCACGGTGATCGCGGTGAGGTCGCTTCCCGCGGTGCCGGCGGCAAGCAGGGCGCCGGCCGGGATGCGGATGAAGGTGTGCAGCGCATCCCAGGCGCTGTCGACCCCGGGCACCTTGTCGGCCAGGAACTCGACCGAGAGGAGGATTCCCGCGGCCGCGATGACGTAGGTGTGCGAGAGGACCTCGAGACCCTGGGGGAGGGTCAGGTACCCGAGCCGGGAGGCGAGCCCGAGCACGAAGACCACGAGGTAGAGGCGCAGCCCGCTGGCCCATGCCACCAGCGAACCCAGCGCCACCGCCTGAACGAGCTGCCAGTCGTTGGGATCCATCTTCCTAGCCCCTTGATTTCATGGAAATAGAGCGCGGACAGGACATGCAGGACGCGTTCCTCGTTGACGCGAGGGCACCCAAGATGCCATAATTTCACCTCTCGACGCCCGGTTTTCTTTTTTGGCCTGGTGTTCGACTCGGGCGCGGGGTGGAGCAGTCTGGCAGCTCGTCGGGCTCATAACCCGAAGGTCGCAGGTTCAAATCCTGCCCCCGCAACCAACTCCTTGACTGGCATCTTGCTCGGCAAGGGGGGATCGTCGCTCTTTAACAAGTTACAGCCGATAGAGGTGGGTGCTGTGGGTGCGCACCGGGAGCCTAATGCCGCGAGGTGTTGGGGGACCGGAAATGAAGCATCTTGCAGTACTCACTTGGAATCCATGTGATTCTTTGTGAGTTTTGATGGATTGAACTGAAGAGTTTGATCCTGGCTCAGATTGAACGCTGGCGGAATGCTTTACACATGCAAGTCGAGCGGCAGCGCGGGGCAACCTGGCGGCGAGCGGCGAACGGGTGAGTAATGCATCGGAACATGTCCATGTCGTGGGGGATAGCCCGGCGAAAGCCGGATTAATACCGCATACGCTCGAGAGAGGAAAGTGGGGGACCGCAAGGCCTCACGCGATTGGGTTGGCCGATGTCCGATTAGCTTGTTGGTGAGGTAAAGGCTTACCAAGGCGATGATCGGTAGCTGGTCTGAGAGGATGATCAGCCACACTGGGACTGAGACACGGCCCAGACTCCTACGGGAGGCAGCAGTGGGGAATTTTGGACAATGGGGGCAACCCTGATCCAGCCATTCCGCGTGAGTGAAGAAGGCCTTCGGGTTGTAAAGCTCTTTTGTCCGGAGCGAAACGGGTAGCCCTAATACGGCTGCCTACTGACGGTACCGGAAGAATAAGCACCGGCTAACTACGTGCCAGCAGCCGCGGTAATACGTAGGGTGCGAGCGTTAATCGGAATTACTGGGCGTAAAGCGTGCGCAGGCGGTTTTGTAAGCCAGATGTGAAATCCCCGGGCTCAACCTGGGAATGGCATTTGGGACTGCAAGGCTGGAGTATGGCAGAGGGGACTAGAATTCCTGGTGTAGCAGTGAAATGCGTAGATATCAGGAGGAATACCGATGGCGAAGGCAGGTCCCTGGGCTAACACTGACGCTCATGCACGAAAGCGTGGGGAGCAAACAGGATTAGATACCCTGGTAGTCCACGCCCTAAACGATGTCGACTGGTTGTTGGGGGTTTGACACTCTCAGTAACGAAGCTAACGCGTGAAGTCGACCGCCTGGGGAGTACGGCCGCAAGGTTAAAACTCAAAGGAATTGACGGGGACCCGCACAAGCGGTGGATTATGTGGATTAATTCGATGCAACGCGAAAAACCTTACCTACCCTTGACATGTCCTGAAGCCTGGAGAGATCCGGGTGTGCCCGAAAGGGAACGGGAACACAGGTGCTGCATGGCTGTCGTCAGCTCGTGTCGTGAGATGTTGGGTTAAGTCCCGCAACGAGCGCAACCCTTGTCATTAGTTGCTACATTTAGTTGGGCACTCTAATGAGACTGCCGGTGACAAACCGGAGGAAGGTGGGGATGACGTCAAGTCCTCATGGCCCTTATGGGTAGGGCTTCACACGTAATACAATGGTCGGTACAGAGGGTTGCCAAGCCGCGAGGTGGAGCCAATCCCAGAAAGCCGATCGTAGTCCGGATCGCAGTCTGCAACTCGACTGCGTGAAGTCGGAATCGCTAGTAATCGCGGATCAGCATGTCGCGGTGAATACGTTCCCGGGTCTTGTACACACCGCCCGTCACACCATGGGAGCGGGTTTCACCAGAAGCCGGTCGCCTAACCGCAAGGGGGGCGCCGACCACGGTGAGATTCGTGACTGGGGTGAAGTCGTAACAAGGTAGCCGTATCGGAAGGTGCGGCTGGATCACCTCCTTTCTAGAGAAGCGCACTCTGCAGTGCCCACCATCTATCGGTTGTATCGCTGGAAAAGCTGCCCCCGGCAGGGTCTGTAGCTCAGTTGGTTAGAGCACACGCTTGATAAGCGTGGGGTCGATGGTTCGAATCCATCCAGACCCACCACTCACCGAGCTGGAGCGTGAGGGGGGAGCGCGAAGTCAAGAAGAACGAGAAGGGATCACGGGGCCATAGCTCAGCTGGGAGAGCGCCTGCTTTGCAAGCAGGAGGTCACCGGTTCGATCCCGGTTGGCTCCACCAGCGCTGTGGCACGGCGGAGCGAGAGGCAGCAGAAGGTAGAAGAGAGCGAAGGCGCGAGGCCTTCGTTCTCTTCTGGCTTCTTCGTGAAGTCAGAGATCGGCTGATCTTTAAAAATTCGGGAAATAGAAGGTTGTGTTCTTGTGGAGGGCGTCCGTGCTGTTTTGGGCTGCCGGCTGCAGGAGCACACTGGGTTATGTATTGCATCGTGGTGCTTGCGTATTGAAAAGGGCGCGAGCACCGCACAAGCGCTGAAGAGAAGCCTTATGGCGAAGACCCCTGGCGACAGGGGGCAGAGTTATAGGGTCAAGCGAATAAGTGCATGTGGTGGATGCCTTGGCGATAACAGGCGATGAAGGACGCGACAGCCTGCGATAAGCTGCGGGGAGCCGGCAAATGGGCGCTGATCCGCAGATTTCCGAATGGGGAAACCCGGCCCGCAAGGGTCACCGGCACCTGAATACATAGGGTGCCAGGAGCGAACCTGGAGAACTGAAACATCTCAGTAACCAGAGGAACAGAAATCAACCGAGATTCCCAAAGTAGTGGCGAGCGAAATGGGACCAGCCTTCGAGTTTTAGCACGCGCGTTAGCGAAACGGTCTGGAAAGGCCGGCCGCAGAGGGTGATAGCCCCGTACGCGAAAACCCGTGTGTGGAACTGAGCTCGAGACAAGTAGGGCGGGACACGTGAAATCCTGTCTGAAGATGGGGGGACCATCCTCCAAGGCTAAATACTCGTTATCGACCGATAGTGAACCAGTACCGTGAGGGAAAGGCGAAAAGAACCCCGGGAGGGGAGTGAAATAGAACCTGAAACCGCATGCATACAAACAGTCGGAGCTCTCGCAAGGGAGTGACGGCGTACCTTTTGTATAATGGGTCAGCGACTTACGTTCAGTTGCGAGCTTAAGGCTTGGTGCCGGAGGCGCAGCGAAAGCGAGTCTGAACAGGGCGTTCAGTAGCTGGGCGTAGACCCGAAACCGGTTGATCTATCCATGGCCAGGCTGAAGGTGGGGTAACACCCACTGGAGGGCCGAACCCACGCCCGTTGAAAAGGTCGGGGATGAGCTGTGGATAGGGGTGAAAGGCTAAACAAAACCGGAGATAGCTGGTTCTCCTCGAAAACTATTGAGGTAGTGCCTCGCGTATTACCTTCGGGGGTAGAGCACTGTTATGGCTAGGGGGCCGCTATAGGCTTACCAAACCATGGCAAACTCCGAATACCGAAGAGTAGAAGCGCGGGAGACAGTCCCCGGGTGCTAACGTCCGGGGACAAGAGGGAAACAACCCAGACCGCCAGCTAAGGTCCCCAATATTGGCTAAGTGGAAAACGAGGTGGGAAGGCACAGACAGTCAGGAGGTTGGCTTAGAAGCAGCCATCCTTTAAAGAAAGCGTAATAGCTCACTGATCGAGTCGTCCTGCGCGGAAGATGTAACGGGGCTCAAGCCAATAACCGAAGCTGCGGATCGCTGCAATCCACCTGAGAGCATTTTTTGCATCGCCAGAAGTCCTGGCGAGGCGTTGGCGCGCGTGCGCGCGCCAGCATGCAAAAGTGCGTTCAGGGGATTGCAGCGGTGGTAGAGGAGCGTTCCCTACGCCTGCGAAGGTGTGCCGAGAGGCATGCTGGAGGTATGGGAAGTGCGAATGCTGACATGAGTAGCGATAAAGGGAGTGAAAGGCTCCCTCGCCGAAAGCCCAAGGTTTCCTGCGCAACGTTCATCGGCGCAGGGTGAGTCGGCCCCTAAGGTGAGGCAGAGATGCGTAGCTGATGGGAATCCGGTCAATATTCCGGAACCGCCGGCGGGTGCGATGTGGGGACGGAGAAGGTTATGCAGACCAGGTGTTGGACGTCCCGGTGAAGCGTGTAGGTGGATCCCTTAGGGAAATCCGGGGGGTCAACACTGAGGCGCGGGACCAGGGGAGTTTTACTCCCCGAAGCTGCAGATACCATGCTTCCAGGAAAAGCCACTAAGCTTCAGCCCGTCGGGACCGTACCGCAAACCGACACAGGTGGGCAGGATGAAAATTCTCAGGCGCTTGAGAGAACTCAGGAGAAGGAACTCGGCAAATTGACACCGTAACTTCGGGAGAAGGTGTGCCTTTGGTAGGTGGAGGGGTTCTGCCCCCGAAGCCGAAGAAGGCCGCAGAGAATCGGTGGCTGCGACTGTTTATCAAAAACACAGCACTCTGCTAAGACGTTGGAAGTCGACGTATAGGGTGTGACGCCTGCCCGGTGCCGGAAGGTTAAGTGATGGGGTGCAAGCTCTTGATCGAAGCCCCGGTAAACGGCGGCCGTAACTATAACGGTCCTAAGGTAGCGAAATTCCTTGTCGGGTAAGTTCCGACCCGCACGAATGGCGTAACGATGGCCACACTGTCTCCTCCTGAGACTCAGCGAAGTTGAAATGTTTGTGAAGATGCAATCTACCCGCGGCTAGACGGAAAGACCCCATGAACCTTTACTGTAGCTTTGCATTGGACTGTGACGCTGTCTGTGTAGGATAGCTGGGAGCCTTTGAAGCCGGGATGCTAGTTCCGGTGGAGCCGACGTTGAAATACCAGCCTGATGACGTTGCGGTTCTAACCTGGGCCCCTTGACGGGGTCGGGAACCGTGCATGGTAGGCAGTTTGACTGGGGCGGTCTCCTCCCAAAGAGTAACGGAGGAGTGCGAAGGTCACCTAGGTACGGTCGGAAATCGTACTCATAGTGCAATGGCATAAGGTGGCTTGACTGCGAGACTGACAAGTCGAGCAGGTGCGAAAGCAGGTCATAGTGATCCGGTGGTTCTGTATGGAAGGGCCATCGCTCAACGGATAAAAGGTACTCTGGGGATAACAGGCTGATTCCTCCCAAGAGTTCATATCGACGGGGGAGTTTGGCACCTCGATGTCGGCTCATCACATCCTGGGGCTGTAGCCGGTCCCAAGGGTATGGCTGTTCGCCATTTAAAGTGGTACGTGAGCTGGGTTCAAAACGTCGTGAGACAGTTTGGTCCCTATCTGCCGTGGGCGTTGGAGATTTGACGGGGGCTGCTCCTAGTACGAGAGGACCGGAGTGGACGCATCCCTGGTGTACCGGTTGTCACGCCAGTGGCATTGCCGGGTAGCTAAATGCGGAAGAGATAACCGCTGAAAGCATCTAAGCGGGAAACTTGCCTGAAGATGAGATCTCCCGGGGGTTCAACCCCCCTGAAGGGTCGTCCGAGACCAGGACGTTGATAGGCTGGGTGTGCAAGGGCAGTAATGCCTTGAGCTAACCAGTACTAATTGCCCGTGCGGCTTGACTCTATAACTCTGCAGCAAAGAAGCCTGTGCGCGCCCGCAAAGGCGCCGAGGCAGTGCACCAACCCAAAGACCTTCTATCCCCCCCGAACAAGCGCGTGCGCGCCCGCAAACCCGGCGAGCACGACACAGAATTCCTGGCGACCATAGCGCGTTGGCCCCACCCCTTCCCATCCCGAACAGGACCGTGAAACGACGCCGCGCCGATGATATTGCGGATTGCCCGTGAGAAAGTAGGTCATCGCCAGGGCCTTACCCGAAAAGCCCGATCTCCACAGAGATCGGGCTTTTTGCTTTTGCGGCGCCACGGTTATCCACAATCGGACCTCGCCCGCGCCGCCGCCCCGGCAACGGGCTACCCTTCGCCATGGCGATGAAATCGACCGCGGGCGACCATGGCCAGCCGGCCAAGGGCCGCGGCTCGCCCGTGAATCCCGAAGGCCGGTTCGAGACCACGAGCCGGGAGTCCGTCGACGACGGCTGGTTCCCCGAGGAGACCGACGAGCCCGCGCGGCCCGGGACCGTCGTCACCCTCGAGTCGGCGAAGTCGATCATCTCGCGGCACGACTCGCCCGACCTCAACTTCTCGCAGTCGATCAATCCCTACCGGGGCTGCGCGCACGGATGCTGCCTACTGCTACGCCCGCCCCTCGCACGCCTACCTCGGCCTCTCGCCCGGGCTGGACTTCGAGACGCGCCTCTTCGCGAAGCCCGAGGCGGCGCGGCTCCTGCGCGAGGAGCTCGCGCGCCCCGGCTACCGCTGCGAGCCGATCGCCATCGGCACCAATACCGACGGCTACCAGCCCATCGAGCGCGAGCACCGCATCACGCGTTCCGTCCTCGAGGTGCTGCGCGAGACGTCGCATCCGGTCGCGATCGTCACGAAGTCGGCGCTGGTGGAGCGCGACCTCGATCTCCTCGCCGCGATGGCGAAGGACCGCCTCGTGTCCGTCACGATCTCGGTGACCACGCTCGACTCGAGGCTCTCGCAGCCGCATGGAGCCGCGGGCGAGCGCGCCGGCGCGCCGCATCGAGGCCATCCGCCGCCTGGCGCAGGCCGGCATCCCCGTCGGCGTGAACGTGGCGCCCGTCATTCCCTTCCTCACCGACCATGAGCTGGAATCGATCCTCGAGTCCGCGCGCGGGCGCGGGCGCCTCGTGGGCGGGCTGGACGCTCGTGCGCCTTCCGTGGGAGGTGAAGGACATCTTCCGCGCCTGGCTCGAGGAGCACGTGCCCCTCAAGGCCGCGCACGTGATGGCGCGCCTGAACGAGATGCGCGGCGGCCGCGACAACGACCCGCGCTTCGGCAAGCGCTTCACCGGCGAGGGGCTGCTGGCCGACTTGCTGCACCGCCGCATGGGCGTGGCGCGCCAGAGGCTCGGCCTGGGCCGGGAGATCCCGGGGCTCGCGTGCGACCGGTTCCGGCCGCCCTCGCGCGGGGGGCAGATGAGCCTCCTCTAGGGGGGCGGTCGATGGTATTCTCTTGCCCCATTTGCCGCCGGAGGACACAATTTTCCGGGACGGCGAAGTCGTGCCCCAAAGCACCCCTTTTGAGGAGCCCCCGATGTCCGCCGCACCCCTTTCCCTGGAAGACAAGTACACGCGCGAATCCGGCCGCGTCTTCCTGACCGGCACCCAGGCCCTCGTGCGGCTCGCGCATGATCCAGCGCGAGCGCGACCTCGCGGCGGGGCTCGAACACCGGCGGGCTTCATCTCGGGCTATCGCGGCTCCCCGCTCGGCGGCTTCGACCAGGCGCTCTGGAAGGCGAGGAAGCACCTCGAGTCGCACCACGTCTTCTTCACGCCGGGCGTGAACGAGGAGCTGGCCGCGACCGCCGTGTGGGGCACCGCAGCAGGTGGGCCTGTTCCCCGGGCGCCAAGTACGACGGCGTCTTCGCGATGTGGTACGGCAAGGGGCCGGGCGTGGACCGCTGCGGCGACGTGTTCAAGCACGCCAACGCCGCCGGGACCGCGACGCACGGCGGCGTGCTCCTCATCGCGGGCGACGACCACGCCTGCAAGTCCTCGACGCTGCCGCACCAGTCCGAGCACGCCTTCGACGCGGCCATGATTCCCGTCCTGTACCCCACGGGCGTGCAGGAGATCATCGACCTGGGGCTGCACGGCTTCGCGATGTCGCGCTACTCGGGCTGCTACGTCGCCTTCAAGACGATCTCGGAGACGCTCGACTCCTCGGCCTCCGTCGTGATCGACCCGGCGAGTCCGCGGATCGTGATGCCCGACGGACGTCTCGCATGCCCGCCGACGGGCCTGAACATCCGCTGGCCGGACACGCCCCTCGAGCAGGAGCTGCGCCTGCAGCACGACAAGATCTACGCCGCGCTCGCCTACTGCCGGGCCAACGGCCTGAACCGGATCACGATCGACTCGCCCCACCCGCGGCTGGGCATCATCGCCTCGGGCAAGTCGCTACCTCGACGTGCTGCAGGCGCTCGAGGACCTGGGCATCGACGAGCGCCACGCCGCCGAGATCGGCATCCGCCTGTTCAAGGTGGGCATGCCCTGGCCGCTGGAGCCCAACGGCGTGCGCGAGTTCGCCCAGGGCCTCGACGAGATCCTCGTGGTGGAGGAGAAGCGCCAGCTCATCGAGTACCAGATGAAGGAGCAGCTCTACAACTGGCGCGACGACGTGCGCCCGCGCGTGATCGGCAAGTACGACGAGCACGGCGAGTGGGAGGCCCACCGCGCGCGAGTGGCTGCTGCCGGCCGCGGGCGAGCTCACCCCGGCCATGATCGCGCGCGTCATCGCGGCGCGCATCGGCCAGGTTCTACACCTCCAAGATCGTGGAGGCGCGCCTGAAGTTCCTCGAGGCCAAGGAAGCCGCGCTCGCCCGGCCCACGGGCGAGGGCCGCGCGCATCCCGTACTTCTGCTCCGGCTGCCCGCACAACACCTCCACGCGGGTGCCGGAAGGCTCGAAGGCGCTCGCGGGCATCGGCTGCCACTACATGGCCACCTGGATCCGGCCCGAGCAGACGATGACCTTCACGCAGATGGGCGGGGAAGGCGCGCCGTGGATCGGCATCCAGCCCTTCACCGAGACGCGGCACGTCTTCGCCAACCTCGGCGACGGCACCTACTTCCACTCGGGCCTGCTCGCGATCCGCGCCGCCGTGAGCGCGAACGTGAACATGACGTACAAGATCCTCTTCAACGACGCCGTGGCCATGACGGGCGGCCAGCCGGTGGACGGCTCCGCTCACCGTGCCCGTGGTGACCCGCCAGGTGGCCGCCGAAGGCGTGAAGCGGATCGCCATCGTGACCGACGACCCGGAGAAGTACCGCGGGGCGGCCGACCTGGCTCCCGGCACCACGGTCCACCACCGCGACGAGCTCGATGCCATCCAGCGGGTGCTGCGCGAGGTCCCGGGCGTCTCCGCGCTCGTCTACGACCAGACCTGCGCCGCCGAGAAGCGCCGCCGGCGCAAGCGCGGGACGTACCCCGATCCCGCGCGGCGCGTGGTGATCAACGACCGCGTCTGCGAAGGTTGCGGCGACTGCGGCGAGAAGTCGAACTGCCTGTCGATCGTGCCCGTGGAAACGGAGTACGGCCGCAAGCGCGCGATCGACCAGAGCACCTGCAACAAGGACTTCTCCTGCATCAAGGGCTTCTGCCCGAGCTTCGTGACGGTCGAGGGCGGGAAGCTGCGCAAGCGCCAGCCCGTCGCGCCCGGGTCCGTGGCGCTCGCCGAGCCGGTCCTGCCTTCGCTCGAGCGTCCCTGGGGAATCCTGGTCACCGGCGTGGGCGGCACCGGGGTGGTCACCATCGGCGCGCTCCTGGGCGTGGCCGCGCACATCGAGGGCAAGGGCGTGGCCGTCCTCGACATGACGGGCCTCGCGCAGAAGGGCGGCTCGGTGTACTCGCACATCCGGATCGCCGCGCGGCCCGAGGACATCCACGCGGTCCGGATCGCGGCGGGCGAGGCCAACGCCGTCATCGGCTGCGACATGATCGTGGCGGCCTCCGACGAGGCCATCGCCAAGATGCAGGCGGGGCACACGCGGGCCGTCGTCAACCTCGACGTGGCGCCCACCGGGGCCTTCACGCGCGATCCCGACCTCGAGGTTCCCCGGCGCGCGATGGCCGAGGAGATCGCGGAGGCCTGCGGCCCCGGGTCGGCGGACTTCGTCGAGGCCGGGGATCTCGCGACGGCGCTCATGGGCGATTCCATCGCGACCAACCTCTTCATGGTGGGCTATGCCTGGCAGAAGGGGCTCGTCCCCGTGGGCCGCGAGTCGATCGTGCGCGCGATCGAGCTGAACGGCGCGGCGGTGGAATCCAACAAGGCGGCCTTCGACTGGGGGCGGCGCGCCGCGGTGGACATCGAAGCCGTGCGCAAGGCGGCCTCGGCCGGCGGCGAGGCGCCCGAGAGCCACCGGCCGTCCGCGAGCCTCGAGGAGACGATCGCCCGGCGCCGCGCAGAGCTCGTGAAATACCAGGACGAGGCCTACGCGGCCCGCTACGAGAAGGCCGTTGCGCGGGTGCGGGAGGCCGAATCGCGCCGGATCCCCGGCTCGAGCGCGCTCACGCAGGCGGTGGCGCGCTACCTCTTCAAGCTGATGGCCTACAAGGACGAGTACGAGGTGGCCCGGCTCTACGCCGACGGCGACTTCGCGGCGCGCGTGGCGAGCCAGTTCGAGGGCGACTATCGCCTGAGGGTGCACCTCGCGCCGCCGCTGTGGTCCGCGAAGGATCCCGCGACCGGCGAGCCCCGCAAGCGCACCTACGGCCCGTGGATGCTCACGGCCATGGCCGTTCTCGCGAAGTTCAAGCGGCTGCGCGGCACCGCGCTCGATCCGTTCGGCCGCTCCGCGGAACGGCGCGAGGAACGCCGGCTGATCGCCGAGTACGAGTCGACGCTGGCGGAGATCCTGGAGCGGCTCGCGCCGGCGACTCTCGACGCCGCGGTCGCCCTCGCGTCGCTGCCGGAGCACATCCGCGGATTCGGCCCGGTGAAGGCGCGCCACCTGGCGCAGGCGTCGGAGCGCCGGGAGGCTCTGCTCGCCCAGCTTCGCGACCCGGGCGCGTCCGCGCCCAAGCCGGCGATCCCGATCCGCGTGGCGGCCTGAGCCGCTCGCTTCAGGGCCGGGCGAGCCCCGGCCAGGAAAGGGTGTAGGAGCCCGGCTGCAGCGTCAGCAGGGCCTCGGTGCCGAAGGGCAGGGTGAGCTTGCGGGCCAGGTGCCCGAACGGAAGGCCGGGCAGCACCGGGCAGGGCGCGATCGCCCGCAGCGTCTCCACCGCCTCCTGCATGGCGTAGGGGTAGCGCGCGGGGTTCCTGGGCTCGCAGTCCGAGAAATCGCCCAGGAGGACCGCGCGGCAGCGCTCGAGCAGTCCCGCGTGGCGCAGCTGGTAGAAGAGGCGCTCGACCGCGTAGGGCTCCTCGGCGATTTCCTCCAGGTAGAGGAGCCCGCCGTCCACCGCCGGCAGGTAGGGGGTGCCCACGAGGTGCGCGAGCACGGAAAGGTTGCCGCCCCACAGCGTGCCCGCGATCGCGCCCGGCGCGTAGCCGTGGTCGCAGGCGACCGATTCCGAGTCTTGCGTCCCCCAGAGCGTGGCCGCGAAGTGGCCCTGCATGAACGGGTCGGGCTCGCCGTCGCCGAAGTCGATGGCGAGCATCGGTCCGTGCAGCGTCGCGAGCCCGCCCAGCGCGAGCGCGGCGCAGTTGAAGGCGGTGAAGTCGCTGAAGCCGCAGAACACCTTGCCGCTCGCGCCCACGCGGGCCCAGTCGATCCCTTCGAGCAGCCGGCTGATCCCGTACCCGCCGCGGGCCGCAATCATCACGTCGATGGCCGGGTCGTCGAGAAGCCGGTTGAACCCCGCCAGGCGCTCCGCGTCCGTTCCCGCGAAATAGCGCCATTGGCCCAGGGCCTCGGGCGCCACGATCACGCGATGGCCCGCGGCCTGCAGTCGCGAGACGGCCTCCTCCAGGCGCGCGGGATCGACGCTGCCCGACAACGCGAAGACGCCGAACGTGGCGGGAGCGGCCGGCGGCCGCGGACGGTGCGGCGCAGGCTCAGCCACGGCGCCGGTTCACCTCTTCGAACGCGACGAGGTTTCCGTCGGGATCGCGAACGACGAACCAGCGGGCTCCGCGCTCGTTCGTTCCCGGCGGGACGACGACGTGCTCGCCCGGGGGGATCGCCTCGAAGCGCTTGTCGACGTCGTGGATGTCCAGGTGGATGGCGGGGCCGTTTCCGCGCGCGCCCCCGGAGGCGGCCGTGCGCTCCACGAGGACCAGCTTGATCGCTCCGCCGGAGAGGACGGCGCCGCGCCCGGTCCCGGCATCGCCCCAGCTCGTGACCAATTCCCAGCCAAGCGTGTCGCGGTAGAACTCGAGCGCGCGCTCGAAGTCTGCGGGCCGGATATGGAAGTGGTCGAAACGGTCGATCATGGCGCCGGTGGGCTAGCCGCGGTCCGCCTGGGCATCGACGACCGCGACCGCCGTCATGTTGATGATACGCCGGACGGTCGCCGTCGGCGTGAGGACGTGCGCGGCCTTGTTGGCGCCCAGCAGGATCGGCCCGATCGTGATGCCGTCGCCGGAGGCCGTCTTCAGGAGGTTGAAGGCGATGTTGGCCGCGTCCAGGGTCGGCATGATGAGGAGGTTCGCCTCGCCCTTGAGCCGGGAGTTCGGGAACGCGGCCTGGCGCACTTCCTCCGAAAGGGCCGCGTCGCCGTGCATCTCGCCGTCGACCTCGAGGCCGGGCATCCTGCTGCGGATGAGCGCGAGGGCGGCGCGCATCTTGGCCGGCGAGGAAGCCTCGCTCGTGCCGAAGCTCGAGTGCGAGAGCAGGGCCACCCGGGGCTCGAGGCCGAAGCGCCGGACCTCCTCGGTGGCGAGCTGCGTCATCTCCGCGATCTGCTCGGGCGTGGGATCGGGGTTCACGTAGGTGTCGCAGATGAACACGGTGCGCCGCGGCAGCATCAGGATGTTCATGGCGTAGTAATTCCCGACGCCGGGCCGGCGTCCGATCACCTGGTCGACGTAGTGCAGGTGCAGCTCGTAGGTGCCGAAGGTCCCGCACACCATCCCGTCGGCGTCGCCCTTGTGGATCATCATCGCGCCGATGAGCGTGTGGCGGCGGCGCATCTCGATCTTGGCGTACTGCACCGACACGCCCCGGCGCTCGGTGAGACGGTGGTACTCGGTCCAGTAGTCGCGGTAGCGCGCGTCCCATTCCGGATTGACCACGTCGAAGTGCTCCCCGATCTTCAGGCGCAGGCCGAAGCGCTCGATGCGCTTCTCCAGCACCGCCGGCCTGCCGACGAGTATGGGGAAGGCCAGCTTCTCGTCCACCACGACCTGCACGGCGCGCAGCACGCGCTCGTCCTCGCCCTCCGCGTACACGATCCGCTTGGGCGCGGTCTTCGCGGCCGCGAAGATGGGTCGCATCGCGAGTCCGGACTGGTAGACGAACTCGTCGAGGCGCTGGCGGTAGGCGTCGAAGTCCAGGATGGGATGGGTCGCCACGCCGCTGTCCATCGCCGCCTTCGCGACCGCCGGGGCGATCTTCACGATGAGGCGCGGGTCGAAGGGCTTCGGGATGAGGTACTCGCGCCCGAAGCTCATCTTCTCGTGCCGGTAGGCCTGGGCGACGACGTCGGACTGCTCGGCCATCGCGAGGTCCGCGATCGCGTTCACCGCCGCGAGCTTCATCGGCTCGTTGATCGTGGTGGCGCCCACGTCGAGCGCCCCCCGGAAGATGAAGGGGAAGCACAGGACGTTGTTCACCTGGTTCGGGTAATCCGAGCGCCCGGTGGCGATGATCGCGTCGTCGCGGACGGCCTTGACCTCCGAGGGGAGGATCTCCGGCACCGGGTTGGCCAGGGCCAGGACGAGCGGGTTGGGGGCCATTCGCTTGACCATGTCCTGCTTGAGGACGCCGCCGGCCGAGAGCCCGAGGAAGATGTCGGCGTCCCCGACGATGTCCCCGAGGGTGCGCGCGTCCGTCTTCTTCGCGTAGCGCGCCTTGTTCTCGTCCATCAGCTCGGTGCGGCCCTCGTAGACCACGCCGACGATGTCCGACACCCAGATGTTCTCGATGCGCACGCCGAGGGCCACCAGCATGTCGAGGCAGGAGAGGGCGGCGGCGCCGGCGCCGGACACCGCGAGCTTCACGTCGCCGATCTTCTTGCCGACCACGCGCAGCCCGTTCACGATCGCCGCGCCCACGATGATGGCGGTGCCGTGCTGGTCGTCGTGGAAGACGGGGATCTTCAGCCGCTCGCGGAGCTTCCTCTCGATGTAGAAGCACTCGGGGGCCTTGATGTCCTCGAGGTTGATGCCGCCGAAGGTGGGCTCGAGGGCGGCGATGACCTCGATGAGGCGGTCCGGGTCGAGCTCGTTCAGCTCGATGTCGAAGACGTCGATGCCGGCGAACTTCTTGAAGAGGACCCCCTTGCCCTCCATCACGGGCTTCGCGGCGAGCGGCCCGATGTTGCCCAGGCCCAGCACCGCGGTGCCGTTGGTGACCACGCCCACGAGGTTGCCGCGGGCGGTGAGGTTGCGGGCCTCGGCGGGGGATTCCTTGATCGCCTCGCAGGCGAAGGCCACGCCCGGGGAATAGGCGAGCGCGAGGTCGCGCTGGGTGGCCAGGGGCTTGGTGGGGGCGATCTCGATCTTGCCGGGCCGCGGAAGGCGGTGGTAGTCGAGGGCGCTGGTCTTCAGGTCGTCGAGCATGGCGCTAAGCCCTTGAGCTGCTTGGAATTTGCATCCAAGTCTAGCACGCCGGCAGGGGGCCAATCGGCGCGGGCTTGACGAAACGAGTCGATATAACTAAACATATCGACATGATTGGAGGGTCCCGATGAACCGCAACTACCTGCGCGCGATTCCGCGCGAGTGGCGAAACCTCTCGCGGGTCTTCGCCGCCCTGGGCGACGAGCACCGCCAGCGCATCCTGCTCACGTTCGATCCCGGCGAGCGCCTGAACGTGGGGGCCATCGTCGAGGTCTCCACGCTGTCGCGCACCACGGTCTCGCACCACCTCAGGGTGCTGCGCGAGGCGGGCGTCCTGCGCTCGGAGAAGATCGGCAAGGAGGTCTGGTTCTGGCTCGACAAGGAGTTCCTCGTGTCGGCGCTGGGCGCCGTGCGCGACTACCTGAAGGACAGGGCGTGAGCCGGCGCCGCTTCCTCGGCGCGGCTGCCGCCGCGGCCGCGGCCGGCGCGCTCACCGGCTGCCGCTTCAGCTTCGAGCAGGGCCTGTTCAACGAATGCCGCGCCCCGGGCGGGCACCGCGTGCTGCGCGAGCGCCTCGTGCGCGCCGCCTGGGAAGGGCTGGACGCCACCCGGGTGTGGGATTGCCACGCCCACCTCTTCGGCAACGGCCGCGCGGGCTCGGGAATCTACCTCAACCCGGGCTTCGACCGCCCCTCGACGATCGCCGGCCGCGTGCGGCGCGCGATGTTCTTCAACGCCGCCTGCGGGGGCGAGGACGAGGACCGCCTCGACGTCGCGGTGGCCGGGCGGATCGCCCACCTCGCCGACGAGTTCCCCCCGGGCGCGAAGGTGATGCTGCTCGCCTTCGACCACACCCACGATCCCGACGGCACGCGGCGCGACGACCTGACGACCTTCGCGGTTCCCGACGCCTACGCCGCGCGCGTCGCGCGGTCGCGGCCGGATCGCTTCGAGTGGATCGCGTCCGTCCATCCCTACCGCCGCGATGCCCTGCCTGCCCTCGAGTCGGCGCGGGCCGCGGGGGCTCGCGCGGTGAAGTGGCTGCCGCAGGCCATGGGCATCGACCTCGCCCACCCCAGGGCCCGCGAGTTCTACTCCGCCCTGGCGCGGCTGCGCCTTCCGCTCGTCGTGCACGTGGGCGAGGAGCAGGCGGTGGAGGGCGCGGGCCGCCACGACCTCGGCAATCCCCTGGCCCTTCGCCATCCCCTGGACGCGGGCGTGCGCGTGGTCGCCGCGCACTGCGCGAGCCTGGGCGAAAGCCCCGACCTCGACGCCGACGCCGATCCGGCGCGGGCGCCGCGCGCGCGCAACCTCGACCTCTTCGCGAGGCTGATGCGCGAGCCGCGCTACGCCGCGCTGCTGCACGGAGACCTTTCGGCCGTGACGCAGGCCAACCGCGCCGGGACGGTGCCCGAGATCATCGCCGCCACCGCCTGGCATTCCCGCCTGCTGAACGGCTCCGACTACCCGCTGCCCGGCATCATGCCCATCTTCTCGGTGCAGGGACTCGTCCGCGCCGGGCTCCTCGAGGAGGCGGCGCTTCCGGTGCTGCACGAGCTGCGGCAGGTGAATCCGCTCCTCTTCGACTTCGTCCTCAAGCGCTCGCTCGCCTGGAAGGGCGCGCGCCTGCCGGCGGCGGTCTTCGAGACGCGGGGCTTCTTCGACGCCGGCCCGGGAAGCGCCTGACGATGGCCTCCCGCAGCCAGTTCTCCCTCCTGCGCGAGCGCCGCTTCGCGCCGCTCTTCTGGACCCAGTTCCTGGGCGCCGCGAACGACAACCTGTTCAAGTTCGCCTTCACGCTGCTCGCGACCTACCATGCGGCCGACTGGGGGGGCGTGGACGCCTCCACCGCGGGCTTCGCCATCGGCGCGATCTTCATCGCCCCCTTCGTGCTGCTGTCGGCGACCTCCGGGCAGATCGCGGACAAGTTCGAGCGCAGCCGCCTCATCCGCTTCGTGAAGGATTTCGAGATCGCCGTCATGGCGATCGCGGCGGCGGGATTCGTCGCGCGCGTCCCGGCGCTCCTGTATGTCGCGGTATTCCTGATGGGCGTGCACTCGACGCTGTTCGGCCCCGTGAAGTACGCCTACCTGCCGCAGCACCTGAAGGACACCGAGCTCACCGGCGGCAACGGCATGGTCGAGATGGGCACGTTCGTCGCGATCCTCCTGGGCACGATGGCCTCCGGATTTCTCGTGAAGTCGGAAGCGGGGGCGGTGGGCGTAGCGGCGACCTGCTTGGCGGTGGCGGTGCTGGGGCGCATCGCGGCCGGATTCGTGCCGCAATCCCCGGCGCCGGATCCGGGGCTCGCGATCAACTGGAACCCGTTCACGGAGACCTGGAACAACCTGCGGATCGCCGCGCGGGACACGGCGGTGTTCCACTCCCTGCTCGGCATCTCGTGGCTGTGGTTCGTGGGCTCGATCTTCCTCACGTCGTTCACGCCGTTCACCCGCGACGTGCTGAACGGCGACGAGAACGTGGTCACGGCGCTGCTTGCCGTCTTCTCCACCGGCATCGGCCTGGGGGCGCTCGCCTGCGAGCGGCTTTCCGGGCGCAAGGTCGAGATCGGGCTCGTGCCCTTCGGCTCGATCGGCATGACGGTCTTCGCGGTCGACCTCTGGCTCGCGTGCCGCGGCCTGGCGCCCGGCACGATGCGGGACACGGCGACGCTGCTGCGCGAGTGGGAGACGGTCCGGATCATGGCCGACCTGTTCCTGGTCTCCCTCTTCGCGGGCTTCTACTCGGTGCCGCTCTACGCGCTCATCCAGAGCCGCGGGGAGCCGGCGCACCGCGCCCGCATCATCGCGGCCAACAACATCCTCAACGCGCGTCTTCATGATCGTGGCCTCTCTCGCGGCCATGGCGCTCCTGCGCGCCGGCCTCACGCTGCCGCAGCTCTTCCTCGTCGTGGGGCTCATGAACGCGGCCGTCGCCGCCTACATCTACCTGCTGGTGCCCGAGTTCCTGATGCGCTTCCTGTGCTGGCTGCTCGTGCACTCGGCGTACCGCCTGCGCAAGGAGGGCATCGAGCACATCCCGGAGGAGGGCGCGGCGGTGGTGGCCTGCAACCACGTGAGCTTCGTGGACGCGCTGGTGATCCTGGCGGCGAGCCCGCGGCCGATCCGCTTCGTGATGGACCACCGCATCTTCCGGATTCCGGTGCTCTCGTTCGTGTTCCGCACGGGGAAGGCCATCCCCATCGCGCCCGCGAAGGAGGACCCGGCGCTCCTCGAGCGCGCCTACGACGAGGTGGCGGCCGCCCTCGCGCAGGGCGAGCTCGTGGGCATCTTCCCCGAGGGGCGGATCACGGAGGACGGCGAGATCGGCCTGTTCCGCACGGGGGTCACGCGCATCGTCGAGCGCACGCCGGTGCCCGTGGTGCCGATGGCGCTCAAGGGGCTCTACGGCGGCTTCTTCAGCCGGCACGCGCGGGGCGGCGATGACCCGGCCGTTCCGCCGCGGCGTCTTCTCGAGGATCGCGCTGGAGGTGGCGCCCCCGCTCGCGCCGGCGCAGGCCACGCCCGAGGTCCTGAAGGCGCGAATCCAGGCGATGCGCGGCGACTGGCGCTGAAGCCGTCCCGGGCCCGGGAGCGCCGGGACCCGCGTGATAAACTCGATCGACCGATTTCCGCGCCTCTCGCTCATGTCCGGCAACACCCTCGGCACCCTCTTCACCGTCACCACCTTCGGCGAATCCCACGGCCCGGCCATCGGCTGCGTGGTCGACGGGTGCCCGCCGGGAATGGCGCTTTCCGAGGCCGACATCCAGCCCGACCTCGACCGCAGGAAGCCCGGCACCTCCCGGCACGTGACGCAGCGCCGCGAGGAGGACCGGGTGGAGATCCTGAGCGGCGTGTTCGAGGGGCGCACGACGGGGACGCCGATCGCGCTCCTCATCCGCAACGAGGACCAGCGCAGCAAGGACTACGCGAAGATCGCCGCGAGCTTCCGGCCGGGCCACGCCGACTACACCTACCTGCAGAAGTACGGCCTGCGCGATCCGCGCGGGGGCGGGCGGTCCTCGGCGCGCCTCACCGCGCCTGCCGTCGCCGCGGGCGCCATCGCGAGGAAGTGGCTGCGCGAGCGTTACGGCGTGACGATCCGCGGGAACCTCACGCACCTGGGGCCCAACGAGATCCCGTTCGAGTCCTGGGACCACGTCGACGCGAACCCCTTCTTCGCCGCCAACGCGACGATCGTGCCCGAGCTCGAGGCCTTCATGGACCGGCTGCGCAAGTCCGGCGATTCCTGCGGGGCGCGGCTCAGGGTCGTGGCCACGGGCGCGCCCCCGGGATGGGGCGAGCCGCTCTACGGGCGCCTCGACGCCGACATCGCGCAGGCGATGATGGGCATCAACGCCGTGAAGGGCGTGGAGATCGGCGCCGGCTTCGCCGCCGCCGCCCAGCTGGGCACCGAGCATTCGGACGAGATGACGCCCGAGGGCTTCCTCTCCAACCACGCCGGGGGAATCCTGGGGGGCATCTCGACGGGGCAGGACATCGTCGTCTCCGTCGCCATCAAGCCCACCTCGAGCATCCGTCTCGCGCGGCGCACCGTGGACGTGGACGGCCGGCCGGCGGGCATCGAGACGCACGGCCGCCACGATCCCTGCGTGGGCATCCGGGCCGCGCCGATCGCGGAGGCCTTCCTCGCGCTGGTCCTCGCCGACCACGCGCTTCGCCATCGCGCGCAGAACGCCGACGTGGCCTGCGCGACGCCGCGCATCCCGGCGGCCGCGGCAGCCGTTCCCGGCGCCGGCGCGCCCGCGCCCGTCGAGGATCCGGATCCCGAGGAGGCGTGACGCGGGCGAGGGCACCCGGGCGCGAGTTATAATTTCCCTTCGCCCGGAACGTCCATGAACCCGCTCACCCTCTACGAAAAGCTCTGGAACGCCCATCTCGTCCACGAAGAAGCGGACGGGACGGCGCTCATCTACATCGACCGCCACCTCGTGCACGAGGTGACCAGCCCGCAGGCCTTCGAAGGCCTGGCCCTCGCGGGGCGCAAGCCCTGGCGCATCGGCTCCGTGGTCGCCACCGCGGACCACAACGTGCCCACGAAGGGGCTCGAAAAGGGCATCGCCGACGACGTCTCGCGCCTGCAGGTCGAGACGCTCGACCGCAACGTCGAGCGCTTCGCCGTTCCCGTCTACTTCCCGATGCGCGACGCGCGCCAGGGCATCGTCCACGTGATCGGGCCGGAGCAGGGCGCCACGCTCCCCGGCATGACGGTCGTCTGCGGCGATTCGCACACCAGCACCCACGGCGCCTTCGCGGCGCTCGCCTTCGGCATCGGCACGAGCGAGGTCGAGCACGTGCTCGCCACGCAGTGCCTGCTCGCCAAGAAGGCGAAGACGCTTCGCATCCGCGTCGAGGGCGCGCTGCCCGCGGGCGTGGGCGCCAAGGACGTGGTCCTCGCCGTCATCGGGCGCATCGGCACGGCCGGCGGAACGGGGCACGCGATCGAGTTCGCGGGGTCGGCCATCCGCGCGCTCTCGATGGAGGGCCGGATGACCGTCTGCAACATGGCCATCGAGGCCGGCGCACGCTCGGGCCTGGTGGCGGCGGACGAGAAGACGATCGCCTACCTGAAGGGCCGGCCCTTCGCGCCGCAGGGCGAGGAGTTCGAGCGCGCCAGCGCCTACTGGCGCACCCTGGTTTCCGACGAGGGCGCGCGCTTCGACCGCGAGGTGGCGATCGACGCCGCCGCGCTCAAGCCCCAGGTCACCTGGGGCACTTCCCCCGAGATGGTGGTGTCCATCGACGAGCGCGTCCCCGACCCGGCGGCCGAGAAGGACCCGGTGCGCCGCGAGGCGATCGAGCGCGCGCTCGAGTACATGGGCCTCGATCCGAGGACGCCCATGACCGACATCGCCATCGACAAGGTCTTCATCGGCTCCTGCACCAATTCGCGCATCGAGGACCTGCGCGCCGCCGCTTCCGTGGTTCGCGGACGGCGGGTGGCTTCCGGCGTGAAGCTCGCGATGGTGGTCCCCGGCTCGGGCCTGGTGAAGCGCCAGGCCGAGAAGGAGGGGCTGGACAGGATCTTCCTCGACGCCGGCTTCGAGTGGCGCGAGCCGGGCTGCTCGATGTGCCTGGGCATGAACGACGACCGCCTGTCCCCGGGCGAGCGCTGCGCGTCCACTTCGAACCGGAACTTCGAGGGCCGCCAGGGCGCCGGCGGCCGCACGCACCTCGTGAGCCCCACGATGGCCGCCGCCGCCGCGCTGGCGGGGCGCTTCGTGGACGTGCGCCGGCTCGGCTGAACGGAGACATCGAAATGACCAGGATTCTTCGCGTCGCCTGCGCTCGTGCTGGGCGGCTGAAGGTCTCGGCAAGGACATCAAGAAGGCGGCGAGGTCATCGAGGATCCGCCCGGAAGGCGAAGTGATGGAAAAGTTCACGCTGCACGCGGGGCTCGTGGCGCCGCTCGACCGGGAGAACGTCGACACCGACGCCATCATCCCCAAGCAGTTCCTGAAGTCGATCCACCGGACGGGCTTCGGGCCGAACCTGTTCGACGCGTGGCGCTACCTCGACCCGGGCGAGCCCGGCCAGGACCCGGCCTCGAGGAAGCCCAACCCGGACTTCGTCCTGAACCAGCCGCGCTTCCGGGGCGCGACCATCCTCATCGCGCGCAAGAACTTCGGCTGCGGCTCCTCGCGCGAGCACGCGCCGTGGGCGCTGCAGCAGTTCGGCTTCCGGGCGATCATCGCGCCGTCCTACGCCGACATCTTCTTCAACAACTGCTTCAAGAACGGGCTGCTGCCGATCGTCCTGCCGGATTTCCACCTGGACCACCTGTTCCAGGAGGTCGCCGCGAACATGGGCTATCGCCTGCAGATCGACCTGCCCGCGCAGACGGTGACGACGCCTTCCGGGCAGGTGATGCGCTTCGACGTCGAGCCCTTCCGCAAGGAGTGCCTCGTGAACGGCTGGGACGACATCGGGCTCACGCTGCGCCGCCAGGACGCGATCCGCGCCTACGAGGAGCGGCGCCGGGCCTCCGAGCCGTGGATCTTCTCGTGAGGGCGCCATGAAGATCGCGCTGCTTCCCGGCGACGGCATCGGCCCCGAGATCCTGCGCGAGGCCGTCCGGATCCTCGACGCCCTTCGCGGCGAGGGCCTCAAGATCGAGACCGAGGAGGCGCCCGTGGGCGGAGCCGCCTACGACTGCGCGGGCGATCCCCTGCCGCAGGCCACGCTCGCGCTCGCCAGGAGCGCCGATGCGGTCCTCTTCGGCGCCGTGGGCGGGCCGAAGTACGACACCCTGCCGCGCGACAAGCGCCCCGAGAAGGCGATCCTGGGGCTGCGCCAGGAGTGCGACTTCTTCGCGAACCTGCGCCCGGCCACGGTCTTCCCGGAGCTCGCGGACGCCTCGACGCTCAAGCCGGAGGTGGTCTCGGGCCTGGACATCATGATCGTCCGGGAGCTCACCGGCGACATCTACTTCGGGCAGCCGCGCGGGATCACGGGCGAGAAGGGCAGCCGCGTCGGCATCAACACGATGCACTACACCGAGGCGCAGATCCGCCGGATCCTGCACGTGGGCTTCCGCACCGCGCGCCAGCGCGGCAGGCGCCTCACCTCGGTCGACAAGATGAACGTGCTGGAGGCCACGCAGCTGTGGCGCGACATCGCCGAGGAGATCGCGCCGGAGTACCCCGACGTCGCGCTCTCGCACATCCTCGTGGACAACTGCGCGATGCAGCTCGTGCGCAACCCGCGCCAGTTCGACGTGCTGGTGACGGGCAACATGTTCGGCGACATCCTCTCGGACGAGGCCTCCATGCTCACCGGCTCCATCGGGATGCTTCCCTCGGCCTCGCTCGACGCGAACGGCAAGGGGCTTTACGAGCCCATCCACGGCTCGGCGCCGGACATCGCGGGCAAGGGCGTGGCGAATCCCCTCGCGCAGATCCTCTCGCTGGCGATGATGTTCCGCTACACCTTCGGGCAGGCGCAGGTGGCCGCCCGGATCGAGGCCGCGGTGAGGAAGGCGCTCGCCTCGGGGCTGCGCACGGCGGACATCGCCGCGCGCGGCGCGAAACCCTGCACGACTGCCGAGATGGGCACGGCGGTGCTGAAGGCCCTATAGAAAGACGAAGCCGCCTCGACCGAAATGGCGAACAGGAAGACGAGCAGGCATCATCGGTTGGCGCGGCATGGTGGGCTCCGTGCTCATGGAGCGCATGCGCGCCGAAGGGGACTTCGAGCTCATCGACCCGGTGTTCTTCACCACCTCGACGGTGGGCGCCGCGGGCCCGGACATCGGCCGGCCGACCGGCCCCCTGAAGGACGCGAGCGACGTCGCCGAGCTGGCGAAGAACGAGATCCTCATCACCTGCCAGGGCGGCGACTACACGAAGTCCGTCTATCCGAAGCTGCGCGCGGCCGGCTGGAACGGCTACTGGATCGACGCGGCCTCGGCGCTGCGCATGGAGAAGGACGCCGTCATCATCCTCGACCCGGTGAACCGCCCCGTCATCGACCGCGCGCTCGCCGCGGGCGTGCGCAACTACATCGGGGGCAACTGCACCGTGAGCCTCATGCTCATGGCGATCGACGGGCTGCTCAAGGAGGACCTGGTCGAGTGGGTGTCGGCCATGACCTACCAGGCGGCGTCGGGCGCCGGGGCGCAGAACATGCGCGAGCTCCTGCAGCAGATGGGCGAGGTCCACTTCGCCGCCAAGGCGCTCCTCGCGGACCCCGCCTCGGCGATCCTCGACATCGACCGCGAGGTCGCCGGGATCCTTCGGGACGAGAAGTTCCCGACGACCCATTTCGGCGTCCCGCTGGCCGGGAGCCTGCTTCCCTGGATCGACTCCGACCTCGGCAACGGCCAGAGCCGCGAGGAGTGGAAGGGACACGCCGAGACCAACAAGATCCTCGGGCGCGAGGAGCGGCCCGTCGCGGTGGACGGCCTCTGCGTGCGCGTGGGCGCCATGCGCTGCCACAGCCAGGGTCTCACCATCAAGCTGCGCAGGGACATCCCGATCGCGGAGATCGAGTCCCTTCTCGCCAAGGCGAACGACTGGGTCCGGGTGATCCCGAACGCGAGGCCCGAGACGCTGGAGCGGCTCACTCCCGCGGCGGTCACCGGGACGCTCGAAGTTCCCATCGGGCGGCTTCGCAAGCTGCGCATGGGTGGCGAATATCTGTCCGCGTTCACCGTCGGCGACCAGCTGCTTTGGGGCGCGGCGGAGCCGCTGCGGCGGATGCTTCGCATCGTTTGCGGGGGGCTCCGCTAGCCGGTGCCGGGACCGATGCTTCCGGGGCGGGCGGGGAAAAACTGGTTGAAAAAGTCTGGATTTACGCGATAATGTGAAAATCCGGGTGAAATTGAAACGACAAGATATTGATTTAGCTGTATTTCTTACCTAGTTCCCGGGGTGGGAGAGGGCACACAATGCTGGGCAAAATCAAAACCGGAATAGCCATCGCGCTGCTTGCCGGGGCCTCCTTCGCGGTTCACGCCGCGGGCCTCGGAAAGCTCACCGTCAGCTCGGCGCTCGGGCAAGTCCTCGTGGCCGAGATCGACCTCGTTTCACTGCAGCCGGGCGAAATCGATTCGCTGTCGGCGCGGGTCGCGTCGCCGGAGGCCTATCGCGACGCGAAGATCGAGTATTCCTCCGTCCTGCGCCTGCTGCGCTTCGCGGTCGACAAGCGCGCCAACGGCCAGCCTTACCTCAAGGTCACGAGCGTGGCTCCGATCAACGAGCCCTTCGTCGACGTGCTGATCGAGGTGACCTGGCCCGCGGGACGCCTGCAGCGGGAATACCCGATCCTCCTCGATCCCCCGGGATTCGCGGATGCGAAGGCGACCGCGCCGGTGGCCGCCGCCCGCGCGGCGGCTCCCGCCGCTGCGCGCGCCTGCCGCGGCTGCGCCCGCTGCCGCCGCGCCAGTCGCCGCGCCGGGCGGGGCGCCCTCCGCCAAGACCGAAATGGCGGCTGCCTCGCCCGGGCTCGTCAAGGAAGCGGCCCGCGATTCCTACGGCCCGGTGGAAAAGGGCGAAAACCTCAGCAAGATCGCGGGCCAGGTGAAGCCCGCCGAGGTGAGCATGGAGCAGATGCTCGCGGCGCTCTACCGCGAGAACAAGGCCGCGTTCATCGACAGCAACATGAATCGCCTCAAGGCCGGCCAGATCCTGCGCGTTCCCTCTGCCGAGGAAGTGGGCAAGATCTCCGAGAAGGAGGCCAACCAGGAGGTCAGGTCGCACGTCGCGAACTGGAAGGCCTACCGCGAAGGGCTCGCCGGCGGCGTGGCGTCGATGCCCGCGCGTCCCGAGTCCACGCGCGCCGCCGCCGGGCAGGTGGGAGCGGCCGCGGTGACGCCGCCGCCCGCGCCCGCGGCCGAGTCCAAGGACGTGCTCAAGCTCTCCAAGACGGAAGGCGCCAAGGGCGGCGCCGCCGGCAAGGGCGGGTCCGCGCAGGATCGCCTGAACGCCCTGCAGGAGGAGCTCACCGCCAAGGACAAGTCGCTCAAGGAAGCGCAGTCGCGCGTGTCGGATCTCGAGAAGCAGATCCGCGACATGCAGCGCCTGGTCGACCTCAAGGCCGGTGCTCCCGTGAAGGCCGGCGAGCCCGCCAAGGCGCCCGACACGAAGGTCGCCGCCGCGAAGCCGGCGGAGGCGCCGAAGCCCGCCGAACCCGCGAAGCCCGCGGAGGCCGCGAAGCCTGCCGACACGAAGGTTGCGGATGCCGGCAAGCCCGCCGAGCCCGTGAAGCCCGCCGAAGAAGCCAAGCCCGCGGAAGCCGCGAAGCCCGCCGAGGCGCCCAAGCCGGCGCCGCCGAAGCCTGCTGCAGCCAAGAAGCCCCCGCCGCCGCCGCCCGAGCCGGACCTGATGGACCAGGTCATGGACAACCTGCCCGTGATCGTGGGCGGGGTCGGGGTGCTCGGTGCACTCGGACTGGGCGGGTTCCTTTTCATGCGCCGTCGTCGACAAAGAGAGGAGGCTGGTCCATCGAGTTCGATGACCAGTGCGTTTCCCTCGGACCTGAAGCCCAACTCCGTCACCGGCAAGGCCGGCGGCGGGCTGGTCGACACGGGCAACAGCTCGTTCCTCACCGACTTCGACAAGACGGGACCCGGCACGATCGACACGGACGAGGTCGATCCGGTGGCCGAGGCCGAGGTCTACATCGCCTACGGCCGCGACGCGCAGGCCGAGGAGATCCTCAAGGAGGCGATGTCGCGCGACAAGAACCGCCACGAGATCGCGCTGAAGCTCCTCGAGATCTACCACGCGCGCAAGAGCCCCACCGCCTTCGAGACGGTCGCCAAGGAACTGCGCGCGGCCGCGGGCGAATCGAGCCCGGCCTGGCATCAAGGCCGCGGCGATGGGCGCCCAGATCGACCCGGCGAACCCGCTGTACGGCGGGGCGGCCGGCGCGGCGCCCGTGTTCGAGGCCGCGGCACCGGCGCCGAAGCCCAATCTCGACTTCGATCTCGATTCCGCTCCCTCCGCGGCCGCCGCGGCGTCGGCGCCGCAATCCTCGAGCTTCGACCTCGACCTGGGCGCCCAGAAGACGCCGCCGCCCGACCTGCCCGTTTCCAACGAAGTGCCGCCGCTGGACTTCGACCTCGCGCCTTCCGCTCCGGCCGCGGTCGTGGACGTGAGCTCGGAAGCGCCGAAGGACGAAAAGTCCGCGTTCGACTTCGACCTGTCGGGGCTCGACTTCCCGACCTCCTCGGCTTCGGCCGAGCCGCGCCGGACCTCAACCTCGGCTCGGAGCAGCCGGCGATGGCGCAGACCGCCTCGCTCAACCTCACCGACCTCGACCTGGGAGATGCCGGCGGTGGCGGGGGAGGCGGGGACGCGGTGACGACCAAGCTCGAGCTCGCGAAGGCCTACCTCGAGATCGGGGACAAGGACGGCGCGCGCGAGATCCTGCAGGAAGTGGCGAAGGAAGGATCGGCTGCGCAGAAGGCCGAAGCGCAGAACCTGATCGCCTCGCTCTGACCTCTTCGCTGTTGCAAGTCGCTTGATCGGCGGGGTCACCCCCGCCGATTTCTTTCCCGCCCCATGCGAATCGCCCTCGGCCTCGAGTACGACGGCGCCCCCTTCTGCGGCTGGCAGCACCAGCCCTCCGGGTGCGGCGTGCAGGACCATCTCGAGGCGCGCGCTGGCGTCGTTCGCCGACGCGCCCATCGCGACGGTCGCGGCCGGCAGGACCGACGCCGGCGTGCACGCGCGCGCGCAGGTCGTGCATTTCGACACGGACGCCGAGCGCGAGGAGCATCGCCTGGGTGCGCGGTCCCAACTCGTCGCTGCCCGGACCGATCCGGGTCGTGTGGGCGCGGCGCGTGCCCGCCGACTTCCACGCGCGGCACCACGCCCTGTCGCGCACCTACCAGTACCTCCTGCTCGACGACGCCGTGGCGCCGGCGATCCTGCGCGCGAAGGCCGGCTGGTTCCACAAGCGGCTGGATGTCGCGGCGATGCAGGAGGCGGCACGCCTGCTTCCGGGCGAGCAGGACTTCAGCGCCTTCCGCGACGCCCAGTGCCAGGCCCGCTCGCCCGTCCGGGTCCTGCACGAGGCGACGGTGGAGCGGGTCGGCACCCTCGTGGTCTTCACGCTGCGCGCCAACGCCTTCCTGCACCACATGGTGAGGAACGTGGTGGGCAGCCTCGTCTACGTGGGCGCCGGCCGCCAGCCGCCGGCGTGGATCGGCGAGCTCCTCGGTGGCCGCGACCGGCGCCTGGCGGCGCCCACCTTCGCGCCCGACGGCCTGTACCTCGCGGCCATCGAGTATGATCGTTCGCTCGGCCTGCCTGCCTTCCGGCCGAACCCGCTCCTTCCTTCCCCATGATCGCCCACCGCACGCGCGTCAAGATCTGCGGCATCCGCGATCCGCGCATGGCGCAGGCCGCGGCGCGGGCCGGCGCGGACGCGATCGGCCTCGTGTTCCACCCGGCGAGCCCGCGGGCCGTGGAGGCGGACCTCGCGCGCGACATCGCGCAGGCGGTGCCGGCCTTCGTGACCGTCGTGGGGCTCTTCGTGAATCGCGATGCCGGCGGCGTGCGCGCGATCCTCGAGCGCGTGCCGCTGGGGATGCTCCAGTTCCACGGCGACGAGCCGGCCGGGTTCTGCGACCAGTTCGGGCTGCCCTGGATGCGCGCCTTCCGGGTCGGGCCGGGGGTCGATTTGCTAGAATGCGAAGCTCGTTTCCCGCGCGCGGCGGCCCTGCTGCTGGATGCGCAGGTTCCCGGGCAATTCGGGGGCACCGGCACCGCGTTCGACTGGTCCCTCGTGCCGCGCACGCTCGGCCGGCCGGTGGTGCTCTCCGGAGGGCTGGACGCGGGAAACGTGGGCGGCGCCATCCGCGCCGTGAAACCCTGGGCGGTCGACGTCTCCAGCGGCGTCGAGTCGGCGCGCGGCGTGAAGGACGCGGCCCGGATCGAGGAATTCGTGAGGAGTGTGAGAGATGCAGATGCGAGTGCCGGTGGCTGAACCCCGGCCCACCTCGGACTACGACCTGCCCGACGCGACCGGCCACTTCGGCCCGTACGGCGGCACCTTCGTCGCCGAGACGCTCCAGGAGGCCCTGGCGGAGCTGCGGGAGGCCTACGAGGCCTGCCGCAAGGATCCCGCGTTCCAGGCCGAGCTCGCCTACGAGCTCGAGCACTACGTGGGCCGCCCGAGCCCGGTCTACCACGCGAAGCGCCTTTCCGGCGAGCTGGGCGGGGCGCAGATCTTCCTCAAGCGCGAGGACCTCAACCACACCGGGGCCCACAAGGTGAACAACACCATGGGACAGGCGCTCGTCGCCCGCCGCATGGGCAAGCCGCGCGTGATCGCCGAGACGGGGGCCGGACAGCACGGCGTGGCCACCGCCACCGTGGCGGCGCGCTACGGGATGGAGTGCGTGGTGTACATGGGCACCGAGGACGTCGCGCGCCAGGCCCAGAACGTCTACCGCATGAAGCTGCTGGGCGCCACCGTGGTGCCGGTCTCGAGCGGCTCGCGCACCCTCAAGGACGCGCTCAACGAGGCCATGCGCGACTGGGTCACGAACGTCGCCGACACGTTCTACATCATCGGCACCGTCGCCGGACCGCACCCGTATCCGATGATGGTGCGCGATTTCAATTCCGTGGTCGGCAAGGAGTGCCTCGTGCAGATGCCCGCGAATCGCCGGGCGGCAGCCCGACTACGTGCTCGCGTGCGTCGGCGGCGGCTCGAACGCCATGGGCATCTTCCACCCGTACATCCCGCACGCCGGCGTGAAGCTGGTCGGGGTGGAGGCGGGCGGCCTCGGGATCGCCACGGGCAAGCACGCCGCGACGCTCTCCGCCGGCTCTCCCGGCGTGCTGCACGGCAACCGCACCTACCTCATGCAGGACGCCGACGGCCAGATCCTCGAGACGCACTCCATCTCGGCGGGGCTCGACTACCCCGGCGTGGGCCCCGAGCACGCCTGGCTCAAGGACAGCGGCCGCGCCACCTACGTCTCGGTGACGGACGACGAGGCGCTCGCCGCCTTCCACACGCTGTGCCGCACCGAGGGCATCATCCCGGCCCTCGAGTCGAGCCACGCGGTGGCGCACGCGATGAAGATGGCGCCCGGCGCTGCCGAAGGACCGCATCCTCCTCGTGAACCTCTCCGGGACGCGGCGACAAGGACATGCACACCGTCGCCAAGGCCTCCGGGATCACCTTCTGAACCCCGGCACTCCGCGAGAAGCCCCGAAAACCCATGAGCAGAATCGCCGCCACCTTCGACAGGCTTCGCGCCGAGCGCCGCGCCGCGCTCGTGCCCTTCGTGACCGCCGGGGACCCGACACCCGCGCACTCGCCCGCGATCCTGCGCGCCCTGGTGGCGAACGGCGCCGACGTGATCGAGCTGGGCGTGCCGTTCTCCGACCCGATGGCGGACGGCCCGACGATCCAGCGCGCCTCCGAGCGCGCGCTGCGCGCCGGGACCGGGCTCGCGCTCGTCCTCGACATCGTGCGGCAGTACCGGCGCGAGGACGATCGCACCCCCATCGTGCTCATGGGCTACGCCAACCCCGTCGAGCACATGGGCGTGGCGGCGTTCGCCGCGCGCGCGAAGGAGGCGGGCGTCGACGGCGTGCTCATCGTCGACTATCCCCCGGAGGAGAGCGGGGCCTGGGTCGAGGCGCTGGAGGCCGCGGGGATCGACCCGATATTCCTGCTTTCGCCCACGTCCTCCGAGGCGCGCATCGACCTCGTGTCGCGGATGGCGAAGGGCTACATCTACTACGTCTCGCTCAAGGGCGTGACCGGGTCCGCGAACATCGACACGGCGGACGTGGAGCGCATGCTCGCGCGCATCCGCGCGCACACCTCGGTCCCGGTGGGCGTGGGCTTCGGCATCCGCGAGCCCGAGACCGCGCGGGCCATCGCGCGCTTCGCCGACGCGGTCGTGATCGGCAGCCGCATCGTGGAGGAGATCGAGCGCGCCGAGCCCGACCGCGCCGCCGCCCAGGCGGGCGCCGCGCTCGCCGCCTTCCGCGCCGGGATCGACGCTTCCGTCAAGGACAAGGCCGCCGCATGAGCTGGTTCAGGAAGCTCCTGCCCCCGAAGATCAAGCGGGAGGAGGGCGCGCACCGCAAGGCGGTCCCCGAGGGGCTGTGGAGCAAGTGCCCGTCGTGCGAGGCGGTGCTCTACTTCACGGACCTCGAGAAGAACCTGCACGTGTGCCCGAAGTGCGGCTTCCACAACCGGCTCTCGTCGCGGCAGCGGCTCGACGCCTTCCTCGACACCGAGGGCCGCGCGGAGCTCGCCTCCGAGGTGGTCCCGCTCGATCCGCTCAAGTTCAAGGACAGCCGCAAGTACACCGAGCGCCTCTCCGAGGCCGAGAAGGAGACGGGCGAGACCGACGCCCTCGTGGTCATGCAGGGCGCGGTGAAGGCCGTGCCGGTGGTCGCGGCGGCGTTCGAGTTCGAGTTCCTGGGCGGATCGATGGGCTCGGTGGTGGGCGAGCGCTTCGTGCGCGGCGTGCAGGCCTGCTGCGACGAGCGCCTGCCCTTCATCTGCTTCACGGCCACGGGCGGCGCGCGCATGCAGGAGGGGCTCCTGTCCCTCATGCAGATGGCCAAGACGACCGCCGCGCTGCACCAGCTCTCGGCCGCCCGCCAGCCCTTCATCTCGGTGCTCACCGATCCCACGATGGGCGGCGTCTCGGCGAGCTTCGCCATGATCGGCGACGTGGTGATCGCCGAGCCCGGCGCGCTGGTGGGTTTCGCCGGCCCGCGCGTCATCGAGCAGACGGTGCGGGAGACGCTCCCCGAGGGCTTCCAGCGCGCCGAGTTCCTCCTGGAGAAGGGCGCCATCGACATGATCGTCGACCGGCGCGAGATGCGCGACCGCGTCGCGCGGCTGATCGCGCTGCTCAAGCGCGAGCCGGCGCCGGAGGCGTGAGCGCCGCGCCCGGCCCCGGCGCCCCGCTGGGGCGGTGGCTCGACTACATCTCCGCGCAGCACCCCGCGAAGATCGCCCTCGGCCTGGACCGCGTCCGCGAGGTGATGGGGCGCATGCGGCTCGCCCCCCCGGCGATCGCGATCACGGTCGGCGGCACGAACGGCAAGGGCTCGACCTGCGCCTACCTCGAGAGCATCCTGCGCACGGCCGGCTACCGCACGGGCCTCTACACCTCGCCGCATCTCCTGCGCTACAACGAGCGCGTCCGGATCGGCGGCGAGGAGGCGGGCGACGCCGCGATCGCCGCCGACTTCGCGCGCGTCGAATCGGCCCGGGAGGCCACGCCCCTCACCTACTTCGAGTTCGGCACCCTGGCCGCGCTCGCCGCCTTCGAGCGGGCCCGGGTCGAGGTGGCCGTCCTCGAGGTGGGACTGGGCGGCAGGCTCGACGCCGTGAATGCCGTCGACCCCGATTGCGCCATCGTCTCGAGCGTGGACCTCGACCACCAGGCATGGCTCGGCGAGGACCGGGAGTCGATCGGGCGCGAGAAGGCCCACATCTACCGGCCGGGACGCCCGGCGCTCTTCGGCGACGCCGATCCGCCCGCGAGCCTCGTGGCGCACGCCGAGCGCCATCGGCGCGCCCCTGCAGGTGCTCGGCCGCGATTTCCGCGCCGTGGCGCGGGAGGGGAGGCAATGGGACTTCGAGGGGCGGCGTGGCGCCAGGCGCTCCCTGCCGCTGCCCGCGCTGCGCGGCAGCTGGCAGCTCGCGAACGCAGCCACGGCCCTCGCCGCGCTCGACGAGATGGCCGGGCGCCTGCCCGTATCCCTGGGCGAGGTGAAGCGCGGGCTCACGGGGGTGAGGCTCGCGGGGCGGCTCCAGGTGCTGCCGGGGCGCCCGACCGTGGTGCTCGACGTCGCGCACAACCCGCATGCGGCCCGGGCGCTCGCCCGCGGGCTCGGGGAGATGGGATACCACGAGAACACGATCGCGGTGTTCGCGATGCTCGCGGACAAGGACATCGGCGCGGTCATCGACGCCGTCTCGGCGCGCGTGGACCGCTGGCACGTGTCCGCCGTGACCGGCGAGCGGGCGGCGAGCGCCGCCCACGTGGCCGAGCTCCTGGCCGGGCGCGGGCTCGCCGCGCGCACGCGCGCCTTCGCGACCGTGGGCCTCGCCTACGAGGCCGCGCTTCGGGAGGCGGGCCCGAATGATAGAATTCTCGTTTTCGGCTCGTTCCTGACCGTCGCGGAAGTCCTGCAAGCCACGCGATGAACGCCGACCGCCATGTCGAACGACCCCATATCCGAGCAGGTTGAGGTTCGCCGCAAGGGCAGGCAGCGCCTGGTCGGCGCGATCGTGCTCGCCCTGCTCGCCGTCGTGTTCGTCCCGATGGCGCTGGACCCGGAGCCGCGCCGCGACCGCGTCGAGCCGATGCTGTCCATTCCGCCCAAGGAAGGAGCGGCGCCGCTCCCGCTGGTGACGAAGTCGCCGGAGCCGGCCGCGGAGCCGGCGAAGGCCGAGCCGGTGAAGGCCGAGCCCCCGAAGGCAGAGCCCCCGAAGGCAGAGCCCCCGAAGGCACCGAGCGCCCCGAAGGCGAGCCTGCCAAGGTGGTGCCGAAGGCGGCCCCGCCCAAGGCGGCCGCGGCGCCCAAGCAGCCCGAAACCCGGCCGGCGGCGCCGAAGCTGGAGGGATTCGCCGTCCAGGTGGGCGCCTTCCGGGACGACGCGAAGCTCGCGCAGGCGCGCGCAAAGCTCACCGCCGCCAAGGTGCCCCATTACATCGAGAGGCTCGACGCGGCCGCCGGGGATCTCACGCGCCTGCGCGCGGGACCCTTCCCGACGCGCGAGGCGGCCGAAAAGGCCGCCGCGCAGCTCAAGCGCGCCGGCCTCGACGGGCGCGTGGTGCCGCTGCCTTGACGGGGCGCGCCTTCGCCCCCATCTACCAACCCTTGTCCGGCCACAACGGCGGGCAAACCGCATACACTATCGCGGGGTCACGAACCCCGGCCTGAGGGACGCCTGAAGCATGTGCGGAATCATCGGAGTCGTTGCGCGCAGCCCCGTCAACCAGCTCCTCTATGACGGGCTCACGGTCCTGCAGCACCGCGGGCAGGACGCGGCGGGCATCTGCACGGCCGAAGGCCACAGCTTCCACATGCACAAGGGGCGCGGGCTCGTGCGCGACGTCTTCCGCACGCGCGACATGCGCGGCCTGGTGGGCACCATGGGCATCGGCCATTGCCGCTACCCCACGGCCGGTTCCGCCTCCTCGGTCGCGGAGTCGCAGCCCTTCTACGTGAACTCCCCGTTCGGCATCGTGCTGGGCCACAACGGCAACCTGGTGAACGCCGACGAGCTGCGCAAGTCGCTCTTCCAGGAAGACCGCCGGCACATCAACACGAATTCCGATTCCGAGGTGCTGCTGAACGTCCTCGCGCACGAGATCCACGACGCGTGCGACGGCGGCCACCGCCTCACCCCGGACGCCATCTTCAAGGCGGTCTCCGGGGTGCACCGCCGGGTGAAGGGCGCCTATGCCGTGGTCGCGATGATCGCGGGGTACGGCCTGCTCGCCTTCCGCGACCCGAAGGGCATCCGCCCCCTCATCGTCGGCCGGGCCGACACGGAGAAGGGCGTGGAGTTCATCGTCGCCTCCGAGAGCGTGGCGCTCGACACCCTGGGCTTCAAGGTCATGCGCGACGTGGCGCCGGGCGAGGCGATCCTCATCGACCAGAGCGGCAACCTCTACAGCCGGCCGTGCGCCGAAGGGGCTTCGCTCAGCCCCTGCATCTTCGAGTTCGTCTACCTCGCGCGGCCCGATTCGGTGATCGACGGCATTTCGGTCTACGAGAGCCGGCGCAACATGGGCAAGAGCCTCGCGGACCGCATCCTCGCGGCCGGCATCGCGCCGCAGATCGACGTCGTGATCCCCATCCCGGACTCGAGCCGGCCCAGCGCCCTCGAGGTCGCGACCAAGCTCGGCAAGCCCTACCGCGAGGGCTTCATCAAGAACCGCTACATCGGCCGCACGTTCATCATGCCGGGGCAGGAGCTGCGCAAGAAGAGCGTGCGCCAGAAGCTCAACGCCATGGCGGTGGAATTCAAGGACAAGAACGTCCTGCTGGTCGACGACTCGATCGTCCGCGGCACGACGAGCCGCGAGATCGTGCAGATGGCGCGCGAGCACGGCGCCAGGAAGGTGTTCTTCGCGTCCGCGGCTCCCCCGGTGCGCTTCCCGAACGTCTACGGCATCGACATGCCGACGCGCTCCGAGCTCATCGCGACCGGCCGCGACGAGAACGAGATCGCCGAGGCGATCGGCGCCGACGCGGTCCTCTACCAGGACCTCGCCTCCCTGGTGGCCGACGTGCGCGCCTGCAATCCCGCCATCGAGCGCTTCGACTGCTCCTGCTTCGACGGCGTCTACATCACCGGCGACGTCTCGAGCGACTACCTCGCCGGCGTCGAGGCCTCCCGGCACGACGGCGAATCGAATTCCGGGACGCGCCTGTCGAGCTACCAGCTCGACCTGGGCCTGCAGGCCGTCGACTGAGGCTCCCGTGAGCGACGACTACAGGCCCGACACGCTGGGCGTCCGGGCCGGGGGCCTGCGCAGCGACTTCCAGGAGCACTCCGAGGCCCTCGTCCTCACGGCGAGCTTCGTCTTCAAGAGCGCGGGAGAAGCGGCGCGCCGGTTCGCGGGCGAGGAGCCCGGCAACATCTATTCGCGCTTCACCAACCCCACCGTGACGATGTTCCAGCAGCGGCTCGCGGCGCTCGAGGGCGCCGAGGCCTGCGTGGCGACGGCGACGGGCATGGCCGCCGTGGCGACCACGGCGATGGGGCTGCTGTCGGCCGGGGACCACGTCGTCTCCGCGCGCGGGGTCTTCGGCACGGTGGTGCCGCTCCTGGGCCAGATCCTCAAGCGATTCGGGGTGGAGACGACGTGGGTCGACGCGACCGACCTCGACGCCTGGCGCGCGGCGCTGCGCCCGAACACGAAGCTCCTCTTCGCGGAAACGCCGTCCAACCCCGTCTGCGAGATCGTCGACATCGCCGGGCTCGCGGGCCTGGCCCGCAAGGCGGGCGCGATCCTCGCGATCGACAACTGCATGTGCAGCCCGGCGCTGCAAAGGCCCATGGCCCTGGGCGCGGACCTGGTGGTGCATTCGGCCACCAAGTACATCGACGGGCAGGGGCGCGTGCTGGGCGGGGCCATCGCCGGCCGGCGCGACCTCGTGGACGGCCCGCTCTTCAACTTCGTCCGCACGGCCGGACCGGCCATCTCGCCCTTCAACGCCTGGATCTGCCTGAAGGGCCTGGAGACGATGCGGCTTCGCGTCGAGGCGCAGTCGGCAAGGGCGCTCGAGATGGCGCGCTGGCTCGAGTCGCATCCGAAGGTCGAGCGCGTGAACTACCCGGGCCTCGAGTCGCACCCGCAGCACGCGCTCGCCGCGCGCCAGCAGTCGGCCGGCGGCCCCGTCCTGTCCTTCGTCGTGCGAGGCGGGCGCGAGGCGGCCTGGCGCGTGATCGACGGCACGCGGCTCGCCTCCATCACGGCCAACTTCGGCGACACGAAGACCACCGTCTGCCACCCGGCCACCACGACCCACGGGCGGCTGCCTCCCGCGGAGCGCGAGGCCGCCGGCGTCGTGGAGGGGCTGGTGCGCCTGGCCGTCGGCCTCGAGGACGTCTCCGACATCCGCGACGACCTCGAGCGGGGGCTCGCCGCCGCCTGAACCCTTTCCGCGGGCACGGCTACCGCCGGCGCCCGTCCGACGCGGCCCACGAGGCCGCGCCAACCCCGAGGCAGAATCCATGAAGACCGCGCACGTGTTCCTGATGTGCCCGCCGGAATATTTCGACGTGTCGTACATCATCAATCCGTGGATGCACGGCAACGTGAGGAAGATCGACAACGCGCTCGCCAAGCAGCAGTGGCGGGCCCTGTACGACGTCGTCACGGACCACGCGACGGTGCGCCTCATCCATTCGCAGCCCGGATCCCCCGACATGGTCTTCACCGCCAATGCGGGGCTGGTGAAGGGACGGCGCTTCCTGGTCTCCCGGTTCCGCTATCCCGAGCGGCAGTACGAGGAGCCGTACTTCGCCGACTGGTTCCTCGACCGCGGCTACGAAGTCTCGCTGATGCCCCGCGACGTTCCCTTCGAGGGCGCCGGCGACGCCCTGTACGAGCGCGGGAGGAAGCGCCTGTGGTTCGCCTACGGCCACCGCTCGGTCCTCGCGGCACGCGAGGTGATCGAAGGCCGCCTGGAAGGCGAGGTCGTGGCCCTCAAGCTCACCGACCAGCGCTTCTACCACCTGGACACCTGCTTCTGCCCCCTCGAGGGCGGCCATGTCCTCTACTACCCCCCGGCCTTCGACGCGGCCTCCCGGGCATTGATCGAGCGGCTCGTGCCCGCGGCCAGGCGCATCGCGGTGGGCGAGGAGGATGCGCTCGCCTTCGCCTGCAACGCCGTGGCGATCGGCCGGACGGTCGTGGTGAACCGGGCGAGCACGGCCTTCGTGGACGCGCTGGGCCGCCGGGGCTTCGAGGTGGTGCAGACGCCGCTTTCGGAATTCATGAAGGCCGGCGGCTCGGCCAAGTGCCTCACGCTGAGGCTCGACGAGCCCTGAGTCAGCCGGCCGGCACGGCCCGGATCGAGGACGGGGTGGCCTCGAGGTAGCCGCCGCCCTCGTACCAGTCCGGAAGCACCCAGCGCACGCAGGCGCGCCCGCCGGCCTCGATCTCGTGGCGCGCGGGGCGGTGCGTGTGGCCGTGGATGAGCAGCCGGCAGCCGGCCGCGACGAGCGCCTGCTCCACCGCCTCCGGGGCGACGTCCATGATCGCCTCCCCCTTGCCCTCCTTGGCGCCCTCGCTCTGGCTGCGCATGCCGCGCGCGAGGGCGACGCGCTCCTCGAGCGAGCGGGCGAGCGCCGCGGCCTGCCAGGCCGGGTCGCGGACCTGCGCGCGGAAGGCGAGGTAGGCGTGGTCGCCCGTGCAGAGGGTGTCGCCGTGCATGAGCAGGGCGCGCTCCCCGTAGAGGTCGACGACCGTCGGGTCGGGGATGAGGCGCAGGCCCGTTTCCGCGCAGAACCGCGAGGCCACCATGAAGTCGCGGTTGCCGTGCATGAAGAAGGCGGGCGCGGCGCGGGCCGCCGAGCGCAGCATCGCCGGCGATCCGGGCGGGAAAGTCGAGGGCGAGCCCGTCGTCGCCCACCCAGTACTCGAAGAGGTCGCCGAGGATGTAGAGCGCGTCCGCCCCCGGGACGGCCTGCGCCAGGAAGCGCTCGAAGCGCTGCGTGGTCGCCGGTCTTTCCTCGGCGAGGTGCAGGTCGGAGATGAAGAGGGTGCGCTGCCTCAGATGCACTCGGCCTTCTCGATCACGACGGGCTCGAGCGGCACGTTCTGGTGCATGCCGGCGTTGCCGGTCGCGACCTTGCGGATCTTGTCGACCACGTCCTGGCCCTCGACGACCTTGCCGAAGACCGCGTAGCCCCAGCCCTGCGGGGACTCGTCGCGGTAGTTGAGGAAGTCGTTCTGCTTCACGTTGATGAAGAACTGGGCCGTGGCGGAGTCGCGCACGCCGGTGCGCGCCATGGCGAGCGTGTACATTCGTTCTTCAGGCCGTTGGCGGCCTCGTTCTTGATCGGGCGCCTGCACGGGCTTTTGCTGCATGTCCTTCGTGAAGCCGCCGCCCTGGACCATGAAGCCGTCGATGACGCGGTGGAAGATCGTGCCGTTGTAGTGGCCGGCCTCGACGTACTTCACGAAGTTCTCCGCCGAGATCGGGGCCTTCTCCTTGTTCAGCTCGACGGTGACGGCGCCCATCGAGGTGGTGAGCTTCACTTTCATCGGTGCGGATCCTTTCAGTTTGGCGGTGCAGGTGTTTCCGGCGGGCTCGGGCTTGCCCTTGGCCTGGGCGAGGGCGCCCAGGGGCGCTCCGGCGATGGCGAGGAGGACGGTGGCGGCGAGAAGGCGTCGGGTGGGGTTCTGGAGGGTCATGGCGAGGGGCTCAGGAGATCACGGTTTCGAAGACGACGCGCCAGCGTCCCTGGTCGCGTTCCCAGTACTGGCGCTTCACGGTGCGGTTGGAGAGGTTGGAGGAGCGGTAGTCCTGCGCGAAGGTCACGACGAACATGCCGTCGCCGGCGGGCAGGCCGAAGACGCTCAGGTCCGAGACGCCCACCTTCACCCAGGACTTGCCGGAGTTCACCTTGCGCTTGTGCGCGCGCCAGGTGGCGAAGTCCTTGCCGTCGGAGCGGAAGCGCGGGGAATAGTGCTCGAGGTAGCGGTCGACGTCGAGGCTCTCCCAGTCGGCGCGCCAGCGCTCGAAGGCGGCGAGGAACTCGCGGCGGCTCTCCTGCCAGCGCTCCGGCGCCACCCACTCGATGCCTTCGCCGATCACGACGGGCGTGCGCCCCACGTCCACGTAGCGCGCGAGACGCCGCAGGTCGTCGTTCGTGAGCGCCACGCAGCCGTCGGTGGCCCAGGGCGGGCGGCTGTAGGTCTCCGGCGGCGTGCCGTGCAGCCAGATGCCGTACCCGTTGCGCCTGTGCAGCTTGTCCCACTCGTTGGGGTAGCTGATGGGGAAGGCGCCGGGACCGTAGAACTCGGGCAGCTTCTGCTTGGCGGAGACGATCGTGTAGACGCCGAGGGGCGTCTTCTGGTCGCCCTCGCGGCTCTTCTCGACCCCGTTCTTGCCCAGGCTGATGTAGAAGTCCGTCACGTAGCGGGGCTCGCCGCCCTGGTTGGCGAAGACGAACAGGCGCGAGCGGGACGTGTCCACGAGGATCGCGTGCGCCTGCGTGGGCGCGAGCTTCAGCATCGGAAGCGGCAGGTGGTCGCGCGGCGGGGCTTCGAGGTAGTGCTTGAGCCTCACGCGCGCCTCGTCCTGCAGGGGAGCCGCGCCCGCCCTCACGGAGGCGGTCTGGCCGAACGCGACCGGGAATCCCGCGCGCGCCATGAGCAGGTCGCCCCTGATGAGATGGCCGAGGCGGAAATTGGGGGACTTCGAGAGCGCGACGTCGATCTCGCCGATGGCCTGGCGCAGGCCGCTTTCGCGCAGCCCGACGATGGCGCGCACCAGCGAGGCCTCGACTTCGTTGGCGAACGCGGGGATGGCGCCGTCGGGTGCGGCGTCGTCGGCGGAGGTGGTGGAGGGCAGGGCCGCGGCCAGAAGGGCCGCGAGGGCCGCGCGCGCGGCGCGACGCAGGCGGGAGTGGCTCGCTCGCTGGCTCACCCGCCCACGCGCTCCTGCCTGATGAGCCATTTTCCGCCGACCTTCGCGAGCTTGAGCGTCTTGGTGCTGTTGGACTTGAGCGTGTCGGAGCGGTAGGACTGGCGCAGGACCGCGACGGCGGAATCGCCTTCGACGGAGAGCGACTGGACCTTCACCGAGACCTCGATCGATTTCGGCCGCTCGATCCTCTCGGTGCGCTGCTTCTCCCACGCGTCGCGCGGCTCGCCGCCCGGCGTCTCGAAGTCCGGGGCATAGGCCGCGAGGTACGACTTCACGTCCTTGGTGCTCCAGGCGCGCGCCCAGGCCTCGATGGCCGCGGTGACGGCTGCCTTTTCGTCGGCGCCGGGCGAAGCGGCCTTCGTTGCCGGAGCCTTGGGCTCCGCCTTCGGGGGCTCCGTCTTCGCGGGTTCGGCCTTCGCCGGCTCGACCTTCGCGGTGGAGGGGGCCTTGGCTTCGGTCCGGGCCGCCTCGACCTTCGCCGGCTCGGCCTTCGCCACTTTCGCGGGCTCGGCCTTCGGCGGGGCGATCGACTTCGGCGCGACGAAGATGTCCTTGACCATCGCGAGCTTCACTTGCGCCGTCGTGTTGTTCTTGTCGAGCTGCAGCGCGCGGTCGTAGGCGCGGCTCGCGAGCTGGGCGTAGATGTCTCCCAGGTTCTCGTGGGCCGTCGCGTAGCTGGGGTGGGTGTGGATGGCGAGCTCGAGCGCGGACTTCGCCTTGTCGTAGTTGCCCAGCGAGGCGTAGAGCACCGCCAGGTTGTTGTACGGCTCGGGCAGCTCGGGGAAGTCCTCGGTGAGGCCGGTGAAGACCTGGATGGCTTCGGGCACCTTCTTCTGCTCGGTGAGGATGAGCCCCTTGAGGAAGCGGCCCTGCGGCTCGCGGGGCTGCGTCTTGAGGTAGGCGTCGACCTTCTCCATCGCGGGCTGCAGGCGGCCCTGCGCATAGAGCTTCTGCGCCTCGCGCAGGTCGTCGGCGGGCGCGGCGATGGCGGCGCCCGCGAAGGCCAGGGCGACCGCGGCGATCGCGACTTTCAGGCGCAGGATACGGAGGAGCATCGTGTTATAATTTATTGAATTTAATGGGAAACGCATTCTACCAACCTTGCGGTTGCTTCACAATCGGCCGTCCGGCCGCGGCCGGGGGCGCCGGCCACGCGGGCGGACCTTGTGCGCCGCGCCCTTGCCCTTTGGCAGCCCGGCGGGAGTGTCGTTCCGTTTCGCCATCCTGATTCGCCCGGCGGGCCGGCGCGCCCGCCTCCCGCATCCCGCATCCCGCTGAACGACCCCGGACCCCGCTTTCCATGTCCCCGCTCGCCATCTACAACACGCTCACCCGCCGCAAGGAGACCTTCGTCCCGATCGTGCCCGGCCGCGCCGGCATCTACGTGTGCGGGCCCACGGTCTACGACTTCATCCACATCGGCAACGCGCGCACCTTCGCGGTCTTCGACCTCGTGGTGCGGTGGCTGCGCGCGAGCGGCTACGCGGTCACCTACGTGCGCAACATCACGGACGTGGACGACAAGATCATGGACCGCGCCCGCAGCAGCGGCGAGCCCATCGCCGCGCTCACGGAGCGGACCGTCGCCGCCTTCGCCGAGGATTGCGCCCGCCTGAACCTGCTTCGGCCCGACCGCGAGCCCCGCGCCACGCGCTACATCGAGCCGATGCTGGAGCTCATCGAGCGGCTCGAGAAGAAGGGGCTCGCCTATCGCGGCGCCACCGGCGACGTGTACTTCTCGGTGCGCGACTTCCCGGGCTACGGCAAGCTGTCGCGGCGCAACCTCGACGACCTGCGCGCCGGCGAGCGCGTGGCGGTCGAGACCGCCAAGCACGACCCGCTCGACTTCGTCCTGTGGAAGGCGGCCAAGCCCGGCGAGCCGTCCTGGCCGTCCGCCTACGGCGCCGGCCGCCCGGGCTGGCACATCGAGTGCTCCGCCATGTCCTGCCGGGAGCTCGGCGAGACGTTCGACATCCACGGCGGCGGCTGGGACCTGCAGTTCCCGCACCACGAGAACGAGATCGCGCAGAGCGAAGGGGCCAGCGCGAAGCCGTTCGTGAACTACTGGATGCACTCGGCGTTCCTCAACATGGGCGAGGAGAAGATGTCGAAGTCGCTCGGGAACGTGTTCACGGCGCGCGAGGTCCTCGCGAAGCTGGACCCCGTCCAGGGCGGCGAGCAGCTGCGCTTCTTCCTGCTGCGGGGCCACTACCGCAGCGAGCTCAGCTACACGTGGGACCTGGTGGAGGACGCCGGCAACACGCTGCGCGGCTTCTACACGACCCTTCGCGAGACGACGCCCGACGCGGTCGTGCCCGACTGGTCGCAGCCGCACGCGCGGCGCTTCCGCGACGCCATGGACGACGATTTCGACATGCCCGTCGCCTTCGCCGTCCTGCACGAGCTGCGCGGGGAGGTGAACCGCACGCGCTCCCCGGCGCTCGCGGGCCTCCTGAAGGCCCTGGGCGGCACGATCGGGTTCCTGCAGGCCGACCCGGAAGCGTTCCTGAAGGGCGGCGTCGACGATCGACGTGGACGCGCTGGTCGCGGAGCGCACGGCGGCGAAGAAGGCGCGGGACTTCGCGCGCGCCGACCTGATCCGCGCGCAGCTCGACGCGGCGGGCATCGTCCTCGAGGACAAGCCCGGCGGCGCCACGGAGTGGCGCAAGAAATGAAAAGGGGCCCGCTTGAGCGGGCCCCCGGCGACCGCGCCGCGAGAGCCGGTCAGCGGACGAACTTCTCGCCCTTCGAGATGATCGTGAGGTCGACGAAGCGCGAGCCGTTGTGGTTGTCGGGGCCGTAGCTCACCTTGAAGCCGCCCGCGTCGTACGGGTCCAGCGACTCCATCGCCTTGATGAAGCTCTCGCGCGTGAGGTTCTTGCCGGCGCGCCGCAGCCCTTCGACCATCACCTTGGCCGCGACGTAACCCTCCAGGGTGCCGAAGCCCGGCTCGCCCTTGGCCTTGTCCAGGAGCGCGCGGTACTCCTTCACCACGGGGATCGACGAGTCCCAGGGGAACGGCACCACCTGCGAGATCTGCACGCCGCGGCCTTCCGGGCCCAGTTCCTTGGCGAGCGCCTTGCTGCCCACGAAGGACACGTTCCAGAAGGTGGGGTTCGATCCGGCCCTGCGCATCCCGTTGATGAAGGCCGCGCAGGACTTGTAGGCGCTGATCATCACCACGGCCTGGGGCTGGGCCTTGGCGATCTCGGCGATCGACTTCGCCACGTCCACGGTATTGCGCTCGACGGTGCCCTTGGCGGCGACCTGGAGATTGCGCTTCTTCAGGGCGCGCTCGACGCCGGTGAGGCCCGCCATGCCGTAGGCGTCGTTCTGGTAGAAGACCGCGATCTTGTCCACGCTCATGGCGGTGAGGTGCTGGACGATCGCCTCGGTCTCGTCGAAGTAGCTCGCGCGGACGTTGAAGATGTAGCGGTTGAAGGGCGAGCGCAGCAGCTCGGCTCCGGTGAAGGCGCCGACGAAGGGGACCTTCGCCTCGGTGAAGATCGGCAGCGACGCCTGGGCGGTGGGCGTTCCCACGTAACCGAAGAGGGCGAACACCTTCTCCTCGCCGATGAGCTTCTTCGTGTTCTCGGCGGCCCGGGGAGGCTCGTAGCCGTCGTCGAGGGTCTTCAGCACGATCTTGCGGCCGTTCACGCCGCCGCGCGCGTTCACCTCGTTGAAGTACAGGTTCGCCCCCAGCTGCATGTCCTTGCCCAGCTCCTGCGCCGGGCCCGACAGGGCCACGGACTGCCCGAGGACGATCTGCGAATCGGTCACGCCCTGGGCGAGCGCCGCGCCGGAGGCGAGGGTCAGCGCGAGTAGCGAAGTCAGCGCGCGAATCATGAGGCTCCCCCTGGTGGAATGTGAATATTTATGGTTTCCATGATAACGCGCCCGGGGCGGGGGCAAAAGGGCGCCGTCAGCCGGCGAAGAACTCCCGCACCTTGTCCATGAACGACTTGGCGCGCGGATTGTGGCGGTCGCCGTGCGCATTGGTGAGCTCCTCGAGCTCGCGCAGGAGCTCCTTCTGGCGGTCGGTGAGCTTCACCGGGGTCTCCACCACGATCTCGCACAGGAGGTCGCCGGGGTAGGCCGAGCGGACCCCCTTGATGCCCTTGCCGCGCAGGCGCAGCACCTGTCCGGTCTGGGTCTCCGCCGGGATCTTCACCTTGGCCTGGCCCTCGAGGGTCGGTATCTCGATGTCGCCGCCCAGGGCCGCCCTGGTGAAGCTCACGGGCATCTGGCAGTGCAGGTCGTTGCCGTCGCGCTGGAAGACGGAGTGCTCCTTGAGGTGGATCACGACGTAGAGGTCGCCAGGCGGGCCGCCGTTCACCCCGGCCTCGCCCTCGCCTCCGAGGCGGATGCGGTCGCCCTCGTCGATGCCGGCGGGAATCTTCACCGCGAGCGTCTTGTGGCGCTTGAGGCGGCCGGCGCCGCCGCAGGCGCGGCAGGGGTCCGTGATCTGCTTGCCGCTGCCGTGGCAGGTGGGGCAGGGCTGCTGCACCGAGAAGAAGCCCTGGGACATGCGCACGGCGCCCGTGCCGGCGCAGGTCGCGCAGGTCTTGGATTGCGTGCCGGGCTTCGCGCCCGAGCCGTGGCAGGTGTCGCACTCCTCCATGGCCGGGATGCGGATCTTCGTCTCCGTGCCGCGCGCGGCCTGCTCGAGCGTGATCTCGAGGTTGTACCGGAGGTCGGCTCCGCGGTAGACCCCGGAGCGCCCCCGTCCCCCGCCGAAGATGTCGCCGAAGATGTCGCCGAAGGCCTCGGCGAAACCGCCGAAGCCGGCTTCCCCTCCCGCCTCCCATCTGGGGGTTCACGCCGGCATGGCCGTAGGCGTCGTAGGCGCGGCGCTTCTCGGGCTCCGAGAGGACCTCGTAGGCCTCCTTGGCCTCCTTGAACTTGTCCTCGGATTCCTTGCTGTCCGGATTGCGGTCCGGGTGGTGCTTCATGGCGAGCTTGCGATAGGCCTTCTTGATGTCCTCCTCGGAGGCATCCCGGTTGACGCCCAGAACTTCGTAGTAGTCGCGCTTCGTCGCCATCTTGCAGTCCTTCGGATGCGGAAGAGGGTGAAGGGGCCTTCAGACCCCTTCACCCTCCGTCATTCGCTTCGGGCCCGGGACCTCAGGCCGACTTCTTGTCCTTGACCTCGGTGTACTCCGCGTCGACGACGTTCTCCTCGCGCCCGCGTCCGGCATCCTTGCCGCCGTCGGCGCCTTCCGGGCCCGCGCCGGGCTGGGCCTTCGCCTGGGCGTCGGCGTAGATGCGCTCGCCGAGCTTCTGCGAGGCCGCGGCCAGCGCCTGCGACTTCGCGTCGATCGCCGCCTTGTCGCCGTCCTTGAGGACCGCCTCGAGCTCCTTCGCCGCCGCCTCGATTTTCTCCTTCTCGGCGGCCTCGACCTTGTCGCCGTACTCGGCGAGCGACTTGCGCACCGAGTGCAGCAGCTGGTCGGCCTGGTTGCGGGCCGTGACGAGCTCGAGCTGCTTCCGGTCCTCGTCGGCGTGCGACTCCGCGTCCTTCACCATGCCCTGGATCTCGGCTTCGGTGAGGCCGGAGCTCGCCTTGATGGTGATCTTCGATTCCTTGCCCGTGGCCTTGTCCTTCGCGTTCACGTGCAGGATGCCGTTCGCGTCGATGTCGAAGGTGACCTCGATCTGCGGCATGCCGCGCGGGGCCGGCGGGAGGCCCTCGAGGTTGAACTGGCCCAGGCTCTTGTTGCCGGAGGCCACGTCGCGCTCGCCCTGGAGCACGTGGATCGTGACCGCGGACTGGCTGTCCTCCGCCGTCGAGAACACCTGCTGGGCCTTGGTCGGGATGGTGGTGTTCTTCTGGATGAGCTTGGTCATGACGCCGCCCAGGGTCTCGATGCCGAGCGACAGGGGCGTCACGTCGAGCAGCAGCACGTCCTTCACGTCGCCCTTGAGCACGCCGCCCTGGATCGCGGCGCCGATGGCCACGGCCTCGTCGGGGTTCACGTCCTTCCTCGGCTCCTTGCCGAAGAACTCCTTCACCTTGTCCTGCACCTTGGGCATGCGGGTCATGCCGCCCACCAGGATCACGTCGCCGATGTCGGACACCTTCACGCCCGCGTCCTTGATCGCGATGCGGCAGGGCTCGATGGTGCGCTCGACCAGGTCCTCGACGAGCGCCTCGAACTTGGCGCGCGTGACCTTCATGGTGAGGTGCGAGGGCGCGCCGTTGGCCATCGCGATGTAGGGCTCGTTGATCTCCGTCTGCTGCGAGCTCGACAGCTCGATCTTGGCGCGCTCGGCCGCCATCTTCACGCGCTGCAGCGCGATCGGGTCCTTGGAGAGGTCGATGCCGGACTGCTTGCGGAACTCCTCGACGATGTAGTCGATGAGGCGCTGGTCGAAGTCCTCGCCGCCCAGGAACGTGTCGCCGTTGGTCGAGAGCACCTCGAACTGGTGCTCGCCCTCCACCACGGCGATCTCGATGATGGAGATGTCGAAGGTGCCGCCGCCCAGGTCGTAGACCGCGATCTTGCGGTCGCCTTCCTTCTTGTCGAGGCCGAACGCGAGCGCGGCCGCGGTGGGCTCGTTGATGATGCGCTTCACCTCGAGGCCGGCGATGCGCCCGGCGTCCTTGGTGGCCTGGCGCTGCGAGTCGTTGAAGTAGGCCGGGACGGTGATCACGGCCTCGGTGACGGGCTCGCCCAGGTAGTCCTCGGCCGTCTTCTTCATCTTGCGCAGGACCTCCGCGGAGACCTGCGGCGGCGCGATGCCGCGCCCGCGCACCTCGACCCAGGCGTCGCCGTTCTCGGCGCGCGAGATCTTGAAGGGCATGAGCGCGATGTCCTTCTGGGTTTCCTTCTCCTCGAACCGGCGCCCGATGAGGCGCTTCACCGCGTAGAGGGTGTTCTTCGCGTTGGTGACCGCCTGGCGCTTGGCCGGCGCGCCGACCAGGATCTCGTCGTTGTCGGCGTAGGCGACGATCGAGGGCGTGGTGCGCGCCCCCTCGCTGTTCTCGATGACCTTGGGCTTGCCGCCCTCCATGATCGCCACGCAGGAGTTCGTGGTGCCCAGGTCGATGCCGATGATCTTTGCCATGTTCGCTGTCCTCAATCCTTGTTCGGAGCCTGTCCCGGAAATGGGGGTATTCGGCGTACTTTCAAGCGTTTGGCGGCATCTCGCCCGCGGAGGCGGGCTTGCCGCGGGACACCATCACCAGCGCCGGGCGGATGACCCGGTCGTGGAGGAGGTAGCCCTTCTGCACCACCGTCACGACCGTGCCCGGCTCCTCGCCGGAATCGACCTGGCTCAGGGCCTGGTGACGGTGGGGGTCGAACTTCCCGCCCAGCGGGTCGATCGGCGCGAGCGCGGCCTTCTCGAAGGCGGAGGCGAGCTGCCGCTGGGTGATCTCCACGCCCTGGCGCAGCGACTCCACGGAGGCGCCTTCGACGGCCAGCGCGGCCTCCAGGCCGTCCCGGACGGCGAGCAGCGAGGTGGCGAAGGACTCGATGCCGAACTTGTGGGCGCGGGCGACGTCCTCGACCGCGCGCCGGCGCGTGTTCTCGGTTTCCGCCTTCGCGCGCAGGAAATCCTCGCCCAGCCGGGCCGCTTTCGCCTCGGCGGCCGCGAGGAGCGCCTCGAGTTGCGCCGTCCGGTCTTCCGGCACGGCAGGGTTGTCCGGCGCCTTGTCGGGCGCGGGGGCGATCGGGTCAGTCACGCGAATTCTCCCTGAAAATCAAACCTTTGACCGGCACATGGGGGCCTCGGCCGGGAATTCAAGGCAGGCAGTGGCCCCTGGCGCCGGGAGCCCGCGGGCGGGAAACCGCAAACCGTTGTTTTTGCGGGGCCAATGCCCCGGAATCACTTCTTGCGCCCGGGCAGGGCCCAGCTCACCAGGAGGGTGATGAGGCTGTAGAGGAGAGAGCCCACGAGCGCGGCGAGGAAGCCTTCCACCGAAAAGCCCTTGATCACCTGCGCCACGAGCCAGAAGAGCGCGGCGTTGATCACGAAGAGGAAGAGCCCGAGCGTGACGATCGTCACCGGCAGCGTGAGGAGGACGAGGATGGGGCGGATGAGGGCGTTGGCGAGCCCCAGCGCGAGGGCCGCCACCACCGCGGCGAGGAAGCTGTCCACGCGCACCCCGGGGTAGAGGTAGGCCACCGCCAGGAGCGCCAGGGCGCTCAGGAGCCATCGCAGGAGAAGAGAGCCCATCGCATGTACCTCCGTCAGTTTTTCGCGCCCATCGCGCGGGAGCGTGCAGCCGTCTCGCGCGAGGCGGCCTCGGCCGCCGCCGCGTCCCACTCCGCGCTCGCCCAGCCATGCAGGTTGTCGAGCGCGATGCGCGTGAGCGCGGCCATGAACGCGGGCGAGTCGTTGGTCGTCGGGATGTAGTTGAACTCCTTGCCCCCGGCCGCGAGGAAGGCGTGGCGGCCCTCCATCGCGATCTCCTCGAGCGTCTCGAGGCAGTCGGCGGCGAAGCCCGGGCAGATCACGTCCACGCGCCCCCGGGTCTTCCTGCCCAGCTCCTCGAGCGTCCTGTCCGTGTAGGGCTGCAGCCACTCGGCCTTGCCGAAGCGCGACTGGAAGGTGACGAGCGTGCGCTCGTCGTTCCATCCCAGCTCGGTGGCGATGAGGCGCGCGCTCTTGTGGCACTCGCAGTGATAGGGGTCGCCGCGCTCGAGCGAGAAGCGCGGCAGGCCGTGGAAGCTCATCACCAGGCGGTCGGGCCGCCCGTGCTTCATCCAGTAGTCGTTCACCGCGCGCGCGATCGCCTTCACGTAGGCCGGGTGGTCGTGGAAGTGGCGCACCGTCCGGATGGCCGGGACGTTTCGCATCTTCGACAGCGCGGCCCCGACCGCGTCGATCGCCGATCCGGTGGTGCTCGCGGCGTACTGCGGGTAGAGCGGCAGCACCAGGATCCGGTCGCAGCCCTTGCCGCGCAGCTCCGCGATGCCGGCGGCCACGCTGGGATTGCCGTAGCGGCAGGCGCCGGCGACCGCGAGCGGCGACTTGACGCGCTCGCCCAGGTAGCCGCGCAGGAGCTGCACCTGCCGCTCGAGGTACACGCGCAGGGGCGAGCCGTCCTTCGTCCAGACCAGGGCGTACTTGGCCGCGCTCTTCGCCGGCCGCGTGAGCAGGATCACGCGCAGGATCAGCCACCAGGCCGCGCGCGGGATCTCGACCACCCGCGGGTCCCAGAGGAACTCGGCCAGGTAGCGGCGCACGGCCGGGGCCGTGGCCTCGTCGGGAGTGCCCAGGTTCACCAGCAGGACGCCCGTGCGCGCCGGGGAGCCGTGCGCGTAGGGCGGTTCCGGGAGGTAGCCCATTCAGTGCTGGGACAGGGCGGAGGAGATGAGCTTCGCCGTCACGTCCACGATCGGGATGACGCGCTCGTAGGCCATGCGGGTCGGCCCGATGACGCCCACGGTGCCCACGACGTGGCCGTCGACCTCGTAGGGCGCCGTCACGATGGAGCACTCGTCGAGCGGCACCAGCTGCGAGTCGCCGCCGATGAAGATCTTCACGCCCTCGGCGCGCTCGCTCTCGTCGAGCAGGCCCAGGAGCTGCGCCTTCCTCTCGAAGAGGTCGAAGAGCTTGCGCAGCCGCGCGCGGTCGGAGGAGAGGTCCTCGACGTCGAAGAGGTTGCGCTCTCCCGAGATGACCACGCCGTCCGAGGGCTGGCGCATCGCCTCGCCGCCGGTCTCGATCGCCGCGCGCATGAGCGCGGAGATGTCCTGGTGGAGGTCGAGGAGCTCTCCGCGCACGCGGCTCGCGATGGCCGAGAAGTCCAGGCCGGCGTAGTTCTGGTTGATGGCGTTGGCGGCCTCCACGAGCTGCGCCGGGCTGTAGGGCCGGTCCGTGACCAGCACGCGGTTCTGCACCTCGCCGTCGGAGGCCACGATGATGAGGAGCACGCGCTTCTCCGACAGGTGGAAGAACTCCACGTGCCGGAGCGTGGCGCGGCGCCGGGGCGAGACCACCACGCCCGCGAAGTGCGTGAGGTCCGAGAGCAGCTGCGAGGCGGCCGCGACGACCCGGTGCGGGTCGTCGGGCAGGAGGCTGCCCTCGATCTGGGCGCGCTCGACCTCCTCCAGCGGGCGGACGGTGAGCAGGGTGTCCACGAAGAAGCGGTAGCCCTTGGGGGTGGGAACGCGCCCGGACGAGGTGTGGGGGCTCGAGACGAAGCCCATCTCCTCGAGGTCGGCCATGACGTTGCGGATCGTGGCCGGGGAGAGCTCCAGGCTCGAGGCGCGCGAGAGCGCGCGCGAACCCACCGGCTGGCCATCCGCGATGTAGCGCTCGACGAGGATCTTGAGCAGGGCCTGCGCCCGGTCGTTCAGCATGCGGGTCATTGTACGAAAAATCCCCGTCGCCGGATGCGGTACTTCTCCTTTGTTTGCCGGGGGGGCTGTGATCTAATTGGGGCCCATGCGCCCCCCCTTCAAGACCGTGGCGATCGTCGGAAAGAGCGACGCCCCGGTCCTGCCCGAGAAGCTCGACCAGGTGGTCGCCGTGCTGCGCGCGCATCGCGCCGCGGTGCTCATGGACACGCGCACGGCCGAGGCCTCGCGCACGCCGCCCGACGAGGCGCTCCCGCTCGCGGACCTGCCGGCCCGCTGCGACCTCGCGGTGGTGGTGGGCGGCGACGGGACGCTCCTGTCGTGCGCGCGGCTGATGGCGGCCCACGGCGTCCCGCTCATCGGCGTGAACCTGGGCCGCCTGGGCTTCCTCACCGACATCCCCGCGGACCGGGTCGCCGAGACGCTCTCGGCCGTCCTCGAGGGCGACTTCGTGACCGAGGAGCGGCTGATGCTCGCCGCCCGCGTCCTGCGCGCGGGCCGCGAGCTCTTCGCCACCCACGCGATGAACGACGTCGTGGTGAGCCGCGCGGGCACGGGCAGCATGATCGAGTTCGCCGTGCACGTGGACGGCGAGTTCATCTACAGCCTGCGCGCCGACGGCATCATCGCCGCCACGCCGACGGGGTCCACCGCGTACGCCCTTTCCGCCGGCGGCCCCATCCTGCACCCGGGCCTTTCGGCGGTGGCGCTCGTGCCCATCTCGCCGCACACGCTCTCCAACCGCCCGGTGGCCATCCACAGCTCCTCCCGCATCGACATCGTCCTGGTGAAGGGGCCCGGGCGCGCGCGCGAACTTCGACGTGCAGTCGCACGTGGACCTCGAGGCCAACGACGTCGTCGGCATCGCGGCCGCGGCCAAGCCCGCGATCCTGCTGCACCCGCGCGGCTATCGCTACTTCTCGATGCTGCGCGACAAGCTGCGCTGGAACGAGCGCAACTCCTGAGCCGGCGGCGGACCCCATGCTCCGAGCCCTCGCGCTTCGCGACTTCGTCATCGTTGAGGCGCTCGACCTCGAGCTGGCCGCCGGGTTCAGCGCGCTCACCGGCGAGACGGGCGCCGGCAAGTCCATCCTGGTGGACGCCCTCGGCCTCGCGCTGGGCGAGCGCGCCGATCCGGGCGTGATCCGCGCCGGCGCGGCCGCGGGCCGAGATCGCCGCGGAGTTCGACGTGGGTCGCAACGAGGCGGCGCGCGCCTGGCTCGCGGGCAACGACCTGGAGGAGGCGGGGAGCCCCACTTGCCTGGTGCGGCGGACGATCGACCGCGCGGGGCGCTCGCGCGGGTTCGTGAACGGCCGCCCGGCCACCGCCTCGCAGCTGCGCGAGCTGGGCGAGATGCTCGTGGACATCCACGGCCAGCACGAGCACCAGTGGCTCGCGCAGCGCGACTACCAGCGGCGCCTCCTCGACGCCTTCGCCGACGCGCAGGACGACGCGCTCGCGGTGGCCTCGCGGCACGGCGACTGGCGCCGCGCCGGCGAGGCGCGCCTGGCGCGCGAGCGCGCGCAGGAGTCGACCGAGCGCGAGCGCGAGTTCCTGCGCGAGGAGATCCGCGACCTGGATGCGCTCGCCTTCACGCCGGAAGGATGGGCCGAGGAGACCGCGGAGCACCGCCGCCTCGCGCACGCGCAGGAGCTCATCGCCCACTGCCGGGCGGCGCTCGAGGCGGCCGACGAGGCCGAGCCCAGCGCCACCGGGCTCATCGCCGTCGCCGCCTCGCGGCTGGCGCAGGCTGCGGCGGTGGATCCCGAGCTCGCGCAGGCGCATCGCGACCTGGAGACCGCCGCGGCCCATGCCGCGGAGGCGGCGCACGAGCTGCGCCGTTACCTGCAGCGCGTGGAGCCCGACCCGCAGCGCCTCGAGGCGCTCGAGCGGCGCCTGCGCGCGGTCCACGACGCGGCGCGGCGCCTGCGCATCGACCCGGCGGGACTTCCGGAGGCGCTCGCCTCGCGCCGGGAGCGGCTCGCGCTGATCGGCGGCGACGAGAGCGTCGAGGCCCTGCGCCAGCGGGAGTCGGCGGCGCGCGCCGCCCTCGGCGAGGCCGCGCGCGCGCTGTCGGCGAAGCGGCGCGAGGGCGCGCGGCGCCTGGGCGAGGAAGTCACCCGCCGCCTGCAGGGCCTCGCGATGGAAGGCGGCCGCCTCGACGTGGTCCTGGAGCCCCTCGCGGAACCGTCGGCCGGCGGGCTCGAGGCGGTCGAGTTCCGCGTCGCGGCGCACGCGGGGCAGCCGGCGGGGCCCGTGGGCAAGGTCGCCTCGGGCGGCGAGCTCTCGCGCCTGGCGCTCGCCATCCAGGTGCTGATGGGGGGGCGGGCCGGCATCCCCACGCTCGTCTTCGACGAGGTCGACGCCGGGATCGGCGGGCGCGTCGCCGAGATCGTGGGCTCGCTCCTGGCCGAGCTCTCGCGCCACCACCAGGTCCTGTGCGTGACGCACCTGCCGCAGGTGGCGGCGTTCGCGAGGCACCAGCTGCGGGTGGCGAAGGAGGCGGGGCCGGGGGGCGCCGTCGCGACCGTTTCGCCGCTCGATGCCGCGGGCCGGGTGGAGGAGATCGCGCGCATGCTGGGCGGGACGCGCATCACGCAGACCACGCGCAGGCACGCCGAGGAGATGCTGGGCCAGGGGGCCGAGGCAGCCGCGGCCAAGGGCGGGAAGAACCGGGCTGCCGGACGCGCCCGCTAGGGCGCACCAGGGAAGGGGGACGGCATGGAAGTGGCTCCGGGAAAGGCCGCATTGGTGCTCGCCGGCGGAGGCGCCCGCGCCGCCTACCAGGTGGGCGTCCTGCAGGCCATCAAGGAGATGCTCCCGGACCCGACCGTCAATCCCTTTCCCATCATCGCCGGCACGTCGGCCGGCGCGGTGAACGCGGGCGCGCTCGCCTGCCACGCCGACGACTTCGGGCACGCGGTCGACAACCTCCTCGACGTCTGGCGCCAGTTCGAGCCGCGCCACGTCTACCGCGCGGACTTCGCGGGCGTGGCCGCCAACAGCTCGCGCTGGCTCTTCGGTCTCTTCTTCGGGGCCTTCCTGCGCGACCGGCGCATCTCGCTCCTGGACAACCGGCCCCTCGCCGCGCTCCTGGCGCGCAAGCTCGACTTCGCCCGCATCGCCGACAACATCGCGAAGGGGGCGCTCGACGCCGTGGCGATCACCTGCTCGGGCTACACCTCGGGGCAGAGCGTGAGCTTCTTCGAGGGCGCGCCGGCCCTCGCGGGCTGGAAGCGCTCCCAGCGCGTGGGCGTTCGCTCGAGGATCCAGGTCGAGCACCTGATGGCCTCGGCCGCGATCCCGTTCCTCTTTCCCGCCTACCACGTGAACCGCGAGTTCTTCGGCGACGGCTCGATGCGCCAGATCGCGCCCGTGAGCCCCGCGCTGCACCTGGGCGCCGACCGCGTGGTGGTGGTGGGCACGGCGCGCATCCGCAGCGAGGACCCGGAGCGCACGCGCGGCGACCTGTATCCCACGCTCGCGCAGGTGGCGGGCCACGTCATGAACTCGATCTTCCTCGACAGCCTCGCCGTGGACATCGAGCGGCTCGAGCGCATCAACCGCACGATCACCGCCGTGCCGCAGGAGCGGCTGCGGCAGCTGGGCCTCACGCTGCACCACGTCGACGTGCTCGTCATGACGCCCTCGGAGCCCCTGGACGCGATCGCGATCCGGCACGTGCGAAGCCTCCCGGGCCCCATCCGCTTCCTGCTGAGCAGCGTGGGGGCCATGCGGCGCGGCGGCGCCAACCTCGCGAGCTACCTGCTCTTCGAGCAGGGCTACTGCCGCGAGCTGATCACCCTGGGCTACCACGACACGATGAAGCGGCGCGAGGAGGTGGAGTCGTTCCTCGAGGGCACCATGTGCCCCGTGCCGGGCGCCTACGCGCGCACGGTGAAGTTCTTCGTGCCGACCCCGAAGGCCCCCGCGACGGGAGAAGGATGATGGCGAGGCCCGTACCCCACGGCCTCGCGGACTATCCCCACGCGCGCAAGATCGGCACGCGCTGGATGGACAACGACGCCTACGGCCACGTGAACAACGTGGTCTATTACTCCTACTTCGACACGGTCGTGAACGAGTGGCTGATCCGCGAGGGCCTCCTCGACGTCGAGAAGGGCGCGCTCATCGGCCTGGTGGTGGAGACCGGCTGCCACTACTTCGAGCCGCTCACCTACCCGGAGACGGTGACCGCGGCGATGCGCGTGGCGCACGTGGGCACCTCGAGCGTGCGCTACGAGATCGCCCTCTTCGGCGAGGGCAGGGACCGGGCGGCGGCGCAGGGCCACTTCGTGCACGTCTACGTGGGCCGCGAGACGCGCCGCCCGGCGCCGCTGCCCGAGGAATGGCGCCGCCGCCTCGGCAGCCTCGCCGCGGCGGGTGCGAAGCCGTGAACGCGAGGGTTCTCCTCGCGGGCCTCGTCCTCGCGCTGTGCGCGGCGTCCGCGTCCCTTGCGCAGCCGCCGGGCGTCCAGCGGCAGGTGCTCGAGCGCAAGGCGGGCCCGGCCGACGGCCAGGAGGTGCTGCTGGTGAGGGTGGAGATCGCGCCGGGCGCGGCCGCGGGGCGCCATTCCCATCCCGGCATCGAGACGGGCTACGTCCTCGAGGGCGAGGTGGTGATGGAGATCGAAGGCGAGTCGCCCCGGACCCTCGTCCCCGGCGACTCCTATCTCATCCCCGCGGGGCGCATCCACGACGTTCGCGCCGTGGGCGGGCGGCCGGCGAGGGCGCTGGCGACGTTCGTGGTCGAGCGCGGCAAGCCGCTCGCCGCGCCCGCGGCCCGCTGAGGGGCCGCACGCGCTTCAGGCGAGCAGGATCGGGCTCGCGAAGCGGGCCGCGAGCCAGGTCGAGATCGCCCCGACCTCCTCGGCGCACACCGAGTGCGGCATCGGGTAGGTGTGCCACTGCGGGTCGAGTCCGCGCGAGACGAGCGTCGCCCGCGAGGATTCGGCGAGCGCGAGGGGCACGACCGGGTCCTGCGTGCCGTGCGCCATGAAGACCGGGACGCGCTCGTTCGCGTCGCTCGACTCGCGGTCGAGCGTCTCGGCGAGCGGCAGGTAGGTGGAAAGCGCCAGGATTCCCGCGATCGCCTCGGTGTGCCGCAGCCCCGTGTGCAGCGCGATCGCGCCCCCCTGCGAGAAGCCCGCGAGGACGATGTTGCCCGCCGCGATCCCGCGCGACTTCTCGCGGGCGAGGAAGGCCTCGACCTGCGCCTGCGACTGGCGGATGCCCGCCTCGTCCGGGAGCCTGCCGATGTCCGCCATCGCGATGTCGTACCAGGCGCGCATGGCGTAGCCGTTGTTGATGGTCACGGGGCGCACGGGCGCGTTGGGGAAGATGAAGCGCAGCGGCAGGTCCTCGGGCAGGTCCAGCTCGCGCACGATGGGCACGAAGTCCCAGCCGTCGGCGCCCAGGCCGTGCATCCAGATGACCGTGCCGCGGGGATCGGCGCCGGTGGCGAGTTCGATGTGCGAGAGCAGTTCCATTCTCTAGGGCCTCGGGGGACGGATGGCGGACTTTGGGCGGAAGGCCTTCACCACTTCCTCGCGCGTCTCGAGGTAGGGCCCGCCGATGAGGTCGACGCAGTAGGGCACCGCCGCGAAGATCCCGGCCACGCGCGGGCGGCCTTCGGCGTCCTTCGCGCCCTCGAGCGTCTCGCGGATGGACTTGGGCTGCCCGGGGAGGTTCAGGATGAGCGCGCTTCCCCGGACCACCGCGACCTGGCGCGAGAGGATCGCGGTCGGCACGAACTCCAGGCTGATGCGGCGCATCTGCTCGCCGAAGCCGGGCATTTCCCGGTCGGCCACCGCGAGGGTCGCCTCCGGCGTCACGTCGCGCGGCGCGGGGCCCGTGCCCCCGGTGGTGACCACGAGGTGGCAGCCGGCGCGGTCGACGAGCTCGACCAGCGTGGCCTCGATGGTCGCGCGCTCGTCGGGGACCAGCCGGCGCTCGAAGCGGATCGGGTTGAGGAGGGCGCCCGAGAGCCAGGCCTCGAGCGCGGGGATCCCCTCGTCGCGGTAGAGGCCCTGCGAGGCGCGGTCGCTCGTGGCCACGAGGCCGATGGTGACGGGGTCGTGGGCGCTCATGGCTCGCGCTTCGCGTCTTTCTGCAGGATGTCGTTGATCACCTGGAAGAGCTCCCGGTAGCGCTTCGGCGGCTGCTCCGCCTGGCGCTCCGCGGCGGCGGCGGCGGCGAGCTCGTGCAGTCGCTTCGCGTCGGCGGCGGGATGCTCCTCGACGAACCGCTCCACGTTGCCGGGGTCGGCCAGGATGTCGGCGCGCCAGCGCTCGGCGTGGTGGAAGAGCGCCGTCTGCCGGTGGCTGGGCGCGTGCAGCGCCCGCGAGCTGCGCGGCGATGGGCGCGCACTCCATGTCGCGCATGATGCGACCGATGTACTGGAGCTGGCGGCGGATGGCCTCGTGCTTCGTCATCTCCCGGCAATCGGCGACGGCCTCGCGCAGGTCGTCGGGCATGTCGATGCGCCGAAGCTGGTCGGCGCGCAGCCGGGTGAGGGCCTTGCCGAGGTCCTGGAGGTCGTGCGCCTGCCGTTTGCGGCGGCTTTTGCTGATAAGATTCTCGTCGCTCATTTGATCTTCGATTCCGCCGGTCCGGGCGCATGGCGAGCCGCTGAAGTTTAGATGTTTTGGCGGCTGCGCGCGCGAACCGGCCGCCTTCCACACCCCGCCAACATGCCCGACACGCCCTCCGCCCCGGCGCTTCCCCTCGATCGTCCCGCCCTGCAATCGTCCGCGCTGCGCGCGCTGGAACTCGCCCGGGAACGCGGCGCGAGCGACGCCGAGGCCGAATGTTCCGCCTCCGTCGGCCAGTCGGTGACCGTGCGCCTGGGCGAGGTGGAGACCGTCGAGTACAACCGCGACAAGGCCCTGGCCGTGACGGTGTACTTCGGGCAGCGGCGCGGCAACGCGAGCACGTCGGACCTGTCGGCCGACTCGATCCGGCGAACCGTGGAGGCGGCCTGCGCGATCGCCCGGCACACCGCGCCCGACGAGGCCGCGGGCCTGCCGGAGGCCGCGCGCCTTTATCGCGGCGAGGCCCCGGGCCTGGACCTTTTCCATCCCTGGGGCCTTCCGGTGGAGGCGGCCATCGCCCTGGCGCGGCAGACGGAGGATGCGGCGCGCGCCGTCGACCGGCGCATCATGAATTCCGAGGGCGCGACGGTGTCCTCCTGGGACGCCGACTTCGTCTTCGCGAACTCGCTGGGCTTCGTCGGCGGCTTCCCCTCGTCGCGCGCGAGCATCGGCTGCGGGGTGATCGCCACCGAAGGCGACGCGATGCAGCGCGACTACTGGTACAGCTCCGAGCGCGATCCGGCCCGGCTGGAGGCGGCCGCGGCCGTTGGAAGGCGGGCCGGCGAGCGCGCCGTGCGCCGGCTGGGGGCGCGCCGCGTTGCCACGGCCGAGGTGCCCGTGCTCTTCGAGGCCAACGTGGCCGGCTCGCTCATCAGCCATTTCGTGAGCGCGGCCAGCGGCTCGAGCCTGTACCGCCGCTCCTCGTTCCTGCTGGACGCCGCGGGCAAGCCCGTCTTCTCGCCCCTCGTGAACCTCGACGAGCAGCCGCACCTGCCGGGCGCGATGGGCAGCTGCTGGTTCGACGGGGAGGGGGTGGCCACGAAAGCGCGCCGCGTGGTGGACGCGGGCGTGCTCACCGGCTATTTCCTCTCGACCTACTCGGCGCGCAAGCTCGGGCTCGAGACGACGGGGAACGCCGGCGGCAGCCACAACCTCGTCCTCGCGCCGGGCGCGGAGGATTTCGACGGCCTCGTGCGCGCCATGGGCCGCGGGCTCGTCGTGACGGAGATGATGGGGCAGGGGGTGAACCCGGTCACCGGCGACTACTCGCGCGGCGCCGTGGGGTTCTGGGTCGAAGGCGGGGAGATCCGCTACCCGGTCGAGGAGGTGACGATCGCCGGGAACCTGCGCGACATGTACCGCGGCATATCCGCCATCGGCCGCGACGTGCTGGTGCGCGGCTCGCGCTCGACGGGCTCGATCCTCGTCGAGCGCATGACCGTCGCGGGCGACTGACCGAACGCCGCCCTTCGGGGCGCGCAATCCAAGAGGAGACCGACATGGAACGCAGGAAATTCCTGAATGGCGCCGGCGCGGGAATGGCCGGCATCCTGGCCGCCGGGAGCGCCCCGGCCTTCGCGCAGGGCGCCGGCGAGGTGAAATGGCGCCTGGCGTCGAGCTTCCCCAAGAGCCTGGACACGATCTTCGGCGCCTCCGAGTTCCTCGCGAGGCGCGTGGCGGACGCCTCCGGCGGCAAGTTCCAGATCCGCCCCTTCGCCGCGGGCGAGATCGTGCCCGGCCTGCAGGTGGCCGACGCCGTCTCCAACGGGACGGTCGAATGCGGCCACACGGCCTCGTACTACTACATCGGCAAGGACCCGACCTTCGCCCTCGGCACGGCCGTTCCCTTCGGCCCGAACGCCCGCCAGTTCAACTCGTGGTGGGTGCAGGGCGGGGGCGAGGCGCTGATGAACGAGTTCTACAAGGAGCACAACCTCCACGGGCTCCTGTGCGGCAACACCGGCGCCCAGATGGGCGGCTGGTTCCGCAAGGAGATCAAGTCGGCCGCGGACCTCAAGGGGCTCAAGATCCGCATCGCGGGCCTCGCGGGGCAGGTGCTCACGAAGCTGGGCGCGGTGACGCAGCAGATCGCCGGCGGCGAGATCTACCAGGCGCTCGAGCGCGGCACGATCGACGCGACGGAATGGGTGGGCCCGTACGACGACGAGAAGCTCGGCTTCAACAAGGTGGCCAAGTACTACTACTACCCCGCCTTCTGGGAGGGCGGGGCGGCGCTGCAGGTGTTCGTGAACACCAAGGCCTGGGAGGGGCTGCCGAAGGAATACCGCGCCATCCTGGAGGCGGCCACCGCCGAGGCCAACACCTGGATGCTCACGCGCTACGACACGCAGAACTCCGGCGCGCTCAAGCGCATGGTCGGCGGCGGCACGCAGCTGCGCGCCTTTCCGCGCACGGTCATGGACGCCTGCCACAAGGAGTCGCTCGCCCTCTACGCCGAGATCTCGGCGAAGAACCCGAAGTTCGCCAAGGTCCACGGCCACCTGATGAAGTTCCTCGAGGAGCAGATCCTCTGGTTCCGGGTGGCCGAGGCGAACTACGACAGCTACATGCAGACCGGGCGCAAGGCGCCCGCGCCGGCGGCCCCGAAGAAGTAGGTCATTCCGGGCCCTTGAGCCGCCGCTCGATCTCGGCGGCCCGCTCCTATTCCGTCTTCGGCGCGGAGCCGCCGAGCGCCTTCTGCAGGTCCTCGGCCGCCTGGTCGTCGGCCGCCTTGTCGGGGGCGGGCTGCTCGAGCCGGATCTCGACGTTCTCGATGTCGACCTTCTTCTTCTGCCCCGGGTCGAGGAGGTCCGTCATGCCGGGAAACGCGACGAGCAGGCCGAGGGCGAGGAGCTGCACGCCCACGAACGGGACGACGCCCCGGTAGATGTCGGCCGTGGCGATCGCCTTCGGCGCGACGCTGCGCAGGTAGAAGAGCGCGAAGCCGAAGGGCGGCGTGAGGAACGAGGTCTGCATGTTCATGCCGATCATGATCCCGAACCACACCGGGTCGATGCCGAGCTTCATCGCGACGGGCCCCAGCAGCGGCAGCAGGATGAACGCGATCTCGAAGAAGTCGATGAAGAAGCCGAGCACGAACACGAGCAGGTTCACGACGACGAGGAACCCGAGCGCCCCGCCGGGCACGAGCGCGAAGAGCCGCTCCACCCACAGGTCGCCCTCGACGGCGCGGAAGACGAGCGCGAAGACGGTCGAGCCGACGAGGATGAACATCACGAAGGTGGTCAGCTTCGCGGTCTGGTCCATGGCCTGCCTGAGCAGCGTCCCGGTGAGCCGGCGCTTGGCGATGGCGAGGGCGAGCGCCCCCACGGCGCCCATCGCGCCGCCCTCGGTGGGCGTGGCGATGCCCAGGAAGATCGTACCCAGGACGAGGAAGATGAGCAGGAGCGGCGGCACCATCGCGAGCAGGGCGTGCCGGTAGAGCGCCGCTCCGCGAAGCGTGCGCGCCTCCGGCGGCAGGGCCGGCACCGCCTGCGGCCGGAGAATCGACACGAGGAGGACGTACCCCACGAGCAGGGCGACCAGCACGAGGCCCGGCACGAGGGCGCCCGCGTAGATGTCCCCGACCGAGGCGCCGAGGACGTCGGCGAGCACGATGAGCACGATCGAGGGCGGGATGATCTGCGCCAGCGTCCCCGAGGCGCAGATGACGCCGCTCGCGATCCGCTTGTCGTAGCCGTAGCGCAGCATCACCGGCAGCGAGATGAGGCCCATCGCGATGACCGAGGCCGCGATGACGCCGGTCGTCGCCGCGAGGAGCGCGCCCACGAAGATGACGGCGTACGCCACCCCGCCGCGCACCGGGCCGAAGAGCTGGCCGATGGAGTCGAGCAGGTCCTCGGCCATGCCGGTCCGCTCGAGCACGATGCCCATGAAGGTGAAGAACGGGATCGCCATCAGCAGCTGGTTGGACATGATGCCGAAGAGCCGCTGCGGCAGCGCCTGCATCAGCTCGGGCTGCAGCATCCCGAGCTCGAAGCCGATGAACGCGAAGACGATCCCGTTGGCCGCGAGCGCGAACGCGACGGGGTAGCCCAGCAGCAGGAGCGCCGCCAGCATCGCGAACATGAGGGGCGCCATGAGCTCCAGGGCCACGCCTCAGCCCTCCTGGCCCGTCGAGGGGCCGGGCGCGGGCGCCTGCCCGGGCGGGTACCAGTCGTACTGGCCGCGCAGGAACGCCACGCGCTTTATCGTCTCCGCGAGCCCCTGCAGGATCAGCAGGGCGAATCCCGCGGGAACGAGCAGCTTCACGGGCCAGCGCAGGAGCCCTCCGGCGTCCGTGGACACCTCGTTCTCGTGCCACGAGAGCAGGAAGGCGTCCCAGCCGTACCAGAGGATGATCGCGGACACCGGCAGCAGCATGAAGATGGCGCCGAAGATGTCGATCCAGGCCTGGGCGCGGCGCGACAGGCGCCCGGCCACGAGGTCGATGCGCACGTGGGCGCCCTCGCGGAGCGCGTAGCCCGCGCCCAGGAGGAAGATCGCCGAGAAGAGGTACCACTGCACCTCGAGCCAGGCGTTGGAGCCGGCGTTGAGGCCGTAGCGCGCCCCGGCGTTGCCCGCGCTGATGAGCACGGCGGCGAGCACCAGCCAGTACACCATCCGGCCGACCGCGCCGTTGAGGGCGTCGATCCACGTGGCGATTCTCAGGAGCGGGGCCAAGCGAATTCCTCGTGGCGCGGGCGGCGCGCGGGCGGGACAAGGCGACGATTATAGGCGAAGGCCACGCGGGGCCGCGTGGTAGAATCCTCCACGCTTTCAATCACTTCCCTTGAGGCCCCGACCAAGACCGGGCCCGCCCATGTTCCCCGACACGCACACCATCGCTTCCGTAGATCCCGAGATCTGGCAGGCCATCCGCGACGAGTACCGGCGCCAGGAGGACGGCCTCGAGCTCATCGCCTCCGAGAACTACGCGAGCCCCGCGGTGCTCGCCGCGCAGGGCACCGTGCTCACCAACAAGTACGCCGAGGGCTACCCCGGCAAGCGCTACTACGGCGGCTGCGAGTTCGTCGACGTGGCCGAGACGCTCGCCATCGAGCGCGTGAAGAAGCTCTTCGGCGCCGAGTACGCCAACGTGCAGCCGCACTCGGGCTCGCAGGCGAACCAGGCCGTCTACATGGCGATGCTCAAGCCCGGCGACACCATCCTCGGGATGTCGCTCGCCCACGGCGGCCACCTCACGCACGGCGCGACGGTGAACCTCTCCGGCAAGCTCTACCACTCCGTGGCCTACGGCCTGAGCGAGGCCGAGGAGATCGACTACGACCAGGTGCGCGACCTCGCGCGGGAGTTCAACCCGCGCATGATCGTCGCGGGCGCCTCCGCCTACGCGCTGCGCGCCGACTGGCAGCACTTCCGCGACATCGCCGACGAGATCGGCTCCCTGCTCATGGTCGACATGGCGCACTACGCGGGCCTGGTCGCCGCGGGGCTGTACCCCAATCCCGTGGGCATCGCCGACTTCGTGACCAGCACCACGCACAAGACGCTTCGCGGCCCGCGCGGCGGGATCATCCTCGCCGCCGGCGAGCACGAGAAGGCGCTCAACTCCGCGATCTTCCCCACGATCCAGGGCGGGCCGCTCATGCACGTGATCGCCGCCAAGGCGGTCGCGTTCAAGGAGGCGCTTCAGCCCGAGTTCAAGTCCTACCAGGCGCAGGTCCTCGCCAACGCGAGGAAGATGGCCGAGACGCTCACGCAGCGGGGCCTTCGCATCGTCTCCGGCCGCACCGAGAGCCACCTCTTCCTCGTCGACCTGCGCGCGAAGAAGGTCACCGGCAAGGACGCGGAAGCCGCGCTCGGCAAGGCCCACATCACGGTCAACAAGAACGCCATCCCCAACGACCCGGAGAAGCCCTTCGTCACCAGCGGCATCCGCGTGGGCTCGCCCGCCATGACCACGCGCGGCCTGGGCGAGGAGGAGGCCGGGCAGGTTGCCCACCTCATCGCGGACGCGCTCGAGGCCCACGCCGACGACGCGAAGCTCGCCTCGGTGCGCGCGAAGGTGAACGCGCTGTGCGCCCGGTTCCCGGTCTACGGCCCCGCGATGCGGGCCACCTACGGGCTTGCCTGAGGCCGGCGCCGGAGCCCCGCGATGAAATGCCCCTTCTGCGGCGCCGAGGACACCCAGGTGATCGACTCGCGCGTGAGCGAGGAGGGCGACTCGATCCGCCGCCGCCGCCGCTGCCAGGTCTGCGCCAAGCGCTTCACGACCTACGAGACGGCCGAGCTGCGCATGCCGCAGATCGTGAAGGGCAACGGCCAGCGCGAGGACTTCTCCTCGGCGAAGCTGCGCACGGGGTTCCAGCGCGCGCTGCACAAGCGGCCCGTCACCACGGAACTGGTGGATGCCGCCATCACGCGCATCGAGCAGAAGCTCCTCGCCCTGGGCGAGCGCGAGGTCGACTCGCGCCGGCTGGGGGAGATGGTGATGGAGGAGCTGAGGAAGCTCGACAAGGTGGCCTACATCCGCTTCGCCTCCGTCTATCGCAGCTTCTCGGACGTCGACGATTTCCGCGACGCGATCCGCGAGGTGCGGGACAAGTAGGGTGAGCTTCTCCGCCGAGGACCATGCCCTGATGGCCCGCGCCGTGGCGCTCGCGGCGCGCGGGCGCGACACGGCCACGCCGAACCCGAGCGTGGGATGCGTGATCGCGCGCGGCGGCCGCATCCTCGGCGAGGGCTGGCACGCGCGCGCCGGGGAGGCGCACGCGGAGGCCATGGCGCTTGCCGCCTGCCGCGAGGGCGCCGAGGGCGCCACCGCGTACCTCACGCTCGAGCCCTGCAGCCACCACGGCCGCACGCCCCCTTGCGCCGACGCCCTCGCCGCGGCCCGCGTGGGCCGGGTCGTGGCCGCGCTCGAGGATCCCAATCCCCTCGTGAGGGGAAAGGGCTTCGAGAGGCTGCGGGCGGCCGGCATCCGGGTGGAAACCGGTCTCCTGGCCGCCGAGGCCCGCGAGGCCCACCTGGGCTTCCTCGCGCGCATGTCGCGCGGCCGGCCCTGGATGCGGCTCAAGTGCGCCGCCTCGCTCGACGGGCGCATCGCCCTCGCGAACGGCGAGAGCCGGTGGATCACGGGCGAGGCCGCGCGGCGGGACGTGCACCTGCTGCGCGCGCGCTCCTGCGCCATGCTCACCGGCATCGGCACGGTGCTGCGCGACGACCCGGAGCTCACGGTGCGCCACGTCCCCTGCTCGCGCCAGCCGCGGCGCGTGGTGATCGACAGCCGCCTGGAGCTTCCGCCCGGCGCGAGGATCCTCGCCGGCGAGCCGCCGCTCGTGCTCACCGTGAGCGAGGACGGCGAGCGGCGGCGCGCGCTCGAGGCGCTCGGCGCCGAGGTCGTGACCGTGCCCGCGCAGGGCCGCAAGACCGACCTGGCCGCGGTGGCGCGCCTGCTCGCCGAGCGCGGCTTCAACGAGGTGACGGTCGAGACCGGGGCGAAGCTGAACGGCTCGCTCCTGCGCGCCGGACTGGTCGACGAGATCGTGCTCTACCTCGCGCCGCTGCTGATGGGCGACGCGGCCCAGGGCCTCTTCGCCCTTCCCGAGTTCGCGCGCGCTCGCCGAGGCGCCGCGCGCGCGCGTGGTGGACGTGCGCGCCGTCGGCGCCGACCTGCGCCTGACCGCCCGACTGGAGGGCTGAACGTGACCGACAAGGGAGCCTTCTGACAATGTTCACCGGCATCGTGACCGCCGTCGGCCGCATCGCCTCCGCGAGGCCGCATGGAGACGGACTCAGGCTGCGCATCGACGCGCCCGGGCTCGGGATGGAAGACGTCGCGCTCGGCGACTCGATCGCGCTCCAGGGCGTGTGCCACACGGTGGTGGCGAAGGACGGGGGCGGCTTCGAGGTGGATACCTCGGCCGCGACGCTCGCGGTCACCACCGGCCTCGACGAGGGCAGGGAGGTGAACCTCGAGAAGTCGCTCACCCTGGCCGACCGGCTGGGCGGCCACCTCGTGAGCGGCCACGTGGACGGGGTGGGAACCGTCGCCGCCTTCGAGGACCTGGGGGGCAGCTGGCGCCTCGAGATCGAGATGCCCGCGGAGCTTCGGCGCTACGTGGCGCGCAAGGGCTCGATCGCGGTGGACGGCGTGAGCCTCACGGTGAACGCGGTGGCGGGCAGCCGCTTCGAGGTGAACATCATCCCGCACACCCGGGCGGTCACGACCCTGCGCCGGCTCGCGCCGGGCAGCCCCGTGAACCTCGAGGTCGACATGACCGCGAGGTACCTCGAGCGCCTGATGGGCGAGCGCGGCTAGTCGCGCCCCCCGCGTCAGTTCAGCTTGTCCTGGAACTTGACCTCGGCCGCCTGCGGCGCGCCGGCCTTCTTCACGCGCACGAGGAAGTTGTAGGTGGCCTTCGGGGCGAGCCGCACGTAGGCGCCATAGCTCGTCTGGCCGGCGACGACGGCCGGCTCGAGGCTCTTCTTCTCGCGCCCCATGCCCAGCTGCTCGTACTCGAACTCGACCGTGGCGCCGGTGACCTGGGCCTGGCTCGCCGAGTCGAAGACCGAGACGTTCACGTGCCAGTAGCCGCTGCCGCCCGGTATGCCGCCGTGCATCTTCGCCTCCGGCGAGCTTGCGGGGAAGGCGCGCATCTGCTCGGCGCTCAGGCGGCCGAGGTAGATGTCCATGCCGCCGGCCGAAGCCCGGTGCAGGCCGGCCGCGGAGGGCGCCGGCGCGGAGGCCGCCTTGGCCGGGGGCTTCGTCGCCCCGGACGGGTCGAACAGGTAGAGCACGGCGCTGCGGATCTCGCCGTCGGTGAGATCCGCCTTGCCGCCGCGCGGGGGCATGCCGCCGTGCCCGCGCACCGCGGAAAGCGCGAGGGCGTCGATGCCGCGGCTCATGCGCGGCGCCCAGGCGCCCTTGTCGCCCGGCTTGGGCGCGTTGGCGGTGCCCGCGTCGTGGCAGCGCGCGCACTGCCCCTTGACCACTTCCGCCCCGGAGCGGTCCGCGGCGAGCGAGGGCAGGGCGGCGGCTGCGGCAAGGCCCGCGACGAGCGCGAGGGCCGGGATTCGTGACGGCGCGTGGGTGGAACGCTGGCGGGAATTCCTGCTGTCCATGGGGTCTCCTCCTCGTCTCGCGGAAATCGGGGTTTCCTGATCCGAACGACACACCTTATGCCGGATTGGCCTTTTGACCTAGGGCAAGCACGCGGGAGAAAGACGCGGCGGAGGCGGGAGGACGCCCAATCGGGCAAAATAGAGGGCCAGCCCGGAGGTCCGCCTTGAACATCAGCCCCACCGCAGAGATCATCGACGAAATCCGTCTCGGCAGGATGGTCGTGCTCGTCGACGCCGAGGACCGCGAGAACGAGGGCGACATCGTCCTGGCGGCCGATTTCGTCACGCCCGAGGCCATCAACTTCATGGCCACGCACGCGCGCGGGCTCATCTGCCTCACCCTCTCCGAGGAGCGCTGCCGGCAGCTGGCGCTGCCCCTCATGGTGAGCGACAACCGCTCCCCGCACGGGACCGCTTTCACGGTGTCCATCGAGGCCGCCACGGGGGTGAGCACCGGCATCTCGGCGGCCGATCGCGCGCGCACCGTCCGGATGGCGGTGGCCAAGCACGCCAAGCCCGCCGACATCGTGCAGCCCGGCCACATCTTCCCGGTGATGGCGCAGAACGGGGGCGTGCTGGTGCGTGCCGGCCACACCGAGGCCGGCTGCGACCTCGCCGAGCTCGCCGGTCTCACGCCGGCGGCGGTCATCTGCGAGGTGATGAAGCCGGACGGGGAAATGGCGCGGCTGCCCGACCTGGTCGAGTTCGCGGACCGCCAGGGCCTCAAGCTCGGCACGATCGCCGACCTCATCCGCCACCGCAGCGTGAACGAGAAGCTGATCGAGCGCGTGGCCGACCGGCCCATCGCGACGCCCTACGGCCCGTTCCGCCTGTGCGTCTACCACGACAGCGCCGCGAACGAGCTGCATTACGCGCTGGTGCGGGGCGAGCCCTCGCCGGACCGTCCCGTCCTGGTCCGGGTGCACGAGCCCTTCCATTCCATCGACGTCTTCGACTTCGACGCGACCCGCCACGCCTACTCGGTCCAGGACGCGATGCGCATCATCGCGCACCACAAGGAGGGCGTGATCGTGCTGCTGCGCCGGCACGAGGCGGCCGACGAGATCCTGCAGCGCTTCTCCCCGGTGGTCCCCGCGTCGCGAAGCGCGCGCAAGTGGGACCCGAAGCTGCACGGCATCGGCGCCCAGATCCTGCGCGATCTCGGCGTGGGCCGCATGCGCGTTCTCGCGCGGCCCAAGCGCATACCCAGCATGGCGGGCTTCGGCCTCGAGGTGGTCGAGTACGTCTCCCCCGACGACGTGCCGCAGGTGAAGGCCCTATGACCGCGTTCGCAACCGACCTGAAGGGCGACGGGCTCTGCGTGGCCATCGTCTGGAGCCGCTTCAACGAGGACATCGTGCGCGAGCTGCTCACGGCGTGCGACCGCGAGCTCGTGAACCTGGGCGTCGCGCCGGCCGACATCGACGTGGTGAGCGTCCCGGGCGCGCTCGAGATCCCGCTCGCCCTGCAGTCGCTGGCCCTGCGCACCCGCGGCTTCGGCCGCCGCTACGACGCCCTGGTGGCGCTCGGCGCGGTGGTGCGGGGCGAGACCTACCACTTCGAGGTGGTCTCGAACGAGAGCGCGCGCGGCATCCTCGACGTCCAGCTGGAGACCGGGGTGCCCGTCGCCAACGCCGTGCTCACGACGAGCACGGAGGAGCAGGCGCGCGAGCGCGCGCCGGTGAAGGGGGTGGAGGCGGCCCGCGTGGCCGTCGAGATGGCCAACCTCCTGAAGGCGGTGAACGGATGAGATCGCCCCGGCGCCGGGCGCGCGAGTTCGCGCTGCAGGGCCTCTACGAATGGCAGCTCACGGGCGCGAGCGCCGCCGAGATCGCGCGCCACCTCGCCGAGCTCGAGGGCTACGCCGCCGCCGACGAGGCCTTCCTGAAGGCCGAGGTCGCGGGCGTCATCCAGGAGGCGCAGGGGCTGCAGGCGCTCCTCGAGCCCCTCGCGGACCGCAAGTGGGCGGAAGTGAGCCCGGTGGAGAAGGCGATCCTGCTCCTCGGGGCCTGGGAGATCGCGCACGCCCCGGAGCTTCCCTACCGCGTGTCGATCAACGAGGCCATCGAGCTCGCCAAGCGCTTCGGCGGCACCGACGGGCACAAGTACGTGAACGGGATCCTCGACCGCCTGGCGGCTGCCGTCCGCCCGGAGGAGGTCGCCGCCGGTCGCACGGCGGAAAGGAAACCCAGGCAGGCTTCGAAGGGCCGCGCGGCGGCCCCTTCCCGAGGAAAGGCGCAGGCATGACCCGAAAATCCCCCGAATTCGACCTCATCGCGAGGCACTTCACGCGGCCGGCCGCCAACGCCGTGCTGGGCGTGGGCGACGACTGCGCCCTCGTGGACGTCTCGAACGGAATGGACCTCGCCGTCTCCACGGACACGATGGTCTCGGGAACGCACTTCTTCCCCGACGTGGATCCGGAGACGCTGGGCCACAAGGCGCTGGCGGTGAACCTCTCCGACATGGCGGCCATGGGCGCCATGCCCTACTGGGCCATGCTCGCCCTCACCGTGCCCGCCGTGAACCACGAGTGGCTCGCCAAGTTCGCGAAGGGATTCTTCGACCTGGCCGAGGAGTTCGGCGTCTCGCTGATCGGCGGCGACACCACGAAGGGCCCCCTCACGATGACGGTCACCATCATGGGCGAGGTGCCGGCCGGGGCGGCGCTGCGGCGAAACGGCGCCAAGGTGGGCAACGACATCTGGGTTTCCGGCAACCTGGGCGACGCGGCGCTCGCGGTCGCCCACCGCCGCGGCCTGCTCAAGCTCTCGGAGGAGGACTACATGGAAGCGGTGATGCGCCTGTACGAGCCCACGCCGCGGGTGGCGCTGGGCCAGGCGCTGCGCGGCCTCGCCACGAGCGCCATCGACATCTCGGACGGCCTGCTCGCCGACCTCGAGCACATCTGCGCGCTGTCGCACGTCGGCGCGACGGTCGAGGCCGACCGCCTGCCCGTTTCCGCCATCGGCGCGGCGCACATCGACTCCCCGGCGGGGCTGGCGGCGGTGGCGGCCGGCGGGGACGACTACGAGCTTTGCTTCACCGCGCCGGAGAACGCGCGCGATTCGATCGAGGACCTCACCGACATGCTCGGCGTTCCCCTCACGCGGATCGGCGAGATCCGCAAGGGCAAGGGCGTCTCCCTGCTGAGCGGCGACGGCAAGACGATCGCGGTCGACGGACGTGGATTCGACCACTTCACGGCGGCCTGACGCGCGCTTCCTGCTCGCGCATCCTGCGCATTTCATCGCCCTGGGCTTCGGCGCCGGCCTCGCCCCGCGGGCGCCGGGCACCGTGGGCACGCTCGCGGCGCTGGGCCTTTACTGGCTTCTCGAGCTGCTGCTGCATCCGCTCGTGATCGCGTTCCTCGCCGTCCCGCTCTTCTTCGTGGGCATCTGGGCCTGCGGCGTGGCCGGCCGCAACCTCGGCGTCCAGGACCACGGCGCGTTCGTGTGGGACGAGATCGTGGCCTTCCTGCCTCTCGCGGCCCTCGTCTCCGGGAGCCTCTTCCTCCAGGGCCTCGCGTTCGCGCTCTTCCGCCTCTTCGACATCTGGAAGCCGTTCCCCATCCGGCAGTTCGAGGCGCGCGTGAAGGGCGGCTTCGGCGTCATGCTGGACGACCTCCTGGCCGCCTGCTACGCCTATCTCGTGCTCATCGTCGTGATCGTCGCCGTGCATCGCCTGCACCTTTCGCCATGAAGCCCTGGCCGTATCCCCGCCTCGTCGCCCACCGCGGGGGCGGCTCCCTCGCTCCCGAGAACACGATCGCCGCCATCCGCCTCGGGCAGTCGCTCGGATTCCGCGCGGCGGAGTTCGACGTGAAGCTCACCCGGGACGGCGTGGCCATCCTCCTGCACGACGCCACCCTCGACCGGACGACTTCGGGCACGGGGCCCGCCGGCGAGCGCACCTGGGACGAGCTCGCGTCCCTCGACGCCGGCGGCTGGCTTGCGGAGGCGTTCCGGGGCGAGCCCATCGCGCGCTTCGACGAGGCGGCGCGGGTGCTGCGCGAACGCGGCACGATGGCCAACATCGAGATCAAGCCGGCGCCGGGCACCGACCTGGAAACGGGCCGGGCGGTGGCGCGGCTCGCCGCCACGCTCTGGGAAGGGGCGCCGGTGGCGCCCCTGCTGTCCTCGTTCTCCGCCCGGGCCCTGATGGCTGCCCGGGAGGAGGCGCCCGGCCTTCCCCGCGGTTTCATCGTCGGGGAACCCGGCGAAGCCGATTTCGGGCGCCTGCGCGAGCTCGAGGCCGTCTCCCTGCACTGCTCGCGCAAGGCGGCATCGCCGGACATGATCGCGCGCGCGCACGAGTCGGGCTGCCGGCTCCTGGTCTGGACGGTGAACGACCCGCCCGAGGCGAAGCGGCTCCTGGCGTGGGGCGCGGACGGCATCATCACGGACAACCTTCGCCAGTTCGCCTCGCGCTTCCCGGAGCTCCTCTAGCAGGATCCCGTTCCATCAGGGCCTTGCGCGCCATTGTTGAGGCGCCGCCGCAGGAACTATTGCCAAGGCCCTGATTTCGTGCCTAATATGGCCGCAAATCCCCCCGCAGGCCCCCGGCGTCGCCGGGCGGCCCCATCTTCCACACAGGAAATCCGGCAGGCTCCGTGGCCCGTATCGCGGTCTTCAACCAGAAGGGCGGCGTCGGCAAGACGACGACGGCGCTCAACCTCGCCGCCGCGCTCGCCGCCCGGGGCGCGTCGCCGCTCGCGATCGACCTCGACCCGCAGGCCCACCTGTCGGCCATCTCCGGCGCCTCGGCCGTCTCGTCGGACTCGAGCATCTACGCCTTCTACCGCGACGCGCGGACGCTCTCGTCGCTGGCGGTGGATTCGCCGCTCGGCTGGCCGGTGATCCCCTCCCACCTCGAGCTGGCGAAGGTCGACACCCAGTTCGGCAAGGGACCCAACGTCCTGAACCGCCTGCGCGCGGGGCTCGTGCGCGACCGGCTCGGGGAAGACTGCTGCGTCGTCATCGACTGCTGCCCGATGCTGGGGGTGCTTTCGCTGTCGGCCATCTTCGCGGCCGACCGGGTGCTGGTGCCCGTTTCCGCGGACTACCTGGCCGTGAAGGGGGCGATGCAGGTCGAGCGCACGCTGAACGCGCTGGCCCGGGTGGTCGGCAGGCGCATCGAGCGGCGCTTCGTCATCACGCGCTTCGACGGGCGGCGCAAGATGTCCTGGGACATCCTCGAGACCTTCCGCAAGCGCTTCGGCCCGGATCTCGCCGAATGCCGCATCTCGGAGAACGTGAGCATCGCCGAGAGCCCCTTCAGCGATTGCGACGTCTTCGCGCACGCTCCGGCGAGCCGCGGGGCGGCCGACTACGCGGCGCTCTTCGAGGAGCTCGAGTCCTGCGGGTTCTTCGGCGCCGCGCCCCTGCGCACCGAGCCCCTCGCCGCGGTCGCCTAGCCCGCCCCGCCGTCGCCCCGCCGGCCCTCGTCGGCGATGAGCGTGATGACGCCTTCGACGTCGGAGGCGTCGGCCTGGGACGCATCCAGCAGCTCGCGCACCTCCAGCACCGTGCAATGGTGGTAGACCTGCCGGAGCTTGCGCTCGGCCTCGTCCCGGTCGCGTCCCTGGATCGTGAGGTTGTCGACGACGGAACCCCCGCGCGTGCGGATGCGGAAGCCGAACTTCTTCATGTCAACCTGCATGACGGCGCCTCCCGGGACGGGCCCCGGGACGCCGTCTATGCGGCAATGGCCTGGGGCTTGTGAAGTTTCGCGTCGAGGTCCCGGAGCGCCGTCCGGAGCCCTTCCTCGACCACCGGGTGGTAGAAGGGCATCTCGAGCATTGCGGCGACCGTCATTCTGTTCGCTGCCGCCCAGGCGAGCAAGTGCCCGATGTGCTCGGCCGCCGGGCCCGCCATCTCCGCGCCCAGGAAGCGGCCGGTGGCGCGGTCGGCATAGACCCGCAGGTGGCCGCGGTTCCTGCGCATGACGCGCGCGCGTCCCTGGTCCTCGAAGGAGACCTCGCCCGCCTCGAAGGTGCCGGGTGCGAGCTTCGCGTAGCCGCCTCCCACGATGGCGATCTGCGGGTCGGTGAAGACCACGGCGAGGGGCATGCGCCGCTTGCCGGGTTCCACGGCCGGCAGCCGCGCGGCGTTGTCGCCCGCGATCCGGCCCTCGTCCGCGGCTTCGTGCAGCAGCGGGATGAAGTTCGAGGCGTCGCCCGCGATGAAGAGGCTGGTGTCGCCCACGCGCAGCGTGGCCGGGTCGAAGCGCGGCACGCCGGCCGCGTCGAGATCGAGCGAGAGCGACTCCAGCCCCAGGCCGTCGACGTTGGGCCGGCGGCCGGTGGCCGCGAGCACGTAGTCGAAGGACTCGGTGCGCGCGGATCCGTCCAGGCGCGTGTACTCCACCTCGACGCCGTCCGTGATCCGGGCGACGCGCTTCACGTGCGCGTCCGGGTCGAGGTAGAGCTCCGGGGAGATCGACTTCAGGAAGGCCTCGCGCACCACCGGGTCCGCGAGGGGCCCCACGCGCCCGCCGCGGCCGAGCACGACCACGCGCACGCCCAGGCGCGCGAGCGACTGGCCGATCTCCAGCCCGATCACGCCGGGGCCGAACACGGCCACCGAGCGGGGCAGGGTGTCCCACGAGAAGACGTCGTCGTTCACGACCAGCCGGTCGCCGGCGCCCTGCGAGCAGGGCGGGGATGGCCGGTCGCGAACCCGTGGCGATGACGATCGCGCGCGCCGAGACGCGGGCATGCCCGTCGACCTCGAGCGTGTTCCGGTCGACGAAACGCGCCTTGCCAGCGATGCGGTCGGACGCCGGGATCTTCTCCACGCCCTCGAGCACGAAGCCCACGAAGCGGTCGCGCTCGCCTCGCACGCGGGCCATGACCTCGCGGCCGTCCACCCGCTTGCCGCCGTCGGCGTGCACGCCGAAACCCGGGGCGTCGTCGATGGCGTGCGCGGCCTCGGCGGCGGCGATGAGGAGCTTCGAGGGCATGCAGCCCACGCGCGCGCAGGTCGTGCCGTACGGCCCGGCCTCGATGACGACCGCGCGCGCGCCGCGGGCGCGGGCGGCCCGGTAGGCGGCGAGGCCGGCGGTGCCGGCGCCGATCACGGCGACGTCGACGGTGAGGTTCTTCATGGTTTCACTCCCAGGTTCGGTTCGCGGGCCGGCCGGTGGGCCGGCCCGCCGATCGCGTCACTTACGCGGCGAGCTTCCGGCTCGACGCGAAGTAGGCTTCGAGGTCGTCGGCGCCCCCGACGTGCCGGCCCCCGATGAAGACCTGCGGAGCGGTGCCGCGGCCGGAGACCGCGCGGATCGTCGAGAAGGTGACGGCCTTGCCGAGCGCCACTTCCTCGTAGGCCACGCCGTTCGCCTCCAGCAGCGCCTTGGCGCGCGCGCAGTGCGGGCAGCCGGGCTTGGTGAAGATCACGGCGGGCTCGGGCGCCTTCGCGCGCGGGCGCGAGGTACTCGAGCATCGTGTCGGCGTCGGAGACCTCGAACGGGTCGCCTTCCTTCTCGGGCTCGATGAACTGCTTCACGATGACCCCGTCCTTCACCAGCATCGAATAGCGCCACGAGCGCTTGCCGAAGCCGAGGTTCGACTTGTCGACGAGCATGCCCATCTTCCCGGTGAACTCGCCGTTGCCGTCCGGGATGAAGGTGATGTTCGGGCGCGTCCTGGTCCTTCTGCCATTCGGACATCACGAAGCCGTCGTTCACGGAAAGGCACACGATCTCGTCGACGCCCAGCTTCGAGAAGGTGGGCGCGAGCTCGTTGTAGCGCGGCAGGTGGGTCGTGGAGCAGGTGGGCGTGTAGGCGCCGGGCAGGGCGAAGACGATCACCGTCTTGCCGGCGAAGATCTCGTCGGTCGTCACGTCCTTCCACTGGTTGTCCTGGCGGGTGCGGAACGTGACGGCGGGAACGCGCTGGCCTTCCTTGTGCTGAAGCATCTGGGGTCTCCGGGGAGTGGTTGATAAGGTAATGAATGCACTTTAGGCGCTTCTGATTGATTCGGCCAATTAATTATGGTTATACTTTCCATAGCCCACCCCAATCGAGCATCCCATGACCCTCACCGAGCTCAAGTACGTCGTCGCCCTGGCCCAGGAGCGCCACTTCGGCCGCGCCGCGCAGAAGTGCTTCGTCACCCAGCCCACCCTTTCGCTCGCCCTCGCCAAGCTCGAGGACGAGCTGGGCGTGCGCCTCTTCGAGCGCAACAAGAACGAGGTGCTGGTCACGCCCATGGGGGCGGGGATCGTCGAGCAGGCGCGGCGGGTCCTCGACGAGGCGGGCAAGATCGCCTCGCTCGCGAAGGGGGCCCAGGACCAGCTCGCCGGGGCCCTGCGCCTGGGCGTGATCCCGACGATCGGTCCCTACCTGCTGCCGGAGCTGGTGCCGATCCTGCGCAAGCGCGCCCCGGACATGCCGCTCATGATCGAGGAGAACTTCACCGGCAGCCTCGTGCCGATGCTGCGCGACGGCGAGATCGACGTGGCCCTCGTCGCGCTTCCGTTCGCGGTGCCGGGGGTGAAGACGCGGACGCTCTACGAGGAGCCCTTCAGCGTCGTGGTGCCGGAAGGGCACGCATGGGCGAAGAAGAAGCGGGTGCGGCCCGACGAGCTCTCGGGCGAGAGCCTGCTGGTGCTCAACGCGGGCCACTGCTTCCGCGAGCAGGTGCTCGAGGCCTGCCCCGGGCAGGCCAACACCGCCAACCCGGAGGGGCGCTCCGGGAGCTCGCTCGAGACGATCCGCAACATGGTCGCCTCGGGCCTGGGCGTGAGCGTCCTGCCCGACACCGCGCTGCAGTCGCGCTACGCGAACAAGCTGGTGAAGGTGATCCCGTTCACCGAGCCGGTGCCCTCGCGCAAGGTGGCGATCGCCTGGCGGGCGAGCTTCTCGCGGCCGAAGGCCGTGGAAGCGGTGGCGCAGGCGGTGCTGGACGTGAAGCTCGACTGCCTCAGGATGATGGCGGCGTAGCGGGGCAAAGCCTGCCCCCTACGCGAGGTCCTTCGCCAGCGCCGCGCGCGTTGCCGGGCTCACCGGCTCGCAGGACGCCTTGTAGTTCGGGTGCTCCACGCCGATGGAGAGCGCCACGCCGTACTTGAGCGCGGCGGCCATCTCCTGGGTGAGCTCGAAGCGCAGGAAGTGCACGGCCGAGGTCTTCTGCTCGTTCTCGCGCTCGAGGTCCTCGTCGGCGATGGCCCACACCTTCGGGCAGCCCTCGACCTGCACCCAGACCTTGTCCTCGATGCCCTTGAGCTTCGCCAGGGCCGCCTTGCGGGCCTCGACGTCCTCGTACTCGATGAGCATGGTCGCCTTGAAGTTGCGCCCGTCCGGGACGAGGGGGTTGTAGGCGTCGAGCTCGTCCTGGATGCCGGCCTCCTCGAAGGTCTTCTCGATGCGCAGCATCTCCTGGACCTGGTAGCGGATGGTGAGCTCGTCCTCGAAGAGGAGGGTCACGTGAGCGCCGACGTGCACGGCGCGCGGCTTCTTGTGCTCGAGCACCTTCGCGCGGAAGTCGTTGCGGGACTTGGCGTAGGCCTCGAGCGTCAGCAGGGATTCGCGGGTGATCTTGGGCATGGTCGTGGTCGTCATGGCTTTCGTTTTCATTCCGGGAGGCCGTAGGCCATCCGCAGGAGGGTGATCGGATGCTTGAGCTGGGCCTTGCCCTTCGACTCGCCCATCCCCTGCTCGATGTGGCGGCCGCCGAGCTGGCAGTCGGAGCTGATCCAGTCGGGCTCGGTCTCGGCCATCTGGCGGAAGACGGGCTTGCCGATCTTCATCGCCATCTGGTGGAACTCCTTCTTGCAGCCCCAGGTGCCGGAGTGCCCCGAGCAGCGCTCCACGGTGTTCACGGTGGTGCCCGGGACGAGCTCGAGCGCCTCGCGCGTCTTCTGCCCGACGTTCTGCACGCGCGAGTGGCAGGGGATGTGGTACGAGACCTTGCCCAGGGGCTGCTCGAAGTCGGTCTTGAGGAGGCCGTCCTTCTGCCGCGCCACCAGGTACTCGAAGGGATCGAACATCGCCTCCTGCACCGCCTTCACGTCCGGGTCGCCCGGGAACATGAGCGGCAGCTCCTGCTTGAACATGAGCGTGCAGGAGGGGATCGGCGTCACGATCGCGTAGCCTTCGCGGGCCAGCTTCGCGAGCGCCGGGATGTTCTTCTCCTTGCTGGCGGCGACCGCCTGAAGGTCGCCCAGCTCCAGCTTGGGCATGCCGCAGCAGGCCTCCTTCTCGGCGATCACGTACGGCACCTCGTTGTGCGCGAGGATCTTCGTCAGGTCGTGGCCGATGCCGGGCTCGTTGTAGTTGATGTAGCAGGTCGCGAAGATCGCCACCTTGCCGGGCGTGCGCTGGCCGTCCTTCACCGCGAAGGCGGCGCTCTTCGCGATGTTCGAGCGGAACTTCGCGCCGGCGTACTCGGGCACCCAGGCGGTCTTGTCCACGCCCAGCGTGCTCTCCATCAGGGAGCGGGCGGCGGACGACTTGTTGAGGGCGTTGGTCACCTGCGTGACGATCGGGATCGAGGCGAGCGTGCCGAGCCCGTCGGTCGAGGCGAGGAGCTTGTCCTTGAACGGCACCTTGCCGCTCGCGAACTTCACCGCCTTCGCGCGCAGCATGAGGTGCGGGAAGTCCAGGTTCCAGGGGTGCGGCGGGACGTAGGGGCACTTCGTCATGTAGCAGACGTCGCAGAGGTAGCACTGGTCGACGACCTTCCAGTACGCCTCCTTCGGGACCCCGTCCACCTCCAGCGTGGGGCTTTCGTCGACGAGGTCGAAGAGCGTCGGGAAGGAGCCGCACAGGCTGACGCAGCGCCGGCATCCGTGGCAGATGTCGAACACGCGCTCCATCTCCGCGAACAGCTTCTCCGGGTCGTAGAACTCGGGGCTCTTCCAGTCGAGGGGATGCCGGGTGGGCGCCTCGAGGCTGCCTTCTCTCACGCTCATGGCACTTTGGTCCTAGAAGGTTTGCCAGCAAGAAGGGGCGGTTGCCCGCCCCTTTGGTCGCGAATCGCGGTATCGCGCTCCGGGTTCAGTCGGCCAGCGCGTCCAGGGCCTTCTGGAAGCGGTTGGCGTGCGAGCGCTCGGCCTTGGCCAGCGTCTCGAACCAGTCGGCGATCTCCTCGAAGCCTTCGTCGCGGGCGCTCTTGGCCATGCCCGGGTACATGTCGGTGTACTCGTGCGTCTCGCCGGCCACGGCGGACTTCAGGTTGTTGCGCGAGGAGCCGATCGGCAGGTCCGTCGCCGGGTCGCCCACCTGCGCCAGGTAGTCGAGGTGGCCGTGCGCGTGGCCCGTCTCGCCTTCCGCCGTCGAGCGGAACAGGGAGGCGACGTCCTGGTTGCCTTCCACGTCGGCCTTGTTCGCGAAGTACAGGTAGCGGCGGTTGGCCTGGGATTCGCCGGCGAAGGCGTCCTTCAGGTTCTGGTGGGTCTTCGTGCCTTTGAGGGGTTTCATGCGGGCCTCCTGGTTGTGGGACGACGCCCGGTGGGCATCGATCGGGTGATCAATTTGTACGCCCCGGATGCTAGGGGCGCCATCCTCCCGGAGTCCAATTGATTGTTCCGATGCGGACGATTGGCCCCGCCAATTCACCGCGCCGGGGGCCGTCCCGCCAGGGCGTGCTCGATCCGGTTGCGGCGGGCGAGGACGGGCCTCTCGACCAGGTGGAAGGACAGCGCCGAAGCGGCCACGGCTGCGGCAGCCGCGGCGGCCACGTAGGCAAGCTCGCCGCCGGCGGGAGGCAGCCAGGCGGCCACCCACAGGGCGACGGGGAAGTGCCACAGGTAGAGGCTGTAGCTGATGTCGCCGAGGTAGAGGGCGGGACGGGTGGCGAAGAGGGCGCGCGCGAGCCGGCCGTTGCCGCTGGCGCCGAGGACCATGAGGCCGGCGCACGCGGCGGTCACCGCGTGCCAGAGATAGAACAGGGGGCCGCCGTCCCAGTAGTCGCGGAACTGGTGGTGCATCACGTAGAGCATCGCCACGATGCCGGCCAGGCCGCCCGCGACGAGCATCCCCGATGCGGACGCCGACCGGAATGCGCGCGGACAGGCGGGAGGCCACGGCCGCCAGCATTCCCGCCGCGAAGACGTCGAGCGTCGCGGGCAACTGCCGCGCCGCCCATTCCAGGGGGAAGGCGTAGCCCGCCCCGTGGGCAGCCTGGATGGCGGCGCGGTACGCGACCGTGATCGCGAAGGCGGCCGCGTACAGGACGAGCGCGCGCCGCACCAGCGCCGCATCGCCCCGCCTCGAGGCCGCGTGCAGCGCCGCCACGGCGAACGGCAGCAGGACGTAGAACCAGAATTCCGCGGTGAGCGTCCAGTAGACGTCGTTGACCGCCGACTCCGACTCCGGCGTGGCCGACTGCAGCATGGCGAGGTGCAGCGGAAGGTGGCGGACCCACTCCGGGACCGTCCCTGCGGCGATCCAGGCGACCGCGAGAAGGACCGCGAGCTGCGACGAGGTAGGCCGGATAGACCCGCAGCACGCGGTGCAGCAGGAAGCGCCGGTTGGCGCCGGCCCGCTCCTGCGACTCGTAGGTCTCGAGCAGCTGGCGGGTGAGCAGGAATCCCGAGAGGACGAAGAAGATGTCCACGCCCACCCAGCCACAGGTCAGGAAGGGCGTTACGTCGATCCCGTGGCCCGCGAGACGCGATCTCGACGAGGCGCGGGCCGACCACCGCGTTGAGGTGGTGCGCGAGGACCCAGAGGGCCGCCAGGGCGCGCACTCCGGTGAGCGCGTCGACGTAGCCCGGCCGGGGCTGCGGCGCCGCCTCCTGCCCCGCGAAGGTCACTTCAGGCGGTTCTCGATCAGGCGGGCCACCTGCATCGTGTCGACTTCCGTGGCGTTCTTCTCGCGCGAGAACGTCACCGTCACGAGGAACTTGCCCTTGCGGAACATCCCGGACTTGTTGGCCTGGAGCCAGAAGGCGCGGTCTCCCACGCCCTCGATCCACTTCACCTTGTTGCGGTAGATCTTCTCCAGGTTCTCGCGCTCGTGCTGGAGCTCGTTCTCCGCCGCGTACTGCACCTCGCGGATCCTGATCACGAGGACCGCGGCGCGGCGCGCGTCCTGGTAGGCGCACGCCGACGGGTTGCCGGACTGCTGCGGCACGATCCTCGTCGCGGCGCCACCGGCGATCGAGTTCACCTCGTCCATCGTGACGATCTGGCACGCATCGGGCGGCGCCGCGAACCCGGTGGCGGAGGCGGCGGCGGCAAGAAGGGCGAGGATTCGGCTGGCTTTCATGGGAGTCGTCGGCGGTCGTGATGGTTGCCCCTATCGTACCGCATGGCGCCGCGCCGTTGATCTATCTCAACGGCGCCCGCGCCGCGTTGCTCTAGCCTGCATGCGTCAAGGGCGACAGGTCACAAGAAGCGCCCGCATGCCAGGGAGCCCCATGCTGCGATCGATCTCCGCCGAGAACCTGCTGCGCGACACGCGCGAGGCGACCGGCACGCGCAACGTCCGCGAAGCGGTCCGCAACCTCACGCTTCACGCCCTGCGCAGCCGCCCCCTGAGCGCCGCGCACATCGCCACCGTGGCGCGAACGGTGTGCCAGGGGATCGAGAGCTCCGACCTGCCGCCGACCGCTCCCGTTCGCGAGACGCACCTCGGTGCCTGGGCGGGCCTGGAGGATGCCGTCGGGCAGGCCCTGCTGGCGGTCGAGCTCGCGGCCCGCGAGCTCGCGGAAGGGCGCGCCGGGCTCGCCGGGCCCGATCGCGACCGGCTTCTCGAGGAGGTCGCCCGGCTCGAGCACGCGCTCGACGAGGGTTGGGGGCGCCACCGCAGCGTCCCGCCCGACCTGAAGTCGCGGATCGCCGCCGTGTCCTTGCACCTGCGGCAGGCGCCGCCCTCCCTGGCGGATCCCGCTCGCGCCATCGGCCCCGACGCGGCCTGCGACGCCTTCTCGTTCGTCGCGAGCGGCATCCTGGTGGGCCTCACGGAAACGGTGCGCACCCGCGCGGCGCACTAGCGCGCCAGGAGAACCGCCGCCCCGTCGAACGCGCCGCGGCGCAGGTCCTCGAGCGCCTCGTTGGCGCGCTCGAGCGGATACGGGACGGGCCGCGCGTCGAGCGGCATGCGTGCCGCCAGGGCCATGAAGGCCTCGCCGTCGGCACGCGTGAGGTTCGCCACCGAACGCACGCTGCGCTCGCCCCAGAGCAGCCGGTAGGGGAAGGACGGGATGTCGCTCATGTGGATGCCGGCGCAGACCACGACGCCCGCCTTGGCCGTGGCGGCGAGCGCGGCGGGCACCAGGCTTCCCACCGGGGCGAAGAGGAGGGCGGCATCGAGGAGCGCGGGCGGGGCGAGGTTCGAGTCTCCCGCCCACGCGCAACCGAGGCTGCGGGCGAATTCCTGCGAGCGCGTGTCGCCCGGGCGGGTGAAGGCGAACACTTCGCGGCCCTCGGCCACCGCCACCTGCGCCACCAGGTGCGCCGCCGCGCCGAAGCCGTAGAGGCCCAGGCGCGCGGCCCCGGGAGCCATCGCGTAGGCCCGGTAGCCGATGAGCCCCGCGCAAAGCAGCGGGGCGGCGTGCGCGTCGTCGTACGCATCGGGGAGCGCGAGGCAGAAGCGCTCGTCGGCCACGGCGAAGCGCGCGTAGCCGCCGTCGCGGTGGTAGCCGGTGAAGACCGCGCCGTCGCAGAGGTTCTCGCGGCCGCCGGCGCAGTGCCCGCAATGGCCGCAGGCGCCCCCCAGCCACGGAACGCCGATGCGGTCGCCGGGCCGGAAACGCGAGGCGCCTGCGCCGAGCGCGGCCACGCGGCCGACCACCTCGTGCCCCGGGACGATCGGGCGAGCGCACGGGCGGCAGCTCGCCGTCGACGATGTGCAGGTCGGTGCGGCAGACGCCGCACGCCGACACCTCGAGGAGCACCTCACCGGGACCAGGCGCGGGAATGGCGCGGCGCACCGCCTCCAGCGGGCTTCCGGGCGCGACGAGCGTCATCGCGAGGTCTTCCATGCCCCGACCCTACGCCCGTGGCGGGCGAAAAAAAAGGAGGCGGCATGCGCCGCCTCCCCGAGGTGCCGTGCGCGAGCACGGCGAGAGGAGCAGTGTCAGGCGGCCGCGCCCAGCATGTCGACCCAGGTCACGTTGCGGCGCGTCGGGCGGTCGCCGCGGCGGCCGCCGGCGCGCGGGGCGGTCACGGCGTGGAGCTTCTGGAGAATGCGCAGCTGGTCGACGTCGCACAGTTCCACCTCGCGCTGGGCGACCCGCACGAGGCCGGAGTCGGCCAGCGCGGAGAAGGCGCGGCTCACCGTCTCGAGGGTGAGGCCCAGGTAGCTGCCGATCTCCTGGCGCGTCATCGGAAGGGTGATGCGGGTCGCGGGGCGGCCTGCGCGACCGCACCGGTCCGCGAAGTTGGCGAGGAACCGGGCGACGCGCGCCTCGGCGCCGAGCGTGCCGATGAGCGAGCGCAGCGAATGGTCGGTCACCAGCTCGCGGCTGATGGCGCGGTAGATGAGCTGCTCGAAATCGTCGAGCGAGCGGCCCAGGTGGGCGATGCTGCGGAAGGGCACGACCACGACTTCCGCCTCGGTGAGCGCGACGGCGTAGGACGCGTGGCGGTGGTTGCACAGGCCGTCGGCGCCGACGAGGTCGCCGCGCAGCGGGAAGCCGAGCACCAGCTGGTTTCCGGTCTCGTCCGCCACGAAGGTCTTGAAGAACCCGTCGGCGACGATGTAGAGCGCCTCGAAAGGCTCGCCCTGGGAGGTGAGCCGCTGCCCGGCCTTGAGGCGCCGGTGCAGGAAGGTCGTGTCGACCTGGCGGGCGCCCGTGACTTCCGGCAGTCCCAGCAGGCGGCAGGCCTCGGCGAGGGTCGAGCGATGGGCATCGGCGTGGCTCGTGGCTCGGACGGTGCTCATGGTTGTTTCCTTTCGGGTAGGCATCGTGGATTCAGTGCAGGGGGCGGTTGATCTCTTCGTCGCGCCATCCACGCAGGATGTCGCGCACGCGGCCGAACTCCGCCGACTTGTCCAGGAAGATCTCGGCGCCGGCGGCCATGGCGGCCTTGCGGTAGGGCTCGGCGGCGAAGTTGGTCATGACGATGACGCGCATGGCGGGGAGCTTCTCGCGCACCGCGCGCAGCACCTGCAGCCCGCTTCCGCTGGGAAGCTGCAGGTCGAGGATGAGGGCGTCGGGCGGGTTGCTTTCGAGCCCGGCGATGGCGGCCGGCACGTCCTCGGCCGTCCCGACGATGTCGAGGCCCTCGAGGCCCTCGAGGGTGCGCACGAGGCGCTCGCGGACGGGGATCGAGTCCTCGACGATGAAGAGGTCCATCACGGCAGGGGGCGGGCTAGGCGGGAGGACATGGCTGCATTGTGGGCGCGCCCGCCTGCGCGGCCTATCGGCGCGGGCTGAATCGGGGGGTAGGACGCCGCCGCGTCCGGGTGTAGGAATCGTCCTACGGCGCCGGCTCAGGCCGGGGAGGGCGGCTCGCCGCCGAGGCGATGGCGGATCGCGTAGCGCACGAGGTCGGCCACCGAGGCGGCGCTCATCTTCTGCAGGATTCGCGTCTTGTGCGTGCTCACCGTCTTCACGCTGAGGTGCAGCAGGCCGGCGATCTCGGAGACGCTGCGCCCGCTCACCAGGAGCTGGAACACCTCGAACTCGCGGTCCGACAGGTGCCGGTGCGGCTCCTCGCCGCTGTGCGGATGGGCGTCGAGGGCCAGCTGCTCGGCCACGTTCGGGCTGATGTAGTGCCGCCCTTCCGCGATGCGCCGGATGGCGGACACGAGCTGGCCGGGAGCGCTTTCCTTCGTGAGGTAGCCCGAGGCGCCGGCGCGGATGGCGCGCACCGCGTACTGGTCCTCCTCGTGCATGGTGAGGACGAGCACGCGCAGCTTCGGGCTCTCGTCCTTCACCTGCTTGATGAGCTCGATGCCGCTCTTGCCCGGCATCGACAGGTCGAGGAGCAGGATGTCGAAGCCGCCCGCGCGGACGCGTTCGAGGGCCTCGTGACCGTTGGTGGCCTCGCCGGCGAGCTCGATGCCCTCCTGGCCCTCGAGGATGCGCTTGAGGCCCTCGCGCACGATCGCGTGGTCGTCGGCGATCACCACGCGCGTCATGGCGCGCTCCCGTCCGCCGCCGGGATCGGCAGCCGCACGTGGATCACCGTGCCCTGGCCCGCGTCTCCGCGGATCTCCACGGAGCCGGCCAGGATGTAGACGCGCTCGCGGATGCCCACCAGCCCGAACGAGCCCTTCTTGCGCAGGTCGTCCGGGCGTGAGCCCGCGGCCGTCGTCCACGACCTCGAGGTGCACCTCGGGGCCGATGACGCGCAGCGCCACGCGCACGTTGCGCGCGGCGGCGTGCCGCCCGGCGTTGGTGAGGCTTTCCTGGACGATGCGGTAGACCTGCGAGGCGAGCGGCTCGGCGAGGCTGCCGCTCACCTCGTCCACGGCGAGGTCGACCTGGAATCCGTGCCGGCGCGAGGTTTCCTCCGCGAGCCATTCCAGCGCGGCGAGGAGCCCCAGGTCGTCGAGCATGAGCGGGCGCAGGTCCGCGGAGATGCGCCGCGTGGCCGCCACGGTGCTGTCGAGGACCGAGCGCATGCCCGCGAGGGTCTTCAGGAACTTCGCGTTGTCCGGCGCGGTGTTGGCCTCGAGCCACGCGAGGTCCATCTTGAGGGAGGTGAGGTTCTGCCCCAGCTCGTCGTGCAGCTCGCGCGAGATGCGGCTGTTCTCCTGCTCGCGCGCGGTGCGCGAGGCGACCGAGAGCTCGCGCAGGTCCTCGCGCGCCTGGGCGAGCTCGCGGCGCGTGCGCTCGCGCACGGACACGTCGCGCAGGATCACGGTGAAGAAGCGGTGGCCGCGGATCTCGTTCTGCGAGATGGAGGCGTCGATCGGGAACTCCTCGCCGCCCTTTCGCAGCGCCGTCACGATGCGCTGCGCCATCATCGGCCGGCTGGAGACCCCCGTGCGGCCGAACTGCTCGACGTGCCGGTGGTGCTCGTGGTGGAAGCGCGCGGGAATGAGCTTCTCGAGGGGCTGGCCCAGCACCTCGAGCTGCTCGTAGCCGAAGATGCGCTCGGCGGCGCGGTTGAAGAGGGTGATGCGCTGGTTCTCGTCGATCGAGATGATGGCGTCCATGGCCGAGTCGACGATGCCCTGCAGGCGCATCTGGCTCTCGCGGGCGAGGTCGCGGCCCTTCCAGAGCTCGTGGATGTCGTTCACCGTGCCCACGACCCGGGTGGGACGGCCGTCCTCGCCCCGGCTCACGACGCGGGCTCGCCAGCGCACCCACCGCCAGGCGCCGTCGCGCTGGCGCATGCGCATCTCGAGGATCGGCGCGGTCGACCGTGCCGCTTTCGAGCTCGCCCATGCGCGCCCAGAAGTCGGGGAAGTCGTCGGGGTGGACCACGCTCCGCGCCGCGTCGACGGCCTCGTTGGGCCCCTCGGGGTAGTCCCACGTGGACAGCATCTCCGGGGAGCGGTAGATGCGCCGCGCCGGGATGTCCCAGTCGAACACCGCAAGCCCGGCGGTCAGCACGGCTTCGCGCCAGCGCTGGTCTTCTTCGGGGGGGGCGGAGGGGTCGGGGGAACGCATGATCCGCAAGGGGCGTTACGGGGATGTGTTACAGGCTGACGGAAAGGATAGCAGGAGAGGCGGGATATTTCAGGCGCGAGGGCCTCAGAGCGGGAACGCCTCGCCGGGCCCGGGAACGTCGACGGTCCAGCCGGGTCGCGCCCGGATCGCTTCGGCGAAGTCGAGGGAGGTGGATTCCTCGCCGTGCACCACGAAGGTCCGCGCGGGCGGGCGCCGGAACCCGTCGAGCCACGCGAGGAGGGCGCGCCGGTCGGCATGGGCCGACAGGCCCCCGAGGGTGAGGATGCGGGCCCGGACCGGGATGGTCTCCCCGAACAGGCGCACGCTCCGGGCCCCGTCGACGATGCGCCGGCCGAGCGTGCCGCCGGCCTGGAAGCCGGTGAAGAGGATCGCGCACTCCTCGCGGCCCAGGTTGTGGCGCAGGTGGTGGCGGATGCGCCCCGCCTCGCACATCCCGCTCGCGGCGATGACGATGGCGCCGGCGCGGATCTTGTTGATCGCCATCGACTCCTCGGGCGTCTGCGTGAAATGCAGGCCGTAGGGCAGGCGGCGCCGGCGAAGCGCCTGCGCGAAGCGCCCGACCGCGGGGTCGAGGCTCTCGAGGTGCGCGAGCGTCACCTCCGTCGCCTGCACGGCGAGCGGCGAATCCACGAACACGTTGAGCGCGGGCAGCTCGCCCCGCTCGCACAGCTCGAAGAGCAGCACGAGGAGCTCCTGGGCGCGCCCCAGCGCGAAGGCGGGCACGACGAGGTTGCCGCGGCGCGCCTCGATCGTGTCGCGCACGGCGCCGACCAGTTCCCGCTCGGTCTCGTCCATCGACTTGTGCAGCCGGTTGCCGTACGTCGACTCCATGACGAGGACGTCGGCGGCCGCGACGGTCTCCGCGTCGCGCACGACCGGCCGCGCGGGCTGCCCGAGGTCGCCCGAGAACACGAAGAGGCGCTCGCGCCTTCCCTCGCGCACGCGGACCTCGGCGATCGCCGAGCCCAGGATGTGCCCGGCGTCGAGGAAGCGCACGCGCGCCTCGGGGTGGGGCCGGAACTCGACGTGGTAGGGGACGCCGTTGACGCGGCGCATCGCCCGTTCGACGTCCGCCGTCGAGTACAGCGGCGCGGGCGCGGGCGCGCGGTGGCGCACGGCGCGCTCCTTCTCGCGCGCCTGGATGTGGGCGCTGTCGAGGAGCATCACCGGCAGCAGGTCCGCGGTGGCGCGGGTCGCGTAGACCGGGAGCGCGGGCGCGCGCGCGGTGAGCACGGGCAGCAGGCCGCAGTGGTCCAGGTGCGCGTGCGTGACGAGGGCGAAGTCGAGGGTGCCGGGGTCGAAGGCGGGAAAGGCGTGGTTGCGGGGGCCGGATTCGCGCCCTCCCTGGTGCATGCCGCAGTCGACGAGGAAGCGCACGCGGCCGGTCTCGACGAGGAAGCAGGAGCCCGTCACTTCGCGAGCGGCGCCGAGGAAGCGGATCTGCATGGGGAGATTCTAACCGCTGCGCTCGGCGGCCTCCCGCGGCAAGTGGCCCATTGACCCACGTCAATACTGCATACCCCCCTCCATGAGACCTTTGGCCACGACGCATTCCGGCACCAGTGCCCTCCGCCACCGCCACGGTGCGGGCCCCGCCGGCGGGGCAGGGACCTGGCCAATCGCGCAGGGAACCGAAGATGATCCGCTTGACGATTCAAGGCATTGCCCTCGCCCTCGCCCTGGGCCTCGCGGCACCGGCCCCGGCCAAGGAAGCCCCCGCTCCGAAAGCTCCCGCCGCCGCGAAGGCGTCCGCCGAGGCCAGCCAGAAGTGCATCGACTGCCACTCGGAAGCGGAGCCCACGGACAAGAGCGCCGCGGGCAAGCCCGTCCTGCTGGACCCCGCCAAGCACGCGAAGACGATGCACGGCTCCGGCAAGGCCGCGTGCGTCGATTGCCACGCCGACGAGGGGATGCGCAAGTATCCGCACAAGTCTCCCAAGCCCGCGCAGTGCGCGAGCTGCCACGAGAAGGCTGCCAAGGAATACGCCACGACCATCCACGGCCTGGCGCGCGCCGACGGCCGGATGGTCGCCGCCACCTGCAGCGACTGCCACGGCACGCACGACATCAAGGCCACCTCGGACGACGGCGCGAAGACCAGCCGCGCGAACCTCGAGACGACCTGCGGCGCCTGCCACGGCAACGAGAGAATCATCAAGGAAGGCAAGATCCCGGGCGGCAACGTCTCCGCGATGTACCACGACAGCATCCACGGGAAGCTGCTGCGCGGCGACACCAAGGCGAAGGACAAGGTCCCGGTCTGCACGGACTGCCACGGCACGCACGACATGCGGCCGAAGAAGGACCCCGAGAGCGCCGTCTCCCGCGCCAACGTCCCGGAGACCTGCGGCACCTGCCACGGCAAGGTGAAGAAGGTCTGGGCGGGCAGCCAGCACGGCAAGCTGCGCGCCACCAACGTGCTGCAGGCGCCGGGCTGCACCGACTGCCACGGCACGCACACGATCGCCGACCCGAAGACGCCCAAGTGGCAGGTGGGCGTGATCAAGGAGTGCGGCGGCTGCCACACGGAATTCATCAAGACCTACCGCGACACCTACCACGGTCAGGTCACCGACCTCGGGTTCGCGCGCATGGCCACCTGCGCGAGCTGCCACGGCGCGCACGAGGTGCTGCCGAAGGAGAACCCGATGTCCAAGGTCTCCGAGCAGCGCATCCTCGCCACCTGCCAGGCCTGCCATCCCAAGGCCAACGCCAACTTCGTCAAGTTCCAGCCGCACGCCAACAAGCACAAGAAGGAAAGCGGCCTCATCCTCTACTACACCACCAAGTTCATGGAGCTGCTGCTGGCGGGAGTCTTCGCGTTCTTCGGCCTGCACACGATCCTGTGGCTGTACCGGTCGCTCGCGGAGATGAAGGCGAAGCGCGCCCGTCCGGCCCCTGAAGCGGAGAAGCACTGATGGCAAGCACCGTCCAGCCCGTCCCCGGCGCGGCGAAAGCCGCGGCGAGCGTCGCCCACAAGTACTACCAGCGGTTCGACCGCATCGACCGCGTGATGCACGCCTTCCTGATGACGACGTTCATCGGCTGCGCGATCACGGGGCTGCCGCCCCTGTTCTCGGACCACGACTGGGCCGCGGCCCTCGCGCGCGCGCTCGGCGGCTTCGAGATGCGCGGCCCTCATCCACCGCATCTGCGCGGGCGTGATGATCGTCGTGTGGCTCCTGCACGTGGTGCGCCTGTTCACCGACGCGCTGCGGCGCACCGGGTTCCTCGCGATGGTGTGGGGGCCCAACTCGATGGTTCCGCAGCCGCAGGACGTCATCGACATCTGGCTGCACTTCAAGTGGTTCGTGGGCAAGGGCCCGCGGCCGCAGTTCGACCGCTGGACCTACTGGGAGAAGTTCGACTACTGGGCGGTGTTCTGGGGCATGGCGATCATCGGCGGCTCGGGCCTGGTCCTGTGGTTCCCGCAGCAGTTCGCGCTGTTCCTGCCGGGGTGGGTCTTCAACGTCGCCACGGTCGTGCACGGCGAGGAGGCGCTCCTCGCGGTGGGCTTCATCTTCACGATCCACTTCTTCAACGGGCACATCCGTCCCGAGAAGTTCCCCATGGACACGGTGATCTTCACCGGCCGCATCCCGGAGCACGAGCTGAAGGAGGAGCGCCCGAACGAGTACCGGCGCCTGGTGAGCGAGGGCCGGCTCGAGGCGATGGAGGCCGCGCCGCCGACGCCGTGGACCCTGACGTTCGGCTACCTGGTGGGCGGCACCGCGGTGATCCTCGGCACGCTCACGGTGATCTTCATCGTGTTCAGCGTGATCACCTGATGCCGGCCGGCATTACAATCGGCGAATCGGGGCCGGCACGTCCGGCCCCGAGGCTATCGGAAAGGGACGCGGGCACGCGCCGGCAGGGCACAACGAGGAGGAGCGAGGGAACATGAACTTTCGACTGGGACGCAGGACGCTGATGCTCGGGTCGGTGACCACGATCGTGGTGGCGCTGGTGGGCGTGGCGGTCGTGGGCGCGGCGGGCATCGCGGGCTGGGAGTACTCCAACAGCAACGCGTTCTGCGCGACGATGTGCCACGACGTGCACCCGGAGGAGATCGCGGCGCACAAGGTGGGCGGGCACGCGCGCGTGAACTGCGTCGAGTGCCACATGGGGCGCAATTCCACGCTGAAGCTCATGGCCCTCAAGCCCACGCACGCCAAGGAGCTGTGGGGCATGATCGTCGGCTACGAGCGGCCCATCACCTCCGGGACGCTGCGCCCCTCGCGCGAGGCGTGCGAGAGCTGCCACTACCCGTCCATGGAGCACCACGACAGCGTCGCGGTGAAGGTGCACTACGGGACCGACCCGGAAAGCAGCGAGTCGCGCACGAAGCTCGTCCTGCACACCGGCATGGACGCCATCCGCCAGGGCTACACCAAGGGCATCCACTGGCACATCCAGAACGAGGTCACCTTCGCCTCCCCGGACCCGCAGCGGCGCGAGATCCCGTGGGTCGAGGTGAAGAAGCCCGACGGCACGAAGGTCACCTACATCGACGCGGGCTCCAAGCTCACCGTGCCGCAGATCGAGAAGCTCGAGAAGCGGGCCATGGCCTGCTACGACTGCCACAACTCGGTGGGGCATCCGTTCGGCAACCCGGCGAACACCGTCGACGAGGCCATCCGGTCCGGAAGGATCGACCGCTCGCTGCCCGAGGCCAAGGCGCGCGCGGTCGCCCTGGTCAACGCGCTGGCCGACATCACCGGCGAGCCGAAGGAACGCGAAGCCAAGGTCGACAAGCTGATCGCCGACGCCACCGCCAAGGCCAACACGCCCTCCGAGCACAAGCAGGCCGAGCAGAAGTTCAACAAGGCGATGCGCGAGATCCTCCTCGCCGCGTCGTTCCAGGAGAAGGGCTTCTCGTGGAAGTCGTTCCCCAACCACACGGGACACGCCGACACGCCGGGCTGCTTCCGCTGCCACGACGGCAAGCACTACAACGACAAGGGCGAGGCCATCCGCCTGCAGTGCACGCTGTGCCACGCGCTGCCCGAGGTCGCGCGCGAGAAGGGCAAGGGCACCGTGGCGTCGCTCGTCCCGGACAAGGCGGGCGAGAAGCAGCCCGAAAGCCACCAGCGCCCCAACTTCATGCACACGCACAGCGACGACGTCGGGCCCGAATGCGAGAAGTGCCACGGGACGCCGCTCAAGCACGGCAAGCAGGGCGGGAACTTCTGCTCCAACCCGGCCTGCCACGGGCGCACCTGGCCGGGCATGGACCTCACGGCCGAGCCGCCGAAGAAGGCGGCCGCCGAGCCTGCCAAGCCTGCGGCGGCGGAGCCCGCCAAGAAGGGCTAGCCGGAGAATCGAGCCACGACACCGCCGGGGATGGGCCCCGGCGGTGCCTTACACAAGGAGAAACCATGAAACGCATGTTGATCGCCCTCGCCGCCGCCGGCCTCGTCGCCGGCGCCCTGCCTGCCTCCGCCGACGAGGCGGCATTCAAGAAGGCCGGCTGCGCCAAGTGCCACCAGGCCGAGAAGAAGGGCAAGGGCGCGTCCATCAAGGACATGAGCGCGAAGTACAAGGGCGACGTCGGCAAGGCGTCCGCCGTGGTCACGGGCAAGGACCACCCGGAGATCGACGCGAAGGGCGACGAGCTCAAGAAGCTGATCGGGCACGCCGTCGGCGCCAAGTAGCCGGGCGCGGGACGAAAAAAAACGCCGGCGCGAGCCGGCGTTTTTCATTGCGGGCGGGCAGTCCTTACATCGCGAGGATCCACTTGGCGATGGAGCCGGCCACGGCGGCGTCGCCGCCCTTGACCGTCTTGTGGTCTTCTTCCACGCCGTCGACCTTCACCTTGCCGCCCTTCGACAGGAACGCGGTGAGCTTGGCCTCGGCGTCGGCCTTGCCCTTGTACTTCTTGGCCACTTCCTTGAAGGCGGGGCCGTCCTTCTTCTTGTCCGTGTCGTGGCACTTCATGCAGCCGTTGGACTTGGCCGCGGCGGCGTCAGCGGAGGCGATGCCGGGGGCGGCGAGGACGGCGGCGAGGGCGAGCGGGAGGAGCAGCTTCTTCATGGGGGATCTCCTGGATCTGTGGACGGAAGGCCGCGCTTTTTGTCATTTGCAGCCCGCGCGAGGGCACCACTGCATAACGGGCCGGACCGGCATCCCGTTGACGCCGGGCATCCCGGGAAGACTGGTGGGCGATACTGGGATCGAACCAGTGACCCCTCCCGTGTGAAGGGAGTGCTCTACCGCTGAGCTAATCGCCCGAAAGGCGCGCATTTTAGCCCAAAACGGCGTCTCGGGCACGGCCGGCGGCGCGCGACGCCGTAAAATGCGGGTTTGCCCCCACCCGAGATTCCATGGTCCGCACCCGCTTCGCCCCCAGCCCCACCGGCTACCTTCACATCGGCGGTGCCCGCACCGCGCTCTTCTGCTGGGCCTACGCCCGGCGCCACGGCGGCAAGTTCATCCTGCGGGTGGAGGACACGGACCAGGAGCGCTCCACGCAGGAGTCGGTCCAGGCGATCCTCGACGGCCTTTCCTGGCTGGGAATCGACTGGGACGAGGGGCCGTTCTACCAGATGCACCGGCTCGACCGGTACCGCGAGGCGGCCGAGCGCCTGCTTCGCGAGGGAAAGGCCTACCGCTGCTACTGCACGAAGGAGGAGCTCGACGCGATGCGCGAGGCGCAGGCCGCCCGGGGCGAGAAGCCGCGCTACGACCGGCGCTGGCGCGATTCGACCGAGGCCCCCCCCGCAGGCCGGCCCGCGGTGATCCGCTTCAAGAACCCGCTGGAAGGCGCGGTGACCTGGAACGACCTCGTGAAGGGGCCGGTGAGCGTCTCGAACGACGAGCTCGACGACCTCGTGCTCCTGCGCGGCGACGGCGTGCCCACCTACAACTTCGGCGTCGTCGTGGACGACCTCGACATGGCGATGACGCACGTGATCCGCGGCGACGACCACGTGAACAACACGCCCCGGCAGATCAACCTCTACCGCGCCCTCGGGGGCGAGGTGCCGCACTTCGCGCACGTGCCCATGATCCTGGGCGCCGACGGCCAGCGGCTCTCGAAGCGCCACGGCGCGGTGAGCGTCCTGCAATACCGCGACGAGGGGTTCCTCCCCGACGCGCTGGTGAACTACCTCGCGCGCCTGGGCTGGTCCCACGGCGACGAGGAGGTCTTCTCGCGCGAGCAGCTCGTGCAGTGGTTCGACCTGGAGCACGTGAGCCGCTCGCCCGCGCGCTGGGACCCGGAGAAGCTCAAGTGGCTGAACGGCGAGTACATGAAGCGCATCCCGCCGGCACGCCTGGTCGAGGCGATCCGGGAGCGCAACCCGGCGCTGCACGCCGAGATCGTCGCGGCCATGGACGCGGAGGCGATGACCTCGCTGGCGGCGGGAAGCTGGTCGCTCGTCACCGAGCACGAGGCGTTCCTCCACGAGATGGCTTCTCCCGTGACCACCGAACCGGCCGCCGTCGCCCAGCACCTGGACGAGAAGGGCAGGGCCATCGTCGGCCGGCTGGCCGCGGCACTCGAGACCGTGGAGTGGAACGCCCCTGCGGTGAAGGCGGCGCTGCAGGCGCTTCGTGAAGGAGGGCGGCTACAAGATGCCGGAGGTGATGATGCCGCTGCGCGTCGCGGTCACCCGCAAGACGCAGACCAAGGCGATCGACGCGATCGTGGCGGCCTTGCGCAAGGAAGTGGTGCTCGCGCGTCTGCGCCACGCCGCCGCGGGGTGACGCCGGCTTTGCATGTTCCCGGGAGGGTCGGTATAATTGCGGGCTCGGTTGGGGGTATAGCTCAGCTGGGAGAGCGCTTGCATGGCATGCAAGAGGTCCGCGGTTCGATCCCGCGTACCTCCACCAAACGAGTACGACAGGGAACGGAAGGCCGAAAGGCTTTCCGTTTTCATGTCCCCATCGTCTAGAGGCCTAGGACACCGCCCTTTCACGGCGATAACCGGGGTTCGAATCCCCGTGGGGACGCCAGTACATTCAAGGGGTTACGGGAAACCGTAACCCCTGTTTTTTTTGGCGCGCGTCAGCGCAGGTTCCAGCGCGTGCCGAACGTGAGGTGGTTGCGTCCACCTTCATGGCGGTAGTGAAGCACGCTGCAAAAGCGACGGATCAACACCAGCCCCAGCCCTCCCGGCGAGGCTTCGTCGAGCGTCGTGGGCAACGTTCTCTTCGGGACGGACAGGGGATCGAAGGCGATGCCGGCATCCGAGACGGTCACGCTGGCCTCGCCGTGGTCCTGATCGGCCCCGACCACGAGCTGCAGCCTGATCGGCTCCGAATGCACCGTCCGGCCGCCATGGGCCATGACGTTCGCCAGCACTTCGTCCAGGCAGAGCACGAGCTGCTCGGCCAGAGCCTGCGGCACGCCACGCCGCTGGCAGGTCGCCTCGAGCCATTCCGACGCGCGCTGCACTTCCGCGCCATCGGCGCCGATCGCGAGTTCGTCAGGCCGCGGCGACACGTGCAGCGCGGTTCCCCCGGTCAGGCAAGTGCGGCCCTTTCGGCATCGGCGGAGTTCTTGAAAACCGGAATCAGCTGGTCGACCCCGGTCGCCTCCAGGCTCATCATGACCGTCGAGCCTTCATCGACGACCAGGACCATTTTTCCCCCGCGCTTCTTGACCGCCTTGGCGCTGGCGATCAGCGCGCCGATGCCGACCGAGGCGAGGAACTTGATGCCGGACAGGTCGACGACCACGCCCTTTTTCGGCGCCGCGGTCAGCTCCACCAGTTGCGAGGCCACCGAGTCGGTGCCCGGCGTGTCGAGGCGGCCGGTGATCGTGATCCTGCGCAGGTCTTCGCCGACGTCGTCATAGCTGATGGACATGATGAGTACCCTCCCCAGGTCACGGGCAGGATGCCCTACGCAAACCGACGAGCGCAAGCCGCGTCGGGAACTCCCGCCGGGCAGTGTTGCGCGCCTGCAACAGACCCGCCGGCGAGGGCGCGACTTAGGGTCGGGGCCGTTGTGTTCGCCCCGTAACTATTTGATACTCGGCGCATAAAATCCAACCAAGGGGGCAAGAAAATGCAAAAGACGATCGGCAGCAAATTGACCAGGGCCATTCCGGGTGTTCTCGCCTCGCTCCTGGTGTCCGCGGGAGCCATCGCGGCGCCGTTCTCGATCACCTACTCTGGCACGGTCGACGTCGGCAGCACCATTCCGCAGGTCACGAGCGGGCAGCCTTACGTCGTGACGTTGGTCTTCGACAACGGTGGGGCCACCGCGGCAAGCCAAGCCTGGGTTGCGGGTGACCTGCAATGCGCCATCTGGACGATGAACGCGGTCAGCAACGTCGCTTACGCCCAGGATCTCGTCGCTTCGGCAGGCACCATGGCGATCGCCGGTTCGGCGACGACGGACGCGGCGGCGCCCTGACCGCCAATTTCACGTCGGTGGTAAGCAGCAACGCGAGCAACTACACGGTGGCCGGTTTCGCGCCTGTGGACCCGATCAACTGGTTCCTCAATGATTTCAACAACGTCTTCTACTCCAACTTCCCTGTCGACAGCTTCGGCGATGCCGCAGGCGGCACGCTGATGGCGCCCGCCAACTGGTCCAATCCCCAGTCCTTCACCGGGGCGTGCAACGCCGCTGCCGCGGTCGGCAACCGGCCGGTTCCCACCCTTTCCCAGTGGGGCATGATCATCCTGTCCTCCCTGCTGGCGCTCGGATCGATCCTGATGCTGCGTCGCCGGCGCGGCTGACCGGCTGCTGTTAGCTGGTTCCACATCGGGCCCGCCTTTGCGCGGGCCCGATGTCTTTTCGGGCGGTGATTGCGTCCGCGCGCGAGGATCCTGCGGGAACCTTGGCGGCCTTTGCCCCTCAAACGTCGGTAGCGTATTACTTGAAATCCCAAGTCAATTAATAGGTTAGGATTGATTATTCAAGTAGTTTCGTCTACACGGGTCCCGAAAACTGCCGTAGAATGGCTTTCATGCGCCGGTCCATCGCCTGCTCGCTCGCGGCCTGTTTCGCCGCCTCCTCCCTGTCCTCGCTCGAGGCGCAGGGCGGACATCTTTTCGTTCACCGACGAGCGCGGCGTCGTCCACTTCACCAACATCCCGGGTCTCGACAGGCGCTACAAGCTGATCATGCGGGAGGCGGGTTCGCGCCGTGCCGCGGTCGGGGCAGGCCTGGATGCCCTCCGAGGCGGACATCCGCCGCTTCAGCAGCATCATCGACGCCGCGGCCCGGTCCCACGGCGTGGAGCCGGCGCTCGTCCAGGCGGTCATCACGGCCGAGAGCGGCTTCAACCCCAACGCGCTCTCGCGCAAGGGCGCCTCCGGGCTCATGCAGCTCATGCCGGACACGGCCCGCCGCTACGGGGTGCGCAACATCTTCGACCCCGTGGAGAACATCCACGGCGGCGTGCGCTACCTGAAGGACCTCCTCGCGATGTTCAACGGCGACATGAAGCTGGCGCTCGCCGGCTACAACGCCGGCGAGAACGCGGTCATCCGCGCCGGAAACCGGGTGCCGCCCTATCCGGAAACGCAGAATTACGTCCCCAAGGTCATCGACATCTACCACCGCTTCCGGGCGCGGCCGGGCTGAGGCCGGCGCCGGACGGAAAAAGGGCCGCGCGAGCGGCCCTTTTCGTTTCCGGATGACGCGCGCGCGGTCAGTCGGCGGCGGCGGGCTGGTGCCCCTCCTTCACGTTCTCGGCGCGGTCCTCCTCGAGGCGCTCCTCGAACGTCTTGTGGCGCCGCGCGAGCAGCGTGTAGGCCGTGGGCACCACGAAGCAGCGTGAGGAAGGTGCCCAGCAGCAGCCCGCCCACGATCACCCAGCCGATCTGCTGGCGCGATTCCGACCCGGCGCCGGTGGCGAGCGCGAGCGGCACCGCGCCCAGGACCATGGCGCCCGTGGTCATGAGGATCGGGCGCAGGCGCAGCACCGCCGCCTCCTCGACCGCCTCGAGCACGCCCATGCCCCTCGCCTGCATCTGGTTGGAGAACTCCACGATCAGGATGCCGTGCTTGGTGATGAGGCCCACCAGGGTGATGAGTCCGATCTGGCTGTAGACGTTGAGCGTGCCGCCCGAGAGCTTGAGGGCGAGCAGGGCGCCCGTCATGGACAGGGGCACCGTGAGCATGATGATGAACGGGTCGATGAAGCTCTCGAACTGCGCCGCCAGCACCAGGTAGATGAAGGCGAGCGCCAGCACGAACACGAAGTAGATGTCCGTCGAGGAGTCGCGGAACTCGCGCGACTGGCCCGTTCGAGGTCGGTCTGCGCCGTGGGCGGCAGCACCTTCTTCGCGGTCTCGCTCATGAACGCGAGCGCCTGGCCCAGCGTGTAGCCCGGCGCGAGCGTGGCGGAGATGGTCACGGCGCGGATGCGGTTGAAGTGGTTGAGGCTCTTGGGCGCCACGCTCTCCCGGACGTTCACCAGGTTGGAGAGCTGGATCATCTCGTTGTTCTTGCCGCGCACGTAGATGTCCGAGATGTCGCTCGGGCGTGCGGCGGTCGCCTTCCGCCACCTGCACCATCACGTCGTACTGCTCGCCGTCGCGCTTGAAGCGCGTGACCTGCCGGCCGCCCAGCATCGTCTCGAGCGTGCGGCCGACGGCCTCGACGGAGGCGCCGACGTCGACGATCTTGTCGCGGTTCACGCTCACCTTGAGCTCGGGCTTGTCCAGGCGCAGGTCGGTGTCGACGTTCGTGAGCCCCGGGTTCTTCGAGGCCTCCGCGACGAAGCGCTCGACCAGGACGGCGAGCTCCTCGTAGGGCGCCGAGCTCATGACCACGAACTCCACCGGCCGGTTTCGCGGCGACTGTCCCAGGGAGGGCGGGTTGGTGGGGAAGGCGCGCACGCCCGGGATCTGGGCGAGCTTGGGCGCGAGCTCCTGGGTGATCTGCTGCTGCTTGCGGGTGCGCTCCTCCCAGGGCTTCAGGCGCAGGATCGCGAGCCCGTCGGCGACCGTCGGGAAGCCCGCCATGGCGTTGAAGCGCTGCATCTCCGGGATGGTCTTGTAGAGCTCCTCGATGGGCTGGATGTTGTCCGCGGTGTAGCGCGCCGTGGAGCCCTCCTGGGCGCTCACGAAGCTGAAGATCACGCCGCGGTCCTCGATCGGGGCGAGCTCCGAGCGCAGGCCCTTGAAGAGGACGACGCTCGCGCCGGCCACCACGAGCGCGCCGGCCACGATCCACATGCGGTGGTGCAGGGCCCAGCCGAGCGTGCGCCGGTAGCCGGGCCGTGAGGCGGTGGAAGAAGTCCTCGATCGCGTTGTACACGGCGCTGTGCCGGCTCGTGTCGTGCCGCAGCAGCTTCGAGCACATCATGGGCGAGAGCGTGAGCGCCACGAACCCGGAGACCAGCACCGCGCCGGAGAGCGCCAGCGCGAACTCGATGAAGAGGCGCCCGGTGCGGCCGGTGGCGAAGGCGAGCGGCGCGTACACCGCGGCCAGCGTGAGCGTCATCGCGACCACCGCGAACGCGATCTCCTTCGCGCCCGCGATCGCGGCGTCGAGGCGCGACATCCCGTCCTCGAGGTTGCGGTAGATGTTCTCCAGCACCACGATCGCGTCGTCCACCACGAGCCCGATGGCGAGCACCAGCGCGAGCAGCGTGAGCGTGTTCACGCTGAAGCCGAAGGCGTACATGAACACGCACGCGCCCACGAGCGACACCGGGATCGTGACCAGGGGAATGATGGTGGCGCGCAGGTTGCGCAGGAACACGAAGATCACCAGCGCCACCAGCAGGATCGCCTCGACGATCGTCGTGAAGACGGCCTTGATCGACTGCTCGATGAACACGGAGGAGTCGTACATGACCTCCAGCTTCATGCCGTCGAGCGACTTGTTGATCTCGGCGATCTCCTCGCGCACGGCCTGCGAGAGCTCCAGCGGGTTCGCGACGGCCTGCTTGATGACGCCCATCGTGACCGAGGTGCTGCCCATGAAGCGCGTGATGATCGCGCTCGTTGAGCGGGCCCACCTCGACGCGGCCGATGTCGCGCACGCGCACCGGGTAGCCGCTCACGTCGCGGATCACGATCGACTCGAACTGCTGGGGCGTCTGCAGGTCCGTGAGCGACAGCACCGAGAACTCGCGCTTGTCGCTCTCGATGCGGCCGGCCGGGATCTCCACGTTCTGGCGCCGGAGCGCTTCCTCCACGTCCTGCACGGTGAGGCGGTAGGCCGCGAGCTTGGAGCGGTCGACCCAGATGCGCATCGAGACGCCGGCGCTCGCCGAAGATGCGCACGTCGGCGGCGCCCGGCAGCGTGGAAAGGCGCGGCTTCAGGTAGCGCGCGGCGTAGTCGGAGACCTCGAGCTGGCTCTTGCCCGGCGCCGATACCGCCATCCAGATGATGGGCCAGGAGTCGGCCTCCACCTTGGCGATCACGGGCTCGTCGACCGCCTCGGGCAGGCGCCCGCGCACGCGGGCGACCTTGTCGCGGACGTCGGCGGCGGCCGAATCCGGGTCGCGCGTGAGGCGGAAGCGCACCGTGATCTGCGAGCGCTCCGAGCGCGACGAGGACGTCATCAGGTCCACGCCCTCGATGCCCGAGAGCGAGTCCTCGAGGACCTTGGTGATCTGCGACTCGATCACCTCCGCGCTCGCGCCCTGGTAGTCGGTCTCCACCGAGACCACCGGCTCGTCGATCCGCGGGTACTCGCGCACCGACAGCCGCGAGTACGAGATGAGTCCCACCAGGAACACGATCACGGAGAGCACCGTCGCGAAGACGGGGCGCTGGATGCAGATCTCCGGGAGCCTCATCGCGCCGTCTCCCTCAGGAGTTGCCCTTGGGCGCCGGGGCCGGCGGTGCGGCCTTGCCCACCGGCTGGGTTGCCGCGGGCGGCGTTCGCGACGCGCACGGGGGCGCCGTCGCGAAGCTTCACGACGCCGGCGGTCACGACGGTATCGGTGGCGAGCGAGCCCGCGCCATGACCTCGACCTTGCCTTCGCGGCGCTGCCCGATCTCGATCTTCTGGCGCTGCGCCCGGCCGTCGACCACCTTGTAGACGTACTTGTCGTCGCCCACGGGGAAGATCGACTCCTCGGGGATCATGAGCGAGTCGCGCGCCTCGCTCGTGAGCAGGCGCACGCGCGCGAACATGCCGGGGCGAAGGCGCCCGTCGGCGTTGGAGACCTGCGCCCGGATCGCGATCGCGCGCCCGTTGGCGTCGACGAGCGGATTGATCGCGAAGACCTGGCCGGGCCAGGTGCGGTCGGGCAGGGCGTCCATGGTGATCTGCAATACCTGGCCCGCCTTCACCTGGGAGAGGAACACCTCCGGGATGCGGAAATCGACCTTGAGGGGGTCGATCTCCTCGAGGTTCACCATGTCCTGGCCTTCCTTCACGTAGTCGCCGACGCTCACCGAGCGCAGCCCGATGATGCCGCCGAACGAGGCCTTCACCTCCGTCTTGGCGAGCCGGGCGGCCGCGAGCTCGACGTCGGCCTGCGCCACCTTGAGGTTGTTCTCCGCCTCGTCCTTGGCCTGGCCGGAGATGAACCCCTGGGCGCGAAGGTCCCGGGCGCGCTCGTACTTGGACTTCGAGAGCGTGAGGTTGGCCCGCGCGCGCTCGAGGTCGGCCTTCTGGACGGAGTCGTCGAGGCGGACGAGCACCTGGCCGCGCGTGACGCGCTGGCCTTCCTGGAAGGCGATCTCCGCCACCCGGCCGGCGATCTCGGGCCGGACGATGACGGCCTCGTCGGAACGCAGGCTCCCCACCGTGGTGATGGACTGGGGAAGCCGCACGACCTGGGGCGGGCCGGCCTCGACGGCGATGCCCGCGGGCGCGCCGCCGCCGGGCCCCTTGGCAGGGGCGGCCGCGGGGGAGCCGGAAGGTGCGGACGGGGGCGCATTCCGCGACCCGGCGAGGTAGGAGAGCGTGCCGACTGCCGCGAGCACGGCGACGGCGCCGGCGATTTGTATGGGCTTCATGGCGTGGGGCCGGAAAACGGCGATTATCCGGCCTTCGCGGAGCTCTCACCAGCCTCCGCGAAAAAGCCGTACCGGGGAATGACCCCGCTCGCGGGCCGGAAGTTCACTGGCGGCCGCGTCCGGCGGGGTGCCGGGTTACTGCGGGTCAGGCGGGAATGTCGGGGACCAGCTGCCGCTGCAGCATGAAGATCTGGTCCTTCAGCATCAATTTTCGCTTCTTGAGTCTCTTGAGCTGCAATTCGTCGTGGAGGGGGTTGAGTTCGAGGGCTTCGATTGCGCGGTCGAGGTCACGGTGCTCGAGGTTCAACTCGCCGATGCGCCGCTTGATCTCTTCGGCATTCTCCGCGATGGTCGCCATGGGTCTTTTTCCTCCGAAGATATGCTTCGAACCTTACTCCCAAGCCCCGCGATTGGCTAGTCTTGACAGGCCGCAACGGGCCCTTGCGGCAGCCTCGCGATTCGCCGCAAAATGGATCGATTGCCGGAATGCCCAAGGCAGAAAAAACAACAAGTTGCACACCTGGGGGGCGCACGATGGAATACCGCCGCAACGAATTCGACGTCAGCAACCGGATCAACACCACGGACCCGGTCTGCGTGAAGCTCGAAGTCGGCCGGATCCACCGCGGCCTCTACCCGCAAGCCCCAACCCCCGCATTCCTCCAGGCCTTCGACGACGCGGCCGCGCTCTACCGCGGCGAGAATTCCGCCTACGGGAAGTGCGACACCGCCTACCACGACCTGCAGCACGTCCTGGAGGTATCGCTCGCCATGGCCCGGCTCCTCGACGGCTACGAGCGCTCCCGCGTCGACTCGCCGGCCATCGGCGAGAGGCTCTTCTCGCTGGGCATCGTCTGCGCGCTCTTCCACGACGTGGGCTACCTGCGCCGCCGCGGCGACCGCCGGCACCGCCGCGGCGCGGAATACACGCGCACGCACGTCTCGCGCGGCGGCCGTTTCCTGCGCGAGTACCTGCCGACGATCGGGATGGGCGAGTTCGCGGCCGTGGCGGCGCCGATCCTGCACTTCACCGGCTACGAGCGCGCCGTCGCGACGATCCGCCTGCCGGAGCCGTCGCTTCGCCTGCTGGGCAGCCTGCTGGGTTCCGCGGACATCATTGCCCAGATGTCCGACCGCTGCTACCTCGAGAAATGCCACGACCGGCTCTATCCGGAATTCGTCGATGGCGGCATCGCGCGGCGCATGACCGGCACGGGAGAGGTGACCGTCTTCGCCTCCGCCGAGGACCTCATCCGCAAGACGCCGGGCTTCTTCGTGTCCGCCGCGAAGCGCCTGGACCACGATCTCGGCGGCGCGTACCAGTACGCGCAGGAGCACTTCGGCGGCGAGAACCTCTACATGGAGGCCGTCCGCCGCAACATCCGCTTCGCCGAGCACCTGCAGGAGGGGCCCGTCGCTCGTCCTGCGGCGGGTGCCTCCCGTCACCGTCAACTGAGGCGCCTTCGCGGGCGCCTTCAGTTCACCGTCGCGCCGGTCTCCCGGACGACCCTTCCCCAGCGCTCGAGCTCGGATTTCATGAGCGCGGCGAACTCCTCCGGCGTGGATAGCGCCACGTCGACTCCCGCGGAATTGACCAGCTTTCGGGCGTCCGGCGTGGAAAGCGCCTTTGCGACCGCCTCGCGCAGCCTGGCGACCACATCCGTCGGCGTTCCCGGCGGGGCGAGCAGGCCCAGCCAGAGCGTGGCGTCGTAGCCCGCCACGCCCGCCTCGTCGATGGAGGGGATGTCGGGCATGTCGGCGGAGCGCTTGTTCGTGGTGACGCCGAGGGCACGCAGCTTCCCGCTGGCAAGGTATGGCATGGCGTTGGGCCCGCCCACGAAACTCACCTTCACCTGTCCGCCCACGAGGTCCTGCATGGCCTGGCCGCTGCCCTTGTACGGGACGTGGTTCAGCTTCACGCCCGCCATCTGCCCGAAGAGGGCTCCGACCAGGTGCTGGCTGCTGCCGTTGCCCGAGGACGCGTAGTCGATCCTGCCGGGCTCCGCCTTCGCGAGTTCGACCAGTTCCTTCACCGAGCGCGCGGGAAGGCTCGGGTGGACGACCAGGACGTAGGGGCCTTCGGCGAGCTTCATCACCGGCGTGAAGTCCTTGAGCGCGTCGTAGGGCATCTTCTTGTAGATGGACGGCGTGATGACGTGGGTGGTGGAGACCATCGCGAGCGTGTAGCCGTCCGGCTTCGCGTTCGCGACCTCCGCCGTGCCGATGGTCGATCCCGCGCCCGGCTTGTTCTCGATCACGATGGGCTGGCCCAGCGCTCCTGAGAGCTGGGTCTGCAGGATGCGCGCGACCACGTCGGTGAAGCCGCCCGGCGCGAAGGGCACGATGATCTTCACGGGTCGCGTGGGGTAGCCCTGGGCCTGCGCGGCCAGGGCGAGGGTTGCGGCGGCGATCGCGGTCGCGGTGCGGACGACGTGCTTCATGGGGTCTCCTCTCGGGGGATGCGGTGTCTGCGTAGCCGGGCCGTCACGCCCGGTAGGCCGGCGCGGGCTGGGAGAAGAACGCGTGCAGGATGTGGTAGACCATCCTGTAATTCTTCTGCTGGAAGCTCGCGTGCGAGATGCCGGCCATCACGGTGAAGTTCTTGTCGGCGTTCGGCAGCCGATTCCAGAACCCGACGAGATCGTCGAAGCCGGCGATGCCGTCGTACTCGCCCCGCATGACGATCGTCGGGACGGTGATCTTCGCCGGGTCGACGAGCGGAAGCCTGGAGCACATGTCCACGTAGGTTCCCGTCGGCACGGAATCGTCGAGGGCGAGGATCGCGTCGGCAAACGCCTCGATGGTCGCCTCGTCGGCCGTGCCTGGGTGGTCGCGGCTGAAGATGCCGTGCACGAATGCGCGGTCCATGGGGCGGCGGTTCCTCGCCAGGAACTCCGGCAGCTTCTTTCGGCGCTGCTCGAGCGTGGGGCTGCCTTCCCCGGTCCAGACGAATGCATCGAGCGCAAGACGCGCCACGCGCCCCGGGTGGCGCTCGGCGAAGAGCGCGGCCTTCAGGGCGCCCGAGGAGATGCCGTAGACGTGCAGGTTCTTCGCGCCGGTGGCCTTGAGGATGTAGTCCGAACCGGCGGCGAGGTCGTCGGCGCCGTTCGCGATGTCGCAGTTGATGGGCCGCACCTTGTCCGAGCGGCCGTATCCCTCGTTGTCCATGCACCACGTGTCGAATCCGCGCGCCGCGAACCAGTCCATCACCGAGGAGTCGGGGCGGCCGGGCACGTACAGGTCGAAAGTGGGCTGCGAGGCCATCGACGAGCCGTGCACGAAAAGGACCGTGCCGGCTGGCACTGTGCCGGGGGCGGGTTTCTTGTTCCAGAGGAAGAGCCGGACGTCGCCCTTCGCCGTCCAGTGCTCGATTCCTCCATCCCAGGTCGTGGTGGTGGGCATGCGCTCTCTCCGTAAGTGTCGGCGTTGCGTGTGGATGCGGCGATTCTTAAGGCATTCGGCCGCGCGGTGCAATGACGCCGGTGGGGCGGGCACGTCATGCGATAATCGCGCCCGCAGCGCCCCGGTAGCTCAGTGGATAGAGCAGCCCCCTCCTAAGGGGCAGGTCGGACGTTCGATTCGTCTTCGGGGCGCCACCGTCTTTGGCGCGCGCCTGGGCGAGCCGGTCAGGGCTTCGGCGGCGCGAACCCGTAGAGCGGCGAGAAGAGGGACCCGGTGCGCCCGTGCGGGCCGGCGCCGAAGAACGGGTCCGAATTTCCGCGGAAGGCCTCGTCGATCGCCTCCCAGTCGGCCTGCGTGAGGACGCGCCGGGCGATGGGGAACACGGTCCCGGATTCCAGGCGCATGTGGGCCTCCTGCCCGGCGATGTAGCTCTCCAGCCGCCCGGCGAATTCCGCGACCTCCATCGGCTGCGCCGTTGCGGCTTCTTCCCAGGGACTCGTGCAGGCCGCGCAGCTCCGCGGGGCCGCTCGCGTGCTCGTGCTGCAGCCGCAGGAGCACGGCGTCGGCCTCGGTGGTGCGCGACCTCACCGCGCGGAAGAGGTGCTCGTCCTCCTTGGGATGGTGGAAGCGGTCCATGAACGTATCCGCATAGGCGAGGATCGTCCCGAACAGGTCGTGGTTGGGCGGCTGCCGGCCTTCGCGGACGGGGCCCAGGTGGCGCCGCAGGGCATGCAGCACGGTCGCGAAGCCGCGGTGCTCCGCATCGATGACCGACAGCGCGGCGCGCATGGCCGGGGAGGGGGTATCTGGGGTTGCTTCCATTGAGATGGTGGTCCTGGTACGGGGGAGTATAGTCAGCACGCTTTGTAGCGTCCATTGCCGTCCCAAGGCTTGCGCGGCAATCAAGACTTGCCGCCGTCGGGGCGCGATCATGATCGTTCGTCACCCCCCAGGAGGGAACCATGAGCGGAAAGATGCCCGATTTCTCGAACGTCCAGTCCGGCTCCAGTTCCACCGCCGAGAAGGTCTACGTGGTGGTGGCCGGCGACAGCCTGTCGAAGATCGCCAAGCGCGAGTACGGCAACGCGAACGACTGGCCCCGCATCTTCGAGGCCAACAAGGACATCCTCAAGGACCCGAACAAGATCTACCCCGGACAGAAGCTGCGCATCCCGCCGAAGTGAGCGCGGTCCGCCACCGGAACGACCCAGGAGAGAACACCATGCTTTCGAAGTATGCGTTCGCCGTCATCACCGCCTTCGCCGTGGCGCTCGCCGCCTGCGGCAAGAAGGAAGAGCCCCCGAAACCCGCGCCGGCACCCGCGCCCACCGCCGCTCCGGCGCCTGCACCCGCTCCCGCCGGCGTATCGGTGTCCACGATCACCGTGGGCAAGGCCATCGGCGCCGACAAGAAGGTCACCGCCGCGGCCGACGCCTTCGCGAAGGGCGACACGTTCTACGCCTCGATCGACACGGCCGGCACCGGAGCGGCCACGCTGAAGGCCAAGTGGACCTACTCGAAGGACGGGCAGACCGCCGTCGTGAAGGAGGACACGATGTCCGTCAACGCCACCGGCCCGGCGACCCACGAGTTCCACGTCGCGAAGCCGGACGGCTGGCCCCTGGGCGACTACCAGGTCGAGGTCCTGCTCGACGACAAGCCGGCAGGCACGAAGAAGTTCTCGGTGAAGTGAACCTCGGCGCGGGAGCGGCTCGCGCCGCCCCCGCGTAGCCCCGCCGGACCCTAAGCCCGGGCCGGCACCGGCACGGCGCCGCCAGGCAGCGAGCGCCGCCGCTGCAGGAACCACACGAACGCGACCAGCGCGATCGCCGGGATGAAGACCCAGTGCTCCGACGGCGCGTCGGAGCGCACCTTGACGGCCTTCACCTTCCAGCCCTGCTCGAAGCCGCCGCGCTTGGCGCGGCTGCCGAACTTGACCGTGGCGATGCGCACCTCGTCGCCCAGGACCGTGAACGTCACGCCGGACGCCGCAAGGCGCTTGCGGGCCTCCTCGGGCTTGCCCAGCTGGACCGAGACGGTCTTGATGATCTCGTCCCCCTCGATGTTCGTGCCTTCCAGCTCGACGACGAGGTTCTGGCTCTCGGGAAGCTCCTTGACCACGGCGTAGAGATCCTTGGCGGGCCGCGCCTCCCAGGGCTCGTAGAGCTGGTCCATGAAGAAGTTCGGGCCGGAAGAGCATGAACACCGCGACCAGCAGGAGGGCGGATTCCCACCAGCGGCTCTTCGACTGGAACCAGCCCATCGTCGCCGCGGCGAAGACCAGGGAGGCGATCGTCGCCGAGACCACCACGAGCACCAGCTCGAACCAGCCGTGGACGTCGATGAGGAGGAGCTGCGGGTTGAAGATCCAGACGAACGGCAGGATCACGGTCCGCAGCGCGTAGACGGAGCCCTGGATGCCCGTCTGGATGGGATCCTCGCCGGAGATGGCCGCCGCCGCGAAGCTCGCGAGGCCCACCGGTGGCGTGATGTCGCCCATGATCCCGTAGTAGAAGACGAAGAGGTGGACGCCGATGAGCGGGATCACCAGCCCCGACTGCGCGCCGAGCTCCACGATGACCGGCGCCATGAGGGTCGCCACCAGGATGTAGTTCGCGGTGGTCGGCACGCCCAGGCCCAGCACCAGGCACACGAAGGCGGTGAAGAGCAGCATGACCAGCACGTTGCCCATCGAGACGAACTCGACGAACTCGGTCATGCGAAGGCCCAGCCCCGTGAGCGTGATGCCGCCCACGATGATGCCTGCCGTGCCCGTGGCGATGGCGATGCCGATCATGTTGCGCGCGCCGTCGTTGAAGCCGAGGAACACCTCGCGCAGGCCGTTCATGATCTCGCGCACGGCGATGGGGCGGCCGCGGAAGAACTCGGTGAGGGGGCGCTGCGTCACCATGAGCACGAGGAGCGACACCGTCGCCCAGAAGGCCGAGAGGGCCGGCGAGAGCTCCTCGATCATGAGGCACCAGATGAGCATGCCGAACGGGATGAGGAAGTGCATTCCCGCCTTCACCGTGGGCCACGTCTCGGGCAGCACCGGGTTCTTCACGTCGATGTCCTGGGGCAGGTCGGGGCACTTCGCGGCCACGCGCAGGCACCACACGTAGAGCGCGGCGAGGAGGAACCCGAGCACCCAGGGCGCCGCGGGACCGAGCGTCCTCTTCGCGGCCTCCGCCACGAAGTAGATCGCGCACAGCACCGCGATGGTTCCCGAGAGGCCGAGGCCCCAGCCGACGACGCGCTCGCGCGCGCCGCGGATGCGCCCGGGCGCGAAGGGCTCCATCCCGAGCTTCAGCGCCTCGAGGTGCACGATGTAGAAGAGGGAAATGTAGGAAAGGGTCGCGGGAAGGAACGCGTGCTTGCAGACTTCCGCGTAGGTGAGCCCCACGTACTCGACCATGAGGAACGCGGCCGCGCCCATCACCGGCGGCATGATCTGGCCGTTCACCGAGCTCATGGTCTCGATGGCGCCGGCCTTCACGCCGCCGTAGCCCGCCTTCTTCATGAGCGGGATCGTGAAGATGCCGCCGGAGACCACGTTGGAGACCGAGGAGCCGGAGATGAGGCCGTTCAGTCCCGAGGAGACCACGGCCACCTTCGCGGGGCCGCCGCGCATGTGGCCCAGCAGCGCCATCGACACCTGCATCATGTAGTTGCCGGCGCCGGCGCGGTCGAGCAGCGCCCCGAAGAGCACGTAGATGAAGATGAACGACGACGACACGCCGAGGGCCACGCCGTAGACGCCCTCGGTGGTGAGCCACTGGTGCGAGAGCATGCGTTCCAGCGACGCTCCCTTGTGCGAGAGCACCTCCGGCATGTACCTGCCGAACAGGATGTAAACGAGGAACAAGATGGCGAGCACGGTCATGGGCGTGCCCACCGCGCGGCGCGTGGCCTCCAGGAGCAGCACCAGGCCCGTGCAGGCGACGACGATGTCCTGCAGGTTGGGCTTGCCCGGGCCTCGTGGCGAGCTCGGCGTAGAAGAACAGGAAGTACGCGCCGGCGAAGGCGGCGACGACCGCGAGGATCCAGTCGTACCACGGCACGCTCGCGCGCCCGGAGCGTCTTGAACGCGGGATAGCAGAGGAAGCCGAGGAAGAGGGCGATGCCCAGGTGCAGGGACCGCGCCTCGGTGTCGTTGAGGATGCCCCATCCGAACACGAAGGGCAGGGGCGAGGCGTACCAGAGCTGGAATGCCGACCAGCCCACCGCCACGAAGAGGATGAGCTTGCCCACCATGCCGCCGGCCGCGCGCCCGCCGGTATCGGCGTCGGCGACCAGTTGCTGCAGTTCCAGGCTCGGTTCGATCGGTTTCTTGTTTTCTTCCACGATGCCTCCCCGTTGAAACGAAAACGGGGCGGGCGAATGCCCACCCCGTCTGGTCGTGCAATCAGCCCGGCGAGAACCGGGCGGGCATCACTTGATCCAGCCCTTTTCCTTGTAGTAGCGCGCCGCGCCCTCGTGCAGCGGGGCGGACAGGCCGTTCTTCACCATGTCCTCGGGCTTCAGGTGGGCGAGCGCCGGGTGCAGCTTCTTGAACTCCTCGAAGTTGTCGAACACCGCCTTCACGACCGCGTACACGCTGTCGGCGGGCACCTTGGTCGAGCTCACCAGCGTCGGCGAGCACGCCGAAGGTTTCCGTCGGCTGCGGGTTGTTGGGGTAGAGGCCCGCGGGAATCGTGACCTTGGCGTAGTAGGGCCACTGGCTCACCAGCTTGTCGACGGCCGGGCCGGTCAGCGGCACGAGCTTCGCGCCGCAGCTCGTGGTCGGGTCCTGGATGTTGGCGGAGGGGTGGCCCACCGCGTAGAAGAAGCCGTCGATCTTGCCGTCGCACAGCGCCGGGCCGTGCTCGTCGGCCTTGAGCTCCGAGGCGAGCGCGAAGTCCGAGAGCTTCCAGCCCATCGCGGCCAGGATCTCCTCCATCGAGGAGCGGGTGCCGGAACCGGGGTTGCCGACGTTGAACTTCTTGCCCTTGAAGTCGGCGAAGGACTTGATGTTGGCCTCCTTGCGCGCGACGACGGTGAAGGGCTCCGGATGCAGCGACATCACGGCGCGCAGGTCGCCGTAGGCGCCCGAGTCCTTGAACTGCGACGTGCCCTTCACGGCGTTGTACATCACGTCCGACTGGGAGACGCCCAGGTCGAGCTCGCCGGCCTTGATGGTGTTGATGTTGAACACCGAGCCGCCCGTGGATTCCACGGAGCAGCGGATGCCGTGCTTGGCGCGGTCCTTGTTCACGAGGCGGCAGATGGCGCCGCCGGCCGCGTAGTACACGCCGGTCACGCCGCCGGTGCCGATGGTGACGAACTTCTGCTGGGCGGCCGCGTCGGGGCCGGCGAAGGCCGCTGCCACGGCGAAGGCGATGCCGAGGGTGATTCTCTTCATTGTCGAACTCCTCTTGGTGGGTCGGTTGGTCTTACCTACGCCGCTCGCCGGAAGGCAGCGGTGCCGGTCTCGATGGCCCCGGCGAGCCGCCCGACGATCTCGTCGAGGTCGGCTTCCGTGGCGATGAAGGGGGGTGCGAGCAGCACGTGGTCGCCGCGCACGCCGTCGATGGTGCCGCCCATGGGGTAGACCATGAGGCCGCGCTCCATGGCCGCCGCCTTGATGCGCGCGTTCACCTTGTGGGCGGGGTCGAACGGGCGCTTCGTCGCGCGGTCCTCCACGAGCTCCACGCCCCGGAAGTATCCGCGGCCGCGTATGTCCCCCACATGGGGATGGCCGCCCAGCGCCTCGCGCAGCCGGCGCTCGAAATGGACGCCGCGCGTGCGCACCTTCTCCAGGAGCCCGTCGCGCCTGATCACCTTCTGCACCGCGAGTGCCGCCGCGGCGGCAACCGGGTGCCCGATATAGGTGTGGCCGTGCTGGAAGTGGCCGCTGCCCTTGCGGAACGATTCCACGATCCGGCCCTGCACCAGCACGGCGCCGACGGGCTGGTAGCCGCCCCCGAGGCCCTTGGCGATGGCCATGAGGTCCGGCACGACGCCTTCCTGCTCGATGGCATGCAGGGTTCCCGTGCGCCCCATGCCGCACATCACTTCGTCCGAGATGAGCAGGATGCCGTGGCGGTCGCAGATCTCGCGAACGCGCCTGAAGTAGCCGGGCGTCGGGGGAACGGCGCCGGCGGTGGCGCCCACGACGGTCTCGGCGACGAAGGCGATGACGCGCTTCGCGCCCACTTCGGCGATCTTCGCTTCCAGCTCGGCAGCCAGGCGCTCGCTGTAGGCTTCGGGCGTCTCGTCCTCGCGCCGGTCGCGGTATTCGTAGCAGGGCGACACGCGCGCCACGTCGATGAGGAGCGGGGCGAACTGGCGCCGCCGCCATTCGTTGCCGCCCACCGCCAGCGCGCCCAGCGTGTTGCCGTGGTAGCTCTGGCGGCGGCCGATGAAGACGCTGCGGTCCGGCTCGCCCGTCTCGACGAAATACTGCCGCGCCATCTTGAGCGCGGCCTCCATCGCCTCCGAGCCGCCGGAGACCAGGTAGACGTGCGACATGCCGGCCGGGGCGTCGGCGACGAGCGTATCGGCCAGTTCCTCGGCCACCTCGGTGGTGAAGAAGCTCGTGTGCGCGTAGGCCAGGCGGTCGATCTGCGCGTGCATGGCGGCGATCACGTCCGGGTGGCCGTGGCCCAGGCACGAGACCGCCGCCCCGCCGCAGGCGTCGATGTACTCGCGGCCTTCCCGGTCGGTGATGGTGAGCCCCCTGGCGGATACCGCGAAGGGCAGGGTGCCGCGCAGATTGCGGTGCAGGATATTGGTCATCGGCGGTGGCGAAAGGATAGCACCGCCCGGGCCGGGCGGAAGCCTCGCTGCTACACTGCCGGGCGCCCAACTTCTCGCAATGCCCATGGAAATCGTCCTCGTCGTCATGGTGGTCTTCTCCGTCGTCGTCGTGGCCTGGCTCACCCTGGCCCAGGCGGGCGACCCTCCGGCGCCCGGCAAGGCCGCCCCGGAATTCCGCCTTCCGGGGATCGACGGGGCCGAGCATTCGCTCGCCGGCCTGCGGGGCGCTCGCGCCGCGATCGTCTTCCACCCCCAGGACGAGACGCCCGAATGCCTCGCCGTGGTCGGGCGCCTGGCGGCCGCGCACGCCGGGATCGCCTCGGCCGGCGCGTCCCTCGTGACGGTGGTGGTGAGCGATCCGGCCGCCGCCGAGGCCTACGCGAAGGCGCACGCCCCCGGGCTGCGCGTGCTGTGCGATCCGGCCGGCCGCGTCGCGAAGGCCTACGGGACCCTGGTGAACCTGGGATTCATGCGCTTCGCGAAGAAGCTCATCGTCCTCGTGGACGCGAACGGCCGGGTGGAGCGCATCTGGCGCGACCCCGTCGGCCCGGAGCACGTCGAGGAGCTGCTCCGCGCCCTGGGCGCCGGGCCGCGCTGAGGCTTCGGGTCGAAATCGCCCCGCCGGTCGGCTATAATCGCGCCCTTCGAGTCGCCCCCCGGAGAGGTGGCAGAGTGGTCGATCGCGTCAGACTCGAAATCTGAAGTACCCTCCGGGGTACCGTGGGTTCGAATCCCACCCTCTCCGCCAAATTCCTTCGCCAACCTCCTGATTGGGTTGGCGTTTTCCATCCCCGCCCGGCGATGAAGCTGCCCTTTGCCCAGATCGAGCCCACGACCCGCTGCAACTTCACCTGCGGGTTCTGCGCCGGCCGGCACATGGCGCAGCAGGACATCTCCCTGGAGACGTTGCGCAGGTTCATCGACCAGGTGGAGGGGCTGGAGCACATCGAGCTGCAGGGGGAGGGCGAGCCCCTGCTGCACCCGCAGTTCTTCGAGCTGATCGAGTGCGCGAGGGCGAAGTTCCCGGGCCTGCAGGTCTCCATGATCAGCAACGGGTCGCTCTTCACGGCGGAGAACATCGACCGGCTCCTGACAGCACCGCATCGCGCGCATCTACGTGTCGACGGAATCCGCGGACGACGCGACGTTCCAGCGCATTCGCGGCGGCAAGCTCGAGCGGGTGCGCCGGGGGATCGCGAACCTGCTGGCCGAGCGCGACGCGCGGGGCATGGACGTTCCCGTCGTCGGGCTGGCGGTGACGGTGCTGAAGACCACGGTGCGGGAGTCCCTGCGCGGCATCACCGGCCTCTACCGCGACCTGAAGCTCGATGGCGGCATCAACATCCAGAGGCTGCAGTCCATGCCCCAGTACAGCCGGCTGTATCCGGAGGGCACGAGGAGCGAGATGCTCGACGACGAGGACGTGCGGCGGCTGAACGACGACATTCGCGGCAATGCCGAGCTCGTCGCGGTCCTCAAGCAGCGCCAGGCGCCCCGGGCTTCTACGAGCGGCTGTACTCGAGCGTCGACACGAGGGCCCGCTGCCCCTGGCTGGAGAACGCGCTCTACGTGTCGACCCAGGGCGATCTCGTCGCCTGCTGCCACGCCAAGAACTACGCCCAGGACCGGCTCGGGGACCTGGATTCCGGCGTGGGCGGCGCCCTGCGCAAGCGCGCGGCCATGCAGGAGCAGTTGCGGCACGGGAAGATTCCCACGCCCTGCACCGGCTGCCCGATCGCGCATGGCATCGCGCTCAGGGCCCTTTCCGGGCGCGGCTAGTCCGTAGAATCGCGCCCGTGCAGACCGCGCCGACCCCGACGCGCGCCTCCCGCCTCGCGGGCGTTGCGCTCGTCGTCTTCTCCGCCGTCGCCTTCTCCGCCAAGGCGATCATCATCAAGCTCGCGTACCGCCACGGGACGGATGCGGTCACGCTGCTCGCGCTGCGCATGGCGATGGCCGCCCCCTTCTTCCTCGCGCATCGCGTGGTGGACGGGCCGGGGAGGGGTCACGGCGGCGCTCACGCGGGGGGACTGGCGCGCCATCGCCTTCCTCGGCGTCGCTGGGCTACTACCTCGCGAGCCTCTTCGACTTCCTCGGCCTGCAGTACATCACCGCCGCGCTGGAGCGGCTCGTCCTGTTCCTCTATCCCACCTTCGTCGTCCTCATCTCCGCGGCCCTCTACGGGCGGCCCATCACCGGGCGCGACGTCGCGGCGCTCGCCCTTTCCTACACGGGCATCGCGCTGGTGTTCGCCAACGACCTCGCCACCCGGCAGGAGAACGTGCTGCTGGGCGCCTTCTGGGTGGCGCTGTCGGCGATCTGCTACGCGGTCTACCTCATCGGCAACGGCCGGATGGTGCGCAAGATGGGCAGCGTGCTCTTCGCGAGCCTCGCCTCGGTCGTCTCCTGCGTCGGCGGTCCTCGCCCACTTCTTCGTCGTGCGCGAGGCGCCGCTGCTGTGGACCCAGCCGCTGCCGGTGTACGGCCTCACGTTCCTGATGGCCATCGCCTCCACGGTGCTTCCGGTCATCGCCATGTCCGATGGGCATCCGCCTCATCGGCTCGAGCCACGCCTCCATGCTCGGCACCGTGGGGCCGGTCGCCACGATCTTCCTGGGCTTCGCGTTCCTCGACGAGCCCATCACGGCCATCCAGCTGGCCGGGGCCGCCCTGGTGATGACCGGCGTGGCCGCCATCTCGCTCGCCAAGGCGCCCGGCAAGGCCGAGTAGGCGGGCCCGCCGTCCCCGCCCCGGCCACGCCTGTTGATTTGGCTCAAACCCCGCGGGGTATCGGCTTGCTGCGCTGCGATATACTTTCGGCGGGCCGTGGGACCTTCGTCGTACGAGGCAAGGGACCCCCGGCGAACCCCGGATTCCCATCGACGAGAAGACCCCAGGAGACCCCATGAAGAAGCCCATGCGCGTTGCCGTGACCGGCGCCGCCGGCCAGATCGGCTACAGCCTGCTGTTCCGGATCGCGAGCGGCGAGATGCTCGGCAAGGACCAGCCCGTCATCCTGCAACTGCTCGAGATCCCGGACGAGAAGGCGCAGAAGGCGCTCAAGGGCGTGATGATGGAGCTCGACGACTGCGCGTTCCCGCTCCTGGCCGGCATGAGCGCGGCCTCCGACGCCAAGGTGGCGTTCAAGGACGCCGACGTGGCGCTGCTGGTGGGGGCCCGCCCGCGCGGGCCGGGCATGGAGCGGAAGGACCTCCTCGAGGCCAACGGCGCGATCTTCACGGTGCAGGGCCGCGCCCTGGACGAAGGCGCTTCCCGCAACGTGAAGGTGCTCGTGGTGGGCAACCCGGCCAACACCAACGCCTACATCGCGATGAAGAGCGCGAAGAGCCTCTCGCCCGCCTGCTTCACCTCGATGATGCGCCTGGACCACAACCGCGCCGCCTCGCAGCTCGCGGCCCGGATCGGCAAGCCCGTGGATTCGCTCGAGAAGATCGTCGTGTGGGGCAACCACTCGCCCACGATGTACCCCGACTACCGCTTCGCCACGGCGGGCGGGCAGTCCGTGAAGGCGCTGGTGAACGACGAGGCCTGGTACAAGGACACCTTCATCCCCCTGGTGGGCAAGCGCGGCGCCGCCATCATCGAGGCGCGCGGGCTGTCCTCGGCCGCCTCGGCGGCCAACGCGGCCATCGACCACGTGCGCGACTGGGTCCTGGGCTCCAACGGCAAGTGGGTGACGATGGGCGTGGTCTCCGACGGCTCCTACGGCATCCCGGAGGGCGTCATGTACGGCTTCCCGTGCACCACGGCCAACGGGCAGTACCAGGTCGTGAAGGGGCTGGAGATCGACGAGTTCTCGCGCAGCCGCATGGACAAGACGCTCGCGGAACTGGAGGAGGAGCGCGCCGGGGTGAAGCACCTGCTCGGCTGAGCGCGGCGGCGGGCCGCGCGGGCCCCGCCAGGCGAAAGAAAACGGGGCGGCCATGGCCGCCCCGCTTTTCTTGATTCGACCGCGCGGATACCGCGCGGGGAGGAGCTTAGCAGCCGCCCTTCTTCTTCTTGGGCTCGGCGGCGGGCTTGGCGGCGTCGGCGGCCTTGGCCTCGGCCTTCTTCACGTCGGCCTTGGCGTCGGCGGCCTTGGCGTCGGCCTTCTTCACGTCGGCCTTGGCGGCGGCGGCCTTGGCCTTCGGCCTTCTTCGCGTCGGCCTTGGCGGCGGTGGCCTTGCCTTCGGCCTTCTTCCGTCGGCCTTGGCGTCGGCGGCCTTGCCGTCGGCCTTCTTCACGTCGGCCTTGGCGTCGGCGGCCTTGGCGTCGGCCTTCTTCACTTCGGCCTTGGCGGGGGCGGCCTTGTCCTGCGCGAAAACGGCGGGCGCCTGGGCCATCACGAACGCCCCGGCAACCAGGGCAGCAAGCAGCTTCTTCATCGGTGAATCTCCGGATTTTGTAGTGGGGGGAATTGCGCTCTGTTGTTTTCGCGCGGGCGCCATTCTAAACGAAAGGGGCCCCCCGCATAAGGGGGCCCCTTCGGGGCCGAAAGCCGCGCAGAAGCCGGGAAACGGCTAGAAACGGGCCGTGTAGCCCACTCCCACGGTGTATTCCTTGAGGCTGACCCGCTCGGTGGTCGTCGGCGGGGCGCCGAAGGGCACGAAGAGGCTCGTGCCGGTCACCTCGTTCTCGGCCGCGTAGAGGCCGTAGAAGGTGATTTCCGACGCCGCATCCAGCTTCCAGGTGGCGCCGACCGTGTAGTGGTCCTTGATCACGCCCGGGGCCAGGATGTTGAAGGTCACGTCGGCCGGGTCGACGGGGTTCTCGCTGCGGTTGTAGCCCGCCCGCAGGATGAGCTTCGGGTCGACCGCGTACTCGACGCCGAACTTCCAGACGTCGATGTCCTTCCAGCCGAAGCCCGGGCCGTTCGGCCCGCCCATGCACGAGGAGGCGTCGCCGCCGGCGCAGTAGAGGAGCGCGACGCTCGGGTTGGAGACGGAGCGCGAGTCCGAGTACTTGATGCGCCCCCAGTCGGCCGCGAGGAGCCACTTGTCGTCCGGGCGCCAGGCGAGGCCGAGGGTGAGGTTCGACGGGATGTCGAAGCCGCCCTGCTCGGCGAAGAGCCCCTTGTACTTGTCGAACTCGTCCATGGACATCTTGCTCGCCCACGCCACGCCCACGGAGAGGCGGTCGAAGGTGCCGTGGTAGCCGACGCGCACGCCGTACCCGGTCGAGCTCGCGTATTCGCGGTTGGTGACGTCGCCGGGGCTCGTGGAGAGCATCGGGTTGTCGAAGGCCTGCAGGCCCTGCGCGCGGAACTTCTGGTAGGCGAACGTCGGGGCGACGCCGATCGAGTGCGACGGCGCGAACTTCCAGGCCGCGTAGGGTGCGATGAGCATCTGCTGGAGGTCGACCCCGAGGCGGCCGTTGCCGCACAGGAGGTTGTACGGGCCGGGGTTCGGGTTGAACGCGGCGCAGGCGCTCATCGTGGGAATCTGCTCGCCCGTGTAGTCGGTGTTCATCCCGCCGTTGCCGACGAGCGAGATGCCCACGGCCACGTCGGGCCGCACCATGTAGTTCATCCCGAACTCCGGGATCGCGAAGGCGAGGCTGTCGCTCGAGACCGAGCCGTCCAGCCCGGCCATGCCCGAGCCGGTGCGCGAGGCCTCGCGGCGCGGCATGAAGACCTGCACGCCCACCTGCCAGGCGTTCCCGAGGGAGGTCATCGCGGCCGGGTTCACGGTGCCGCCGAAGGGCTCGCTGGCCACGGCGACGGCGGCGCCGCCCATGCCGAGGGCCTTCATCCCGTAGGCGTGCTGGAAATACCCGTCGGTCGCGAAGGCCGCGGAGGGAACGGCGAGCCCGGCCAGCGCGAGTGCCCGGGTAAGGCGTGAGAGCTTCATGTTTTGGTTTTCCTGAGCGTGGAGTGGGGGTGAAGCGTCAGGGGCGGAGCCCCGCGAACTTCTTCTCGGCGAGCGACATGCCCCAGCCTGCGAGGGCGAGGAAGCCGATGAAGAGGAGCACGAACCAGCCCATCGGGATGCCCGTGAGGCTGGGGAGCGTCACGTCCGGGGTGGCGGAGGAAGCGAGCCAGGTGTCGAACCCCGAGAAGAACTCGGCGTAGGCGTAGGAGGCGATGAAGATGCCGGCGATGAAGACCCAGCCGTCGATCTTGCCGGTGGCGGCCGCGGTGAGGGAGGTGCCGGGGCAGTAGCCGCCGACGATGAAGCCCACGCCGAAGACGATGCCGCCGATGATCGCGGCGGGGTAGTTGGAGGGCTCGATGTAGAGCTCCGCGAGGTCCAGCGCGCCGGCCGAGGAGAACAGGAAGATCCCGACCATCGCGGTGACGATCGCGGTGAACATCACCTTCACCACCGCCATGTCGTAGAAGTAGAAGACGGCCGCGAGCTTGCGCGTGCTGCCGAAGCCGGCCTTCTCGAGGAAGAAGCCGAATCCGAGGCCGATGACGAGGGCGAGGCCCAGGGTCGTGGCCTGCGTGAGATCCATCGTGGAGGACAGGGGAAACATCAGAGCCACTCCTTCCTGGCGAAGGCCCACGCCACGGCATAGCCCGCGACGAAGACGGCGCCCATGAACACGAGGCTGCCCGCGTTGAGGACCGCGGCCCCGGTGAGGGCCTGGCCGCTGGTGCAGCCGCGGGCGATCTTGGCGCCGAAGCCGGCGATGATCCCGCCGACGAGCGCGAGCACGAGGCGCTGGCTGTCGGTGATGCGCGGCCCGCGCTCGATGGTGAGCGAGGTGCGCCCGGCCGTGTAGCCGGAGACCGCGGCGCCGATGAAGGACCCGATGAGCAGCCAGACGAGCCAGGCGGTGGCGGGCGAGCCGCTCTCCAGGTAGCGCGCGTGGACCGCGCTCGCCTGCGCGTGCTCCGGCGAGATGAGGTTCGCGATCCAGGCGGCGACCGACGAGAACGCGCCGGTGGCCCCGAGCCCGCGCCCGGCGACGAGGTAGGCGGCGAGCAGCACGAGGCCCAGGCCGAAGCCCGCCAGGTAGGGGTTCCAGTAGGGCGCGGGGACGCGTTTCGCCGCGGTCCCGGCCGGTGCGCTTGAAGCGGTGATCGAACTCATGGCTTGTCCTTTCCTAAAGTCCGGATGCGGCGATCATGTGGCTCGCCTGGCCGGCATTGACCATGACCCAGCGCAGCCCGAAGCCGCCGGCCAGCACCAGGACGGCGGGCAGGATCGTGTGCGGGATGCGGTGCCCGAGCTCGAGCCACTGCAGCACGAGCGGCACGAGGATGCCGGCCACGATGACCACGCCCCAGAACACGGTCGCGTACTTGCCCGCGAGCAGCAGGTCCACGGCGGCCAGGTGCGAGGCGGAGCTCGAAACCAGGCCGACGAAGAGCAGCCCGATCAGCACCAGCTCGACCGCGAGGAAGGCCAGGTCGGCCCTGACGAGACCGTCGGCCGTGCGCGGCTCCGGCGGGCGCTCGCCCAGGGGCTGCACCAGCATCGCCAGCGCGCCGCCGAGGAAGCTGCGGGGCGCGGGATGGCCGGGCACCAGGCTCGAGACGAGGTGCACCATCGCGGCGGCCGCGGAAAGGCCGGAGACGAGGAAGAGCGGGCCCAGGACGGCGCTGTTCCAGAGCGGGCGCGCGACCATCGTGGACAGCAGGATCCCGGTGTAGATGCCGAGCCCGATGCCCAGGCCGATGTTGAGGACGCCGAGCAGCTTCATCTTTCCGGGGCTCGAGACGATCGCGTCCGACAGGCGCTGCAGGACGGGCAGGCGCTCGCCCAGCCAGGGCCAGGCCTGCGGCAGGCGGATGAGGGCGGAGACCAGGATCACCGGGTACACGAGCAGCAGCACCCAGGAGCCCCACGACATCGGCGACAGCGGCTCGAAGGCCATGTACACGCGGTACACGTAGAGCTTGTGCGCGAGGTCGAGGAAGAGGGCGCCCATGCCCAGGTTCATGAGGACGAACCCGAGGATCGGGGTCTGCACGCTGTAGAAGCTCTCCGGGCGCTCGCCCTTCAGGAGCTTGAGCATGTTGATCCCGGCGAGGATCATCATCCCGGCGATCATTCCGCCGAAGAAGAGGTAGACGGGAATCTCCCAGCTCCAGACGGAGAGCACCGGGTCCACGAGCGGATTGTGGCGGGTGGTGGTGATGTCGATCATGGTGGCGGCCTCAGGTCAGGTAGAACACGCGGGGCTTCGTGCCGGCTTCCGGCAGCAGCGTGTGGTGCTTGCGCGATGCGAGGAGCTGGCTCACCGCGCTCTTCGGGTCGTCGAGGTCGCCGAAGGCCATGCAGTGCGTCGGGCAGACCGAGACGCACGCCGGGTCCTTGCCTTCCTTCACGCGGTGCAGGCAGAAGGTGCACTTGTCGGCGTAGCCGTCGGGGTGCACGAAGCGCGCGCCGTACGGGCAGGCCGCCAGGCACGCCTTGCAGCCGATGCACTGGTTCGCGGTGACCTGCACCGTCTTGCCGAAATCCTCCACGTGGCTCGCCCCGGTCGGGCAGCAGGTCACGCAGGGCGGGTTGTCGCAGTGGTTGCAGCGCTCCGAGCGGATCTCCAGCGAGAGGTTGGGGAACTCCCCGCGCGTCTCGGTGACGATCCAGTCGCGGCAGTAGCCCTGCGGGACGTCGTTCTCCGTCTGGCAGGCGACCACGCAGTCCATGCACCCCACGCACTTCAGGGTGTCGATCACCATTCCGAAGCGTGGCATGTCACGCCTCCTTCACGAAAGTCACGAAATTCTGGTGGATGCTCGTCCCGCCCATGAGCGGGTCGATCTTGTAGCGCGTGTTGAGCTGGCCCGCGCTCGCGCCCATCTGGTAGGCGCTCTTGAGCATCCGGCTGCTGTGGCCGAAGCCGTAGACCATGTACAGCGTGTCCGGGCGGATGCGCTGGGTGGCCTTCACCTTCACGCGGTTCGAGACGACGCCGTCCTGGTTCTTCAGCTTCACGTACTGGCCGTGCTTCAGGCCCGTCTTCGCCGCGGTCTCGGCGTTCACCCAGACCTCGTTCTCCTTCATGATGTCGCGCAGCAGCAGGTTGGTCTGCGTGCGGCTGAAGGTGTGCACGGGCGCGCGCCCGGTGACCAGGCGGAAGAAGCCGTCGGGGGCCTTCTCGGGCGCCGTGTACTTCGGCACCGGGTCGAAGCCCGCCTTGGCGAGCTGCTCGGACCAGAACTCGACCTTCTTCGAGGGCGTGTCGAAGGAGATCTCCGCGCCTTCCTCGATGGTGATGGGCGTCTTGGGCCCCATCACGATGCCTTCCTTGCGGAACTTGGCGTAGTCGATGCCGCTCTTCTCGCAGCGCGCGGCGAGGTACTCGTCCATGTCCTTGAAGGGCATGTACTGGCCCACGCCCAGGCGCTCGCCGAGCTGCTTGGCGATCCACCAGGCGGGCTTCTGCTCGCCGGGCGGGGGGACCACGGGCTGGCGCAGCGCCGCCCACCCCTGCCGTCCCCAGCCCACGTAGAAGTCGTCGTGGCGCTCGAGGAACATCGTGTCGGGCAGGACGACGTCGGCGTAGCCGGTGATCTCGCTGGGGTGCGTGTCCACCACCACGAGGAGGTCGAGCTTCGAGATCGCCTCGATCGTCTCCTTCTCGTTGGGCAGCGTCATGTTGAGGTTCGCCGCGTACACGAGCCAGCCCTTGATCGGGTAGGGCTGGCCGGAGATCGTGGCCTGGCGCAGTCCCGTGGTGACCTCCTCGTCCGCGAACGGCCACTTGCCGTCGGGGTTGTCCACCTTGGGCTTCGTCGCCTCGGGGAACTTCGGGAAGGGGTAGCCGGCGACCTTCATGCCGGCCTGGATGTAGAGCCCGCCCTTGCGGCCCCAGTTGCCCAGCAGGGCGTTCAGCAGCGCCGTGGCGCGGGAGCGCTGGGCGTCGTCGCCGTACCAGTTGACGCGCCGGCCGGGGTGCACGAGCGCGGCGGGGCGCGCCTTGGCCATCTCGCGGGCCGTGGCCCGGATGGTCGCGGCCGGGATTCCCGTCTCGGCTTCGGCCCACTCGGGCGTGTTGTCCTTGATCGCGGCGACGAACTTGTCGAAGCCGTGGCCGTATTTCGCCACGAACTCCTTGTCGTACAGGCCTTCGGTCACGAGGACGTTCATCCACGCGAGCACGAGCGCGATGTCGGTGCCCGGCTTGATGGGCAGCCAGTACTTCGCCTTGCTCGCGGCCACGGAGTAGCGCGGGTCGACCACGATGATGGTCGCCTTGCGGCCCACGGCCTGCGCGAACTCCTGCACCTGCGTGTTGTGCATGTTCTCGCCCAGGTGCGTGCCGATGAGGACGAGGCAGTTCGTGTTGGCGATGTCCGTGGGCTCGGGAGAGCCGAGCCCGGTGCCGTAGGTGAGGAGGTAGCCGACGTCGCGCGGGCCGCGGCACTGGGCGAACGAGGGGGCGCCCTTGTTGATGCAGCCGTAGGCGCGCAGCACGTGCTCGAAGAAGCGCGAGCCCGTGCCGTGCTTCCACAGGGCGATCGACTCCGGGCCGTGCTCGGCCGCGATCTTCTTCATCTTCTCCGCGACGTGGTTCAGCGCCTCGTCCCACGTCACCGCCTTGAACTCCTCCTTGCCCCGCTCACCGGTCCGGATGAGGGGCTTGGAGATGCGATCGGGGTCGTAGTGCGTGCCGACGGCGGCCGTGCCGCGCGGGCACAGGCGGCCCTGGCTCATGGGATCGAGGGGGTTGCCCTCGAACTTCCAGAGCTTGCCGTCGCGGACGTGGGCGATGCCGCCGCACTTCCAGAAGCACATTTCGCAGTAGGTGGAGATCGTCTCGACCTTGCCGGCGGGGGGCTTGCCGCCCATGGCGAAGGAGGAGACGGCGGGGATCTGGGAGCCTACGGCCCCGGCGCCGACGGTGGCGGCGCTGATCTTCAGGAATCGCCTGCGGGAGAGCTGTTCCATCACGGCCTCGGATCGAAGAGGGACCGTGTCATTTCAATCCAAGTTCGATTAGCCGACGCTGATATAGATCAAAGGCGGGGGCGTTCGCCGAGTTAGATTTGTCACAAGTCGCGAGCCCGCCTGGGCCTTTGGGCCCATGAAATCTTGAAACGAGGGCGCGGCCGGCAAGGAGGCGAACGTGGACCGAACGGTGGTGCTGAAGGTATTCGAGTCGCTGGGCTCCAGCCTGCGGCTGGACCTCTTCTGCGTGCTGGTCCAGGCAGGGGAGACGGGGCGGGTGGCCGGCGAGATCGCCGAGACGCTCGAGATTCCCGCGACCAACCTCTCGTTCCACCTCAAGGCGATGCTGCAGGCGAACCTCGTCACGGTGAGGCAGGAGGGCCGGTTCCTGCGCTACCGGGCCAACGTTCCGCACATGCTGCGGGTGCTCGCCTACGTGATGGAAAACTGCGCGCGGTCGGACGACGGGGAGTGCGTCCGGGTCCGTGGCGCCGCGAAGGCCCCGGCCCCGCAGGTCCTGGCCCCGCAGGCCCCGGCGACACCTCCCTGAGAGGCTAGTTCTCCTCGGCCACCAGGACGGCGGCCGTCACCGCCATGGCGAGCGCCAGGGCGATGGCGGTGAGCGCGGAAGGCGTCTGCGACTGCAGGCGCGCGAGATCGACGAATCCCTGCAGGAGCGAGGTCCCCGCGGGCGCGAGGATCCAGGCGGCGACGCTGCCGACGGCCGCCGAGCCCGCCAGCAGCGCGGGACGAAGCCACGGCCGCGGCGCGCCGGGAAGGGCGAGCACCACGCGCATGCTGAAGCCCTGGTCGGGAATGGAGCGCCGCGCGTCCTCGCGCAGGAGCCGCTCGATGGGGTCGTTCGCGTGTTCGTTCATCAGGGTTTCTCCTCGCCGAGACGGGCGCGCAGGCGGGCCTTGGCGCGCAGGATGTGGGTCTTCACGGTGCCCAGGGGGATGCCGAGGGCCTGCGCCGCCTCCTGGTGGGTGAGGTCCGCGTAGTAGCAGGCGGCGATGGCCGCGCGCTCCCCGTCGGGAAGGCTCGCCACGGCCCGCTCCAGGTCCAGGCGCGCGGGATCGGGCAGCTTCGGGTCCGCCACCTCCGGGACGGGCGCGTCGCCGTGGTCGTCCAGGAGGACCTCGCGCCGCTTTCGCGCGTCGGAAAGCCACGCGTTGAAGGCGATGCGGTAGAGCCAGGTCGAGAAGCGCGCGTCCTGGCGGAAGGAGGCGAGGTTGCGCCAGGCGAGGAGGAACGTCTCCTGCGACAGGTCGTCGGCGAGCCCGTGGTCGCCCTTGGCGAGCCGGCGCAGCACCGAGCGCACCATCGACTGGTGGCGGCGAACGAGGAGCGCAAAGGCGCCGCGGTCGTCGCGCGCGACGACCGCAAGCACCAGCTCGGCATCGGCCGGCTCCGGCCGCTCGCCCATCGGCGCTAGCGCGGGGGACCGCGGCGGGCGGCTGCGCCCGAGTCGATCTTCCAGGCCACGAGCAGGGCCACCCCCATGAGCCCCGGGATGAGCCCGATCGACCACGGCTGGCCCTGTTCCCAGAAGTAGGCGGAGAGCGCGATCCCGAGGGCGAGCAGCACCAGGCCCCCCTTGGGGCTCGGCGAGCGCACGGGCGGCTGCAGGAGCTCCGGCGGCACCGGCAGCCCCTTTTCCGCGAGCTGGAGGATCGTCTCCTGGTGCAGCCGGTTGCGGTGGTGCTTGTAGACGAGAATGATTGCGATGACGAGCAGGGGCAGGCCAAAGCTGGCCAGCATGCCCGTCATGGCGACCAGGGTGGTCGAGGTCTCCATGGCGTTCTCCGGGGGCCGTTGCGGCCCGCATTATCGGGGGGGGCCCGGCGGCGGGGCAATCGGTACCGCGGGCAGGCGAAGGATAGGCATGCCCGTTGGATGCGCCGCGGACGCCCGCCGGATTCGCCTGCCTAGCCCGCCATCTCCTCGGCCACGCTCTCCGTGGCGGCCAGCTCCTGCGGGCCGGGCAGCTCGCGCAGCCGGGCGAGAGGCGAGGTCCAGGCCACCAGCGGAATCATGGCGAGCGCGCCCGCGCCGACCAGCAGCATCGTCACCCGGAGCCCCCAGTGGGTCGCGACCCAGCCCCCGGCGAGCCCGCCCAGGGGCGCCGTGGAGACGCTCAGGCAGATCATCGTGGCGGTCACGCGGCCCAGCAGGCGGTCGGGCGTCACCGTCTGGCGCAGGGTGAGGTAGTTGATGAAGAAGGTCATCGCCGAGAAGTCCAGCAGGAAGAGCCCCAGCCCGAAGACGATGGAGGCGATCGTCAGGCCACCGGCGGAGGCGCCCATGACGAGCCAGGCGACGCCCGTCCCGCCCAGGGCGACCAGCATCGTGGGACCGAAGCCGTAGCGCGCGTTCAGCGGCGCGACGGCGCCCGCGGCCGCGAGCGAGCCCACGCCCGCCAGCATGAAGAGCAGGCCCACGTGCCCCGCGGAAAAGCCCAGCTCGCGGGCCGCGAAGAGGATCACGACGGCGACGTAGGCGTGGCGGAAGAACTGCCACGCGGCGAGCGACCAGGCGAGCGCGCGCAGCGTGCGGTTGCGCCACACGGCCGCGAGCCCCTCGCCGATCTCGCGCCAGAGGCTTTCGCCGGAGAGCTTGGGCGCGTCGGTGGGCGCGGGAGGGATCCCGCGCAGCATCCAGGCCGAGACCATGAACGAGAGCGCGTCCAGCAGGATCGCGATGGGGGCGGTGAGCCACTGGATGAGGGCGCCCGCGAGGCCCGGCCCCATGAGCTGGGAGGCGGAATCCGAGAGGCCGATCTTGGCGTTGGCCTCGGTGAGGTTCGCGCGGCCCACGCGCTCGGTCATGAAGACCTGGTAGGCGGGCCAGCCGATGACGCTGCCCAGCCCCACGAGGAAGCCCGCCACGTAGAGCACCGGCATGGACAGCACGCCCAGCCACGCGCACACGGGCACGGCCGCGAGCGCGAGCCCGCGGCCGAGGTCGGCCCAGATGATCACCGGCAGCTTGCGCGCGCGGTCGACCAGCACCCCGGCGAAGAGGCCGAAGAGGGGATAGGGCAGGGCTTCCAGCGCCGTGAGCACGCCCACCTCGAAGGGGGTCGCGTCCAGCATCAGCGCGGCCGTGAGGGGCAGCGCCAGGAAGGTCACCTGGCCGCCGAAATGGGTGATGGTGAGCGAGCCCCAGAGCTTCACGAAGTCGGGGTTGCGCCAAAGACCCGTGAGCCAGCGGCGGGGGTGGAGCCGGGAGAGCAGGGTGTCCATTCTCGTTCTTCTTCGCGGGCCTCGTGGGCCGGCTTCGGTCTTCTTCGCTTGCAGCGCGAGCTCACGCGTCGCGCAATGCGCGAGGCGGAATGGAAGGCGGGGGTGGTCCGCCTCGGGTTCCGCCTCGACTCTCGCCGGGGCGGTAGACCCCGGGCGTCAGTCTTCGCCGGCTCGCGGCGCGATCCCGATTCGCGGAACCAGCCCGCCACGGGACGCCCCGCGCATTGCGCGGCGGGATGCGGTCGTGGGTTTGCAGCGGGTCATGGTCGGCGGGCTCGGGAAGCGGGGGATCGAGCGGCGATTATAGCCACGGACTTCCGGGCCGGCAATCGGGCGGCTTGCTACCATGGCGGGGTAGCGCCCATAACCAGACCGACTTCCCCGCCCGGAGCCCCCCAATGTTCGGCCGACTTCTGCCCAAGGAGGGTCGTTTCTACGACCTCTTCAACGCCCACGCCGAGCAGGTCGTCCTCGCCGGCCGCGAGCTCGCCGCGCTGATGGAGGATTTCGAAAACCGGAGCCGCTACGCCGCGCGCATCGACGAGGCCGAGCACGCGGCCGACCGCGTCACCGCGGAGGCGATGCGGCTGCTGCACAAGACCTTCATCACGCCCATCGACCGCGAGCAGATCCACCAGCTCGTGAACGCCATGGACGACATCTGCGACCTCATCCAGGACGTGACGGAGTCGATCACCCTCTACGACATCCGCTCCATCACCCCCGAGACCAAGCGGCTGGCGGACATCGCGCTGCGCTGCTGCGAGCGCGTGCACGACGTGGTGGGCCTGCTGGGCAAGGACGGGCACGCCGAGGCCGTCATCAAGACCTGCGACGAGATCGACCGCCTCGAGAGCGACGCCGACCGCGAGATGCGCGCGGCGATCTCGCGCCTGTTCCGCGAGGAGAAGGACGTGCTCGAGGTGATCAAGATGAAGGTGATCTACGAGCAGCTGGAGTCGATCACGGACCGCTGCGAGGACGTCGCGAACCTCGCCGAGGGCATCGTCCTGGCCAATTCGTGACGAGCGGGCGCATTCCCCGATGAGCGGGCTCGAGATCGGCGTCGGCACGCTGGTGTTCCTGGTGGCGCTGGCGCTCGCCTTCGACTTCATGAACGGGCTGCACGACGCCGCCAACTCCATCGCGACGGTCGTCTCCACGGGCGTGCTCAAGCCCCAGCACGCGGTGGCCTTCGCCGCGTTCTTCAACTTCCTGGCGCTCTTCGTCTTCCAGCTGAAGGTCGCCTCGACGGTCGGCAAGGGCATCGTGGACCCGGCCATCGTCGACCACTACGTGATCTTCGGGGCGCTGGTGGGCGCCATCGCCTGGAACGGCATCACGTGGTGGGCGGGGCTGCCCTCGAGCTCCTCGCACGCGCTCATCGGCGGGCTCATCGGCGCCGTGGTGGCCAAGGCCGGCGTGGGTCCCCTGATCGGCTCGGGCATCGGCAAGACGGTGCTCTTCATCTTCGTGTCGCCGGCGCTCGGCTTCGTGCTCGGGTCGCTGCTGCTGGTGCTCGTGTCGTGGGCGGCGCGGCGCACGCCACCGGCCCGGATCGACCGCTGGTTCCGGCGCATGCAGCTCGTGTCGGCTTCCCTCTACAGCCTCGGCCACGGCGGCAACGACGCGCAGAAGACGATCGGCATCATCTGGCTGCTGCTCATCGCCTCCGGCGCCTCGGGCGCCTCCGATCCGGTGCCGGTCTGGGTGATCGTGGCCTGCTACGTGTCCATCGCGATGGGCACGCTCCTCGGCGGGTGGCGCATCGTGAAGACGATGGGCCAGCGCATCACGAAGCTGAAGCCCGTGGGCGGCTTCTGCGCCGAGACGGGCGGGGCCATCACGCTCTTCGTGGCCACCGGCCTGGGCATCCCCGTCTCCACCACCCACACGATCACCGGCGCCATCGTGGGCGTGGGCGCCACCCGCAAGATGTCGGCGGTGCGCTGGGGGATCGCGGGCGGGATCGTGTGGGCGTGGGTCTTCACCATCCCGGCCAGCGCCTTCATGGCGGCCGTGGCCTGGTGGGCGGGAACCCTGCTCTTCTAGCGGGGCGGCCCCGGGCCGCGGCCCGGCGGCGGCCGCAGGTAGCGCGAATCGTCGAAGGTCGCCATCCAGCGCGGCTCGTAGACCACGAAGATCGCCGTGAGCAGGCCCGAGAGGAAGGCCTCTCCCCACGCCAGGAGCAGGCCGAAGGGGAGGAACCCGTCGGCGAGCGTCGCGGCCGGGACCGTTCGCGCGGCGTAGTGCGCGGCGCCGGCCGCGAGGACCGTCGCCACGTAGGCGGCGCCCGGGGAGAAGAAGCCCGCGAGGAAGATGAAGGTGAAGGGGTTGCGCGGGACCCAGCGGTCCGCGGCGAGGCGCAGCAGCTCGAGGACCGAGGCCGGCAGCCACGCGGCCAGCAGCCACGTCGCCCCCGCGCCGGTCCAGTCGCCCCCGCGCCACAGGAGCACGGCGGCGATCGCCGGCACCGCCGCGACCACCGCGAGGTGGCGCCCGAACATCAGCGCGGCGAGCGGGGTGAGGAGAAGGTGCAGCGTGAGCCCGCCCGCCAGGCGCGCCGACAGGAACCAGGCGAGGGCGATCGCGAACGCCGATCCGATCCAGCCGTGCAGGCGGAAATCCTCGGCGAGCAGCCGCCACGGCGCGCGCCGCACCGAGTGCGCCAGCAGGGCCGCCGCGACGAGCCAGGTCGCGAGGGCCCAGCCGGCGGGCAGCGTGGTGGCGAGGAAATCGATGGCGGCGTCAGGCGGCCACGAGTTCGCGCAGCACGAACGGCAGGATCCCGCCGTGCAGGTAGTAATCCACCTCGATGGGGGTGTCGATGCGAAGGAGCACGGGGACTTCCTTCCTCGTGCCGTCCTTGCGGTGGATCACCAGGGTCACGTCCATCTGCGGCCGGATCCCCTTCTCGAGCCCGACCACGTCGATGGTCTCGTCGCCCTTGATGCCCAGCGACTCGGCCGAGTCCGTGCCCTTGAACTGGCAGGGGAGCACGCCCATGCCGACGAGGTTGGAGCGGTGGATGCGCTCGAAGCTGCGGGCCACGACCGCCTTCACGCCCAGGAGCTGCGTGCCCTTGGCCGCCCAGTCGCGCGACGATCCCGTGCCGTACTCCTCGCCGCCGAAGACCACCGTCGGCGTGCCCGCGGCGACGTACTTCATCGCGGCGTCGTAGATCGGCATCTGCTCGCCGGAAGGCTGGAAGAGGGTGACGCCGCCCTCCACGCGCGTGCCGTCGGCCTTCGGCGGCAGCATCAGGTTCTTCACGCGCACGTTGGCGAAGGTGCCGCGCATCATCACCTCGTGGTTGCCGCGGCGCGCCCCGTAGCTGTTGAAGTCCGGCTTCATCACGTTGTGGCCGATGAGGTACTTGCCGGCGGGCGAGGTGTCCTTGATGGCGCCCGCGGGGGAGATGTGGTCCGTGGTCACGGAGTCGCCGAAGATGCCCAGGACGCGCGCGCCCGCCACGTCCTTCGCCGTGCCCGCGCTCATGCCGAAGCCCTCGAAGAACGGCGGCTCGGCGATGTAGGTGGACTTCGGCCAGTCGTAGACCTGGCCCGTGGAGGAGGCGATGGCCTTCCACAGGGGGTTGGTCTCCGCGAGGTTCGCGTACATGCGCCCGAAGACGGCCGGGTCGGTGGCGTACTTCATGAGGGCCTGCACCTCGTCGGAGGTGGGCCAGATGTCCTTGAGGAACACCGGGCCGTCCCTGCCCTGGCCGACGGGGTCGTTCTCGAGGTCCTTGAGCACCGTGCCGGCGATCGCGAAGGCCACCACGAGCGGGGGCGAGGCGAGGAAGTTGGCGCGGATGTTGGCGTGGATGCGCGCCTCGAAGTTGCGGTTGCCGGAGAGCACCGCGGCGCAGACGAGGTCGTTGTCGACGACGGCCTTCTCGATGGGCTCGGCGAGGGGCCCCGCGTTGCCGATGCAGGTGGTGCAGCCGTAGGCCGCCACGCTGAAGCCGAGCTTCTCGAGGGAGGAAAGCAGGCCCGCGGCCTTCAGGTATTCCGTCACGACGCGCGAGCCGGGCGCGAGCGAGGTCTTGATGTGGGGCTTGACCGAGAGGCCCTTGGCGACCGCCTTCTGCGCGAGCAGGCCCGCGGCGATCAGCACGCTCGGGTTCGAGGTGTTGGTGCACGAGGTGATGGCCGCGATGAGCACGTCGCCGGAGCCCAGGTCCGTGCCGTCGGAGGTCTTCACGCGCTTGCCGAGGTCCTCCGCCTTCTTGGAGAAGCCGTTGTCCGCCACGGGCTTGGAGAAGAGCTCGGTGAACTTCGCCTTCAGGTTGCCCAGGTCGATGCGGTCCTGCGGGCGCTTCGGGCCCGCGACGGAAGGCTTGATGGACGACAGGTCCAGCTCCAGCACCGTCGTGTAGTCCAGGTCGCCCTTCTTCGGCATGCCGAACATCTCCTGCGCCTTGAAGTAGGCCTCGAGCGCCGAGACTTCCTCGGCCGTGCGGCCGGTGTTGCGGAAGAACTCGATGGTGCGCGCGTCGACCGGGAAGAAGCCCATGGTCGCGCCGTACTCGGGCGCCATGTTGGCGATGGTGGCGCGGTCGGTGACGGCGAGGGTCTCGGCGCCGGAGCCGAAGAACTCGACGAACTTGCCCACGACCTTCGCCTTGCGCAGCATCTCGGTGACCGTGAGCGCGAAGTCGGTGGCGGTGACGCCCTCGCGCAGCTTCCCCGTGAGGTTCACGCCGACCACGTCCGGGGTGAGGAAATAGACCGGCTGGCCGAGCATGCCCGCCTCGGCCTCGATGCCGCCCACGCCCCAGCCCACGACGCCGATGCCGTTGATCATCGTGGTGTGGCTGTCGGTGCCCACGAGCGTGTCGGGGTAGTACATCCCGTTCTTCTGGAACACGCCGCGCGCCAGGTACTCGAGGTTCACCTGGTGCACGATGCCGATGCCCGGGGGCACGACCTTGAACGTGTCGAAGGCCTGCATGCCCCACTTCATGAACTCGTAGCGCTCGCGGTTCCTCGTCGAACTCGAGCTTCATGTTGAGGTCCAGGGCGTCCGGGCCGCCGTAGTGGTCGATCTGCACGGAGTGGTCGACGACGAGGTCGACGGGCACGAGCGGCTCGATCACCTTGGGGTTCCTGCCCATCTTCGCGGCGACCCCGCGCATGGCGGCGAGGTCGGCGAGCAGCGGCACCCCCGTGAAGTCCTGCAGCACGATGCGCGCGAGCACGAACGGGATCTCGTCGGTGCGCGCGGCGGTGGCGCTCCAGCTGGCGAGCTGCCTCACGTGCTCCTCGGAGACCTTCTTGCCGTCCACGTTGCGCAGCACCGACTCGAGCACGATCCGGATCGAGACGGGCAGGCGCTTCACGTTGGGGAATTTCTCCGCCAGCGCCGGCAGCGAGTAGTACTGGCCGGTCTTGCCGGGCGCGGGCTGGAAGGTCTTGAGCGTGTCGAAGGCGTTGTGGGGCATGGGGGTCTCGGTCTGGGTTCGTGGTTCGGTTGTTCGGATCGGGATTCGGGGCTAGGGGCTCGGCACGGCGCGGATCTGGACGTCGTAGGCGCGGCCGCCGTCGTCCCAGCAGACGCCGCCGCCGCCGCGGCCTTGCCCGCCGCGCAGGTCGCAGCGCAGGCCGGCGCCGTCGGCCGAGCGCAGGAGCGCCTTCGCCTCGCCGCCGGACGGATTGTCCAGGGAGAACGACCCGCCTCCCATGGCCCAGCCGCGGTGGCCGTAGCCGACGCCGCCGGTCACGTAGCCGTGGGAGCGGTCGGAGACGACTTCCACCCACGTGCCGGAGTAGGCCCGGCCCTCGATGGTGATGGATATCGCCCCCTCGGCCGAGCCGGCGCCCTCGAGGGTTCCCTGGTAGAGCTTGCCGCTGTCCCGGGGCATCAGGGTGAGCTGGTAGGTCGAGGCGCAGCCGCCCAGGGTGAGGGCGGCCGCGATGATCGCGAAAGTCCTTGTCATGTTGCCTCCTGGCGGCGGTCGGGGACTTGTGGCCCCTTGCCGTCCGCGTTTCTCCTCCCCCTTCAGGGATCCGGTGCCGCCGCGGCAGGCGCGAACGGCACCGGATTAGATCACTTCTTTGCCGGCCGGGACATTGACCCCGGTCGGGCGCGCCCTCCTCAGGTGGCCATCAGGTCGACGAACTCGTTCACGGGCGTGGCCTCCAGGCGCTTCGCGTCGAGGCACAGCTCGAGGATGGCCTTCCTCTGCTTCTCCGGGAAGCGGCGCGCGAGGTTGGTGCGGAACTTCTCGACCAGGACGGGCATGCCTTCCTTGCGGCGGCGCTTGTGGCCGATCGGGTACTCGACCACGATCTCCTTGAGCTTCTTGCCGTCCGTGAGCTCCACGGTGAGGGCGTTCGCGATCGAGCGCTTGTCGGGGTCGTGGTAGTCCTTCGTGAACTTCGGGTCCTCGACGCAGGCGATCCTGTCGCGAAGCGCGTCGATGCGCGGGTCCTTCGCGATCTCGTCCTCGTAGTCGGCGGCCGTGAGGCGGCCGAAGAGGAGGGGCACGGCCACCATGTACTGGATGCAGTGGTCGCGGTCGGCCGGGTTGTCGAGCGGGCCCTTCTTGTCGATGATGCGGATGCAGGCCTCGTGGGTGCGGATCGTGATTCTCTTGATGTCCGCCGCGGACTTGCCGAGCTTCGCGAGCTCCTTGTGCAGCGTCATCGCCGCCTCCACCGCCGTCTGCGAGTGGAACTCGGCGGGGAAGGAGATCTTGAAGAGCACGTTCTCCATCACGTAGCTGCCGTACTTGCGCTGGAACTTGAACGGGTTGCCCTTGAAGAGCACGTCGTAGAAGCCCCAGGTCTTGGCGCTGAGGACCGAGGGGTAGCCCATCTCGCCCGTCTTCGCGATGAGCGCCAGGCGCACGGCGCGGCTCGTCGCGTCGCCGGCGGCCCAGCTCTTCCTCGAGCCCGTGTTGGGGGAGTGGCGGTAGGTGCGAAGCGACTGGCCGTCCACCCACGCGAGCGACACCGCGTTGATGACCTCGTCCCGCGTGAGGCCCAGCATCTCGGCGACGACGGCGGTGGAGGCGACCTTCACCAGCACCACGTGGTCCAGCCCCACCTTGTTGAAGCTGTTCTCGAGCGCGATGCAGCCCTGGATCTCGTGCGCCTTGATCATCGCGGTGAGGACGTCCTTCACCGTGAGGGGCTTCTTGCCGGCGGCGACGGCGTTGCGCGAGAGCCAGTCGGCCGTGGCGAGGATGCCGCCCAGGTTGTCCGAGGGGTGGCCCCACTCGGCCGCGAGCCAGGTGTCGTTGAAGTCGAGCCAGCGGATCATGGCGCCGATGTCGAAGGCGGCCTTCACCGGGTCCATCTGGTAGGGCGTGCCGGGCACCTTCGCGCCGTTGGGCACCACCGTCCCCGGGACGATCGGGCCGAGCATCTTGGTGCACGCCGGGTACTCGAGCGCCTCGAAGCCGCAGCCGAGGGTGTCCATCAGGCAGTAGCGGGCGGTCTCGTAGGCCTGGGCGCTCTTCACCTTGTACTTGAGGACGTAGTCGGCGATGTCGACGAGGACCTGGTCGGGCTTGGGGCGGACGTTGGAGATGTGTGCGGACACGGTCTTTGCTTTCCTGGCGGGTTAATGCGGGGAACGCCGATGTGACTGCCGACGCGTAAGACGGGGACGCCGATGAACGCGGATGATACACGGATAGTTCCTAGCGATGGCGAGCCGTTGCCGAGCACCGCGGACGCTGCGCTCCTCTCGGCATGCGCATCCAGTCATCGGCGTTCATCGGCGTGATCATCGGCGTTCATCGGCGTTCCCCGCTTTGCGCAAAACTACTTGCGTTTCTCGATCGGGACGAACTTGAGGTCCTCGGGGCCGGTGTAGTTCGCGCTCGGGCGGATGATCTTGCCGTCGATGCGCTGCTCGATCACGTGCGCGCACCAGCCGGAGGTGCGCGAGATGACGAAGAGCGGCGTGAACATCGCGGTGGGCACGCCCATCATGTGGTAGCTCGTGGCGCTGTACCAGTCGAGGTTCGGGAACATCTTCTTCTCGCGCCACATGACCTCCTCGACGCGCGCCGAGATGTCGAAGAGCTTCATGTTGCCCGCGTCCTTCGAGAGCTGGCGGGCGACTTCCTTGATCACCTGGTTCCTCGGGTCGGAGATCGTGTAGACGGGGTGGCCGAAGCCGATGATCACCTGCTTCTCGGTCACGCGCTTCACGATGTCGGCCTCGGCCTCGTCCGGGTTGTCGTAGCGGCCGATGGTGTCGAAGGCGAACTCGTTGGCGCCGCCGTGCTTGGGGCCCTTGAGCGCCCCGATGGCCGCGGTGATGGCCGAGTACATGTCGGATCCCGTGCCGGCCACGACGCGCGCGGTGAAGGTGGAGGCGTTGAACTCGTGCTCGGCGTAGAGGATGAGCGAAGTGTGCATGGCGCGCACCCACAGGTCCGACGGCTTCTTGCCGTGCAGCAGGTGCAGGATGTGCCCGCCGATGGAGTCGTCCTCGGTCTCGACCTCGATGCGCCGGCCCGAGTGCGAGAAGTGGTACCAGTAGAGGAGCATCGAGCCGAAGGAGGCCATCAGCCGGTCGGCGATGTCGCGCGAAGGGGCGAGCTTGTGCTCCTCGCCCTCCGGAAGCACCGCGCCCAGCACCGAGCAGGCGGTGCGCAGGACGTCCATCGGGTGCGTCGAGGCGGGGATGCACTCGAGCACGTCCTGGACGGCGGCGGGGATGCTGCGCATCGACCGGAGCTTCTTCTTGTAGGCCTTGAGCTCGGAGGCGTTGGGGAGCTTGCCGTGCACGAGCAGGTGGGCGACCTCCTCGAATTCGCACTTGTCGGCGAGGTCGAGGATGTCGTAGCCGCAGTAGTGCAGGTCGTTGCCCGTGCGCCCGACGGTGCACAGCGCGGTGTTGCCGGCGGTGACGCCGGAAAGGGCGACGGACTTCTTCGGCTTCGGGGTGACGGGGGCGGCGGCTTCGGACATGGCGGTTTCCTCTTGGTGTTGTCGGCTCGCTGGCGCGAACGCTGCCTACTTCGCCTTGGCGAAGAGGGCGTCGAGCTTCTTCTCGAACTCGTGGTAGCCCAGGTAGTGGTAGAGCTCCTCGCGGGTCTGCATCGCGCCGACGACGGACTTCTGCGAGCCTTCCTTGCGCAGCGCCTGGTAGACGCCGAGCGCCGCCTTGTTCATGGCGCGGAAGGCGGAGAGCGGGTAGAGCGCGATCGCGACGTCGGCCGAGGCGAGCTCCTCGACGCGTGAAGAGCGGGGTCTGGCCGAACTCCGTGATGTTGGCGAGGACCGGCACCTTCACGGCGGCGGCGAACTTGCGGTACATGTCGAGGTCGGTGATCGCCTCCGGGAAGATGCCGTCGGCGCCGGCCTCCACGCAGGCGCAGGCGCGGTCGATCGCGGCCTGCAGGCCCTCGACGGCGAGCGCGTCGGTGCGCGCCAGGATGAAGAAGGCGGCGTCCGTCCTCGCGTCGGCGGCGCTGCGCACGCGGTCGACCATCTCCTGCTGCGTCACCAGCTCCTTGTTCGGGCCGGTGGCCGCAGCGCTTGGCGCCCACCTGGTCCTCGATGTGCATCGCCGCGGCGCCGGACTTGATGAGGGACTTCGTGGTGCGCGCGACGTTGAAGGCGCTCGAGCCGAAGCCGGTGTCCACGTCGACGAGCAGCGGCAGGTCGCACACGTCGGTGATGCGGCGCACGTCGGTGAGCACGTCGTCGAGGTTCGAGATGCCCAGGTCCGGCAGGCCCAGCGAGCCCGCGGCGACGCCGCCGCCCGAGAGGTAGATCGCCCTGAAGCCCGAGGCCTTGGCGAGCGTGGCGTGGTAGGCGCAGATGGCGCCCGGGACCTGCAGCGGCTTTTCTTCCTTGAGGGCGGCGCGGAACCTGGCGCCCGGGGTCATGGTGGTCATTTCGGTCTTCTCAGGTGTCAGGTTGCACTTCGGGAAGGCAGGTGTGGATGCCGGCGTCGTCGCGGTCTGGTACGCGCAACCCGGCGCTCAGTCGAAGAAGGCTCTCGCCGCCTCCTCGGGCATCTTCACGCCGGTGATCCGCGCCTTCTGCAGCAGCTCCCAGAAATAGCGGTACGTGGCGCGGTCGTGCAGCTCGCCGTCGAACTGGATGGGGCCCCAGTTCGCGTCCTGGGCCTCGAGGAGGATGGCGGCCGCGGTGGCGACCTCGTTCAGGTCGGGCTTCATCGCGTCGACGATGGGCTGCACCTGCGAGGGGTGGATGCTCCACATGCGCAGGAAGCCGAAGTCGTTGCGCGCGCGCCAGGCGTCGCGGAACACGTTGTAGGCGTTCTTCAGGTCGAGCGAGACGTTGTGGGCGGGCACCACGCCGTTGGCGAGCGCCGCGGCCACGACGTCGGTCTTGGCGCGGGCGACGAGCGGGTGCTCGAACTGGCCGGGCGAGCGCATGTTCGAGGCGTGGATGGCGCCGTGGTGGCCGCTCACGAAGTCCATGAGCCCGAAGTCGAGCACCTGCACGCCGGGCAGCTGCGCGATCTCCCAGGCGTCGTGCAGCGCGCCGTGCGTCTCCACCAGCACGTGGATCGGGACCACGCGGCCGGCCTTCTTCTTCTTCGCCACCGCCTGGACGTAGCCGATCATCTCCTCGGCCTGGGCGACGGAGGTGCACTTCGGGATCGTCACGTAGGCGATCACCTTGCCCGCGCCGCCCACGAGGATGTCGACGTCCTTCTTCCAGTGCGGGTGCGTGTAGTCGTGGATGCGGGCGCCGGCCATGGCGAAGCGGTTGGCCGGGGAGTGCAGCAGCCCGACGATCATCTCCGCGTGCTGCTTCTCGCGGCCCGTCTCGGCGCCGTCCTCGCAGTCGCAGGTGATGTCGAACACCGCGCCCAGCCGCTCCTGCAGGTCGAGGGCCTTGGTGATGAGCTTCTCCGAGCCGGCGAAGTGCTCGCAGGCGGGGATCACGGGGAACGGCTTCTCGCCGGCGAAGAGCGCTTCCTTGGGATGGCGGGGGGCGGGCATGGGGAAGGGGTTCCGGATGGGTGGATTCGTATTCTAGGCGCTCGCTAGCGGCGCGGGACGAGGTACGTGAGGTCGAGGTCCAGCACCACCGCCGGGTCCTTCGCCCCGGGCGCGGGCGTGGCGAGGTCCGCGAGGCGCGCGTTCTTCGCGGCGATGAGGCGCACGCGCAGCGCGCCCACGTCGTCGCGGCCGGGAATCGCCTCGCGCGCGGTGACCACGGAGCGGGCATTGATCGTGTCGCCGGCGAAGGTCGGGTTGGCGTGGGTGCCGGCGTGGATGGCGGCGATGGCGAAGGCGTTCTCGAGGCCGTCGTGGGAAAGGGCGCGCGCGAGCGAGATCACGTGGCCCCCGTAGACGAGGCGCTTGCCGAACGGGCCGGAGCGGGCCGTGAAGCGCGTCGAAGTGCACGCGCGCGGTGTTCTGGTACAGGCGCGTGGCGAGCATGTGGTCGGCCTCCTCGACGGTGACCGCGCCCGGGTGGTCGATCGTCTCGCCGGGCTCGTAGTCCTCCCACAGGCGCGCCCCGCCGGTGGCCGAGGCTTCCAGCGCCCGGGGGCGCAGGAACGCGGGCACCGCGAGCCGGTCGGGCGTGACTTCCTTTGGAAGCTCCGGCACGACCGCGGCCGGGGCGGGGGCCGAGGGGTCGCGCTTGGCGACCATGACCCAGCGCGCCCACTCGATCACGACGCGGCCGCCCTGGTTGAGCGCGCGCGAGGCGACGTAGACCACGCCGCTCGTGCCGCTCGAGTTCTGCCTGAGCCCGATCACCTCGGACTGCGCGCAGAGCGTGTCGCCGGCGTAGACCGGCTCGAGGAAGCGCAGCCCCGCGTAGCCCAGGTTGGCCACGGCGTTGTAGGAGATGTCGGGGACGGTCTTGCCGAAGGCGACGTGGAAGGCGAGGAGGTCGTCCACCGGGCAGGCGGGGTGGCCGAGGGCGCGCGCGACGGGCTCGGCGCAGTGCGCCGGCTGGCGCGCGCCGGTGAGCGCGATGTAGAGGGCGGCGTCGCCGGCGGTGAGCGTGCGCGGCGTGGCGTGGCCGAAGCGCTGGCCGAGCGCGTAGTCCTCGAAGAACCAGCCCTCCCGCGGGCGCGAGCCGGCCGCGACGGGGACGCCTTCGCTCACTGGCCGGCCTCGAGGCTCTTGATCATGTCGGCCAGCGCGAGGAGGCGGCGCGCGGCCTTGAGGTGGTGGTGCTCGATGAGCCGCCCGTTCACGACCACGACGCCGCGCCCCTCGCGGTGCGCGTGCTCGAGCGCCTCGATCAGCTCCGTGGCGGCGGCGAGGTCGTGGGGCTTGGGCGTGAAGGCGTCGTTGCAGTACGGCAGCTGGAAGGGGTGCACGAGGCTCTTGCCGTCGAAGCCGAGGTCGCGGGCAAGGCGGCAGGCGTACTCGAAGGACTGCATGTCCTTCAGGTCCGTGGAGATGCCGTCGACCACGGAGCGGTCGAAGGCGCGCGCCGCGAGCAGCACCCGCGAGAGCGAGTAGTGCAGGGCGATGCGGTCCGGCGTGCGCCGCGCGTGCAGCTGGGTGATGAGGTCCGAGGTCGCCAGCACGACGCACGCGATGCGGTCGGAGGCGCTCGCGATCTCCTCGGCGCGCAGCACCGCGAGCGGGCTCTCGACCATCACCATGATGGGCAGGTGCCTGCCCCCGGCCGCGTCGAGGGCGCGCAGCGCCTGCTCCACGTCGGCCTTCGACTCGACGTTGGGGAAGAGGACGGCGTCGGCGCCGATGCCGGCCACCGCCTTCACGTCGTCCTCGCCCCAGGGCGACTCGAGGTCGTTCACGCGCACGACCACCTCGCGCCGGCCGAACCCCCCGGCGAGCACCGCCTCCACCACGTTGCGCCGCGATTCCGCCTTGGCCTCGACCAGGATCGGGTCGCCCAGGTCCAGGATCACCGAGTCCACCTTGAGGGTGCGCGACTTGTTGAGGTAGCGCGTGCTGCACCCGGGCACGTAGAGCATGGAGCGGCGCGGGCGGAAGTAGGGCGTCATGACGGCAAGCCTCTGATTTTACAGGTGAACATCACGGTGCGGCCGGGCCGGCGCGGGCGCCGGAATGCGCTTGCTGCTGCGCAGCATGCTACGCCGCGCCGGCGAGGGGTGTCAACAGGACTTGTATCTTATATAAGACAAAGGATCGGCGCGCCGTGGTAGGATCCGCGGCATGTCCGAGACCCTGCCGTCGCCGTCGTTCCGGCCGCTCTACGAGCAGATCAAGATCCTCCTCACGCAGAGCCTCGTGGCCGGCGAGTGGAAGCCCGGGGAGGCGATCCCGTCCGAGATGGAGCTCGCCGCCCGCTTCCGCGTGAGCCAGGGCACCGTGAGGAAGGCGATCGACGAGCTCGCGAGCGAGCACATCCTGGTGCGCCGCCAGGGCAAGGGCACCTTCGTCGCCTCGCACAGCGAGCCCAGCTACCAGTACCGGTTCCTGCGCGTGATGCCCGACAACGGCCAGAAGCTCACGCCGCACAACGTGCTCCTGGAGCTGCGCAAGGGCAGGGCGAACGCCGAGATCGCGCGCGCGCTCGCGATCAAGCCCGGCGTCCCGCTGCACGTGATCCGGCGCATCCTCGAGTTCCAGGGCCGCCCGCTCATCCTCGACGAGATCGTGCTCGCGGCGAGCCGCTTCCCGGGCCTCACCGTGGCGCGGCTCGAGGAGTTCAAGGGCTCGATGTACAGCTTCTACGAGGCGGCCTACGGCCTGCGCATGATCCGCGCCGAGGAGCGCATCCGCGCGGTGGCCGCCGAGGAGGCGGTGGCCGGGCACCTGCGCGTGCCCGCGGGCACGCCGCTCCTTTGCGTCGACCGCATCGCGTTCACCTACGGCGACATGCCCGTCGAGTGGCGCCGGGGGCTGTGCCTCACCGACGGGTTCTCGTACTACAACGAGCTCGCGTGAGGGGCTCGCCGCGCATCCGGGAAAACCCGAATCCACGAGGGGTTTCGGGGGTATCGGCATGTGCGGGCGCAGCAAATCCACGGTAGAATCGCCCGGCTTCCGGCGCGTCGGGACCGAGCCACCGTTCGCATCCCAGGGCCGCCGGGCCGCCGCAACGAAACCCAGGACCGGACAATGACGACTGCGCCCAAGCAGAGACCGAAATATTACGATCTCAACCTCGCGCACCTGCCCCTGCCGGGGCTCGTCTCGATATTCCACCGCGTCTCCGGCGCGATCCTCTTCGTGCCCGTCATCCCGGCGCTCCTCTACCTGATGCAGGCGACGCTCGGCTCGGAAGCCGGGTGGCTGCACTGGAAGGGCGTCCTCGCCGACCCGGCGGTGAAGCTGGTCCTCCTCGCCTTCGTGTGGCTCTACGCGCACCATTTCTTCGCCGGCATCCGCTACCTGCTGCTCGACATGCACGTCGGGCATCGCGCAAGGAGCCGGCCCGCGCCTCCGCGAAGCTCGTGTTCGCGCTCGGAGCGCTCGCCACGCTGGCCGTCGCCTGGAGGATCTGGTGAGCGGCTACGCGAAGAACCCCGTCGGCGCGCACTACGGCCTTTCGGCCTGGCTGCTGCAGCGCCTCACCGCGGTCGTCATGGCCGCCTACACCGTCTTCCTCGCCGGCGCTCCTCCTGTGGTGCCCGCCGGCGAGCTGGGCCGACTGGAAGGGGCTCTTCTCCGGCTCCTTCGTGCGCCTGGCCACGATGCTCTTCATCCTCGCGCTCCTCTACCACGCGTGGGTGGGCGTGCGCGACATCATCATGGACTACGTGAAGCCGACGGGGCTGCGCCTGCTGCTCCAGGCGCTGGCGGGCACCGCGCTCGTCTTCTACCTCGTGTGGTCCGTGTCCATCCTCTGGGGCCGCTGACATGGCGCTTGCCGTACGCAAATTCGACGCGGTGATCGTGGGGGCCGGCGGATCGGGCCTGCGCGCCGCCCTCGAGCTCTCCACCGCCGGCCTCAAGGTCGCGGTGCTCTCCAAGGTCTTCCCGACGCGCTCGCACACGGTGGCGGCCCAGGGCGGCGTGGGCGCCGCGCTCGGCAACATGGGCGAGGACAGCTGGCACTGGCACATGTACGACACCATCAAGGGCTCGGACTGGCTGGGCGACCAGGACGCGATCGAGTTCATGTGCCGCATGGCGCCCGAGGTCGTGATCGAGCTCGAGCACTTCGGCATGCCGTTCGACCGCAACGACAACGGCACCATCTACCAGCGCCCCTTCGGCGGCCACTCGCCAGAACTTCGGCGAGCGCCCCGTGCAGCGCTCGCTGCTGCGCCGCGGACCGCACCGGCCACGCGATGCTGCACACGCTCTACCAGAGGAACGTCCTCGCGAAGACGCAGTTCTTCGTCGAGTGGATGGCGCTCGACCTCGTGCGCGAGGCCGACGGCAGCGTCCTCGGGCGTGACCGCGCTCGAGATGGAGACGGGCGAGGTCGTCCTCTTCCAGGGCAAGGCCACGCTCTTCGCGACCGGCGGCGCGGGGCGCATCTTCTCCTCGTCGACCAACGCCTTCATCAACACCGGCGACGGCCTGGGCATGGCCGCGCGCGCCGGCATCCCGCTGGAGGACATGGAGTTCTGGCAGTTCCACCCGACCGGGGTGGCCGGCGCCGGGCGTCCTCATCACCGAGGGCGTGCGCGGCGAGGGCGGCATCCTCCTCAACAAGAACGGCGAGCGCTTCATGGAGCGCTACGCGCCCACGATGAAGGACCTCGCCTCGCGCGACGTCGTCTCGCGCGCCATGGCCACCGAGATCAAGGAAGGGCGGGGCGCGGGCGAGCACGCCGACCACATCCTGCTCAAGCTCGACCACCTGGGCCCCGAGGTCATCGACAAGCGCCTGCCCGGCATCCGCGAGATCGCGCTCAAGTTCGCGAACGTGGACTGCGCGAAGGACCCGATCCCGGTGGTGCCGACCGCGCACTACCAGATGGGCGGCATTCCCACCAATTACCGCGGCGAGGTCATCGTGCCCGGGGGCGGCGACCCCGCCGTCCCCGTGCCCGGCTTCTACGCGGCCGGCGAGTGCGGCTGCGCCTCGATCCACGGCGCCAACCGCCTGGGCACCAACTCGCTCACCGACCTGCTCGTGATGGGCAAGAGCGCCGGCATGAGCATGGTCGAGTACATCCGCGCGCACGGCGCGCCCCTTCCGGCGCTGCCGAAGGACGCGGGCGAGTACTCGCTGGCGCGCCTGGCGCGCCTGGACGCCCAGAAGGGCGGCGAGGACGTCGCCGCGGTGCGCGACGAGATCCAGCGCACCATGCAGGCGCACTGCGGCGTCTTCCGCTTCCCCGACCTGCTGCGCCAGGGCGTGGAGAGGATCCGCGCGCTCGGCGAGCGGATGGCCCGCACCGAGGTGAAGGACAAGTCGAAGGTGTTCAACACCGCCCGCATCGAGGCGCTCGAGCTCGACAACCTCTACGAGGCGGCGCGCGCCACGATGGTCTCCGCCGAGGCCCGCAAGGAGACGCGCGGCGCCCACGACCGCGAGGACTTCCACTCGCGCGACGACGCGAACTGGCTCAAGCACACGCTCTGGTACAGGGAGGGCGACCGCCTGGACTACAAGCCGGTGAACCTGAAGCCCCTCACCGTGGAGTCGTTCGAACCCAAGGCCCGGGTCTACTGACCGGTGCCGAATGGGGATGGGTTGCGCTACCGCAAGATCGGCGCCCGCCGGATCCCCGACACTTCCGCTGAATAGGCCTTTAGCCCCATGAAATTCCGAATCCAGAGATACGACCCCGACAAGGACGCCCGGCCGTACTTCCAGGACTACGACGTGGCCATGGGGCCGGCGGACCGGATGCTCCTGGACGCCCTGGTGCGCATCAAGGCGATCGACGACACGCTGTCGCTGCGCCGGTCCTGCCGCGAGGGCGTGTGCGGCTCGGACGCGATGAACATCAACGGCAAGAACGGGCTCGCCTGCGTCACCAAGATCGCCGACCTCGCCGAGCCGGTGGTCATCAAGGCCGCTGCCGGGACTGCCGATCATCCGCGACCTGATCGTGGACATGACGCAGTTCTTCGACCAGTACCACTCGGTGAAGCCCTACGTCATCGACCCCGCGCCGATGCCGGAGAAGGAGCGGCTGCAGTCGCCCGCCGAGCGCGCCGAGCTCGACGGCCTCTACGAGTGCATCCTCTGCGCGTGCTGCTCGACCTCCTGCCCGTCGTTCTGGTGGAACCCGGACAAGTTCGTGGGCCCCGCGGGGCTGCTGAACGCCTACCGCTTCATCGCCGACAGCCGCGACACGGCGCTGAACGAGCGCCTCGACGACCTCGAGGACCCCTACCGCCTCTTCCGCTGCCACACGATCATGAACTGCGTGGACGTGTGCCCGAAGGGGCTCAACCCGACCCTCGCCATCGGCAGGATCAAGGAGCTGATGGTGCGCAGGGCGGTATAAGGAATGCGAAGCCGTGCGCTCGCGCGAGACGCAACGGCTCAGGTGGCGAAGCCGCCGGGGGCTTCTCGAGCTCGACATCGTGCTCGGGCGGTTCTGGGCGGAATGCGGGGAAGAGCTGGACGATTCGGATGCAGGAGGCCTCGCGACGCTTCTCGCGATGCCGGACAACGATCTTCTGGACCTCGTGATGGGGCGGCGCGACTGCCCCGATCCGGCCCTGCAGCCGCTCTTGCAACGACTGAAGGCCGCCTAGGCGGCCCACTGGGAGACACGCATGGAAGCGAAAGGCAAGGCGACGCTGACCTACGACGACGGCAAGACCCTGGAGCTGCCCGTCTACGGCGGCACGATCGGACCGGACGTGATCGACATCCGGGCCCTCTACGGCAAGACCGGGCAAGTTCACCTACGACCCCGGCTTCCTGTCGACCGCGAGCTGCAGCTCGAAGATCACCTACATCGACGGCGACGCAGGGCGTGCTCCTGTACCGCGGCTACCCGATCGAGCAGCTCGCCACGAACTGCGACTTCCTCGAGGTCTGCTACCTGCTCCTCAAGGGCGAGCTCCCGAACGCCGGGCAGAAGAAGGACTTCGACCGGACCGTCGCCGTGCACACGATGGTGCACGAGCAGCTCGCGCGCCTCTACCAGGGCTTCCGGCGCGACTCGCACCCCATGGCGGTGATGGTGGGCGTGGTGGGCGCGCTGTCGGCCTTCTACCACGACTCCCTCGACATCAACAACGCCGCGCACCGCGAGATCTCGGCCTTCCGCCTGATCGCCAAGCTGCCGACCATCGTCGCGATGGCCTACAAGTACTCGATCGGCCAGCCGTTCATGTACCCGAAGAACAACCTCGACTACACCTCGAACTTCATGCGCATGATGTTCGGCGTGCCGGCCGAGGAGTACGAGGTGAACCCCGTCCTGGTGCGCGCGCTCGACCGCATCCTGATCCTGCACGCCGACCACGAGCAGAACGCCTCCACCTCCACGGTGCGCCTGGCCGGCTCCTCGGGCGCGAACCCGTTCGCCTGCATCGCCTCCGGCATCGCCTGCCTCTGGGGCCCGGCGCACGGCGGCGCCAACGAGGCGGCGCTGCAGATGCTCATGGACCTGCAGAAGGAAGGCGGCGTCGACAAGCTCGGCGAGTTCGTGAAGAAGGTGAAGGACAAGAACTCCGGCGTGAAGCTCATGGGCTTCGGCCACCGCGTCTACAAGAACTACGACCCGCGCGCCAAGCTCATGCAGGAGACCTGCCGCGAGGTGCTCGACGAGCTGGGCCTGCACGACGACCCGCTCTTCAAGCTCGCCATGGCGCTCGAGAAGATCGCGCTCGAGGACGAGTACTTCGTCTCCCGCAAGCTCTACCCCAACGTCGACTTCTACTCCGGCATCGTGCAGCGCGCGCTGGGCATCCCGGTCTCGATGTTCACCTGCATCTTCTCGCTCGCGCGCACCGTGGGCTGGATCGCGCAGTGGAACGAGATGATCTCGGACCCGGAGCTGAAGATCGGGCGCCCGCGCCAGCTCTACAACGGCGCGACCAAGCGCGACGTGGTGCCGCTCGCCAAGCGCGGCTAGCCCCGGCGCGCCCCGTCCCCGCCAACGAGGCCCCCATGTCCAGCGTCATGAAGCAGTTCGAAGCCTCCTCGCACCTCTTCGGCGCCAACGCGCCGTTCGTCGAGGAGCTCTACGAGCGCTACCTCCAGGACCCCGCTTCCGTCGTCGCCGGAGTGGCGCGCGCAGTTCGACGCATGGCAGGCCTCGGGCGGCGGCAAGGACGTCGCCCACACCCCGGTGATCGAGGCGTTCGCGGCCGCCGCCAGGCGCGGGCCCGCGGCGGCCCCCACCTCGGTGGCCGCGGACGACGAGAAGCAGATGAAGGTGCTCATGTTCATCCGCGCGCACCGCACGACGGGCTCGCACTACTCGAACCTCGACCCGCTGAAGCGCATGGACCACGTCTCCGTCCCGGAGCTCGAGCTCTCGACCTACGGGCTGGGCGAGGCGGACCTGGACACGCGTGTTCTCGCATGGGCTCGTTCGGCAACCGGCGCGAGAGGAAGACGCTGCGCGACATCGTCGCGATCGGTGAGCAAGACCTACTGCGACACCATCGGCGTCGAGTACATGTACCTCTCGTCGATGGAGGAGAAGCGCTGGCTGCGCGAGCGCTTCGAGGGCACGCTCTCCACGCCCAGCCTCGGCCGAGCGCCAGAAGCGCTTCCTCCTCGAGCGCCTCACGGCCTCCGAGACGCTGGAGCGCTACCTGCACACGCGCTACGTCGGCCAGAAGCGCTTCTCGGGCGAGGGCGGCGAGAGCCTGGTGCCGATGCTCGACATCGCTGATCGAGGAGGCCGGCGCGCAGGGCGCCGAAGGAGGTCGTGATCGGCATGGCCCACCGCGGGCGCCTCAACGTGCTGGTGAACAACCTCGGCAAGGTCCCGGCGGACCTCTTCTCGGAGTTCGAGGGCAAGAAGGCCGCCGAGCTCGCCGCCGGGCGACGTGAAGTACCACCAGGGCTTCTCCTCGGACATCCAGACCGCCGGGCGGCGACGGTGCACCTCACGCTCGCCTTCAACCCGTCGCACCTGGAGATCGTGAACCCGGTGGTCGAGGGCTCGGTGCGCGCCCGCCAGCATCGCCGCGGCGACCTCAAGGGCGACCAGGTGCTGCCGCTGCTCATCCACGGCGACGCGGCCTTCGCGGGGCAGGGCGTCGTGATGGAGACGCTGGCGCTGTCGCAGACGCGCGGCTACAAGACCGGCGGCACGGTGCACGTCGTCGTGAACAACCAGATCGGCTTCACGACCTCGGACACGCGCGACAGCGCGCTCCTCGCTCTACTGCACGGGCATCGCCAAGATGGTCGAGGCGCCCGTCTTCCACGTGAACGGCGACGACCCCGAGGCCGTGGCGATGGTGGCGCAAGGTCGCCCTCGACTACCGCACGAAGTTCCACAAGGACGTCGTGATCGACATGGTGTGCTTCCGCCGCCTGGGCCACAACGAGCAGGACGAGCCCTTCGTCACGCAGCCGCTCATGTACAAGAAGATCGCCCAGCACCCGGGCACGCGCAAGCTCTACGCCGACAGGCTCGAGAAGGAGGGCGTCATCGCCGCCGGGCTTCGCCGACGAGCTGGTGACGAGCTTCCGCGGCCAAGCTCGACGAGGGCAAGCCCACCAACCCGAAGATCCTCTACGGCCTGCAAGCCCGCGCTCGCCGTCGACTGGGCGCCCTACATGGGCGTCGAGTGGCGCCGCCCGGCGACCACCGCGGTGCCGCTCGAGAAGCTGCAAGCAGCTCGCCCTGCGCCTCACCGACATCCCGTCCAACTTCAAGCTGCACCCGACGGTCGAGCGCATGCTCGCCGGCGCGGCGCGAGATGGGCGAGGGCAAGGTCGCCGCTCGACTGGGGCATGGCCGAGAACCTCGCCTACGCCTCGCTCGTGGACGAGGGCCACCCGGTGCGCCTGTCGGGCCAGGACAGCGGCCGCGGCACCTTCGCGCACCGCCACGCGGTGCTGCACGACCAGAACCGCGAGAAGTGGGACCGGGCGCCTACCTGCCGCTGCAGCACATCCGCGAGGGGCAGGCGCAACTTCCTCGTGATCGACTCGCTGCTGTCGGAGGAGGCGGTGCTCGGCTTCGAGTACGGCTACGCGACCGCGCAACCCCTTCGAGCTGGTGATCTGGGAGGCGCAGTTCGGCGACTTCGCCAACGGCGCGCAGGTGGTGATCGACCAGTTCATCGCCTCGGGCGAGGCGAAGTGGGGGCGCCTGTGCGGCCTCACGATGCTGCTGCCGCACGGCTACGAGGGGCAGGGGCCCGGAGCACTCCTCGGCGCGCCTCGAGCGCTTCCTGCAGCTGTGCGCCGAGCACAACATCCAGGTCGTGCGTGCCCTCGACGCCGGCGCAGTTCTTCCACATGCTGCGCCGGCAGATGATCCGCCCGATGAGGAAGCCCCTCATCGTGATGACGCCCAAGAGCCTGCTGCGCGCGCAAGGAGGCGACCTCGCCGCTCGAGGACCTCGCCACGGGCGGCTTCCAGTGCGTGATCGGCGACCCGGCGAAGCCCGCGCCGAAGAAGGTGAAGCGCGTGGTCTTCTGCTCGCGGCAAGGTGTACTTCGACATCGCCGCCGAGCGCGACAAGCGCGGCGATCGAGGACGTCGCGCTCGTGCGCATCGAGCAGCTCTACCCGTTCCCGCACGACGAGTTCGCCGAGCAGATCGCGCTCTACCCGAACGCGAAGAGCATCGTGTGGGCGCAGGAGGAGCCGGGCAACCAGGGCGCGTGGCACCGCATCCAGCACTACCTGCTGCGAGCACCTGCGGGCCGACCAGGCCTCGCCGCGGCGCAGCGCAAGTCCTCGGCCTCGCCGGCCGTGGGCTACCTCGCGCTGCACAACCAGCAGCAGAAGGAACTCATCGACGCGGCCCTCACGCTGGACGCCGCCATCCACCAAGAAGGCCGCGGCCTGACGGCCGCCGCTTCGATCACGGAAGGAAACGACATGCAAGTCGAAGTGAAGGTCCCGCAGCTCTCCGAGAGCGTCTCGGAGGCGACGCTCGTCGCCTGGCACAAGAAGGTCGGCGAGGCGGTCAAGCGCGACGAGAACCTCATCGACATCGAGACCGACAAGGTCGTGCTCGAGACTGCCGGCGCCCGCCGACGGCGTGATCGCGAAGATCGTGAAGGCCGACGGCGAGCACCGTCACCTCGCGGCGAGGTGATCGCGATGATCGACACCGCAGGCGCAGGCCGGCCGCCGCGGCGTCGCCCCGGCGGCCGATCCGGCCGCTGCGCGGCGCAAGGCCGGCGCGCTGCGCCGCCGCCGCGGCCGCGGCCGCGAATGCGCCGTCGCCCTCGGCCGCGAAGATCGCCGCGGAGAAGGGCGTCGACACCGCCGCGATCGCCGGCACGGGCCGCGACGGCCGCGTGACCAAGGGCGACGTGCTGCGCCGCGCCGGCGCGCCGCGCCCGCCGCGCCGCGCCGCGCCCGCGGCGGCCAAGCCCGCCGCGCCGCCGCCGTGCCGATCCCGGCGGGCAGCCGCCCCGAGCAGCGCGTGCCGATGTCGCGCCTGCGCGCGCGCGTGGCCGAGCGCCTCGTGCAGTCGCAGTCGACCGCCGCCATCCTCACGACCTTCAACGAGGTCAACATGGCGCCGGTGATGGAGCTGCGCAACCGCTACAAGGACCGCTTCGAGAAGGAGCACGGCGTGAAGCTGGGCTTCATGTCCTTCTTCGTGAAGGCCGCGGTGCACGGCGCTGCGCAAGTACCCGGTGGTGAACGCCTCGATCGACGGCAACGACATCGTCTACCACGGCTACTACGACATCGGCATCGCGGTGGGCAGCGAGCGCGGCCTCGTGGTGCCGATCCTGCGCAACGCCGACCAGATGTCGATCGCGCGACATCGAGAAGGCGATCGCCGACTTCGGCAAGCGCGCCAAGGACGGCAAGATCACGCTCGAGGAGCTCACCGGCGGCACCTTCTCCATCTCCAACGGCGGCGTCTTCGGCTCGATGCTCTCCACGCCGATCATCAACCCGCCGCAGAGCGCGATCCTGGGCGTGCACGCCACCAAGGAGCGCGCCGTGGTCGAGAACGGGCAGGTCGTGGTGCGGCCGATGAACTACCTCGCGCTCTCCTACGACCACCGCATCATCGACGGGCGCGAGGCGGTGCTCTCGCTCGTGGCCATCAAGGACGCGCTCGAGGACCCGGCGCGGCTGCTGCTGGACGTCTAGGAGGCCGCCGTTGGCGCGCCGCACGCAAATGGAAGCCCGCGACGCTCCTGCGCCGGGCGTTCTTCTTCGTCGCTGGGGTCGCTCCTCGTGGGCTTCCTCGCCGTCCTCCTCCAGCAGTCGCTGGGCCTCTACCTGCCGCGGCACTTCGCGGTGTCGCTCGCCGTGGGCCTCGCCGTGGCCGTCACCTTCTGGCTGCTCGGGCTCCTCAAGCACCCGCCGATGTTCCTGAAGAACGTGCACCCGCTCGCCGCCGGGCTTGTGCGCGGGGCTGGGCGTGCACATCGCGCGCTTCTGGCTGCGCTAGGCGAGAATTGATGCGCTCTCTGGAACTCGGTGGCCGGGGGAGAGTGATGCGGGCCAAAGACTAGGACACGGATGAACACGGATGAACACGGATGGATTTCATTGACATGGAAGCGCCGTGCCTGAGCATGGACGGCGCCGCCCATGCCCGGCACGGCGTTTCCAGTCCCTAGGAAATCATCCGTGTTCATCCGTGTTCATCCGTGTCCTAGTCTTTGCCCGCTCACTCTCCGCGACCCCGTATTGAAGCCCCTGCCCATTCACTCGAACGGAACCACCATGTCGCAGACCTTTGACGTCGTCGTGATCGGTGCCGGCCCCGGCGGCTACATCGCCGCGGTGCGCGCCGCCCAGCTCGGACTCAAGACCGCCTGCATCGAGGGCTGGAAGAACCCGAAGGGCGAGCTCGCCCTGGGCGGCACCTGCCTCAACGTGGGCTGCATCCCCTCGAAGGCGCTGCTCGCCTCCTCGGAGGAGTTCGAGAAGGTCGAGCCACCACCTCGACGAGCACGGCATCGCGGTCTCGGGCGTGAAGATCGACCTCGGCGCGCATGCAGGCGCGCAAGGACGCCATCGTCACGAAGATGACGAAGGGCATCGAGTTCCTCTTCAAGAAGAACAAGATCACCTGGCTGCAGGGCTTCGGGAAGTTCGTCGCCGGCGGCGACCTCTACACGATCGAGGTGGCCAACGGCGGAAGAAGGAGACGGTGCAGGCGAAGCACGTGATCGTCGCCACCGGCTCGCAAGGCGCGCCACCTGCCCAACGTGCCGGTGGACAACGTCGACGATCTGCGACAACGAGGGCGCGCTCGCCTTCGGCGCCGCGCCCGAAGCGCCTGGGCGTGATCGGCGCGGGCGTCATCGGGCTGGAGCTGGGCAGCGTCTGGCGCCGCCTGGGCGCGGAGGTCACGATCCTCGAGGCGCTGCCGGTGTTCCTCGGCGCCTGCGACGAGGCGGTGCAGAAGGAGGCCTGGAAGGTCTTCACCAAGGAGCAGGGCCTCGACATCCGCCTCGGGCGTGAAGATCGACAAGGTGACGCGCGAAGAAGACCGGCGTCGCTCGTCGAGTACACCGACGACAAGGGCCTCGCGCAGAAGCTCGAGTGCGACAAGCTCGTGGTCTCGGTGGGGCGCGTCCCCAACACCGACGGCCTGGGCGCCGCGAACGTGGGCCTCAAGGTGGACGAGCGCGGCTTCGTCGAGGTCGACGGCCAGTGCCGCACCAACCTGCCGAACGTCTGGGCCATCGGCGACGTGGTGCGCGGGCCGATGCTCGCGCACAAGGCCGAGGACGAGGGCGTGATGGTGGCCGAGCTCATCGCCGGCCAGAAGCCGCACATCGACTACGACTGCATCCCGTGGATCATCTACACCTCGCCCGAGATCGCCTGGGTGGGCAAGACGGAGCAGCAGGCGAAGGCCGAGGGCATCGCGCGTGCGCACGGGCCAGTTCCCGTTCGCGATCAACGGCCGCGCGCTGGGCACCGGCCAGTCGCAGGGCTTCGTGAAGATCGTGGCCGACGCCGCCACCGACCGCGTGCTCGGCGTGCACATCATCCACGCGCACGCCTCCGACCTGATCCAGGAGGCGGTGACGGTGATGGAGTTCAAGGGCGCAGCCGAGGACATCGCGCGCATCTGCCACGGGCACCCGACGCTCTCCGAGGTGGTGCGCGAGGCGGCCCTCGCGGTCGACAAGCGCTCGCTCAACTCGTGAGTGGCTGGCGGAACGCCAAAGGCTTGGACACGCGATGAACGCGGATGAACGCGGATGATTGCCGCGGACTGGACGCGTCGTGCCGGAGTGCGACGACGCCGTCACGTCCAGGCACCCGGTGCCGCTTCACCGATCATCGGTGCTATCGGCGTTCATCCGCGTTCATCCGTGTCCCCGCCTTTGGCTTCCATGCGACCGACGACCTGCCGACATCCCTGATCGAGGACGAGGAGCTCGAGCCGGCGGACCCGAACCAGTACTCGGGCCCGCTCGAGTGGTACTGGCACTTCCAGCAGCGCCCCGACTTCGAGACCGACAGCGAGCAGCTGCGCGTGCTCGAGCAGCTCGAGCGCCTCTTCGGCGAGCTCGAGGACTACCGCCAGTACCGCGCCGGGACGCTCAACCGCCTGGTGACGAACCTGGGCGCGGGCCGCAGGCCGCCGCGCGGCATGTACATCTGGGGCGGGGTGGGGCGCGGCAAGTCGCTCATGATGGACGCCTTCTACAAGGTGAGCCGCCACCGCCGCAAGCGCCGCGTCCACTTCCACGAGTTCATGCGCGAGATCCACGCGCGCATGCGCGCGCTCTCCGGGCACCGAGGACCCGCTGGACGCCATCTCCACCGAGATCGCGCGCGAGCTGCGCCTGCTCTGCTTCGACGAGTTCCACGTGAGCGACATCGCCGACGCCATGATCCTCGCGCGCCTCCTGGAGCTCCTGATCGCCAAGGGCGTGGTCTTCGTCATGACCTCCAACTACGAGCCCGACGGCCTCTACCCGAACGGCCTGCAGCGCGCGCGCTTCCTGCCGGCCATCGAGATCCTCAAGCGCGAGCTCGACGTGGTGGCGCTGGGCGGCGGCACCGACCACCGCCGGCGCATCCTCGAGGGCTTCCGGGTCTGGTACTCGCCGCCGGGCGAGGAGGCGGACGAGCACCTGGCGCACTTCTTCGAGGCGGTGACCAAGGCCGCGTTCGAGCGCGGACGGCACGATCGAGGTGGGCGGCCGGCCGCTCGCCTTCCGGCGGCGCGCCAAGGGCGTGGTGTGGTTCGACTTCGACGACGCTGTGCGTGAAGCCGCGCTCGCAGAACGACTACCTCGAGATCGCGAGCGGCTACCACACGGTGCTCGTCTCCGGCGTGCCCGCAGCTCGCAGCCCGCGCAGACCGACGTGATCCGGCGCCTCACCTGGCTCGTCGACGTGTTCTACGACCAGCGCGTGCGGCTCGTGATGTCGGCCGAGGTCGCAGCCCGAGGACCTGGTCGCGCCGGCCCGGCGAGGCCACCGGGCCGGGGCGGATGGTGCGCAACGAGTTCGCGCGCACCGCGAGCCGGCTGCGCGAGATGCAGTCGCGCGACTACTTCGCGCGCAAGCACGCCTCGGCGGAGAATCCGCAGGTGCTGCGGGCGAGGTAGCATCGGGCGGGCCGGCGGGCGCGGTCCGCCACCACCGAGGACCTCGCGACCATGTTCAAGGCCATCTACCTCACCGAGGACCCGACAGTTCCAGGCGCGCGTCGCCGAGCTCGACGAGGCGGCGCTGCCCGAAGGCGACGTGACCGTCCGCGTCGAGTACTCGACCGTCAACTACAAGGACGCGCTCGCGATCACCGACCGGTCGCCCGTCGTGCGCAAGTGGCCGATGGTGGCCGGCATCGACGGCGCGGGCGTGGTGGAGGCAGTCGAGCCACCCGGCGTGGAAGCCGGGCGACCGCGGTGATCCTCAACGGCTGGGGCGTGGGCGAGACGCACTGGGGCTGCCTCGCGCAGAAGGCGCGCGCTCAAGGGCGACTGGCTGGTGCGCCTGCCCGCAGGCGCTCACCACGCGCCAGGCGATGGCGATCGGCACGGCGGGCTACACGGCGATGCTCTGCGCGCTGGCGCTCGCGAAGCAGGGCGTCGACGCAAGGAGCAGGGCGACATCCTCGTCACCGGCGCCACGGGCGGCGTGGGCAGCGTCGCGGTCGCGATCCTCGTCGGGCTGGGGCTACCGCGTCGTCGCCTCGACCGGCAAGGCGGCCGAGGCGGACTACCTCAAGGTCGCTGGGCGCGGCCGAGGTCGATCGACCGCAGCGACGCTCGTCGCAGCCCGGCAAGCCCCTGCAGAAGGAGCGCTGGGCCGGGCGTGGTCGATTCGGTCGGCAGCCACACGCTCGCCAACGCCTGCGCGCAGGCGAAGTACCGCGGCGTGGTGGCCGCCTGCGGCCTCGCGCAGGGCATGGACTTTCCCGTCGCAGCGTGGCGCCCTTCATCCTGCGCGGCGTGCGCGCTCATCGGCGTGGACAGCGTCATGGCGCCGCGCGCGGAGCGCGAGGAGGCCTGGGCGCGGCTCGCCGCGGACCTCGACCGCGGCGAAGCTCGACGCCATCGCGACCGAGATCGGGCTCGCCGAGGCGCATCGCGCGCGCGCCGCGACGTGCTGGCGGGCAAGGTGCGCGGCCGCCTCGTGGTGGACGTGAACGCGCTGAGCGCCGGCGGAACCCGGCGGCGATCGCTCAGGCGAATACCCTGATCGCGCGCACCTGATTGCGTCTGACGCGCGGATCAACCGCAGCGTCGTCCGCGGGCGCGACATACGCTGCAAGCGCCCCGCCGCGCGAAGCGGGCGCCCGAGCCGCGATCCCGCCAGGAGCGACGAGACCCATGACGACCTACAAGGAATTCCACGCCCGCTCGCATCCGCGACCCCGAGGGCTTCTGGGGCGAGCAGGCGAAGCTCATCGACTGGCACCGGCCGTTCGACAAGGTGCTCGACTACGCGAAGCCGCCGTTCCGCTCGTGGTTCGCGGGCGGCGCTCACCAACCTCTGCCACAACGCCGTGGACCGCCACCTCGCCGCGCGCGGCGCGCAGAAGGCGCTGGTCTGGATCTCCACGGAGGTGAACGAGGAGAAGAGCTGGACCTTCGCCGCAGCTCGCCGACGAGGTGAACCGCTTCGCCGCGATCCTCGAGTCGCTGGGCGTGGGCAAGGGCGACCGCGTCCTCATCTACATGCCGATGGTGCCGGAGGCGGTGTTCGCGATGCTCGCCACGGTGCGCATCGGCGCCGATCCACTCCGTGGTGTTCGGCGGCTTCGCCGCGGCGAGCCTCGCCGCGCGCATCGACGACGCGCAGCCGAAGGTGATGGTCACCTCCGACGCCGGCTCGCGCGGCGGCAAGGCGATCCCGCTCAAGCCCCTGGTCGACGAGTCGATCCGGCTCTCGAAGTCGCCGCCGGCCCACGTGGTGATCGTGAACCGCGGCCTCGACACGGCGATGGCCCGGGTGCCCGGGCGCGACCTCGACTACGCCGAGCTGCGCGCGAAGCACGCCGGCGCGAAGGTGCCGGTGACCTGGCTCGAGTCGAACGAGCCGTCCTACATCCTCTACACCAGCGGCACGACCGGCAAGCCCAAGGGCGTGCAGCGCGACACCGGCGGCTACTGCGTGGCGCTCGCCGCCTCGATGAAGCACATCTACTGCTCGAAGCCGGGCGAGGCGTACTTCTCCACCTCCGACATCGGCTGGGTCGTGGGCCACTCCTACATCGTCTACGGGCCGCTCATCAACGGCTCGACCACGATCATGTACGAGGGCCTGCCGATCCGCCCCGACCCGGCCATCTGGTGGAAGATCGTGGCCGACTACAAGGTCACCTCGATGTTCTCCTCGCCCACGGCGATCCGCGTGCTCAAGAAGCAGGACCCGGCCTACATGTCGAAGTACGACGTGAAGTGCCTCAAGTACCTGTTCCTCGCCGGCGAGCCGCTCGACGAGCCCACGGCGCGCTGGGTGGCGGACAACCTGGGCTGCCCGATCGTGGACAACTACTGGCAGACGGAGACGGGCTGGCCGATCCTCTCCGCGTGCCTGGGCGTGGAGGACACGCCGCGCAAGTTCGGCTCGCCCGTCCTTCCCCGTCTACGGCTACAACGTGAAGCTCAAGGACGAGGTGACCGGCAAGGAGACCGGGCCCGACGAGAAGGGCGTGCTGTGCGTCGTGCCGCCGCTGCCGCCGGGCGCGATGACCACCGTGTGGGGCGACGACGAGCGCTACGTGAAGACCTATTACGGCACCTTCAAGGACGAGATGGTGTACTCGACCTTCGACTGGGCCGTGCGCGACAAGGACGGCTACTACTTCGTCCTCGGCCGCACCGACGACGTGATCAACGTGGCCGGCCACCGCCTGGGCACGCGCGAGATCGAGGAGGCCGTGCAGGCCCACGCCGGCATCGCGGAGGTCGCCGTGGTGGGCGTGGCCGACTCGCTCAAGGGCCAGGTTCCCGTGGCCTTCGCCGTGGCCAAGGACGCCTCGAAGACCGCCACGAAGGACCTCGCCGCGGCCTTCGAGAAGGAGGTCATGGCGACGGTGGACAAGGAACTGGGCGCCATCGGCAGGCCCGCGCGCGTGCACTTCGTGACGGTGCTGCCCAAGACCCGCTCCGGCAAGCTCCTTCGCCGCTCCATCCAGGCGCTGTGCGAGGGGCGCGATCCCGGCGACCTCACCACGATCGAGGACCCGGGCGCGCTCGAGCAGATCCGCGCCGCGCTCAAGGGGTGAGCCGGGCGATCGTCCCGGACGTCCTCGCGCCCGGGCTGCGCCTCGTCTTCTGCGGCACCGCGCCTTCCCGGGCCTCGGCCGCCGCGCGCGCCTACTACGCGAAGCCGGGCAACCGCTTCTGGCCGGCGCTGCACGCGGCCGGGTTCACGCCGCGGCGCTTCCATCCCTCGGAATACGCGGGGCTCCTCGAGTTGGGGCATCGGCCTCACGGACCTGTGCAAGGGCCACTGCGGCAACGACGACGAGCTGCCGCGCGGGGCGCTCGACGCGCAGGCGCTTCGCGGGAAGATCGCGACGTACCGGCCAGGCGTGGTGGCCTTCACGAGCAAGAACGCCGCGAAGGCCTTCCTGGACCGCGAGGTGGATTACGGCTGGCAGCCGGAGCGGGTGGGGGCGACGCGCCTCTTCGTGCTGCCGTCCCCCTCCGGGCAGGCGACGCGTTTCTGGGACGAGGCTCCCTGGCGCGACCTCGCGGCGGCGCTTCCGCCACCCGGGGCGGCGAACCGGGTTCGCGAACCCGGTTCCTGAACCCGGTTCGTCACTTCTTGCAGGCGCCGAGGTACCTGGCCTGCGAGTTGTGGACCATGGTCATGGCCTGCCCGCCGTGGTTCATCGTCATCTTCGACTGCATGCGGTAGCCGTCCGGGACGAAGGTGACGGTGTTGTCGGAGGTCATCTGCATGTCGCCCTTGCAGGCGAACTTGTAGCTGGCGGTGTTGCCGGACACCTTCATGTCGCTCATCTTGCAGTCCACCTTGCTGTTCGGGTCCTTGCGGCCGAGCTGGCCGTCCTCGATGTCCTTCGCCGTGAGGCAGTGCTGGACGGTCATGTTCTGCTTGCCCATGCCCTTGGGCGCGCCGGGGATCGCGCCCATGTCCATCTCCATCTTGTATTCGTAGAGGCCCGGCTTGAGCTTCGAGGTGAAGGCCTTCATGTCGCTCTGGGCGAGGGCGGGCGTGACGGCGAGGGCGGCGGCGAGGGCGATGGCGGTTTTCATGGCGTTCCCGGGAAGGAAAAATGACGCGGCGAGGATACCACCGGGCGCGAAGCAGGGGGCGGACGGATAGAATGGAGGCCATGGCGCGCACCCTAGAGCTTCCCTACGACGCCTCCACGGGCTGCGCCGAGCGCCACGCGTGGTTCGAGCGGCTGCGGCCGCTGGGCTGGGCCGTTTTCCTGGACAGCGGCGACCGCGCGCGCACCGGCGGCCGCTACGACATCCTCGCGGCCGGGCCGGCGGCCAGCCTCGTCTCGCGCGACGGCCGCACCGAGATCCTTCGCGACGGGGCCGGCGCGGCCGTCGCGGAGGACGCCTTCGCGGGCCTGCGCTCGCTTCTCGAGGGAACCGCCGCGGGCGACACGGACTGGCCCATCGCCGGCGGCGCCATCGGCTACCTCGGCTACGAGCTGGGACGCGGCGCGGCGAAGCTTCCGGCGGAAAAGGCCGGCACGGCGGCGTTCATGCCGGAAGCCGCCTTCGGGCTCTACGCCTGGACGGTGGTCGTCGACCATGCGGAGCAGCGCGCCGCGCTCACCTCGCTCGCGTCGTTCCCGGACGCCCAGGCGGCCGCGATCCGCGATCGCCTCCTCGCGGGGGAGCCGCCCGGCCGCGAGTCCTTCCGCGTGCAGGGCGAGATCGCCTCCACGCTGGAGCGCGAGGACTACCTGCCGCGCGCGGCGCGGGTCATCGACTACATCCGCGCCGGCGACACGTACCAGGTGAACCTCACGCGCGAGTTCCGCCTCGCCTACCGCGGCGACGCCTGGGAGTTCTACCGCCACCTGCACGACACCAACCCGTCGCCCATGGGCGCGTTCCTCGAGTATCCCTTCGGCTGCGTCCTCTCGAGCTCGCCCGAGCGGCTGATGACCGTGGAAGGCGCGCGAGGCGGTGACGCAGCCCATCAAGGGCACGCGCCGGCGGCGCGCGGACCCGGTCGAGGACGCCCGCGTGCGCGCCGAGCTCGGCGCATCCGCCAAGGACCGCGCCGAGAACGTGATGATCGTGGACCTGCTGCGCAACGACTTCGGCCGGGTCTGCGAGCCGGGCAGCGTGGCGGCGCCGCGGATCTGCGAGCTGGAGAGCTTCGCGACCGTGCACCACCTCGTGAGCACGGTGACCGGGCGCCTCGCGCCGGGCCGCGACGCGGTGGACCTGCTCGAGGCGTGCTTCCCGGGCGGCTCGATCACCGGCGCGCCCAAGCGCCGCGCCATGGAGATCATCGACGAGCTGGAGCCGCACCGCCGCGAGGTCTACTGCGGCGCCATCGGCTACGCCACGCCGGCCGGGCGCCTGGACATGAACATTCCCATCCGCACGACGCTCGCCGCGCAGGGGGAGCTGCGCTTCTACGCCGGCGGCGGGATCGTGGCCGACTCGACCCCCGAGGCCGAGTTCGAGGAGACGGAGGTGAAGATCGCCGCCATCCGCCGGGCGCTCTCGCGGTTCAGCGCCGCGGACGCGCCCCTCCCGGCCAAGGCGGCCATGCGCCGCGAGCTGCTCGCGGCCCGCGACGCGCTCTTCCCGGGCGGGAGCGCCGCCTTCTCCGCGACGATCACGGCGCGCCTGCGCGCGCTCACGGAGTACCGCCGCGCGCGCACCGTCCTTTCCACGGTGAGCTTCGGCACCGAGTGGGACACGCGCGCCTTCGCCGAGGGCGTGCTGGCCGACGGCAAGATCCTCGTGCTCCCGCGCGTGGTGCGCGAGCCGCGCTCGCTCGCGCTGTACGCGGTGGCCGACCTCGGCGCGGACCTCGTGCCGGGCGTGTGGAACATCGAGGAGCCCGACCCGGAGCGCTGCCGCCCGGTGGCCCTCTCCGACATCGACTTCGCGCTCGTGCCGGCGCTCTCCTGCGACGAGCAGGGCGTGCGCCTGGGCTACGGCGCCGGGTACTTCGACCGCCTGCTCGCGGGCGCCGGGACCGCGCACCTTCCGCGTCGTGGCGCTTCCCGAGGCGCTGGTGCGCGCGTCGCGTGCCGCGCGAGGCGCACGACGTGCCCGTGCACGCCCTTCTCACCGAAAGCCGCTTCCTCAGGACGAGGACCTCCCCATGAACGCCAGACCCATCGACGGCAAGGCCATCGCGGCCGACATCGCTTGCGAGAACGCCCTGCGCGCCGCGCGCCTTCGCGACGCCGGCACCGTGCCCGGGCTCGCCGTCGTGATCGTCGGCGACGACCCCGCGAGCAAGGTGTACGTGCGCAACAAGGCCCTCGCCTGCGAGAAGGCGGGCGTCAACTCGTGGGTGCACGCGCTGCCCGCGCACACGCCGCAGGAGCGCCTCGTCGGCTTCCTGCGCCAGCTCAACGCCGACCCCACGGTGCACGGAATCCTCGTGCAGCTGCCGCTGCCCAAGCCCCTGGACGCGCGCGCCGTGATCGAGGCCATCGACCCGGAAAAGGACGTGGACGGCTTTCACTACCGGAACGTGGGCGCGCTGGTGGTCGGCGATCCCGCCTTCTATCCCTGCACCCCGTGGGGCGTGATGAAGATGCTCGAGCACGAGGGCATCGCCGTGGAGGGCGCGCACGCGGTGGTCGTGGGGCGGTCCACGATCGTGGGCAAGCCCATGGCGCTCATGCTCGTGAACGCGGGCGCGACGGTGACGGTGTGCCATTCGAAGACGCGCGACCTCGGCCAGATCACGCGGCAGGCCGACATCCTCGTGGCCGCCGTGGGCCGGGCGCGCATGATCGGCGGCGACATGGTGAAGCCCGGGGCGGTCGTGATCGACGTGGGGATCAACCGGCTGCCCGACGGCAAGCTCTGCGGGGACGTCGACTACGCCGCGGTGGCGAAGGTGGCCTCGCGCATCACGCCGGTGCCCGGCGGCGTCGGCCCCATGACGATCGCGATGCTGGTGGCGAACACCGTGCACGGGGCGGAGAAGGCCGCGGGAATCGCCGCGCCCATGCCCACGCGCATGGCCTGAGAATCCCGGGGAGGAGACCGACATGACGAAACCGTATGCCTCCGGGCCTCGAGCGCAACGAGGCCAACTACACCCCGCTCACCCCGGTGTCCTTCCTCGCGAAGGCGGCCTACGTGTACCCGGAGCGGGTCGCCGTGATCCACGGCGGCCTGCGGCGGACGTGGAAGGACGTCTACGCGCGTTGCCGCCGGCTCGCCTCCGCCCTGGAGCGGCGCGGCGTCGGGCGCGGCGAGACCGTGGCGGCGATGCTGCCCAACATCCCGGCGATGGTGGAGCTGCACTTCGGCCCGGCCATGATCGGCGCGGTGGTCAACACGCTCAACACGCGCCTGGACGCGGAGGCCATCGCCTTCATGCTCGACCACGGCGAGGCGAAGGTGCTCTTCACGGACCGCGAGTTCTCGGCGACGATCGAGAAGGCGCTCGCGCTCGCGAAGACGAAGCCCCTCGTCATCGACGTGGACGATCCGATGCACGAGGGCGGCAGGCTCCTGGGCGAGAAGGACTACGAGGCCTTCCTCGCCGAGGGAGACCCGGAATTCGCCTGGACCTTCCCGCCCGACGAGTGGGACGCGATCGCGCTCAACTACACCTCGGGGACCACGGGCAACCCCAAGGGCGTGGTCTACCACTACCGCGGCGCGTACCTCAACGCGATCAACAACATCCTCGACTGGTCGATGCCCAAGCACGCCGTCTACCTGTGGACGCTGCCGATGTTCCACTGCAACGGCTGGTGCTTCAACTGGACGCTGGCGGCGGCCGGCGGCACCAGCGTGTGCCTGCGCAAGGTGGACGCGAAGCTCATCCTCTCGCTCATCGCCGAGCACAAGGTCACCCATTACTGCGGCGCGCCCATCGTGCACTCGATGCTCCTCAACGCGCCGGCCGAGTGGCGCCGGGGCATAGACCACGAGGTGCACTGCCTCGTCGCGGCCGCGCCGCCGCCGGCGGCCGTCATCGAGGGGATGGGCCGCATCGGCTTCGACATCACGCACGTGTACGGCCTCACCGAGACCTACGGGCCCGCGGCCGTGTGCGCCAGGCACCCGGAATGGGACGCGCTTCCCCTCGAGGAGCAGGTTCGCAGGAACGGCCGCCAGGGCGTGGCCTACCTGCTGGAGGAGGGCATGACCGTCCTGGACCCGCACACGATGGAGCCGGTGCCGTGGGACGGCGAGACCATGGGCGAGATCATGTTCCGCGGCAACATCACCATGAAGGGCTACCTCAAGAACCCGAAGGCGACGCAGGAGGCCTTCCGCGGAGGCTGGTTCCATTCCGGCGACCTCGCCGTCATGCAGCCCGACGGCTACGTCAAGATCAAGGACCGCTCCAAGGACGTGATCATCTCCGGCGGCGAGAACATCTCCTCGCAGGAGGTCGAGGACGTCCTCTTCGGGCATCCGGCGGTGATGCTCGCGGCGGTCGTGGCGCAGCCGGACCCGAAGTGGGGCGAGACGCCCTGCGCGTTCATCGAGCTGAAGGACGGGGCGGACGCGAGCCGAGGAGGAGATCATCGAGTTCTGCCGCTCGCGCATGGCGAGGTTCAAGGTTCCCAAGAAGGTCGTCTTCGGGCCGCTGCCGAAGACGTCCACGGGCAAGATCCAGAAGTACCTCCTGCGCGAGCGGGCGAAGAGCGCGAGCGCCATCGAGTGACGCGACCCAAAGTCTTTGGAAACGCCGATGAACGCCGATGTCACGCCGATGAACGCCGATAAGGCATATGTGAGTGGTACTTCAGCCATGTCGGCATTCGCCGAAGTCCTCGACATCCAATGTGCGTCTGTCCCATCACATTTCTCATCGGCGTTCATCGGCGTGACATCGGCGTTCATCGGCGTTTCCAAGATTTTTGCCAACCATGACCACGATGCGTGAAGGATCGGTGAGGTGCCTGGGGCCCCACGGGTTCCACCGCATGCGCTGGGTGGAGTGGGGCGATCGCGACAACCCGCGCGTGCTCGTGTGCGTCGCACGGCCTCACGCGCTGCGGCCGCGACTTCGACTACCTCGCCGAGCGCCTGGCGGACGCCTACCGCGTCGTGTGCCCGGACATCGCCGGGCGCGGGCGCAGCGACTGGCTCGCGGACAAGTCCGACTACGGCTACCCGCAATACTGCGCCGACATCGCCGCGATGCTCGCGGCCATCGGCGCGGAGTCGGTCGACTGGGTGGGCACGTCGATGGGCGGGATCCTCGGCATGATCCTCGCGGCCCAGCCGCGCACGCCCGTGGGAAAGCTCGTCCTGAACGACGTGGGCTGCGTCGTGCCCCAGGTCCGCCCTGGAGCGCATCGCGACCTACGTGGGGCGCGATCCCGCCTTCGAGTCGCTGGAGGCGCTCGAGCGGCGATGCGCTCCGTGAGCCCCTTCGGCCCTCTCACGCCCGCGCAGTGGGGCCACCTTGCCGTCCACGTGGCGCGGCGCGACGAATCGGGCCGGTGGCGCTTCCGCTACGACCCCGGCATCGCGATTCCCTTCAGGGCGGGCCCGCTGGCCGACGTGGACCTGCGCCCGTTCTGGAAGGCCGTGCGCGGCCCCGTGCTCGTCGTTCGCGGCGCCGACTCGGACCTCCTCACCCCGGACATCTACGGCGAGATGCTGTCTGCGGCCGGGCACCGAGGGCCTGGTCCTGCCGGAAACGGGGCACGCCCCGGCGCTCATGGACGCTTCCCAGGTGGCGGCGGTGCGCGCCTTCCTCCTGGCCTGAAGGCCCGCGCCTTGGCGAACGCCCGGGAGTTCGACGCGGCCATCGTGGGGGCGGGCCACAACGGCCTGGTCTGCGCCTGCTACCTCGCCGCCGCCGGCCTCAAGGTGGGCGTGTTCGAGCGCCGCGAAGTGGTGGGCGGGGCGGCCGTGACGGAGGAATTCCATCCCGGCTTCCGCAACTCGGCGGCGGCCTACACGGTGAGCCTGCTCAACCCCAAGGTGATCGCCGACCTGCGGCTCGCGCGAGCGCGGCCTGCGAATCGTCGAGCGGCCGTTCTCGAACTTCCTGCCGACCGCGGACGGCGGCTACCTCAAGGTGGGCGGCGGCCTCGAGGCCACGCAGCGCGAGATCGCGAAGCACTCGGCGCGCGACGCCGGGAGGCTGCCGGCGTACTACGCGCGGCTGGAGCGCGTGGCCGACGTGCTGCGCGACCTCCTCCTCGAGACGCCGCCGAACGTGGGCGGCGGCATCGCGGAACTGCTGGGCGCCTGGAAGGCGGCGCGGCGCGTCGACTCGCTCCCGCTCGAGGCGAAGCGCGACGTGCTGGACCTCTTCACGATGGCCGCGGGCGACTGGCTCGAGCGCTGGTTCGAGTCCGACCCCATCAAGGCGTGCTTCGGGTTCGACAGCGTCGTGGGCAACTTCGCGAGCCCGTGGTCGCCGGGCACCGCCTACGTGCTCCTGCACCACGTCTTCGGGGAGGTGAACGGGAAGAAGGGGACCTGGGGGCACGCGCTGGGCGGCATGGGCGCCATCTCGCAGGCGCTCGCGCAGGAGGCGGCCGCGCGCGGCGTGGCCATTCGCACGGGAGTGGAGGTCGAGCGCATCCTCGAGGCCGGCGGCCGCGCGGCGGGGCTCGCCCTTTCCGACGGCACCGAGGTCGCCGCGCGCTGCGTGGTGGCGAACGCCAACCCCCGCCTCGTCGCGAAGCTCGCGGGCGGCCCGCCCTGGCCCGAGGCCTTCTCGAACTACCAGTGCGAGAGCGCCACGTTCCGCATGAACGTCGCCCTCTCCGAGCTTCCCGACTTCGCCTGCCTGCCGGGAAAGGATGCCCGCGCCGCACCATTCCTCGGGAATCATCCTGGCGCCCACGCTCGCCTACATGGACCGGGCGCACGCGAGCGCCCGGGAGGAGGGCTGGTCGCGCGAGCCCATCGTCGAGGTCCTGATCCCGAGCACCGTGGACGACTCGCTCGCCCCCCGCGGCGCGCATGTCGCGAGCCTCTTCTGCCAGCACTTCCGCTACGAGCTGCCGCAGGGAAGGCGCTGGGAGGACGAGCGGGAGAAGGCGGCCGACGCGGTGATCGACCTGGTCACGCGGCACGCGCCCAATTTCCGCGCGAGCGTCATCGCGCGCCGCATCCTCTCGCCGCGGGACCTGGAGCGGGAGTTCGGCCTGGTGGGCGGCGACATCTTCCACGGCAAGCTCGCGCTGAACCAGCTCTTCAGCGCGCGCCCCGTCCTGGGGCACGGCAACTACCGGATGCCGCTGCGCGGCCTCTACCTGTGCGGGTCGGGCGCGCATCCGGGCGGGGGCGTCACGGGCGTCCCGGGGCACAACGCCGCGCGCGAGATCCTGCGCGACCGCCGGCGCCCGAAGCGCTGGCCCGGTGCCTGACACCGCGGTGAGTCTACTTCCAGTCGGGCGGGCGCTTCTCGAGGAAGGCGGCCACGCCCTCCCGCGCCGACGGGGCGGCGAAATTGCAGGCGATGGTCCGCGAGGCGTCCTCGTAGGCGGCGAGCGAGGCCCGCCTCCAGCTGGCGGTAGAAGAGGGCCTTGCCGGTCGCGAGCGCGTCGCGCGGCTTGGCGAGCAGCTTGTTGGCGAGGTCGTGCGCCGACTCCAGGACGCGGTCGGGCGGCACGACGCGGTTCACGAGGCCCCAGTCGAGGGCGGTCTCCGCGTCGATGAACTCGCCCGTGAAGAGCATTTCCGCCGCGCGCTTGCGGCCGACGTTGCGGGTGAGAGGCACCGCGGGCGTCGAGCAGAAAAGCCCCAGGTTGATCCCCGAGACGGCGAAGCGCGCGTCCGCGCTCGCCACCGCGAGGTCGCACTGCGCGACGAGCTGGCAGCCGGCGGCGGTCGCGAGCCCGTTCACGGCGGCGATCACGGGCTGCGGCAGGCCGACCAGCCGCTGCATCACGGCGCTGCAGCGCGCGAAGAGGGCGTCGACGTCCGCCTGCGAGGGCAGGGAGCGCATCTCCTTCAGGTCGTGCCCGGCGCAGAAGGCGGGCCCGGCGCCCGTGACGAGGACCACCCGCACCGATTCGTCCGTGGCGATCGCCTCGAGGGCGCGGCCGAGGGCGTCGAGAAGGGCGCCGGACAGGGCGTTGTACTGGCGCGGCCGGTTGAGGGTGAGCGTCGCCACCCCGCTTTCGTCGCTGCGCAGCAACAATTCCGTGTGAGACTGGGGGTTGGCGGGGGCGACGGCATCGTTCATGGACACTCCGGCACCGGTTCCGGAAAGCGGCATATTCAGCACAATTATCGCATTGTTTCTTCAAGGAAAGTCGCCGCGTATTACGCCCCTTGGCCGATTGCAAACCCTAGGTGGCCGGAATACTATGCAAATCTCGACAGAAGGCGATTGCCCCGCCTTCGGCAGGGAGCAAGCTCGAGAAGCGCACGTGTTGCTGCAATTCCCTCTTCCATCGGAAAAAGAATGAGAGCTGCCATGGAACGACGCACAAGCTGGATGACGCCCCTTGTCGCGCTGGTACTGGCCGCCGCCGGCATCTCGCCCGCGCTGGCCAATCCGGAGACCCTCGAACGCGCCAGGCGCCTGCTCGTGGAAAACAACCCGAAGCAGGCCTACATGGAGCTCATCAAGCTCGAGGGCCAGCTCGCGGGCAATGTCGACTACGACTACCTCCTGGGCGTGGCGGCGCTCGACAGCGGCAAGATCGACGACGCGATCGTCGCCTTCGAGCGCGTGCTCGCCGTGAAGCCCGAACCATGCCGGCGCGCAGATGGACATCGCGCGCGCCTACTTCATGGCCGGGTCCTTCGACCTCGCCGAGGCTTCCTTCCGGCAGCTCGCCGCGTCGAATCCGCCGCCGATCGCGCAGCAGACCATCAACCGCTACCTCGAGGCGATCGAAGACCGCAAGCGCCAGACCACCCCGGGCTGGTCGGGCTGGGCCGAGCTCGGGATCGGCTACGACGACAACATCACGGGCGTGCCCACGGACTTCGGCGCGGCCGCGCAGCAGTCCTTCGGCATCGTCGGCATCGAGGCGACGGGCAACTCCATCAAGCGCGACGCCGGCTTCGGCTCCGCGAGCGGCATGCTGGAGTACTCGCACCCGCTCGGCGGCGGGTGGGGCCTGTTCGCGGGCGGCGAGGCGAGGGGCAGGGGCTACGCCGGCGAATCGGACTTCAATTCGCTCTACGGCGACGCGCGCGCCGGCGCGGCCCTGAACCGGGGCCCGACCCAGTGGCGCTTCGTGGGCGGCTACCAGGCGTTCAACCAGGACGGCGCCTACACGGGCGAGCCCATGATCACCAACGACCGGCGCACCGCCTACGGGCAGGGCGACTGGAAGTACATGCTCGACACGAAGACGCAGGTGGGGCTGGGCCTGCAGTACGCCCAGGTGCGCTTCCCGACCAACGAGGTCGAGGACTTCGACCAGATCTACCTCCAGGGCTCCTGGCTGCGCAGCTTCGAGACCAAGGGCGTCCCGCTGCTCTACGTGTCCGCCTTCGTGAGCGACGACAGCGCGGTCAACAAGATTCCCGGCACCGACACCGACAAGAGCAAGAACCTGTTCGGCGATGCGCGGCTACGGGCAGTACTCCCTCACGTCGGCGCTCAGCGCCTTCACCGCGGTCGGCTTCGTGCTGCGCCGCGACAAGGATCCGTACGCGCGCTCGACGACCGTCGAGGACGGCGAGGACCGGTTCGGCGAGTTCCTGCTGGGCTTGAACTGGCAGTTCCGGAAGACGTGCGCCATGCGGGCCCAGTGGTCCTACACGCGCAACGCCTCGAACATCGACCTGTACGACTTCAAACGCAACGAGGTCTCGACGGCCGTCCGTTGCGACATCAATTAGGGAGATCCGGCCATGCTTCAGCGCAGAAAGATCGCATCCCTCCTCCTCCTGGCCGGCGTCGTCTCCGCCGGGCCGGCCTTCGGTCAGAGCGGCACCTTCACCTTCGTCACGGGCGACGTGAGCGTCCAGCGCGCCGGCCAGCGCGTGCCGGTCACGCGCGGCGCCCCGGTCAGGCCCGGCGACACCATCGTCTCGGGCACGCACGGCATGGCCCAGCTCACGATGGTCGACCAGGCCAAGATCTCCCTGCGTCCCAACACGCAGTTCCAGATCGAGCAATACGCCGACCGTCCCGATTCCGACCAGGGGGCGCTCCTGAACCTCGTGCGCGGGACGCTTCGCACGTTCACCGGCCTCATCGCCGCGCGCAGCCGTGACCGCTTCATGATGAAGACGCGGGTCGCCACGGTGGGCATCCGCGGGTCCGGCAACGTCCTCTTCGCGGGCACGGCGGACGACTGCGACCCGAACAAGGTGGGCGCCGCGGGCGGCAGCTGCGACATCACGGTGAACCACACCATCGAGGGCAGCCACGCCGTCACCTTCGGCGACTTCTCCGGCGCCGGCCTTCCGCCGCAGCAGGGCGGGGCCCAGTCGCTCATCACGGGTCCGGGGCAGACCGTCCTCGTCACCGGCCGCGGGAACGTGACCTACATTCCGATGCCGGCGTTCATCGCGGTCGCCGCGACCAATCCGACCAGCGCGGAAAAGAGCGGGGCGGCAGGGGATGCGGGCGGCGAAACCAGGAACTTCGCGCCGAGCGACGGCAGCGGCTCCATGACCATGCAGGGGACCACGGGCTTCGCCCCGGTCGGCAACAACGGGCTGGGGTTCACCTTCCTCGACTCCGCGACCGGCAGCCTGGATCCCGAGGGCCTGCAGGACATCCTGTACGCCGGCGGCGCGACCCTCAGCGGGCAGGCCCTGCCGGACGACATCGTCTACGACGGCACCGCCACGCGCGGCTACGCCTCCTACCCGGGCGCGCAGACCGGCCTCGCGCCGCGAATCGTCGGCGGCACGCCGCGCGGCGGCACCTCCTTCGTGAACGGGGGTCTCGCCGTATCGGCCGGCCGGTTCGAGGACGCGCGCATCCGCTATTTCGACACCGATCCGCCCTACACGGTGCCCGGCAGCATCCACTGGATCCAGGCCAACTCCGGCTATCCGGTGTACCTGTCCGACGTGCTCACGGGGACGGCGACCTACACGCGGGTCATCGCCTCGGCGCCCACCAGCCAGACGAACGTCGTCGGCACGCTGGGAACGGCCACCATCGACGTGAACTTCAGCAGCCGGACGCTTTCGCCGACGCTGGCGGTGACGATGCCCGCATCGGGCGGCGCCTCCGGCGGTTCGTGGCAGATCTCGGCCAACAACGTTCCCTTCGCGCTCAACACGTTCTACGCCACGACGTCGGACCTGCTCCTCATCCGCAACGGCCTCGGCGTGACGTCGTCGGTCGATTCCCGCCTCGCGGGCGGGATCGAGGGCAGCTTCGTCGGCTCCGACATGAGCGGCATCATCCTGGGCTACACCTTCACGGACCAGACGTCGGCGACGCCCGTCGACTACTACACGGTCAACGGCACGGTCGGATTCCAGGGGCCCGCGCAGGACTCCTCGGCGACCTACCGCGACGGCGTGATCTCCGACCCGCAAGGCGCCCTCGCCGGGGGCCTCGAGCGCAACTACGCGATCACCAACCGTCCCGCCGAAGTGACGGCGGACGCCCAAGGGCGCGTCACCGCGTTCACCGCCCCGTACGGCACGTTCTCGGGGGGCCACAATCCCTACGCCGTCGGCACCGCGAGCGTGGCTGAGTTCGGCACCGACGCGGAAACGGGCCTCATCTGGGGCCGCTGGGCGGGCGGCACGGCGCAGGTCTCGGCCAGTGGCACGCCGCAGGCGCTGCCGCTCACGAACAGCAGCCTGCACTACGTGTTCTCCGGGGTCCAGGACGCGCCCGTTTCCCTGCCGCTCACCGGCTCGGCGACCTACGAGCTCGTGGGGTCCACCCACCCGACCAACGCCTCCGGCGCCGTGGGATCGCTCAACAGCGCCACGCTGGCGGCGGACTTCGCCAGCCGGACGGTGGACACGAGCGTGAACCTCTCGATCGCCGGGAACACCATCACCGGCACGGCCAACGACATCCCGATCTTCCGTGGCCAGTACTTCTCCGCGTTCCGCGGCACGGCGCCGGGCAACCTGCCGGTGCCCCAGCTGCTGAACATCACCTGCAGCCCCGCCTGCACCAACCCGACCGGCTCCATCGAAGGCTTCTTCGCGGGCCGGACAGGGCAGGGGGCCGGGCTCATGTACAACCTGAACGGCGCCACGGGCGCGGCGGCTTTCCGCCGGCCCGGGGGCTGACGGCCAGGATCCACGGGGAATCCGATGAGAGTCCTTTTCGGCTGGGAGCTCGGGGAGAACAGCGGCCACCTCCGGCCGTACCTCTCCCTGCTCAAGCGCCTGGCCGAACAGGGGTGGGAAGTCGCCATCGCGCAGCGCAACACCTCGGTCGCCGCCGCGGAGCTCGCCGCCCTGGGCTTCCCCGTCTTCCAGGCGCCCGTGTGCCTGAACGCGTTTACCGGGATCGCACCCGTGCCGGCCAGCCATGCCGAGATCTACCTCGGCTTCGGCTATGCGCATCCCGAGACGCTCACCGGGCTCGTGGGCGGGTGGCGCGCGATCCTCACCGCCTGGCGCGCCGACCTCGTCATCGCCAATTACGCGCCCACGCTGGTCCTCGCGGCGCATTCGGCGGGCATCCCGGCCGTCCGGCTTGGCACGGGCTTCGACTGCCCCCCGCACCAACCGCGCTCGCCGCTCCTTTTCCTGCCCACCCCGGAGATCGACGAGCGCGTCGAACGCGCCGAGGCGCTCGCGCTGCGCAACGCCAATGCGACGCTGCGCGTTTTCGGATCGGACCCGGTGCCCCATCTCGGTGCCGTCCTCGAGGGATCGGCAACGCTGCTGGCGACCATTCCCGCCCTGGACCCCTTCAGCAAGATGCGCAGCCGGGAAATCTACCTGGGCGCCTTGCCGGCGCCGTTGAACGCGGAGGCAGGGGAGCCGCCCGCGGTCTTCGCGTCCCTGCGCCGCGACCACCCGCACGCCTCGAAGCTGATCGACGCGCTGGCCGGGCGCGGCCGCCGCGCCTGGGTCTACCTGCCCGATGCGACGGAGGCGCAGTGCGTCTCGGCCTCGTCGGACTCCCTCCGGGTTTCCCGGCAGCCGTTCAACATCGCGACGGCGTTGTCCTCGCATCCGGCCGTCGTGTCCTACGGGGGCCACGGCCTCGGGCTCACGGCGCTCATGGCCGGGTGCCCGCAGCTGCTGCTTCCGGTCAACGGCGAGCAGCAACGCACCGCGAAACGCCTCGCGGAGCTCGGCGTGGGGATATGCGTCGGGCACGGGGAGCCGAAGTCCAGGGTCGTCGCCGGCCTTGCCCGCGTGATGGAAGATGAGAAAATAGCCGCATCCGCGCGTTCCGAGGCGGAGGCGCTTCGGGAGTTCTCTCCCGACCGGGCACTGGACAGTGCCATCGATGCTTGTTGCCTTGCGGCCGCCGCTTCCCGCGACGTCCCTGGGCTTGCCAGGAGACATTGACATGTCGAACCCCCGCAACGCCACCCCTTCGATCCCGCCTTCGCAACTGTTCCTCGCGCGCAGGCTGAACGCCGCGCTCGCGGCGGCAGGCCTCGTGGCCAGCCTGGGCCTGCCGGCCCCGGCCGTCCTGGCGGCGGAGCCCGTCCCGGAGGTCTACGCCCGGGCGGCGAACCTCGTGCTCGCGAGCGCGGAGGTCTCCGTCAAGGTCCTCAACGACGCCAGCTCGATCGCCGTCATCTCGCCGATGTCGGCGGCTGCGCCCGCGGGCGGCCTCCAGGTGACCACCCGGGGCCATCGCTCGGCGAGCGGCGGCACGACGTTCGACAAGGCATTCGCGGACGCGGCGACGGTTCCCACGAGCTGCTACGACATCGCGTACGGCCCGTTCGTCCAGGTCGTGGGAGGGCTCGAGTTTCCGCCGGCCGGCATCGAAGGCCCGGGCATCAAGCGGCAGGTGACGATCAGCAATTCCGGCCCTGCGGCCGTCGTGTTCGGCGGCATGGCGAAGACCACGGGCGATTTCAGCGCGACGTCCCATTGCGGCGGCACGCTGGGCGTCGGCCAGTCCTGCACGATCGACCTGGCCTTCACCCCGGCCCAGCTCGGAGCGAGGCAGGGGCTGCTCACCATTCCCCTGGCAAGCCCCGGGGAGCAGATCTCCGTGCCCCTCCTCGCGCAGGCGGTGTCCGGCGTGTATGGATACAACTACCCGTATTGCATGGAGTTCGAGCCGACGCTGGTCGGGTCGTCCTCCTTCCCGCAGACCGCCTATGTCTGGGGCTACGACTACTCGGAGTCGGGCGCCGTCCTCGAGCTCGACCCGGTCCTGTATCGCTCCCCGGACTTCGCCATCGCGGGCGAATTCTGCGACGTCAATCCCTACGGCACACTCCTACTGCGAAGTGGACGTGGAGTTCCGGCCGACCCAGGTGGGGCCGTTGATGGGGCGGATGATCATGCGCAGCAACTCGGTACTACCCGCTGGAGGACGTGTGGCTCTTCGGAACCGGCTATGCCGGCCCCGCCGGGAGGCTGTCGCAGGAGCACCTCGCTCCTGGACTTCGGGTTCCAGGACCTCGGCACTCACCAGCGCGCCGCAATCGGTCAGGCTCACCAACACTTCCACCGTGCCGACGGAGGTGGCGGGGGTTGCCGCGCCGCCGGATCCCAAGGCGCTCGTGGCCTACGGAGCGCCGGTGACCATCAATTCGATCACGATCACGGGGGACTACGCGCAGGACAACAATTGCAGGACCCTCGACCCCGGCGAGTCCTGCACGATCGACGTGACGTTCACGCCGACCGCGATGGGCGAGCGGCCCGGCGTCGTGACGGTCGAAAGCGACGCCTCCAACTCCACCCTCACCGTCAGCCTGACGGGGATAGGTTCGACGCCGCTTCCGGGCATCCAGCTGTCCGCCGAGTCCATCTCGTTCGGCAGCGGCGTCATGGGAAGGCCATCGACCGAGCAGACGATCAAGGTGAAGAGCGTCGGCCGCGCGGACCTCGTCATCGAGAACCTGTACGTGACCGGCGACTTCCTGCAGACGAACTCCTGCCCCGGGGTGCTGCCACCCGGCGCCGAATGCAACGTAACGGTGACCTTCCTGGCCACCATCCCGGGCGACCGGGAGGGCAAGCTCGTCGTCCTGAGCAATGCCGCGCCGGGGGTGAAGGAAATGAGCCTCGAGGGCAGGGGCTGCCGGCCCTTCGGTCCCGCCGGGGCGCGCCTGGCCGATCCGGGCTGCAGCTGAACCCGGCGCGCCGCGAACGCCCGCTGCGCGTTCGATTGCCGCAAAACGAACCCCCGCCTCGGCGGGGGTTCTTCTTGCGACGGCCGGAAGGCGTGGGTTAGCATGCGGGCTTGCTTGCCCGCCGATGGGCGCCCGGATCCCGGTTGCAGAAGGCCCTTCGGCAATCCCCTCCCTTTCCGGAAGCGATGGCCGAAGACATCATCCTCGAGACCCGCGGGCTCACCAAGGAGTTCAAGGGCTTCGTCGCGGTCGACCGCGTGGATCTCAAGGTGAGGCGGGGCACGATCCACGCCCTCATCGGCCCCAATGGCGCCGGGAAGACGACCACCTTCAACCTGCTCACCAAGTTCCTGCCGCCCACCTCCGGCACGATCCTGTACAACGGGCCAGGACATCACGCACGACAAGCCCGCGGACGTGGCCCGCCGCGGGATCATCCGCTCGTTCCAGATCTCCGCGGTCTTCCCGAACCTCACGGTCCTGGAGAACGTGCGCATCGCCCTGCAGCGCAACCTCGGGACGAGCTTCCACTTCTGGAAGGCCGAATCCTCGCTCGACGCCCTGAACGACCGGGCGCTCGCGATCCTGGACCAGGTGGACCTGCGCCGCTTCGCCCGGACGAACGCCGTCGAGCTCGCCTACGGGCGCAAGCGCACGCTCGAGATCGCCACCACGCTCGCGATGGAGCCGGAGCTGATGCTCCTGGACGAGCCGACCTCCGGCATGGGGCACGAGGACGTGGACCTGGTGAAGAACCTCATCAAGGAGGTGGCGAAGGGCCGCACCGTGCTCATGGTCGAGCACAACATGGGCGTGGTCTCGGGCATCTGCGACACGATCACCGTGCTGCAGCGCGGGGCCGTCCTCACCGAGGGGCCCTACGCGGAGGTGTCCGCGAACCCGCAGGTGATCGAGGCCTACATGGGCTCCACGGAGGCCGCCCATGGCTGAAGTCCTGCGCATAGAGCACCTGAACGCCTGGTACGGCGAGTCGCACATCCTGCACGGCGTGGACCTCACGGTGAACGAGGGCGAGGTGGTCACGCTGCTCGGCCGCAACGGCTCGGGGCGCACGACGACGCTCAAGTCGATCATGGGGCTGGTGGGACGCCGCGCCGGCTCGATCCGGGTGAAGGGCACGGAGACGGTCTCCTGGCCCACCCACAAGGTCGCCCACCTGGGCATCGGCTACTGCCCCGAGGAGCGCGCGATCTTCTCCAGCCTCTCGGTCGAGGAGAACCTCATGCTCCCGCCCCGGATCGGCGAGGGGGGCATGGGCGTGGAGGAGATCTACGAGATGTTCCCCAACCTGCGCGAGCGCAGGAAGACCGCGCAGGGCACCAAGCTCTCGGGGGGCGAGCAGCAGATGCTCGCCATGGCCCGGATCCTGCGGACGGGCGCGCACCTGCTGCTCCTGGACGAGATCACGGAGGGCCTGGCTCCCGTGATCGTGCAGGCGCTGGGGCGCATCATCACGAAACTCAAGGAACGCGGCTTCACCATCGTGCTGGTCGAGCAGAACTTCCGCTTCGCGGCGCCGCTCGCCGACCGGTTCTACGTGATGGAGCACGGAAAGATCGCGGAGACCTTCACGGCTCCCGAATTGAAGAGCAAGACGCAAATGCTCCACGAGTACCTGGGTGTGTAATCAACGACAGCATTGATGAGGAGATTCGAACCATGATTTTCAAGCGCAAGTTGCTCGCCGCCGCGGCGATGCTGGCCCTTTCGGCCGGCGCCCAGGCCCAGATTTCCGGAAACGTCGTGAAGATCGGCGTCCTGAACGACCAGTCGAGCCTGTATGCCGACCTGTCGGGCCAGGGTTCCGTGCTCGCCGCCAAGATGGCCATCGAGGACTTCGGCGCGGCGAAGAAGGGCATCAAGACGGAGGTGATCTTCGCCGACCACCAGAACAAGGCCGACGTGGGCTCGCAGATCGCGAACAAGTGGTACGACGCGGAGGGCGTGGACGTGATCGTCGACACCCCGAACTCCGGCGTGGCGCTCGCGGTCAACCAGATCACCAAGGACAAGAAGAAGGCCTTCCTCGTCTCCGGCGCCGCCACGGCGGACCTGAGCGGCAAGGCCTGCTCGCCGAACACCATCCACTGGACCTACGACACGTGGATGCTGGCCAACGGCACGGGCAACGCGATCGTGAAGACGGGCGGCGACTCCTGGTTCTTCCTCACGGCCGACTACGCCTTCGGCCACGCGCTCGAGCGCGACACCGAGGCGGTGGTGCTGAAGACCGGCGGCAAGGTGCTCGGCAAGGTGCGCCACCCGCTCAACACGCAGGACTTCTCCTCGTTCCTGCTGCAGGCGCAGGCCTCGAAGGCGAAGATCGTGGGCCTGGCCAACGCCGGCGGCGACACGACCAACGCCATCAAGCAGGCCTCCGAGTTCGGCATCGTGAAGGGCGGCCAGAACCTCGCCGGCCTGCTGGTGTTCCTCACGGACGTGCACGCGCTGGGGCTGGAGAAGGCGCAGGGCCTCATCTTCACGGAGAGCTGGTACTGGGACCTGAACGACGCCTCGCGCGCGTGGACCAAGCGCTTCGCGGCGGCCAACGGCGGCAAGTACCCGACGATGGTGCACGCGGGCGTCTACTCGGCGGTGCTGCACTACCTGAAGGCGGTCGAGGCGACGAAGTCGGACGACGGCACGAAGGTCATCGCGGAAATGAAGAAGCTGCCCACCGACGACCCGCTCTTCGGCAAGGGGACGGTGCGCGCCGACGGACGCAAGGTGCACCCGGCCTACCTCGTGGAAGTGAAGAAGCCCGCGGAGTCGAAGGGTCCCTACGACTATTACAAGGTCAGAGCCACGATTCCGGCAGACCAGGCCTTCCGCCCGATGGCGGAAGGGGGCTGCCCTCTGGTGGCTGCGAAGTAGCGATCATCGGGAACCGTGATCGAGCGGACGCCCTTCGGGGCGCCGCTCATCACGACCAGGCAGCCACTCCTCGAGCATGACCGAGATATTCGGCGTACCGACACAAGCGTTCTTCGGGCCAGCTCCTGATCGGCCTGATCAACGGGTCGTTCTACGCCTTGTTGTCGCTGGGGCTCGCGGTCATCTTCGGGCTGCTCAACATCATCAATTTCACCCACGGCGCGCAGTACATGATGGGCGCGTTCGCGGCGTACTTCCTGCTGAACAAGCTGGGCCTCAATTACTGGTGGGCGCTCGTCGTCGCCCCGCTCGCCGTCGGCGCGACCGGCGTGATCGTCGAGCGGCTCATGCTCTCCAGGCTCTACAAGCTGGACCACCTCTACGGGCTGCTCCTCACGTTCGGCCTCGCGCTCATCATCCAGGGCGCCTTCCGGCACGAATACGGGTCGGCCGGCCTGCCGTACTCGATTCCCGAGATCCTCTCGGGCGGAACCAACCTCGGGTTCATGTTCCTGCCCAAGTACCGCGCCTGGGTGATCGTGGCCTCCCTCGTCGTCTGCGTGGGCACGTGGTTCGTCATCGAGCGCACGAAGCTCGGCGCCTACCTGCGCGCCGCCACCGAGAACCCGGCCATGGTGCAGGCCTTCGGCGTGAACGTGCCGCGCATGATCACGCTCACCTACGGCTTCGGCGTGGCGCTCGCGGGCCTCGCGGGCGTGATGGCCGCGCCCATCTACCAGGTGAACCCGCTCATGGGGGCGGACACGATCATCGTGGTGTTCGCGGTCGTCGTGATCGGGGGCATGGGCTCCATCATGGGCGCCGTGGTGACGGGCTTCGGGCTCGGCGTCATCGAGGGCCTCACCAAGGTCTTCTACCCGGAAGCCTCCAACACCGTGATCTTCGTGATCATGGCTATCGTCCTCATGATCCGGCCGCAGGGCCTCTTCGGGAGCCGCTAGCCCCATGGCCGAAGACCAGTACAAGCCGCACGCCTCCCGGGACGACGCCGCGGAGGCGCGCTACGACCGCAAGGCGTTCCTCGTCATGATGGCGCTCTTCCTCGTGGCGCCCGCGGTCGTCTATCCCGTCTTCGTGATGAAGGCGCTGTGCTTCGCGCTCTTCGCCTGCGCCTTCAACCTCCTCCTGGGTTTCGGCGGGCTGCTCTCCTTCGGGCATGCGATGTTCCTGGGCATGGCGGGCTACGTCGCCGCGCACGCGGCGAAGGTCTGGGGCCTGCCGCCGGAGTTCGCCATCCTGGCCGGGACGGCCGCGTCGACCGTGCTGGGCGTGTTCGCGGGGATGCTCGCCATCCGCCGGCAGGGCATCTACTTCGCGATGGTCACCCTGGCGCTGGCGCAGATGGTCTACTTCTTCTGCCTGCAGGCGCCGTTCACCCATGGCGAGGACGGCATCCAGGCGGTGCCGCGCGGGATGTTCCTCGGGTTCCTCGACCTGTCCAGCACGACGGTCCTGTACTACGTGGTGCTCGCGATCTTCACGGCCGGGTTCCTGCTGATCTACCGCGTCATCCACTCGCCCTTCGGGCAGGTGCTCAAGGCCATCCGCGAGAACGAGCCGCGCGCGATCTCCCTGGGCTACCGGACGGAGCACTACAAGCTCGCGGCGTTCGTCCTGTCGGCGGGCCTGGCCGGCCTCGCGGGAGCGACCAAGGCCATCGTCTTCCAGCTCGCCTCCCTCACCGACGTGCACTGGTCGATGTCCGGCGAGGTGGTGCTCATGACGCTGCTGGGCGGCATGGGCACGATCTTCGGGCCCGTCGTGGGCGCCTTCGTCATCATCACCATGGAGAACTACCTCGCGGAGCTGGGCTCGTGGTTCACGATCACCCAGGGCGCGATCTTCGTGGTCTGCGTGCTGGCGTTCCGGCGCGGGATCATCGGCGAGCTGGAGGCCTGGCTGCGGCGCCGCCGCGCCGGCTGACCCCCATGGCGGCGGAGCACGCGCCGGAGCTCGGGCGGAACGCCGCCAACCACGTCCCGCTCTCGCCGGTCTCCTTCCTGCGGCGCGCCGCGCAGACCTGGCCCGGCAAGGTCGCCGTGCGCCACGGCGACGCGGCCTTCACCTACGCGCAGTTCGAGTCGCGCTGCCTGCGCCTCGCCTCGGCGCTCGAGCGCCGGGGCATCGGACGCGGCGACACGGTGGCGATCCTCGCCCCCAACGTGCCGGCGATGCTCGAGGCCCACTACGCCGTGCCGGGGCTGGGCGCCGTCCTCAACGCGCTCAACTACCGCCTCGACGCGAAGACCATCGCCTTCTGCCTCGGCCACGGCGGCGCCAAGGCGCTGATCGTGGACCGGGAGTTCTCGCCCGTGGTCGAGAAGGCCCTCGCGCTTTGCGCGAAGCGCCCCCTCGTCATCGACATCGACGATCCCCTGGCGGCCGGCGGCTCGCTCCTGGGCGAAGTCACCTACGAGGCGCTGCTGGAGGAGGGCGATCCGGGCTTCGTCCTTCCCGGTCCCGCGGACGAATGGGATTCGCTGGGGCTCCTGTACACCTCCGGGACGACGGGCGACCCCAAGGGCGTGGTCTACCACCACCGCGGCGCCTACCTCAACGCGCTGGGCAACGCGCTCGCCTTCGGGCTCGGGCCGCGGTCGGTGTACCTGTGGACGCTGCCCATGTTCCACTGCAACGGCTGGACCTACACCTGGGCCGTCACCGCCGTGGGCGGCACCCACGTCTGCCTGCGCAAGGTGGACCCGGCCCTCATCTTCGCGGCCATCGCGCGCCATCGCGTGACCCACCTGTGCGGCGCCCCGATCGTGCTGAACCTCCTGGTGCACGCGCCCGATGCGGTGAAGGTGCGCTTCGACCACGCGGTGGAGGTGGCCACCGGCGGGGCCGCGCCGCCATCGGCCGTCATCGAGGCCATGGAACGCATGGGATTTCGCGTGACGCACCTCTACGGGCTCACCGAGAGCTACGGGCCGGCCACCCTGTGCGCCTGGCAGGACGACTGGGCCGGGCTCGATCTCGAAGCGCGCGCGCGCCTCATGGCCCGCCAGGGCGTGCGCTACCCCACGCTCGAGGACCTGCAGGTGGCCGAGCCGCGCACGGGCGAGCCGGTGCCCCGCGACGGCCGCACGCTGGGCGAGGTGATGCTGCGCGGCAACACGATCATGAAGGGCTACCTGGCGAACCCCAAGGCGACCGACGCGGCGTTCCGGGGCGGCTGGTACCGCACGGGCGACCTCGCGGTGTGGCACCCGGACGGCTACATCGAGGTGAAGGACCGCTCCAAGGACATCATCATCTCCGGGGGCGAGAACATCTCCTCCCTCGAGGTGGAGGAGTGCCTGTACCGGCATCCCAAGGTGATGGAGGCGGCGGTGGTGGCCCGTCCCGACGCGAAATGGGGCGAGTCGCCCTGCGCCTTCGTGACGCTCAAGCCCGGGGCGGGGGAGGCGACGGCGGACGACATCATCGCCTACTGCCGCGAGCACCTGGCGCACTTCAAGGTGCCGCGCACCGTGGTCTTCGGGGAGCTCCCCAAGACCTCCACCGGCAAGATCCAGAAGTTCGTCCTGCGGGAAAGGGCGGGGCGCCTCGAATAGTCGCCCGGGTGCCAGACTGCGCGGCGGGCGATCTGCTAGAATTCAAACGCTCGTTTGAATCCTTCCCAACGACCCCATCCCGCCCGCCATGAAAATCCTCGTTCCGGTGAAGCGCGTGGTCGACTACAACGTGAAGGTCCGCGTGAAGGCGGACGGCACGGGCGTCGACCTCGCCAACGTGAAGATGTCGATGAACCCCTTCGACGAGATCGCCGTCGAGGAGGCGCTCAAGCTGAAGGAGGCGGGCCAGGCGACCGAGGTCGTCGCCGTCTCCTGCGGCCCCGCGGCCTGCCAGGAGACGCTGCGCACGGCCCTCGCCATGGGCGCCGACCGCGCCATCCTGGTCGAGGCCGACGGCGAGCTGCAGCCGCTCGCGGTGGCCAAGCTCCTCAAGGCCGTCGTGGCGAAGGAGGCCCCGCAGCTCGTCATCGCCGGCAAGCAGGCCATCGACGACGACGCGAACCAGGTGGGCCAGATGCTCGCCGCGCTCCTCGACTGGGCGCAGGTCACCTTCGCCTCGAAGGTCGCCGCCGACGGCGGCAAGCTCACGGTCACGCGCGAGATCGACGGCGGCCTCGAGACCGTGGAAGTGGCGCTGCCCGCCGTGCTCACCGCGGACCTGCGCCTGAACACGCCGCGCTACGCGACGCTGCCCAACATCATGAAGGCCAAGAAGAAGCCCCTGGACACGGTGAAGCCCGCCGACCTCGGCGTCGACGTGGCGCCGCGCCTGAAGACCCTCAAGGTCGTCGAGCCGCCCAGGCGCAAGGGCGGCGTGATGGTGAAGGACGTGGCCGAGCTGGTCGCGAAGCTCAAATCCGAAGCGAAGGTGATCTGAATGACCGCTCTCGTCATCGCCGAACACGACAACGCCAGGCTGAAGTCCGGCACGTCCAACGCCGTCACCGCCGCCGCGAAGATGGGCGGCGAAGTGCACGTCCTCGTCGCCGGCCACGGCTGCTCCGCGGCGGCCGCCGAGGCCGCGAAGCTCGCCGGCGTGGCCAAGGTGCTGGTGGCCGATTGCGCGCACTACGCCGCCGCGCTTCCCGAGAACCTCGCGGCCCTCGTCACGCCGCTCGCCAAGGGCTATTCCCACGTCGTGGCGGCCGCCACGGCGGTGGGCAAGAGCTTCATGCCGCGCGTGGCGGCCCTGCTCGACGTGGCGCAGGTCTCCGAGATCGTCGCGGTGGACTCGCCCGACACCTTCGTGCGTCCCATCTACGCCGGCAACGCCTTCGCGACGGTGCAATCGCCCGATGCCATCAAGGTGGTCACGGTGCGCTCGACCGGCTTCGACGAGGCCGCCGCCACGGGCTCGGCGTCCGTGGAGGCGATCCCGGCCGGACCGGACACCGCGAAGTCGAAGCTCCTCGGCCAGGAACTCACGAAGTCCGCGCGCCCCGAGCTGGTCGCCGCGCGGCGCGTCGTCTCCGGCGGCCGCGGGGTGGGCAGCGCCGAGAACTTCAAGCTCGTCGAGGCGCTGGCCGACAAGCTGGGGGCGGCCATCGGCGCCTCGCGCGCGGCCGTCGACTCGGGCTACGTGCCCAACGACTGCCAGGTGGGCCAGACGGGCAAGATCGTGGCGCCCGAGCTCTACATCGCCGTGGGCATCTCCGGCGCCATCCAGCACCTGGCGGGCATGAAGGACAGCAAGGTGATCGTCGCGATCAACAAGGACCCCGAGGCGCCCATCTTCCAGGTGGCCGACTACGGGCTGGTGGGCGACCTCTTCCAGGTCGTCCCCGAGCTGACTGCGCAGATCTAGGAGACCCATCTTGGCCGAATACGCCGCTCCCCTGAAGGACATGCAGTTCGTGCTGAAGCACGTGGTCGGCCTCGACCAGGTGAACACCCTGCCGGGCTGGGACGAGGTGACCGACGACGTGGTCGACGCCATCCTCGAGGAGGCGGGGAAGTTCGCCGGCGAGGTGCTCTCGCCGCTCAACGCCACGGGCGACAAGGTCGGCGCCAAGCTCAAGGACGGCGTCGTGACCACGCCGCCGGGCTTCAAGGACGCCTACCGCCAGTTCGTGGAAGGCGGCTGGGGCAACATCATCGCGCCTCCCGAGTACGGCGGGCAGGGCCTGCCGCACCTGCTGTCCACGCCGGTGGAGGAGATGTGGGGCTCGGCCAACATCGCCTTCAAGCTCTGCCCGATGCTCACCCTGGGCGCCGTCGAGGCCCTGCATCGCAATGCCTCGGACGAGCTCAAGAAGCGCTTCCTGCCGAACATGGTCTCGGGCAAGTGGACGGGCACCATGAACCTCACCGAGCCGCAGGCCGGCAGCGACCTGTCGCTCGTGCGCACGAAGGCGGTGCCGCAGGCGGACGGCACGTACAAGCTCACCGGCGAGAAGATCTTCATCACCTACGGCGAGCAGGACTACACGGAGAACATCGTGCACACGGTGCTCGCGCGCGTCGAGGGCGCGCCCGAGGGCGTGAAGGGGATCTCGCTCTTCGTGGTGCCCAAGTTCCTGGTGAACGCGGACGGCTCGCTCGGCGCGAGGAACGGCGTGAAGTGCGTCTCCATCGAGCACAAGATGGGCATCCACGCGAGCCCGACGGCGGTCATGGCCTACGAAGGGGCCGTCGGCCACCTCGTGGGCGAGGCCAACCGCGGCCTCGAGTACATGTTCGTGATGATGAACGCGGCGCGCCTGGGCGTGGGCCTGGAGGGCGTGTCGCTCGCCGAGCGCGCCTACCAGCGCGCGCGCGGCTGGGCGCTGGAGCGCCTGCAGGGCAGGCCGGTCGGCGTGGCGGGGGCGGCGAAGACGGCGCCCATCATCCAGCACCCCGACGTGAAGCGCATGCTCCTCACGATGAAGGCGAGCACCGAGGCCGCGCGCGGCCTCGTCTACCAGGTCTCCGCGCTGCTCGACCGCGCGCAGCACCACCCCGACGAGGCCGAGCGGCGCCGCTGCCAGGCGCTCGTGGACCTCCTCATCCCGGTGGTGAAGGGGTGGTCCACCGAGGCCGCCTTCGAGGTCGCCTCGCTCGGCGTGCAGGTGCACGGCGGCATGGGCTACATCGAGGAGACGGGCGCCGCGCAGCACCTGCGCGACGCGCGCATCTCCACGATCTACGAGGGCACCACGGGCATCCAGGCCAACGACCTCGTCGGCCGCAAGGTCGGCCGGGAGGCGGGCGCCACGATGAAGTCGCTCATCCAGGAGATGCGCAAGGTCGTCGCCGCGCTGGCCGGCTCCGACGACGCGGAGCTGCGCGCCATCGGCGCGCGGCAGGCGAAGGCCATCGACGACCTCGAGCGCGCCACGGACTGGATCGTGGCCGTGTACGCCACCGACCCGGGCGCGGTCGCCGCCGGGGCCGTCTACTACCTCGAGCTCGCCGGCCTCGCCGTCGGCGGCTGGATGATGGCGCGGGCCGCCATCGCCGCCACGAAGCAGCTGGCGGCGGGCGAGGGCGACGCGCAGTACCTGCGCGGCAAGCGCCTCACGGCGCGGTTCTTCGCCGACCACCGCCTGCCCAAGGCCGGCGCGCTCGCCGAGTCGATCCTCGCGGGCGGACAACTCGTGAGGTCGGCCGACGAGGCGCTCGTTTGATCGAAGCCTGGCTGGTCTCGATCGGGGTCGTCGCGCTCGCCGAGATCGGCGACAAGACCCAGCTCCTCACGCTGGTCCTCGCGGCCCGCTACCGCAAGCCCTGGCCCATCGTGGCGGGGATCTTCGTGGCGACCCTCGTGAACCACGGCATCGCCGGCGCCGTGGGCGCCTGGCTCACGAAGGCCGTCGGCCCGGACGCGATGCGCTGGATCCTCGGCGTCTCCTTCATCGCCATGGCCGCCTGGATGCTCGTCCCGGACAAGCTCGACGAGGACGACGCGGCGCCGCGCCGGGTGGGCGGCGTCTTCGCCAGCACCGCGGTGCTCTTCTTCCTCGTGGAGATCGGGGACAAGACGCAGATCGCCACGGTCGCCCTCGCGGCGCGCTTCGACTCGCTCCTGGCGGTGGTCATGGGCACCACGATCGGGATGCTCCTCGCCAACGCGCCGGTGGCGTTCTTCGGCGAGGCGCTCGCAAAGCGCCTGCCCGTGAGGACGGTGCACGTGGTGGCCGCGATCGTGTTCGCGGCCCTGGGGATCGGCGTGCTGCTCCTGGGCTGAAGGGCCGCGCTTCAGGCCGCCACGGCCTGCTTCACCGGCGTGCCGGTGGCCACTTCGTGGAAGTAGCAGACCGGGGAGCCCCCCTTGTCCTTCGCGATGTGCTTCGCCTCGAACATCGCGCGGTCGGCATCGGCCAGGAGCCCCGCCTTCCCGGCGCCGAAGCGATATTCGGCCACGCCCACGCTCACCGAGAGGGTCAGCTCCTGCCCCGGCGCGATCTCGCAGGGGCTCGTGCCGACGGCGGCCACGATGCGCTCCATCACCAGCTTGAGCGCCCGGTTGCGGTGCAGGCCGACGATGAACTCGTCGGCGCCCCAGCGCGCGACCCAGTCGCCGCGGCGGGTGTTGAGCTGCAGGAGCGCGGCCACGTGGGAGATGCAGGCGTCGCCCGCGCTGTGGCCGTGGGTGGCGTTGATGTCCTTGAAGCCGTTCAGGTCGAAGAACGCGACCTGGAAGGTCTCGAGGTCGCGCTCGGCCCGGGCGATCTCCTCCGTGAGGCGCTTCTCGCCGGCGCGGCGGTTGTAGATGCCGGTGAGGTCGTCGGAGTCGGAGACGCGCTCCAGGCGGTTGATCGTCTCGTTGAGCTGGGTGAGGGTGTACTGGGTGCCTTCCATGAGGCGCCCGGCCTGGTCGGGGAAGTTGACCGGCAGGTCCGGGAGCGCGCGGCTCTCCAGGTAGGCGCGCAGGGCCTCCGCGGTGAGGTCGATGGGCACGAGGATCTCGCGCAGCAGCCACAGCGTGCCCAGGAACCCGGCGAAGGAGGCGAGGAGCAGGGCCGCGAGCAGGGGGTACATCGGGGCCCAGTCGGCGCGGGCCACCAGCAGGTAGACGATGAACACCACCAGCGGCGTCTGGGCGCTCACGAAGGCCGCGGCGGCGAACTTGCGGGCGTAGCTGCCCCTGAGCGCCGGGATTTCGACCAGGCGCCGGTAGATTCCCATGCGACCGATCACGGTCGACCCGGGCGGGATGTTGCTCGGCATGACGGGACTCCAGGGGGGACGGCCTTATTTGGCCGTGCCCCCGCGTGTGGCGTCAACCCCCGATTGGATTGCGCAGGGTGCCGATGCCCTCGATCTGCGTCTCCAGGAGGTCGCCGGGCTTGAGGAATTCCGGCGGGTTGCGGGCGAAACCCACCCCCTCGGGCGTGCCGGTGGAGAGGATGTCCCCGGCCTCGAGCGTCATGCCCATCGAGAGGTCCTGGATGAGGCGCGGCAGCTTGAAGTAGAGGAACTTCGTGCTCGAGTCCTGCTTGGTGACGCCGTTCACGCGGCAGGTGACGCGCAGGTTGGCGTGGTCCAGGCTGTCGGCGGTCACCAGGACCGGGCCCATGGGGCAGGTGCCGTCCAGGCTCTTGCCCTTGTGCCACTGGCCGCCGTGGCGGCGTTGCAGGTCGCGCCAGGACACGTCGTTGACGACGGTGTAGCCCCAGACATGGTTCATCGCGTCCTCGGCCTTGATGTTCTTGCCGCCGGGCCCGATCACCACGCCCAGCTCCACTTCCCAGTCGAGCGAGGTGGAGATGGCGGCGTCGAAGGGGATCGGGTCGAACGGGCCGTTCACCGCCGTGGACGCCTTGCTGAAGAAGACCGGCCACTGCGGAAGCTCGCGGTTGTCCTGCAGCTTCTTGGCGCCTTCCTCGAAGTGCTCGAGGTAGTTCCAGCCGACGCAGAAGACGTTCTTCGCCGGGCGCGGGATGGGGGCGTGCAGCTTCACCTCCGTCATCGCGACCGTATCCGCCGGGGGCCTGGCGGCCAGCGCGTCGAGGGCCTTCCGGGCCGCCGCGCCGCCCCGGATGATGCCGAGCATGGTGGTGAAGTCCACCCCCGGGGTCGCGGCCGCGTGGGCGGGAATGTCGACGATCCGGTCGTCGTCGAGGACGAGGCCGGGGCGGGGCGTGCCGCCGCTAGCGGGCGAGTAGGTGACGAGCTTCAAGGCGTGCCTCCTGGGGTCAGAGATGGCGAAGGGGATGTTCGGGCGCCGGCCAGCGCGGGGCGAAGAAGGCGGCGACGGACGCGTCGGTCACCTCGGCGAGCGAGCGCGGATTCCAGCGCGGGGCGTTGTCCTTGTCCACGATCAGGGCCCGGATGCCCTCGACGAAATCGCCCTGCGCGAAGCAGCCGTGGATGAGGTTCAGCTCCAGCCGGAAGCTGTCGGCGAGCCCGAGGCCGCGGCCGCGCCGGAGCTGCTCGAAGGTCACGCGCAGCAGCGTGGGCGAGCGCTCCTCGAGCAGGCGCAGCGTCTTTGCGGCCCAGGGCTGGAACTCGGGGCGCGACTCCGATTCGAGGGATTCGAGGATGGCGGCGACGCTCTCGCGGCCGAAGTGCAGGTCGATCGCGGGGCGAAGCGCCTCCAGCTCCCCCGGGACCCGGGGGACGGCGTGCCGGCGGGCGAGGTCCGCGAGCGCCTCCCGCGGCCGCGCGGCGCTGGCCGCGATGGGAAGCTCCGCATCCAGGGCGGCGATGGATTCGGGCGAGAAGCAGGCGTCCGCGAGGCCCGCGTACAGGCTGTCGGCCCCCCCGATCGTGACCCCGGTGAGGCCCAGGTAGAGGGGAACCCCGCCCGGCGCGCGCTGCAGGAACCAGGTCCCGCCCACGTCGGGGAAGAAGCCGATGCGGGTCTCCGGCATCGCGACCCGCGTGCGCGGCCCGGCGATGCGCAGGCTGGCGCCCTGGGCGAGGCCCATGCCGCCGCCCATCGTGATGCCGTCCATCACCGCGACCACGGGCTTGGGATAGGTATGGATGCGGTGGTCCAGCGCGTACTCGACCTCGAAGAAGTGGCGATGGCGACCGCCCCCGGCGACGAAGAGCTCGCGCAGCTCGCGGATGTCGCCCCCCGCGCAGAAGGCCTTTCCGCCCGCGCCGCGCAGCGTCACGAGGCGCACGCGCTCGTCGCGCTCCCAGTCGTCCAGCCACTGCGAGAGGCCCTCCAGCATCGCGAGCGAGAGGGCGTTGAGGGCGGCAGGCCGGTTCAGGGTGACCCACGCCACGCCGCCCGACACCTCGGCGAGCAGGCCTTCCCGGGTGAGGACGGCCGGCCCGCCGCGGCTCAGTCGTTCTTCCATGCCGGCGCGCGCTTCTCCAGGAAGGCGTTCACGCCCTCGAGCTGGTCGGAATGGTCGAAGAGGTCCATGAAGCGCTCGCGCTCCAGGGCGAGGCCCGCGCGGCGCGGCACGGCGTTGCGGGCATTGTGGACGAGGCCCTTGCAGTACTCGACGGCGCGCGGCGAGAGGGTGGACACGCGGGTGGCGAGCGCCATGGCGGCCGCGAGGCCCCGGCCCTTCTCCACGACCTCCTCCACGAGGCCGATGCGCAGCGCGGTGGCCGCGTCGACGCGCTCGTTGGTGAGGATCATGCGCTTGGCCCAGCCTTCGCCCACGAGGCCGGGCAGGTTCTGCGTGCCGCACCCGGCGGGCAGGAGCCCCACCGCGGGCTCCGGAAGCGCCATCTGGGCGTGCGCCTCCGCGATGCGCAGGTCGCAGGCGAGGCAGCACTCGAGGCCGCCGCCCATGGCGTAGCCGTTGATCGCCGCGATGCTGACGAAGCGCGCGTTCATGAGCGCCTCGAAGGCGGAGCCGAAGCGGGCGATGAAGTGGCGGGCGTAGACCTTGTCGCCGGCGAACTTCTTGAGGTCCGCGCCCGCGGAGAAGAACTTCTCGCCGGCGCCGGTGATGACGGCGGCGAACACGGAGCGGTCGGCGTTCAGCTCGCCCACGAGGGATTCGAGCGCGCGCAGGTCCTCCGGCGTCCAGGTGTTGGCCGGGGGGTTGTCGATGGTGACGACGGCCGTGTGGCCTTCGATGCGGTGGGTGATCATCGCGGGGAGTCCTGGCTCTTCAGGTACTGCAGGATGACGCTGGAGAAATCCTTGCCGCCGTGCCCGTCGGCCGAGTGCTTCTGGTAGACCTGCTGCGCGAGCGCGCCCATCAGCACGGGCACCTGGGCCGTCCTGGCCGCCTCGGTGACCAGGGAGAGGTCCTTCAGCATGAGGTCGGCCCCGAACCCGCCGGCGTAGCCGCGCGAGGCCGGGACGCCCTCCAGGACGCCGGGGTAGGGGTTGTAGGTGTCGGAGCTCCAGCAGCGGCCGCTGGAGGTGTTCACGATGCCCGCGAACACCTTCGGGTCCATGCCCAGCTTCGCGGCGAGCGTCATCGCCTCGCTGGTGGCGATCATCCCGACGGCGAGCATCATGTTGTTGCAGATCTTGGCGACCTGGCCGTTGCCGCTCGCGCCGCAGTGCACGACGTTGCGGCCCATGCAGGCGAGGAGCGGCCGCACGGCCTCGAAGTCGGCGCCGGACCCGCCGACCATGAAGGTGAGCGTGCCGGCCTCGGCGCCCGCGGTGCCGCCGGAGACGGGCGCGTCGACCATCGCGAGGGCGCGGGCGCGCGCGTCGAACGCCACCTCGCGGGCGGTGAGCGGGTCGATGGTGGAGCAGTCGACGAGGAAGGTGCCGCGCTTCGCGTGGGCGATGACGCCGGAGGCGCCGCAATAGACGCTCCTCACGTGCGGCGAGGAGGGCAGCATCGTGACCACGGCCTCGGCGTCCCCGATACAGGCGGCCACCGACTCGGCGCGGGCGGCGCCGGCGGCCACGGCCCGCGCGAGGTTCGCCTCGACCACGTCGTAGGCCCGCACGGCGTGGCCGGCCTTGACCAGGTTGGCGCACATGGGCAGGCCCATGTGGCCCACGCCGATGAACCCGATGCGCATGGGGGCTACTTCAGGCTGATGGTGGTGTGCACGCCGCCGGCGGTGGCCGCGTCGTCGAACCAGCGCGCCGTCACGGTCTTGGCCTGCGTGTAGAACTGCATCACCTGCTTGCCGTAGGGCCCGAGGTCGCCGAGCTTGGAGCCGCGCGAGCCGGTGAAGCTGAAGTAGGGCACCGGCACCGGGATGGGCACGTTGATGCCCACCTGGCCCACGTCCACCTCGTACTGGAACTTGCGCGCCGCGGCGCCCGACTGCGTGAAGATGCCCGTGCCGTTGCCGAAGGGGTTGGCGTTGATGAAGGCGATGGCCTCGTCCAGCGTGTCCATGGACACGAGGCAGAGCACGGGGCCGAAGATCTCCTCCTTGTAGATGGTCATCGAGGCGTTCACCCCCGAGAAGATCGTGGGGCCGACGAAATTGCCGTCGGGATAGCCCGGCACCTTGATTCGGCGGCCGTCCAGCTCGAGCTTGGCGCCTTCCTTCACGCCCGCCTCGACGAGCGAAAGCACGCGCGCGAGCGCCGTCTTCGAGATGAGGGGGCCGAGGTCCGCGCCGTGCACCGTGCCGCAGGTGACCTTGAGCGACTTCGCCTTGGCGATGATGTCGGGGATCCAGTCGTTGGCCTTGCCGACGAGCACGCCCACGCTGATCGCCATGCAGCGCTGGCCGGCCGCGCCGAAGCCCGCGCCGACGAGGGCGTTCAGCGAATGCTCCTTCGAGGCGTCGGGCAGCACCACGGCGTGGTTCTTGGCGCCCATCATGCACTGCGCGCGCTTCTCGTGCGTGGAGGCGAGGTTGTAGACGTGGTGGCCGACGTGCGTGGAGCCCACGAAGGACACGGCGCGGCACGTCCCGGTGCGTGCACAGCGTGTCGACCGCGGTCTTCCCGCCGTGGACGATGTTGAGCACGCCCGGCGGGACGCCGGCTTCCATCGCGAGCTCGCCCAGCAGCATGGGCGTCATCGGGTCCTGCTCGGAGGGCTTGAGCACGAAGGTGTTGCCGCAGGCGATCGCCATCGGGAACATCCAGAGCGGGATCATCGCCGGGAAGTTGAAGGGCGTGATGCCCACGCACACGCCGATGGGCTGGCGGATCGCGTACACGTCCACGCCGCCCGCGACCTGCTCGAGGTGCTCGCCCATCTGGATGGTGCCCACGGAGCACGAGTGCTCGACCACCTCGAGGCCGCGGAAGACGTCGCCCTCGGCGTCGGCGAGCGTCTTGCCCTGCTCGTGGGTGAGGCACTCGGCCAGCTTCTTCATGTCGCGGCGGATGAGCTCCTGGAGCTTGAGCATCACGCGCACGCGCGTGCCCACCGAAGCGTTGCGCCAGGTCCTGTAGGCCCTGGCGGCGGAGGCCACCGCGGCGTCGAGCTCGGCGGGCGTGGCGAAGGGCACCCGCGCGAGCACCTGCTGCGTGGCCGGGTTGACCACGTCCTTCCACTCCGTGGTCTTCGATTCGACGAAATGGCCGTCGATCAGGAGCTTCACGGTGGGGACGGCCTGGGCGACGGCCTGGAGGTTGGCTGCCATTGCGTTTCTCCTCTCGAGGGCCCCGCGGGCGGGGGCGGGCGGTTCTGTACCGGGTGCGTGAACCGGGTACGCGTACCCGGTTCATGTCCATGCGGGGATTATAAGTCCGGGCGCGCGGGGCGAAGGCCGCGCCGGAACGCGCGACGGCTCTTACTGCCCGTATCGTATACGATATACTCGGTCTCCGTGACGCCCCCCGACACCCTCCTGTTCCCGTGGATCGCCGACCGGCCGGCCGCGCCGGTGGCCGCCGTGCGCGAACTGTCGCTCGCCAAGGTGGTGCGCGAGGACGTCCTGGGCCTCATCCTGGCCGGGGAGCTCGCCCCGGGCTCGCGCATCAACGAGCCCGACGTGGCCGAGCGGCTGGGCGTCTCGCGCGTGCCGGTCCGCGAGGCCCTGCGCGAGCTGGAGGCCACGGGGCTCGTGGTCTCGCGCAAGAACGTGGGCGTCTTCGTGCGCGAATTCTCGCCCAAGGAGGTGGCCGACCTCTACGAGCTGCGCGCGGTGCTCGACGGCCACGCCGGGCTGCGCGCGGGCGCCCTCGCCGAGGCGCCGCGCCGGGAGCTGTCGCGCACCCTCCAGTCGGCCACGGCGGCCATGCGCAAGGCGGCGCGCCGGCGCGACCTCGCCGCCTACTACGCCGAGAACCTGCGCTTCCACTGGGCGATCGTGGAGGCGGCGGGCAACGACAAGCTCGTCGAGGCCTATCGCGGCATCGTCCGGCAGCTGCACCTGTGGCGCCTGAAGAACCTTTCCCAGCCCGTGGGCATGGCCGCCTCGATCGCCGAGCACGAGGCGATCGCGAAGGCCGTGCGCGAGGGCGACTGCGCGCGCGCCGGCCGGCTCCTCGCCGACCACGTGGGCGCGGCCCGAAGAAGACTCGAACCCCAACTCCAGGAGGAGAAGCCATCATGAAACGACGCCATGCACTTTCCGCGGGCACCGTCCTTGCGCTCGCCGCGCTGTTCCCCGGCCTTGCGGCCGCGCAGGACTACCCGACCAGGACCGTGAAGATCGTCGCGCCCGTGCAGCCGGGCGGCGGCGTGGACCTCGTCGCCCGCACCGTCGCGGAGCAGCTCACCCGTTCCCTCGGCCAGACCTTCATCGTGGAGAACCTCTCCGGCGGCGGCGGCGTGATCGCCTCCCAGTCCGTGGCCAAGGCGGTGCCGGACGGCTACACGCTGATGCTCGGCTACGTGGCCACGCACGGCACGGTGCCCGCGGTTCGCAAGGTGCCCTACGACGCCGTGAAGGACTTCACGCCCGTCGCCATGGTCGCGGGCACGCCCAACGTCCTGGTGGCGGCGGCGAACGTCCCGGTCACGGACCTCAAGTCGCTCGTCGAGTACGCGAAGAAGAACAAGGTGAGCTACGGCTCGGCGGGGCAGGGCTCGCTCACGCACCTCGCCATGGAGCAATTCCGCACGGCGGCCGGCTTCGAGGCGGTGCACGCCGCCTACCGCGGCATCGGGCCCGCCATCACCGACATCCTCGGCGGCCAGACGCAGATGATGATGCCCGGGCTCGCCGCGGCCGTGCCCCACATCCGCGCCGGCAAGATGAAGCCCCTCGCGGTCACGGGGCTCAAGCGCCATCCCCTGCTGCCCGAGGTGCCGACCTTCGAGGAGCTGGGCTACAAGGGCTTCGACGGCGTGCAGTGGTACGGCATCGTGGGCCCGGCGGGCATGCCGCCGGCGGTGACCAGGAAGCTCAACGACGAGATCAACAAGGCAATCGGCACGCCGGAGCTGCAGAAGCGGCTTTCGGGCGAGGCGCTCGACGTCATGCCGATGTCCCCGGAGCAGTTCGGCCAGTTCATGCAGGCCGACATCGCCAAGTGGGCGAAGCTCGCGAAGGAACGCAACATCACCCTGGACAACTGAACCATGGCACGCAACACCCAGGTCGCCGCCGACCACGACGCGCCCCCCGTCACGCGCACGCTCGCGAAGTTCGTCGCCACCCACCCCTCGCGGGGATGGAGCGACGCCGTCGACCACGAGGCGCACCGCACCTTCCTCAACTGGACGGGGTGCGCCGTGGGCGCGGCGCGCCACGAGGCCGCGCAGGCGGCCCTCGATGCGGCGGCCATGCTGCAGCCGGCGCCCCAGGCGACGCTCCTGGGCCGGATCGAGCGGGTGGACATGGCGAGCGCGGCCCTGATCAACGGCATCAGCTCGCACACGTTCGACTTCGACGACACGCACCTCAAGACCATCATCCACCCGGCCGGGCCCGTGGCGTCGGCGCTCCTCGCGCTGGCGGAAGTCACGGGCGCCACGGGCCGGCAGGTGATCGACGCGCTGGTGCTCGGCATCGACGTCTCCTGCCGCCTCGGCAACGTGATGTACCCCGACCACTACGACCGCGGCTGGCACATCACCGGCTCGACCGGGCAGATGGGCGCCGCGGCCGCTTGCGCGCGCCTGCTGGGCCTGGACGAGGAGAGGACCGCGATGGCCCTGGGGATCGCGGCCTCGCAGCCGGTGGGCATGCGCGAGCAGTTCGGCACGATGACCAAGCCCTTCCATCCGGGCGCGGCGGCGCGCGCGGGCCTCAACTCCGCGCTCCTCGCGAAGCACGGCTTCACCGCGAGCGGCAGGTCCATCGAGGCCCCGCGCGGCTACGTCCAGGTGGTCTCCACCAAGTGCGACTGGAACGAGGCGACCGACGAGCTGGGCCGGCGCTTCGAGATCTCCTTCAACACCTACAAGCCCTTCGCCTGCGGCATCGTGATCCATCCCACCATCGACGCGGCCGTGCAGCTGCGCGCGCGCGGCGTGAGGGCGCAGGACGTGGAGCGCATCGAGCTCAAGGTGCATTCCCTCGTCCTCGAGCTCACGGGCAAGAAGGAGCCGAAGGACGGCCTGCAGGGCAAGTTCAGCGTCTACCACGGCTTCGCCGCCGGGCTCGTCTTCGGCCAGGCCGGGGAGGGGGAGTACGCCGATGCCATCGTCGCCCGCGAGGACGTGGTGGCGCTGCGGGCCAAGGTCGTGGCCACCGTGGACGATTCCATCGACGAGGCGGCGGCCGACGTGACGGCGGTGATGAAGGACGGGCGCCGCGAGCGCGTGTTCGTCGAGCACGCCATCGGCTCGCTCGAGCGGCCCATGACGGACGCGAACCTCGAGTCCAAGTTCCGCTCGCTGGCCGAGCCGGTGATAGGCAGCGAGCGCGCGGGCCGCCTCATCGCCGCGTGCTGGGGCCTGGGTGCCGCGAAGGGCGTCGCGGACGTCGTCGCCGCCGGTCGCCCGTGAGCGCGCGCCCGAGGATCGTCGTCCTCGACGACTACGAGCAGGCGATGCGCCGCTGCGCCGACTGGTCGGCCATCGACCGTTCGGCCGACGTGACCGTCCACCACGGGAAGCTGCGCGGGGACGCCCTCCTGGCGGCCATCGGCGAGGCGGACGCGATCGCGGTCGTGCGCGACCGCACGCCCTTCAAGGCGGACCTGCTCGCGAAGCTGCCGAAGCTGCGCTATCTCGTCTACACGGGCGCGCGCAACACGCAGCTCGACGCGCCGGCCTTCGCCGCCCGCGGCATCCCCGTGAGCCACACCGGGAAGGATCCGGGCAAGGACAGCACGGCCGAGCACACCTGGGCGCTCATCCTCGCCGCCTCGCGCAAGCTGGAGGCGGGGATGGCGATGGTGCGCGAGGGCCGCTGGCGCGACGGCGGGCCCCTCGCGGTGATCCTCAGGGGCGAGCGGCTCGGACTCATCGGCTTCGGGGAGATCGGCCAGCGCGTGGGGCGCGTCGGCGCGGCCTTCGGGATGGAAGTGGTCACCTGGAGCCCGCACATGACGGCGGAGCGGGCGGCGCAGGGCGGGGCGAAGTCGGTGTCCCTGGAGGAGCTGCTTGCCACCTCGAAGGTCGCGAGCCTGCACCTGGTGCCTTCGGAGACGACGAGGAAGCTGCTCGACGCGCCGAGGCTCGCCTCGATGCGGCCGGACTCCATCCTCGTGAACACCTCGCGCTCCACGCTCATCGACATGGCGGCACTGCCGGCCGCGCTCGCGGCGGGGCGTCCCGGCATCGCGGCCCTGGACGTGTTCGACGAGGAGCCGCTGCCGGACGGCTTCGCCCTCGCGAAGCTTCCCAACGTGGTGCTCACGCCGCACGTGGGCTTCGTGGCCGAGCCGGTCTACGAGAAGTTCGCCCGCGGCATGGTGGAGTGCCTGGAGGCCTGGCTCGCGGGCAAGCCCCTCGTCCGCGTCCTGGGCTGAGGGAATTTGCGCAGCCGGGGCTGATCCGGGTCAACGGCGGGGGTTGCGGGGCGGGAGGGGGCGTCGCAGGATGGGGCATCAACCTGCACCCGCATTCCGGAGACCGCCATGACCGACATCGCAAAGCTGCTCGGCGCCGAAGCCGAATCCCTGCTCACCCACGCCTGCAAGGGCATCCCGAAGGCGAGCCTGCACCTGCCCGGCCCGGATTTCATCGACCGGGTCATGGGCATCACCGACCGCAAGCCCGCGGTCCTCAGGAGCCTCGCCGCGCTGTACGGCCACGGGCGCCTCGCGGGAACGGGCTATCTCTCGCTCCTGCCCGTGGACCAGGGCATCGAGCACTCCGCGGGCGCGTCTTTCGCGCCCAACCCGCGCTGCTTCGATCCCGAGGGCATCGTGTCGCTCGCGATCGAGGGCGGCTGCAACGGCGTGGCCTCCACGCTGGGCGTGCTGGGCGCCGTCTCGCGCCGCTACGCGCACAAGATCCCGTTCGTGGTGAAGATCAACCACAACGAGTTCCTGTCGTACCCCAACACCTACGACCAGAGCCTCTTCGCGAGCGTGGAGCAGGCTTTCGACATGGGCGCGGTGGCGGTGGGCGCCACGGTGTACTTCGGCTCCCCCGAGTCGCGCCGGCAGATCTGGGAGATCTCGCAGTGCTTCCGCCGCGCGCACGAGCTGGGGCTGGCGACCGTCCTGTGGTGCTACCTGCGCAACAACGCCTTCAAGAAGGACGGCGTGGACTACCACGTGGCCGCCGACCTCACGGGCCAGGCCAACCACCTGGGCGTCACCATCGAGGCGGACATCATCAAGCAGAAGATGGCCGAGAACAACGGCGGCTTCGAGGCGATCAAGTTCGCCAAGACCCACCCGAAGGTCTATTCCGAGCTCACCACGCGCGCATCCCATCGACCTGGTGCGCTACCAGGTCGCGAGCTGCTACATGGGACGCGCGGGCCTCATCAACTCCGGCGGCGAATCGAAGGGCGCCGGGGACCTGGCGCAGGCGGTGCGCACGGCGGTCATCAACAAGCGCGCCGGCGGCATGGGACTCATCTCGGGCCGCAAGGCGTTCCAGAAGCCCACGGCCGAGGGCGTGGCGCTGCTCAACGCCATCCAGGACGTCTACCTCGCGAAGGAAGTGACCGTCGCCTGAGGCCGCGATCGGGGGACAGGTGAAATGGTGTCAGGTTACTTTGCACGTTTCCTGGGCAAAGTAACCTGACACCATTTCACCCCTACTCGCGGAAGGCGAACAGCACCGCGTCGGCCGGGACGAGGTCGCCCTCGGCGAAGGCCACGCGCTCGATGACGCCCTCGCGAGGCGAGATGAGCGTGTGCTCCATCTTCATCGCCTCGAGGATCATGAGCGACTGTCCCTTGGCGACCTTCTCGCCCTCCTTGGCGAGAAGCTTCACCACGCGCCCCGGCATGAGCGCCGTGAGGCGCGCGTCGGGCAGGAGGTCCGCCGGCTCGTAGTGGAAGGGGTCCACGAGGACGAGCTCGTGCCGCCCCGCCGGCGTCGAGACCGACAGCAGGTCGCCATGCCGGACCACGCGCGCGAAGTAGGTCTCGTCGTCCAGGCCGACCTGCAGGCGCTCGCCGTCGCCCGGCCCGAGGGTGACGCGATGGCGGCGCGCGGCCACTTCGACCAGGGCATGGTCCGAGCCCATCTCCGCCATGAGCGAGACCGGCTCGCCGTCGGCGCGGCGGAATTCCATCGCGCGCACCGCGGGCTGGTTGAGCCGCCAGCCTCCCGCGTGGTCCCAGGGCGAGTGGCCCGGCGAGGCGGCGCGCTCGTCGAGGTGGATTCGCGCCGCGGCGGCCACCAGCGCCTCCAGGGGCACCTCTCCCGGCGCGGGCAGCAGGTCGGCGCGGTGCGCCTCGATGAATCCGGTATCGGTGTCGCCCGCGAGGTACGCCGGATGCGCCACCAGCCGCTCGAGGAAGGCGAGGTTGGTGCGAACGCCCAGTATCTCGGTGCGCGCGAGGGCGTCGCGCAGGCGCCGCGCCGCCTCCTCGCGGTTGTCGCCCCAGCAGATGAGCTTCCCGATCATGGAGTCGTAGAAGACGCTCACGGTGTCGCCTTCGCGCACTCCCGTGTCCAGGCGCACGTCGGGCGCCTCGGGCGGCGTGCGCAGCACGGCGATGCGGCCGGTCTCGGGGAGGAACCCGTTGGCCGGGTTCTCGGCGCAAAGGCGCACCTCGATCGCGTGCCCGCCGGTGAGGATCTCGTCCTGCCTGAGCGGCAGCTCCTCCCCGGCCGCCACGCGCAGCTGCCACTCCACGAGGTCCTCGCCCGTGATCATCTCCGTCACGGGATGCTCGACCTGCAGGCGCGTGTTCATCTCCATGAAGAAGAACTGGCGGTCCGCGCCCACGATGAACTCCACCGTGCCGGCGCCGCGGTAGCCGATGGCCTTCGCGGCCGCCACCGCCGCCTTGCCCATGCGGTGGCGCAGGTCGTCGTCGAGGAAGGGGGAGGGCGACTCCTCGAGCACCTTCTGGTGCCGGCGCTGGATCGAGCACTCGCGCTCGAACAGGTGCACGTGGTTGCCGTGGCTGTCGCCGAAGACCTGGAACTCGATGTGGTGCGGCTCCTTCACGAAGCGCTCGAGGAGCACGCGGTCGTCGCCGAAGGCGCCCTTCGCCTCGCGGCGCGCGGCCGCGAGCTGGTCGTCGAACTCCGCTTCCTGGGTCACGAGGCGCATGCCGCGCCCGCCGCCGCCCGCCACCGCCTTCACCAGGAGCGGGAAGCCGATCCTCGCCGCCTGGGCGCGCAGGAAGGCGCCGTCCTGGTTCGCGCCGTGGTAGCCGGGCACCACGGGCACGCCGGCCTTCTCGAGGATCGCCTTGGCGCGGTCCTTGAGGCCCATCTTCCCGATGGCCTCGGGCGTGGGCCCGATGAACACGAGCCCCGCGGCCTCGACCGCGCGCGCGAACTCCTCGTTCTCCGAGAGGAAGCCGTAGCCCGGATGGATGGCCCGTGCGCCGGCGGCCCGGGCGACCTCGATGATGCGCTCGCCCCGGAGATAGGAATCCGCGGGGCGCGGCCCGCCGATCTCCCAGGCCTCGTCGGCCATCTCCACGTGCAGCGCGCGCGCGTCGGCCGTGGAATGCACCGCGACCGTCCGCACCGACAGGGCGCGGCAGGTGCGGATCACCCGGCAGGCGATCTCCCCGCGGTTGGCGACGAGGATCTTGTCGAACAAGCGCGCTTACTCGGTCTCCGGCTCGCCCTGCCAGAGCAGCTCGTAGCCGTATTCCTGCGTGTCCGTGCACATCTTCGCGAGCGCGCCGAATTTCTCCTTGAACACGTGGTCGGCGTGGGAGCGCTCGTGCTCCTCGAAGGAACGCCAGTAGGTGACGATCACGATGTGGTCGTCGGCGGGCTTGGGCGTGCCCAGCGACCCCTCGGCCGAGGCGAAGCCCGAGAACTTGAACACCTGGCCGGCGATGAAGCCGCCCTTGTCGCCGCCGTAGGTGTTCTTGACGGTGTTGCACATCTCGCCCAGGGCGAGCTCCACGTCCTCCATCTGGACGCCGGGCTTGAGCTTCACCGTGTTGAAAAGCATCTTGGAGCCGAAGGGGATCGAAATCGCGTGGAACATGGGTGTCTTCGGGGAATTGGGGGGAATTGTACTCAGGTCGCCGCGCCTTGCTCCCGCCTCAGTGCCGGCCGAGGACGCGCCGGCGCCAGGCGCTCGGCGCCTCGCCCGTCCAGCCCTGGAAGGCGCGGAAGAAGGCGGAAGGCTCCGAGTAGCCCAGCTCGGCGGCCACGCGCGCCACGTTCCCGCCGGGCCTGGCCAGGCGGGCGAGGGCGAGGTCGCGCCGGAGCGCGTCCTTGACCGCGCGGAAGCTGGCGCCCTCGTCCTGCAGGCGCCGGTGCAGCGTCCGCGGCGACAGATGAAGCTCGCGGGCGGCTTCTTCAAGGCCCATGGCGCGCGGAAGAGCGGCCGCCAGGATCGCGCGCAGGTTGCGGGCCAGCTCGCGGTCGCGCCGGTAGAGCATCGTGATCTTGCCGGGGGCGCCCTCGAGGAAGGCGGCGAGGTCCGACTCGTCGCGGCGAACGGGGAGGTCCAGGAGGGCCGCGTCGAACGCCGCCTCCAGCCGCGGCGCCCCGAAGGACGAGTGCTCCGTGTAGATGAGGTCGTAGTCGGCCGCGTGGGCCGGGCGGGGATAGGGGAAGCGCACCGCATCGAGCGCGAGCACGCGGCCGGCGAGCCAGCAGGCCACCGCGTGGATGAGGCGCAGGAGCCACTCGAAGGCGAAGACGCGGCAGGGGTCGGCCGCGCGCGGGCGCAAGGCGCGGGCCTCCTCGATGACGAGGCGGGCCGTGGAGCCCTCGCGGTGCACGCTCACGCGAAGCTCCGGGAGCACCAGCGCCGAGGAAGCGCGCCACCCGGTCCAGCGATTCGCCCAGCCGCCCGCCGCCGAGGCTGCTGCGGCAGAGGAACTCGAAGGTCCCGGGGCGGAGCGGGGATTCGAACAGCGCGAAGCCTTCGTCGCCGTGGGCGCGGATGACCGCGTCGTAGAGGGCGGCGTAGGCGGGCAGGGGCACCCGGGCGCCGGGGTCGGCCAGGAGGCGCTCCTCGATCCCCGCCTCCCGCAGGGGCGCGGCCCGGTCCCACCCCCTTTCGGCGAGCCCCGAGAGGAGGCCGGTCACGAAGCCGGCGGCGACAGTTGCACGATCAGCCGGGGGATTCGAGGTAACCCGCTGGCGGGCATGGGTTTTAGCGGCCATGGCGGATTTTACACGATCTGCGTCCGCCGCGAGCATGGAGCCCCGGGGGGAGCCTGTCCTATGATGGCGTCACGAACGAGGAGTCCGAAGACCATGACCGACCTTTCCGTGCGCAAGAAGCTCGCGTCCTACAAGCCGGCCCACAAGGTGCGGATCGTCACCGCGGCCTCGCTCTTCGACGGGCACGACGCGAGCATCAACATCATGCGGCGCATCCTGCAGTCGATGGGCGCGGAGGTGATCCACCTCGGGCACAACCGCTCGGTCGAGGAGATCGTCACCGCCGCCCTGCAGGAGGACGCGCAGGGCATCGCGGTGTCCAGCTACCAGGGCGGCCACGTCGAGTTCTTCAAGTACATGCTGGACCTGCTGCGCGAGCGCGGCGGCGAGCACATCAAGGTGTTCGGCGGCGGCGGCGGCGTGATCGTCCCCGCGGAGATCAAGGAGCTGCACGCCTACGGCGTGGCGCGGCTCTTCTCGCCGGAAGACGGCCAGCACCTGGGCCTGCAGGGGATGATCGGCTCGATCCTGCACGAGACGGACGTCGACCTTTCAGCGCACGCCCCGAAGTCGCTCGACGAGATCGCGGTGTCAGACACCACGAAGCGGTGGCGCGCGCTGTCGCGGCTCATCACGGTGCTCGAGCTCGGCAAGGCCGATCCGGCGCTGCGCAAGGCGATGCTCGCCACGGCGGCCGCGAAGAAGGTGCCCACGCTCGGCATCACCGGCACGGGCGGGGCGGGGAAATCCAGCCTCACCGACGAGATCGTGCGGCGCCTTCGGCTGGACCAGGACGACGCGCTCTCGATCGCGGTCATCTCCATCGACCCCTCGCGCAGGAAGAGCGGCGGCGCGCTGCTGGGCGACCGCATCCGCATGAACGCCATCGGCCCGTGGTCGAAGGGCCCGCGCGTCTTCATGCGCTCCCTCGCCACGCGCGAGGCGGGCAACGAGCTCTCCAGGGCCCTCCCGGACGTGGTGGCCGCCTGCAAGTGCGCGGGCTTCGACCTGATCGTGGTCGAGACCTCCGGCATCGGCCAGGGCGACGCCGCCATCGTGCCGCTCGTCGACGCGAGCCTGTACGTGATGACGCCCGAGTACGGCGCGGCGAGCCAGCTCGAGAAGATCGACATGCTGGACTTCGCCGACTTCGTGGCCATCAACAAGTTCGACCGCAAGGGGGCGGCGGACGCCCTGCGCGACGTCGCCAAGCAGGTGCAGAGGAACCGCCAGGCCTTCGACCGCGCGCCCGATTCCATGCCCGTCTTCGGCACCATGGCCGCGCGCTTCAACGACGACGGCGTCACGGCGCTCTACCAGGCGGTGCTGCCGAAGCTGAAGGAACTGGGCCTCGCGGCCGGGGCTTCGCGCCTGCCGGTGGTGGCCACGCGCCACAGCACCAACCAGACGCCCGTCCTGCCGCCGAACCGGGTCCGCTACCTGGCCGACATCTCCGACACCGTGCGCGGGTACAAGAAGCACGCGCTCGCCCAGGCGCGGATCGCGCGCGAGCGCCAGAGCCTCGCCGAGGCGCGGCGCATGCTCGCCGCCGAGTGCAAGGAGGAGAACGCCAACCTCGCAGGCGCTCGGCTCCGACCGCGACGCGAAGCTCGACTCCCGCTCGAGGAAGCTCCTCGACATGTGGCCGCGCATGCGCGAGGCCTACGCCGGCGACGAGTACGTGGTGAAGATCCGCGACAGGGAGATCCGCACCGCGCTCACCCACACCACGCTCTCCGGCAGCAAGATCCGCAAGGTGGCGCTGCCGCGCTACGAGGACCACGGCGAGCTCCTGCGCTGGCTGCTGCTGGAGAACGTGCCGGGCTCGTTCCCCTACACGGCGGGCGTCTTCGCCTTCAAGCGCGAGAACGAGGACCCCACGCGCATGTTCGCGGGGGAGGGCGACCCGTTCCGCACCAACCGGCGCTTCAAGATGCTCTCGGAGGGGATGCCCGCCAAGCGCCTTTCCACCGCGTTCGACTCCGTGACGCTCTACGGCAACGACCCGGACCTGCGCCCGGACATCTACGGCAAGGTGGGCAACAGCGGCGTCTCGATCGCCACGCTCGAGGACCTGAAGGTGCTGTACTCGGGCTTCGACCTCACGGCGCCCGCGACGAGCGTCTCCATGACGATCAACGGCCCGGCGCCCACGATCCTCGCGATGTTCATGAACACCGCGATCGACCAGAACCTGGACAAGTTCCGCGCCGACAACGGCCGCGAGCCCACCGACGACGAGGCCGAGAAGATCCGCGAGTGGGTGCTGGAGAACGTGCGCGGCACCGTGCAGGCCGACATCCTCAAGGAGGACCAGGGGCAGAACACCTGCATCTTCTCCACGGAGTTCTCGCTCAAGGTGATGGGCGACATCCAGGAGTGGTTCGTGCACCACGGCGTGCGGAACTTCTACTCCGTCTCGATCAGCGGCTACCACATCGCCGAGGCCGGGGCGAACCCGCTCTCGCAGCTCGCCTTCACGCTCGCCAACGGCTTCACCTACGTGGAGGCCTACCTCGCGCGCGGCATGCACATCGACGACTTCGCGCCCAACCTCAGCTTCTTCTTCTCCGCCGGCATGGACCCGGAGTACACGGTGATGGGGCGGGTGGCCAGGCGCATCTGGGCGGTGGCGATGCGCGATCGCTACGGCGCCAACGAGAGGAGCCAGAAGCTCAAGTACCACTGCCAGACGAGCGGCCGCAGCCTGCACGCGCAGGAGATCGCCTTCAACGACATCCGCACCACGCTGCAGGCGCTCGTCGCGACCTACGACAACGCCAACAGCCTGCACACCAACGCCTACGACGAGGCCATCACCACGCCGACCGAGGAGAGCGTGCGCCGCGCCATGGCGATCCAGCTCATCATCAACCGCGAGTGGGGGCTGGCGAAGAACGAGAACCCCAGCCAGGGCAGCTTCATCGTCGACGAGCTCACCGAGCTGGTGGAGGAGGCGGTGCTGCAGGGAGTTCGAGGCGATCAGCGAGCGCGGCGGCGTGCTGGGCGCCATGGAGCTGGGCTACCAGCGCGGCAAGATCCAGGACGAGTCGCTGCACTACGAGCACCAGAAGCACACCGGCGAGTACCCGATCATCGGCGTGAACACCTTCCGGAACCCGCACGGCGACCAGACGCCCGGAGACGCTGGAGCTCGCCCGCTCGACCGAGGAGGAGAAGAAGAGCCAGCTCGACCGCCTGCACGACTTCCACGCGCCGGCACGCGCACGAGGCGCCCGCGATGCTCGAGCGGCTGAAGAAGGCGGTGATCGCCAACGAGAACGTCTTCGCGGTGCTCATGGACGCGGTGCGCTGCTGCTCGCTGGGGCAGATCACCACGCGCGCTCTTCGAGGTCGGCGGCCAGTACCGCCGCAGCATGTAGGGGCGCCATGTTCAAGGCCATCTACCTCACGCAGGAAGGCAAGGCCACGCGGGCGGAGCTGCGCGCCATGGACGAGGCCGAGCTTCCCGCGGGCGACGTCGACGTGCGCGTGGAATGGTCCACGATCAACTACAAGGACGCGCTCGCCGTCACCGGCAAGGGCGCCATCGTGCGGAAGTGGCCGATGGTGCCGGGCATCGACCTCGCGGGCGTCGTCGAGGCGAGCCGCAGCCCCGACTGGAAGCCGGGCGACCGCGTGGTGGTCACCGGCTGGGGGCTGGGCGAGATCGCACTGGGGCGGCCTTTCGCAGAAGGCGCGGCTGGAGTCGAAGTGGCTGCTGCGAAGTGCTGCCGCCCTTCACCACGCGCCAGGCGATGGCCGTGGGCACGGCCGGCTTCACGGCGGCGCTGTGCGTGCGCGCGCTCGCGAAGCATGGCCTGAAGCCCGGCGACGGCGAGGTGCTGGTCACGGGCGCGGCCGGTGGCGTGGGCTCCATCGCCGTCGCGATCCTCGCCGGCATGGGCTACAAGGTCGTGGCCTCGACGGGGCGGCCGGCGGAGGAGGGCTACCTCAAGGGCCTGGGCGCGGCGCGCATCATCGACCGGGCCGAGCTTTCCGCGCCGGGCAAGCCGCTGCAGATCGAACGCTGGGCCGGCGTGGTGGACACCGTGGGCAGCCACACGCTCGTCAACGCCTGCGCGCAGACGCGCTTGTACGGCGCGGTCGCCGCGTGCGGGCTGGCGCAGGGCTTCGACTTCCCCGCGACGGTGATGCCCTTCATCCTGCGCGGCGTGACGCTCTACGGCATCAACAGCATCCAGAACCCGAACGAGGAGCGCCGCGAGGCCTGGGCGCTCATCGCGCGGCACGTGGATGCGGGCAAGCTCGAGGCCATGACGGGCGAGATCGGGCTCTCCGAGGTCATCGCCTTCTGCCCGTCCCTGCTCGAGGGCAAGGTGCGCGGGCGCACGGTCGTCGACGTGAACCGCTGATCGCGCGGCGCATGTACCCGAGCCGAATCGTCTGCCTCACCGAGGAGCCCACCGAGGTCCTGTACGCGCTCGGCGAGGAGGCGCGCATCGTGGGCATCTCCGGCTTCACGGTGCGGCCGGCGCGGGCGCGCAAGGAGAAGCCCAAGGTCTCGGCCTTCACCAGCGCCAAGGTGGACGAGATCACGCGCCTCGCGCCGGACCTCGTCGTGGGCTTCTCCGACATCCAGGCCGACATCGCGCAGGCCCTGGTGAAGCGCGGCATCGAGGTGTGGATCGCGAACCACCGGTCGGTCGACGGGATCGTCTCCTACGTGCGGCGGCTGGGCGCGATGGTGGGGGCGGGCGCGAAGGCCGAGGAGTACGCGGACCTGCTGGAGGCGCGCGTGGCCGCCGGTGCGGGCCCTGGGCAAGGCGCTCCCGCGGCACCCGAAGGTCTATTTCGAGGAGTGGGACGACCCCTGCATCAGCGCCATCGGCTGGGTGAGCGAACTGATCGGGATCGCGGGCGGGCAGGACATCTTCCCGGAGCGCGGCCGCCTGCGCGATGGGGCGCGACCGGATCCTGGCCGACCCGTCGGAAGTGGTGCGCCGCGCGCCCGACATCATCGTCGGCTCGTGGTGCGGCAAGAAGTTCCGCCCGGAGAAGGTGGCCGCGCGGGCAGGGTGGAGCGCCATCCCCGCGGTCCGCGACGGCGAGCTGCACGAGGTGAAGTCGCCCCTCATCCTGCAGCCGGGCCCGGCGGCGCTCACCGACGGGCTGGACGCGCTGCACGCCATCATCGCCCGCTGGGCTGCGCGCGCGGGCACCGCCGCGCGAGGTGGCGGCATGAGCGAGGCCGCGCCGATCGCCTCGCCGTGCATGAAGGTGTGCACGCTCGATCCCTCCGGGCAGGTACTGCCTGGGCTGCCTGCGCACGAGCGACGAGATCGCGGCGCTGGGGCGGCTTCAGCGACGCGGCGCGCGCCATGGTGATCGCGATGCTTCCGGAGCGGCATCGCCTGCTCGCGGGCGTGGAAGCGAGCCTCGAGACGCGAAGCGTGCTCGCGATGCGGCATCGCCGTTCGGCTGCGGCGCCAACGGGCCGGAGGGCGCATGCTGGTGCACGCGCTACCCGCCCGTCGCGCCCCGCGAGCCGGCGCGACCTGCCTGTGCCCTGCCTGCCTCGCGCAGGCAGCCACCTGAGGAAGACCATGGGACACCGACTCACGAGGATCTACACGAAGACGGGCGACGACGGCACCACGGGGCTGGGCGACGGCTCGCGCGTGTCCAAGAGCGACCTGCGGATCGAGGCGCTCGGCGCGGTGGACGAGCTCAACTGCACCCTGGGCCGCGTCCTCGCGGCCGAAGTCCCGCACGCGGTGCGCCAGTGCCTGGAGCGCGTGCAGCACGATCTCTTCGAGGTGGGGGCGGAGCTCTCGCTCCCGGGGCAGGTGCGCATCAAGGAGGAGCACGTGGCGCGCCTGGAAAGCGAGCTCGACGGGTTCAACGAGAACCTGCCGCCGCTCAAGGAGTTCATCCTGCCGGGCGGGACGCCGGTCGCGGCCGATGCGCACTTCGCCCGCGCCGTCTGCCGGCGGGTGGAGCGCACGCTCGTGGCGCTGGGCAAGCACGAGAAGACGGGGGACGACTCCCGCCGCTACGTGAACCGGCTCTCGGACCTGCTCTTCGTCCTGACGCGCGTCCTCAACCGCGCGGGCGGCAGGGACGACGTGTACTGGCGGCCGGCGAAGCCGGGCGGCTAGTCCCGGCCCGCAGCGATTTGACGATAGCCAGACAGGGACAATGAGTCCTGCGGACAAGACCGTTGTCGCATCATTCACCAATGCGGAAGGCAACCATTGCGTCGACGTCTTCCGGCGCGACGACGGCACATTCGGGTTCGAGGAGTACCGGAGGGATGCCGAGGACCTGAAGGGGTGGTTTCCCCTTCACCGTCACTCGCGCCAGGTCTTCGCGACCGAAGTGGATGCGCTGGCGCAGGCCAGGGCAGCGGTCCCGTGGATGGTCGGGGATGAACCGTGAATCGCCGGGCCGGCTCGCGGATGGATGCATGGCGCGAGTGGCGCAAAGCCTTTGCAATGGTGTAGATAGTGCATTCATGTGATCGCAAGCATCCATCCGGGAGGAAAAATGACGAACAAGAACCGCATCACCCACGTCTTGCTGGCCGCTGCGCTCGCCACTTCGGCCGGCTGCGCTTCGTATCGGGTGGAGTCGAACATCGAGGAAAGGCCCGCGCCTCCGGCCGCGGCATCGCCGGCGGCCCAGGTCCTGCTTTCGGAGGGGAGCCTGCCCGGTCGCAAGTACACCGAGATCGGCCCGGTCGAGGTGTCGGTCAAGAAGCTGACGGCCTTCCACGCGGATCCCACGAAGGAGCAGGCGAACGAGGCCCTGGTCGGGAAAGCGAGGCTCCTGGGGGCCGACGCGGTGATCAACATCGTCTATTCGTCGGGGGTCGGCCTGACCACGTGGGGCTACATGGACGCGAAGGGCAAGGCGGTCAGGTTCACGAAGTAGGAAGCGCCCCAAAACGGATCCAGCGGAGGAACCTCGGATGAAACTCGGCTACACGATCGTCTACGTGCCGGACGTGGCGGCGTCCCTCGCCTTCTTCGGCAAGGCCTTCGGACTGGCGACGAGGTTCCTGCACGAGTCCGGAACCTACGGCGAACTGGACACGGGCCCGACCACCCTTGCCTTCGCGGCGCACGAGCTGGGTGCGATGAACTTCGAGGGCGGCCATGTCAAGGCGAGCGAGTCGGCCCGGCCCCTGGGCATGGAAGTCGCCCTCGTCACGGCCGACGTTCCCGCGGCCCACGCGGGCGCCCTGCGGGCCGGCGCGCGCGAGCTCGCGCCGCCGAAGAAGAAGCCGTGGGGCCAGGAAGTGTCATACGTCCGCGCGCCCGACGGCACCCTCATCGAGCTGTGCACTCCTGTCGAGGCGTGAGCGTGCGGACCTCGCCGTCGCGTGCCGCTCGCTGACGATATGGCTTCCGGGCGCTTTTCGGTCCGGCCCGTTCGCCAGGCCGACTACGCGCAGTGGCGGGCGCTCTGGGACGGCTACAACGCCTTCTACGGCCGCGCGGGCGCCACGGCATTGCCCGAGGACATCACGCGCTCGACATGGGAGCGCTTCGCCAGGAGCGGCGAGCCGATCCATGCGCTCGTCGCGGAAGACGCGCGGGCGGCTGGTGGGGCTGGCCCACTACCTGTTCCACCCAAGCACGACGCGGCTCGCCGACGTCTGCTACCTGCAGGACCTGTTCACGGAACCGTCCGTGCGCGGCCTCGGCATCGGGCGGATGTTGATTCACGCCGCCTGCGAAGCTGCGCGGGAGGCAGGCAGCGGCCGCATCTACTGGCAGACGCAGGCCACCAACGCAGCCGGTCGGGCCCTGTACGACAAGGTGGCGCAGCACCATGGATTCATCGTCTACTCGCGGGAGCTCTGAATGCTCAAGACCTATCGTGGCAGCTGCCATTGCGGCGCGGTGAAGTTCGAGGCGGATCTCGACCTGGCCCAGCCCACCTACCGGTGCAACTGCTCCATCTGCAGGAGAACCCGCTTCTGGCCGGCCATCGCGAAGCCCGAGAACTTCCGCCTGCTCTCGGGGGAGGGCGAGCTGACGAAATACGTCTTCAACACCCGGAAGAACCACCACTACTTCTGCAGGCACTGCGGCGTGCGGGCCTTCGGCGTCGGGAACGAGACGCCGATCGGCAAGATGTACGGGGTGAACGTGACGTGCCTCGAGGGCGTCACCGACGAGGAGCTCTCGAAGGTCCCCATCACCTACGTCGACGGCCTGAACGACAGGTGGCAGAGCGCACCCGCGTTCTTCACCCACCTGTAGGGCGGGGCGGTCAGGCTCCGCCGACCGGCATTTCCGGCGCATCCGGCTCCGGCTCGGGCTCCGGCGGCAGGAACGAGGCCCGCCGCTTCTCGAGGAACGCCGACACGCCCTCCATCCCCTCCGGCGAAGAGCGCACCTTCGCGATGCGCTCGGCCGTGTCCTGGATGAGCTCGCTCGTCACCGGGCGGCCCGCCACGGCGCGGATGAGCGCCTTGCATTCGGCCTGGGCCACGGGGCCGCAGGCGAGGAAGGCGTCCACGACCTGCCCCACCTTCTCGTCCAGGTCCGCCTCGTCCTGCGCGAGCTCGTGCAGCAGGCCCAGGCGCCAGGCGTCCGCGGCCTCGATCGTCTCGGCGGTGAGGAAATAGCGCCGCGCGGCCTTGGCGCCGATCGCCGCCACCACGTAGGGGGAGATGACGGCGGGGATGAGCCCCAGCCTGGCTTCCGTCAGCGCGAACGTGGCGCCAACGGTGGCCACCGCCACGTCGCAGCAGGCGATGAGTCCCACGCCGCCGCCGTAGGCCGGCCCCTGCACGCGCGCGATGGTGGGCTTGCGCAGCTCCGCGAGCGTGCGCATGAGGGCGGCGAGCGCCATGGCGTCGCGCTTGTTCTCCTCCTGCGAGGCGCCGGCCACGCGGCGCATCCAGTTGAGGTCCGCGCCGGCGCAGAAGGACTTGCCCGACGCTCGAGAGCACGACGCAGCGGATGCCGTCCTCGGCCTCCATGGAGCGAAGCGCCTCGGTGAGCTCGGTGATGAGGGCGTCGTCGAAGGCGTTGTGGCGATCGGGGCGGTTGAGGGTGACGAGGCCGATGGGGCCCTGGCGTTCGATGGCGATGTGCGGTGGTCATGGGGCTTCGCGGACTTACATGCGGAAAACGCCGAAGCGCGTGTCCTCGATGGGGGCGTTCAATGCGGCCGCCAATCCCAGCGCAAGGACGCGGCGCGTGTCGACGGGGTCGATGACGCCGTCGTCCCACAGGCGGGCGCTGGCGTAATAGGGGTGGCCCTGGAGTTCGTACTGGTCGCGGATGGGCGCCTTGAACGCCTCTTCCTCTTCCGGCGACCACTGTGCCGCCCTTGGCCTCGATCCCGTCGCGCTTCACGGTGGCGAGCACGCTCGCCGCCTGCTCGCCGCCCATCACGGAGATGCGGGCGTTGGGCCAGCTCCACAGGAAGCGCGGGTTGAAGGCGCGCCCGCACATGCCGTAGTTGCCGGCGCCGAAGGATCCCCCGAGGATCAGCGTGAGCTTGGGCACCCTGGCGCAGGAGACGGCCGTGACCATCTTGGCGCCGTCCCGGGCGATGCCCTGGTTCTCGTACTTGCGGCCCACCATGAAGCCGGTGATGTTCTGCAGGAACAGGAGCGGGATGCCGCGCTGCGCGCACAGCTCGATGAAGTGCGCGCCCTTGAGGGCGGATTCGGAGAAGAGGATGCCGTTGTTCGCGAGGATCCCCACGGGCATGCCGTGCAGGTGCGCGAACCCGGTGACGAGCGTGGTGCCGTAGAGGGCCTTGAACTCGTGGAAGTCGGAGCCGTCCACGATGCGCATGATGATCTCGCGCACGTCGAAGGGCTGGCGCGTGTCCGTGGGCACGATGCCGTAGAGCTCCTCGGCCGGGTAGAGGGGCTCGGCGAAGGGCGCGCAGGCCGCCCGGGGGCGGGGGCTGCCCGCGCCTTCGCAGTGGCGGATGATCTCGCGGGCGATCGCGAGCGCGTGGCGGTCGTCGTCGGCCAGGTGGTCCGTGACGCCCGAGGTGCGCGAATGCACGTCGCCGCCGCCCAGGTCCTCGGCGCTCACCACCTCGCCGGTCGCCGCCTTCACGAGGGGAGGGCCGCCGAGGAAGATCGTCCCCTGGTTCTTCACGATGATCGACTCGTCGCACATCGCGGGGACGTAGGCGCCGCCCGCCGTGCACGAGCCCATCACCACGGCCACCTGCGGGATCCCGGCGGCGGACAGGTTGGCCTGGTTGTAGAAGATCCGGCCGAAGTGCTCCTTGTCGGGGAAGACCTCGTCCTGCAGGGGAAGGAACGCGCCGCCGGAGTCCACGAGGTAGATGCAGGGCAGGCGGTTCTGCGCGGCGATCTCCTGCGCGCGCAGGTGCTTCTTCACGGTGAGCGGGTAGTAGGTGCCGCCCTTCACCGTGGCGTCGTTGGCCACGATCACCACCTCGCGCCCCTCGACGCGCCCGATGCCGGTGATGATGCCGGCCGACGGCGCGTCGTCGCCGTACAGGCCGAAGGCCGCGAGCTGCGAGAGCTCGAGGAAGGGCGCGCCGGGGTCGAGCAGCGCCCGCACGCGCTCGCGCGGCAGGAGCTTGCCGCGGGCCACGTGCTTCTTCTGCGCTTCGGGGCCGCCGCCGACGGCCACGCGGCGCCACCTTCTCGCGCAGGTCCGCGGCGAGCGCGGCATGGTGGTCGCGGTTGGCCTTGAAGGCGGCGCGAGCCGGTGTCGAGTCGGGTCTTCAGCTGCGGCATGGCGGGTCTTACTCGGCGTCAGGGAGCGTGCGCGCGATGAGCATGCGCTGGATCTCGCTCGTGCCTTCGTAGATCTGGGTCACGCGCGCGTCGCGGTAGTGGCGCTCGACCGCGTAGTCCTTCACGTAGCCGTAGCCGCCGTGCACCTGGATCGCCTTCGAGCAGACCCACTCGGCCGCCTCGGAGGCGAAGAGCTTCGCCTGCGAGGCTTCCGACAGGCACGGCACGCCGGCGGCGCGCAGCCGCGCCGCGTGCAGCACCAGCAGGCGCGCGGCGTTCGAGGCGCGTGTGCATGTCGGCCAGCATGTTGGCGATCGACTGGTGCTCGGCGATCTTCTTGCCGAACTGCGTGCGCTCCTTGGCGTAGGCCACCGCCGCCTCGAGCGCCGCGCGGGCGATGCCCACGGCCTGCGCCGCGATGCCGATGCGGCCGCCCTCGAGGTTGGAGAGCGCGATGGCGAGTCCCTTGCCGCGCGGTCCCAGGAGGGCCTCGCCCGGCACGCGGCAATCCGAGAGCACGATGGGGCAGGTGTCCAGCGCCTTGAGCCCCAGCTTCTTCTCCGGCTTCTGCACCTCGAAGCCCGGCGTGGCGGTCGGCACGAGGAAGGCCGAGAGCCCCTTCTTGCCCGCGGCCGGGTCGGTCACGGCGAAGACGACGGCGAGCTTCGCGCGCCTGGCGTTCGAGATGAACTGCTTGGTGCCCTCGAGCACCCAGCCGCCGTCCGCTTCGGTGGCGCGGGTCCTGAGGTTGTTGGCCTCGCTCCCGGCCTGCGGCTCGGTGAGGCAGAAGCAGACGATGGCGCGGCCGCCCGCGAGATCCGGGAGCCACGCCTTCTTCTGGGCGTCGCTTCCCCAGGCCTGGACCAGGCCGCAGCCCAGGCCGTTCTGCACGCTCATCAGCGTGGCGGTGGCGGCGCATCCGGCGGCGACTTCCTCGACCGCCAGGACGTACGACACGTAGTCGGCGCCCGTGCCGCCCCACTCGGGCGGGACCGTCATGCCCAGGAGCCCGAGCTCGCCCATCTTCGCGACGACCTCGTCGGGGATCCAGCCCTGGTCCTCCCAGGCTCCGGCATGGGGCGCGAGCTCGGCGCGCGCGAAATCGCGCGCCGTGTCGCGGATCATGCGCTGCTCGTCGGTCAGGAAATCGTCTCGGGCTCTCGTCAGCATGGGGCGAGGCTCACTTCGCTCCCTGCTCGGCCTTGTCGACGGACTCCTGCGCCTTCTTGTTGAGGTCGGCTTCCAGCCCCTTGGCCTGTTCCAGCGCCTTCACCTGCGTGCCGAAGGCGCCTTCCTTCGCGCGCTCGGTGGCCTCCCGCCGCTCGGTCGCGGCGTCCACCTTCGGCTCCTCCTTCCTGCCGCACCCCGCCGAGGCGAGGGCGGCGAGGGCGAGGGCGCCCAGGACGGCACGCGCCATCACGTGCGCGCGGCCTTCACGCGGTTGCGGATGTCGGCGCGGACCTTGGGCGGCAGGTGGTTCCAGCGCACGCCGGCGATGGCGCCGGCCAGCGCGAGGCAGGACGGCAGGCAGTCGCGCTCGGGATTGGCGCGGCGCAGCTGCTGCCACGCGTCCCAGAAACCCACGCGCGTGAGGGCCTCGAGGGAGTCGATGCCGACGCGCCTGCAGGTCCGAGGCGAGGTTGGGCCCGATGCCGGGCGTCTTCTCGATGGGGGTGATGTCGATGGTGGTGGAATTCACAGGACCTCCAGTGCGACCGCGGTGGCTTCGCCGCCGCCGATGCAAAGGGCGGCCACGCCCTTCTTCAGCCCGCGTTTCTTCAGCGCGTAGATGAGGGTGGTGATGATGCGCGCGCCCGTGGCGCCGATCGGGTGGCCCATGGCGACCGCGCCGCCGTTCACGTTCACCTTGTCGTGCGGGATGCCGATGTCCTTCATCGCGGCCATGGTGACCACGGCGAAGGCCTCGTTCACCTCGTACAGGTCGACGTCGCCCGCCTTCCAGCCGGCCTTGGCGAGCACCTTCTGGATCGCGCCCACGGGCGCGGTGGTGAACCACTCCGGCTCGTGCGCGTTGGAAGCCTGCGCGACCATCCTCGCCAGGGGCTTCGCGCCGCGCTTCTTCGCCTCCGCCTCCGTCATCATGACGAGCGCCGCGGCGCCGTCGGAGATGGAGGAGGAAGTGGCGGCCGTCACCGAGCCCGTCCTTGTTGAAGGCCGGGCGCAGCGTCGGGATCTTCTCCACGTTCACGGTGAAGGGCGTCTCGTCGTCCTTCACCACCTCGTCGCCCTTGCGGCCGGCGACGGTGACGGGCGCGATCTCGTCGACGAAGAGGCCGGACTTGCTCGCGTTCACCGCGCGCGCCGTCGATTCCTTCGCGAACGCGTCCATCTGCTCGCGCGTGAAGCCGTACTTCTCGGCCGTCTTGTCGGCGAAGTTGCCCATGGGCTTGCCGTCGTAGGCGTTCTCCAGCCCGTCGAAGGCCATGTGGTCGAGCACCTTCTGGTGGCCGTAGCGGTAGCCGGCGCGCGCCTTGGGGAGCAGGTGCGGGGCGTTGGTCATCGACTCCATGCCGCCGGCGACGACGATGGTGGCGTCGCCCGCGAGGATCTCGTCGACGGCCATCATCGCCGCCTTCATGGCCGAGCCGCACATCTTGTTGATCGTGGTGCACGGCGTGGACTTGTCGAGGCCCGCGCCGAGCGCCGCCTGGCGGGCGGGCGCCTGGCCCTGGCCGGCGGGAAGGACGCATCCCATGATGAGGTCGTCGACCTCCTTGGGGCCGACTCCTGCCTGCTCGAGCGCGGCCTTGATGGCCGCGGCGCCGAGCTGGGAGGCGGTGACGGAGTTGAACTTGCCCTGCATGGCGCCGATGGGGGTGCGCTTGGCGCCGACGATGACGATGGTTTCCGACATGCTCGCTTCCTTCCTCTTTGATCAGTCCTTGTGGCGGGTAACGCGGGTGCTGCGGGCTACAAACGCTCGAAGATGGCGGCGATGCCCTGGCCGCCGCCGATGCACATGGTCACCAGGCCGTACCTGCCGCCGGTGCGCTGCAGTTCGTAGAGGCACTTCACGGTGAGGATCGCCCCCGTGGCGCCGATCGGGTGGCCCAGGGCGACGGCGCCGCCGTTCGGGTTCACCTTGGCCGGGTCCAGGCCCAGCTGCCTTGGTCACCGTCATGGCCTGCACGGCGAAGGCCTCGTTGGACTCGATCACGTCCATGTCGGCGGGCTTGAGGCCGGCCTTCTGGAAGACCTTCTGCACGGCGGGGATCGGGCCCTCGCCCATGATGTGCGGCTCGACGCCCGCGTGCGCGTAGGCCACCAGGCGCCCCAGGGGCTTCACGCCGGCCCTGGCCGCGGCGCCGGCTTCCATGAGGACCACGGCGGCGCCCGCGTCGTTGATGCCGGAGGCGTTGCCCGCGGTCACCGTGCCGTCCTTCTTGAAGGCGGGCCGGAGCTTGGCGAAGTCCTCGGGCTTGGCGTCCTTGCGCACGTGCTCGTCGGTGTCGAACATCACGGGGCCCTTCTTGCTCTTCAGCTCCACCGTGACGACCTGGCTCTTGAAGTGGCCGGCCGCGATGGCCGCGGCCGCGCGGCGGTGCGATTCCAGCGAGAAGGCGTCCTGCTCCTCGCGCGTGAAGCCGTGCTTGGCGGCGAGGTTCTCGGCGGTGATCCCCATGTGGCCCGTGCCGAACGGGTCGGTCAGCGCGCCCACCATCGCGTCGATGATCTGGCCGTCGCCCATGCGCTGTCCCCAGCGCGCGGTCGGCAGGAAGTAGGCGGCGCGGCTCATGCTCTCGGCGCCGGCGCCGATGGCCACGTCGACGTCGCCCAGCAGGATGTGCTGCGAGGCCGAGACGATGGCCTGCAGTCCCGAGCCGCACAGGCGGTTCACGGTGAGGCAGGGCGTGCCCACGGGGATGCCGGCGTCCACGGCCGCCACGCGCGAGATGTACATGTCGCGGGCCTCGCCGTGCACGACGCTGCCGAGCACCACGTGCCCGACGGTGGCCGGGTCGATCTTCGCGCGCGCAACCGCCTCGCGGATCGCGATCGTGCCCAGCTGCGTCGCCGGGACGTCCTTCAGGGCGGAGCCATAGTCGCCGATCGCCGTGCGGGCGCCGGACACCACCACCACTTCGCGTGCAGCCATCGTTCTTCTCCTTGGTATGCGTGTATGCGTGGAGTGAAGCCCGTCAGGCGCTTTCCTCGAACAGCTCGCGCCCGATGAGCATCCTGCGGATCTCGTTGGTGCCCGCGCCGATGTCGTAGAGCTTCGCGTCGCGAAGCAGCCGCCCGGCGGGGAAGTCGTTGATGTAGCCGTTGCCGCCGAGCGCCTGGATGGCTTCCAGCGCCACCTGCACCGCGTTCTCGGAGGAAAAGAGCAGGCATGCCGCCGCGTCCTTGCGGGCGGCGCGGCCGCGGCCGGCGTCGAGGGACCCGGCCACGCGGTAGGCGTAGGCCCGGGAAGCCTGCAGCTTCGTGTACATGTCGGCGAGCTTGCCCTGCATGAGCTCGAAGGTGCCGATGGGCTGGCCGAACTGCTTGCGGTCGTGGACGTAGGGGACGACGAGGTCGAGGGCCGCCTGCATGATGCCGATGGGCCCGCCCGAGAGCACGCAGCGCTCGGTGTCCAGGCCCTTCATCAGCACGCGCGAGCCGCCGTTCACCTCCCCGAGGACGTTCTCCTCCGGGATCTCGCAGTCGGCGAACACGAGCTCGCAGGTGTTGGAGCCGCGCATGCCCAGCTTGTCGAGCTTCTGCGCGGTCGAGAAGCCCTTCATGCCCTTCTCGACCAGGAAGGCGGTCATCGCCCTGGAGCCCTGGTCCTTCGGCGCGGTGCGCATGTAGACGATGAGGACGTCGGCGTCGGGGCCGTTGGTGATCCACATCTTGGAGCCGCTCGCGACCCAGCGATCGCCCTTCTTCTCGGCGCGGCAGGCCATGGAGCCCACGACGTCGGAGCCGGCGCCGGGCTCGCTCATCGCCAGCGCCCCGACGAACTCGCCCGAGCAGAGCTTCGGAAGGTACTTGCGGCGCTGCGCCTCGGAACCGTTCAGGTAGAGGTTGTTCACGCACAGGTTCGAGTGCGCGCCGTAGGAAAGGCCCACCGAGGCCGATGCCCGGGAGATCTCCTCCATGGCCACGACGTGCGCGAGGTAGCCCAGGCCCGTGCCGCCGTACTCCTCGGGCACGGTCATGCCCAGCAGGCCCAGCCCGCCCAGCTTTGCCCACATGTCGGCCGGGAACTCGTTCGCCCGGTCTATGTCGGCCGCGCGCGGCGCGAGCTCGGCATCGCACAGGCGCCGGGTGCTGGCGCGGAGCTGGTCGAGCTCCTCCGGGAGATCCAGGTCGAACGGCAAATCGTCTCCGTTTCGTTATGCGCCCCGGGGCGGGGCGGGGGGCCGCCAGCGAGGGCGGCCGAGACCGTAATTATCGCATGCCGGAGGGGGGTGCTTCAGCCCCGGGCCCCGGCGGGCTACTTGGCGCCCATGCGGATCGCGCCGTCCAGGCGGATCACCTCGCCGTTCAGGACCTCGTTCTCGATGATGTGCATGGCGAGGGCGGCGTACTCGTCCGGGCGGCCCAGGCGGGGCGGGAAGGGGACCTGCGCGCCCAGGGAGGCGCGGATTTCCTCGCTCATCCCCTGGAGCATGGGCGTATCGAAGATGCCGGGGGCGATGGTGACCACCCGGATGCCGAAGCGGGCGAGCTCCCGGGCGATGGGCAGCGTCATCCCGTTCACGCCCGCCTTGGACGCGGCGTAGGCCGCCTGGCCGATCTGCCCTTCGAAGGAAGCGACGGACGAGGTGTTCACGATGACGCCGCGCTCTCCGGAGGCCATGGCGGGCTGCGCGCTCATCTTCGCGGCGGCGAGGCGGATCACGTTGAAGGTGCCCACGAGGTTGATCCTCACGGTGCGCTCGAAGCTGGCCAGGGAGTGCGGGCCGGTCTTGCCCACCACCCGCTCGCCCGGCGCCACGCCGGCGCAGTTGACGACGCCGTGGATCGCGCCGAAGGCCGATGCGCACAGGTCCACGGCCGCCTGGACCTGGGCCTCGTCGGTGACGTCGCAATGGATGAAACGGCCCTGGTCGCCGAACTGCCGCGCCACCCAGCCGCCGGCGTCGTTCAGGTCCGCGATGACCACGTTGCCGCCTTCGGAGACGATCCGCTGGGCCGTCGCCGCGCCGAGCCCGGAGCCGCCGCCGGCGACGAGAAAGTCGTGCTTTTCGATCTGCATGCTGGTGCGCCGTTCGAAGGGTGAGGCCGAATTATAGTCCGCGCGGCCGGGCGGCCCGGCGCGGGTAAGATGGCCGTCCCACCGACTGCCGCCCATCGCCTTGCCCCTGCTCCCCGACAACGTTCGCGTCGCCGTCCGCGGCTGGCTCAACTGCAACCAGGTCGTCCTGCGCTCGGCGACGGGACACGTCCTGGTCGATTCCGGCTACCAGTCCTGCGCGCAGGAGACCCTCGCGCGCCTTCGCGAGCCGGGCCTGCTGGGCGCCGAGCCCCTGGCGCGGTTGGTCAACACCCATTGCCATTCCGACCACATCGGCGGCAACGCCGCCGTGGCCCGCGCCTACGGCTGCCCGATCACGATCCCCCGCGACGAGGTCCCCACCATCGACGACTGGAGCATCCAGGAACGCTGGAACGCCTACGTCGACCAGTACGCCGAGCCCTTCGCCTACCAGGACACGATCGCGGCGGGCGAGTACTTCCGCGCCGCGGACCGGGAGTGGCAGGCGCACGCCGCGCCGGGGCACGACATGGAGGGGCTGATGTTCTTCGCGCCCGACGGGGAAATCCTCATCTCCGGCGACGCGCTGTGGGCGGACGGGCTGGGCTTCGTGTGGGCCCACGACCCGCCCAACCCCTTCGTCGAGGCGGCCCTCGAGGCGCTCGCCACCATCGAGCGCCTTCGCCCCCGGGTGGTGATTCCGGGGCATGGCGAGCCTTTCGCGGACGTGGCCGGGGCGCTCGCCAAGGCCCGCTCGCGCCTGGCCGCCTTTGCGGTCGACCCGCGGCGAACCGCCCGCCACATGATGAAGGTGATGTTCGTCTTCTCGATGCTGCACCGCGGCGGCATCGCGACCGCCGAGGCCAACGCCTACGTGGACCGGGTGCCCTGCTACCGCGACCTGGACGAGCGCTTCCTGGGCGAGGGGATCGAGGGGCTGGGCCTTCGCCTCGTCGCCGACCTCGAGCGGGCGGGGGCGATGCGGGTCGAGGACGGATTCGCGCGGCCGACGATGGCCCGCTAGGGGCCGAAATGGCGCAGGCCCTCGAGGTCGAGGATGCGGATCCCGCCGTACTCGACCTTGAGGAGCCCGGACGATTCGAGGACGTGCAGGGCCTGGTTCACGCGCTGCCGCGACACGCCGGCGAGGTAGCCGATCTCCTCCTGGGAGATCTGCACGTCGGGCCCCATGGCGGGATAGAGCACCGGGTTGAAGAGGGCGGCGAGGGAGCGGGCCACGCGGGCGTCGGGCTCGAGCAGCCGCTGGATCTCCACCATGGCGATGAACTGGGCCAGGCGCTCGTTCAGCTGCATGAGCAGGAAGCGGTTGAAGGCGATGTCGGTGTCGAGCAGCCAGTCGAACGTCGCCTTCGGCATGAGCGCGAGCCGGGTGGCGCGCAGGGCCACGATGTCGTACTTGCGCGTGTGGTCCTTCAGGAGCGAGCCCTCGCCGAACCAGCCGCCGCCCGCGACCCCCAGGAACGTGGTCGTCTTGCCCTCCGGCGAGACGCTCGTCATCTTCACCAGCCCGTTCACGATGCCGATCCAGTTCTCGACCGGATCGCCCTTGCGGCAGACATAGGCGCCGGCCGGGACGTCCTTCAGGGCGGTCTCGGCATCGATGCGGGCGCGCTGCTCCGGGGACAGGGACTTCGCCCAGAGGGAGGCGTCGAGGAGGTCGGTCAGGGTATTCACGGGGGTCGGCAGGGGAGATTGTCAACGAAAAGACAACCGCCCGGGAGGCCCCCCCGCTACACTTTCCCCGCTGGCGGTCCGTCCTGACGGGCCGTGCCGGCGCAGGAGGGCCCCCGAGGTGGGCGGGAGGCTCTCGACAATAACGCCACCGAACACCGAAGGAGGAGGTTCCTGCCGATGGCCAGCGCCGTCGCGGTTGCCGATACGTTCCCGAAGCTGCTCGCCGCCCATGCCCGCGAGCGGGGCGAGAGCCCTGCGATCCGCGAGAAGGACCTGGGCATCTGGCAGTCGTGGAAATGGCGCGAGGTCGCCGAGGAGGTCCGCCTTCTCGCCGCCGGCCTCGCCGCCCGCGGCATCACGCGCGGCAAGCACGTCGCCGTGATCGGCGACAACCGGCCGCGGCTGTACTTCGCCCAGCTCGCCACCCAGGCGCTCGGCGGCATCCCCGTCCCGTTCTACCAGGACGCCCCGGCGCCGGAGATGACCTACGTCTTCCAGAACGCCGAGATCGAGATCGCGATCGTCGAGGACCAGGAGCAGGCCGACAAGCTCTTCGAGATCCTCCCGCAGTGCCCGAAGCTCAGGCACATCTTCTACGACGACCCGCGGGGCTTCCGGCACTACAAGCGCGACGAGCTCGCCTCGTACGATTCGCTGCGCGCCGAGGGCGAGGCGTGGGCGAAGGACCACCCGGACTTCGTCGAGCAGTCGGATCGCGCAGGGCAAGCGGATCGGACACCGCGATCATGCTCTACACCTCGGGCACGACGGGCATGCCCAAGGGCGTGGTGCTCTCCTACGACAACCTCATCCTCACGAGCCGCGCCTACGCCGAGCTCGAGGGGCTGCGCGACGACGAGGAGGTCCTCGCGTACCTGCCCATGGCCTGGATCGGCCAGAACCTCTTCTCCTACGCGCAGTGGCTGGTGACGGGCTTTCGCATCAACTGCCCGGAGTCCGCGGAAACGGTCATCACCGACATGCGCGAGATCGGCCCCACCTACTACTTCGCGCCGCCGCGGGTGCTGGAGGCGCTCCTCACCCAGGTCACCATCCGCATGGAGGACGCCGGCAGCGTCAAGCGCTGGCTCTACCGGTACTTCATGGGCGTGGCGCGGCACGTGGGCGGGCGCCTCCTGGACCGGCAAGCCCGTGTCCTTCCTGGACCGGACGCTCTACGTGCTGGGGCAGACCTTCATCTACGGGCCGCTGCGCAACACGCTCGGGATGACGCGCATCCGCGTGGCCTACACCGCGGGCGAGGCCATCGGCCCCGACCTCTTCGTCTTCTACCGCTCGCTCGGCATCAACCTGAAGCAGATCTACGGCCAGACGGAGACCTGCGTGATGGTCTGCGTGCAGCCCAACGGCCAGGTGAAGCCCGACACCGTCGGCCCGCCCATGAAGGGCGTCGAGATCCGCCTGCAGGACAACGGCGAGATCGTGCTGAAGAGCCCCGGCCTCTTCGTCGAGTATCACCAGAACCCGGAGGCGACCCGCGAGGCCAAGGACGCCGAGGGCTGGTACCACACGGGCGACGCGGGCTACTTCGACGCCGACGGGCACCTGAAGATCATCGACCGGGCCAAGGACGTCGGCAAGCTCCAGGACGGCACGCTCTTCGCGCCCAAGTACCTGGAGAACAAGCTCAAGTTCTTCACCGCCATCAAGGAGGCGGTCGCCTTCGGCGACGGCCGTCCCGAGGCGACCGCCATGATCAACATCGACATGCAGGCCGTGGGCGACTGGGCGGAGCGGCGCGGCATCGCGTACTCGGGCTACCAGGACCTCGCGGCCAAGCCGCAGGTCTACGAGCTCGTCCGCGAGTGCGTCGAGAAGGTGAACGCGGACCTCGCCGCCGACCCGAAGCTCGCGCGGCAGCCAGATCCACCGCTTCGTGGTGCTGCACAAGGAGCTCGACGCCGACGACGGGGAGCTCACGCGCACGCGCAAGGTGCGCCGGCGCTACATCGCGGAGAAGTACGAGCCGGTCATCCACGCGCTCTACACGGGCGCCGACCATTGCTGGGTGGAGGCGGCGATGCGCTTCGAGGACGGGCGCACCGGCACCGTGCGCGCGCAGCTCGCGGTGCAGGAGGCGAAGACCTTCCCGCCGCAGCCGGCGGCGAAGGCCGCGTGAGAATCGCGCCATGACCGCCCCGGCCCGCCAGTTCGGCGACGTGATCCTCAAGGTCGAGGGCGTCTCGCCTCGCCTTCGGCGGCGTGAAGGCGCTCACCGACATCAGCTTCGACGTGCGCGAGCACGAGATCCGCGCCATCATCGGCCCCAACGGCGCGGGCAAGAGCTCGATGCTCAACGTCATCAACGGCGTCTACCACCCGCAGAAGGGGACGGTGACCTACCGCGGCGAGGCGCGCGCGGCGATGGAGCCGCACTACGCCGCGCGTAACGGTATCGCCCGCACCTTCCAGAGCCTCGCGCTCTTCAAGGGGATGAGTGTCCTGGACAACCTGCTGGCCGGCCGCAACCTCATGATCCGCTCCAACATCCTCCTGCAGGCCCTGCGCATCGGGCCGGCGCTGCGCGAGGAGGTGGAGCACCGCAAGCGCGTCGAGGAGATCATCGACTTCCTCGAGATCCAGCACGTGCGCAAGACCCCGGTGGGGCGCCTGCCGTACGGGCTGCAGAAGCGCGTGGACCTGGGGCGCGCGCTGGCCGCCGAGCCGAAGGTGCTGCTCCTCGACGAGCCCATGGCCGGCATGAACGTCGAGGAGAAGCAGGACATGTGCCGCTTCATCCTCGACGTGAACGACGAGTTCGGCACGACCATCGTGCTGATCGAGCACGACATGGGCGTGGTGATGGACCTCTCCGACCGCGTCGTGGTCCTCGACTACGGCAAGATGATCGGCGACGGCACGCCCGACGAGATCCGGAACAACCAGGCGGTCATCGACGCCTACCTCGGCGTGAAGCACTGACGGACCCACGGCCAATGAACATCTTCCAGCAGAAATGGATGACCGGCGCGCTCTTCGCGATCCTCGCGGTGGGCGCGGTGGCGCCGCTCTTCGCCGCGGACACGCGGCTGCCGCAGTGGATCGAGGTGGTGCTGGGCGGGCTCATGTCGGGCGTGCTGTACTCCCTGGTGGCGCTCGGGCTCGTGCTCATCTTCAAGGCCTCCGGCGTCTTCAACTTCGCGCAGGGCGCCATGGTGCTCTTCGCGGCGCTGTCGCTCGTGCGGCTCATGGAGAAGATGCCCTTCGCCGTGGCGCTGGCGGTCACGGTCGTGATCATGATCGGGGTGGCCTGGCTCATCGAGCGCCTCGTGCTGCGCCCGCTCGTGAACCAGGAGGGCATCGTGCTCTTCATGGCCACCCTCGGCATCGCCTACTTCCTAGACGGCCTGGGGCAGACGATCTGGGGCAGCGACGTCTACACGCTCGACGTCGGCATGCCCAAGGAGCCGAAGATCCTCCTGGAGAGCGTCTTCGAGGGCGGGATCCTCGTGGGCATGGAGGACGTCATCGCCGCGGTGATCGCGGCGGTGCTCGTGGGCGCTGCTGGCGCTCTTCTTCCAGAAGACGCCCACGGGGCGGGCGCTTCGCGCCGTGGCCGACGACCACCAGGCCGCGCAGTCGATCGGCATCCCGCTCAACCGCATCTGGGTCATCGTGTGGAGCGTCTCCGGCATCGTGGCGCTGGTGGCGGGGATCATCTGGGGCTCGAAGCTGGGCGTGCAGTTCTCGCTGCAGCTCGTCGCGCTGAAGGCCCTGCCGGTGGTCATCCTGGGCGGCTTCACCTCCGTGCCCGGCGCCATCGTCGGCGGCCTCATCATCGGCCTGGGCGAGAAGCTCTCCGAGGTCTACCTCGGCCCGCACCTGGGCGGGGGCATCGAGAACTGGTTCGCCTACGTGCTGGCGCTCGTGTTCCTACTCTTCCGGCCCGAGGGACTGTTCGGTGAAAGGCACATCGACCGTGTCTAGAGGCCCTCGCCCCGGCCTCTCCCCGAGACGAGGGAGGCCATCGTGATCTACCGCGAAACCGGCCAGTACAAGACGACCTACGAGTCGGACCAGCAGCTCTTTCCCGATCCTCCAGGACAAGATCTTCGTCCTGCTGCTGCTCGCGCTTCGCCTTCTTCGCCGTGCCCTTCCTCGCGAGCGAGTACCTGTTCCGGGCGATCCTGATCCCGTTCCTCATCCTCACGCTCGCGGCGATCGGCCTGAACATCCTCGTGGGCTTCTGCGGCCAGGTGTCGCTGGGCACCGGCGGGTTCATGGCGGTGGGCGCCTACGCGGCCTACAACCTCGCCATCCGCCTGCCGGACCTGAACCTCCTCGTGGTGTTCCTCCTGGCCGGGCTCGCCGCGACCGTGGTGGGCGTGCTCTTCGGCCTGCCCAGCCTGCGGATCAAGGGCTTCTACCTCGCGGTGGCGACCCTCGCGGCGCAGTTCTTCCTCGACTGGGCGTTCGCGCGCATCGGCTGGTTCACCAACTACGCGCCCTCGGGCTCGGTCACCGCCCCCGCGCATCACCGTCTTCGGCTACACCTTCGAGTCGCCGGTGCAGAAGTACCTCCTCGTGCTCGCCATCGTCTGCGTCTTCACCCTCGTCGCGCGCAACCTCACGCGCGGGGCCATCGGCCGCTCCTGGATGGCCATGCGCGACATGGACGTGGCCGCCGAGGTGATCGGGATCCGGCCGCTCTACGCCAAGGTGACCGCCTTCGCGGTGAGCTCGTTCTTCGTGGGGCTCGCGGGCGCCCTGTGGGCGTTCGTCTACCTCGGCGCGTGGGAGCCGCTCGCCTTCGACGTGAACCGCTCGTTCCAGCTCCTCTTCATGGTCATCATCGGCGGCCTGGGCGTCGATCCTGGGCTCCTTCCTCGGCGCGGCCTTCATCGTCATCCTGCCGCTCATGCTCAACCAGCTGCCGGGCTGGCTGGGCATCGACGATGTCGACCGCGCTCATCTCGCACATCGAGTTCATGATCTTCGGTGCGCTCATCATCTTCTTCCTGATCGTCGAGCCGCACGGGCTCGCGCGGCTGTGGGCCGTCGGCAAGGAGAAGCTGCGCCTCTGGCCCTTCCCGCACTGACGCGAGCACCGACGGCGCTCGCAAACCCCGCAGACCCACAAAAAGGAGGATGGAGATGAAGACGCACGCTCAAGAGCGAAGGCCGCCGCGGTGGCGCTCGCGGTGGCGGGCGCGCTCGGCGCCGGCCCAGGACGCGATGCCGCAGGCCAACGAGATCTTCGTCCCGGTGCTGGTCTACCGCACCGGCGCGTACGCGCCCAACGGCGTGCCCTGGGCCGACGGCTTCGTGGACTACCTCAAGCTCGTGAACGAGCGCGACGGCGGCGTGAACGGCATCAAGCTCGCCTTCGAGGAGTGCGAGACCGGCTACGCGACCGACCGCGGCGTCGAGTGCTACGAGCGCCTGAAGAGCAAGAAGCCCGTGGCGCGTGAACCCGCTGTCCACCGGCATCACCTTCGCGCTCACCGAGAAGGTGGCCGCCGACAAGATCGGCTGATGACGACGGGCTACGGCCGCGCCGACTCCGCCGACGGCAGCGTCTTCGCGTGGAACTTCCCGCTCCTGGGCACCTACTGGTCCGCGGCCGACATGCTGGTGCAGCACGTGGCGAAGAAGGGCAGCCTCAAGGGCAAGAAGATCGCGCTGGTCTACCACGACTCGCCCTACGGCAAGGAGCCGATCCCGGCCCTCGAGGAGCACGCGAAGAAGCACGGCTTCCAGCTTCATCAAGCTGCCGGTCACGCACCCCGGCGTGGAGCAGAAGGCCACGTGGCTGCAGGTCCGCCAGCAGCGTCCGGACTACGTCTTCCTGTGGGGCTGGGGCGTCATGAACTCCACCTCGATCAAGGAGGCGATCGCGGTTTCCTACCCGCGCCTGCAGATGTTCGGCGTGCTGGTGGTCCTCGGCGCGGAGCCCGACGTGCTTCCGGCCGAGCAGGCGGCCAAGGGCTACAACGGCATCACGCTGGGCCACTCCAGCGAGAAGGACCGCCCGGTGCACAAGGACATCGATGAAGCTCCTCTACGACAAGGGCAAGGGCACCGCGACCAAGAAGGAGCGAGGTCGGGCAGCGTCATGTACAACCGCGGCATGATCTCCGCGATGCTGCTCGTCGAGTCCATCAAGAGCGCGCAGGGCAAGTACGGCAAGCGCGTCGTGACCGGCGAGGAGGTGCGCTGGGGCGCGGAGAACCTGAACCTCGACGCCGGCAAGCTCAAGGCCATCGGGTTCGAGGGCATCGTGCAGCCGCTCAAGACCTCCTGCCGCGACCACGACGGCGTGGCACCGCGGCCGCGTCCACACCTGGGACGGCACGCAGTGGAGCTACACGTCCGACTGGTACGAGGCGGACTACAAGTTCCTGCGCCCGCTGATCGAGGCGAGGCCAAGAAGTACGCGGCGGAGAAGAAGATCACGCCGCGCGACTGCTCGAAGGAGAAGTAGCGACGAGAAGGAGGAGCGGGAGGGGCCCGGCCCCTCCCGCATTTCCCCATGAACGCCATCCCCAGGGCCGAAGAGGCCAAGCCCCTCCTCGAGGTCAACGGCATCGAGGTCATCTACAACCACGTGATCCTCGTGCTGAAGGGGGTCTCGCTCAACGTCCCCGAGGGCGGGATCGTGGCGCTCCTCGGGCGCCAACGGGGCGGGCAAGACGACCACGCTCAAGGCCGATCTCCAACCTGCTGCGGGCGGAGCGCGGCGAGGTGACCAAGGGGCTCATCGAGTTCCGCGGCGAGCGCGTCGACCGCATGACGCCCTCCGACCTCGTGAAGCGCGGGCGTGATCCAGGTGATGGAGGGCCGGCACTGCTTCGCCCACCTCACCGTGGAGGAGAACCTGCTCACGGGCGCCTACACGCGCGGCGTCTCGCGCGCCGAGATCCGCGCCGACCTCGAGCGCGTCTACGCGTTCTTCCCGCGCCTGAAGCAGCGGCGCACCTCGCAGGCGGGCTACACCTCCGGCGGCGAGCAGCAGATGACCGCCATCGGGCGCGCGCTCATGGCGAAGCCCTCGATGATCCTGCTCGACGAGCCCTCGATGGGGCTCGCCCCGCAGATCGTCGAGGAGATCTTCGAGATCGTGAAGAACCTGAACACGAAGGAGAAGGTGAGCTTCCTGCTCGCCGAGCAGAACACCATGGTGGCGCTGCGCTTCGCGGACTTCGGCTACATCCTGGAGAACGGCCGCGTGGTGATGGAGGGAACCGCCCACGCGCTCTCGGAGAACGAGGACGTGAAGGAGTTCTACCTCGGCATCTCGACCGCGGGGCGCAGGAGCTTCCGCGACACCAAGAACTACCGGCGCCGCAAGCGGTGGCTGTCGTGACGGGCGAGCACTTCGACGCGCTCGAGACGCGCGAGGCGGCCGCCCGCGAGCGCGAGCTGATGGCGCGCCTGCCCGCGCAGGTGGGCTTCGCGCGCAAGGCGAGCGCCCATTTCGCCAGGGTCCTCGCGGACGTCGACCCGCTGGCGGTCGGCTCGCGCGCCGCCCTGGCGAGGCTCCCGGTCACGCGCAAGTCCGCGCTCATGGATCTGCAGCGGGCGGAGCTGCCCTTCGGCGGCCTCAACGCGACCCCGGCCTCGGGCCTGGCGCGCATCTTCGTCTCGCCCGGGCCGATCTACGACCCGGAAGGCCGCCGCCCCGACTTCTGGCGCACCGCGCGCGGCCTCTTCGCCGCGGGCTTCCGCCCGGGCGACGTCGTCCTCAACTGCTACTCGTACCACCTCACGCCCGCCGGCAGCATGTTCGAGACCGGATTGCACCGCGTGGGCTGCGCGGTGATCCCGGGCGGCGTCGGGCAGACCGAGATGCAGGCGCGCGTCATCGCGGACCTGCGGCCCGTGGGCTACGTGGGCACGCCGTCGTTCCTCAAGCTCATCCTCGAGAAGTGCGACGAGCTGGGCGTGGACGCCTCCTCGATCAAGAGGGCCCTCGTCTCGGGAGAGGCGTTCCTGCCGCCGGTGCGCGAGTTCGTGCGCGCGCGCGGAATCGACGCCTACCAGGCCTACGGCACGGCGGACCTGGGCGTGATCGCCTACGAGACGCCGGCGCGCGAGGGGCTCGTCGTCGACGAGGAGGTGATCCTCGAGATCGTCCGGCCCGGCACCGGCGACCCGGTGGCCGCGGGCGAGGTGGGCGAGGTGGTCGTCACCCCCTTCAACGACGACTATCCGCTGGTGCGCTTCGCCACCGGCGACCTCTCGGCGGTGCTTCCGGGGCCCAGTCCCTGCGGCCGCACCAACACGCGCATCAAGGGCTGGATGGGGCGCGCGGACCAGACCACCAAGGCCCGCGGCCTCTTCGTGCATCCCGAGCAGGTCGCGCAGGTGGCCGGGCGCCATGGCCTGGGCAAGGCGCGCCTCGTCGTGGGCAACGACGGCGGCAACGACACCCTCCTGCTGCGCGTCGAGCGCGACGGCCCGCCGGACCTCGAGCTCATGCAGGCGGTGGAGGCGACGCTTCGCGACGTCACCAAGCTGCGCGGCGAGGTGCACTTCGTCGCGGCGGGTTCCCTGCCGAACGACGGCAAGGTCATCGAGGACGCGCGCAAGTACGCCTAGGCGCCCGGACGGCCTCAGTCGTCCGCGCCCTCGGCGCGCGGGAACGCCACGACGTGGTCCACGTCGAGCTTGATCCCGATCTTCTCGCCGATGGCGTGGTTGTGGTGCGAAGGCACGAGCGACAGCAGCTGCTTGCCGTCGTCGAGCTTGAGCGTGTAGAGGAACTCGGCGCCGCGGAAGGCCTTCTTCACCACCTCGGCCTTGAGCACGGCGTCGTCGTCGTGCTGGATGTCGTCGGGGCGCAGGAGCAGGGCGACCGGCATGCCGGGCTTCAGCTCGCATCCCGGGCAGTGCTTGAGCTCGCCCAGCACGGTGTCGATGCCGTCGCCGTCGCTCGCCAGCCCGTCGATGAAGGCCCCCTCGCCGACGAAGTCCGCCACGAACCGGGACGCGGGCCGGTGGTAGAGGTTGTAGGCCGTGTCCCACTGCTCGATCCGCCCCTTGCGCATGACGCCCACGGTGTCGGCCATGGCGAAGGCCTCGTTCTGGTCGTGGGTCACGAGGAGCGCCGTCGTTCCCTGGGCCTTGAGGATGCCGCGCACCTCGAGCGAGAGGCGCTCGCGCAGGTCGCTGTCCAGGTTGGAGAACGGCTCGTCCAGCAGCAGCACCCGGGGCCGGGGCGCGATGGCGCGGGCGAGGGCCACGCGCTGCTTCTGGCCGCCGGAGAGCTCGTGCGGGTACTTGGCCCCCAGGCCCGGGCAGCCCGACGGTGGCCAGCAGCTCCGCCGCGCGCTGCCGGCGCCCGGCGCGCGGGAGGTCGCGAAGCCCGAAGGCCACGTTGTCGAGGACGTCCAGGTGGGGGAAGAGGGCGTAGTCCTGGAACACGACGCCGACGCGGCGCTGCTCCGGCGGCACGGTGAGGCCGGGCCGGCTGACCACCTCGCCGCGCAGGCGGATCTCGCCCGCATGGACGGGCTCCAGCCCGGCCACGCAGCGAAGCGCCGTGGTCTTCCCGCAGCCGCTGGGGCCCAGGAGGCAGCCGATCTCGCCCTCGGCCAGCTGCAGGTCGAACCCTTCCACCACCGGGGGCATTCCCGGGTAGGAAAAGCGCATTTCGCGGATGTCGAGGGCGTAGTTCATGAGAATCATTATAGCTTGGCTTTTGGTAAGTGTTTGATATGACGCAAGGGCTCCCCCGGCTGGATTGGGATATGGTGGCGGCTATTGACAAATGCGAATCATTCGTAATAATAGCGGCTACAACCCACTGGAGCTTCCATGAAACGCCTCATCACGCTCGTCGCGGCCCTCGCGCTCGCCCTGCCCGGCCTCGCCCAGGAGAAGGTCCTGAACCTCTATTCCTCGCGCCATTACCAGACGGACGAGGCCCTCTACGCCAACTTCACGAAGAAGACCGGCATCAAGGTGAACCGCATCGAGGCCAACGAGGACGCGCTCCTCGAGCGCCTGAAGAACGAGGGCGCGCGCAGCCCCGCCGACGTGCTCGTGACGGTCGACGCCGGCCGCCTGTGGCGCGCCGAGCAGATGGGCCTCTTCCAGCCGGTGAAGTCCGCGGTGCTCGAGGAGCGCATCCCCGGCGAGCTGCGCCACCCGGACGGCCTCTGGTTCGCCTTCTCGGTGCGCGCCCGCCCGGTCTTCTACCTCAAGGGCTCCGTCGATCCGAAGCAGATCCGCGACTACGAGGACCTCGCCGATCCCGAAGTGGAAGGGCAAGATCTGCATCCGCTCGAGCTCCAACATGTACAACCTCTCGCTCATGAGCTCGATGATCGCGGGCATCGGGCCGGTGAAGGCCGAGGAGTGGGCCAGGGGCGTCGTGGCCAACTTCGCGCGCAGCCCCAAGGGCGGCGACACCGACCAGCTCAAGGCCGTGGCCGCCGGCGAGTGCCAGATCGCGGTGGCCAACACCTACTACTACGTGCGCCTCATGAAGTCGGGCAGGCCGGACGAGCGCGCGGTCGCCGAGAAGGTCGGCGTGATCTTCCCCAACCAGTCCGGGCGCGGCACGCACGTGAACGTCTCCGGCGCCGGCGTCATGAAGCACGCGCCCGAACCGCGACTCGGCGGTGAAGTTCCTCGAGTACCTCGCGAGCGACGAGGCCCAGGCCTACTTCGCCAACGGCAACAACGAGTACCCGGCCGTCGGCAAGGTGCACGACAACCGCGAGCTCGCCTCCCTGGGCGAATTCCGCAAGGACAGCCTCAACGTCACGGTGCTCGGCAAGAACCAGGCGGCCGCGCAGCAGATCTACGACCGCGCGGGCTGGAAGTAGCCCGGCAAGGCGCCGCGCGGGGCCTCAGGCGCCGCGCGGCTCCTCGGGCCTGACCATCCGGCGGGCGGCGAACACGAGGGGCACGAGGCCCACGGCCACGATGGCGAGCGAGGCGGTCGAGGCCTCCGCCAGGCGCTCGTCGGCCGCGAGGTTGTAGGCCTGCACCGCGAGCGTGTCGAAGTTGAACGGCCGCATCACGAAGGTCGCCGGCAGCTCCTTCATCACGTCCACGAACACGAGGAGCGCCGCCGTCACGAGGCTCGAGCGCATCATCGGCACGTGCACCTTCGCCAGGGCCTGCGCGGGCGCGAGGCCCAGGGAGCGCGCCGCGTCCTCCATGGCCGGCGTGATCTTCGCGAGGCCCGCCTCCACGGACTGCAGCGCCACCGCCAGGAAACGGATGAGGTAGGCGTAGACCAGCGCGAAGACGCTGCCGGTCAGGATGAGCCCCGCCGAGATGCCGAAGAGCGCGCCCAGCGCATCGGCGATGAAGTTGTCGAGCTTCGCCGCGGGAATCAGCACGCCGATCGCGATCACCGCGCCGGGCACCGCGTAGCCCAGCCCGGCGAGCCGGTTCACCGCCGCGGCCACGCGGCTTCGCGAGACGCGCGCGCCGTAGGCCATCGCCACGGCGAGCGTCACCGCGATCGCGGCGGTGATGGTGGAAAGGAAGAAGCTGTTGGCGGCGAGCATGGCGAAGCGGGCGCCGAACTGCTCGTCGCCGCCTTGCAGCGCCAGCCGGGCCAGCATGGCGGCCGGGATCGCGAAGCCGACCGCGAGGGGCGCGAGGCAGGTCGCGAGTGCCGCGAGCCCCGGGCCGCGGGGCAGGGGCACGCGCAGGCGCCGGCGCGACGTGGGCGTCTCGTGGAAGCGCGCGCGCCGCCGTGCGAGGCGCTCGACGGCGACCAGCAGCGCCACGAAGCCGAGCAGCATCATCGAGAGCTTGGCCGCGGCCACGGGCTCGCCCATCGAGAGCCAGGCGCGGAAGATGCCCGTGGTGAACGTCTGCACGCCGAAGTAGCTGACCGTGCCGAAATCGGCCAGCGTCTCCATGCAGGCGAGCGCGGCGCCGGCGGCGATCGCGGGGCGGGCGAGGGGGAGGTTCACGCGCAGGAAGGCCCGCCAGGCGGGCAGCCCCAGCGTGCGTCCGGCCTCGGCGAGCGAGGGCGACTGCTCGAGGAAGGCCACGCGCGCGAGCAGGTACACGTAGGGATAGAGCACCGCGACGAACATCACGGCCGCGCCCGGCAGCGAGCGGATCTCGGGAAACCAGTAGTCGCCGGCGCCCCAGCCGAACGCGGCCCGCAGCGCCGACTGCACCGGGCCCGCGAACTGCAGCGCGTCGGTGTACGCGTAGGCGATCACGTAGGCGGGCATCGCGAGCGGGAGCGCCAGCGCCCACTCGAGAGAGCGCCTGCCCGGGAACTCGCAGCTCGCCACGAGCCACGCGCAGGTGACGCCCACGACGGTCGTCCCGGCGGCCACCATCGCCACCAGCGCGAGGGAATTCAGGGCGTAGTCCGGCAGCACCGTCGAGGCGAGGTGCGCCCACGCCTCGCCACCGGGGACGAACAGGTTGGCCCCCACCACGGCGATCGGGGCGAGCAGGACGACGGCGATCGCGATCGCGGCGGCGTTCCAGGGGCGCAAGCGCGGCATCGCGCGATTCGCGGGGCGCGCCCCGCGTCGTGTCGAGGGCTTGCATGGCCGAAGTGTAGCAAGCGCCGAAGCCCCCTTGACGCCGCGTCGAGCCTCCCTATAATGCGCGGCTGCTGTCCTCCAAAGGGGAGTAGCTGCAACCGAGGGATCGTCAATCCGGGCCGCGAGGCTCCGGTCCCCGGAGCGACGAAGGCGTCGCGAGCGAGACCTTTGACCGCATTGCGGCAAAGGTCTTTTTCGTTTCGGGGCCTGGAGTCCGCGCGCGGTGGCGTCCGCTCGAGCCGGGGGCGTTTTCCGCTCAACCGCAGCCTTCAGGAGACAGCTTCGTGTTCGACACCATCGGCACCCCCGGCCTCTGGGCCGCATTCGCGGCATTCGTGGTCGCCGCCCTCGCCATCGACCTCTGGGTCATGGACCGCCGCGCCTCCCAGACCGTGGGCGTGAAGGCGGCCGCGATCTGGTCCGTCGTCTGGATCGCGCTCGCGCTCGCGTTCGGCGCCGGGCTCTGGCTCTACCTCGACGGCGCCGCCGGCCGGGAGGTGGCCAACGAGAAGGCCGGCGAATACCTCACCGGCTACCTCATCGAGAAGATCGCTGTCGGTGGACAACATCTTCGTGTTCCTGATGCTGTTCACCTACTTCGCCATCCCGCCGGAGCGCCAGCGCAAGGTCCTGGTGCTGGGCGTGCTCGGCGCCATCGTGCTGCGCGTGGTGATGATCCTCATCGGCGCCTGGCTCATCTCGCGCTTCCACTGGATCCTCTACCTTTTCGGCCTGTTCCTGCTGGTCACCGGCGTGAAGATGATCGTCTTCGCCGACGACAAGCCGGACCTCGAGACGAACCCGGTGCTGCGCTGGATGCGCGGGCACCTCGCCATCACGGACCGAGTTCCACGGCGACCGCTACTGGGTCGACGAAGGCGGCAAGCGCTGGTACACGCCGCTCTTCGTCGTGCTGGTCCTCATCGGCGTGACCGACCTCGTCTTCGCCGTGGACTCGATCCCCGCGATCTTCGCGATCACCGACGACCCGTTCATCGTGATGACCTCCAACATCTTCGCGGTGCTGGGCCTGCGGGCGCTCTATTTCGTCCTGGCGGACCTCGCGGAGCGCTTCCACCTGCTCGTCTACGGACTGGGCGCCATCCTCGTTTTCGTGGGCCTGAAGATGCTGGCGGTGGACCTGTTCAAGGTGCCCGTTGCCTGGTCCCTGGGCACCGTGGGCGCGATTCTCGCCGCCGCCATCGTCGCGAGCCTGCTCATCCCCCCGAAGGGCTTGAAAAACACGTGAAGAAACAAGAGGTTGGCGAGGCCATTTGCGGCCGTCCCCGGGGTCGGGTCAGGGGACCGAAAGGAATTGCCCCAGCCCCTGTCGTCGGCTAAACTAGCGCGCTTTTCCAACGGGGCTCAGCGACCGCTGCCCCAGGCGCTATCGAGGCGAGGATTAATGGCCAGCAAGACGAAACCCCTGACCGAGGCGGAAGTCCTCAAGATGCCGAAGTCGGAGTACATGAACGCGGCGCAGCTGCGCTTCTTCAGGGAGCAACTCCTGGAGCTGCAGCGCCAGCTTGCGCGAGAATGCCGGCGCCACGACGGAGCACCTGCGCGAGCTTTCCTTCGCCCCCGATCCGGCGGACCGCGCCACGCTGGAGGAGGAGCATGCCCTCGAGCTTCGCACCCGCGACCGCGAGAGGAAGCTCCTGAAGAAGATCGACGGCGCGCTCGCCCGCATCGAGGACGGCTCCTACGGCTTCTGCGAGGAGACCGGCGAGCCCATCGGGCTGCAGCGGCTCATCGCGCGCCCCACGGCGACGCTTTCCATCGAGGCCCAGGAGCGGCGCGAGATGAAGCAGAAGCTCTACGGCGAATAGCAAGCGCAATTCCCGCCGCAAAAGGGTGCCCTTTGGCACCCTTTTTCTTTTGCCGAGCGAACCTATAATCGCCGCTCGCTGTCAGTCCCGATTCCTACAACCACCATGCCCAGGACTCCATGCGCAATCCGGACTTCATCAACTTCGAGCCCAAGACCCAGTTCACCCGAAGGGACTTCGTCATGACGACCCTCGCCACCGGCTTCGCGGCCGCCGTGCAGCCCGTCGCCGCCTCGACCCAGGTCACCACCGACAGCGCCGGCCTCACGGCCGGCGAGGTGAAGATCCCGGTGAAGGACGGCGAGGTTCCCGCCTATCGCGCGATGCCCGCCGGCGGCAAGAACCTGCCGACGGTGCTCGTGGTGCAGGAGATCTTCGGCGTGCACGAGCACATCAAGGACGTGTGCCGGCGCCTGGCCAAGGCCGGCTACCTCGCCATCGCCCCCGAGCTCTACGCCCGCCAGGGCGACGTCTCGAAGCTCGCGGACATCGACCAGATCCGCCCGATCGTCGCCAAGGTGCCGGACGCGCAGGTCATGTCCGACCTCGACGCGGCCGCCGCGTGGGCCGCGAAGAACGGCGGCGACGCCGCGAAGCTCGCCATCACCGGCTTCTGCTGGGGCGGGCGGATCACCTGGATGTACGCCGCGCACAACCCGAAGGTGAAGGCCGGCGTGGCCTGGTACGGCCGCGTCGTGGGCCAGCCCAGCGAGATGACCCCGAAGAATCCCATCGACGTGGTGAAGGACCTCAACGCGCCGGTGCTGGGCCTGTACGGCGGCGCGGACGCGGGCATTCCCAACGACACGGTGGACAAGATGCGCGAGGCGCTCAAGGCGGCGGGCAAGAAGTCGCAGATCCACACCTACCCCGACATGCCGCACGGCTTCCACGCCGACTACCGCCCGTCCTACCGCAAGGCGGCGGCCGAGGACGGCTGGAAGCGCCTCCTGGCCTGGTTCAAGCAGCACGGCGTGTCCTGAGCCGGTCCATGCGCCTGGGCGAGGTGCTCGAGCAAAGGGCGATCTCGGTCGTCTTCCAGCCGATCCTCGCCCTGGCGGACCGGGAGGTCGTGGGCCACGAGGCCCTCGTGCGCGGGCCGGCGGGCACCTGGCTCGAATCTCCCACGGCGCTCTTCGCGGCCGCGCGCGAGGCGGGCTGCTACGAGCGGCTCGCCATCCTGTGCATCCAGGAGACGCTGCGCGCGTTCTCCGCGCACGGCTCGCGCGGGCTCCTCTTCCTCAACATGTCGCCGCGGCTGGTGCAGCGCCCCGGCTTCGACCCCGCGCGCGCCCGGCGCTTCCTCGAGGACCTGGAGCTCTGCCCGGCGAGCGTGGTGATCGAGCTCACCGAGGACTTCCCGGCGATCACCATGCGCCACCTGCGCGAGTCGCTCCTCCTCTACCGCTCGATGGGCTTCCGGGTCGCCCTGGACGACCTGGGCGAGGGCTTCTCCACGCTGCGGCTGTGGTCCGAGCTGCGCCCGGAGTACGTGAAGGCCGACAAGCACTTCGTGCACGGCGTCGCGCGCGACCCCGTCAAGCGCCAGTTCCTGCGCTCGATGCAGCACATCGCGAGGCGCAGCGGCTCGCAGGTGATCGCCGAGGGCGTGGAGGTGGCGGAGGACTTGCGCGCCGTGCGCCGCCTCGGCGTGGCGCTGGCGCAGGGCTGGTTCATCGGGCGGCCGGGCGCGACGCTCGCCTAGGGGCGGGCAGCGCGCACCCGCTATACTTCGCCCTCGACAGACACCTCGCGCGACCCAAGACTTGTCCTCGCGTTTCCTGCTGGCGGCCGCGCTCATGGCCGTCGCCTCCTGCACCCAGGCACCCGAATCCGGACGCGGCACGCTGGCGCTTTCCGATTGCCGCCTGCCGGGGCTCGAGCGCGTCGCGCGCTGCGGCAGCCACGAGGTCTTCGAGGACCGGGCAGCCGGCAAGGGGCGGCGCATCGCGCTCCAGGTGGCGGTGATTCCCGCGCGCCGCCGCGGCGCCGATCCCGACCCGGTGGTCGTGCTCGCCGGCGGCCCCGGGCAGGGCGCCATCGCGCTCGCCTCGCAGGTCGCCCCGCTCTTCTCGCGCCTGAACGACACGCGCGACATCGTGCTCGTCGACCAGCGCGGCACGGGCAACTCCAATCCGCTCGACTGCGAGCCGGACGACGGCATGCAGTCGGTCTTCGAGGACACCCTCCCCGAGAAGCTGGTGCGCGAGTGCCTGGAGGGGCTCGACGCCGATCCGCGGCAATACGCGACGCCCAGCGCCGTGGCCGACCTGGACGAGGTGCTGGGCGCGCTGGGCTACGCGCGCGTGAACCTGTGGGGCGGCTCCTACGGCACGCGCGTGGCGCTCGAGTTCATGCGCCGCCACCCCGCGCGCGTGCGCACGGCCACGCTCGACGGCGTGGCGCCGGCCGGGATGAAGCTGCCGCTTTCCTTCGTGACCGACGGCGAGGCGGCGTTCGAGCGCCTGGTGGCCGACTGCGAGGCCGAGTCCGGGTGCGGCAAGGCATTCCCCCACCTGCGGCGCGAGGTGAGCGCCCTGCGCGCGCGCCTGGCGCGCCAGCCCGCGGGGGTGAGAATCGCCGACCCGGTCACGGGCGAGCCGCAACCCGTTCGCGTCACCGAGAACGTGCTCCTTTCCGGGCTCTTCCGGCCCCTCTACGCCCCCGAGATCGCGAGCCTGCTGCCGCTCGCCGTCTCGCGCGCGGCCGGCGGGGACTTCAACCCGCTCCTCGCGCAGAACCTCGAGTTCACCGGGGACCTCGCCGACAACCTTTCGGTGGGCATGCACCTTTCGGTCGTCTGCTCGGAGGACGTGCCGCGCATCACGGCGCCGGACCTCGCCGCCGCCGCGCGGTCCTTCTTCGGCCGCGCGCTGGTGGACGACTTCCTGCGCGCCTGCAGGCTGTGGCCGCGCGCGCGCCTGCCGGCGGATTTCTACGAGCCGGTGCGATCCGAGGCGCCCGTGCTCATCCTCTCCGGGGGCATCGACCCGGCAACCCCGCCGCGCCACGGCGAGGAGATCCTGGCCGGCCTTCCGAACGCGCGGCACGCCGTCGCGCCCAACCTCTCGCACGGGGTGAGCGGCCACGGCTGCGCGCCGCGCCTCATCGAGAAGTTCATCCGCGGCGCCGACGCCGGCGCGCTCGACGCCGCCTGCCTCAAGCGCATTCCCCGGCCGCTCTTCGTGCTGCCCGCGGGAGCGCGGCCGTGATCGCCGCCGAGGGGCTCGCCAAGCGCTTCGGCACGGTCGAGGCCGTGCGCGGCGTGTCGTTCACCGCGCCCGACGGGCGGGTGACGGGGCTGCTGGGTCCCAACGGGGCGGGCAAGACGACCACCCTGCGCATGATCTCCACGCTGCTCGCGCCGAGCGCGGGCAGCGTGAAGGTGGACGGCATCGACGCGGCGCGCGATCCGCTGGCCGTGCGCGCCCGGATCGGCGCGCTTTCGGACGCGCGCGGGCTGTACGCGCGCCTCACCGCGCGCGAGAACATCGCCTATTTCGGCCAGTTGCGGGGCCTCGGGCGCGCCGCCATCGCCGATTCGATCGCCCGTCTCGCCGCGTTCCTCGAGCTGGGGCCGCTCCTCGACCGTCCCACCGACGGCTTCTCGCAGGGCGAGCGCATGAAGGTCGCGATCGCCCGCGCCCTGGTCCACGACCCGCCCAACGTGATCCTGGACGAGCCCACCAACGGGCTGGACGTGATGACCACGAGGAGCCTGCGCGAGGCCGTGCGGCAGCTTCGCCAGGCCGGCAAGTGCGTGCTCTTCTCGAGCCACGTGATGCAGGAGGTGGCCGCCCTGTGCGACGAGATCGTCATCGTCTCGCACGGCCGCGTGGTGGCCGAGGGGACGCCCGAGGCGATCCGCGCCTCGGCCGGCTGCGCGGACCTCGAGGAGGCCTTCGTGCGCCTGACGGGCGGCGGGGGGGAGGCCTAGATGGGGCGCGTGCTCGTCGTCTTCCTCAAGGAGGTCCGGGACGCGCTGCGCGACCGGCGCACGGCCCTCATGGTGCTCGTCGCCTCCGTGATCACGGGTCCGCTCACGCTGGTCCTGGTCGCGCAGTTCGTCTCCGGGCTCGAGGAGCGCGCCTCCACGCTCAAGGTGCGCCTCGCCGGCGCGCAGCACGCGCCGGCGCTCGTCAACTTCCTCAGGCGCGCGGACGTTGAGATCGAGGAGGCCCCCGCGGACTACGCCGCGCGCGTGAAGAAGGGCGACCTGGAGGCGGTGATCGTCATCCCGCGCGACTTCCACGAACGCTGGCTGGACCACGAGGAGGCGCGCGTGGAGCTCGTGTTCGACGATTCCCGCACCGAGTCCTCGCCCGCGATCCGCCAGTCGGAGCGCCTGCTGGAGGCCTTCAACCGCGAGAGCGCGTACCTTCGCCTCATGGCGCGGGGCGTGAGCCCGTCGCTCAACGAAAGCGTCAAGGTGGAGCGCGTCAACGCCGCGACTCCGCGGCAGAGAGGTGCCGTGCTGCTTTTCCTGATCCCCATGTTCGCCATCCTCGCGCCCCTGCTGGGCGGGATGACCCTCGCGATCGACGCGACGGCGGGGGAGAGGGAGCGCGGCTCGCTCGAGCCGCTGCTCGCCAACCCCGTGCCGACGGCCGCCTTCGCCTTCGGCAAGTGGCTCGCCGCGTGGGCCAGCGCCACGGTCGTGGCGGCCATCACGCTGGCGGGCTTCCTGCTCGCGGCGGTCCTGTACGCGGAGAAGAAGCTGCCGGCGCTCCTGCAGTTCGGGCTGCCGGAGTACCTGCGCTTCGTGGCGATCGTGGTGCCGCTCGCGGCCTTCACCTCCGCCGCGCAGATGCTCATCTCCACCTACGGCCGCTCCTACCGCGAGGCGCAGACCTACGTGAGCTACCTGGCGACCGTCGTCTCCTTCATCCCGCTGGTGGTGATGTTCAGCGGCGCGCGCGAGGCCCCCTGGCAGGCGGCGGTGCCGGTGCTGGGCCAGCTCATGGCGCTGCAGCGCGTGCTGCGCGGCGACGGGCTGGCCGCCTGGGACGCGCTCGCGCCCGCGGCGGTCTCCGTTGTGCTCGCCATCGCCGCGGTGGCCGCGGTGGCGAGGCTGCTGCGCGACGAGCGAATCGTGTTCGGCCGTTCGTGAGCATCGACCTCGCGCGCCACTTCGGCCCCGGCGGCACCTTCGAGCGCTCCCTGTCGGGATGGCGCGTGCGCGCGCAGCAGCTCGAGTTCGCGCAGGCCGTGCTCGCCGCCATCGAGTCGGCGGGCGTGCTGATCGCGGAAGCGGGCACGGGCACCGGCAAGACCTTCGCGTACCTCGCCCCGGCGCTCATCGCCGGCGGGCGCGTCATCGTCTCCACCGGCACCAAGACGCTGCAGGACCAGCTCTTCCACCGCGACCTGCCGCTCGTTCGCGAGGCGCTCGGGGTGCCGGCGAAGATCGCGCTCCTCAAGGGCCGCGCCAACTACGTCTGCCTGCACCACCTGGAGGAATCCTCGGCCGGGGGCACCTTCGCCTCGCGCGAGGAGGCGCGCGACATCCACGCCATCGCGCGCTTCGCCGGGCGGACGGATTCCGGCGACAAGGCCGAATGCCTGCAGGTGCCGGAGTTCTCCGGCGCGTGGGCGCGCGCGACGTCGACCCGCGAGAACTGCCTGGGCGCGAAGTGCCGGCACTACGAGGACTGCTTCGTGATGAAGGCGCGCAAGAGCGCGAGCGACGCCGACATCGTCGTCGTGAACCACCACCTCTTCTTCGCCGACGTCGTGCTGCGGGAGGAGGGCGTGACCGACCTCCTGCCGAGCGCCAACACGATCGTCTTCGACGAGGCGCACCACCTGCCGGACCTCGCGCGGCTCTTCTTCGGCCAGGCCGTGTCCACGGCGCAGGTCGTGGAGCTGGCGCGCGACGCGCGCGGCGCCCAGATCCTGCACGCGAAGGAGACGCCCGCCATCGGCGAGGCGGCCCTCGCCGCCGACCGCGCGGCGCGCGACGTGCGCATCGCGCTCGGCACGGGAACGGGACGCTTCGCCGCGGCCCAGCTCGATGCGAACGAGGCCCTCGCGCGCGCCCTGGACGCGCTCGACGCACGCCTGGCCGACCTGGCCGGGATCCTCGCGGCCCACGCCGAGCGCGCCGACGAGCTGCGCAACGCGCACGCGCGCGCGGTCGGGCTGCGCGAGGCCCTCGCCGCCTGGCGGGGCGAGCCGGGCGAGGGCGCCGTGCGCTGGGTGGAAACCTACGCGCAGTCGGCGGTGCTCAACCGCACGCCGCTCGACGTGGCGCCGATCTTCGCCCAGCAGCTGGCGGCCGGAAAGCGCGCCTGGATATTCACCTCCGCCACGCTCTCGGTGGGAGGCGACTTCGCCCACTACCAGGCCGAGCTGGGGCTCGGCGAGGCCCAGGCGCGGCACTGGGAGAGCCCGTACGACTTCGCCACGCAGGCGCTCCTCTACGTGCCCGAGGACCTGCCCGATCCCAACAGCCCGGGCTTCACGGAGGCGGTGATCGAGGCGGCCTTTCCCGTCATCGAGGCGGCGCAGGGGCGTGCCTTCCTCCTGTTCACGAGCCTTCGGGCCATGGACATCGGCCACGCCCGGCTCAAGGAGAAGCTCGCCGGCGCGGGCCTGGACTGGCCCGTGTTCCTGCAGGGCACCGCGGGCAAGAACGAGCTCCTCGAGCGCTTCCGCGACACGCCCAACGCCATCCTCCTGGGCAGCCAGTCGTTCTGGGAGGGCGTGGACGTGAAGGGCGAGGCGCTTTCGCTGGTGGTGATCGACAAGCTGCCGTTCAACCCGCCGGACGACCCGGTCCTCGCCGCGCGCATCGAGCAGATCAACCGCGCGGGCGGCAACGCGTTCATGCAGTACCAGGTGCCGCGCGCGGTGATCGCCCTCAAGCAGGGCGCCGGCCGCCTCATCCGCGACGAGACCGACCGCGGCGTCCTCATGATCTGCGACCCGCGGCTCGTCTCGAAGCCCTACGGCAAGCGCATCTGGCGGGCGCTGCCGCCGTTCCGCCGCACCCGCAGCGGGGACGACGCGGTGGCCTTCTTTCGCCCCGCAGGCTGATCAGGGGCCCGGCGAGTATTCCGGGCGCACCATGCGCCAGCCTTCGGGGCAGGAGCGCACGTGCGGGAACCACGCCCTGGCGGAGTCGCAGTAGTTGAGGTGCAGCGGCCGCTGCGTCGGCGTGCCATCCGCGCCGGGCGCGGGCGGCGGCACTTCCGTGGTGGGAGGCGTGGGCTCCGACCTCGCGACCTGGTCCCGGTAGCACTCCTCGTAAGGCGCGCACGGGAAGCCGCTGCCGGGGTAGGAATAGCCGTACGCGGGATAGCCGTAGTACGGGCCGCCGTATCCCCAGCCCCCGTACCAGTACGGATCGTAGTAGCCCAAGGCCAGCGGCAAGCCGAGCGCGAGCCCCCAACCCCAGTTCGACCCGTAGTAATGCCCGTGGCTGTAGCCGTGCCCGCCTCCGCCGTAGTGGCGGTACCCCGAACCCGCCGGTAGTGGCCGCATGGTCGCGCGCCGCCGGAATAGCCCTGGCGGGCGCCACCTCCCGAGTAACCTCCCCCGGGCGAGCCGCCTTGCCGGGGCGCGGCGTCGGCCGCCGAAGCCAGCGCGAACATGCCGGCGGCGAGACTGGCGAGGAGAACCTTGCATTTCGGGTTCATGGTCACCTCCGGATGAAGCCGATTCCTCTGGTTCACTCTATCACCAACGCGCGGGGCGGGGCCGCGTTGACGGGGTCCGATAAGGCGCGCGCGATTCATGGTAGGGTTTGCGCCGCAAAACCGGAGCTCCTGGACCATGCGACTGTCCCTTCGCCATCGCCTGCCTCGCCATCGCCGCATCCCACGCCCGGGCCCAGGCGCCCGAGCCGCCGCCCGCCGTCAAGGCGCGTTGCGCCACCTGCCACGGGGAGAAGGGCGAGACGGTGAGCGAGGATTTCCCGCGGCTCGCGGGCCAGCACGAGACCTACCTCGAGAAGCAGCTGCGCGATTTCCAGTCGGGCGCCCGCAAGAGCGTCATGAACCGCCTGGCGCGCGGGCTCTCGGGCGAGGAGATCGCGGCCGCGGCCCGCTACTACGCGGCCCAGCCGGCGGCGGCCGCCCGCCGCGCCGCCGTCGGAGCTCGCGATCGTGGGGCGCTTCATCCACCTTCGCGGCAACCCCTATTCGGGCATTCCCGCCTGCAGGGCCTGCCATGGCGAGAGCGCCCACGGGACCGCCACGCTGCCGCGCCTCGCGGGGCAGCACGCCGCCTACCTGCAGCGGCAGCTGCAGGAGTTCACGCAGAGAAAGCGCACGAACGACAACGAGGTCATGCACACGATCGCCGAGCGCCTCACGGCCCTCGAGACGCGCGCGGTGGCGGAGTACCTGTCGTCGCTGCCGTGACCGGGCCCTAGCGGGATTTCTTCTTCCCGGCCGGGGCGCCCTTCTTCGCCTCCGGGGTGTCCCCGGCCTTCGGCTGGTCGCCGATCACGGTCTTCAGGGGGCAGACGGAAAAGGCCGGGCACTTCTTGCAGCCGACGACGATGGCGATGGGGCAGACGGTCATGGGGCCTCCTTGGGCGAGGCCCCAATCTAGCACCTTGCCCGCTGCTCAGTTCGCGACGGGAAAGGCGACCGACGCGTCGAGCCCGCCGCCTGCGCGCGGCGCGAGGTCGAAGCGGGCGCCGTGCGACTTGGCGATGCGGGCCACGATCGCGAGCCCCAGCCCGGCGCCCGAGCGCCCGCTGCGCGCCTCGTCGCGGCGCGTGAACGGCTCCTTGAGGCGCTCGATGTCCTGCGCGGGGATGCCCGGCCCGCGGTCCAGGACCGAGACGACGGCCTCGCTTGCGCGGCCCGCGACCCGCACGAGGATCTCGCCGCCGGCGTGCTTCACCGCGTTCTGGATCAGGTTGTCGACGAGCCGCTGCGCCGCCAGCGGCCGCAGCATGATGCGGCGGCAGTGGCGACAGCTCGCAGGACACCTGCGCTCCCGCCCGCGCCGCGCGATCCGCGCAGCCCCTGGCGAGCGCGGCGAGGTCCACGGGCGCGAGCGCCTCCGTGGCTTCGCTGCGCGCGAAGTCGATGAACTGGTCGATGATCGCGTTCATGTCCTCGATGTCCGCGACCATCCCCTTCTGCGTCGCCGCGTCCACGCGCCCCTCGAGCATTTCCGCGTCGAGGCGCAGCCGGGCAAGCGGCGTGCGCAGGTCGTGCGAGATCCCGGCGAGGAACGTGGTGCGCTCGCGCTCCTCCTTCTTGAGGCTCTCCTTCATCCGGTTGAAGGCCGCCGCGACGGCGCGGACCTCCGAGGGGCCGGACTCGGGCACGGGCGCGGGGTCGCCGCCCTTGCCCAGGTCCTCGGCGGCGCGCGCCAGCCGCGCGAGGGGACGGTTCAGGCGCCAGGCGATGAGGGCCGTGGCCACGATGGCGATCGCGACGCCCGCGAGCATCCAGTAGAGGAGGGCGTCGGTGTTGTCGCGGTCGACGCGGCTGCGGGGGAAGGCCACCCAGAACTCGCGCTCCCCGGCGCGAAGCCGGACCCAGAACTCGCCCGGCGAGCCCTGGCGCACGAACACGTCCGCGTCCTCGCCGAAGAGCGCCTTGATGCGCTCGCGGAACATGCGCATGCCGGGCCGGTCGCCGGCGAGGCGCCCGGGGATCTCGCCACGCGCCGGAAAGACGCGGATGCCTTCCTTTTCCGCCAGCCGCTCGAGGAACTCGCGCTCCGCGCCGGGGGGCAGCGAGCTGAGCGCCGCGTGGATGGTCTTCAGGTGGCTCACGAAGCTGCCGATGGCCAATCCCATGCGCGGCTGCTGCACCTGCTGCCGGAAGAGCAGGAACGAGGCGCCCTGCGAGGCCACCAGCGCCACCACCAGCACCGCCAGGGTGCGCCAGAAGAAGGAGCCGGCCCACCACTTCATTTGTGCGGCGTCCCGTCGGGGATGAAGACGTAGCCGAAGCCCCACACGGTCTGGATGAAGCGCGGGCTTTGCGGATCCTCGCCCAGCAGCTTCCTCAGGCGCGAGACCTGGACGTCGATGGAGCGGTCGTAGCTCTCGTGCTCGCGCCCGCGGGCCCGTTCCATGAGCTTGTCGCGCGAGAGCGGCTCGCGCGGATGCTCGGCGAAGACCTTGAGGACCGAGAACTCGCCCGTCGTGAGGGGCACGGCTCTCGCCGTCCTTCGTGAGGGAGCGGGTTCCGAGGTTGAGGGCGAAGGGCCCGAAGCGGACCACGGTGTCCTCGCGCGGCGGGGGCGCCGGGCGTGGGCGCGGGCACCTGCCGGCGCAGGACGGCGTTGATGCGCGCGACGAGCTCGCGCGGGTTGAAGGGCTTGGCGAGGTAGTCGTCCGCGCCCATCTCCAGGCCCACGATGCGGTCCACGTCGTCGCCCTTGGCGGTGAGCATCACGATGGGCACCGCGTTCCCGCCGGCGCGCAGGCGCCTGCAGATCGCGAGGCCGTCCTCGCCGGGCAGCATCAGGTCGAGCACGACGAGGTCGTAGCGCGTGCGGCGGAAGTTGTGGTCCATGGCCGCGCCGTCGGGGACCGTCTCCACGGCGAATCCCTGCTCGGTCAGGTAGCGCTTCAGGAGGTCGCGAAGGCGCAGGTCGTCGTCGACGACGAGGATCTTGTGCTTGGGCGGGGTCGGCATGGGAACCATCGTAAGGGCGGTGGCGGCCTGGGCCCGCCGGTGCTTTGTAAGGAGATGTTATCAGCGGCCCCCGATGCGCCGTTCGCTTACATCCGGTTACGCAAGCGAGGGGATCCTGAAACGCCTTTGCGCGTTCCGAGGAATAGGCTCGAGTCGCATGCAACAAGGCCTTTCCGAAACCCACCTGGAGAAAACCATGAACACCCTCAAGATCCTCACCGCCGCCCTCGTCGCCACCTTCGCCGTCGCCGCCTACGCCGGCCCCTACGGCCCGGGCGCGGGATACGGCCCCGGCGCCGGCCAGCAAGGCGCCGCCCACGCCGATCGCGTCAAGGCCGCCGACCAGAACGGCGACGGCCTGATCAGCCGCAGCGAGGCGCAAGCGTACATGCCGGGCCTCGCCACCCGCTTCGACACGATCGACACCAACAAGGACGGCAACCTCTCCACCGCCGAGTTCGACGCGGCCCGCGCGACCTTTGGCCGCGGCGGCCGGGGTGGCCGTGGCGGTGGCTGGATGCAGTGGGATGCCAACGGCGACGGCCAGCTCTCGCGCGAGGAAGCCACGGCCCGCTTCGATGCGGTCGACACGAACAAGGACGGCACGCTCTCGGCCGAGGAAATGCAGGCGGCCCGCGGTGCCCGAGGCCCCGGCGGCCGCGGGCAGGGCTTCACGCGCTGGGACGCCAACGGCGACGGCATGCTCTCGCGCGCGGAAGTCGCCAACGCGCCGAGGCTGTCGCAGGACTTCGACGCCATCGACACGAACAAGGACGGCCTCCTGACGGTGGAGGAACTGCAGGCCGCGCACAGCCAGTTCGCCGGCCGGGGCGGGCGCCGGGGCTACTAGGCGGCACCGGGCCATTGATCGTAGAAACAGCTTTAATAAATGCATCGTAAGTAATTGTTTATAAGTTAGTGTTATACCGGGGCCGCCTGCGGGCGGCCTCGGTATAATGGGCGCATTCCCCATGCGCCTGCGCCCTTGAATCTCCTCGCCATCGAGACTTCCACCGAGCTGTGCTCGGCCGCCCTGCTGCGCGGCGACGAGCTGTTCGTCGAGGAGGTCCTGGCCCCCAACCAGCATGCCGAGCGCCTGGCGCCGATGGTGCGGCGCCTGTTCGCGCGTGCCGGCCTCGCGGCCGCCGACATGGACGCATTCGCCTTCGGCCAGGGCCCGGGCTCCTTCACCGGCCTTCGCATCGCCTGCGGTCTCGCCCAGGGTCTCGCGCTCGGCGCCGGCCGGCCCGTCGTGGGGGTGTCCTCCCTCCTCGCGCTCGCCGAGCAGGCCAACGCGAGCCGCGTGGTGGCCGCGCTCGACGCGCGCATGGGCGAGACCTACCTCGCCGCCTACTCCCGCATGGGCGGCGACTGGCAGGCGGCCATCGAGCCGGGGCTCTTCGCGCAGGGGGCCCTGCCGGCGCTTCCGGGGCACGACTGGGTGGCCACCGGCAGCGGCTTCGACGCGTTCGACTGGCTGCGCGGCGCCTATTCGGCGCAGGTGGGAAACCGGATCGAGGGCGACCTGCCGCGCGCCGGCGCCGTCGCCCGGGTCGCCGCGCGCAAGCTCGCCCGCGGCGAATCGGTGCCGGCGGAACAGGCGGCGCCCCTATACTTGCGCGACAAGGTCGCTTTGACCACACGGGAAAGGCAGGCGGCAAAGTGAGCGCGCTCCCGCGTCCCGAGATGAACTTCCGGCGCATGCGCCCCGCGGACCTGGGCGTCGTCGCCGATCTCGAGAAGTCGCTCTACGAGTTTCCCTGGAGCCACGGCAACTTCCGCGACTCCCTCGAGGCGGGCTACGACTGCTGGGTCGTCTGCCACGGCGAGCAGGTGGTGGGCTACGCGGTCCTCATGGTGGCCCTCGACGAGTCGCACCTGCTCAACATCGCGGTGGCCGCCGGCTGGCAGAACCACGGCATCGGCCGCGCCTTCCTCGACTTCATGCTGGGCGTGGCGCGCGAGGCGAAGTGCCAGATCGTCTACCTCGAGGTGCGCCCGACCAACCTGGCGGCGCGGCACCTCTACCGCCAGGCCGGCTTCCAGCAGATCGCCATCCGTCCCTCCTACTACCCGGCCCGTGGCGGGCGCGAGGACGCGCTCTTCCTGGGCATCACCCTCTAGACCCATGGACGAGCGAATCCTGAAGGAACTCGAGCTGCTGCCGGTGGCCCGGCTCTACGGCCTGGCGCCCGCGCCCGCGCGGGCCGGAGCCGTGCCCGTCGTGGCCCCATCGGCACCGGTCGCGGCCGCTGCGGCACCGGTCGAGGCCGCGCGCCGCGCGCCGCCCGCGCCCCCGTCCGAAGCGCCTCCGGGCATCGCGACCATGGACTGGGAGGCGCTGCGCCAGGCCGTGCGCGAATGCCGGCGCTGCGTCCTGTGCGAGCGCAGGAAGCAGGCCGTCTTCGGCGTGGGCAACGAGTCGGCGCCCTGGCTGTTCGTCGGCGAAGGCCCCGGCGCGGACGAGGACGAGAAGGGCGAGCCGTTCGTGGGGCAGGCCGGAAAGCTCCTCGACGGCATGCTCGCGGCGATGAAGCTCCGGCGCGGGCGCGAGGTCTACATCGCCAACGTGGTGAAGTGCCGGCCGCCCGGCAACCGCATCCCGGCGCCCGAGGAGGCGGCCGCCTGCGCGGCCTTCCTCGACCGCCAGGTCGAGCTCCTCGCCCCGAAGATCATCGTCGCGCTCGGCAAGACCGCCGCCACGCGCCTCACCGGGAGCGAGGCGAGCCTCGGGAGCCTGCGCGGCCGGGTGCACGCCTACCGCGGCATCCCGCTCGTCATCACGTACCATCCGGCCTACCTCCTGAGGAACCTTCCCGACAAGGCGAAGGCCTGGGAGGACCTGCTCTTTGCCGGGCGCACGCTCGCGGGCGCTTGAATCGGCCGGCGCCGCCCCCATCTTCCCGATCGTTTCCCCACCCTCTACCGGAGGAACCCCTTCCATGCGCAGGATCCTGACCGCTTTCGCCCTCGCCGGCGCCCTCGTGCTTTCCGGCTGCGGCTACAACGACTTCCAGACCAAGGACGAGCAGGTGAAGGCCGCCTGGTCCGAGGTGATCAACCAGTACAAGCGCCGCGCGGACCTGATCCCGAACCTCGTGAACGTGGTGCAGGGCTTCGCGCAGCAGGAGAAGGACGTGCTCCTGGGCGTCACCAACGCGCGCTCCAAGGTGGGCTCGATCCAGATGACGCCCGAGGCGCTGAACGACCCCAACGCCATGAAGAACTTCCAGGCCGCGCAGGGCGAGCTCTCCAGCGCGCTTTCCCGCCTGATGGTGGTGGTCGAGAACTACCCGCAGCTCAAGAGCGACGCCAACTTCCGCGACCTGCAGGCGCAGCTCGAGGGCACCGAGAACCGCATCACCACCGCGCGCAACCGCTACATCAAGACGGTGCAGGACTACAACATCCTCGCGCGCCAGTTCCCGACCAACCTCACGGCGATGCTCTTCGGCTACAAGGAGAAGGCCAACTTCACGGTGGAGAACGAGAAGGCGATCGCCGAGCCGCCCAAGGTGGACTTCTCGCCCAAGCCCGCCGCTCCCGCGCAGCCCGCCCCGGCCAAGTGACCGGCCTCGCCGGCCGGCTCCTCGCGAGATCGGCCGCGCCGCTCCTCCTCGCGCTCGCGGCGTTCGCCGCGGGCGCGGCGGACACGGTCCCCGTCCCGAAGCTCACGGGGCGGGTGGTCGACCTCTCGGGAACGCTGGACGCGCCACAGCAGCAGGCCATCGCCGCCAAGCTCGCCGCCTTCGAGCAGGCCAAGGGCTCGCAGGTGGCGGTGCTCCTCGTGCCCACGATCGGCACCGAGACGATCGAGGAGTTCGCCACGCGCGTGACCGACGAGTGGAAGCTCGGGCGCGCGGGCGTGGACGACGGCGTCCTCTTCGTGGTCGCCAAGCAGGAGCGGCGCATGCGCATCCAGACGGGGCGCGGCGTCCAGGGCGTGCTCACGGACGCGCTCTCCCGGCGCATCATCGCCGAGCGCGTCTCGCCGCGCTTTCGCGCCGGCGACTTCGCGGGCGGCATCAACGACGGCGTGGACGCGATCCTGAAGGCGATCGAGGGCGAGGCGCTGCCGGCGCCCGCGCAGGCCGCGCCGCGCGCGAAATCCTCCGCGGGCTCCTCCATCGAGAACTTCTTCTGGCTCGCGTTCCTGGTGGTGCCCATCGCCGGGTCGATCCTGCGCTCGCTGCTGGGCCGGTTCGTGGGAGCCGAGCCTCACCTCCGGGGTCACCGGGCTGGCCGCCTGGTTCATCTTCGGCAGCCTCGCGCGTCGGCGCCATCGCCGCCGTCATCGCCTTCGTGGCCGTCCTCTTCATGGGCACGTCCGCGCTCTCCGCGCGGCGCGGCGGCGGCTGGACGAGCGGCGGCTCGTGGGGCGGGGGAGGCGGCTGGTCCAGCGGTGGCGGAGGCGGCGGCGGGTTCAGCGGTGGCGGGGGCGGATTCGACGGCGGCGGCGCCTCGGGAGGCTGGTGATGGACCTGAAGCGATTCTGGCGGCACATCGTGATGACGCCCCGGGCGGCGCGCCGGGCGTTTCCGCCCGCGGCGCTCGAGGCGATCCGGCGCGCGATCGCGACGCACGAGAAGCGCCACCGCGGCGAGGTGCGCTTCGTGGTCGAGGCCGAGCTCACGACCGCGCAGCTCTGGCTGGGCGTCGAGTCGCGCGCGCGGGCGATCGAGGTGTTCTCGCAGCTGGGCGTGGGCCGGACGGCCGAGCGCACGGGCGTGCTGGTCTACGTGCTGCTCGCCGACCACCACGTGGAGATCGTGGCCGACCGCGGAATCGCGGCGAAGGTGGCGCAGGCCGAGTGGCAGGCGATCTGCGCGGCCATGCAGGAGGCGTTCCGCGCCGGCCGTTTCGAGGAAGGCGCCGTGGCGGGCGTCGAGGCGGTCTCCGCGCTCCTCGAAAGGCACTTCCCCGCCGGCGACGAGAACCGCAACGAGCTGCCCGACCAGCCGGTCATGCTCTGAGCCGGCGGCGAAGAGGCTCAGTCGGCTCTGTCGGTCGCCGATCCGAAGTCGAGCAGCGCCTCGATCTCGCGGCGGCGCTTCTCGTCGAGTTGCGGCGCGGGGGCCTTCGCGGCCTCGCGCCGGCGGCGCAGCATGAAGACGAGGCCCAGGAGCCCGCCGACGACCAGGATCCCCGGGGCGACCCACAGCACCGCCGTGGCGGCGTTGAAGGGCGGCTTGTAGAGGACGAAGTCGCCGTAGCGCTCCACCATGTAGGCGCGGATCTCGTCGTCGGACTTGCCCTCGGCGATCATCTTGCGGGTCTGCTTGCGCAGGTCCACCGCGAGCGGCGCGTCGGAATCGGCGATGGTCTGGTTCTGGCAGACGAGGCAGCGCAGCTCGTGCGCGATCGACTTGAGCCGCGCTTCCACCTTGGGGTCGGCGTTCGCGATCTCGGCGGACTGTCCCCAGGCGGCGAGGGCGGCGGTGGCGAGGAGCGTGGCGAGGAGGCGCTTCATGCGTTGAGCCTTGCCAGGAGGGGCACGAACGTCTTCTGCACGTCCTCGGGCGAGATCGGGCCGATGTGCTTGTAGCGGATGACGCCCTGCTTGTCGATCACGAACGTCTCGGGAGCGCCGTACACGCCGTAGTCGATCCCCACCTTGCCGTCGAAGTCCCAGACGGAGAAGACGTACGGGTTGCCGTGCTGCCCCAGCCACTTCGTGGCGTCCGCGCGCGCGTCCTTGTAGTTGAGGCCGACGATGGGCACGAGGCCGCGGCGGCTCATGTCGTTGAGCACCGGGTGCTCGACGCGGCAGGAGACGCACCACGAGGCCCAGACGTTGAGCAGCCACACCTTGCCCTTCATGTCCGCGGGCGAGAACTTCGCCTCGGGCTCGTGCAGCTTGGCGAGCGCGAAGGCGGGCGCGGGCTTGTCGATGAAGGGGGAGGGGACCTTGCGCGGGTCCTTGGTGAGGCCGATGGCGAGGAACACGCACAGCAGCGCGAAGAGCGCCAGCGGGATGATGTACTTGAGAGCCTTCATGAAATCCTTGCGGGACCGGACTCGGTGCGCGCGCTAGTCCCCCGTGGCGAGGGCGCCCGCGGGCGCATCCGACGTGCGCCGCGCGAGGCGGTAGCGGCGGTCGGCGATGGCGAAGAAGCCGCCCAGCGCCATGAGCAGGCACCCGCCCCAGATCCAGTCGACGAACGGCTTGTGGTAGATGCGGATGCCCCAGGCGTTCCCCTCGACCTGCTCGCCCATGGAGACGTAGAGGTCGCCGGAGATGCCGGCGTCGATGTCGGCCTCCGTCATCGTCTGGCCGGAGGCCTGGTAGATGCGCTTCTCGGGGTACATCTTCTTCACGATTTCCTGCGCGCCCGGGCGGCGGACCTCGAAGATCCCCTGCAGGGCCGCGTAGTTGGGGCCGGGGAGCTCGCGCGTGCCGGTGAAGGTGAACTCGTAGCCGCCGAGCTCGACCTTGTCGCCGGGCGCCATGCGCAGGTCGCGCTCGGTCTCGAAGCCCTTGACCATGGCCACGCCGATGATGAACACCGCCACGCCCAGGTGCGCGAGCTGCATGCCGTACCAGGAGGCGGAGTTCGAGCGCAGCTTGGCGAGGAGCGTCGCCTGCGGCGCCTTCTGCATGCGCGCCCCGAACTGGACGGCGGTCGCGGCCACGACCCAGAAGGCGAGGAAGAGGCCGAAGGCCACCAGCGAGGACCACTTGCCCTTGGCGAGCGGCACGATGATCGCGCAGGCCACGGCCACGGCGAGCGCCCATTTCAGGCGCGTGGCGAGGTCCGGGATCTCGGCCTTCTTCCAGCTCGCGAGCGGGCCGATGGCCATGAGGAAGACGGCCGGGGCCATGAGCGGGAAGAACACGGCGTCGAAGTAGGGCGGGCCGACGGAGATCTTGCCCAGGTTCAGCGTGTCGAGGACGAGCGGGTAGAGCGTGCCCAGGAGCACGGCGCCCATCGCGATGGTGAGCAGCACGTTGTTGGAGAGCAGCATCGACTCGCGCGACAGCGGCGAGAAGCTCCCGCCGATGCCCACCTTCGGGGCGCGCAGCGCGAAGAGCGCGAGCGAGCCGCCCACGACGATGGCGAGGAAGCCCAGGATGAAGACGCCGCGCCGGGGATCGGTGGCGAAGGCGTGCACCGAGGTGAGCACGCCCGAGCGCACGAGGAAGGTGCCGAGCAGCGAGAGCGAGAAGGCGAGGATCGCGAGCAGCACCGTCCAGCTGCGGAAGGCGCCGCGCTTCTCGGTGACCGCGAGCGAATGGATGAGCGCGGTGCCCACCAGCCAGGGCATGAAGGAGGCGTTCTCGACCGGGTCCCAGAACCACCAGCCGCCCCAGCCCAGCTCGTAGTACGCCCACCAGCTGCCCAGCGCGATGCCGATGGTGAGGAAGCACCACGCGGCGGTGGTCCAGGGGCGCGACCAGCGCGCCCAGGCGCTGTCGAGCCGGCCCTCGATGAGCGCGGCGATGGCGAAGGCGAAGGCCACCGCGAAGCCCACGTAGCCCATGTAGAGCAGCGGCGGGTGGATCACCATGCCCGGGTCCTGCAGCAGCGGGTTCAGGTCGCGGCCGTCCTCGGCCGGGGGCAGGAGGCGCTCGAAGGGGTTGGAGGTGGTGAGGATGAAGAGCAGGAAGCCGATGGAGATGAGGCCCATGATCCCGATCACGCGCGCGGCGATCCGCTCGGGCAGGTGGCGCGACAGCAGGGCCACCGCCGCGGTCCAGCCGCCGAGCATGAGGGCCCACAGCAGCATCGAGCCCTCGTGCGAGCCCCAGCTCGCGGCGAAGCGGTAGTGGACCGGAAGGCTCAGGTTCGAGTGCTGGGCCACGTTCGCCACGGAGAAGTCGTTGTTCACGAAGGAGGTCGCGAGCGCCGCCCACGCGAGGACCACGAACAGGAACTGCCCGATGGCGATGGGGCGCGCCGTGGCGACCCAGGCGGGCTTGCCCAGCGAGGCGCCGGCCAGGGGAAGGAACGCCTGCGCGAAGGCGAGCAGGAGCGCGAGGACGAGGGCGAGCTGGCCGATTTCCGGGATCATCGCTTCACCCCGCCGCCCTGGCCCGCGAAGTTCTCCTTGGCCATCGGGTGCCCGGCCTTCTTGAGGGCGTCGGCGGCCTCCGGAGGCATGTAGTTCTCGTCGTGCTTGGCGAGCACCTGCGAGGCCTTGAACACGCCGTCCGTGCCCACGCGGCCCTCGGCCACCACGCCCTTGCCCTCCTTGAAGAGGTCCGGGAGGATGCCCGTGTACAGGACCGGAACCGACTCGGCGCCGTCGGTGATCTTGAAGGTGACGTTGAGCGCGTCCTTCTGGCGCACCACCGTGCCGCCCTCGACGAGCCCGCCGACGCGGAAGTTGCGGTCGAGCGGCACTTCCTTCTTCGCCACCTGGGTGGGCGTGAAGAAGAACACCAGGTTCGACTGGAATGCGTTCAGCACCAGCGCGGCCGCCACGCCCAGGGCCGCGAGGCCCCCGACGATGGCCACGGCGCGTTTAGTTCTCGGCTTCAAGATCGCTTTCCTCCTCGATGGCGGCCAGCGCGCGCTTGCGCCGCAGCCGCAGGGAAACCATTTCGACCGCGATGGCGGCCAGAAGTGCCCCGAAGGACATCCACACGAAGAACGCGTGGCCGCCCATCGCCCAGAATGCGGACCAGCTCGACCACCAGAGCGTCATGCGGCCTCCGGCAGGTTGCGCACCCACTGGGCGCGCCTCTCGCGCTCCAGGATCACGGAGCGCACGCGCACGAGCGTGGCGCCGATCGCGTACATCCACGCCGAGAAGCTCATCACGAGCATCCCGGTGAGCATGGTCACGTGCATGCTGGTGCCCTTGAAGCTCACGCTGGAGCCCTGGTGCAGGGTGTTCCACCACTGCACCGAGAAATAGATGATCGGCAGGTTCACGACCCCGATGAGCGCCAGCAGGGCCGCCGCGCGGTCGCCGCGCCGCGGGTCCTCGAAGGCGTTGGCGAGCGCGATGTAGCCGAAGTAGAGGAACAGCAGCACCAGCTCGGAGGTGAGGCGCGCGTCCCACACCCAGTAGGTTCCCCAGGTGGGCCGGCCCCAGAAGGAGCCCGTCCACAGCGCGATGAAGGTGAACATGGCGCCCGTCGGGGCGATGGCGCGCGCCATCATCGCCGACAGGCGCGTGTTGAACACGAGCGTGAGGCCGCAGTAGCAGGCCATCACGAAGTACAGGAACATCGACATCCAGGCCGTGGGCACGTGGATGAAGATGACGCGGTAGACCTCGCCCTGCTGGGCGTCGGTCGGGGCGACGCCCAGCCCGAGGTAAAGCCCCCAGGCGGCCAGCACGGCGGCCAGGATGAAGAACCACGGGGCCAGGCGGCCGGCGAGGCCGTAGAAGGTGGCGGGCGAGGCGAAATAGAACCAGTTCATGGGGTTATGGCGGGTTTCCCGAGCCGGAATTGTCTCCCGGACGGGGCAGGAGCGGTTGCGGGATCGCAAAATGACATGGCCGGCATGGGTCAGTCCACCGCGATGCGGACGGCCGCGCCCACCGCCCAGGGCAGCCCCACGAGGGCGGCGATGAGGGCGGCCGCGAGGAGCGACAGGTGCGGCGTGGGCGACAGGCCCGTGGCCTGGGCCTCGGCGGCGCCGGCGCCGAAGATGAGCACCGGCACGAAGAGCGGCAGCGCCAGCAGGGCGAGCAGCATCCCGCCGCCCCGGGCGCCCAGGGCGAGCGCGGCGCAGGCGCCGCCCAGGAGGGAGAGCACGGGGGTGCCGACGAGGAGCGAGAGCGCCTGCACGGCGAGCGTGTCCGGGGCGAGGCCGTACTGCAGCCCGATGAGGGGCGAGAGCAGCGTGAGCGGCAGGCCCGAGACGATCCAGTGCGCCGCGATCTTGCCGGCCGCCCAGCCCAGGGCCGGGTGCGGCGAGAGCGTCATCTGCTCCAGCGAGCCGTCCAGGTAGTCGGCCGCGAAGATGCCCGGAAGCGCCAGGAAGGCGGCGAGCAGCGCGCCCGACCCAGATGACGCCGGGACCGATCCGCGCCAGCAGCTGCGGCTCGGCGCCGATGCCCAGGGGAAAGAGCGAGGCGACGAGGGCGAAGAAGGCCACCGTGAGCACCGCTTCGTCCGGGTGCCGCCAGGCGAGGCGCAGGTCGCGCGCCATGGCCCAGGAGAAGCCCCCGGAAAAGGAGCCCTGGGCCCGCTCGCGCCGTGCCGTCGCCGCGTTCATCGCCGCGGCCCTCACGCCATCCTCAGCTCGCGCACCACGCCGGAGGCGGGGGCGAGGCGGTGGTGGGTGGCCGCGAGCGCGAGCCCGCCGGCCTCGAGGTGGCGGCCGAGCAGGTCGATGAAGAGGGCCTGGCCGGCATCGTCGAGCGCGGTGAGGGGCTCGTCGACCACCCAGAGCTCGGCCGGGTCGAGGGCCAGGCGCGCCAGTCCGATGCGCCGGCGCTGGCCCGCGGACAGGCGCCGCGCGGGGATGCGGCGGCGCTTCTCGAGCCCCACGGCGGCGAGCGCCTCGCGGCGCTCCTCGGGCGTGGAGCCGGCGCCGCGCAGGCGCAGCATGAATTCGAGGTTCTCGTCGGCGCTCAGGTCGTCCTTGAGGCCGGGCAGGTGTCCCGCGTAGGCGGTGCCCGCGCGCATGCGCTCCGGGTCGGTCTGCGCGGGCTCGCCGTGCCAGAGGACGGCCCCGTCGTCGGGGCGCGTGAGCCCGGTCACGCAGCGCAGCAGCGTCGTCTTGCCGCAGCCGTTGGGGCCGCGCACGCACAGCAGCTCGCCGCCCGCCACCTCGAAGGAAAGCCCGGAGAAGAGCAGGGCGGGCCCGCGCCGGCACGCGAGGTCGCGAACCTGGAGGACGTCCGCAGCGCCGCTGCGATGCTTCGTCATCGGGATCTAGGGGACGACCTTGTCGATCACCACGGCCACGCCCTTGGCGCCCGGGGCCACCGGCTTGCTGGTGCCGACGAGGTCTCCGGACTGCACGACCGCGCCGCCCGCCTTCGACACGCGCGCCTCGATCACCACCGAGGGCGTGCCGGAAAGCGTCGCCGCGGGCGACATGCCCATGGAATCGTCGAGCTCGAAGGACTTGGGCAGTTCCCCGGCGCCGCCACGAAGGATGGCCAGCGGGATCCGCGAGCCCGTCTCCGCGCGCGCGTAGATGAACAGCGTGTCGGTGGGCGAGGTCTTCCCCGCGAGGCCCTCGGCGAGCTTCACCGTGCCCGAGACCGACTTGCCGCCCGCGGCCGGCTTGCCCGGCGCGCCCTTCGCGGGCTGCGCGGGCGCCACGGCCGGCGCCGCGGGTGCGGCAGGGGCGGAGGCGAGCGCCTTGGAAGGAGGCAGGGGCTTGCCGGCGGCCGCGGCGCGTCCGCGCACGTCCTCGATGATCCTGCCCACCTGGTCCGCGTCTTCCGAGCCCGGCGGGACCACGGCGTACAGCCGTTCCCAGTAGCCGAGGGAGGCGGCGAAGTCGCCGGCGTTGAGCGTCGCCGTGCCGGCCAGCGCGAGCGCCTTGGGATGGCGCGGGTCGGCCGCGAGCGCGCGCTTCACCAGTTCCGTGGGCTCGCCCGCGAGGTTGCGGCCGCGCGAAAGCGCCAGGGCGTCGGCGTAGTCCGCGAGCACCGAGGCATCCTGCGGGGCGATCTTCGCGAGGTGCGCGTAGGCCTCGAGGGCCTTGGCCGGCTTGTTGGTGGCGGCGTAGGAGCGCGCGAGCAGGCTCCAGCCCTGCACGTCGTCGGGGCGCTCCTTCATCTTCTGCTCGAGGAGCACGACCATCTCCTCGATCTGGTGGTCGCCGGGCTTCGCGCTGGCGGCCGCCATCACCCTGGGGTCCGTCGCCTCGGGAGTTCCCGACCCACAGGTAGAAGCCCACGGTCACGGCGGGAATGGCGAGCGCGAAGAACGCCGCCACCATCCACGGCTTGCGCGAGGGGCCGGCGGGCATCTCGGCCGCCGTGGCGAGGTCTTCCTCGGCGCGCGCGGCAAGCTCGGTCAGCGCGGCTTCGCGCGCGTCCCCGGGCAGCAGGCCCACCGCGACGTCGTTCTCGATGTCGCGGCGCTGGCCGCGAAGGACGGCGAGATTGGCCTCGCGCAGCGAGGGCGCGGAGCGAGCGCGCGGCCGCAGCAGGGGCACGAGCACGAACGCGAGTGCCGCCACGATCAACACGGCAGCGACGATCCAGAAGGTCAGCATCGGGGAAGAGGCGGAAGAGGCAGTCAAGGCGACGGCGGATTATACCGGAGGGGTGGGCCGATTCCCCTTGCGAACGCTCAACGGGAAGCTACAATGCCCCCGCGCGCCTATCGCTTTGCGCAATAGCACTCCAGAACAAAAAATCTCGCGGGGAAGGGAAATCATCAGGTGCGACACCAGTCGATCCTGGAGTACGCGCGTTTTCGCTGGTTCAAGGCGGCCCTCTGGCTCTCGATCCTCGCCGGCGCGGCCTATCTCTGGCACGACCCGCCCCTCAAGCCCTATGGCGGCACCTGGCTGGGCTACACGCTGGGCACCGTCGGCGCCCTGCTGATCCTGTGGCTCCTGTGGTTCGGCGTCCGCAAGCGGCGCTACTCCTCGCGCCTGGGCACCGTCCAGGGATGGCTCTCGGCCCACGTCTACCTCGGCACGGCCCTCCTCGTCGTGGGGACGCTGCACACCGGGTTCGAGCTCGGCATGAACGTGCACACGCTCGCCTACGTGCTCATGGTGGCCACGGTCGCGAGCGGCTTCTACGGCGTCTACGCCTACCTGTCGGTGCCCGGGCTCATGACCGCCAATCGCGGCGAGGAGACGCTCGATGCGATGCTCCTCAAGGTGGCGGACCTCGACCGCGAGATCCGCGAGAAGGCGCTCTCCCTGCCCGACGAGATCCTCAGGGTGGTGAACGCCTCGCTCGACAACACCCGGCTGGGCGGGTCCTTCGCCCGCGTCGTCACGGGGCGCGACCGCGCGTGCCCGACGGCGGCCGCGGTGCGCGACCTGCCGGAGATCGGCAAGCGGCTCACGGGCGAGGCCTCCAAGCTCAACCACGAGGTGTACACGCTGCTGCTGCAGAAGAACGAGCTCCTGGCGCGCGCCCGGCGCGACCTGCGCTACAAGGCGAGGCTGGACCTGTGGCTCTACCTGCACGTGCCGCTCGCCGTCGCGCTGCTCGCCGCGCTCGCCGCGCACGTGGCCTCCGTCTTCCTCTACTGGTAGCCGCGCCCGGGAGCGACCTTGAAACTCCTCGTCATCACGCAGAGCCGCAACCGGGCCGGCCGCATGGTCCAGGTGCGCAAGGAGGTGAACGCAGACTGGGTCCGCGTCGGGCGCAACGCCTCGAGCGAGGTGATGCTCGCCGACCCGCGCATCGCCCTGAGCCAGGGCCTCATCGTCGACCGCAACGGCCCCGTCTACACCGAGGGCGAGATGGGGACGGCCACCAGCACCACGCGCAAGGCGGTGCGCTCGGTGCGCCTGTCGCCCGGCACCGCGATCGACGTCGGGCCCTACCGGCTCACCGGCATCGCGGCGCCGGAGGGCTACACCGGGGCGATCACGGTGGAGCTCGTGCGGCCCGCCGACAACGTCGCCCCGGAGTTCCTGGCGCGGGCCCGGCGCCTCACGCTCGCCTCGCTGGGGGTTCCGAAGCGCGCGGCCGCGCTCGCGCTCTTCGCGCTCGTCGCGGTGCTCTTCTTCCTGGCGCCGGCCGGGCGCGTGCTGGGCCTGCCCTGGGGCCAGCCCGAGGCGCGTCGCGCTGGCGAGCGACCGGTTCTGGAACCCCGGCCCGGTGATGCTCGCGCACCAGCCGATCGAGACGAAATGCGAGGCCTGCCACGAGCTGGCCTTCACGCAGGTGCGCGACTCGGCCTGCCTCGAGTGCCACTCGCGAATCGGGCACCACGTGGCGCAGGACATGCTGCCCGCGGCGCTCTTCGCCGGAACGCGCTGCGCCGAATGCCACCGCGACCACAAGGGCGCGAAGCCCACCCACCGCGACGACGACGGCTTCTGCGTCGACTGCCACCGCGACGTGCGCACGCGCGCCAACGGCGCGCAGTCGCAGAACGTCTCCGACTTCGCGAAGGACCACCCGGCCTTCCGGCTTTCGCTTCCCGACGGCAAGGGCGTGAAGCGCATCCGGCAGGGCGCCGCGCCGATCCAGGAATCCTCCGGCCTCGTCTTCCCGCACGCGGTCCACCTCGACCCGGCGGGCGTGCGCCACCCGGAAAAGGACAAGGTGAAGCTCGAGTGCGCGGCCTGCCACGCGCCCGACGCCTCGAGGCGCGGCTTCGAGCCGGTGTCGATGGCCCGGCATTGCCAGGATTGCCACCGCCTCGAATTCGAGCCGGCGGTGACGAGCCGGCAGGTGCCCCACGGCCGGCCCGCCGAGGCGATGACCGTGGTGCGCGAGTTCTACGCCAACCTCGCGCTCAACGGCGTGCCGGACAGCTTCGAGAAGGCCTTCGGCGTGCCCGGCGAAGGGCTGCTGCGCCGCGCCGGCGAGCCGGGCGCGGGCCCGCGCCGGGCCGCCCTCGGCATGGCCGCGAAGAAGGCCGCGCACGTCTCCGAGGAGATCTTCGAGATCCGCCTGTGCCGCACCTGCCACGAGATCCAGCGGAGCGAGGGCGACCAGGGCGTGGAATGGAACGTGGCCCGGGTGCGCGCGAACCGCGCGTGGATGCCGGGGGCGCGCTTCGACCACAAGAGCCACGCGCAGGCGAAGTGCTCGAGCTGCCACGACGTGTCGAAGTCGAAGCGCAGCGCCGACGTGGCGATGCCGGCGATCGAAGGCTGCCGCGAATGCCACGGCGGCTCGCGGCCGGCGCAGAAGAAGGTGACCTCCAATTGCCTGCTGTGCCACGGCTTCCACGACGAGCGGCATCCCTGGGACCCGCAGTTCAGGCCGAAATCCTCCACGCAAGTGGTTTCCGGTGCCGCCGGTGCGAACTGAGCGGCGCCCGCTCGCCTTCGCCCTCGGCGCGCTGGCGCTCGCGGCCGCGCTCGCCGGCTGCTCGGGCTCGTCGGGCAGCGCCGGCTCCTCGCCCTGCGCGCCGAACTGCAACACGGCAACCAACCTGCTCACGGAGGACGACGTGCGGCGCGTGCTCGCCCAGGCCGCGGGCGAGGCGAGCGCGCGCGGCGCCCGCGCCACCATCGCCGTCGTGGACCGCGTGGGCAACGTGCTCGCCGTCTTCCGCATGGCGGGCGCGCGCGAGCGCTTCGACATCCTCTCGGGCCGCGGCGTGGAAGGGGGCCTGGACGGGATCCGCGACACGCTGCCGTCCGAGGCCGCGGCCATCGCGAAGGCGATCACCGGCGCCTACCTGTCCTCCGCCGGAAACGCGTTCTCGACGCGCACCGCCGGCCAGATCGTGCAGGAGAGCTTCCTGCCCGGCGAGGCGCAGGCGCCCTCGGGGCCGCTCTACGGCGTGCAGTTCTCGCAGCTCTCCTGCTCCGACGTGAACCGGCATGCCGCGCACGGCAGCGTGGGCCCGAAGCGCTCGCCGCTCGGCCTCGCCGCCGACCCGGGCGGGCTGCCCCTGTACAAGAACGGCGGCCTCGTGGGCGGCGTGGGCGTGATGGCCGACGGCGTCTACGGGCTCGACCTGGTCGTCACGGACCGCGACGAGGACCTCGACGAGCTCATCGCCGTGGGTGGCGCGAGCGGCTTCGGCGCGCCCGCCGACATCCGCGGCGAGCGCATCACCGCCGACGGCAAGACCTTCCGCTTCGTCGATTCCGAATCCCTCGCCGCCGATCCGGCGCGCGCACCGCCGTTCGCGACCGTGGCGGGCGAGCTGTTGGCGGTGGCGGGATACGCGGAGGCCACCGTGCGCGCGGGCGTGGCGTTCGGCACGCCCGCCTCGGGATACCGCCCCGCGGGCGGCGCGTTCGCCGCGCTCGGCGCCTTCACGCTGGTGGACTCCGCCGACTCGGAACGCTTTCCGCCCCGGGGCGGCACGGGCGCGGGCGCGCTCACGGCGGCGGAGGTCGCGCGCATCCTCGAGGAAGGCATCCGCGTCGCGAGCCGCGCGCGCGCGCAGATCCGCCGGCCCCTGGGCTCTCGCGGCCGAAGTCTCGGTGAGCGTGGTCGACGCCGGCGGGGACATCCTGGGGCTGGTGCGCACGGCCGACGCGCCGGTCTTCGGCACCGACGTCGCCGTGCAGAAGGCGCGCGGCGCGCTGCTCTTCTCGCGCCCGGACGCCTTTTCCCTGATCTCCGGCCTGCCGCCCGCCGCCTATGTCGTGCCGGCCGGCGCCACTTCCTCGATCGCCGCCTATGCGGGCGCGTTCCGCGATTTCGTGGGCGCGGGCGGCGAGCTCGACGGGCGCACGGCGTGGTCGACGCGCGCCATCGGCAACCTGCACCGGCCCACCTTTCCCGACGGCATCGCGGGCACGCCGCCCGGACCGCTGTCGAAGGGATTCGAGTCGTGGAGCCCCTTCAACGTCGGCTTCCACCTCGACCTCGTCTACAACCAGCTCGTGAAGGGAGCGCTCGGCGACACCTCGACAGGGTGCGCCGGCCGGGCGGCGGCAGGGGCGCCCGCGGGTTCGCCGGATGCGGGGCTCGCCCTGGCGCGCAACGGCGTGCAGATCTTCCCCGGCGGCGTCCCCGTGTACCGCGGAACGACGCTCGTGGGCGCGGTCGGCATCTCGGGCGACGGCGTGGACCAGGACGACATGGTGGCCTTCCTCGGGCTCGCCAACGCCGCGCGCGCCCTGGGCACCGGGCTCGCCAACGCGCCCGCGCCCATGCGCGCCGACCAGCTCGCGCCGCAGGGCGTGCGGCTGCGCTACGTGCAGTGCCCGCAGTCGCCTTTCAACGATTCGACGGAGCAGAACGCCTGTGCGGGCCTCTAGCCGCGCGCGCCCGCCGCTCGCCACCGTCGCGCTCGCGGCGCTGGCGGCCTGCGCGTGCCCGGCGTACGCGCAGGAAGGGTTGGCGCCCGCCGTCAACGAGGACCGCAAGCTCCCGCCCGAGCGGCCGGCCGATCGCGAGATCGGGCAGCGCCGTCCCGGGGAATCGAAGCCCCTCGAGTTCTTCCCGCCGCCCGCGGACCCGAGCCAGGTGCCCGGCCCGATGCCCGCCGCGCCGAGGCAGACCGTTCCCGTTCCCGACCGCTGGCGGATCATGCAGGCGCTCGGGTTCAAGTTCCCGCTCACCGATCCCTACAACCAGAACATCCTCAAGGGCGACCTGCCCATCGGCGACGACCCCGCGTTCAAGGCGGCCTTCCCCGATCTCGCCCGGCGCCTCTCGCCCGACTGGTTCTTCAGCGTGGGGCTGGTGTCGGACACGCTCGTCGAGGCGCGCAGGCTGCCCACGCCCGTCGGGCTGCAGGCGACGGACCGCCCCGGGTCGGTGGACGTGTTCGGCGAGGGAAAGCAGTCGACGGTCGCCGAGACGCTGGTCGTGTCCCTCGGGCTCGTCAAGGGGAACACGACCTTCAAGCCGCCCGACTACGAGCTGCGCTTCGTTCCCGTGTTCAACCTGAACCAGGCGCGCGTGGAGGAGGTGAGGGCGCGTGCGGGCCGACCCGCGCGCCGGCACGAAGCGCACCGACAACCACGTCGGGCGTGCAGGAGCTCTTCGCCGACGTGCACCTGCGCAACGTCTCGACCCGCTACGACTTCGACTCCGTCCGCGTCGGGCATCCAGCCCTTCATCTCGGATTTCCGCGGGTTCGTGTTCCAGGACGTGCCCTTCGGCGTGCGCCTGTTCGGCACCCGCGACAACAACCAGTGGCAATACAACGTGGGCTGGTTCCGGCGCCTGGAGAAGGACACGAACTCGGGCCTGAACGACGTCACGACCCCGATGCGCAGCGACGACATCTTCGTCGCCAACGCCTACCGCCAGGATTTCCCGGTCCCGGGCTTCACCTCCCAGGCCACCGCCATCCTCAACGTGAACCGCGAAGGCGAGGGCGCCTACTACAACAACAACGGCTTCCTCGAGCGGCCGGCCTCGCTCGGCGACGAGCGCCCGCACGACTACACCGTCGGCTACCTGGGCTGGAGCGGCGACGGCCACCTCGGGACCTGGAACCTCTCGGCCTCGGTGTACGCGGCGCTCGGCCGCGACGAGCGCCACCCGCTCGCCGGCAAGGCGCAGGACATCCGCGCCGGATTCGCCGCCGCCGAGCTCTCGCGCGACTACAGCTGGGTGCGCCTGCGCCTGAACGCGCTCGCGGCCTCGGGGGACAAGGATCCCTTCGACGACAGGGCCACGGGCTTCGACGCGATCTTCGAGAACCCGCAGTTCGCCGGCGCGGACACGAGCTTCTGGATCCGCCAGGCCGTGCCCCTCGTGGGCGGGGGCGGCGTCGCGCTCTCGGGCAGGAACGGGGTCCTGCCCAGCCTTCGCTCCTCGAAGGACCAGGGGCAGTCCAACTTCGTGAACCCGGGGCTCCTCCTCCTCGGGGTGGGCGGCGACGCCGACCTGCTGCCGGAGCTGCGCGTGAGCGCGAACCTCTCCTACCTGCGCTTCCAGGACACGACGGTGCTCGGCGTGCTTCGCAACCAGGCGCCGCCCGACCGCGAGATCGGCTGGGACGTCTCGGCCTCGGTGCAGTACCGGCCCTTCATGAGCCAGAACGTCGTCCTCAACGCCTCCGCCGCCGCGCTCGTGCCCGGCAAGGGGCATGAAGCAGCTCTTCGACGAGGACCGGCGCGGGCCGCAGTACTCGATCCTCGTGAACCTCCTGCTCGCCTACTGACCATGGTCCGGGACCGCTCCGACTTCATGACCGCCTTCACGAGACGAACGCCCCTCGCCCTCGCCGCCGCCGTCCTCGCGGTCGCGGTGCACGCCGGCACCGGGAGCGAGAAGCCCGTGGCGCGCGCGCATGCGGCCCACCCGCCGGCGCCCGAGCGGCAGACGCAGGCGCAGGCCACGGCGAAGAGCGCCGGATGCACGACGTGCCACTCGGCGACGGACCGCCACACCATGCACCAGAATCCCGCCGTCGTGCTCGGGTGCACCGACTGCCACGGCGGCGACGCCAATGTGGAGAAGCCCGCCGGGGCCGAGCGCGCCGACGCCGCCTACCGGGCAGCCCTCGAGCGCTCGCACGTGCTGCCGCGCTACCCCGCGGCCTGGAAATGGCCCGCGAGCGCCAACCCGGAGGGCAGCTACACGCTCCTGAACCGCGAGGCGCCCGAATACATCCGGTTCGTGAACCCCGGCGACCTGCGCGTGGCGCGCGAGGCCTGCGGGGCGTGCCACCTGCCCATCATCCAGGCTTCCGAAAGGAGCCTCATGTCCACCTCCGCCATGCTGTGGGGCGGGGCGGCCTACAACAACGGGATCCTGCCCTTCAAGCGCTACATCCTCGGCGAGGCCTACACGCGCGAGGGCGTGGGCGCCACGCTCGTCAATCCGGTGAAGCCGACCGACTTCCTCGTGGCCAAGGGGATCCTGCCGAGCGTGACCGCGCTGCCGTCGTGGGAGACGATCCCGCCCGCGGACACCTTCCGCGTCTTCGAGCGCGGCGGGCGCGTGATCTCCTCGCAGTTTCCCGAGATCGGGCTGCCCAACAACTCGGGCCTGCTGCAGCGGCTGGACGAGCCCGGCCGCCCGGACCTCAAGCAGTCCAGCCGCGGGCCGGGCACCGGCAGCCGCATCGCGGTGCCGGTGATCAACATCACGAAGACGCGCCTGAACGATCCCCACCTCTGGTTCCTGGGCACCAACGAGCAGCCGGGCGATTACCGCTCCTCCGGCTGCACCGCCTGCCACGCGGTCTACGCCAACGACCGCGACCGCTCGCACTCGGGCATCTACGCGAAGTACGGCCACGCGGGCGGGTCGGCCTCGAAGGACCCGACGATCCCCAAGGGCGAGCCCGGGCACCCCATCCGCCACGAGTTCACGCGCGCGATCCCCTCGTCGCAGTGCATGGTCTGCCACATGCACCAGCCCAACGTGTTCGTGAACTCCTACTACGGCATGACCATGTGGGACTACGAGTCGGACGCCCCGCACATGTGGCCGGAGAAGCAGAAGTACCCGACCGACGAGGAGGCGAGGAAGATCCTGGACCGCAACCCGGAGGAGGCGGCGATCCGCGGCAAGTGGTCGGACCCGGAGTTCCTGAAGAACGTCTCGAGCCTCAACCCGAAGCTCAAGGACACCCAGTTCGCCGACTACCACGGCCACGGCTGGAACTTCCGCGCGGTCTTCAAGCGCGACCGCAAGGGCACGCTCCTCGACAAGGACGGCAAGGCCGTCTCCGACGACGACCCGCAGAAATTCAAGAAGGCCGTGCACCTCACCTCGATCCACCTCGACGTGGGCTTCCACTGCGTCGACTGCCACTTCTCCCAGGACATGCACGGCAACGGCCACCTCTACGGCGAGGTGGCGGCCGCCGTCGAGGTCGACTGCCGCGACTGCCACGGCACGGCCGACCGGTACCCGACGCTGCGCACTTCCGGGCCCGCGGCCCGCCCGGGGGGCATGGACATGTCGCTCCTCAGGACCCAGGACGGGCGCAGGCGCTTCGAGTGGCGCGAGGGCAGGCTCTTCCAGCGCTCGGCCATCGACCCGGACCTCGAGTGGGAGATGTCGCTGGTGAAGGATTCGGTCACCCCCGGCAATGCGCACTACAACGAGAAGGCGGCGCGCGCGAAGCTCATGCACGCGGGGGAGCCGGGGCGCAAGGGCGAGTGGGGCCCGGGCGGGAAGGAATACGCGCACCCCGACGAGAAGATGACCTGCTTCAGCTGCCACCTGTCGTGGACCACGAGCTGCGGCGGCTGCCACCTGCCCATCCAGGCGAACTGGAAGACCGAGCGCCACCACTACGAGGGCGGCGAGACGCGCAACTACGCCACCTACAACCCGCAGGTGGCCCGCGACGAGATGTTCCAGCTCGGCAGGCACGGCCCGGTGAAGGGCGGGCGCATCGCGCCGGTCCGGTCGTCGTCGGCACTCGTCCTGTCCTCGACCAACAGCAACCGCGAGCGCATCTACATCCAGCAGGCGCCGGTCGCGGCGAGCGGGTTCTCCTCGCAGGCCTTCGCGCCCCACTACCCGCACACGGAGAGGAAGACCGAGACCAAGGGCTGCTCCGACTGCCACGTCTCCGACAAGGGCGACAACAACGCGGCGCTGGCCCAGCTGCTGCTGCACGGGACCAACTTCGTGAACTTCGTGGGCTTCAACGCCTGGCTGGGCGAGGAAAGGCACGTGCAGGCCGTGCAGGTCACGCAGTGGGAGGAGCCGCAGGCGGTCATCGGCAGCTACCTGCACCGCTACGCCTATCCCGACTGGTACGCCGAGCACGAGAAGCGCGGCCGGCGCCTGCCCGAGGCCCACGACCACGCGACCGGCGGGCCCGCGGGCTGCGTCGCGCTGCGCGGCGAGTACTTCTACGCGGCCGAGGGCGCGGGCGGCATGCGCGTCTACGACGTCGCCTCGATCGCCAACAAGGGCGTCTCGCAGCGCATCGTCAAGGCGCCGTACTCGCCCCTGGGACACGACACGCACGTGCCCTCGCGAAACGCGACCTGCGTGGCCCTGCCCACGAACCAGCCCATCGCCCCGGAGCGCAACAAGGGCGAGCTCATGCGCGTCACCAACCAGGAGCAGCCCTTCCACCCGGTCTACAACTACGCCTTCGTGACCGACGCCGAGGAGGGGCTGATCCTGACGGACGTGAACACGCTGGCCGACGGCGAGCCGCGCAACAACTTCCTGAAGCGCGCCGTCACCTGGAACGAGGGCGGCATCCTCAAGGGGGCGCGCCACCTCGCGATCGGCGGCCACTACCTCTACGTGGCGGCCGACGCCGGGCTCGTGGTCGTGGACGTGAACGATCCGCTCAAGCCGCGCAAGGCGGCCGTGGTGCCCATGAAGGGCGCGCGCGCCTCGGCCCTGCAGTTCCGCTACCTCTTCGTGACGGACGACGAGGGGCTCAAGGTGGTGGACGTCACCCTTCCGGAGAAGGCGCGGCTCGTCGAGGGCGCGAAGGTCGCGCTCGCCGACGCGCGGCGCCTGTACGTGGCGCGCACCTATGCCTACGTGGCGGCGGGGCGCGAGGGCCTGGTGATCGTGGACGTGGAGAAGCCCGGGTCGCCGCGCGTCCACGCCAGGTTCGACGACGGCGGCAGGCTGAACGACGCGCGCGACGTGATCGTGGGCACCACCAACGCCTCCGCCATCGCCTACGTGGCCGACGGCGCCAACGGCCTCAAGGTCCTGCAGCTCACCTCGCCCGAGATCCAGCCGAAGTTCTACGGCTTCAGCCCCGAGCCCAGGCCGCGCGTCATCGCCTGGCGGGAGACGGCCTCGCCCGCCCTGTCGCTCGCCAAGGGGCTCGACCGCGACCGCGCGGTGGACGAGACCGGCGGCCAGATCGCGGTCTTCGGCCGCATCGGCTCGCGCCCGTTCACGCGCGAGGAGCAGGCGAGGTTCTACCTGGGGCCGGACGGCACGCCGTGGACGGTCTCCGACCAGGGCGATCCCGGCGATTTCCGGGACGCCAGGCCACCGGCCGACCGCGCCCCGCGGCCGGCGCAAACGAGGAAGGCGGAGGGACGATGAGACAGCTGCTCGCCATCGGGCTCGCTACTGCGGCCCTCGCCGCGCAGGCCGCGGACGCGCCGCCGCTGCCCTACCAGGCGCAGGCGCAGCACGTGGGCGTGGTGAACTGCGCCTCGAGCCTGTGCCACGGCTCCATCAGCGAATGGAAGGGCTCGAACGTCCTGCAGAACGAGTACGTCACCTGGTCGCGCGTGGACAAGCACGCCGTGCGCGCGAGCCAGGTGCTGCGCAGCGACCGCAGCAAGCGGATCGCGGCGAACCTCGGGCTGAAGCAGCCCGCGCACGAGGCGAAGATCTGCGTCGACTGCCACGGCCACAATCCGCCGGCCGAGCTGCGCGGCGAGCGCTTCAAGGCGTCCGACGGCATCGGCTGCGAAGCCTGCCACGGTCCCGCCGGCGACTGGATCAAGTCGCACGTCGCCCCCGGCGCCACCCACGAGGAGAACCTGGGGAACGGGCTCTACCCCACGGAAGACCCGGTGGCGCTCGCCCGGCTGTGCCTGTCGTGCCACTTCGGCAACAAGGACAAGTTCGTCACCCACCGCATGATGGGCGCGGGGCACCCGCGCATCAGCTTCGAGCTCGACACCTTCTCGCAGACGCAGCCGCCGCACTTCGTCGTCGACGAGGACTGGAGGAGGCGCAAGGGCAGCTGGGACGGCGTGCGCGTGTGGGCCATCGGCCAGGCGCTCGCGGCCCAGGAGCAGCTCGACGTGGTGCTCGACCCGAAGCGCGGCCGCGACGGGCTCTTTCCCGAGCTCGTGGTGTTCGACTGCCACGCCTGCCACCACCCGATGTCGCAGACGCGCTGGAAGCCGCGCGTGGGGACGCGGCCGGGGACGATCCGCTTCAACGACTCGAACCTGCTGATGCTGCGGCAGATCGTGCGGCGCGCCTTCCCGGCGGACTCCGCGGCGTTCGACGACCAGGTCCTGCAGCTGCACAAGGCGGTGGCGGGCGAGGGCGGCGACGCGCTGGAGGCCGCCCGCCGGCTGCACCGCGGCCTCGACGCGGTCGTGGCGAAGCTCAAGGGGCGCGCCTTCGACGACGCCGACCTGCGCGCGATCCTCGCCGGGCTCGTCGAGGACGGGCTCGCCGGCCGCTACGGCGACTACGCCGGCGCCGAGCAGGCGGCCATGGCGATGGCGAGCGTGACGAACTTCCTGGCCAAGCGCGGCGCGCTCGCCGACGTGCGCGGGGCCAACGCGGCGCTCGATCGCGTCTTCGAGGCGGTGAAGGACGACGAGAAGTACCGGGCCGAGCGCTTCCAGTCCGCGCTCGCGGGCTTCAAGACCATCGTGGCGAGGTGACCGGCATGTCATCCCAGTTCGAAGAACGCGGCGAATTCCGCTGGCACGAGGTGGGCATCATCGGCTCGGGGCCGGCGGGGCTGTCCGCCGCGGCCCACGCCGCCGAGCTCGGCGTGTCCCACGTCCTGCTCGAGAGCGAGTCGCAGGCCTCGAACACGATCTACAAGTACCAGAAGGGCAAGCACGTGATGGCCGAGCCGCAGATCCTGCCGCTCAGGAGCCCCATGAGCTTCGCCGCCGGCAAGCGCGAGGAGATCCTCGGCAAGTGGAACGAGGAGATCGGGAAGCACAAGGTCAACATCCGCTTCGGCCAGGAGGTGACCTCGATCGCCGGCGAGGACGGCGCCTTCGAGGTGAGGACGAAGCAGGGCGAGGTGTTCCACTGCCGCAAGATCGTGCTCGCGATCGGCCTGCAGGGGAACCTGCGCAAGCTCGGCGTCGAGGGCGAGGCGCTCGAGGGCGTGCAGTACCAGCTCGACGACCCGAAGGAGTACGAGGACGAGACGATCGTGGTGGTCGGCGCGGGGGACGCCGCCATCGAGAACGCCCTGGCCCTGGCGGAGCAGAACCGGGTGATCCTCGTGAACCGCAACGAGGAGTTCACGCGCTGCAAGGAGGGCAACCTCACCCTGGTCCTGGACGCCATCAAGGAAGGGCGGGTGGAGATCCGCTACGGGACCTCGGCCGCGAAAGTGGAGCGCGCGGGGGGAGAGGCGCCCCTGCGCTTCCACGTGAAGAGCCCGGACGGGCCCGAGGCGATCGAGTGCCACCGGATCATCGCGCGCCTGGGCGGCATCCCGCCCCGGAAGCTCGTGGAGGGCTTCGGCGTGAAGTTTCCCTCGGCCGACCCGAACGCGGTGCCGGCGCTCACGGACACCTACGAGTCGAACGTGAAGGGCCTGTACGTCGTGGGCGCGCTGGGCGGCTATCCGCTCATCAAGCAGGCCATGAACCAGGGCTACGAAGTCGTGGAGTCGGCGCTGGGCCGCGCGGTCGAGCCGGCCGACGAGCCGCTGCTCGCGAGGAAGTTCGCCGGCTTCTCGCGGACCAAGACCGTCGCCCAGGTCCTGGACGTCATCCAGAAGGAGGTGCCGCTCCTTTCGGGCATCAACCGCCTGCAGCTGCGCGAGTTCATGCTCGAGAGCGAGCTCAGGACGCCGCGCGAGGGCGAGGTGCTCTTCGAGCGCAACGACTACACCAACACCTTCTACATGGTCGTCGGCGGGCAGGTGCTGGTCGAGGGCGACGGCGGGCAGTTCTTCCCGCTCGGGGCCGGGCAGTTCTTCGGCGAGCTGGGGCTCATCTCCGGGCGGCGCCGCTCGAGCACCGTGCGGGCCGGGGCCAACTGCGTCCTGGTGGAGTCGCCACGCCGCGCGATGCTCAAGCTCGTCGCCTCCGTGGAGTCCATCCGCAAGCGCATCGACGAGACCTTCCTCAAGCGCGCCGTGCGCGCCTACCTCGCGCCGATGCTGCCCGAGGAGGAGCTCGCCGAGCTCGTGGCGAGCTCCGTCGAGGTGCGCCGGTACGGCGGCGGCGAGGCGCTCTTCAGGGAAGGCGACGCGCCCGACGGCCTGTACCTCCTGCGCCGCGGCTCGGTCATGGTCTCGCGCACGATCGCCGGGCGCGAGGTGGTCCTGTCCTACCTCTCGGCCGGGAACTACGTGGGGGAGATGGCGCTCCTCACCGACTCCCCGCGCTCGGCCACGGTGCGCGCGGCGGTGACCACGGAGGCGGTCGTGCTCGACGCCGGCGCATTCAAGCGGGTGCTGGGCCGCAACCCCGCGTGGCGCGAGGAGATGGAATCGCGCTTCCTCGACCGCCTGCGCGTGAACGCCGCCATGGAGGCGGCCCCCGACCCGGGCAACATCATCGCCTTCCTGCTGCAGCAGGGCGTGGGGGAGGCGACCGACGTCCTGCTCATCGACGAGTCGCTGTGCGTGCGCTGCGACAACTGCGAGAAGGCCTGCGCGGACGTCCACGACGGCACCTCGCGCCTGGACCGCGAGGCCGGCCCCACGTTCGCCGAGATCCACGTGCCGACCTCGTGCCGGCACTGCGAGCATCCGCACTGCATGAAGGACTGCCCGCCCGACGCGATCCACCGCTCGGCGGCCGGCGAGGTCTTCGTGAACGACAGCTGCATCGGCTGCGGCAACTGCGAGAAGAACTGCCCGTACGGCGTGATCCAGCTCGCTCCCGTGGACCCGAAGCGCCGGCGGCCGAGCCTGTGGTCCTGGCTGGTGCTGGGCCTGGGGCCCGAGCCGGGGATGGAGCCCCAGCCCAAGGGCAAGGACATCCCGAAGAAGGCCGTCAAGTGCGACATGTGCATGGACCTGCCCGGCGGCGCCGCCTGCGTGCGCGCCTGCCCCACCGGCGCCGCCATCCGCGTGAGCCCCGACGAGTTCCTCAACTACGCTGAGACCGCCGAGGCATAGGGCTTGCGGCGAACGGTCGTGATGGGCGCCGTGCATGGGAGAGGTGTCGCCGGATTCCTGGGCTCGCAAGCGTGACCGTCGGATGGGTGCCCAAAAACTCGGGGCCCGCCAAACACGTCGTGCCCCGATTTTTTACCCATCCAATGTTGACGGCGCTTCGCTTCGTCAACCTGGACGGTCGCGAGCCAAGGAATCCGGCGAACTCTCCCTGCACGGCGCCCCCACGCAGACGCAGCGTGGCGCGATCGGCATCGGCCCCTTCGGTCCGGCGCTCCTCACTCGACGCGGTGTCCACGGAGCTCGGGGCGGGTGGCGGGGAATGACCGCAAGCCATCCGTAGCTCGCGACCGTGTAGGACGACAAAGCGCAGCGCCGTCGTCATTGGATGGGTGGAAATTCGAGGGACGACGTGTTTGGCGGCCCTCGAATTTCCGGGCACCCATCCCACGGTCACGCTTGCGAGCTCCGGATGCTTGCGGTCATTCCCCGCCACCCGCCCCGTCACCCGCCGCCGACGCCCGCATCACTCCGTCAGTGCTTGGCTTCGCCGATGAGGCGGTCGAGGTTGGGGTCGGCGCGGTGGTTGGCGGCGTTCCAGCGCATCACCAGGAACATGGCGATGGAGACGAACGCGCCGAAGAGCACGATGATCGCGTTGATGTGCAGGTCGAGCTTGATCATCATCGCGTAGAGGGCGAGCATCACGAGGATGCTCACGTTCTCGTTGAAGTTCTGCACCGCGATCGAGTGCCCCGCGGACAGCAGGACGTGCCCGCGGTGCTGCAGCAGCGCGTTCATCGGCACGACGAAGTAGCCGGCCATCGCCCCCACGAGGATGAGGAGCGCGTAGACGAGCGGCATCCAGGTGACGCCGATGAGCGTCATCACGCACAGGCCCATGAGGATGCCCGACCGGCAGCACCGACACCGCGCGCTTGAGCGGGATCATCCGCGCGGCGAGGACGGCGCCCATGGCGATGCCGATGGCCGAGACGCCCTGCAGCATGGCGCCCTGGGCGAGCGGCAGCTGCAGGTGCTGCTCGGCCCACTTGAGCACGATGAACTGCAGCGTCGCGCCCGCGCCCCAGAAGAGCGTGGTCACCGCGAGCGAGATCTGCCCCAGCTTGTCCCTCCAGAGCGTGGTGAAGCAGTGCGCGAAGTCGAGCACCAGGCGCGAGAACCTGCGCTCCTGGTGCGCGTAGCGCGCGCCGGTGTCGGGGATGGCGAGGTTGAAGAGCGCGGCCACGAGGTAGACGACGGCGATCACGAGGATGGCCGCCTCGGGGGGCGAGTCCACGCCGGTGTCGAAGACCGGGAAGTCGAAGGCGAGGAGCATCGCCGAGACCTTCGGTCCCGATGAGGATGCCGCCCAGGACGGTTCCCAGCACGATCGAGCCGACGGTGAGGCCCTCGATCCAGCCGTTGGCCACCACGAGCTGCTCGGGCGGCAGGAGCTCGGTGAGGATGCCGTACTTGGCCGGCGAGTAGGCCGCCGCGCCCAGGCCCACGACGGCGTAGGCGATGAGCACGAACCAGTACGGGGCGAGGTTCGGGATGCTCACCATGTCGTGGAAGAAGAGCAGCGCGCAGCCCGCGATCTTGATCGTGTTGGTCACGAACATGACCTTGCCCTTGGGCATGGAGTCGGCGAAGGCGCCGACGAACGCGGCCAGGACCACGTACGAGACGGTGAAGAAGAACTTGAGGAGCGGGGTGAGCCAGGCGGGGCCCTCGAGCTGCAGGAGGAGGGCGATGGCGGCGATGAGGAGGGCGTTGTCGGCGAGCGAGGAGAAGAACTGCGCCGCCATGATGGTGTAGAAGCCGCGCTTCAACGGCCCTTCTCCCTCGACGCCCACCAGGCGCGGAACTCGCGCTCGGGGAGCGGCCGGCTGATGAGGTAGCCCTGGACGAGGTCGCAGCCCATGCGCGCGAGCTCGGCGCGGGTGTCCTCCTCCTCGACGCCCTCGGCCACGGCGCGCAGCTCGAAGTTGTGCGCCAGGTCGATCACCGAGCGCACGATCTGGTGGTCGCCGCGGTCCGCGAGCAGCCCGCTCACGAACAGCCGGTCGATCTTGAGCTCGTCCACGGGGAAGCGCTTGAGGTAGGCGAGCGAGGAGTAGCCCGTCCCGAAGTCGTCGATGGCGAGCTGCACGCCCGTTCCCTTGAGGCGCGTGAGCATCGCCATGGTCCGCTCGGCGTCGCCGATCATGGAGCTCTCGGTGATCTCGAGCGTGATCCGCTCCGGGAGGCACGCCCCAGGTGCCGAGCGCCTGCTCCACGATGTCCGGCAGCTCGTGGTCGATGAGCGTCCGGGTGGAGAGGTTCACGCTGAAGCGCGGCGTGATGCCTTCCTTGGCGAGGTGGGCGGCGTTCCGCAGCACCGCGTTCAGCACCCAGAACGTGAGCGAGCCGATGATCCCGGTGTTCTCGGCGATGCCGACGATGGTGGTCGGCGGGATGGGGCCGGAGGTCGGGTGGCGCCAGCGCAGCAGCGCCTCGGCGGCGACGGGGCGCCCGTCGGCGAGGTCGACCTGCGGCTGGTAGTGGACCTCGAGCTCGTTGGAGCGGATCGCGCGCTGCAGGTCGATGTCGAGGCCGTGGTAGACCTCGGCCTCGACGCTGTCCTCGCTCTGGAAGACGTGGTATCCCTCCTCGCGGGTGCCGGCGATGCGGCGCGCGACGTCGGCGGCCATCAGCAGCTGGGCGGGGTCGGCGGGGTGCTCGGGCACGGTCGCGATGCCCACGCACGGGCGCAGGACCGCCGTGCCGCCCTCGTGGGCGATGGGCCGGTCGAGCGCGCGCAGGCACTTCACCGCGGCGAGCACCGCCTGCGTGGGGTGGGCGATGCGCGGCAGCACGATGCACACCTGCTCGTCGCTCAGCGCGGCGAGGCGGTCCTCCGGGCGCAGCGCCGGGCGCAGCCGCTCGATGACGAGGGAGAGCGTGACCGTGGCCGGAGGCCCCTTGAGGAGCGCCTGCAGCCGGTCCACGCGGCGCAGCTCCACGATCAGCACCGCGAGGCGCCCCTTGGTCGCCTGCGCCACCGCCGCCTCGCGGTCGAGGAAGCGCAGCAGCTCCTCGCGCGCGCCGTCGCCCGGGGTCGGGATGTGCATGCCGTGGTCGAGGGCGGGGGGCACGGGGCTCACGAGAGGTAGTTCTCGCGCGGGTTGAGGCCGTAGGCGCCGGCGGGCAGGCTGCGCCGGATGAAGGCCGGCTCCTCGCCGCCCAGCAGCGGGTCGTAGAGGAGGTCCACCATGATCGGGTAGGCCGAGGGCGTCTTGTCCGGGCTCGTGAGCAGCAGCACGCGCGGCTTGAGCCGGCGCACCTTGTTGTGGGACACCACGACCGCCACCTCGCCCGTGGAAAGCTCCACGAGCGAGCCCACCGGGAAGACGCCGATCGCCTGCACGAACTGCTCGCGTGAGGGGGCCGTGGAAGTAATCGCCGCCCCAGCCGGTGATGCTGCGCAGCGCCTCGTAGGAGGACACCGCCTCCGCGTAGGGGCGCGACTTGGTGAGCGCGGCGAAGCAGTCGCCGATGCCGGCCATGCGGCCGAAGATGCCGATCTGCTCGCCCTTGAGGGCGCGCGGGTAGCCGCTGCCGTTCATGCGCTCGTGGTGCTGCGCGATGCCCTCGAGCACCTCCACCGGCCAGTTGGGCGTCGCCGAGAGGATCTCCAGCCCGAGGGCCACGTGGCCCTTCACGGTCTCGAACTCCTCCGGCGTGAGGCGGCCCTGCTTCTCGAGGAGCGCGCGCGGAAGCTTGATCTTGCCGATGTCGAGCAGCAGCCCGATCGTGCCCAGCTGCGACAGCTCGGCCCGGGGAAAGCCCAGGTGGCGGCCGAAGGCCACGAGGTAGACGGCCACCTGCAGGCCGTGCCCGTAGGTGGTGATGTCCTGCTCGCGCAGCCGCGCCACCCACATGAGGGCGTCCGGGTTGCGCACCATGCTCTCGACCATCTCGTCGACGACCTCCTCGACGCGGGCGATCTCCACGGGATGCCCGGCCCAGACGTCGGCGGCGAGCTTCCTGAGCACCTCGGAGGTGCGCTCGTAGGCGGTCGCGCGCGGGGGCGATCTCCTCCTCGACGCTGCGGGTGTCCGGGTAGATCGGTGACCGGTATCGACGGCGGCAGGAGCGAGGCGCGCGGCGGCTCCGGCGCAAGCTCGGCCGGATCGGCCGGCATGCCCTTCTCCGGGCGCCGGAGCAGGCCGCGCAGCGAATCCATGAGCCCGCCCAGCCCGTGCCTGGACGGCGGCGGCTGCGCGCCCGGCTTCGGGGGCGCGTCACCTTGCGCAGGTCCCCCTTGGCCGTCGGCGCCTCCTCGAGCGAGGAGGTGAGCCCGTTGGTGAGGCGCGATTTCGGCGCGGGCGTCGCGGCGGCCTCCGGCCGCGCGCCCTCGGGCCTGCGGAACTCGTCGCCGGTGGAGCGGGCGCGGTCGACGATGACGAACTCGCAGATGCGCTGCAGCTCCGCGATCTGGTGCCGGTCGACGATGAGGAAGCCCTGGAGCAGGAACGGCGTGTCGATCCACGGCCGGTCGAGGTCGGCGACGAACATGCCGACCTTGAGATCCTTGACGGCTACCTTCGAGTGCATGTTTTCGGAGTCGTTCTTGTAATCGTCGGGCGCCGGCGTCCGAGAGCGCACGCCCCTATGCGGTTCATTCTAAGGGATAAACCCCGGCCGGGCCGGTCCCCGCGCCTATAATCGCCGGAAACAAGTGCCCGCGCATCCGACCCCGCTCCCATGCAAAAGATCCTCGACGGCATCCGCGTCCTCGACCTCACGCGCGTGCTCGCCGGCCCCTGGGCCACGCAGAACCTCGCCGACCTCGGCGCCGAGGTGATCAAGATCGAGCGCCCCGGCGAGGGCGACGACACGCGCAAGTGGGGCCCGCCGTTCCTCAAGGACCGCGAGGGCCGGGACACGCGCGACGCGGCCTATTACCTCGCGGCCAACCGCGGCAAGAAGTCGGTCACCCTGGACATCGCCTGCGCCGAGGGGCAGGCGATCGCCCGGCGCGCTCGCCGCCGCCTGCGACGTGGTGGTGGAGAACTTCAAGGTGGGCGACCTCGCGCGCTACGGCCTGGACTACGCGAGCCTCGGCCGGGAGCGCGAGGGCCTGGTCTACTGCTCGATCACGGGCTTCGGGCAGGACGGCCCGTACCGCGACCGCCCGGGCTACGACTTCATGATCCAGGGCCTGGGCGGGCTCATGAGCGTGACCGGCGAGCGCGACGACCTGCCCGGGGGCGGGCCCGCAGAAGGTGGGCGTGGCCGTCGCCGACCTCTTCACCGGGATGTACGCCGCGAGCGCCATCGTGGCCGCCCTGTTCCACCGCGAGCGCACGGGCGTGGGGCAGCACATCGACCTGGCGCTCCTCGACGCGCAGGTGGCGATGCTCGCGAACCTCTCGGCCGCCTACCTCGCCTCGGGCCGGGTGCCGGGCCGCATGGGCAACGCGCACCAGGCGATCGTTCCCTACCAGGTGTTCCGCGCCTCCGACGCGTTCCTCATCATTGCGGTCGGCAATGACGCGCAGTTCGCGCGCTTCTGCGCGGTCGCGGGGCTCGAGGCGCTGGCCTCCGACCCGCGCTACGCGACCAACCCGGCGCGGGTATCCCATCGCGACGAGCTGGTGGCGATCATCGCCGGCCGGCTCGCCACGCGCCCGGCCGCGCAGTGGCTCGCGGAGCTGGAGGCGGCCCAGGTGCCCTGCGGCCCGATCAACGACCTGGCGCAGGTCTTCGAGGACCGCCAGGTGATCCACCGCGGCATGGTCGCGACGCTCGCCCACCCGGAAGCGGGCGAGGTGCGCGTCGTGGCCAACCCGGTTCGCTTCTCGGCCACCCCGGCCCGCAGCGAGCTGGCGCCGCCCCTTCTGGGCCAGCACACCGCGCGAGATCCTCGCGGGGGTGCTGGGCATGGACGTCGAGGCGATCGAAGACCTTCGCGTCGCGCAAGGTCATTTGAGTATTTTCAGCGCGGCGTTTTCGGCGCCGGCGCGCGCGCCGGTATACTCCCGGATCTGCGCGAACCGCCTGCGATTTCCACCGGCCCGGGAGCGAAGCCAAACGCCACGGGAAGCGCCGGGGAATCGCTTCGCGCAGCACAGGAGAAACGCTTGAAACCGACCGACATCGGATCGCCCGACTACTTCCACAAGGTCGTCGATTGCCAGTGGGCCTGCCCGGCCCATACCCCCGTCCCGGAGTACATCCGCCTCATCGCCCAGGGGCGCTATTCCGACGCCTACATGGTCAACTGGAAGTCCAACGTCTTCCCCGGCATCCTCGGGCGGACCTGCGACCGGCCGTGCGAGCCCGCCTGCCGCCGCGGCCGCGTGGAGGAGAACCAGGGCGAGAAGCCCGAGCCGGTGGCCATCTGCCGCCTGAAGCGCGTCGCCGCCGACTACAAGGACGACATCCGCGAGCGCCTGCCCAAGCCCGCGGCGCGCAAGAACGGCAAGCGCGTGGCCTGCGTGGGCGGCGGCCCCGCCTCGCTCACCGTGGCGCGCGACCTCGCGCCCCTGGGCTACCACGTCACGATCTTCGACGCCGACCGGCGCGCCGGCGGCATGATCCGCACCCAGATCCCGAAGTTCCGCCTGCCCGAGAGCGTGATCGACGAGGAGGTGGGCTACATCCTCGACCTCGACGTGGACTTCCGGCCCAACCACCGCGTCGAGTCGCTCAAGGAGCTGCTGGGCCACGGCTACGACGCCGTCTTCGTCGGCTCGGGCGCCCCGCGCGGGCGCGACCTCGACGTCCCGGGGCGGGAGGAGGCGGCCAAGCACATCCACGTCGGCATCGAGTGGCTCGCCTCGGTCTCCTTCGGGCACATCACGAAGGTGGGCCGGCGCGTGATCGTGCTGGGCGGCGGCAACACCGCCATGGACTGCTGCCGCTCCGCGCGCCGCCTGGGCGGCGAGGACGTGAAGGTGATCGTGCGCTCGGGCTTCGAGGAGATGAAGGCGAGCCCGTGGGAGAAGGAGGACGCCGTGCACGAGGGCATCCCGATCCTCAACTTCCTCGTGCCCAAGGCCTTCGTGCACGACGGCGGGCGCCTCACCGGCATGACGTTCGAGAAGGTGAAGGCCGTCTACGACGACAAGGGGCGGCGCTCGCTCGTGCCGACCGGGGAGCCCGAGCAGCATTTCGAGTGCGACGAGGTCCTGGTGGCCGTCGGGCAGGAGAACGCGTTCCCCTGGATCGAGCGCGACTGCGGGCTCGAGTTCGACAAGTGGGGACATGCCGGTCCTCGACCCGGAGACGCTGCAGTCGACGCTGCCGAGCGTGTTCTTCGGCGGCGACGCGGCGCTCGGGCCCAAGAACATCATCTGGGCGGTCGCCCACGGCCACGAGGCGGCCATCTCGATCGACCGGTTCTGCCAGGGCGAGGACGTGGCCGTGCGCCCGCCGCCCCTCATGAACCTCGTGTCGCAGAAGATGGGCATCCACGAGTGGAGCTACGACAACCAGATCGTTCCCGACGCGAGGAACCGGGTGCCGCTCAAGGAGCTCACCATCGCGCTCAAGGACATCCGCCAGGAGGTGGAGCTGGGCTTCGATCCCGAGCTCGCCTGGAAGGAGGCGCAGCGCTGCCTCAACTGCGACGTGCAGACGGTGTTCGCGCCGAGGCTGTGCATCGAGTGCGACGCCTGCGTGGACATCTGCCCGATGGACTGCATCACCTTCACCGCCGACGGCGAGGAGGCCGAGGTGCGCGCGCGCCTCAACGCCCCGGCGCGCAACGCCGCGCAGGACCTCTACGTGGGCGCCGGGCTCAAGACCGGGCCGCATCATGGCCAAGGACGAGGACGTGTGCCTGCACTGCGGCCTGTGCGCCGAGCGCTGCCCGACGGGCGCCTGGGACATGCAGAAGTTCTTCCTCGAGATGACCCACGCCGGGCCGGGATGCCGCGACGGCGCGCCCGCGCGCAAGGCCGCGTGAGACGCCAGACCATGAAGAAGATCCAGGCGGTCAACGACTTCGTCGTCAAGTTCGCGAACGTGAACGGCTCGGGCTCGGCCTCGGCCAACACGCTCTTCGCCAAGGCCATCATGCGCATGGGCGTGCCGGTGAGCCCGCGCAACATCTTCCCGTCCAACATCCAGGGCCTGCCCACCTGGTACGAGGTGCGCGTCTCGGAGCGCGGCTGGCTCGGCCGCCGCGGCGGCGCCGACCTCATGGTGGCGATGAACCCGCAGACCTGGGAGAAGGACGTGGTCGAGATCGAGCCCGGCGGCTACCTCTTCTACGACTCCACCAAGCCGCTGCCGGCCGACAAGTTCCGCGACGACGTCCACGTGCTCGGCATGCCGCTCACCGAGATCTGCAACGCGACCTACACGGACCCGCGCCAGCGCCAGCTCTTCAAGAACATCATCTACGTGGGCGCGCTCGCGGCGCTGCTCGAGATCGACATCGCGGAAGTCGAGAAGCTCATCGGCGAGCAGTACAAGGGCAAGGAGAAGCTCCTCGAGCCGAACATCAAGGCGCTGCACCTGGGGCGCGACTACGCGCTGGCGCACCTGCCGTGCCCGCTGGGCATCACCGTGCGGCGCTCGGACAAGGTGGGCGACAAGATCTTCATCGAGGGCAACAACGCCGCCGCGCTGGGCGCGGTGTACGGCGGCGCCACCGTGTGCGCCTGGTACCCGATCACGCCGTCGTCGTCGGTGGCCGAGGCCTTCGCGCGGCACTGCCGCAAGTTCCGCGTCGACGCGGCCACGCGGCAAGAACAACGTCGCCATCGTGCAGGCCGAGGACGAGCTCGCCTCGATCGGCATGGTGATCGGCGCCGCCTGGAACGGCGCGCGCGCCTTCACCGCCACCTCCGGCCCGGGCATCTCGCTCATGACGGAGTTCATCGGGCTCGCCTACTTCGCCGAGATCCCGGCGGTCATCGTGAACGTGCAGCGCGCCGGCCCCTCGACGGGCATGCCCACGCGCACGCAGCAGGCCGACGTCCTCGCCTGCGCCTACGCCTCGCACGGCGACACCAAGCACGTGCTGCTCTTCCCGGAGGACGCGAAGGAGGCCTTCGAGCTCACCGCCGACGCCCTCGACCTCGCCGACCGGCTGCAGACGCCCGTCTTCGTGATGACCGACCTCGACATCGGCATGAACGAGCGCCTGTGCGAGCCGCTCGCCTGGGACGACTCGCGCACCTACGACCGCGGCAAGGTCCTCACCCACGACGACCTGGAGGCGCGGCAAGCGCTTCGGCCGCTACCTCGACGTGGACGACGACGGCATCACCTACCGCACCTATCCCGGCACGCACCCGAAGCGCGGCTCCTTCTTCACGCGCGGCACGAGCCGCGACCGCTACGCGCGCTACACGGAGGAGGGCAGCGCCTACGTCGACAACATGCAGCGGCTGCTGCGCAAGTTCGAGACCGCCAAGCATCTACGTGCCCGAGCCCGTGGTGCAAGGACTCGCCGCGGACGACGCCGCTACGGCGGTGATCTACTACGGCTCCACGGCCCGCGCGATGGACGAGGCGCTCGCCGAGCTCGAGGCCGAGGGCGATCGCGATCGACGCGATGCGGGTGCGCGCCTTCCCGTTCCAGGACGCGGTGATCGAGTTCGTCAACGCCCACGACCACGTCTTCGTCGTCGAGCAGAACCGCGACGGCCAGCTGCGCACGCTGCTGGTGAACGAGGGCGCGATCGACCCCGCGCGCGCTTACGCCGGTGCTGCACTACGACGGCACGCCGATCACCGCGCGCTTCATCCGCCAGGAGATCGAGGAGCGCCTGTCCGCCTTCAACGTGACGCCCGCTGCGGCGCACCGCCGCGGCCGGGGAGTAGAGCACATGACCTATCTCGCCAAGCCCAAGCTGCACCACCCCGACCTGCCGACCAACGCGCTCGGCTTCACGCGCCGCGACTACGAGGGCACGATCTCCACGCTCTGCGCCGGCTGCGGGCACGACTCCATCAGCGCGGCCATCATCCAGGCCTGCTGGGAGCTCGCCATCGAGCCGCACCGCGTGGCCAAGCTCTCGGGCATCGGCTGCTCCTCGAAGACGCCGACCTACTTCCTCGACAAGTCGCACGGCTTCAACTCGCGTGCACGGGCGCATGCCCTCGGTGCTCACCGGCGCGAACCTCGCCAACCGCGACCTCATCTACCTGGGCGTCTCGGGCGACGGCGACTCGGCCTCCATCGGCCTGGGGCAGTTCGCGCACGCATGCGCCGCGGCGTGAACATGACCTACATCGTCGAGAACAACGGCGTCTACGGCCTCACCAAGGGGCAGTTCTCCGCCACCGCGGACCGCGGCTCCAAGTCCAAGCGCGGCGCGGTGAACACCGACGAGGGCATCGACCTCGCGATCCTCGCGCTGCAGCTGGGCGCCACCTACGTGGCGCGCAGCTTCTCCGGCGACAAGGAGCAGCTCGTGCCGCTCATCAAGGGCGCGCTCACGCACCCGGGCGCGGCCTTCATCGACGTGGTCTCGCCCTGCGTGGCCTTCAACAACCACGAGGGCTCCACCCGCAGCTACGACTACGTGCGCGAGCCACAACGAGGCCGTGAACCGCCTGGACGTGATCACGGTGCACAAGGAGATCACGACCGACTACGCGCCCGGCGCGGTGCAGGAAGTCCGCCAGCACGACGGCTCGGTGCTGCGCCTTCGCAAGCTCGCGCAGGACTACGATTCCTCCAGCCGCATCTCCGCCATGAGCTACGTGCAGTCGCGCTACGCGCACGGGGAGATCGTGACGGGCCTGCTGTACGTGGAGGCGGACGCCGACCGACCTGCACGAGAGCCTGGGCACCACGAGCGTGCCGCTCAACCAGCTGGGCGAGAAGGAGCTCTGCCCCGGCAGCGCCGCGCTGGAGAAGTTCAACGCCAGCCTGCGCTGAAGGGGCGGCCCGATGCCCGTGGTCGACCTGCGAAGCGACACCGTCACGCGCCCCACGCCCGCCATGCGCGAGGCGATGGCCAAGGCCGAGGTGGGCGACGACGTCTTCGGCGACGATCCCACCGTCACGCGAACTCGAGGCGCGCGCGGCCGGGATGTTCGGCCTGGAGGCCGGGCTCTTCTTCCCCACGGGCACGCAGTCGAACCTCGCCGCGCTCATGGCCCACTGCGGCCGCGGCGAGGAGGTGATCGTCGGCCAGGACGCCCACACCTACCGCTACGAGGGCGGCGGCGCCGCGGTGCTGGGCTCGATCCAGCCGCAGCCGCTCGCGAACCTCCCCGACGGCACGCTCGACCTCGCCATGGTCGAGGCGGCCATCAAGCCGGACGACCCGCACTTCGCCGTCACGCGGCTGCTCGCGCTGGAGAACACGATCGGCGGCAAGGTGATCGGCCGCGACTACCTGGCGAAGGCGGTGACCCTCGCCTGGAAGCGCGGCCTGTCCACCCACCTCGACGGCGCGCGCATCTTCAACGCCTCCGTGAAGCTCGGCATGCCCGTGAACGCGCTGTGCGCGGGATTCGACACCGTCTCCGTGTGCCTGTCGAAGGGCCTGGGCGCGCCGGCCGGCACCGTGCTGGTGGGGCACCAGGGCCTCGTCGACAAGGCGCGCCGCATCCGCAAGATGCTGGGCGGCGGGATGCGGCAGGTCGGAATCCTCGCGGCGGCCGGCCTGTACGCGCTGGAGCACCACGTGGCGCGCCTGGCCGAGGACCACGCCAACGCGGAGCGCCTCGCGAAGGGGCTGGCGCAGGCCGGGCTTCGAAGTCGAGCCGCCGCAGACCAACATGGTCTTCGTGAAGGTGGCGAAGGAGCGCTGCGCGGGGCTGCAGGCGCACCTGGCCGCGACGGCGTCGTCGCGATCGTCACGCCGCGCACGCGGCTCGTCACGCACCTGGACGTGGACGCGGCCGGCGTCGACCGCGCCGTGGCGGCCTTCGCGTCGTTCAGCGCCGCGCCTAGAGAACCTCGGCGGCGTGGTCCGCCAGCCGCGAGCGCTCCCCGCGCGTGAGCGTGATGTGCCCGCTGTGGCTCCAGCCCTTGAAGCGGTCCACGACGTAGGTGAGGCCCGACGAGCCTTCCGTGAGGTAGGGCGTGTCGATCTGCGCGATGTTGCCCAGGCACACCACCTTCGTCCCCGGCCCGGCGCGCGTGATGAGCGTCTTCATCTGCTTCGGGGTCAGGTTCTGCGCCTCGTCGATGATGAGGTACTTGTTGATGAAGGTCCGGCCGCGCATGAAGTTCAGGCTCTTCACCTTGATCCGCGAGCGGATGAGGTCCGCCGTCGCCGCGCGCCCCCAGTCGCCCGCCTCGTCGTCCGTCTTCATCAGCACGTCGAGGTTGTCCTCGAGCGCGCCCATCCACGGCGTCATCTTCTCCTCCTCGGTGCCGGGGAGGAAGCCGATGTCCTCGCCGACGGGCACGGTGACGCGCGTCATGATGATCTCGCTGTAGACCTTGTACTCGAGGGTCTGCATGAGGCCCGCGGCGAGGGTGAGGAGCGTCTTGCCGGTGCCGGCCTGCCCCAGGAGGGTCACGAAGTCCACCTCCGGGTCCATGAGCAGGTTGAGGGCGAAGTTCTGCTCGCGGTTCCTCGAGGTGATGCCCCAGACGTTGTTCTTGTGGTGCGAGTAGTCCTTGAGCGTCTGCAGCGTCCCGGTCTTGCCCTTCACGTCCTTCACGATGGCGTAGAAGGGCCGGTCGCCCTCGTGGAAGACGAGCTGGTTCACGAGGAGCGACGGGCACAGCGGCCCCTTCACGCGGTAGAGCGTGCGGCCGTGCTCCTGCCAGCTCTCCACGTCCTTGCCGTGCCGGTCCCAGAAGTCCGCGGGCAGCTCCAGCATGCCGGTGTAGAGGAGGTCGGTGTCCTCCAGCACCTTGTCGTTGAAGTAGTCCTCGGCGGGGAGCCCGATCGCATGCGCCTTGATGCGCATGTTGATGTCCTTGGACACCAGCACCACCTGGCGCTTCGGGTAGCGCTCCTTGAGGTGCATGGCCACGCCGAGGATCACGTTGTCGGCCTTCTGCGAGGCGACCGAGTCGGGGATCACCACCGACACGGCGTGCGTCTGCAGGAAGAGCCGCCCGAGCCCGTCGCCGTGCGTCTTGCCCTTGAGCGAATAGCCGCTCTCGATGTCGCCGGCCCCGGAGGAGACGATCTCGTCGAGGAAGCGGCTCGCCTGGCGCGCGTTGCGCGCGACCTCGCTCATGCCCTTCTTGTTGTCGTCGAGCTCCTCGAGCGTGACCATCGGCAGGTAGACGTCGTGCTCCTCGAACCGGAAGAGGCTCGTGGGGTCGTGCATGAGCACGTTGGTGTCGAGGACGAAGAGCTTGGTGGTCGCCGATTGCCGGCTGGAGCGGCCTTCGCCGTGGCTGTCGCGCTTGCGGTGCATGGGGGCCTCCGCGGGGTCCGGGGCGTGGGACGACGCCTCGCCGGCGTCGGAGCGCGGCGAGTCACGCAGGTTGTCGTTGGGCATCAGGGCAGGGTGCCAGGGGTGGGAAATCCGCGGGGAGTCAGGCGGCTCGCGCGAAACCGAGCACTTCCGCGGCGTGGCCGGCGACCTTCACGCCGCGCCACTCGCGGGCGATGCGACCTTCCCGGTCGATCGCGAAGGTGCTGCGCTCGATGCCGCGCACCTGCTTCCCGTACATGTTCTTCATCTTGATGACGCCGAAGATCGCGCAGGCCTTCTCCTCGGCGTCCGAGAGGAGCTCGAAGGGGAAGGAGAACTTCTGCTTGAACTTCTCGTGCGAGGCGACGGAGTCGCGCGACACGCCGAACACGGCCCAGCCGGCCTTCGCGAACTCGCCGTGCAGTTCGCGGAACTGCAGGCTCTCGTCCGTGCAGCCGGGGGTGTTGTCCTTCGGATAGAAGTAGAGGATGAGCGGGTGGCCCTTGAAGGCCGAAAGCTGGAAGCGCTGGTTGCCGGTGGCGGGGAGCTCGAAATCCGGGATTGCCTTGCGTTCGCTCATCCAGGGTGTCCAAAGTGTTGACCGCGACCTATGGTGGCGAAGTTCCTTCAAAAACGCAAGCTATGGGGTTGATGGGGAAGGAAGAAAGGCCGGGCCCTGGACGGCGAGGGTGCCGCTGCGGCCCGGGATTTCGCCGTCCAGGACGGTGTGCAGGGGCAGGGAGGCCGGATCGAGGCCCGCGCGCAGCTCGCGCAGGGCCACGAGCTCGTAGCCCTGCGACTTCCAGCCCTCGAGGAGCCGCTCGAAGGCGGGCGCGAGCTTCATGCCCTCGAGCTCGGCGTGCAGCGTGAAGACGTGGTCGCGCGCCTCGCGCGTGCGCTCGAGGAGCGCATCGGCCACGTTCGCCTCGGTCACGCCGTCCAGGCCGATCAGCTCGTCCAGGGTGGGCAGCGTCGTGGGCAGCTGCGGGCAGGCGACGATCTCCGCCCGGCACACGGGGACGAAGGGGTGCGTGCCGCGCGAGTCGGAGCAGTAGTCGAACCCGAACCGCTGCGTGCGGCGCCAGGCGTGCACGTTCATCTGCCAGCCGGCGGCGCCGTGCACCCTGGGATCCTCGCCGAAGACCTCCAGGAAGCGGTTGCGGGCGAGCGCCATCTGGAAATCGGTCCAGAACTCGTCGGCGGAGCCGACGCCGTCCTGCCACTTCACGTGGTCCCAGGTGTGCACGCCGACCTCGAAGCCCGCGTCGCGAACGCCGCGCAGGATCGGCGCGCAGCGCCTGCCGATGTCGGGCCCGGGCAGGAGCGTCCCGTAGAGGAGGGTGCGGATCCCGTAGTGGGACAGGACCGAGGTGCGGCCCACCTTGCCGAGGAATCCCGGGCGGAAGACCCGCGTGATCGCGCGGCCCGTGTGGTCCGGGCCCAGGCTGAAGAGGAACGTGGCGCCCGCCCCGTGCTTGCTGCAGCAGGTCGAGGAGGCGCGGCACGCCCTCCCGGGTGCCGCGGTAGGTGTCGACGTCGATCTTGAGGGCGAGTTTCAAGGGCGGGGCAGGGCGAACGGGCGCGCATGCTAGCATACGCGCCCCCCGCGACAGCGCCGCCATGAACGACCCGAAGACCGAAGCCGCACCGACCCCGCACGAGCTCCTCGGAGGCGAGGCCGCCGTGCGCGCGCTCGTGGACCGCTTCTACGACCTCATGGACCTCGAGGAGGCCTACGCGGGCATCCGCAAGCTCCATCCCCCGACCCTCGACGATTCGCGCGACAAGCTCTTCTGGTTCCTGTCCGGCTGGCTGGGCGGCCGGCCGCTCTACGCCGAGAAGGTCGGCAATCCCATGCTGCGCGCGCGGCACCTGCCGTTTTCGATCGGCGTCGACGAGCGCGACCAGTGGCTCAAGTGCATGAGCCAGGCCATGGAGGAGGAGGGCGTCGACCCGGAGCTCCAGCGCGCCCTGGCCAAGGCCTTCTTCGGCACCGCCGACTGGATGCGCAACCGGCCCGGGGAATAGGGCCGGAACACCCCCGCGGCCCCCCCGTTTCGCGCCTTCCCGGGCCGGCGCATGATGGTGCTATCGCCAATATGCTTCTGGCATGCTAAACTGCTGAATTTCCTGCGATTTTGATCGCAGTTTTAGGACATCCCATGCCGCGCCCCTTGCGCAACATCGCCATCATCGCCCACGTCGACCACGGCAAGACCACGCTCGTCGACAAGCTCCTGCAGCAGGCTGGCACCTTCGCCAAGCACCAGCACATCGTCGAGCGAGTCATGGACTCGGGCGACATCGAGAAGGAGCGGGGCATCACGATCCTCGCCAAGAACACGGCGGTGGACTACCACGGCGTGCACATCAACATCGTGGACACGCCCGGCCACGCCGACTTCGGCGGCGAGGTGGAGCGCGTGCTCTCCATGGTCGACGGCGTCGTGCTGCTCGTGGACGCGGTCGAAGGGCCCGATGCCGCAGACGCGCTTCGTCACCCGCAAGGCGCTCGCCCTGGGCCTGAAGCCCATCGTCGTCGTGAACAAGGTGGACCGCGAAAGCGCCCGGCCCGACTGGGTGGTGAACCAGACCTTCGACCTCATGGACAAGCTCGGCGCCAACGACGACCAGCTCGACTTCCCCGTCGTCTACGCCTCGGCGCTCAACGGCTGGGCGTCCCTCGATTCCACCAAGGTGGGCGAGGACATGCGCCCGCTCTTCGACTCGATCCTCAAGTACGTGCCCGAGCCCTCGGCCGACCACGACGGCTCCCTGCAGCTGCAGATCAGCGCCGTGGACTACACGAGCTTTCTCGGCCGCATCGCCGTCGGGCGCATCCGCCGCGGCACGCTGCGCAAGGCCCAGGAGGTGATGATCCTCTCCGGGAACGCCGCCCCGCGCCGCGCGCGGATCGGCCTGGTGCGCGCCTTCCAGGGGCTCGAGAAGGTGGAGATGGACGAGGCCGCCGCCGGCGAGATCGTCTCCGTCACCGGCATCGAGGACTTCACGATCGGCGATACCTTCGCCTCGACCGAGAACCCCGAGGCCCTGCCGTTCAGCGGCGTGGACGAGCCCACGCTCACCATGAACTTCCAGGTGAACACCTCGCCCTTCGCCGGCCAGGAGGGCAAGTACGTCACCAGCCGCCAGATCCGCGACCGCCTCACCAAGGAGCTGATGTCCAACGTCGCCCTGCGCGTCGAGGACACCGACGACGCCGACATCTTCCGCGTCTCCGGTCGGGGCGAACTGCACCTCACCATCCTCATCGAGAACATGCGCCGCGAAGGCTACGAGGTCGCGGTCGGCAAGCCCCGCGTCGTGGTGAAGGACGTCGACGGCGAGCGCCACGAGCCGTGGGAGATCCTCACGGTCGACGTGGAGCAGGACCACCAGGGCCGGGTCATGGAAGAGCTCGGCCGCCGCGGCGGCGAGCTGCAGGACATGGTCCCGGACGGCAAGGGACGCGTGCGGCTCGACTACAAGATGCCCTCGCGCGGCCTCATCGGCTTCCACATGGAATTCATGACCCTCACGCGCGGCACCGGCATCAAGAGCCACGTGTTCGACGAGTACGCGCCCGGTGAAGGGCGAGCTGCCGTCGCGCCGCAGCGGCGTCCTGATTTCCTCCGAGCAGGGGGAGGCGGTCGCCTTCGCGCTGTGGAACCTCGAGGCGCGCGGCCGCATGTTCGTCTCCCCCGGCGAGCGCGTGTACGAGGGGATGATCATCGGCATCCACAGCCGCGACAACGACCTCATCGTGAACCCCGTCAAGGGCAAGAAGCTCACCAACGTGCGCGCGGCCGGCAAGGACGAGAACGTGCTCCTCACGCCGCCCATCCAGCTCACGCTCGAGGGCGCCGTCGAGTTCATCGACGACGACGAGCTGGTGGAAGTCACGCCCAAGAACATCCGCCTGCGCAAGCGCCACCTGCTCGAGCACGACAGGAAGCGCGCCACGCGCGAGGAACAGGCGGCCTGACCGGGAAGCCGTGGACGCGACAGTCCTCGTCCTGGCCGCGATAGCCGCGCTCGCCGCGGTCGCCGCGGCCGTGGTCGCGGTGCGCGTCGCCCGCCGGCTCGAGGCCCTTCCGGAGGCCGTCGCGGGCGACCGCGAGGCGCACCACCGCGCCCTCCTCACCGACCTTCGCAGCGGGCTCGCCGACTCCGCCGACCGCATCGCCTCGCGCCAGAGCGAGGAGGGCGACCGCCTGCGCCGGGCGGTGGGCGACGAGCTCGCGAGGAACCGCGAGCAGATGCAGAACTTCGAGCGCGCGCTGCAGGAGAAGGTCGACCAGCGCCTGGCGGAGATCGGCGGCAAGGTGACCGAGCGCCTCGACGAGGGCTTCAAGCGCACCAACGAGACCTTCGTGAGCGTGATGACGCGCCTGCAGACCATCGACGACGCGCAGAAGAAGATCGAGACGCTCACCGGGAGCGTGGTGAGCCTGCAGAACCTGCTGGGCAGCAAGAGCTCCCGGGGCGCGCTCGGCGAGCGCCAGCTCGAGGACATCATCAAGAACGTGCTGCCCGAGTCGGCCTACGAGTTCCAGTACACCTTCCAGACGGCCACGAACCTGCGCGCCGACTGCGTGCTGAAGCTCCCGGAGCCCACGGGGCTCATCGCCATCGACTCGAAGTTCCCGCTCGAGAACTACGAGCGGATGATCTCCGACGGCCCGGACAAGGTGCCGCCGGGCGCCTTCAAGGCCGACGTGCGCCGCCACATCGACGACATCGCCTCCAAGTACATCATCCCCGGCGAGACGGGCGACGGGGCGGTCATGTTCATCCCCGCCGAGAGCGTGTTCGCCGAGATCCACGCGCACCACCGCGACCTGGTGGAGCACGCCCAGCTGCGCCACGTGTGGATCGTCTCGCCCACCACCATGATGGCCGTGCTCAACACGGCGCGCGCCGTGCTGAAGGACGTCGAGACGCGCAAGCAGATCCACATCATCAAGGACGAGCTGGGCAAGCTCGGGCGCGAGTTCGGGCGCTTCGACGAGCGCATGAAGAAGCTCGCGGAGCACATCCGCCAGGCGCACGAGGACGCGGGCCAGGTGCAGATCACCAGCCGCAAGATCAGCGAGAAGTTCGCCGCCATCGAGCGGGCCGAGCTGCCCGGCGCGGCCGAGGCGCCGGCCCTCCCGGACGGCAGCCCGCCGCAGCTCAGCGTGGTGCCGAAGCCGGAATAGCCGGCCGCGGGAACCGCACCCGCACCCGCAGCCCGACTCCCCCGGCCCCGTCGGCCAGCTCGATCTCCGCCCCGTGCGCGCGGGCGATGTCGCGAACGATCGACAGCCCCAGTCCCACGCCCGGCTGCTTGCTGGAGGCCAGGCGGTGGAACGGGTCGAAGATGCGCTCGCGGTCCGCCGCCGCCACCCCCTCGCCGCTGTCCTCGACCTCGATGGCCGGCGCCTCGTCCGTGGCCGACAGGCGAACGCTGACCCGCCCTCCCTCCGGCGTGTAGCGGATCGCGTTGTCCACGAGGTTCTTCACGAGCTCGCGCATGAGCGTGGGATCGCCCCGTACCGGCACGGCGTTCTCGCCCTCGAAGCCCAGGTCGATCCGCTTGGCCACCGCGCCGGCGCCGAGGTCGAGGCAGGCCTCGCGCGCGACCTGGGCGAGATCCAGGTCGCCGAAGGCCGGCGTCGCGATGCCGTGCTGCGCGCGGGCGCGCGTGAGCAGCTGGTTGGCGAGGTGGATCGTGTCGCCGACCGACCGGTCCATGGCGGCGAGGGTCTCGCGCAGGCGGACGGGCTCGTCCTCGCGCAGGGCGAGGCCCGCCTGCGTGCGCAGCACGGCGAGCGGCGTGCGCAGCTGGTGGGATGCGTCGGCGATGAACCGCTCCTGGCGGTCGAGCGTGCTCTTGAGGCGACCGACGTAGTCGTTCATGCCCGCGACCAGCGCCGCCACCTCGCGGGGCGCGTCGCGCGAGTCGATGGGGGAGAGGTCGCCGGCGGCCCGCGCGTCCAGCTCCGCGCGCAGGCGGCCGAGCGGCCGGAAGGCCACGCGGACCACGATCGCGATGACGAGCGCCGCCAGCGCCACGAGGAGCAGCTGGCGCGCCAGCGTGTCGATCATGAGCTTGCGCGTGAGCGCCTCGCGGGAGACGAAGGTCTCGGCCACCTGGACGAGCGCCATGCCCGCGCGCGCTGTCGTCGAACACCGGCTGGAGAAGCGCCACCACGCGCACGGCCTCGCCGCGGTACTGGTCGTCGTAGAAGTGCGCCAGCGCGAAGTAGTCCTCCGACCGCGGGACGCCCGGCGGCAGGGGCGGCAGGTCGTCGTAGCCCGAGACGGCGCGGCCATCGAGGCCTCCGACGCGGTAGTAGACGCGGCCGCGCAGGTCGGACTGGAAGAAATCGAGGGCCACGTAGGGAACCTCGACCACGACCTGTCCGCCGCGAAGCTCGACCCGGTCGGCCACGGCGCGGGCCACCGCGAGGAGCGAGCGGTCGTAGGCCGTGTTCACCGCCTGCAGCGCCGTGCGGTAGGAGCTCACCGAATTGACCGCCACCAGGATCGCGAGCGACGGCAGCAGCCACCAGAGCAGCCGCGACTGCAGGCTCCGGGCGCTCACGGCCGGGTCTCCTCGAGCAGGTAGCCCAGGCCGCGCAGGGTCACGATGTGCACGCGGGCGCCGGCCAGCTTGCGGCGGAGGCGGTGGACGTAGACCTCGATCGCGTCCGCCCTTGCGTCGCTCTCGAGGGAAAAGAGCCGCTCGTGCAGCGTGTCCTTGGCCACCACCTTGCCGGCGCGCAGCACGAGCGACTCGAGCACGGCGAACTCGCGGGGCGTGAGGTTCAGGCGCTTGCCGGCCAGCTCGAAGGCGCGGCCGGCCGGGTCGAGGACCAGGTCGCCGCAGGCGGGGCGCGTCTCGCCGCCGGCCTGGGAGCGTCGCAGGAGCGCCCGGATCCGCGCTTCCAGCTCGTCGATCTCGAAGGGCTTCGCGAGGTAGTCGTCGGCCCCGAGGTCCAGGCCGCGGACGCGGTCGGAGACGTCGGTGCGGGCGGTGACGATCAGCACGGGCGTGCGCACGCCGCGCGCGCGCATCCTGCGCAGCACCTCCAGCCCGTCCATGCGGGCGAGCGAGAGATCCAGGATCACGAGGTCGTAGCGCTCGGTCGCCAGCCGCGCATCGGCGTCGACCCCGTTCAGCGACCGCTCGACGGTGTAGTGGCTCTTCTCCAGCGCGCGCGCCACCCAGCGCGACAGCTCCACGTGGTCCTCGACCAGCAGGATCCTCAATCGCACCTCCCCGGGACCGAAAGCCACTTGAAAGCTTCCGGGACTATCCTGCATTCTCGCACCAGAGGGGCATCCGGCCCGGCCGGAAAGCCCCCCTCGAACAATCGACCGCCCTTCCGGAGGAAGCATTCCATGCGCAAGCCGCTCGCCATTCTCGCCATTTCCGCCGCCGTCACGAGCCTTCCCGCGCTCGCGGCCATCGACAAGCCCGAGTGCATCGTGGGCGCCAAGCCCGGCGGCGGGTTCGACCTCACCTGCAAGCTGGCCCAGACCTCGCTGCTGGACCTGAAGCTCCTCAAGGACCCGATGCGCGCCACCTACATGCCCGGCGGCATCGGCGCGGTGGCCATGAACACGGTCGTGGCGCAGCGCGCCGCCGACCCCAACGTGATCGTCGCGTTCTCGGGCGGGTCGCTCCTCAACATCGCGCAGGGCAAGTTCGGCAAGTGGACCGAGAACGACGTGAGGTGGATCGCGGCCGTCGGCACCGACTACGGCTCCATCTCGGTGGGCAAGGCCTCCCCCTGGAAGACTCTCGCCGAGGTAGGCGCCGCGATGAAGGCGGACCCGTCCAAGGTTCCGCTGGGCGGCGGCGGCACCGTGGGCAGCCAGGACTGGACCAAGGCCGCGCTCTTCGCCAAGAAGCTCGGCATCGACCCGAAGGCCATGCGCTGGGTGTCCTTCGAGGGCAACGGCGAGGCGACCACCGCGCTCATGGGCGGCCACATCCAGGTGATGTTCGGCGACGTCTCGGCCGACGAGGCCCAGGCGGAGGCCGGCAACATCAGGATGATCGCCGTGCTGTCCGACAAGCGCCTCGAGGGCAAGCTCGCGCACGTCTCGACGGCCAAGGAGCAGGGCTACGACCTGCAATGGCCCATCATCCGCGGCTTCTACACCGGACCCAAGGTCCCGGACGCCGACTACAAGGCCTGGCAGGACATGATGAAGAAGATGATGGCGACCAAGGAATTCGCGGCGCTTCGCGCCCAGCGCGGCCTGCAGCCCTTCGACCTCACGGGCCCCGAGCTCGACGCCTTCATCAAGAAGCAGGTGGGCGAGTACCGCGCGATCGCGAACGAATTCGGCCTCGTGAAGAAGTAGGCATCGGCCCGAACGCCCTCTGGACGATCCCCGGGCAACCGGGGACCGCCGCCCGGTGAGCGACCGCATCTTCGCCGTCCTCTGGCTCGCCTTCTGCGCCGCCGTGGCCTGGCTCGCGTGGAAGATCGAGGCCCCGTTCAGCTACGAGCCCATCGGCCCGCGCGCGTTCCCGCTGCTGCTCGCCGGCGTCATGGCGGCCTCGTCCGCCTGGCTCCTCGCCAAGCCCGACCGCGAGCCCGACTGGCCCCGGGGCGCGGCGCGCTCCAAGGCCGCGGGGCTGGTCGTCGCCTTCGTCGCCTACGCGCTCCTCTTCGAGTGGCTGGGCTTCCCGCTGGCCACGGCCCTCGTCACGGTCGCGATCGGGCGGCTGTTCGGCGGCGGCTGGAAGGCCGTCGCCGCGGGCGGCGCCGGGCTCGGCATCGGCCTGTGGTACTTCTTCGACAAGCTTCTCGACGTGACGCTGCCCCTGGGGCGGCTCTTCTCGGGCGCCTGATGGACTCCCTGGGCCATCTCGCGCAGGGCTTCGTGGTCGCCGCGAAGCCCATCAACCTGCTCGTCGCCTTCGTGGGCTCCTTCATCGGCACGGTGGTGGGGCTCCTGCCGGGGCTCGGACCCATCAACGGCGTGGCGATCCTCCTGCCCATCGCCTTCGCCATGAAGCTGCCGCCCGAGACCGCGCTCATCCTGCTGGCGGCGGTGTACATCGGCTGCGAATACGGCGGGCGCATCTCCTCGATCCTGCTGAACATCCCGGGCGACGCCGGCGCGCTCATGACCGCGCTCGACGGCTATCCGATGGCCAAGCAGGGGCTGGCGGGCGTGGCGCTGTCGATTTCCGCCTGGAGCTCCTTCGTCGGCAGCGTGCTCGCCACGCTGGGCCTCGCCCTCTTCGCGCCGATCCTCGCGAAATGGGCCCTGTCCTTCGGCCCGGCGGAGTACTTCGTGCTGATGGTGTTCGCCATCTGCTGCCTCGCGGGCATGGTGGGCGAGCGTCCCGTCAAGACGCTGCTGGCCGCGCTCGTCGGGCTGCTGCTTTCCACCGTGGGCATCGACTCGGGCTCGGGCGTCTACCGCTTCACCTTCGACGACGTGCACCTGTCCGACGGCATCCAGTTCATCGTGGTCGTGATCGGCCTGTTCAGCGTGAGCGAGATGCTGGTGATGCTCGAGCAGAGCCACGCCGGGCAGACGGTGATCAAGGCGACGGGCCGGGCGATGTTCAACCTGAAGGAGTTCAAGGACACCTGGTGGGGCACGATCCGCTCGAGCGTGATCGGCTTCGTCGTGGGCGTGCTGCCCGGCGCCGGCGCCACGATCGCGAGCGCCATCACCTACATGGTGGAGAAGAACCTCACCGACCGGGAAGGCACCTTCGGGAAGGGCGACGTGCGCGGGGTGGCCGCGCCGGAGGCCGCCAACAACGCCGCCGCGCACGGCGCGTTCGTGCCGATGCTCACGCTGGGCGTCCCCGGCAGCGGGACGACCGCCGTGATGGTGGGCGCGCTCACCCTCTACAACATCACGCCCGGCCCGCTCCTTTTCGAGCAGCAGCCGGACCTCGTCTGGGGCCTCATCGCCTCGATGTTCATCGGGAACGTGATGCTGCTCGTCATGAACATCCCGATGATCGGCATCTTCGCCCGCATGCTCTACGTGCCCAACTGGCTCCTCGTGCCGGCGATCGCGGCGGTGAGCTTCGTGGGGGTGTACGCGGTCCACGCGACGACCTTCGACCTCGTGCTGATGGTCGCCCTGGGCATCTTCGGCTGGGGGCTGCGCAAGCTCGGCTTCCCGATGGCGCCCCTCATCCTGGGCTTCGTGCTGGGCGACATGATGGAGCAGAACCTGCGGCGGGCGCTCGCGATCTCGGACGGGCACGCGGCGATCCTCTTCCAGAGCCCGGTGTCGATCACGCTCTGGGTCCTCGCGGCCGCCGCCCTCTCGATGCCCTTCCTGCTGCGGCGGCTCAAGCCGGCGGGCTAGCGCGCGCGTTGGGCTATCATTTCGGGCTCGAAACCCGGATGACACCATGAAGGTCCTCGGCATCGCCGGCTACAGCGGCAGCGGCAAGACCACCCTCATCGAGAAGCTCGTTCCGCTCCTCGTGAGGGGAGGGCTGCGCGTATCGCTCATCAAGCACGCGCACCACGCGTTCGAGGTCGATACCCCGGGCAAGGATTCGTGGCGCCACCGGCAGGCCGGCTGCACCGAGGTCCTGGTGAGCTCCGCGCAGCGCTGGGCGCTCATGCACGAGCTTCGCGGCGCGCCCGAGCCCACGCTCCAGGAGCAGCTCGGGCGCCTGGGCCCCTGCGACCTGGTCCTCGTGGAAGGCTGGAAGTTCGACCCCATCCCGCGGATCGAGGTGCACCGCTCCGGCCCCGACGCGCGCCGCCCGCTCCTCTTCCCGGGCGACCCGCACGTGATCGCGGTGGCGACCGACGAGCCGCTGGACACGCGGCTTCCCCAGTTCGGCCTCGACGATGCGCTCGCCATCTCGCAGTTCATCCTGGCGTTCGTGGCCGGGCGCGAGGGCCGCGACCGCCCGGCGGCCGCCGCGGACTGAAGGCACGCATGGTGACGCTCCTTTATTTCGCCAGCCTGCGCGAGCGCCTCGACTGCGCGCGCGAGGAAGTCGCGTTGCCTCCCGGCACCCCGACCGTGGGCGTCGTCGTGGACACCCTCCGGGCGCGCGACGGCCGCTGGTCCGAGGCCTTCGCGCCGGGCAGGGCCTGGCGGGTGGCGGTCAACCAGCGGATGGCCGACCTCGCCACGCCCCTCAAGCCGGGCGACGAGGTGGCCTTCTTCCCGCCGGTCACCGGGGGCTGAAGGCCGTGGCGCACGTGCGCGTCCAGGAAGGGCCGTTCGACGCGGGTCGCGAGATCGCCGCACTCACCGAGGGCCGGCGCGACGTGGGGGCGGTAGCCACCTTCGTGGGCATGGTCCGCGACCTCAACGAGGGCGCCCGGGTGACGCGGATGAGCCTCGAGCACTACCCGGGAATGACCGAACGCGCCCTCGAGGAGATCTGCGCCGAGGCGGCGAAGCGCTGGGACCTCCTGGACATGCGGGTGGTGCACCGGGTCGGGCCGCTCGAGCCGGGCGATGCCATCGTCCTGGTGGCGGTCTCGAGCGCCCACCGCGGGGAGGCCTTCGCGGCGTGCGAATTCATCATGGACTACCTGAAGACCCGGGCCCCGTTCTGGAAGAAGGAGCTCACCCCCGAGGGCGAGCGCTGGGTCGAGGCGCGATCGAGCGACGACGAGGCGGCCTCGCGCTGGTCCGGCGGCAAGGGCGGCTAGCGCGCCCCGTTCAGACGGTGCAGAACACCTCGCGCATCATCGCGATCATCCTGAGGATGCGCGGGTCGTCGATCCGGTAGAAGACCTTGTTGGCGTCCTTGCGCGAGGCGATGAGACCGCGCTCGCGCATCACCGCCAGGTGCTGGGAGATGTTGCTCTGGGAGGTCCCCACCGCCTCGACGATGTCCTGGACCATGAGCTCGTGCTGCCCGACCAGGCACAGGATCTTCAGGCGCAGCGGGTGCGCCATCGCCTTGAGGGCGTCGGACGCCTCCCGGATGTCGTCGCCGTGGCCGGCGAGGTCGAAAAGGTCGGCGCGCGCGCCCTTGCCCTTGGTCGGTGCCATGGCCGAATGCTACCCGATCGGGCGCAGCGGCGGCTAATATTGGCCTTCCCCGCCATTGCCGGCCCGGCGGGCGGGAGCCGCAGGGAATAATCCGGGCCCCCGTGCCGTCCACCTACCCAATCGGGTAAATTACCTTACCCGATGCGGGGTATAGACCCCGGGGACCCATACCCCCGAAATACCGGAACTCCAACAATGGGAATCGAGGAGCGAGAAATGAACGACGATCGCAGGAAGGTGCTTCAGGGCACCGGCGGCATGGCAGTCATGGGGCTCGCGGTCTCCGCCGGCCTCCTCAAGCCGGGCAGCGCCTGGGCGCAGGGCTGGAACAAGGCCGCGTTCGAGACCAAGAGCCTCGCCGACACGGTGAAGGCGATGGGCGGCTCGGGCGCGACGGAGAGCAAGGACATCGTGATCAGCTCTCCCGACATCGCCGAGAACGGCGCGGTCGTCCCGTTCACGATCTCGAGCCGGCTGCCGAAGACCGAGTCCATCGCGCTCCTGGTCGAGAAGAACCCGAACAACCTCGCGGCCAGCTTCAACATCCCCGCGGGCACCGAGGCCGGCGTCACCACGCGCGTGAAGATGGGGCAGACGTCCAACGTGACGGCGCTCGTGAAGGCGGACGGCAAGTTCTACTACACCACCAAGGAAGTCAAGGTCACCATGGGTGGCTGCGGCGGCTGAACGAGGAGAAGACCATGGCAGATCCGATGAAGATCCGGGCCTCGATGTCCGGCGACAAGGTGGAAGTGAAGGTCCTGATGAGCCACGAGATGGAGACGGGCCAGCGCAAGGATTCGAAGGGCGCGCCCATCGCGGCCCATTTCATCCAGAGCGTGACCGCCACCCACAACGGGAAGGTCGTCCTTTCCGCGGAGTGGGGGCCGGCCGTCTCGAAGAACCCGTTCCTGTCGTTCAAGTTCGGGGGCGGCAAGCCCGGCGAGAAGGTGAGCATCACCTGGACGGACAACAAGGGCGACAAGCGCACCGACGAAGCGACGATTTCGTAGCACCGGCATTCCCCCGGCGGGCCTCGATGCCCGCCGGTTCCAACAAATACGGCGAGAGGAGAACCCCCAATGAACTGCAGCCTCGGGAAGGTGGCCGCAGCCGCGGCGCTGGCGCTTGCGGCGAGCGCTTCCGCAATGGCGGCGCCGGGCGACCCGGTCAAGGTGATCTACCACATCAACGCAGGGAACGAGCAGGCCACGGACGGCCTCCGGAACGCCAACAACCACCTGACGGCGGACCCCAAGGCGAAGATCGTCTTCGTCACCCACGCCAACGGGGTGCACTTCCTGCTCGATGGCGCGAAGGACAAGAACGGAAACTCGTACGATGCCCTCGTGCAGGACCTGATGGGCAAGGGCGTGGAATTCCGCCTGTGCCGGTTCACCCTCGAGCGGCAGAAGATCGACCCCAAGAAAGTCATTCAGGACGTGAAGATCGTGCCTTCCGGCGTCGCCGAGGTGAGCCGCCTCCAGAGCCAGGAAGGTTTCGCCTACCTGAAGCCCTAGCCGTACCCGAGCGCTGGACAACGAGACCGGAAATCATGGGAGGAGCAACGTGAATCAGACCTTGCAACGGGCGGCCCGCGCCGCCGTCGCGGCACTGGCGCTTTCGGCCACCGGAGTGATGGCGCAGGAACGCAGCGCCGTCGAGGAAATCGAGCGCTACCGGCAGGCCCTGGCCGACGGCAACCCCGCCGAGCTGTGGGAAGCCCGCGGCGACGCGATCTGGAAGCAGAAGCGCGGACCCAAGAACGCCTCGCTCGAGAAGTGCGACCTCGGCCTGGGGCCCGGCGTCGTGCGCGGGGCCTACACGGTGCTGCCCAAGTACTTCGCCGACACCGACAAGGTCGAGGACCTCGAGTCCCGCCTCGTCTCGCTGCATGGTCATGCTCCAGGGCTTCACGCCCGCGGAGGCCAAGAAGGATCCGTACGGCGGCCCGGGCAAGAAGGTGGCCATGGACGCGCTGGTGGCCTTCGTCACCTCGGAATCGCGCGGCCTGCCGATGAACGTGGCCGGCAACCACCCGAAGGAGGTCGAGGCCTACGAGATCGGCGAGAAGATCTTCTTCCACCGCAGCGGCCCGTACGACTTCGCCTGCGCCACCTGCCACGGGGTGAACAACCAGCGCATCCGGCTGCAGGACCTGCCCAACCTCCTCAACCCGCGCGACGCGAAGAAGGCCTACACGGCCTGGCCGGCGTACCGCGTGTCGCAGGGCGAGGTGCGCTCCTTCCAGTGGCGCCTCCTGGACTGCTTCCGCCAGCAGCGCATGCCCGAGCTGGAGTTCGTGTCGCCGGCCTCGGTCGCGCTCACGATGTTCCTCGCCAAGAACTCGAACGGGGGCATCTTTGACGCCCCGTCCATCAAGCGCTGAACCGGAGGCGACCATGAAGAAGATCGTTTACCTTGCCCTGCCCGCCGTGGCCCTCATCGCCGCGAGCTGCGCGACCCAACCCAGCTACGAAGAGCGCCGCGCCCAGGCCATGGCCATGATGAAGACCTCCTTCAAGGAGAAGGGCCAGGCCAAGCTCGACCGCATCGACCAGGACGAGATGCAGCACGTCTGCAGCCAGTACCCGGGGGGCCACGACTTGCCCAAGGAAAAGGGCGAGCACCTCGAGAAGTCCCAGCAGGCGGCCATCAAGTACCCGGCGGACGGCCAGCTCCTCGGCGACTGGAAGAACGGCGAGAAGGTCGCCCAGTCCGGCCAGGGCAAGCAATACAGCGACGACCCGAAGAAGCCTTCCGGCGGCAACTGCTATGCCTGCCACCAGCTCACCAAGCAGGAGGTCTCCTACGGCACCATCGGGCCCAGCCTGTACAATTTCGCCAAGGTGCGCGGCTTCGGCGCCGAGATCCAGCGCTATGCCTATGCCAAGGTGTTCAACTCGCAGGCCTTCACGCCATGCTCCAGCATGCCGCGCTTCGGCCATGCCGGCATCCTCACCGAGCAGCAGATCAAGGACGTCGTGGCGCTCCTCATGGCGCCCGATTCCCCGGTCAACAAGTAATCCCAACCCGGGCGGGAGCCAACCCGCCCGTTTTTTCGTCGAGGAACATTAGCCATGACTAATGCACTTGCCCGTGCCGCACTCGCCCTCGCCCTCGCCTCCGGTACCGCCTTCGCCGCGGAGCCGGCCACCTTCAGCAGCAAGGCCCTCACGCCGGAGACGGCGCTGAAGGCCGCCCAGGCCGCGCTCGCCAAGTGCCGCGCCGACGGCTTCCAGGTGTCGGTCGCGATCGTGGACCGCTCCGGGCTGGTGCAGGTCGTGCTCCGCGACCGCTACGCCGGCGCGCATTCGCCGGAGACCGCGACCAACAAGGCGTGGACGGCCGTGTCCTTCCGCACCAACACCACGGATCTCGTGAAGATCACGCAGCCCGGGCAGCCCTCGTCCGGCATCCGCAATCTCCCGCGCGTCGTCGCGGTGGGCGGCGGCGTGAAGATCGAGGCGGGCGGCTCGATCGTCGCGGGCATCGGCGTCTCGGGCGCGCCCGGCGGTGACGCCGACGACGTCTGCGCCCAGGCGGGCATCAAGGCGATCGCCGACTCCCTCGAGTTCTGACGGAACGCCGCATGGACCGCCGCGAATTCCTGAACGTCCTCGCCATCGCCTCCGCCGCGGGGCTTCCCCTTGCCTCGCGCGAGGCGCTGGCCGCGGCGGACGGCGGCAAGCTCTACGACCTGCCGCGTTTCGGCAACGTGAGCCTGCTGCACATGACGGACTGCCACGCGCAGCTCATGCCGATCCACTTCCGCGAGCCCAACGTGAACCTCGGGATCGCGGGCGCGGCCGGCAAGGCGCCGCACCTCGTGGGCGAGCACCTGCTGAAGGCCTTCGGCATCAGGAAGGGCAGCGGCGAGGCGCATGCGTTCACCTACCTGGACTTCGCGCAGGCCGCGAAGACCTACGGCAAGGTGGGCGGCTTCGCGCACCTGGCCACGCTGGTGAAGAACCTCAAGGCCTCGCGGCCGGGCGCGTTGCTCCTGGATGGCGGCGACACGTGGCAGGGCAGCGCCACCGCGCTTTGGTCGAACGGCCAGGACATGGTGGACGCCTGCAAGGCGCTGGGCGTGGACGTCATGACCGGGCACTGGGAGTTCACCCTCGGCGCCGAGCGCGTGAAGCAGATCGTCGAGAAGGACTTCAAGGGCCAGGTCGACTTCGTGGCGCAGAACGTGGTCACGGCGGACTTCGGCGACCCGGTCTTCGCGCCGTACACGATCAAGCAGATCAACGGCGTGGCCGTGGCCATCGTCGGGCAGGCCTTTCCCTACACGCCGATCGCCAATCCGCGCCACCTGGTTCCGGACTGGACCTTCGGCATCAAGGAGCCGGAGCTGCAGAAGGCGGTGGACGAAGCCCGGGGGAAGGGCGCCCAGGTGGTCGTGCTGCTTTCGCACAACGGCATGGACGTCGACCTCAAGCTCGCCGGCCGCGTCTCCGGCATCGACGCGATCCTCGGGGGCCACACCCACGACGGCGTGCCGCAGCCGGTGGAGGTGAGGAACGCCAAGGGCGTCACGCTGGTCACCAACGCCGGCTCCAACAGCAAGTTCCTGGGGGTGCTCGATTTCGACGTGAGGGGCGGCAAGGTGGCGGGCTGGAAGTACCGCCTGCTGCCGGTCTTCGCGAACCTCCTCGCGCCGGACCCGGCCATGGCCGCCGTCATCGCGAAGATCCGCGGCCCGCACGAGGCGAAGCTCGCGCAGAAGCTCGCCGTCACCGAGGGGCTCCTCTATCGCCGCGGCAACTTCAACGGCACGGTGGACCAGGTGATCCTGGACGCGCTCATGCAGGTGAAGGGGGCCGAGATCGCCTTCTCCCCGGGCTTTCGCTGGGGCACGACGCTGCTGCCGGGGCAGGCGATCACGCTCGATCACGTGATGGACTGGACGGCGATCACCTATCCGCAGACCACCGTGAACGAGTTCACCGGCGAGACGATCAAGGCGATCCTCGAGGACGTCTGCGACAACCTCTTCAATCCCGACCCGTACTACCAGCAGGGCGGCGACATGGTGCGCGTGGGCGGGCTCACCTACGCCTGCACGCCGACCGAGACGATGGGCAAGCGCATCTCCGACATGCGCCTCGCCGGCAAGCCGATTGCCGCCGACCGCAAGTACAAGGTGGCGGGTTGGGCGCCGGTGGCCGAGGGCGCCAAGGGCGAGCCCATCTGGGAGGTGGTCACGAAGTACCTCCAGGACAGGAAGACCCTCGCGCCGGTGAAACTGAACCTGCCCAAGATCGTCGGGATGGAAGGCAACCCGGGCATCGCCTAGGTCGGGCATGAAACGGCGCCGCTTCCTGGTCCTCGCGCCGGGGCTCGCCGCGGCCCTGGCCGCCGCCGCGCCGCAAACGCCGCTTCCGCTCGCCACGGACCTGCAGGCCGACGGCAGGGCTTCGCGCAGCCGCCGCGTGCCCATCGTGATCCTCTTCAGCCTGCCGGGATGCCCTTACTGCGAGATCGTGCGCCGGTCCCATCTCGCCCCCATGCTCCGGGACCCGCGCGAGTCCGCGCGCGCGATCATCCGCCAGGTCGACATCGACAGCGACCAGTCCGTCGTGGGCTTCGGCGGGGCAACCACGACCCACGAGGCGATCGCGCGGGCAAACGGCGTGCGCTCCGTGCCGGTGGTCGCCTTCTGGGACGGGGAGGGCCGGCCCCTGGCCGATCCCCTGAAGGGGATGCTCCTGGCCGACTTCTACGCCGCGTACCTGGAATCCGCGCTCGAGTCCGCCCGGACCCGCCTGGCCGGCCGCGGCTGAGCACTGCCCCCGGGACCGTTACTCCCGGCCGAATTGCGGCAGATCAACCCGGGGCCACCCAAGGCCCCTTAATGTCACCAAAGTCCAATAAGGATCCGCCCGGCATGGGCGTGTTGCCCGGCCCGGCGGGCGCGATGCGACTGGCATCCGCAAGCCCGAGGAGGGGTATTCACCATGCAACAAGCCGAATCGTCGTCCTTCCCCATCGTCGCGCGGGAGGATTTCTCCGACGTCACGTTCCTGCTCGAAGTCCGTCACCCGATGCTCGCCAAGGCAGCCAGGGCGGGCCAGTTCGTGATCGTGATGGAGCGCGAGGAGGGCGAACGCATACCCCTCACCATCGCCGACTTCGACCGGGAGGCGGGCACGATCACGCTCGTCATCCAGGCCGTGGGCAAGACCACGCGCGAGATGCAGCAGAACTGCCAGGTGGGCACGAGCCTTTACGCGGTGGTGGGCCCCATGGGCATCCCCAGCCACATCGGCGGCAAGAAGAAGGTGGTCTGCGTGGGCGGCGGCCTCGGCGTCGCGCCCATCTTCCCGCAGGCGCGGGCGTGGAAGGAAAGCGGCGCCTACGTGATCGGGATCCTGGGATTCCGCAACCGCGGGCTGGTCTTCTGGGAAGACAAGTTCCGGGCCGTGTGCGACGAGCTCATCCTGTGCACCGACGACGGCTCGGCCGGCATCAAGGGCCTGGTCACCGAAGGCATCAAGCAGGCGATCGCGAAGCACGCCGACATCGAGGAGCTGGTGGCCATCGGCCCGCCGGTGATGATGAAGGGCTGCGCCGAGGCCACCCGCCCGCACAAGATCCGCACGATGGTGAGCCTCAACCCGGTGATGGTCGACGGCACGGGCATGTGCGGCGGCTGCCGCGTGAAGATCGGCGAGACGGTGAAGTTCGCCTGCGTGGACGGCCCGGACTTCGACGGCCACCTCGTGGACTTCGACGACCTCATGTCGCGCCTCGGGCGCTACAAGGTCGCGGAGAAGGAGGCGCTGGAGAAGTTCCAGGAGAGCTGCCGCATCCGCGGGGAGGGCGCCCCGGAACCCGCGGTCGCGCTGGACCGCCCCTCGACGGACGGCTGAGGACAGGACCATGGCCAAGAAGAAGACGATTCGCACCATCCCCCAGGAGCGCACCCCGGCGCAGGAACAGGACCCGAAGGAGCGCGCCCGCAACTTCCTGGAGGTCTCGCTGGGCTACCGGCTCGAGGAGGCGCTCGTCGAGGCGGAGCGGTGCCTGCAGTGCGCCGACGAGCCGTGCGTGCGCGGCTGCCCCGTGGGCATCGACATCCCGGGCTTCATCCAGAAGCTCACCGAGAAGCACTACCACGGCGCCTACGACATCATCACCGACACCAACCTGCTGCCGTCGGTCTGCGGGCGGGTCTGCCCGCAGGAGAGCCAGTGCGAAGGCGTCTGCACGGTGGGCGACACGCTCGAGCCCGTGGCCATCGGCCGCCTGGAGCGCTTCGTGGGCGACATGGCCATCAAGGAGGGCTGGGCCAACATCCCCTACATCGAGCCGAGCGGCTACCGCGTGGGCATCGTGGGTGCGGGGCCGGCGGGCATGGCCTGCGCGGCCGACATGGCCAAGGCGGGCTGCGAGGTCGTCGTCTACGAGGCCTTCCACCAGCCCGGCGGCGTGCTCAAGTACGGCATCCCCGACTTCCGCCTGCCCAACGACGTGATCGACGCCGAGATCGACAAGCTGAGGAAGCTCGGCATCCGCTTCGAGTGCAACACCCTGGTCGGCCGGCTCTTCACGATCGAGCAGATGGTGACGGAGATGGGCTTCCACGCGGTCTTCATCGGGACGGGAGCCGGCTACCCCAGCTTCATGGGCATCCCCGGGGAAAGCCTGAACGGCGTCCTTTCGGCCAACGAGCTGCTCACGCGGGCGAACCTCATGCGCGCGCGGGACTTCCCGAAGTACGACACGCCCCTGCAGCCCGGCAAGCGGGTGACGGTGATCGGCGCGGGCAACACCGCCATGGACGCGATGCGCGTTTCCATGCGCCTGGGGGCCGAGAAGGTCATCTGCGTGTACCGCCGCTCCAAGACGGAGGCGCCGGCGCGCGCGGAGGAGGTGCATCACGCGGAGGAGGAGGGCATCGAGTTCAACTGGCTCACGAGCCCCGTCGAGCTGCTGGGCGATGCCAACAACAAGGTGCGGGCGATGCGCTGCATCCGCATGGAGCTGGGCGAGCCCGACAGCTCCGGACGGCGCAAGCCCGTGCCGGTTCCGGGCAGCGAGTTCGAGATCGAGACCGACATGGTCGTCTTCGCGATCGGCACCAACGCCAATCCCATCCTCGGCCAGACCTCGAAGCTCAAGCTCAACAAGTGGGGCTACATCGAGACCGACGACTCCCTCGCGACGTCCATTGCCGGCGTGTATGCCGGCGGCGACATCGTCACGGGCGCGGCCACGGTGATCCAGGCGATGGGCGCCGGGCGCAAGGCCGCGCGCGGCATGAAGGCCTACCTGGGGCTTCGCGACACCGATTGCGTCTACGCCCCCGAAACCGACGACCCGGCCGGCCGGCGCTTCGGCATCCCGGTCGAAGAGCACAACTTCGCCCGCGTGCGGCTCCTCTAGCGCGCGGGTACCAAGCCCCAACCCGACATCCGATGCAGGCATCCCGAGGCGAACCATGAGCGAAACGGCCCAACTCGACCGCAAGACCCAGGCCAAGGGGGCGCCCGCGCGCGCCAAGCCCGCCGTCAGCCTGCCCGAGCACATCGTGGAGGTGATCAGCGACTCCGGCGAGGGCGCGCAGCGCTGCGGCCAGTCGCTGGCGTCCATCGCCGCGCGAAGCGGCAACGGCATCTGGACGGTGGAGATCATCCCCGCCGAGATCCAGCCGCCGGCGCGCAGCGTCGCCGGCGCGAGCGGGATCCGCATCCGCATCGGCTCCAAGGCGGTGACCAACGGCGGCGACGAGACCGACCTCGCGGTCGCCTTCAACGAGCAGGTGCTCCTGGGCCGCGTGCGCGCGGGCGAGTTGAAGCGCGGCGCCACGATCCTGCTGGAGAGCATCTGGCGCGAGCACCGCGATCCCTCGATCGTGAAGAGCTACAACGACACCCTGGCCGCGCTGGAGAAGGACGGCTTCCGGGTGATCGAGATGCCGCTCGAGAAGGAATGCCGCGCCCTCATGACCGACGCGCGGCGCGGCAAGAACATGTTCGTGCTGGGCATGCTCTGCAGCATCTACAGCTTCGACCTGCAGCTCGCGCGCGACCAGGTGGCGCTCACCTTCGGCAAGAAGGACCGCTCGGTCATCGAGACCAACGTGAAGCTGCTGGAAGCGGGCTTCGCCTGGGGCGAGGCCAACCTCGACTTCAAGTACGTGATTCCCGCCACGAAGATCACCATCCCGCAGGTGGTCACGAACGGCAACACCGCCATCGCGCTGGGCGTCCTCGCCTCGGGCATGGACATCTGCGCGATGTACCCCATCACGCCGGCCACCTCCGCCTCGCACTACCTCTCGGACTGCTTCGAGAAGGTGGGCGGCATGGTCCACCAGGCCGAGGACGAGATCGCGGCCTGCGCCTTCGCGATCGGCGCCTCCTACGCCGGCCGGTGCGCGGTCACCATCACCTCCGGCCCGGGCTACTCGCTCAAGCAGGAAGGCATCGGCCTGGCGGTCATGGCCGAGATCCCGCTGGTGGTCGTGAACGTGCAGCGCGGGGGACCCAGCACCGGCCAGCCGACCAAGGTGGAGCAGGGCGACCTCCTCACGGCGATCTACGGCAGCCACGGCGACGCGCCCAAGGTCGTGATGGCGGTGAGCGGCATCGAGGACTGCTTCTACTCGATGATCACGGCACGCAAGATCGCCGAGACCTTCAACATGGTGGTCGTCGTCCTCTCGGACGCGAGCCTCGCCACGGCCCAGGCGCCGTTCCCGCGGCCGACGTTCAGCGAGGACTGGCTGGCCCCCCCGGTGGACCAGTCGCCCATTCCCGAGGGCGCCAAGCCCTACGACTGGGACGCGGTGACGGGCATCGCCCGGCGCTTCTCCCCGGGCAGCCCGGCGGCATGCACACCGTGACCGGGCTGGCCCACGACCGCCTGAGCAAGGTGGCCTACGACCCGCAGACCAACGAGGAGAGCCTGCGCGCGCGCAGCCTCAAGCTCGCGGCGCTGCAGAAGACGCTCAAGACCCCGCCGGTCTTCGGCGACCCCGAGGGCGACCTGCTGGTCGTCGGCTGGGGCAGCACGAAGGGCGTGATCGAGGAGTCCGTCGAACGCATGCGCGCCGAGGGCCGCAAGGTCTCCTCGCTGCACCTTCGCTTCATCCAGCCGCTGCCGTCCGGGATCGGCGAGATCCTGCGGCGCTTCAAGAAGGTGATCGCGGTGGAAGGCACCTGGGGCGACCGCCTCGAGGACGAGCTGATCGATTCCGACAACCGCCGCTACACGCCGCTCGCGATGATGCTGCGCTCGCGCTACCTGGTCGACGTCGACTGCTGGAGCGAGGCGCGCGGGCAGCCGATCAAGCCGGGCAACGTGGTGAAGGCGCTGCGCGCCAAACTCGACGAAGGAAAATAGCGATGGCCATCCCCCTGTCCCAGTGCATCATCAAGCTCCACGAGGAGCAGCACGACCTCGAGGACTACCAGGGCGGCGTGCCGCGCTGGTGCAGCGGCTGCGGCGACAACGCCATCCTGGCCGCGGTGCAGCGCCTGTGCCGCGACGAGAACCTGGCGCCCGAGCGCACCGTCTTCGTCTCCGGGATCGGCTGCTCGAGCCGCTTCCCGCACTACATGAAGACCTACGGCTTCCACGGCATCCACGGCCGCGCCTTCCCGATCGCCGAGGGCGTGAAGTTCGCGCGGCCGGACCTGCACGTGTTCGTGAACACGGGCGACGGCGACTGCTGCTCGATCGGCGCCGCGCACTGGATCCACGCGCTGCGCTACAACATGAACCTCACCGTGATCCTGCACGACAACCACGTCTACGGGCTCACCAAGAAGCAGGCCTCGCCCACCTCGCCCGTCGGCTTCAAGAGCAACACGACGCCGCGCGGCTCCGTCCTCCTTCCCCTGAACCCGCTCACCGTGACGCTGGGCGTGGAGAACGTCTCCTTCGTGGCGCAGGCGGTGGACTGGATGCCCGGAGCTCATGTACGACATCGTCTCGAAGGCGTTCCACCACCGCGGGTTCTCGTTCATCCGCGTGATCCAGCGCTGCCCCGAGTTCCTGCCCAAGATGTTCGAGCCCTGGCTGCACGATCCGAGCAAGACGCTGCTCCTCACGCACGAGAACGGCCTGCAGCCGAGCGCGGACATGGGCCGCATCTACAAGAACCAGCGCGCGCACGACCCGCTGGACATCCACCGCGCCCGCGAGATCGCCTCCAGCGAGGACCCGATCCCGGTCGGCATCCTCTACCAGAACCCGGAAGTGCCCTGCTACGAGGACCTGCGCGGGGCCGGCAAGCCGCGCACGGTGGAGGCGAGTGCGCAAGGGGCTGGACGCAGAGTTCGACAAGTTCACGATCTGGCCCGGCGAGCAGGGCCAGCAACGCGCCGCCTAGGCGCCCTCACGCGACAACGACCGCAGAGGCAGGTTTCCGATGGACATGGCAGCCAAATTCCAGGACCAGCTGGTCTTCCACATGACGGGCAAGCGCAGCGGGGAAGGCCTCGCGGCGCTCGAGGCGCGATCGATGCGCCCCGCGCTGTTCGCGGGCTACCGCGATCTCACGCGGCTGCGCCACGACTATCCCGCTGGTGCTCACGGACCCGGGCATGGCGGACGGCTTCGCCGCCTCGCTCACGGTCCTGGTGAACCGGGCGCTGGAGGAGCTGGCGCCGCGCGGCATCGAGGGCGAGCGCCTTCGCAAGCACGTGCTTCGCCTCGAGCGCGAGCTGCGCGCGACGCTCGCCGCGGGCGGCTCCGGGACGCTGTCCGACCTCTGGGCCGCCGCCGCCGAGCGGCTGGCGAGCGCCTCCGACGAGAGCGTGGCCAAGATCCTCGCGGCCGCCGGCAAGGCGATCAAGGCCGACGGCGAGCTGGTCGACTGCGACGAGGCCCTGCCTTCGCGCTTCATGATCCACGCCTGGCGCCACGTCCAGGCGCAGAAGTCCGCGCTCTTCCACGGCCACGTCGACGCGCTCCAGCGCAAGCTCTCCGACATCCTGCGCGCCGCCTTCGTGCACTCCGCGGCCGGACAGCAGCCCGCGGCGCTCGAGGCCGCGATGGGCGGCATGCACGCGGACGACTTCGACTTCGCCGTCATGTCGCGGCTCGTGGGCAAGAACGTTCCCAAGGACGAGCTCCCGGCGGCGCGGCGGGAGCGCATCGAGCGGGTGCTCTCCGTCCTCCGCGCCCAGCGCTTCCACGCCTCGAAGCTCGGCACGGAAGGGGGCACGCACGAGTTCCTCTTCGACAACGTCGCCGCCGCCGTCGCCGCCTACCGCGACCGGCTGCCGCAGGTGGTCGAGCTGGTCAAGGCCATCGCGATCGCCGAGCTGGAAACGAGGAACGGCTACGACGAGGCCGACCACGACCCGTTCTTCGAGGCCTACGACGAGCACTCGCTCTCCGCCGACGACTTCGCGCTCTTCCCCGACTACCTGGTCTGCATTCCCGCGGACCGCAACGACGCGCCGGAGAACGCGGGCCTCATGGACACGCTTTCGTCCGGGCTGCCGGTGAAGGTCGTCGTGCAGGTGACGGACCTCCTCGAGGAGGCGTCCCTGGGCACCGGCCACTTCGCCTTCGGCGTGCGCAGCGCGCGCCTGGCCACGACCGCCATGGGGCTGGGCGGCATGTTCGTGCTCCAGGCCGCGGCCTCGAGCCTCTACCGCATGCGCCACCGCGTGGAGACGGGCATGGGCGTCCGCGGCCCGGCGCTCTTCAGCATCTTCGCCGGCGCGCCCGCCGCGGCCGGCGACCTGCCGCGCTACCTCACGGCGGCCGCGGCGATGGAGTCGCGGGCCTTCCCGGCCTTCGTCTACGACGCGGCCGCCGGCGAGAACTGGGCGACGCGCTTCTCGCTGGAGCCCAACCGCAACCCCGAGACGGACTGGCCGGTCGAGCCCTTCGAGTACGCCGACGAGGCGCTGCAGCGCGTGCGCGAGCGACATCGCCTTCACCTACGCCGACTTCGCGCTGTGCGACCGCCGCAACGCCGCAGCACTTCGCCGTCGTGCCGCGCGACCGCTGGACGGCCGCGATGGTGCCGGCCGCCGAGTGGCTGGCGCTCGCCGGAGCGGGAAGCCGCCGAGCGCGTGCCGTACCTGCTGGCGGTGGACGACAAGGACGTGCTGCACCGGGTGATCGTCGACACGCGGATGATGCAGGCCACGCGGCGCTGCCTGCTGCTGTGGCACCGCCTGCAGGAGCACGGCGGCATCCACGACTCGCACGCCGAGCGCCTGCTCGCGCGCGAGAAGGCCGCGCTGGGAGGCGCAGAAGAGCGAGGAGATCGACGCGATCCGCAAGGCGCGCCGGCCGCAGCCGGCACGCGCCGGCCGCCGAGGCCGCGCCGGCAGCCGCGGCGGCGGCGGCGCCCGCGACCGCCGAAGCCGCGCCCGCGGCCGAGGAGAAGCTCGCCTCCGACGACCCGTGGATCGAGACGGCGCGCTGCCCGAGCTGCAACGAGTGCCAGCTCATCAACCCGCAGATGTTCGTCTACAACGACAACAAGCAGGCCTACATCAAGGACGTCGAACGCGGGCACCTACCGCCAGCTCGTCGAGGCCGCGGAGACCTGCCAGGTGGCCATCATCCACCCCGGCAAGCCGCGCAATCCGAACGAGCCCGGGCTGGACGAGCTGATCAAGCGCGCCGAGCCGTTCCAGTAGCCGACCGCGCGCCCCGGCGCGGCGCGCCGCGCTCAGAACGACCAGCGGGCGTTCACGCCGAAGTTGCGGCCCGGCTGCGTGTAGCGGTCGATGCCCGCGGTGCCCAGGTTCGTGAGGCCCCGCACGTCCGACCACAGCCAGTACTTCTCGTCGGTCAGGTTGAACAGGCCCGCGGCGATCTCGAGCGAGCGGCAGCGGCTTCACCCAGGCGGTGAGGTCCACCGTCGTCCAGGCGGGCGGGACGAAGCGCACGCCGGAAGTCGCGATCGACGCGCGATCTGCTCCCAGGCGTGCGTGACGTGCAGGATCGCGCCCCAGGTCGCGGTTTCGTGGCCGAGCCCGGCCACCAGGCGCGGCGGCTCGATGGTGTTGAGCGGCTGGTCCTTGGTCTCGTCGTCGCCCCGGGGCAGCGAGAAGGCGGCCCGCGCCGTCCAGCCGCGCGCGAACCGCCAGGCCGCGCGGCCCTCGAGGCCGTAGATGCGCGCGTCCGAGACGTTCTGCGACTGGAAGGTGCCCGTGGCGCCGGGCACGCAGCGCGGGTCGGCGGGGCAGGGGAGCGCCGCGCGCGAGACGATGAGGTCGCTGTAGCGCGTGTAGTACGCCGTGAGCATGGCCTTCGAGCGGCGCCCGACTTCACGCGCACGCCGCCTTCCGCGCCGTAGGACCGCTCCGGCACGAGGTCGGGGTTGGGGATCACCGTGTAGCCCGCCGGCAGGCTCGTGAGGCCGATGTTCAGGTCGGCCGCCGGGCGGCGCCCGGTAGCCGGTGGCGAGCTGCCCCGTCCAGGTGAGCGCGTCCGACTGCTTGAAGAGCAGGCCCAGCTTGGGCGACACCGCCTGGTCGGAAAGGCGAGACGACGGGCCTGCCGCCGTTCGCCGGCGGCGAACAGCTCGTCCTCCTGGGGCCGCAGGCGGTACAGGTCGTAGCGCACGCCGGGAATCCAGGTAAGGCGCGGGTCGAGGGCCTCGAAGGAATCCTGCACGAAGGCGCCGAAGCGGTCCGTGTCGGTCACCGGGAAGTCGCGCGTGGGCATCGCCTCCCCGCCGACGATGGTGCCGACCTGGCCGGTGTTGAGGTTGGTCTGCCGTGCCGTCGCGCATCTCCGTGGTGCGCATGCGCGAGAACTCGGCGCCCGCGACCACGCGGTGCGCGAGGCCCCACCACGAGGCTTCCGACTCGCCGATGGCCACGAGGCCCCGGTCGTCGACGTCGTAGCTGAAGCGCGGCTCGCGCAGGCAGGTCACGTCGCCGGGAGCCGAAAGGCACACGGCCGTCGTGCCGGCGCGCAGCTTCCGCGGTGTCCTGCTGGACCAGCGAAGTCTGGTAGTAGGCGGTGAGGGAGGCGCGGGAGAAGGGCCCGACCTCGTAGCCCACGGCCTCGGCGCTGTAGCGGGTGCGCCGCTGGCGGTCCTCGCCCGTGAGGCTCACCGTCCTCGGGGACTGCGGGTTGAGCGACAGCACGTCGGTGGAGACGTCGCGCGCGAAGCGCTCCGCCGTGAGGACGTAGCGCCAGCCCGATGCCGGCGGGAATCACCCATTTGACGAGCTGGGCGTCGGTGCGCGTGTCCTGCGGATTGGGCTCGGTGCGGGTGGCGCCCGTGCCGCCCACCGTGCCCATGTTCGCGACCTCGTGGCCGCTGCTGCGTTCGGCGCCGACGAGGAGCTGCGTTTCGCCGGCCGCGAAGGCGACGGCGCCGCCGGCGCCGCTCGAGCGGTCGGCGTCCGCGTACGCGGCGAAGGCCTCGCCCCCGAGCGACTTGCCGCCGGCGAGGTACGAGGAGGGATCGAGCGTGGTGAACGCCACCACGCCCGCGAGCGCGTCGGAGCCGTGGATGGCCGAGGAGGGCCCGCGCACGATCTCCACCTGGCGCAGCAGCCCGATGCCCAGCGCGTTGCGCGAGGCGTTGGAGAAGCTGCCCACGCGGTAGCTCTCGGGAAGGCGGATGCCGTCCACCGTCATCTGCACGCGGTTGCCCTCGAGGCCGCGGATGTTGAAGTTGCCCAGGCCGAAGCGGGTGGGCGAGCCCTCGATCGTGACGCCCGGCTCGTAGCGCACGAGGTCGCGCAGGTTTCCGGCGACGTCGCGGAAGGCGTCCTGGCGCTCGATGACGCTCACCGTGGCGGGGACCGATTCGATCGCTTCCTCCACGCGGCTCACGGCGGCCACGACCTGGATCTTCTCGATCTTCGGCACCGGGGCGCTCGCCTGCGCCGTCTTGACCGGCGCGGCAGGCGTCCGGCGACGTGGCGTCGGAGCGCGTGGGCGCGTCGACCTGCGCCACGATGCGGCGCACGTCGAGGTTCAGCACGTTGACCTTGCCGGGCGTGGCGGGGTCCGCCCACGAGACATGGACCTGCCTTTCGTCCGGCGTGGGCCGGGGCAGGGGAGAAGCGAGCGGAATCCGGCGCACGGGAAGGGGCCCGCGGTCGGCGATGCCCTCGCCCATCCGGTAGTCGTGCACGAGGCCGTCGTAGACCGGCTCCGTCTTGTCGCCATAAGGCAGCTCCCAGGCCTCGGGCAGCGACTCGAAGCCCGCCAGGAAGCTCTTGCGGCGGGGCAGGTCGATGATCCAGGCGAGGCGGCCCTCGCGGCGGCTGCGGTCGAGGAGGGGGATGCGGCGAAGCTCCCGGCCGCTGCTGCCGGCCAGCACGACGAGCTCCCGGGCCGCATCGTCCGTCGCCAGCCGGTAGCGGCCGTCGGCGGAGGCGGCTTCCAGCGCGGCCGCCTGCACCGGGACCGCCGCGATCACGCAGGCGGCGACGGGGAAAAAAAAGCCGGCGTGGATACGCCGGCTAACAGGGAGGTGCATCGAACAACCCTTCAATAGACGTCGTGCCTTTGTAGGTGCGAGTGGCTCGGTCGCGCGGACCCGCGCCTCTCGTAACGTCTCGGGTATTGTAGAGATTGAAGTGGCCGGTGGGCGTGATCCTCGGGTCCTTGATGACGGCCTTGAGCTTGAGGGTCTTGTCGTCGACGACCACGAGGGCGGACGTCTGGTTCTTGGCGCTCCACACCGCGAACCACACCTCGTCGCCCGCCTTGTTGTACTCGGGCTGCACGACGCGGCCCGCGCCGTCGCCGATGCCGGCCCATTCGGTGATGGGCAGCGTCTTGAAGCCCTTGTCCAGGTCGTTGATGTCGAACACCGCGATCGACTTGGAGAGCTTCGGATCGGGGTTGAGCGGCGTGTCCACCCAGAGGTTCTTCGCTTCGGGTGCGTCTTGATGAAGAGGTTGCCGCCGCCCTGGCCGTCGATCGTCTGCACGACCTTCCACGCGTGCTGCTTGTTCCTCACGGGGTCGGTGCCGATGAACGACGATCTTCTCGCTGCCCAGGTGGCCGGTCGCCCAGACGGGGCCGAACTTCGGGTGCACGAAGTTGGCGCCGCGCCCCGGGTGCGGGATCTTGTCGACCTCGACCAACCCCATGAGCTTGCCTTCCTTCGCGTCGACGATGGCGATCTTGTTCGACTGGTTGGCGGCCATGAGCACGTAGCGGTGCGTCGAATCCCAGCCGCCGTCGTGCAGGAAGCGGGCGGCGGGAATCTCGGTCGTCGCGAGGTTGTTGATGTCCTTGTAGCTCACCATCAGGATCTTGCCGGTCTCCTTCACGTTGATGACGAACTCCGGCTTGAAGTGCGAGGCGACGATGGCCGCCACGCGCGGCTCGGGGTGGTACTCCTGCGTGTCGACCGTCATGCCGCGCGTGCCGACGATCTTCAGCGGCTCGAGCGTGTCGCCCTTCATGATCACGAACTGCGGCGGCCAGTAGGCGCCGGCGATGGCGTACTTGTCCTCGTAGCCCTTGAACTTGGAAGTCTCGACCGAGCGCGCTTCCAGCCCGGTGCGGATCTCGGCCACGTTGTCGGGCTTCTCCATCCACAGGTCGATCATGTTGATCTTGGCGTCCCGGCCGATCACGAACAGGTAGCGGCCGGAGGCCGAGGTGCGCGAGATGTGCACCGCGTAGCCCGTCTTCACGATGTTGATGATCTTCTTGGTGTCGCCGTCGATCAGCGCCACTTCACCGGTGTCGCGCAGCGTGGTCGAGAAGATGTTCTCGATGTTGTACGAGTTCATCTTCTTCTTCGGGCGCTTGTCCACCGGCACGATCACCTTCCACGTCGCCTTCATTTCCTTCATGCCGAACTCGGGCGGGGTGGGGGGCGTCTGCTGGACGTAGCGCGCCATGAGGTCGACTTCGGCGTCGTTCAGGTCGCCGGAGGTTCCCCAGTTGGGCATGCCCGCGGGCGAGCCGTACTTGATGAAGACCTTCAGGTACTCGCTGCCGCGCTCGATCGTGATGTCGGGCGTGAGGGGCTTGCCGGTGGCGCCCTTGCGCAGCACGCCGTGGCAGCCGGCGCAGCGCTCGAAGTAGATCTGGCGCGCCTTGTCGAACTCCGCCTTGCTCATCGGCGGGGCCTTCGGGTTGATGTCCTGGTACATGTCGACGCCGGCCAGCGGCGAGCCGCCGGCCTGGTACTTGATCTCGGCTTCCGTCGTCGGGTGATCGGATTTCTTCTCCTGCGCGAAGGCGCTCGCCACCGAAAGGGCGAGTACGGCCGCCGCGAGGGGGGCGTGGCGTTTCAGCGTGGCGAGAGCGGACATGGTGCTTTTCTCCTTGGGCGTTGTGGTTGCGGGACGGGGCTCGGCCGCAGCGTGACCACATTGTGGAAAAGACCCTACGGCTCATACATGAACTGGTTCAAGAAAGCGGGAAGTCGGGTTTGGCGCCAAACGGCGACAGAAAAAGGCCCGTGAATTCAACGCGCTCGCGGGGAGGGGGGTATCGGAGCTGTCGCCGAATGGCGAAACCCGCAATAACCCTAGAGTTCTTAAGGTTCTGTTAATGCTCGGAATTTACCCTTGGCACCAATCCTGCACCTTCCAGGCGCCAATTCAAGTTCCCTTTCGAACCAGGAGTCATCGATGAGAAAAATGATCGTCATCACCCTCGCCGCGCTCGGCGCGACGGCCGCAGGCGCCCAGCAGGCCGGTACCCCCCCGCCCCCCGGGCGGCTCCTCGCCTCCAACTGCTTCCAGTGCCACGGCACCGACGGACGCGGCGACGGCACCTTCGAGCGGCTGGCGGGCAAGTCGGCGAGCGACATCGCCGGCGAGCTTCGCGAGATGAAGGCCGAGAACAAGCGCGGCGACATCATGACCATCCACGCCCTCGGCTACACGGACGCGCAAATAAGCGCGATCGCCGAGTATTTCTCGAAGCAGAAGCGCTAGCGCAAGGGACCGACCATGATCCAGAACAGAAGGCAGTTCCTTTCCCGCATGACCGCGTTCCTCGCGGCGGCCGGGCTCCCCCCGTTCGTCCTCGCTGACGACGACGAGCACGAGCACGACGGGCACGGCTCCACGACACCTGGCGCCTCCCCGGCCCCCTTGCCGGCGACGGGGCTCACGGGCCGCGTCGTCGTCGTGGGCGGCGGCATGGCCGGCGCGGCGGTGGCCAAGTTCCTGCGCCTGTGGGGCGGGACGGGCGTGCAGGTGACGCTCGTGGAGCGCGAGCCGCGCTACACCTCGAACATCCTCTCCAACCTCGTGCTCACCGACGCCGTGGCGATGACGAGCCTCGAGTTCGACTACGCGGCGCTCGCCACCACCTACGGCATCTCCGTGATGCTCGGCGATGCCCTGGCGGCCGATCCGGTGGCGAGGAAGCTCACGGTGGCGACCGCCTCCGGCCTGCAGGTGCTCGACTACGACCGCCTGGTCGTGGCCCCCGGCATCGACTTCGCCTATCCCGGCGGGCCTGGAGACTCCCGAGGCGCGTGCCCTCGCGCCCCACGCCTGGCAGGCCGGCCCGCAGACCCTGCTGCTGCGCGAGCAGATCCGGGCCATGCGCGCGGGCGGGACGTTCATCATGACGGTGCCCCCGGCGCCGTACCGCTGCCCGCCGGGGCCCTACGAGCGCGCCTGCGTCGTGGCCGACTGGCTCAAGCGCAACCGGCCGGGCTCGAAGGTGATCGTGCTGGACGCGAACCCCGGCCATCGCCGCCGAGCGCGAGAGCTTCACGCGCGCCTTCAACGTGACCCACGCGGGCGTCATCACCTACGTGCCCAACGCGCCCGTCATCTCGGTCGACACGGCGACGCGCACCATCCACACCGCCATGGGCCCGTTCCGCGGCGACGTGCTGAACGTGATCCCGACGAACGTGGGCCCGCGCCTGCTCGCCGACCTGGGAATCGCCAACGCCGCCAACGGCTTCGCGGGCGTGGACGTGCTGAGCTACGAGTCGACGGCGGCCGCGGGCATCCACGTGATCGGGGACGCTTCCGCCACCACCCAGCCCAAGGCCGGCCACATCGGCAACCAGGAGGGCAAGGTCTGCGCGGACGCGATCGTGCGGATGCTCGGCGGCGGCTCGCCCGACCCCGCGCCCGTCACCAACTCCTCGTGCTACTCGCCCATCACCTTCGAGACCGCCTCCTGGCTCACGGCCGTGTTCGCCTACGACCCGGTCACGCGGACGATGAAGGTGGTGCCGGGGGCCTCGGGGGAGGCGACCGCGGCGAACAAGGACCACTACGAGGACATGTTCGTCTGGTTCCGCACCCTGATGCGCGACACCTTCGCGTAGGCGCTCCCGCAGGGCTGGTTGATCGGCGTCAAACGCCGGCGGCCGGCAGCCGATAGCGTGTCCCGGGCACCGGGTAAACTGGTGCCCGAGACACGCTTCGTCCATTTGCGGAGAGAGAAAGCCATGAGCGACACCGTCAAGTACGTCCTCGACGAAGGACGCATCCCGAAGGCCTGGTACAACATCGTGGCCGACCTGCCCAAGGCGCTGCCGCCCGTGCTGCACCCCGGCACGGGGCAGCCCATCGGCCCCGACGACCTGGCGCCTCTCTTCCCGATGGAGCTGATCCTCCAGGAGGTGTCCACGGAGCGCGAGATCCAGATCCCGGACCCGGTTCGCGACGTCTACCGGCAATGGCGGCCGTCCCCCCTCTACCGCGCCCGCCGCCTGGAGAAGGCGCTGCAGACCCCGGCCCGCATCTACTACAAGTACGAGGGCGTCTCGCCCGCCGGCAGCCACAAGCCCAACACCGCGGTGGCGCAGGCCTTCTACAACAAGCAGGCGGGCGTGAAGCGCCTCATCACCGAGACCGGGGCGGGGCAGTGGGGCAGCTCGCTCGCCTTCGCCGGACAGGTCTTCGGGCTCGAGGTGATGGTCTTCATGGTGCGCGTCTCCTACGACCAGAAGCCCTACCGCCGCGCCCTCATGGAAACCTACGGCGCGCGCTGCATCGCCTCGCCCTCCAACGAGACGCACTCCGGCCGCGAGATCCTCGCCAAGCGCCCGGACCACCCGGGGAGCCTGGGCATCGCCATCTCCGAAGCCGTCGAGGTGGCCGCGCAGCGCGACGACACCAAGTACGCGCTCGGGAGCGTGCTGAACCACGTGCTCCTGCACCAGACCGTGATCGGCCAGGAGGCCATCGCGCAGCTGGAGATGGCGGACGACTACCCGGACGTGATCGTGGGCTGCACGGGCGGGGGCTCCAACTTCGCCGGCATCGCCTTCCCGTTCATCGGCGCGCAGCTTCGCGGCGGCAAGAAGGTCGAGATCGTGGCGGTGGAGCCGGCCGCGTGCCCCAGCCTCACGCGCGGGCGCTACGCCTACGACTTCGGCGACACGGCGCACCTCACGCCGCTCACCAAGATGCACACGCTGGGCTCCACCTTCACGCCCCCCGGCTTCCACGCGGGCGGGCTGCGCTACCACGGCATGGCGCCGCTGGTGTCGCACCTGCAGGAGCTGGGCCTCATCCGCTCCACGGCCTACCACCAGATGGCCTGCTTCGAGGCGGGCGTCACGTTCGCGCGCGCCGAGGGCATCGTGCCGGCGCCGGAAGCCAACCACGCGGTGAAGGGCGCCATCGTCGAGGCCCTCAAGTGCAAGGAGGAGGGCACCCCGCGCACCATCCTCTTCAACCTGTGCGGCCACGGCCACTTCGACATGCAGGCGTACATCGACTACTTCGGCGGCAAGCTCAAGGACATCGACTACGACGAGAAGGAACTCGCCATGGCGCTCGCCGGGCTGCCTTCGGTGGCGGAGCCGGCCTGACGAGGTGACCTCCCCTTGAGCGGGGAACCCCTCTACCTCGCGATCGACCAGGGCACCCACGCGAGCCGCGCGGTGGTGCTGGACGCGCGCGGGGCGGTGGTGGCCACGGGCTCGAAGGACCTGGGCCTCGTCGCGCCCGCAGCCCGACCGGGCCGAGCAGGACGGCGAGGCGATGGTCGCCTCCATCTACAGCGCGGTCCTGCAGGCGATCGTGAAGCTGGGCGACCGCTGCCAGGACATCGTGGCCGCCGGGCTCGCGAGCCAGCGCGCGAGCTGCGCCTGCTGGGACGCGAACGGGGGCCGGCCGCTATCCCCGGTGTTCAGCTGGCAGGACCGGCGCGCGCACGAGTGGCTGCGGCAGTTCGAGCCGCAGGCGGAGGCGATCCACCGCAAGACCGGGCTCTTCCTTTCCGCGCATTACGGGGCGAGCAAGCTGCGCTGGGCGCTGGACAACCTGCCGGAGGTGCAAGGAGGCGCTCGCGGACGGCACGCTGTGCTGGGGGCCGCAGGCGAGCTTCCTCGTCTACCGGCTCACCGTCGAGCAGTCGATGGTGGCGGACCCGCAGTGCGCCGCCCGCACGCAGCTGTGGAACATCCACACGCGCGACTGGGATGCGGATCTCCTGGACCTCTTCGGCCTGCCGCACGGGCACCTGCCCCGGAGCGTGCCCACCTGCCATCGCTTCGGGACCCTGCGCGTGGGCGAGCTCACGCGTGCCGCTCGTGGCGGTGAACGGGGACCAGTCCGCGGCCGTCTTCGCCTTCGGCTGGCCGGAGGAGGACTCGGCCTACGTGAACATCGGCACCAGCGCCTTCATGCAGCGCGCGGTGACCACGGAGCCGCCCTACGCGCCGCGCAGCCTCACCGGGATCATCTTCGACGACGGCAAGCGCACCGTGTACACGCTGGAGGGCAACGTGAACGGCGCGGGCACGGCGCTCGACTGGCTGCGCACCGAGCTGGGCATCGAGGACGCCATCGAGCGGCTGCCGGAGTGGCTCGCCGCGCCGGGCGAGCCGCCCCTCTTCCTGAACGGCATCGCGGGGCTGGGCGGGCCCTTCTGGAAGCCGGACTTCGCCTCGCGCTTCGTGGGCGAGGGCGAGCCCTGGCAGAAGGCGGTGGCCGTGGTGGAGAGCATGGCCTTCCTGCTGCAGGCCAACATCGACGAGATCGGGAAGTACATCCCGCCGGCCAAGCGCATCCGGGTGAGCGGGGGCGTCTCGCGCTTCGACGGGCTGTGCCGGCGCCTCGCCAGCGTGAGCGGAATCCCGATCCACCGGCGCGACGACGCGGAGGCGACCGCGCGGGGCATCGGGTACCTCGCCGCGGGGATGCCGGAGAAGTGGAACGAGGCCGCGTCCGAGGAGGTCTTCGCCCCGGAGGCGGACGAGGCCCTGCGCCGGCGCTACACGCGGTGGCGTACCCTCATGGCTGAGGCCACCGGCATCTGATCGCCGCGGAGAACGAATTGGAGGAAACGATGGACGACAAGAAGGCGATACTCGCGCTGCTCACGCCACAGGCCGTCCTCAAGCCGATGACCCCGCAGGCGGAGCAGGCGATCCCGGACGGGTTCAACGTCTCCGGCTACGTGGTCATCCGGCAATTCCCCTTCCGCGTCGGGCGGGAGTCGCGCGGCGAGGTGGTGGACGGGCTGTTCATCCGCAAGGAAAGGCCGCGCTCGGCGCACGCGCCCAACAACGACCTGTACCTGAAGGACCCCGGGCCCGCGATGCACGTCTCGCGCCAGCACCTCCGGATCGAGCGCACGGCCGACGGCTACCAGGTCGTGGACGTCGGCAGCAGCTGCGGGGTCGGCGTGGGCGGGGCGCGGGCCGGCACCGGGGTGGCGCGCATGTCCCTGGAGCTGAAGGACGGCGACATCATCGCCATCGGCACCCTGGAGACGCCGTTGCGCTACAAGTTCATCGGGAACCTGGCGCCCGGACGGCGGCTGAGCGCCCTCAGGACTGGACCACGAAGTCGATCACGATCTCGCCCGGCTCCTTCTTGCGGTATTCGATCGCCACGGCGGTCCCGTAGCGGGCCTGCAGCTGGGCGAGGAGGGGCAGGGGATCGTGGTCGTTCACGAAGCGCATCGTGTCCCCGGGCTGCAGGGCGTCGAGCGCGCCGAAGATGGCCGCGTGGCGGAAGCGCTTGGCGATGCCGCGGGCGTCGAAGGGGTAGATGCGGTCGGGGGAGAGGTGGACGTGGGCGTGGGGCTGGGCGGGCTGGTTCATGGGGTTCTCCGGGTTTCGGTCGGGGGAATTCAGGCGCTAGCGCCGCGGTCGAGGTCGGCGCGCTTGGTCTTCACCTTGGCCCAGTCGTCGGCGTCGGGCAGCGCGGCCTTCTTTTCCACGATGGTGGGCCACACCTTCGAGAGCTCGGCGTTCAGGGCGATGAACTCGACCTGGGCCTTGGGCACGTCGTCCTCGGCGAAGATCGCCTCCACGGGGCATTCCAGGACGCACAGCGTGCAGTCGATGCACTCGTCGGGGTCGATGGCGAGGAAGTTCGGGCCTTCGCGGAAGGCGTCCGTGGGGCACACGTCCACGCAGTCGGTGTGCTTGCACTTGATGCAGGATTCGGTGACGACGTAGGTCATGCGGGGCCTTTAAGCCGTATCTATAATGCAGCTTAAGATACCACCCCGGCCCGGGGCCGGCAACCCGACTGGATCAAGTAAACGCTCATGGATGAGCCCTATAATCCTTGCATGAGGACGCTTCCCGGCTAGCGCTCAGATCGTGGACTTGCTCAAGAAGAACGAAGGGCATCCGGAACACCCGATGCGCAATCCGGCAGCGGCGGCGAAACTGCTGGCGGAATTGCGCGGCGCCGATCCCCTGGTGGCGCTGAAGGACCTCACGGCCTGGCTCGATGCGGTCAAGGCCCTTCCCGGCAGCGACGAGAAGATCCGCAACGAACTCCTGTCGCTGATCGAGGAGGCGAGCTACCCGCACCTGGCCGTGCTGCTGGCGCAGTACTTCGGGAAGCCGGCAGCCGACAAGCTGGCCGAACGCGAGACGACGTGGCACCCCCTCGGCAATTACCTGGTGGCGCTGACGGGCGCGCTGTGCAAGTCGTCCGCGCACCTGCTGAAGGAGGCGAGCGCGCACGCCTCGCTCCAGCTTCCGGCGGCGGCCGATGCGGCAAGGGCGCTGCGCGCCTGCCGGCTGCTGCTCAAGTTCCACCTCGTGCGCTACCTGGGCGTCCCGCCCAACCTGTGGCACATGGCGTATGCCGTCCACCGGATGGCGGAGGCGGCCGATTGCGCCGCGATGCCCGTTCGCCTGCACGCCGCCCAGAAATCCGCGACCAGCGTGAACCACGAGCTGGTGCGCCTGTTGATGCTGCAGGTGAGCACGCCGGACATGCTGACGCCCGGGCAGATCGAGGTGGCCGACTGGGTGATCGAACAGCTGGGCGAGAACTTCACGCTGCGCCCGCCGGGCGTCGCCGACAACCCGTTCTGCTTCGACCCGGCCGGCGACAGCCCGCCGCACCGCGCGGCCGGCCAGCAGCAGGGCGCGGATGCGGGGCTGCGGTATTTCGGCATGGGCCTGGCCCACGACGCCCTCGAGCACCTGCACAAGGAGCTGGCCACGACCGGCAGCGCGGAGATCGGGACGTTCGGCAAGAAGCTCGATCCGCACCTGCAGCTTTCGGCCATCCAGCACCTGGTCGCGTTCTGGAATGCGACGCCCCCGTACGTGCCGCCACCGCGCTCGCCGGCAACGGGGAAGCTCCAGGTCACCCATGGCTATTCACGCACCTGGCAGCACCTTTCGCACGCCCGATCCGCCAAGGCCGAACTGACGCTGGCCGAGGACGGCGACGTTCCGGACCAGGCCCCCGAATCGTGGACCCTGCAGGACACCGGCGGCAACGAGCTCGGGGTGGCGATTCCGCACCAGGCGGGCGAGAGCGTGGACTGCGGCGACGTGGTCGGCGTCTCGACGGGCGGCAGCAACGGGTGGTGGCTGGGCCTGGTCCGCTCGCTGCATGCGGAGCCGGGCCTGGGCCTGCACGCCAACCTCTTCATCCTGAGCCGCGATCCGCAGGCGGTGCAGATGCGCGCGGTCATCGCGAAGGGCGAGGAGAACGCCTTCACGGAGAAATCGGCGCGCCAGTTCGCGTTCAGCAGCATTCGCGCGATCATCCTCGCGGACGGTTCCACCGCGTCGCAAACGCCCAACCTGCTGCTGCAGCCGGAGAGCTGGAAGGAGGGGCGGGTCTACGAGGCGACGGTGGACGGGACTTCGCGCTACCTGCGCGCGGGGCGAGCCCTGCGGCACGGGGACGATTACCTGCGCGCGACCTTCGAGTGGGCGCCGCAGCCCTGACCGACATGGCGGACACGATCAAGGCATGGCAGTGCATCGGGTGCGGGCGCCTGGAGGGGCCGGCGCAGTGCGTGGGCATCTGCCAGGACCAGCCGGTGGAGCTGGTGACCGCGGCCGACTACCTGAGGGCGCTGGCCCGGGCCGAGGCGCTGGAGGAGGTGGTGCAGGCGGATCGCCCATACGGCCCCGAAAAAGGGCCAGTGCGAGCGGACCTGGCTCGCCCTGCAGGGGGAGGCCCGGAAGGCCCTGGGGCCGGCCGGCGAGGCCGGGGGAGGGGGGCCGGGGGAGGCCCCGCTGGCCAAATCGCCCCGGAGTGGGCAATAATCCCCCCAAGCGCACTCCGGAAAACCGGCCAGAATTCAAAGACCTTCTCTTCAATTGCCTCTTTTTTGAACAGGGAAACCATCATGCGTCCGAACCGAATCGCCATCGCCGCCGCAACCCTCGCGCTGTCGTTCATGGCCGCCGATGCGCTGGCCTTCGACTGCTACGAGGTCATCGACAAGGACCAGAACGTCACCTACCGGGCGACGCACCCCCCGTTCCCCATGGACGGCGAGGACTGGAGGAAGGGCCAGGACAACCTGCGGGCGCAGCAACCAGCACCTGCGCTGGCAGTTCGCGACCGACTGCACGCCGCAGGTCATCCAGATGACGCAGGCCTTTGGGCGCCCAGAAGACCACGGAGATCGTGTTCGACCCGAACGTGATCCTGCGCTCCACGCCCGAGTACATGACCGCCAGCGGGCGGCCGACTCCCATGATGGCGAGGTAGGGGCAGGGGATCGGTTTCCGTTTTCGTAGGATTCGAAACGAAAAAGGCCCGCCAGATTTGGCGGGCCTTTTCTTTAAAACTGGCTCCCCGAGTTGGGCTCGAACCAACGACCTGCGGATTAACAGTCCGTCGCTCTACCGACTGAGCTATCGGGGAATCGGTGAACCCGGAATTATAGGTTTTCGGGCGATTCCGGTCAATTCAGAGGAGTGCCGGGAGGCGGCGGAAGGGCCGAAAGAGCAGTCGAATCACGCCCTTGCGCCAGCATTTCCTTGATCCGGGCCCGGGCCTTGAGGAACGGGGAGTTGCGCGCGGCCTTGCCGAGGTAGGCGTCGAGGTCGTCGTTGTCCGCCGCAAGCCGGCGCACGAGGGCAAGGAAATGGTCCGTAAGCTCCGGATCGAACTGGCGTCCACGGAGGCCGGCGATCTCGTCCAGGGCGGCCTCGATCGGGATGGCCTTGGCATAGGGCCGTCCGTGCGTCATGGCATCGAAGACGTCCGCCAGGGCGACGATTCGGGCGCTTTTCGGGATGGCCAGACCCTTGAGTCCGCGCGGGTAGCCGGACCCGTCCCACCATTCGTGGTGGCAGCGGGCGATCTCCTCGGCGATTCGGACTTGGGGAATGTCGCTCTTCGACAGGATCTCGGCGCCGACGATGGTGTGGGAGGCGATGAAGTCCCTTTCAGCCTTCTGCAGCGTGCTTTCGCTGAAGAGGATCATCTCGGGAATGCCGAACTTGCCGATGTCGTGCAAGCGTGCGGAAATGTCGATGGCGCTGCATGCATCCGGCTTCCAGCCAATTTCGCGCGGCGAGCAGGGCCGAGAGCCTGCCGACGCGATAGCCATGCTCTCCGGAGATGTCCTCGCGAATATCGGCAGCGACGGCCATTCGCTCGAGCATTTCCTGGCGTGTGCGATCGAGTTCACGTTGAAGCACCTTTACCTTCAGCTCGGCTTCCGCTCGATCAAGTTCGGCCCGATTCGCACGGGCTCCAAGCATGGCGCCATCAAGATTGCCTTTGAGCGTTGCGAGGCTCGCAACGGTCGTGTCCAGGTGGATTGTCTCGAGGTGGGCGCGCAAATTGCGCATTGCATCAAGTGCAAGTTCACATTCACCGATTGCGTCGTAGGCTTGCGCGAGCGTCCACATTGCATCCGAGTAGATATCTTGGATGGTGTAGTCGGCGACGTGGCGGCAGCTCTGCGCAAGTATTTCAATGCCATGCCTAGAATCACCCGTCACTACCTCACAAAGGCCCTCGACGATTGCAGCGATCAACTGCTGGCGGGGCGCAGGAAACCGGGAAACTAGCCTCTTGAGATATTCAACCCGTTCCTTCGCCTCTCGAGCGTTGTTGGTGGCAACAAGAGCGAGGATAAGGTGCTCTTCGCGGACCATTCTCGATGTGGCCTCTTGAGCCGATTGTGGCTCAGGAGAATCGCGCAAGCAGTCGCCGTGCCCACGTCAGTGCGCCTGCGTTATCCCCGAGCCTGAACTTGGCCAACACGATATTGTTGTGAGCACTTCGAACTAGCTCTGGGTCTGACAGTGCGCGCTTTTCCGCAACGTGAAGACATTGATAGGCGCATGAAAGCGCCTCTCCGAACAGACCGGAATCAACGAATAGAGCCGAAAGGTTGTTCCATGCAATGCATTCCCCTGTAACGTCGTCAAGTTCCTGCGCGAGTGTCAGCGAGTGCGAATACGACTGAAGCGCTTCACAACGATCACCTAAGTCTGCGAGGAGCGCACCAAGAGTTGTATGAAAGCGGCGCAAGTCGTGAGGCCGATGGGCAGCGATTGCAAGCTCAATTGCGTGTCTTGCGAACGCGATCGCATCTTGTGAGTCACCGTAGTGCCAAAGGAAGAGGCAGGCGCGAAACATGCAGGCTCAGTCTTGCCTCGGAATGCGCGGTACCGCGCAGCCTGACTAGATCCTTACCTAGCTGCCGAAAGAAGCTAGCCGAGTCTCGTTCTGAGGCTCTCTCGAGCTCGATCGATCGTGCCAGCGCTCGTGATAGCAGCCTGGACATCCCAGGGCTCGAGGCGACGGGTGAAAGTCGGACAGCATTGGCGAGATCCCGAAGGACTGGATCGACACTCACGGCGACCCCTCGAAATAATAACGGTCGCCAAAATACTATCAGACGTTAACCAAGACTTCCAAGGGCCACGTGGGCGCTACTGGGGAACGCTAGCGCTGGAGATCAAGCCTGCTATTGGAATCAGTTCCGTCCGGCTCCTTGGACTTCCTGAGCGTGTCCCAAATCTTTGAGCGTGCCTGGAGGAACGGCGATGCCAAGGCTGCCTGCCCGAGAAACGCGTCCAAATCCGCGTGTTCGGCGCGGAGCTTATCGATAAGCACCAGGAAATAGTCCGTCAGCTGTGGATCAAACTGACGCCCCTTGAGGCGGGCAATCTCGTCGATTGCAAGGTCAAGTGGCCAGGCTTCCTTGTACGGCCGCTTGTGGGTCAGGGCGTCGAAGACATCGGCAAGGGCGGCGATTCGCGATGCCAATGGAATCGCGGATCCGGAGAGGTTTCCGGGATAGCCCGAGCCGTCCCACCACTCGTGATGGTACCGGGCAATCTCCTCGGCCATCTGCATGTGCGGAATGTTGCTCTTGGAGAGGAGCTCCGCGCCGACAGTCGTATGCGAACGCATCACGAGGCGCTCGGCGTCATTGAGCTTGTCAGGCTTCAGCAGGATCGCATCAGGCACGCCGATCTTGCCGATGTCATGAAGTCGAGCGGCGAGCTCGATCATGAATGACGTTCCCTCATCGCAGCCGAACTCCATGGCAAGAAGTGCCGACAGCTTTCCGACCCTGTAGGAGTGTTCGCCGGTCGAGTCGTCCCTCAGTTCCGCCGTGACGGCGAGCCGCTCGAGCATTTCGATTCGCGAGCGGAACAGCTCCTGCTCGGCAACCTTTCCTCGGAGCGCGGCTTCGCGACGCTCCAAGGCAACGGCGTCAGACTTTGCCTCCGCCAGATCCATACCAACTTGGTCAAGGTGCAGCTTGACGTGCTTCAGGGCGTTGTCCTGCTGCACCTGACGGGTAGCCTCCATCATTTCGCGAAGGTAGACCAGGGCCCGCTGCGGCTGTCCCAGGAACTCGAAGGACTTGACCAACGCCGCCAAGGTGTCGCGCAAGCATGGCGCGAAGGAGACGCGCCTTTTCCAGCGTTGCCGTGAGCCTGGAGATGCCGACGTCAGCCTTTCCAGCATGGACTTCGCAAAGTCCCTCGGCAATCGCGGCGGCCACTTCGGCTCGTGCAGAATGGGACTCCGCCGCATACTTCTTGGCGATAGCGCAGCGTTCGACCGCTCGGTCGATATTGTTTACCTCGAGCAGCAGTCGGGCGTAGTTGTTTTCCAAAAGAACGCGAGACAGCATTTCCTTTGCGTTTCGCGGCTCTCGGACTTCCTTGAGGGCTGCTTCGGCGGCTCGAAGCCCTCGCGCAATAGTCTTCAAGATGCAACGACGCCAAGGCGATATTCGACAGAGCACTAAGACGCGACGCTTGAAAGGCAGGGTTGTCTCCCGCGATTGCAAGTACGCGTTCAAAGCAGTCGATTGCGTCTCGGTATTGGGCGGCATATAGAAGTGCGACGCCAATATTGATCCAGACCACGCACTCGCCATCCTTGTCCGAAAGCTGCTGAGCAACGTCCAGTGCGTGGGCATAGCATTCAATCGCTTCAGAAATGTTGCCCGTGTCGGCGAACATGACGCCGAGAGCCGTAAGCGGCTTTCTCTCCAGAGACTTCATGCCAGACAGTTGGAAGCCAACTCACTCGCCTGTCTAGCGGGATCGATTGCCAGAAATGGGGCGCCCATCAAATATAGGCATTGAGCAAGGTCGATCAAACAACCGATGCGCAGTTCCGCATTCGCGGTTCCCTTAATGCGCCGAAGGGCCTCGACAATTGTCGAACACTCGGCTTGGGCTAACGGCAATGCCCGAATGCAGACTCTTCCTCAAGTCGTGCGCTAACCTGTCCAGGGCCTTCGCAACCGTAGGGTCGTCGGATGCTTGGGACAGAGAGGTTGCCGCCTGGATCCCGGATGCCATGGCGGAGGGGATGGGCATTGCGAAACCCTTCACTGTTAATTAAGCTCTCAAAAGAGTGAGCTAAGTCACAGTTTTACCACAAGAATCAGGGGCGTTGATCGATCCATCTCGATGTCCGGGTCAATCCACAGCCCTATGAGAGCATATTTCGGTAGCGGTAGCCCGTTACCGACGCGCACCCGGTGCAATGCCGGAAACAGCAAATCTCCCGCTTCTTGAGGTGGCCGTTTGAGGGTTGCAGGCTGCCTGCCAGAAGGGAAAAGAGTTGCTTTTTGTTGTGCCGTTGAATCGCCTAGCCAAGTAGAGTGGCGCTTGATTGCCCCACTGGAAGTCGCTTCTTAACTGTATCTTTTTGTTTTTATTGATTAATTAGGAGCCTACCCCATGGAATTCTGCAAACCTGAGATTTTTGAAGTTGAGAAGACCGTCAATGACGCCGAAGCAGCCATTCGCGAACTGGGCGAGCTCGAACTCTCGCACGTGGGCGGCGGCGTCGGCGATGTGCTTTTTTAACTGATTCCCCTCACCAACTTTCAAGGAGCGACACACATGGACTTCAACAAGATCGAAGTGCTGGAAATCGAGAAGACCCTTAATGACGCCGAGTCAGCCATTCGCGAACTGGGCGAGCTCGAGCTCTCGCACGTGGGCGGCGGCGTCGGCGATGTGCTTTTTTAACTGATTCCCCTCACCAACTTTCAAGGAGCGACACACATGGACTTCAACAAGATCGAAGTGCTGGAAATCGAGAAGACCGTCAATGACACCGAGGCAGCCATTCGCGAACTGGGCGAGCTCGAACTCTCGCACGTGGGCGGCGGCGTCGGCGATGTGCTTTTTTAACTGATTCCCCTCACCAACTTTCAAGGAGCGACACACATGGACTTCAACAAGATCGAAGTGCTGGAAATCGAGAAGACCGTCAATGACGCCGAAGCAGCCATTCGCGAACTGGGCGAGCTCGAACTCTCGCACGTGGGCGGCGGCGTCGGCGATGTGCTTTTTTAACTGATTCCCCTCACCAACTTTCAAGGAGCGACACACATGGACTTCAACAAGATCGAAGTGCTGGAAATCGAGAAGACCGTCAATGACACCGAAGCAGCCATTCGCGAACTGGGCGAGCTCGAGCTCTCGCACGTGGGCGGCGGCGTCGGCGATGTGCTTTTTTAACTGATTCCCCTCACCAACTTTCAAGGAGCGACACACATGGACTTCAACAAGATCGAAGTGCTGGAAATCGAGAAGGCCGTCAATGACGCCGAAGCAGCCATTCGCGAACTGGGCGAGCTCGAACTCTCGCACGTGGGCGGCGGCGTCGGCGATGTGCTTTTTTAACTGATTCGCGAAGTAGATCGCGTCCAGCGGAGGGAAGCGACCAGCGCCTTCGATCAAGCCAGCCTGAACGTCTTGATCATGTCGGCGGTCGACTCTGGACGATGACTGACAACAACCAGCGCCAGGCCCTGAGAGGCGAGCGCGGTGGAAATGCCCCGCTCGAGCTGTACGTCGAGCTGATCGAACGCCTCATCCAGGAAAAGGACCTGCGGCCCCCGATATAAGCGCCCTGGCCAATAGCACCCGCTGCTTCTGCCCCCCCGAAAGGGCGGCACCCAGCGAGCCGACGATCGTGTTGTAGCCCATGGGCATCGCGGCCACGTCCGCGTCGATCATGGCGAGGCGCGCGCACGCGCGCACCCGCTCCGGATCGTGCTCGGGGTCGAAGAAGCTGATGTTGTCCTCGATGGTGCCGACGAAGAGCTGGTCGTCCTGCATCACCGCGCCGATCCGCCTGCGGTACTGGCCGATGTCCCAGTCCTTCAGGTTGCGCCCGTTCACCAGCACCGCGCCTTCCGTGGGCTCCAGCAGCCCCACCAGCACCTTGATGAGCGTGGTCTTGCCGCAGCCCGACGGCCCCACGATCGCCACCGTCTCCCCGGGCGCCACCGAGAAGTCCACCCCCCGGAACACGAAGCCCTCCGGCCCGTAGGCGAAGCTCGCCCCCTTGGCCTCGATCGTGATGGGGCCCGCGGCCGCCTCCCCGGGCATCCCCGCCGTCGTGACTTCCTCCTCCGCGAGCGCGATGTCGGCGATGCGCTCGGCGTGCAGGTCCAGCATGCGGAAGTCGTTCCACTTCTCCACCAGGGCGTTCAACCGGGTCAGGAACACGAGCTTGAAGCCGAGGAAGGCGTAGAGCATCCCCACGGAGAACTTCCCGTCCATCACCGCGATGGCCCCCAGCCAGATCACCGCCACGCCCTCCAGGCCGAAGATGAGGGCGCTCGCCCCGCGCTGGGCGATGCCCACGTTCTGCACCTTCACGCCGGCGTTGATCTGGTCCACCACCAGGTTCTGGTAGGCCGCGCGCCGCTCGTTCTCGCGCAGGTTCAGCTTGATCGCCATCATCCCGCGCAGGGTCTCGATGAAGTGCGTGCCGCTCTTCGCCTCGTGGGAGAGCTGCTCGTCGGTCGCGTAGCGCTGCGGGTAGTAGAGGATCCAGCGCACCGCCACGTAGAGGATGGCCGCGCCGATCACCACGGCGGTGAGGGTGAGGCTGTACCAGCCCATCACGATGAGGGTCAGCACCACCATGAGGCCGTCCACCATCGTCTCGACGAAGGTGGTGGTGAGCGTCCTCTGGATCGCGTCCACGCTCCGGAACTTGGAGACGATGTCGCCGATGTTGCGCTTCTCGAACCAGGTGAGGGGCAGCTTCACCAGGTGCGCGAAGAGGGTGGAGAGCAGCCGCAGGTTGAGGTTCGTGGACAGGTACACGCTCACCCACGCCCGCACGGCCGTCACGGCCACCGGTGATGACCACGAGCGCCCCGAAGGCCACGCCCAGCACGGTGAGGAGGTCCCGGTCCCGCCCCACCAGCACCCGGTCCACCACGAGCTGCAGGAAGAAGGGCATGGCGATGGCGAAGACTTCCAGGGCGAGCGACAGGACGAGGATCTGCGCGAGCGTCCCCTTGAGCCCGCGCGCCATGCCCAGGAGCTGCGTGGCCCGCACCTGCTCGCGCTCGTCGCGCGGCTTGAAGCTCGAGGCGGGCGAGAACTCCATGGCCACGCCCGTGTAGTGGCGCGAGGCCTCGTCCAGGGGCATCACGCGCCGGCCGCGGGACGGGTCGTGGATCACGAGCCGGCGGCCCTTCACGGCCACCAGCACCACGAAGTGGTTCATGTCCCAGTGCAGCACGGCGGGGAGCTGCAGCTTGCCCAGGGCCTCCAGCGGCGCCTGCACCCCGCGCGAGGTGAGCCCCATGCCCTCGGCGATCTGGGCGACGTTCTTGAGCGTGATCCCCTTGAGCGAGGGCGACAGGCGCACCCGCATCGACGACAGGTCGGTGAGGTAGCCGTGGTAGGAGGCCACCATGGCCAGGCAGGCGATGCCGCACTCGGGCGCCTCGCTCTGCAGGATCACCGGCACGCGGCGGCTGAAGATCCCGGGCATCTAGAGGCGCCCCCGCAGTTGCAGCACCGGCTCGAAGAGCCACTCGAGGAGGGTGCGGCGCTCGAGCAGGATGTCGGCGTTCACGAGCATGCCGGGGCGCAGCGCGATCTCCGAGCCCAGCGCGGCCACGCTCTGGCGCTCCAGCTTCACGTCCACGCGGTACACGGGCTCCTTCACGGCGAGCGGCCCGATCTTCTCCCCCGGCGACCACACGTTGCGGCTGATCTCGGTGATCACGCCCTTGTACTGGCCGAACCGCTCGTGCGGGAAGGCCTCGTAGCGCAGCACCACCTGCTGCCCCTTCTGGATGAAGCCGATGGCGCGCGAGGGCACGAGCAGCTCCACGTGCAGCCCGCTGCCCTTGGGCAGCACGGTGGCGAGCGGGGTGTCGGCCGGCACCGACTGGCCCTGCACCACGGCGATGTTGGTCACGGTGCCGCTCACCGGGGCCTTGATCACGGTCTCGCGGCGCGCCTCCACCCCCGCGAGGCTTTCCTGGAGCTCGGAGAGCTGGCGGGCGACCTGGTCCACCTGCCCGCTGGAGCGCAGCTGGATCGAGGGCTCCTCCATCCTCGCCGCGGAGAGGTCGCGGTCCACCTGCGAGCGCGTGCGCCGGAGCGCCTGCAGCTTGATCTCCTGGTCCGTCACCTCGTCGAGCTTCTGCTTGGCCACCAGGTCGGAGACGAACTTCTCGCCCGCCAGCTGCTGGAAGCGCGCGGCCTGCTCGCGCGAGCTCTTCACGCGGCTTTCCTGCAGCTTGATCTCGCGGTCGGCCTGGGCGAGCTCGCTCTCCAGGTCCTTCATGCGCTTCTTCACCTGCGCCACCTGCTGCTCGCCCAGCTCCCTCAGCTGCTGCTGCTCGCGCTCGAGGAGGGTGCGGCGGCTGGCGAGCTCGGTGGAGGAGGTCTCGGCGGTGGAGCGGTCGTAGGTGATCTTGGCGATGGGGGCGCCGGCCTGGACCTCGTCGCCTTCCTTGATGAGGAGCTCGGCCACGCGGCCGGGGTCGGGGATCAGGACGCGCGCGGCGCCCACGTCGAGGGCGAGGTGGCCCTCGACCCGCTCGCGGCGCGTGTACTCGCCCCAGATCGCCACGCCCAGCAGCAGCAGCGGCGATGGCCGCGGCGAGGAGCGTGTAGACCCAGTAGGCCACCGGGCGCGCGAGCGTCGTCTCGCCCAGGTACTTCTCGCGCTGGGCGTCGATCGCTTCCTGCCGGAAGAGGCTGCGGCTCAAGGGGCGCGCCCCGTGGCCGCGGGGGGCCGGAGCTTGTCGTCGTGGGGGTGGCGCATGAGCGTCGGATTGTAAGCCACGGGGGGCTTGCGGGACGGCGCGGGTAGGTGATAATGTTTTCACCATGCACGAATTGACCGCCCGCCAGGCCGAAATCCTCGACTTCATCCGCCGCCACCTCGCGGAGGAAGGCCGCCCGCCCACGCGGCCGGAGCTCGCCCGCGCCTTCGACCTGGGCTCCACCAACGGCGTGCAGAAGCACCTCGTCGCGCTCGCCGCCAAGGGGGCCATCGAGCTGGTGCCCAACGCCGCCCGCGGCATCCGCGTCCTGCAGGAGGCGGGGCTTCCCCTCGTGGGCCGCGTGGCCGCCGGCAGCCCCGTGCTCGCCATCGAGAACGTGCTGGGCCGCTACCCGGTGGATCCTTCGCTCTTCAACCCGCGCGCCGACTACCTCCTGCAGGTGCGGGGCCTGAGCATGCGCGACGAGGGCATCCTGGATGGCGACTGGCTCGTGGTGCACCGCACGAGCGAGGCGCAAAAGCGGCCAGCTCGTCGTGGCGCGCCTGGGCAGCGACGTCACCGTGAAGCGCCTGAAGCTGCGCGGCAGCAAGGCCGAGCTCATCCCCGCCAACCCGGATTTCCAGACGCTCCACCTCGACCTCACCCGCGACACGCTCGAGATCGAGGGCATCGGCGTGGGCGTGATCCGCAACCTCACCGCCGCCGCGCCGTCCGCGCAGGGCCGCAAGGTCCACCGCCTGTGAACGCCATCGTCGATCCGGCCCGCCTTCCCGGCGTCTGGCGCGCGGGGGAGGTCGACCAGGCCGCGCCCGCGGGCATCGCCTCGGGCCACGCGCGCCTGGACATGGAACTGCCCGGCGGCGGCTGGCCGCGCGCGGGGCTCACGGAGATCCTCCACGACGGCGCGGGCCTGGGCGAGGTCTCGCTCCTGCTGCCCGCCCTCAAGGCCGTGGCGCAGGAGGGCCGGGCCGTCGCCTGGATCAACCCGCCGCACCTTCCCTACGCTCCCGCGCTGGCGCTTGCCGGCGTGCCTCTCGAAGCTTGCCTGGTGGTCCGCCCCGCCACGGCCGAGGATGCGCTCTGGTCCGCGGACCAGGCGCTTCGCTCGGGCGCGTGCGGGGCGGCTCTTTTTTGGCTGCCCGGGAAGACCGACTACGCCTGGCTTCGCCGCCTGCAGGTGGCGGCGGAGGCCGGCCGCACGCTCGCCGTGCTCTTTCGCCCCACCTCGGCCCTGGCCAACGCCACGCCCGCGCACCTTCGCGTCGTCGTCACGCGCCGGGATGGGCTGCTGCAAGTCTCCCTCCCCAAGCGCCGGGGCCCGCCCCTCGTCCGTCCCATCGCCCTGCGCCTGGCGGCCTGAAGGGCCTGCCCGTGCTCTGGGTCGCGCTCGAGATGCCCGCATTGCCCCTGCAGCTCGCGGAGCGCGCGCGCGCCGAGCCCCTGCCGCTCGTGGTGGGCGAAGGCCCCGCGCAGCGCCCGGTGGTGGCCTGCGCCAACGCGGCCGCGCGTGCCGCCGGCGTGCGCGAAGGCATGGCGGTCGCGGCGGCCAAGGCCCTGGCAAGCGACCTGCGCTGCGTCGATCGCGACGAGGCCGCGGAGCGCGACGCCCTCGAGCGCCTGGCGGGCTGGGCGGCGCAGTACACGCCCGCGGTCTCGGTGGAGCCCACGGGGCTCGTCCTCGAGGTCGAGGGCAGCGTGAAGCTCTTCGGCGGCCTCGCCAAGCTCCTCGCGGCGCTGCGCGGGGGCGTTCGCGCGTTGGGCCTGCAGGCCACGGTCGGGGTCGCGCCCACGCCCCTTGCCGCGCGCGCCTTCGCCCGCGCCGAGGCCCGCGGCATGGCCGTGCGAAGCTGCACGACGCTTTCGGACTTGCCCGCGCGCCTGGCGGAATTGCCGCTCTTCCTCCTCGAATGGCCGGGGCGCACCCTCGAGCACCTGTCGGACCTGGGCGTGCTCCGGGTGAAGGATGCGCTGGCGCTCCCGCGCGCGGGCTTCTCGCAGCGCTTCGGTCCCGAGGCGCTCGCCGTCCTCGATCGCCTGGCCGGCCGCGCGCCCGATCCGCGGCTGCCCCACGTGCCGCCCGCGCGCTACCGCGCCCGGCTGGAGCTGCCGGCCGAGGCCGAAGGCGTCGAGGCGATCCTCTTTCCCCTGAAGCGCCTGCTCGCGGAGATGGAGGGCTACCTGCGCGGCCGCGGCGCGGGCGTGCAGGAGCTGGACCTCGTCCTCGAGCACGGCCGCCGCAGCCAGACGCGCCTCGCGCTTTCCTTCGCCTCGCCGGAGCGCGAGGCGGAGTTCATCCTCGTCCATCGCCCGCGAGAAGCTCTCGCGCCTGGAGCTCGCCGCGCCCACGGTGGGCCTGCGCCTGGCGGCCGAGCGGCTGCAGCCCTTCGCGCCGCGCGAGGGCACGTGGCTGCCGGGCCGCGAGGAGCGCGCCGTGGGCCGGGCGCGCCTCGTCGAGCGCCTCGCCGCGCGGCTGGGCCAGGGGCGGGTCTTCGGCATCGCGCTCGCGGAGGACCACCGCCCCGAGCGCGGCTGGAAGAACCCGCCGGCCGCCTCCTCGCGCACGCGCTTCGACGGCGGCGCGCGTCCCGTGTGGCTCCTCAACAGGCCGCAAAGGCTGGTGGCGGGCGAGGCGGGCCCGTCCCTGCAGGGCTCGCTCCGGCATCCTCGCCGGGCCCGAGCGCATCGAGACGGGCTGGTGGGACGGCGAGCCCGTGAGCCGCGATTACTTCGTCGCCGCCAACCCCGTCGGGGAAGCCGTGTGGATCTACCGCGAGCGGCGCGATCCCGGCGCGTGGTACCTGCACGGCGTCTTCGCATGAGGCGCAGGCGACCATGCTCCCGGGCTACGCCGAGCTGCACTGCGTTTCCAACTATTCGTTCCTGAGGGGCGCGTCGGACCCGGAGGAGCTCGTCCACCGCGCCGCGAAGCTGGGCTACGGCGCGCTCGCGATCACCGACGAGTGCTCCGTCTCCGGCATCGTGCGCGCGCACCTCGCGGCGAAGGAGGCCGGGGTTCGCCTGCTCATCGGGGCCGAGCTGCGCCTCGCCTGCGGGCTGCGGCTCGTCCTCCTCGCGCAATCGCTCGCCGGCTACGAATCGCTCTGCGCGCTCATCACCCGCGCCCGCCGCGCCGCGCCCAAGGGCGAATACCGCCTCGCGAAGGAGGACTTCCCGGCCGCGACCGAGGGCCTTCTCGCCCTCTGGCTCCCGGCGGGGGAGGGCCAGCCGGAGGAGGGGGCCTGGGTGCGCGGCCGCTTCCCCGGCCGCGCCTGGATCGCGGTCGAGCTGCACAAGGGGCCCGACGACGCGGCGCGCCTCGCGGCCCTCGAGGCCCTGGGCCAGGCGCTCGGCCTTCCGCTCGTGGCCGCGGGCGACGTGCACATGCACCGGCGCAACCGCAAGCGCCTGCAGGACGTCCTCACCGCCATCCGCCTCAAGGTGCCCGTCGCGCAGGCCGGGCGCCGGCTGCAGCCCAACGCGGAGCGCTACCTGCGCCCCATCGGCCGCCTCGCCATGACGTACCCGCCCGCGCTCCTCGCCGCCACGCTCGACGTCGCGGCGCGCTGCGATTTCTCCCTGGCCGAGATCCGCTACGAGTACCCGGGCGAGCTCGTGCCGCAAGGCGAGACGCCCACGACCCACCTGCGCCAGCTCGCCTTCGAGGGCCTGGCGCGGCGCTATCCCTCGGGGCCGCCGGCTTCCGTCGTGGCCACCGTCGAGCACGAGCTGCGGCTCATCGCGGACATGGGCTACGAGCCCTTCTTCCTCACCGTGCACGACATCGTGGTCTTCGCGCGCAGCCGGGCGATCCTGTGCCAGGGGCGCGGGTCCGCGGCCAACTCCGCCGTCTGCTACTGCCTGGGCATCACGGAGGTGGACCCGGGCCGCATGTCCGTCCTCTTCGAGCGCTTCATCTCCAAGGAGAGGAACGAGCCTCCCGACATCGACGTCGACTTCGAGCACCAGCGGCGCGAGGAGGTGATCCAGTACATCTACGCGAAGTACGGCCGCGAGCGGGCGGCCCTCACGGCGGTGGTCATCACCTACCAGCCCAGGAGCGCCCTGCGCGACGTGGGCAAGGCGCTGGGCCTGTCGCTCGACCAGGTGGACCTGCTCGCGAAGTCGCTTTCGTGGTGGGACGACCGCGACGCGCTGAAGACCCGCCTCGCCGAGGCCGGCTTCGATCCCGGCAGCCGCGCCGTGAAGCAGGTGGTGGAGCTCACGGGCGAGCTGGTCGGCTTCCCGCGCCACCTCTCGCAGCACCCCGGCGGCTTCGTGATCGACAACCGCCGGCTCTCGCGGCTGGTGCCGGTGGAGAACGCCTCGATGCCCGAGCGCACGGTCATCCAGTGGGACAAGGACGACCTGGACGCCCTGGGCCTGCTCAAGGTCGACGTGCTGGGCCTGGGGATGCTCTCCTGCATCCGGCGCGCCATCGACCTCGTGAACGGCTACCGCGGCACGCGCCTCGCGATGGCGGACATCCCGCCCGAGGACCCGGCCGTCTACGAGATGGCGCAGCGCGCGGACACCATCGGCGTCTTCCAGATCGAGTCGCGGGCGCAGATGTCGATGCTGCCCCGGCTCAAGCCCGCCTGCTTCTACGACCTGGTGATCGAGGTGGCGATCGTGCGCCCCGGCCCGATCATGGGCGGCATGGTGCATCCCTACCTGCGCCGGCGCGAGGGCAAGGAGGCCGTCACCTACCCGAGCGAGGCGGTGAGGGGGGTGCTGGAGCGCACGCTCGGCGTGTCCATCTTCCAGGAGCAGGTGATGCAGCTCGCGGTGGTGGCCGCCGGCTTCACCCCGGGCGAGGCCGACAAGCTGCGCCGGGCCATGGCCGCCTGGCGCCGCCGCGGCGGCATCGAGCCCTTCCGGGAAAAGCTCGTGCAGGGGATGCTCGAGCGCGGCTACGCCCTGGCCTTCGCCGAGCAGATCTACCAGCAGATCCAGGGCTTCGGCGAGTACGGCTTCCCGGAATCCCACGCCGCCAGCTTCGCGCTCCTGGTCTACGTCTCCTGCTGGCTCAAGCGCCACGAGCCGGCCGCCTTCGCCTGCGCGCTCCTGAACAGCCAGCCCCTCGGGTTCTACACCCCGTCCCAGATCGTCCAGGACGCCCGCCGGCACGGCGTCGAGGTGCGGCCCGTCGATGTCCTGGCGAGCGCGGTCGAGAGCCGGCTCGAGCCCGATTCCCGGGGCGAGCCGGCCATCCGGCTGGGGCTCGGGCTGATCAATGGACTTAAAGTTGATTCTGCGGAAGCTATCGTAATATCAAGAAATAAAAAGATATTTGAATCAGTTGACGACCTGGCCCGGCGAGCCGGCCTGGACAAGACGGGACCTCGCCCACCTGGCCAAGGCCGATGCCCTGGCCGGCCTTGCCGGGCATCGCCGCGAGGCCCTCTGGTCGACGCTGGCGGTGGACGAGGCCACCCGGCTCGCGCTTCCGGCCGGCGTCGAATCCGCCGGGGCCGGGCTCGCGGCGCCCAGCGAGGGCCAGGAGGTCGTCGGCGACTACGCGGCCCTCGGGCTCACCCTGCGCCGCCATCCGCTGGCGATCCTGAGAAGCCGCCTCGAAGACCCGGGGCCTGCGCACGGCCGAGGAGGTCGCCGCTCGCCCGCCACGGGCAGTGGATCCGCACCTCCGGCATCGTCACCTGCAGGCAGCGCCCGGCCACCGCGAGCGGCGTGCTGTTCGTGACCCTCGAGGACGAGACGGGCTACGTGAACCTCGTGGTCTGGAACGACATCGTGGAGAGGAACCGCCGCCCCATCCTCGGCTCGCGGCTGCTTGGCGGTGGGCGGGCAGGTGCAGAAGCAGGGGATCGTCGTGCACGTGCTGGCGAAGCGCTTCGAGGACCTGAGCCGGCTCCTGGGCGAGCTCAGGACCGAGAGCCACGACTTCCACTGAGCGATCGCCGGTGCCCGGCCGCGGGGCGCGGACGGCATAATGGCGCCATGAAAATCAGCCCCTTGACCCGTATTCTCCGACCCGCCGCGGCCGCGCTCCTTCTCGCCGCATTCGCCACCTCCCACGCAGCCACCGCCGAACCCGCGCCGACGGGGTGGATCGTCGTGTCCCTGAGCCAGGATCGCGGCATGTCCACGGTGGCCGTCGTCCTCGCGCCCAAGGTCGCCAAGGCTCCCGCCGAGCCCAAGGCTCCCGCCGATCCCGATGCCCCCAAGGGCATGAAGGGCCTGGGCAACCTCACCAAGAATTCCAAGGCCCCCAAGACGCCCAAGGCGTCCGAGGGAGCCCTGAGCGCCAAGTTCCCCAAGCTCGAGGCCGCGTTCACCCTCGACCCGCCGCCGGGCGACCTGCAGAAGTGGGACGGCAGGTCCGGCGTCGTGCGCGTCCTGAAGGTTCCCGCGGGCGAGTACAGCCTGGTCAACTTCCGGCTCGAGAACGCGGAAACGAACCGGAAGACGTTCGCCCGCGACAACTACGACATCCGCTTCCAGGTTAAGGAAAACGAGGTGACCTACCTCGGCGAGTTCCAGGGCACCCATTTCCTCAACAAGCGTCCGACGGAAGCGGCCACCGTGCCTCAGGCGTACTTCATCGTCCAGGACCAGAAGGGGCGCGACATGGCGCTCGCCGAGGCCGCGAATCCGGAGATCCGGGGCAAGCCGGTCACCAGCATCGCGCCGGTGAAGGCGAAGGGCAAAAGCCACTTCCAGACGAGCCGGTTGACCGACAAGGAGTAGCCGAAGCTTGCTGCCAGTAACTTAATGCAAGTTGTTAGATATCAATTTCAAGATATTGTTTTTCATATTGTTATAAGATCATGAACGAGTTGTTCCCGGGGCAGGACGGCGACTCCGGCCCCGTGCCGGTTTCCCTGGCATCGCTGGCCGCCGTCGCCGCATTCGCCGCCGTCTCGCTGGCCTTCCATGCCTTCGGCGCCCAAGGGTGGGTGCCTATCCTGGACAGCGCGAACCTCGCCCTCCACGAAGCCGGCCATCCACTGACCGGCATCCTGAGCAGCCGCCTGGCCGTCTACGGCGGCACCCTTTTCCAACTGGGGTTTCCCGTGGCCGTCGCGGTCCATTTCCACCGGCGGGGCCACGCGGCCGGGGCGGCGGCGGGCGCCGTCTGGCTCGGCGAGAACCTGCTGAACGTGGCGCGCTACATGGCCGACGCGAGGGTCCAGGAGCTGCCGCTGGTGGGGGGCGGCGACCACGACTGGACCGAGATCTTCACCCGCTGGCACATGCTGCACCTGGACACGCGGATGGCGGGTTTCACGCGGTTCGTGGCGGTGGCTGCTGATGGCCGGGCGGTCTGCCGCCTGTTCCGGCAGTGGAAGGCCGCGAAGGAAGCCGATCCCTGAAATTCCGCGCCTAGATGTCGAGAATCAGGCCCTCGGCACCCGGCGTGACCTGGAACGCGGGCTTCGATTCGTCGAGGGCCTGCGCCAGCATGCGATCGATGTCGTCGTCGGTGTGGTTGGGATCGTGGTGGAACGGCACGAACCGCCTGGCCTCGACGAACGTCCCGAACGCGAACGCCTGCTCAAGCGAGCTGTGACCCCATCCGCAATGGTCCTGGTATTCCGAGGCGCTGTACTGGCCGTCGTGGATCAGGACATCGGAGCCGGCGGCCAGCGTGCCTCCCGACGTCCAGTTCCGTGGCAGGCTCGGAAAGCGAAGCGCGGCGAGCGCGGGTTCGTGGTCGGGCAGGTAGGTCAGGACCTTGCCTTCGGGCGAGGTGATCCGGTACCCGACCGTCGGGCCGGGGTGGCACACCAGGGCCGCGCAGACGCGAAATTCGCCGATGTCCACCTCGCCGCAGGGGACTTCGTGAAAGGTCAGCCTGCAGGGCAGTTCCGAAAGGCTCACCGGGAACAGGGGCGGGGAGAGATAGCGTCGCAGGCGCGAGGGCAGCCGGTGCGATGCGCTGCCCGGTCCCCACAGGTGCACGTCCATGTCGGGTCGATACAGGGGCGCGAAGAAGCCCAGGCCCTGGATGTGGTCCATGTGCAGATGGGTGAGCAGGATATCGACGCGCCGCACCGATTCGGGAATGGTCGCCGCCAGCCGCCGGATGCCCGTGCCGGCGTCCAGCACGAGCACCGTGCCTTCGCGGCCGACCACGCCCACGCACGAGGTGTTGCCCCCGTACCGCGCCGTTTCCGGACCGGGCGTGGCGAGGGAACCGCGCGCGCCCCACAGGGTGACCTGCATCTCAGACTTCCCAGAAGATCATCTGCGCGCCGAGGAACTGGTTCGCCTCGCCCAGGAGCGGGAATGCCGTGATCTGCACGTGCCGCCATTCCCCGTACCGGCAACGCATCCACATCGTTCGCGAGATCGGCTTGCGCTCGGCCAGTGCCAGCATCGTGGGCCGGTCCTCGGACGCGATCGGCTTGCGGTCCTCGTCCTCGGCCGCGAAGAGCGTGCTCCAGAGCTCGGCGGACATCTCTCCGGTCTCGTCGAAGCGCTGGTCCAGGATGTCCTCGGCCGATTCGTTGTAGTAGATCAGCGTTCCCTCGGTGTCGACGATGAGGATCGGCATCGCCAGCGTGCTGGCGAGCTGCCGGGCGAGGATGATCTGGATGGGCTTGGGCTTCGAACTCACGTTGCCTCATGTCCGAACGCTGTCGGAACTCGAGGTCATCATGTCCGGCCCGAAGGTGCGAGTCGGTACGCTAGCGCACGGGATGGGAGGAGCTCGGCCGGATCGCACCCCCTCCATAATGCGTATAATTGGTATTATGTAAACTCTTGGATTGCCGTGGGCACTGCCTGCCGGGACGTGGCCTACCCGCGCTCCAAGTAGACGTACAAGGCCTCGACAGGGTTGTCCTGGTCCGCTCGCAGAACCCCCCTGCGCATCTCCCGCCAGCGCAGCCCGGCCGACGAGGCAATGCGCCGCAGGTAGGGTTCGGAGTGCGCGTGGCGCAGGCTCGGCAGGAGCTTCACTTCCTCCAGGCGGCGTGAAACCTCGACGGTGAACGCGAGCACGCCGCCCGGCTGCAGATTGCGCCGGATGGACCGGAAGACGCCCTCGAGATCGCCGAGGTAGCCGAAGACGTCTGCGGCGAGGACCAGGTCGTCCTGTCGATGGGCCGCGGCAAGGAAGGACTCCAGCTCGTCATGGATCAGCTCGCGATAGGCGCCGGTCCGGCGCGCCTGCTCGAGCATCGCCCGCGAGACGTCCAGTCCGTCGACCGCATCGGCCCTTCCCTGCAGCAGCTTGCCGCATAGGCCGGTGCCGCACCCGAGGTCGAGCACGGACTGGAAGTGACGCTCCGTTTGCAGCAGCGGACGAAGGAGCGCCTCGTGGCCGCGATACTTCAGCGTTTCGACCAGGTGGCCGTCGAAGTCCGCCGCATAGTCGTCGAACAGCCTTTCCACGTAGCGGCGCGGAGTCTTCACCGGCGCGGCGGCGTCGCGCACGGCGGCGAGGAAATAGGCGTGCAGTTCGGCGTCCTCGCCGAGGGCGATGGCCTTCTCGAAGCAAAGGGCGGCCTCCTCGCGCCGGCCCAGCTCGCGCATGAGGCTGCCGCGCACGCTCCAGGCCCGGGCGGATCCCGGGTCGGTCTCCACTGCCTTGTCGTACGCGCGGATCGCATCCCCGGTCCGCCCGAGCCGCAACTGGCAGCCTCCGCGGGCGAGCCACAGGCCCGCATTGGCCGGCGATAGCTCCAGGGCCCTGCCGAGCGCGTCGTCGGCCTCCTGCCAGCGCCCCAGCGCCTCGCTGGCCAGCCCAAGGCAAGTCCAGGCGTCGGCGCTCGAGGGCTCGGCCGCGAGGGCCTGCCGCAACAGCGGGACGGCCTCCTCCCACCGGCGGAGGTGGAAGAGCGTGATACCGAGGTTGCCGAGCAGCGACGGCCTGCCCGGTGCCAGCGCGAGAGCCTGTTCGAAGCATTCCCGGGCCGGTTCGAGCCGGCCCGCCTCGAAGTGACCGATTCCCTCGAAGAAGAGCGCCCGGGAGCGCTCCAGCCGGGCTTCAGTGGCCTGATCCGGGTGCGGATCGGCGCCGGGACTCAATGCTCGTGGCCCTCGTGATCGTGGGCGTGGCGGGCGTCAGAAAGAGTACGCAACGAATGCCACGAGCCGGTCGCGGCTCCAGTCCTTGCCCAGGAAGGTGAAGTAGACCGGATCGGCGTCGGTGCCCTTGTAGTACGCGCCGGCGGCGAAACCGCCGCCGAAGTCGTAGGTCGCGCCGAGCTTCCAGACGGTGTAGTCGAAGTTGCCGTTGTCGAACGGCCTTCCGGCCGCGGGCTGCGTTCCCTTGTACCGCTGGTGCCCCAGCACGCCGTTCAGGGTGAGCTTCTCGAGCACCGGGTAGTTCACCGCGAGCTCGAGATAATCCGACCCCTCGCTGTCCGGCACGCCGAAGAGCTGGGACACGGCGTAGGAATACTTGAGGGTCGCCGGACCGTAGGAGACTCCCGCGTAGAGCTCCGTCGTCTCCGGGCTGCCGAGCGAGGTCCCGAAGCTGTTCGAGGACGGGTACTCGTACCTCAGGGCGCCGAAGTCCGCCGTCCAGCCCGGCGCGAAAGCCCACTTGTAGCCCGCGTAGATGTCCCACTCCAGCTTGGCGTCGCTCGGGATGCCCAGCACGTCGCCCGTGTCCTCGAGCCACTTCACGTTGCTCAGGAAGGTGCCGACGTAGAAGCCGCTCGCGTGCGCGTAATCGAGCGTGAGCTGGAGCGCCGGGTCCTCGGAGGTCTGGGCGAGGCCGCGGTATTCGTACTCGCTGTAGAGCGCGCCCTTCCCGCTGAACGAGTGCGGCGAGGCGGCGCTCGCAGGCAGCGAGGCCAGGGAGATGGCGGCGAGGCCGGCGAGGGAAAGGCAAGTCTTCATCGAGTGCGTCCTGGGTGGCGGTTGGTGGATGGTGGAACGTGATTCTGCCCGACTCAGCCCGGTCCGAACCACGTGCGCGCGAAAGGCGCCAGGTTCGGCACGAGGTCCGTGAACCCGTGCAGCAGGACGACGAGCCCGAAGCTGCGGGTCCGGGTCCACAGGACGCCGAACATGAATCCGATGGGCGAAACGACGACGATCGCATAGGCCGTCGCCGTCAGGGGATCGGGCGCGATGGCCATGCCCTCCGCCGCGTGCGCACCCCTCAGCACGTAGCCGGGGGCGTGCGCGAGCCCGAAGAGGACCGCCATCGCCAGGATCGCCGCGGTCCGGTTCCGCAGCCAGGCCTCCAGGCGCGTCTGCAGCAGGACCCGGAAGAGGAATTCCTCGGTGAGGCCCGCCTCCAGGGTCATCCAGGCGAGGGCGAGCGGCGCGATGAGCGCCAATTGCCAGGGCGCCCATCCCCACTCCGCCTGCAGGAGCGCGATTTGCTTCGGGCCGCGCCCGACGGTGAGCTGCAGGACCAGCACCAGGGCGCACAGGATGGCGAGGGCGAGCCACTCGCGGCGTCCGCCGACGATCGCGCTGCCTTGCGGGAAGAGCTCGCGCGTTCCCACGCCGAGCGCCACGAACAGCAGCGCCGGCAACAGGACCATCGCCGCCAGCTTGGCGACCAGGATTGCGGAGCGCTCGATGCGTCCGTCCGGAAGCCCTTCCCGAATGGCGCTCAAGCCGAATCCGAGGAAGAGCACGGCGAAGACGGCGAGGTAGGCCAGGATGGCCAGCGACTCGGCCCGCGGACGATTCACGACGATGGGCGGGGGCGCGATTCCACGTGTCACGGCCCAGGCCACCGCCGTGAATCCGAGCCCGAAGATGAGCAGCACCGCGAGCGATTCCCCGGCCTGGAAGCCCGGCGCCCGGGCCAGGACCGCGAGCGATGCGGCATAGGCGGCGCCATAGAGCACCAGGGCGCCGATGGTGACGGCGCGGGAGGAAGCGGGTTGGTTCGAGGGTCGTATCCACGCGGTTTAGGACGCTCGGCCTGGCCGATCCGGATTCGTGATCCGTGAATGGACGGGGTCGGGGAGCCGGTATAATAGTTCGCATTAGAACTAAATCGAGCGTCCCGTGTCCAGAGCGATCGTGATTCCCGTCATCCGCGAGCTGGCCCGCTGCTACCAGGCGTTCCAGCGGCGTCTCGGACGCCCACATCCGCCGCACGGGCCTCACCTCGCCGCAATTCGACATCGTGGTCACGCTGGGAAACACGCCAGGGATGTCGTTCAAGGAGCTGGGCAGCCGCACCCTCATCACCAAGGGAACGCTGACGGGCGTCGTGGACCGCCTCGAGGCGCGCGGCCTGGTGGAGCGGATGGCGAGCCCGACGGACGGGCGCTCGACCCTCGTTCGGCTCACGCCCGCAGGGCGATCGTGTGTTCCGCGAGGTCTTCGAGCCCCACCTCGCCTTCCTGGCGCCGGCCTTCGAGTCGCTGCCGGAATGCGGGCGCAAGGAACTGGAAAAGCGCCTCGGGCAACTGCGCGAGGCCCTGGAAAAGAGAAGCGATGAACTCGGCAGGCAAGGCTGACTACACCGGCACCGCGATCGCGCTCCACTGGATCGCCGGGGCGCTCATCGTCGGCAACCTCGCCTTCGGCCTGTACATGGTCGACCTTCCGCTCTCGCCCGCGAAGCTCAAGTACTACTCGTGGCACAAGTGGGCCGGCGTGACGATCTTCCTCGTCTCCGCCGCGCGGCTCCTGTGGCGCCTGGCGCCACCCCTCGCCCGCCCTTCCCTCCTCCATGCCCGCCTGGCAGCGCGCGGCCGCGAACGCTTCCCACCACCTTCTGTACCTGCTCTTCTTCGCGGCCCCGCTCACCGGCTGGCTGTTCAGCTCCGCGGCCGGCTTCCAGACCGTCTACTTCGGCGTGCTGCCCATCCCGGACCTGCTCGAGAAGAACAAGGAGCTGGCCGACGTGCTCAAGCTCGTGCACCGCTTCATCAACTACACGCTCGCGGCGCTCGTCGCCGTGCACGCCGCCGCGGCCATCAAGCACCACGTCGTCGACCGCGACGACGTCCTCGCCCGGATGCTGCCCTTCCTGAAACCAAGGACCTGACGCATGAACACCCTCACTCCTCGCCGCGGCCGCCGCGGCGCTCGCCCTCGCCCTGCCCGCCTTCGCCCAGCCGCCGCAGAAGGTCGTGGCGGACAAGAGCCACATCCGCTTCGCCTTCAAGCAGATGAACGTCCCCGTCGAGGGGCGCTTCCGCAAGTTCGACGCGACCGTCTCCTTCGATCCGAAGAAGCCCGAGGCGACGAAGGCCGAGTTCGAAGTGGACCTCGCCTCCATAGACCTCGGCAACGCCGAAGGCGAGACGGAGGCGCGGCGCAAGCCCTGGCTCAACGTCGATGCCTTCCCCAAGGCGAAGTTCGTCGCCACGTCCGTGAAGGCCGCCGGCCCCGGGCGCTACGAGGCCACCGGCCCCCTCACGATCAAGGGAGCATCCCTCAACATCACCGCGCCCTTCACGCTCGTGGACGCGGGCGGCATGCGCACCGTCGAAGGGCAGTTCCCCCTGAAACGGCTGCAATTCAAGATCGGCGAAGGACCCTGGTCGGACACGGAAACCGTGGCCGACGAGGTCACCGTTCGCTTCAGGTTCGTCATTCCCTCCACCAAGTAAAGGAGCTTCACCCATGAAACGCATCGCCCTTGCCGCCGCCATCGCCGGCGCCATCGCCACCCTCCCCGCCGTCGCCGCCGAGAGCTATTCCCTCGACGTGCGCCACACCTTCCCCAGCTTCGAGGTCCTGCACCTGGGCTACTCGATCCAGCGCGGACGCTTCAACAAGACGGCCGGCAAGATCACGCTCGACACGGCCGCGAAGAAGGGCACCGCCGACATCACGATCGACGCCGCGAGCGTGGACACCGGCCTCGACAAGCTCGAGGAGCACCTGCGCGGCGAGGACTTCTTCAACGTGGCCAAGTACCCGACGATCACCTTCAAGGGCGACAAGTTCGCCTTCGACGGCGACAAGGTGAAGAGCGTCTCGGGCAACCTGACGATGCTCGGCGTGACGAAGCCCGTCACCCTCACCGCCAGCCACTTCAACTGCGCCGAGCACCCGATGGCCAAGAAGAAGGCCTGCGGCGGCGACTTCGTCACCACGGTCAAGCGCACGGACTTCGGCATGAAGTACGCGGTGCCCGCGGTGGCCGACGACGTGACCCTGCGCATCCAGGTCGAGGCGTTCAAGGACTGAGTCGTTGCGGGCCCGGCGCCACGGCGCCGGGCACCTCACGCGGGCCGGAAACGGGCTAGCGCGCTCCGGCCCGCCCGTAGAGCTGCGCCAGCAGGTCCTGGAACGCCGACTGGCGTTCCGGCGGCGTGGCGGCCACGATGCCCTCGCGCTGGAATACCGCGATCAGCTTGCGGGGGATGACGCCGTCTTCGCCGACGATCTCCACGTGCCCCGCGGGCACCACGACGTCCGTGGTGCGGGGAGCGCTGGCGACCGGCGGGTAGCGTTGCTCCTCGAGGCTGAAGATGTGGTCGCTCTCGACGCACTGGCCGTATTCGCCGCGGCGCCGGCAGGTGCCGCGTTCGTCGGTGACGACCTTGAGGTGGGCGCGAACCTGCGGCGCGAGGCTGCCCGGCTTGCGGATGAATTCCGAGGCATACGTGATCTCGTACCAGCTGTCGCCGCTGACGATCCAGCAGACGAGGTCGTTCACGCCCAGCGAGGCCACGCGCAGGACCGGCGACGGCGCAACCGCGGGCCGCGGCAATGCCGGAAAACGGCGCCGAGACCGTCACCAGCCGCAGGTCGACCGGGCGGTCGGGGATCGGGTCGGGACGGTCCGCGACGAGCGCCTTGCGCGCGACGAGGCCGCCCAGGCTGTGGCCGATCACGGTGACTCGCGGCGTTTCGAGATGCTGCGCGAGCGTGGCGACCGCGTGGGCGAGCTGGCCGGAACTCACCATGAGGCTCACCCGGTCGTCGTAGGTGAAACAGGCGGTCTGCTGGCCGTGGAAGGCGAGCACCTCGGCCAGGGACTTGAATTTTCCGCTGGAGCCGTTGCAGCCATGCACGAGGATGTTGACCGGCTGGCGCGGGTCGATGTGCAGCGTGCCGTCCGCGCCGTCGTTGCAGGGCCGCAGCCCTGCCACGCTCAGCGCCCGCTGGGCAGAGGGCAGCCGCCCCGGATCGGGGGCCTCGGTGGCGGCAGGGTGTCGAGCAGTGGCGCATCCGCCCAGGGCGAGTGCGACCAGCAGCGCGTGCAAGGGGTTCATCGTCTGCGGTCCGGATCGATGGCAGTCACCAGTGTATGCGCTTGTCGCGGCGAGACAAGGCAAGCGAGACCGGCGTGCGCGGCCTGCTTTCTTGCGCGCCGGCCGCCAACCGCACAGAATCGACTCCCATGCTGGCCCCGCACTTTTCCCGCTTCTTCGCCGCCAACCCGGGGCTCATGCACTTCGCGGCGCACAGCCACCACCCCTGGCCCGACGTCACGCAGGCCGCGCACGCCCGCTACTGGGAGGATTCGGCGACGCTGGCCGACCGCAAGTGGGCGCACGTCTTCGGCACCGTGGTCCCGGCGGCGCAAAGGCACGTCGCGCGCCTGCTCTCGCTCTCCGATCCGAGGCAGGTGGCCTTCGCGCCCAACACGCACGAGTTCGTGGCGCGCCTGTATTCGTGCCTGGACTGGTCGCGGCCGGTGCGCGTGCTCGCGAGCGCGCACGAGTTCCACAGCTTCCGGCGGCAGACGCGGCGGCTGGCGGAAACGGGCCGCCTCGAGCTCACCGAGATCCCGGGCGAGCCCTGGGCGACCTTCGGCGAGCGCTTCGCCTCGGCGGCCTCCTCGGGCGACTGGGACCTCGTGTGGCTCTCCCACGTCTTCTTCGATTCCGGCTTCGTCGTGCGCGACCTCGAGGCGATCGTCGCCGCCGCGCCGGCCCGCGCCCTGGTGGCCATCGACGGCTACCACGCCTTCCACGCGCTGCCGGTCGACCTCTCGCGCATCCACGCGCGCGCCTTCTACCTCGCCGGCGGCTACAAGTACGCGATGGCGGGCGAAGGCGCCTGCTTCCTCGCGATCCCCCCCGGCTGCGAGTCTGAGGCCCGCCGACACGGGATGGTTCGCGTCGTTCGACTCGCTCTCGGGCCGGCCCGGCGAGGCGGTGCCCTACTCCGCGGACGCGTTCCGGTTCTGGGGCTCGACCTTCGATCCCTCGGGCCTTTACCGCTTCAACGCGGTGATGGACTGGCTCGCGGGGCTGGGCGTCACGGTCGCGGACATCCACGCCCACGCGGGCCGGCTGCAGTCGCGGTTCCTTTCCGGGCTTTCGGCGCTCGGGCTCGAGCGGCTGCCTGCGGACGCCCTCGTCCCGCCCGCGGTCGCCCCGCGCGGCAACTTCCTCGCCTTCGACGTGGGCGACGCCGCCGAGGCGCACCAGCGCCTGCTCGCCGCGCGGGGTCTACGTCGACCGCCGCGACCGGCGCCTTCGCTTCGGCTTCGGCGTCTACCACGACGAGGCCGCGGTGGACGCCCTCCTCGAAGCGACGGCGAGGGCCCTGGGATAGAATCGCTTCCATGAAAATCATCCGACTCCTCGCCGCCGCGGCCCTCGTGGCCCTGGCACCCCTGGCCGGCTTCGGCGCCGAGCCCTTCCCCGGCAAGCAGATCCGCTTCGTGGTCCCCTACCCGCCCGGCGGGCCGCTCGACACGGTGGCGCGCCTGCTCGGCCAGAAGGTCTCGGCCAGCATCAAGCACCCGGTCGTGATCGACAACGTCCCGGGCGCCGGCGGCAACATCGGCGCGGGCGTCGTGGCCCGGGCCGCTCCCGACGGCTACACGATCCTCATGGGCGCGGTCGCGACCCACGCGATCAACCCCACGCTCTACCCGACGATCCCCTACAACGCGCAGAAGGACTTCATCGCCGTCACGCAGCTCGCCTCCACGCCCAACGTGCTGGTGGTGAACAACGACGTCGCGGCGAACTCGGTGGCGGAATTCATCAAGCTCGCGAAGTCGAAGCCCGGCAAGCTCAACTTCGGCTCCGGCAGCACCGGCAGCGCCGGCCACCTCGCGGGCGAGCTCTTCAAGTCGATGGCGGGCGTGGACATGGCCCACATCCCCTACAAGGGCGCGGCGGGGGCGATGCAGGACCTCGTCGGCGGGCCGCGTGGACCTCATGTTCGACAACCTCGCCTCGTCCCTCGCCCAGGTGAAGGGCGGGCGCGTCCGGGCGCTCGCGGTCACGACCGCGAAGCGCACGAAGCTGGCGCCGGACCTGCCCACCATCGCCGAGTCGGGCCTGCCGGGCTTCGACATCAGCACCTGGTTCGGGATCTTCGTCCCCGCCGGCACGCCGCGCCCCGTGGTCGACCGCCTGCACGCCGAGTTCACCCGGGCGCTCGCCGCGCCCGACGTGCGCGAGAAGATGCTCGCCCTCGGCGCCGAGCCGGTCGGCAGCACGCCCGAGCAGTTCGCCGCCTACGTGAAGGCCGAGGCGGCGAAGTACGCGAAGCTCGTCAAGACCTCGGGCGCCAAGGTCGACTGAGGGCGGGCCCTGACCCATGGTGCGGCGGCTCGCGTGGTTCCTTTCCCTGGCGGGGGCCGTGCCGTTCCTCCTCGCCACCGCGGCGCTCTTCGTCTCGGACGCGTCCAGCGTCCGGGTTCCGGCCATCACCGCGCTGGTCACCTATTCGGCGGTGATCCTGTCGTTCCTCGGCGGCATCGAATGGGGGCTCGCGATCCGCGACGAATCCGGCAACGAATCCACGCGCGTCATCGCGCTGGGGCTCTCCACCGTGTCCTCGCTCGCCGCCTGGGCCGTGCTCTGGCTGCCCTCGCCGACGTGGCAGGTGGGCGCCGCCCTCGCCCTCTTCGTCGGAGTCTGGGCGGCCGATGGCTGGATGGCCGGGCGCGGGCTCCTGCCCACGTGGTTCGTGGACCTGCGCACCGCGGTGAGCGCGATCGTCGCGACGATACTCGCCGTCGCGCTCTACGCCCTCTAGCCTTCCCTCACCTGCCGCGCTTGCGCCGGGCCGGCGCGTGCCGCGCGAGCCAGGCGAAGAACTCCCGGTACCAGAGCCGCGAGTTCTGCGGCTTCAGGATCCAGTGGTTCTCGTCCGGGAAGAACACCAGGCGCGCCGGCACGCCCTTCGCCTTCAGGGTGTTGTAGTAGGCGAGCCCCTGCGCGTCGGGCACGCGGTAGTCCAGCAGCCCGTGCATCACGAGCGTGGGCGTCTTCATCCGGTCCGCGCGCGCGCGCGGGTTCTGGCGGTCGACCTTCGCCGGGTCTTCCCAGTACCAGGCCCCCAGCTCCTTCGGGTGCCAGAAGCACGCGTCGTCGGCGAACATCGCCACCCAGTCGAAGCAGCCGGCGTGGCAGACGAACGCCTTGTAGCGGTCCGTGTGGCCGTTCATCCACGCGACCATGTAGCCGCCGTAGCTGCCGCCCGCGGCCAGCAGCCGGCGCCGGTCGATGTAGCCGGTGCGCAGCATGTGGTCCGTGCCCGCCTCGACGTCGGCGAGCTCGCGCTTGCCCCACTCCCCGTCGATCGACTCGACGAAGCGCTGCCCGAACGACGAGGAGCCGTGGTAGTTCACGCACACGACCACGTAGCCCTGCGCGGCGAAGGCGTGGTTGTTCCAGCGGAAATGGAAGTTGTCGCCCCACGCCGAGTGCGGGCCGCCGTGGATGTTGTGCAGCAGCGGCCATTTGCTTCTTCGGGTCGAAGTCGGGCGGGTAGATCACCCACATCTGGACCTTCTCGCCCCTCCAGCCGCGGATCTCGACCTCCCGCACCTCGCCCAGCGGGATGCCGGCCATGACGTCGTCGTTGAAGCCGTCGATGCGCACCTCGCCCCGCTCCGGCGTCGTGCAGAAGACGGCCGGCGGCGTGCTCATCGAGTTGCGCACGAACGCGAGGGCGCTCCCGGCGACGGCGAAGTCGGTGACGCGTGCCGCCCAGCGCCGCGACCTCGGGCGCGAGCTCGCCCAGCGTCCAGCGGAACGCGTGGGTGCGCGCGCGATCCTCGGCGAGGAAGACGAGCGCCGAGGAGTCGCCCGTCCAGGCAAGCGGCGCATGCACGCTGCGGTCCCAGGAATCGGGGAACGCCTTCAGGCGCCCCGTCCGGCGATCGATCTTCACGATGCGCGCCTCCGCCACGGGATTGCGGCGGATGTTGCGGGCAAGCAGGGCGAGCCACTTCCCGTCGGGCGAGTAGCTCGGGTCCCCGTGGTCGAGCCGCGAGCCCTTGGTGAGCATGCGGAACTTCTTCGCCCGCAGGTCGAGGGCGACCAGGTGGTGCTCGTGGTCGGGGCGCTTCTCCTCGGCCGGGTCGAAGGTGAAGGCGATCTCGCGCCCGTCGGGGGCGATGTCGTAGTGGAGCGCCGAGGGGTCGGCGCGGGGCAGCTCGTAGGGCGTGCCGAAGAAGAGGTCCGTGATGCGCTGCGACTGCACGTCCACGACGAACAGGCGCGGCACCCGCCCGTCGGAGAGCCAGTGGTCCCAGTAGCGGTAGGCCTCGTGCTCGACCACGTGCGCCTTGACCTTCGAGTCCTTGTGCTCCTTGTAGCGCGCCTCGTGCGCCTTGTAGCCCGCGCAATCGGGCCACACCCACGAGATGAAGGCCACGCGGCGCGAATCCGGGAACCACTTGATGCCCGAAACCCCCGTGGGCATGCGCGTGACGCGGCGCGCTTCGCCGCCGTCCGGCGCGATGAGCCAGAGCTGGGGCTCGTCGTCCTTGTCGCGCTTGGCGACGAAGGCGATGCGGGTGCCGTCCGGCGACCAGCGCGGCTCGCCGTCCTTCTCGCCCGCCTCGGTGAGCGGCCGCGGCTTGCCGCCGAACGTGGACAGGAGCCAGAGCTTGGATGCGCCCTTGTTCTCCTCCATGTCGAAGGTGGAGACGGAAACGCAGACCTGCGCGCCGTCGGGTGAGAGGGTGGGCTGCGCGGGACGCGCGAGCCGCCAGAGGTCTTCGGCACGGAGCCGGCGGGTTTTGGTAGCCATGGCCGGCGATTCTACCGGTGAGCGGCGTTAGAATGGGCGCCTGATCCCGGAGACACCATGAAAGCCAGCGACGCGAAGCCCACGTTCCAGTGGGAAGACCCCTTCCTCCTCGAGGACCAGCTCGGCGAGGAGGAGCGCATGGTGCGCGACAGCGCCCGCGCCTACTGCCAGGAAAAGCTCAAGCCGCGCATCCTCGAGGCGCACCGGCACGAGAAGTTCGACCGCGAGATCCTGAACGAGATGGGCGCGCTGGGGTTCCTGGGCTCCACCATCGAGGGCTACGGCTGCGCGGGCGTGAACCACGTCTGCTACGGCCTCATCGCCCGCGAGGTCGAGCGCGTCGACTCCGGCTACCGGTCGGTCATGAGCGTGCAGTCCTCGCTCGTCATGCATCCGATCCACGCCTACGGCACCGAGGCGCAGCGCCAGAAGTGGCTGCCCGGGCTCGCCACCGGGGAACTGGTGGGCTGCTTCGGCCTCACGGAGCCCAACCACGGCTCCGATCCCGGCGGCATGGTCACGCGCGCGCGCAAGGTGGAAGGCGGCTGGCGCCTCGCGGGCTCGAAGATGTGGATCTCCAACTCCCCCATCGCCGACGTCTTCGTCGTCTGGGCCAAGGACGACGCCGGCGACATCCGCGGCTACGTGCTCGAGAAGGGCATGAAGGGTCTCTCGGCGCCCAAGATCGAGGGCAAGTTCAGCCTGCGCGCCTCGATCACCGGCGAAGTGGTGATGGACGACGTCTTCGTCCCGGACGACAACTACCTGCCCAACGTGAAGGGCCTCAAGGGGCCCTTCGGCTGCCTCAACAAGGCGCGCTTCGGGATCTCCTGGGGGGCGCTCGGCGCCGCGGAGTTCTGCTGGCACGCGGCCCGCCAGTACACGCTGGACCGCAGCCAGTTCGGCCGCCCGCTCGCCTCGAACCAGCTCATCCAGAAGAAGCTGGCCGACATGCAGACGGAGATCGCGCTCGGCCTGCAATCCGTCCTGCGCGTGGCGCACCTGCTCGACGCGGGACGGGCCACGCCCGAGATGATCTCGCTCGTGAAGCGCAACTCCTGCGGCAAGGCGCTCGACATCGCCCGCGTGTCGCGGGACATGCACGGCGGCAACGGCATCGCCGACGAGTACCACGTGATCCGCCACGTGCTGAACCTCGAGGCGGTCAACACCTACGAGGGCACGCACGACGTGCACGCGCTCATCCTCGGGCGCGCGCAGACGGGGATCTCGGCCTTCTGAAGGGCGGGGCCCTCGCGGGCCCCTAGTGCACGCCCTCGTCGGGCACCAGCCCGGGCGGCAGGGTGACGGCATCCACCCCCTCGTCGGCCAGCTCGGTGGCCTCCTCCGGCGTCACGCGGCCGCGGATGCCGCGCTTCTTCTCCTCGCCGTAGTGGATGCGGCGGGCGACCTCGGGAAACTTGCGGCCGACGTTCTCGGTGTGGGCCTCGACATAGGACTTCAGCGCCGCGAGCGCGGTGGACAGCTCGGCAGGGGCGGCCGCGCCCGCCGCGGCGACGGGAACGGTTTGGGTGCCGCGCGCGCCCGTGTTCACGTAGGGGGCGGAAGGCAGCCGGGACACGCGGCTGTCCTCGCACACGGGGCAGCGCACCTCGCGCCCGGATTGCTGCCGGTCGAACTCCTCCGAAGAGGCGAACCACCCCTCGAAATCGTGGCCCCGGGCGCAGGCCAGGCGGAATACCTTCATGGATGGGAAATGGGGTCGGGGAACGGGACTTTCAACGCACGGCGTCTCAGGTGCCCACCAGCCCGCGCCCCTGCCCTTCGGCCATCCGCACCTGGCGCTCCACGGCCGCGGAGCAGGCGACGACGTGGTCGTTCACGTAGGCCTCGTGGTTGCGCTCCACGTCCTCGAGCGCGTAGACGTAGTTGACCATCATCCCCAGCGACTGGCGCAGCCCCTTGGGCGAAGCGTCCGCGAGCCAGTTGATGCGCTCCAGGCGCGCGCCGTTGCCGAGGTGGAAGCGCGCCACGGGATCGAGGACGTGCCCATCCTCCCACTGGTGCGCGAGATAGCGCGCGGCGAGTGCCTCGAGGGGGTCGCGCAGCTCCTCGGCCGGGGCGCGGGCCGGGTCGGCCAGGGCCAGGGCGCGGATGGGCGCGGCGGCGGCAAGACCCTCGTCCCCGTCCTGGTGCCGAAGCCACGCGCGGAACCCCGGGATGGGCGAAAGGGTCGCGAAATGGCGCAGGTTGGGCAATTCCTCGTGCAGGTCCTGCGCCACCTGCTTGATGAGGAAGTTGCCGAACGAGATGCCCTTCAGGCCCGGCTGGCAGCTGGTGATCGAGTAGAAGACGGCGCAGCGCGCCTTTCGCGGGTCGCCGATGGCGCTCTCCAGCGACAGGATCGGCGCCACGGCGGCCGGCAGGTCTTCCACGAAGGCCACCTCGACGAACACGAGGGGCTCTTCCGGCAGCGCCGGGTGGAAGAAGGCGAAGCAGCGCCGGTCGCGCTCGAGGCGGCGCTTGAGGTCCGGAAAGCCCTGGATCTCGTGCACGGCCTCGTAGGCGATGAGCTTCTCGAGGATCGCGGCGGGCGTTCCCCAGTCGATGCGGCGAAGCTCGAGGAAGCCGCGGTTGAACCAGGACCCGAAGAGGTGCACGAGGTCGTCGTCCACCGAGGCGAGGTGCGGACGGGCGGGCAGCAGGTCGAGGAGCGCGCGGCGAAGCCCGACCAGGACGGAAGTGCCGCCGGGGGCCATGTTCATGCGGCGGAAGACCTCCTGCCGCGGCGGCTCGGTCACCGACTGGAGCCGCGCAAGGGTCGCGGGCGCGGGGTCGCGCCGGTAGGCCTCGGCGGCCGCCAGCACGACGTCCGGATCGGGCGAGAAGTCGCGCGCGAGAAGGTCGAAGAAGAGCGCCCTGCCCTCCGGGTCCAGGCCGTTGTAGAGGGCCACGGCCCGCCGCGCCATGAGGGCGCCCGAAGATTCGCCGCGCTCCGAGACGAGGGTGCGCAGGAGCTTCGCCAGCCGCAGGGCCCGGCGCTCGCCGCGGGCCGCGGCGATGCTGCCGACGAGGCGGTCGATGATGGCGCGCGTGCCCGGCATGTTCAGGCGCCCGTGCCGGAGTAGCGCTCGCGCAGGACGTTCTTCTGCACCTTGCCCATGGTGTTCCTCGGCAGTTCCTCCACCACGAAGACACGCTTGGGCACCTTGAAGTTCGCCAGCCGCGACTTGAGCCAGGCGATCACCTCGGCCTCGGTGGGCGCGGGAAGCCCCGGCCGGGGCACCAGGACGGCCGTCACCGCCTCGCCGAAATCGGGGTGCGGAACGCCCACCACGGCCGACTCCGCCACGGCCGGCAGCTCGTCGATGGCGAGCTCGACCTCCTTCGGGTACACGTTGTAGCCGCCGGTGATGATGAGGTCCTTCGAGCGCCCGACGATCGAGAGGTAGCCGTCGGCGGAGAAGGTGCCCACGTCGCCCGTGCGGAAGAAGCCGTCGGCGGTGAACTCCTCCTTGTTCTTCTCGGGCATGCGCCAGTAGCCCGGCAGCACGTTGTCGCCCTTCACCTGGACGTGCCCGATCTCGCCGGCCGCGCAGGCCTTTGCGTCGTCGTCGACCACGCGCACGCTCGTGCCCGGCAGGGGAAAGCCCACGGTGCCGGGGCGGCGCTCGCCCGCGAGCGGGTTGGAGGTGAGCATGCCCGTCTCGGTCATGCCGTAGCGCTCGAGGATGCGGTGTCCGGTTCGCTTCTCGAACTCGGCGTGGGTCTCGGCGAGCAGCGGCGCGGATCCGGAGACGAACAGGCGCATGCGCGCGCAGGCGGCCCGGGTCCAGGCCCGCCTCGGCGATGAGGCGCGTGTAGAAGGTGGGCACGCCCATGAAGACCGAGCTGCGGGCGAACTCCTCGAGCGCGCGCCGGGCGTCGAACTTCGCGTGGAAGCGCATGGCGGTGCCGTTCATGAGCACGCAGTGGCAGGCCACGAAGAGCCCGTGCACGTGGAAGAGCGGCAGCATGTGCACCAGGACGTCGTCCGGGCCGAAGCCCCAGTACGCGTGCAGCACCGTGGCGTTGGAGGCGAGGTTGCGGTGGGTGATCATCGCCCCCTTGGAGCGGCCGGTGGTTCCGGAGGTGTAGAGGATCGCCGCGAGGTCGTCGGCCGTGCGCGCCACCGTGTCGAAGCGCGCTTTCGCGCCGGCGGCCGCGTCCGCGAAGCTTCCCTTGCCGCGCTCGTCGAGCGAGAACACGTGGCGGATCCCGCGCCCGGCGGCGAGCGGCTCGAGCCAGGGCAGCGAGCGCGGCTGCGCGACGACGGCGCCGGGCTCGGCGTTCTCCAGGAAGTAGCCCACCTCGCCCTGCTGGTAGGCGCTGTTGAGGGGCAGGTACACGAGCCCCGCGCGCAGGCACGCGAGATACAGGAGCAGCGCCTCGGGGGATTTTTCCACCTGGACGGCGACGCGCTCGCCCGGAGCGAGCCCCAGGCCGGCGAGGAAGGACGCATAGCGGGCGCAGGTCTCCTCGGCCTCGCCGTAGGAGATGCTGCGCCCGTCCTCGAGGATGAGGAGCGGCCGCGCGCGGTCCGCGGGAAAGCGCGATTCGAAGAGCGAATACAGGTTGTCGTTCATGGCTGCGTCGTCAGGGCGGCAGGCCCAGCTTGAGCTCCTCGTCGGCCACGCCGGCCTTCCGGTACTCGGAGATGTCGCCCACCGCGTCGCGGTTGGCTCCCAGTATGCTCGCCAGGGCGGCGCCCGGAAGGACCTGGATGTCGGCCCCGTAGACCGCCGCCACGCGGGTGGCCGGCGCGGCGAGCGCCACGTAGACCCCGCCGCCGGCGCGGTCGAGGATCGTGAGCTGGACGTGGGTGCCGCGCGCCGCGAGCGCGCCCAGGGCCGCGCCCATGTCGACCACGAATTCGGACAGGACCGCCTTCTCGTCCTCGAGCCTCGCCGCGTGCGATTCGCAGTCGAGGAGTATCTCCACGCGCGAGGGCGACTCGATGGCGAGGCGCCAGGCCGCCTGGGCGAAGCGCCAGGCGCGCTCGGCGCCGGCGTGGGTCGAGCCGACGAGGCCCAGCACCGGGACCGTTTCCCCGCCGCGGCGGGCCGTGCCCGCGACCACGCCTTCGCACTCGGTCACCTCGTAGCCTTCCGTGAAGAGCTTTTCGAGTTCCCGGCGGCGAAGCGGCTCGGGCTGGCGCGCGCTGAGGCCCTTCTCCAGGCGTCCGCGCAGCACCTGGTGGCGCTCGTGGAACGCGTTCCAGGTGCCGGCCGGAACGAGCGCCTCGCGCAGCCAGCCGGCCACGTCCATATCCGGAGACCAGACCGTGTTGTCCGCGCATGCCTTCGCCCGCGCGAGCGCGCCGATCGAGGCTTCCACGATGGCGCGGAACATCTCGTCCAGGGCGTCGGCCCCCGCGGTCCGGGCGAGGATGGACGGCCCCGACATGGCGAGCTGCGTGCCCGGGCTGAAGAGGCGCCTGGGCGCGACGTGCGCGAGCATGCTGGCGCCACCGAAGCAATTGCGGCCCAGGACCACCGCGAGAGGTGCGCCCGCCACGCGTGCCGCGAGCGCCTCGCGGAAGAGGCGGCGAAACGCGCCCAGCGCCTCGAGGCCCTCCGACACGCGCGCGCCGGCGGAATCGAGGTAGAGGACCACGGGCGACTTCTCGCGGGCGGCGATCGTGAGGAGCGGCACGAGCTTGGCCACTTCCGCCTTGCCGATGGATCCGCTCGCGATGCGGTTCTCGACGAGGGCCACCCGGACCGGCTTGCCCTCGAGCGCGCCCTTTCCGAGCGTGAGGTTGGCGGCCGGGGCGCCGAGCGGCTCGAAGGCGAGCGCGGCGCGCAGCGCCTCGAGGACCGTGGCCGGCCGGGCGCTCATGGCGCGAGCGCGGCCGCGAGGGCCACGGCCGGATGCACGGCCGCGCGCGCGGCGCCGTGGTCGATCTGGTGGCGGCAGCTCGTCCCGGCCGCGACCACCGTCGTACCCGGGCTCGCCGCCCGCACGGCCGGCAGCAGGGAGGCTTCGCCCATCGCCATGGAGACGTCGTAGTGTTCGTGGCCGAAGGAGCCGGCCATGCCGCAGCAACTCGACTCGATGGCCGTCACCTTCGCCCCGGGGACCGCGCGCAGGGCCGCCAGCGTGTCCTCGAAGGCGCCGAACGCCTTCTGGTGGCAATGCCCGTGCACCAGGTACTCGGGCGCGGCGCCCTCCCGCCAGGCGATCTTGGCGCCCTCGCGCACGGCCTTCGCGACGAAGCTGTCGAACGTGAACGCGAGCCCGGCAAGCGCGGCCGCGCGCGAATCTCCGGGGTGCATCGCCAGGAACTCGTCCCGGAGGGAATACAGGCACGAGGGCTCGAGCCCGACCACCGGCACGCCGCGCTCGATCCAGGGGGCGAGCGCGTCGAGCATGCGCCGCGACTCGGCCTTGGCCCGGTCGACCATGCCGGCGGAGAGGTAGGTGCGTCCGCAGCACAGCGGGCGCGGATCCTGCCCGCGCGCCGGCACCACCTCGTAGCCGGCGGCTTCCAGCACCTTCCGGGCGGCCCCGAGGTTCCCGGGCTCGAACCAGTTGTTGAAGGTGTCGGCGAGGAGCAGGACTTCGCGCCCGCCGCGCGAGGCGTGCGGCGGCTGGCTCGCGAGCCAGGGCTTGCCGCTGAAGGCCGGCATCGGCCGGCGCGCGTCGAATCCCGTGAGCGCGCGCAAGGCGTGCGAGATGCCCGGCAGCCGCTGCGCGGCGTTCACGAGGGGGGCGAAGCGCGAAGCCCAGGGCGCGTAGGCCGGGAGCGAGCCCACCAGGCGATCGCGCGCGCTGAAGCCGTTGGCGGCGCGGTCGTGGTGCAGGAACTCCACCTTCATGCGCGCCATGTCCACGCCCGTGGGGCACTCGCGCCGGCAGCCCTTGCAGGAGACGCACAGCTCGAAGGCCTCGCGGACCGCCTCCGACACGAAGCCCGCGCCCGCGAGCTGCCCCGACAGGGCGAGCCGCAGGGTGTTGGCGCGCCCGCGCGTGAGGTGCGCCTCGTCGCGCGTGACGCGGTAGCTCGGGCACATCGTGCCGGCGTCGAACTTGCGGCAGTGGCCGTTGTTGTTGCACATCTCCACGGCGCCCGGCAGCCCCCCCCAGGCGCTCCAGTCGAGCACGGTGGCCGGGGGCTCGGGGCGGTAGTCCGCCTTGTAGCGGAAGAGCGCGCGGTCGTCCTGCTTCGGGGGGTTCACGATCTTTCCCGGGTTCATGAGCCCCTTCGGGTCGAACCAGCCCTTGATCTCGGCGAGGGCGGCGGTGAGGCGCGGCCCGAAGAAGGGCGCGATCCACTCCGAGCGCACCAGCCCGTCGCCGTGCTCGCCCGAGTACGCGCCCTTGTAGCGGCGCACCAGGTCGGCGGCCTCCTCCGCGATGGCGCGCATGCGGATGCGCGCCGTCGCCCTTCATGTTGAGGACGGGCCGCACGTGCAGGCAGCCGACCGAGGCGTGGGCGTAGAACGTCCCCTCGGTGCCGTGCTTGCGGAAGACCTCGGTGAGCTTGTCGGTGTACTCGGCCAGGTGCTCGAGCGGCACGGCGCAGTCCTCGATGAAGGACACGGGCTTCCCGTCGCCCTTCATCGACATCATGATGTTGAGCCCCGCCTTTCGCACTTCCCACAGGTCCTTCTGCGGGCCGGCCTCCAGCAGCTCCACGACGCCGCCGGGGAAGCCCAGGTCCGCCATGAGCTCCGCGAGGCGCTTCACGCCCCGCACCTGCTCGTCGCGATCGTCGCCGGCGAACTCCACCAGCAGGATCGCGTCGGGCGCGCCGCGCACATGGGCGTTGATGGTGGGCGCGAAGGCGGGAATCGCGCGCGAGAGCTCGATCATCGTGCGGTCCACGAGCTCCACGGCGCAGGGCCCCAGCTTCACGATGTGCTGGGCCGCGTCCATCGCGTCGTAGAAGCGCGGGAAGTGCGCCACGCCGAGCGCCTTGTGCTTCGGGATCGCGGCGAGGTCGAGCGTGATGCGCTCGAACCACGCCAGCGTGCCTTCGCTGCCCACGAGGAGCTTGGCGAGGTTCTGCCCCTCGGCCGCGAGGCAGTCGAGGTTGTAGCCGGCCACCCGCCGCGACACCTTCGGGAACCGGGCCTCGATCTCGTCCTTCTCCCGCTCCCAGAGGGCGGCCGCTTGCCCGGACAGCGCGCGGATCGCCGGGTGCGCGATCTCCGCCGACGGCCCGAAGCGCCCGCGCGTGCCGTCGGCGAGGCAGGCGTCGATCGCCGCGACGCGGTGGACCATGTAGCCGTAGGCCATCGACCGCGAGCCGCAGGAGTTGTTGCCGGTCATGCCGCCGAGGGTCGCCTGCGCCGCGGTCGACACGTCCACGGGAAACCAGAGCCCGTGCTTCCTCAGCTGCGCGTTGAGGACGTCCAGCACGACGCCCGGCTCCACCACCGCGCGGCGCGCCTGCGGGTCCACCTCCACCACGCGGTTCAGGTGCTTGCTCGCGTCGATGACGAGGGCCGCGCCGACGGTCTGCCCGCACTGGGAGGTGCCGCCGCCGCGCGGGAGCACGGGAACGCCGGCCTCGATCGCGATCTGCAATGCGGTCGCGGCCGCTTCGGCGCGTGCGCGGCACCACCACGCCCACGGGCTCGATCTGGTAGATCGAGGCGTCGGTGGAATAGCGGCCGCGGCTGGCGCGGTCGAAGAGGACGTCGCCGTCCACCTCCCGGCGAAGCCGCTCGGCCAGGGGGTGGGAGGAGGTGTCGCGGTCGGAGGTGAAGCGGATCGGGTGCGTGGAGGTCATCAGGGCTTTTACCGGCCGCCATGGAGTCCGGCGGCCGCCTGCGGCATTATGGCCAGAAATAGCCGGCCGGCCGCAATGACGCGCGCGGGCCTCGGCGTACCACCACGGAGGGAAACCCATGCCAGCCGGTCGCCATTTCCTGCAGATCCCGGGACCGACCAACGTCCCGGACCGCGTCCTTCGCGCCATCGACCGTCCCACCATCGACCACCGCGGGCCCGAGTTCCAGGCCCTCGGCCAGGAGGTCCTCGCGGGCATGACGGCGCATCTTCAAGACCCGCCACCCGGTGGTCATCTATCCGGCCTCCGGGACCGGCGCCTGGGAGGCCGCGCTCGTCAACATGCTCTCCCCGGGCGACAAGGTGCTCATGTACGAGTCGGGGCACTTCGCCACCCTGTGGTGCAAGCTCGCCCGCCGCCTGGGCCTGGAGATCGACCTCATCCCCGGCGACTGGCGCCGGGGCGCGGAGTCCGCGGCCATCCAGCGAGCGGCTCGCCGCCGACAAGGGGCACGCCATCAAGGCCGTGTGCGTGGTCCACAACGAGACCTCCACGGGCGCCGTCACGCGCGTGCCGCTCGTGCGCAAGGCCATCGACGACGCGAAGCACCCCGCCCTCCTCCTCGTCGACACCATCTCCTCGCTCGCCTCCATCGACTACCGCCACGACGAGTGGGGCGTGGACGTGACGGTGGGCGGCTCGCAGAAGGGGCTCATGCTGCCGCCGGGCCTTTCCTTCAACGCGCTCTCGGACAAGGCGCTCGCCGCGGCGCAAGGCCGCGAAGCTGCCGCGCTCCTACTGGGACTGGGAGCGAGATGCTGGGCCCCAACGACAAGGGCTTCTTCCCCTACACGCCGGCCACCAACCTGCTCTACGGCCTGCGCGAGGCGATCGCGATGCTCGAGGAGGAAGGGCTCGACAACGTGTTCGCGCGCCACGACCGCCACGCCGAGGCCACGCGCCGCGCGGCCGCCGCCTGGGGGCTCGAGGTCCTCTGCGCGGTGCCCGAGGAATACAGCTCCTCGCTCACCGCCCTCCTCATGCCGGCCGGCCACGACGCCGACAAGCTGCGCGCGGCCATCCTCGAGCGCTTCGACATGTCCCTGGGCATGGGCCTGGGGCGCCTGGCGGGCAAGGTGTTCCGCATCGGGCACCTGGGCGACTTCAACGACCTCACCCTCATGGGCACGCTCGCCGGCGTCGAGATGGGCCTTTCCCTCGCCGGGGTGCCGCACCGCAAGGGCGGCGCGCAGGCCGCGATGGACTACCTCGCCAGCCCGCAGGCGGCCCGAGGAAACATCCGCCGCGCCGCCTAGCTTGTTATAAAGTAGCGCCCACCGCGGACGAGAAGAGCGCCGGCGCGGTACAACGAGGCGGTCCGACGAGCGGCCCGCCGATAACGAGAGGAGATCAGCATGTACCACCGCATCGCGGCGGCCGCGGCCGCCCTTGTGCTCGCATGCGCGGGAAGCGCGTTCGGGCAGTGGCCCAACAAGCCCATCAAGTGGATCAACCCGTTCCCGGCCGGTGGCGGCACGGACGCCTTCGCGCGCCCGCTGGCGGCCAAGCTGACCGACGGCGCTGGGCCAGACCGTGTTCATCGAGAACCTCGGCGGCGCCGGCGGGACGGTGGGCGCGGGCGTGGCCGCCAAGGCCGCCCCGGACGGATACACGTTCTTCGTGGGCGCCATCCACCACACCATCGCCGAGACCCTCTACTCCAAGCTCCCCTACGCGGGCCTGGAAAAGGACTTCGAGCCGGTGACGGTCCTCGCCTACGTGCCCAACGTGGTGGTGATGCATCCCAAGAACGACTTCAAGTCGCTCACGGAACTCATCGCCTACGCCAAGGCCAACCCGGGCAAGCTCAACTTCGGCTCCGCCGGCAACGGCACCTCGCACCACCTGGTCGGCGAGCTCTTCAAGATGCAGGCGGGCGTCGAACTCACGCACGTGCCCTACCGCGGCGCGGGCCCGCTGATGCAGGACCTCCTCGCGGGCGTGGTCGACCTCGCCTTCGACGGCATGGGCACCTCCGCGCCCGCAGATCAAGGCCGGCAAGCTGCGCCCGCTGGCCGTCACCTCCCCCACCCGCTCGCCGATCATCCCGAACGTGCCGACGCTTTCGGAGTCGGGCTTCACCGACTTCAAGGTGACGACCTGGTACGCCGTGTGGGCCATCAAGGGCACGCCCAAGGAGATCGTCGACCGCATGCACCAGGAGCTCGTGAAGGCGCTGCAGACTCCGGACGTGAAGACCGTCTGGGAGATGCAGGGTGCCGTGGCGGGCGGCCAGCCGCCGGCGGAATTCGCCAAGTTCATCCGCGGCGAGATCGAGACCTGGGGCAAGGTGGTGAAGCAGGCCAACCTGAAGGTCGACCTCTGAGCGCCATCCGGCCGTGGCCGACATCGACCTGAAGCGGGTCCACCACCTCGGCATGAAGGCCGCGCGCCACGCGGCCGACGAGATGGCCGCGGACCTCGGGAGGAAGTTCGGCCTCGCCGGGAGCTGGACCGGCAACACCCTGCACTTCGATCGCCCCGGCGTCGCCGGGAAGCTCGTCCTGACCGAAAAGGACCTGCACCTCACGGTGACGCTGGGCTTCCTGCTGAAGGCCCTGCGCGGCTCCATCGAGCGCGCGGTGCACGAGGAGCTCGATACGCTCTTCTCCCGGCATGCGGGAAGCCGCGGCGAAGAAGCCCGCGGCGAAGAAGCCCGTCAGCCCGAAAACGGGCTCGGGTGCCCGGAAAAAAGCCGGCTGAGGATCCGGCCCTCGCGGTCGGCGATGGTCGCGAGGAATTCCTCCGCCCCGCCCATGTGGCGGAATGCCTCGAATCCGTGCTCGAGGAAGACCTGCAGGTCCTCCAGCCCGGCGAGCTTCGCGGGCCGGCGCATGAGCTTGAGCGTCGCGTAGATCATCGGCTTCACCACGAGCGCGTCCAGGCGCCGCCCGACCTCGTCGATGAGCTCGATCTGGCGCTGCCTCTCGGCGCGCGTGCCCGCCTCGCGGTAGGCCTGCCCGTAGGACGCCTCCGTGACGGGCCCGGCGTCGATGCAGGCGGCGACGCGCCGGTCGAGCTCCTCCGAGAGCGCGTCCACCTCGATGGCGAGCGCGGCCGTCTCCACCGCCGCGCCGGGGCAGCGTGCGCACCATCAGCGGGATAGATGCGGAGCATCGCCTGGTCGCGGCCGCTGAAGTCCTTCGCCCCGTAGAGATCGTCGAGGAAGAACGCGGTGGCCTTGGCGTAGCGCGGGTTGGCCGCCAGGTCGGCGTAGGTCCGGGCAAGGCGCGCGGCCTGCCAGGCCTTCACTTCGACGAGTCGCGGCGGGGTGTGGCCGTGGGCCTCCCGCCCGCGCAGCTCGCGCAGCCTCTCGAGATTCAGGCGCAGCGACTCGGGGGCGTCGCCGGCGGGGGGTGGGGCCATGGTTCGCGGATGCCTCGGGGATGCGTTATTCTAACGAGTGATTGAAACGAGCGTTTGAATCCTCGTCAACCGCCCCCCGCCGCCGTGCCCCCCGACCTCGACGCCCTGTTCGCCCGCCATCGCGAGTCCTTCGCCCGGCAGCCCTTCCCGGCGGCCGCCGAACGCAGGGACCTCCTGGGCCGGCTCGAGGCGCTGGTGAAGGACCACGCCGGCGAATGGGCCGAGGCGATCTCGCGCGATTTCGGCGGGCGCTCGCGCCACGAGACCGAGCTCCTCGAGGTCTTTCCCTCCCTCGAGGCCATCCGCCATGCCCGGGCGCCACCTGCGGCGCTGGATGAAGCCGGAGCGGCGCTCGACGAGCCTGTGGTTCCTTCCCGGGCGCTCCGCGGTCGTGCCGCAGCCCCTGGGCGTCGTGGGGATCGTGGTGCCCTGGAACTATCCGCTCTACCTCGCCGTCGGCCCGCTCGTGCCGGCGCTCGCCGCCGGCAACCGCGCGATGGTGAAGATGTCGGAGACGACGCCGGCGACGGGCGAGCTGTTCGCGCGCCTCGCCGCTGCAGCCACTTCCCCGGCGGCGAGGTCACGGTGGTGAACGGCGGCCCCGAGGTCGCGCAGGCGTTCTGCCGCCTCGCCTTCGACCACCTGCTCTTCACGGGATCGAGCGGCGTCGGCCGGCACGTGATGCGCGCCGCCGCCGAGAACCTCACGCCGGTCACCCTCGAGCTGGGCGGGAAGTCGCCCGCCATCGTGGGACGCGGCTTCCCCGTCGCCGAGGCGGCGGGCCGCGTGATGTTCGGCAAGTGCCTCAACGCCGGGCAGACCTGCATCGCGCCCGACTACGCGCTCGTGCCGGAGGAATCCGTCGCGGCCTTCGTCGAGGCGGCCCGCGCCGCGGTGGCCTCGCTCTATCCCGACCCTGGCGGCCAACCCCGACTACACCGCCATCGTCGACGATCGCCACCGCGATCGCCTCGCGCGCCTGCTCGCCGACGCGCGTGGCCAGGGGCGCCCGAGCGTCCGAGATCAACCCCGCGGGCGAGGACGTGGCCGCCGCGGGCAAGCGCGCCCCGACGCTCCTCACGGGCGTCGACGCCTCGATGGCGGTGATGCGCGAGGAGATCTTCGGGCCGCTGCTTCCCGTGGTGCCCTACCGCACGCTCGACGAGGCGATCGACTTCGTGAACGCGCGCCCCCGCCCGCTCGCCCTCTACGTGTTCGAGCACGACGGCGCGGCCGTCGACCGGGTGATCGCCAACACGGTCTCCGGCGGCGTCGCGGTGAACGAGACGATCGCTGCACATCGCGCAGGACGACCTGCCCTTCGGCGGCGTGGGCGCATCCGGGCATGGGCCACTACCACGGCCGCGAGGGCTTCGACACCTTCTCCCAGAGGAAGGCCGTCTTCCGCCAGTCGCGGCTCAACGGCCTCAAGCTCTTTCGCGCCGCCCTACGGCAAGCGTTTCGAAGCCCTCGTGCGGCTGCTGCTGCGCTAGATGCGCATGCTCACGCGGCGCCAGTTCCTGAAGGTCGGGGTCGCCTCCGGCGGCGCTCCTCGCGGGCGCGGGCTGGCTCGTACCTGCGGGGCGCGCCGGCTCCGGCGCCGGGCCTGAAGTGGCTCGACGCGCGCGCGCAGGCGATCGTCGCGGCCCTGGCGCCCGTCGTCCTCGAGGGATCGCTGCCGGAGGCGGCGCCGGCGCGCGCGCAGGCGCTCGCCGACGTGGTGGCCGCCTTCGACCGCGCCGTCTCCGGGCTCTCGCCCGCGGTGCAGGAGGAGATCCGCCAGCTCTTCGCGCTGCTCGGGATCGCGGCCGGGCGCTTCATCGTGGCCGGCGTGCGCTCGACCTGGGCCGAGGCCACGCCGGACGAGGTATCCGCGCTTCCTGCGGCGCTGGAAGGCACAGCCGCTTCGGCCTCCTGCGCGCGGGCTACCAGGCGCTCACGCAGCTGCTCCTCGCGGCCTGGTACGGCAACGCCGCCTCGTGGGAGCGCATCGGCTATCCCGGCCCGCCGGCGCTCGGGGAGCGGGCCGCATGATCGCCGATCCCGATCCGCGAGGGCATCGCCGCCGGCTGGAAGGTCGATCGACGCCGCCGCGCTCGAGCGCGACCTCGACATCGAGGTCGACGTGGTGGTGGCCGGCAGCGGCGCCGGCGGCGGCGTGACCGCGGAGATCCTGGCGCAGGCCGGGCTCGCGGTGGCGATCGTCGAGGAAGGCCCGCTGAAGAGCTCCTCCGACTTCCGCATGCTGCGAGCGCGAGGCCTATCCGCAGCTCTACCAGGAGTCCGCCGGCCGGCAGACGAAGGACAAGGCGATCACGATCCTGCAGGGCCGCAGCGTCGGCGGCTCCACGACGGTGAACTGGACCTCGAGCTTCCGCACCCCGCCGCGCACGCTGGCCCACTGGAGGTCGGCGCACGGCCTCGCGCGCGCGGACGAGGGCGCGCTCGCGCCGTGGTTCGCGCGCATGGAGGAGCGGCTCTGCGATCGCGCCCGTGGCCGGTGCCGCCCAACGAGAACAACGACATCCTGCGCCGCGGCTGCGAGAAGCTGGGCATCCCCGCGGCCGCGATCCGGCGCAACGTGAAGGGCTGCTGGAACCTGGGCTACTGCGGCATGGGCTGCCCGACCAACGCCAAGCAGTCGATGCTGGTGACGACCATCCCGGCCGCGCTCGCGAAGGGCGCCATCCTCGTGCACCGCGCGCGCCTGGAGCGGCTCGTCGCCTCGCGGCGACCGGATCGTGGCCGCCGAGGCGCGCGGCGTCGGCGGCCTCGGGCTCGCCGCCTTCGGCCGCACCGCGTCCGCCTCACGGCGCGCCATTTCGTCCTCGCCGCCGGCGCCATCGGCAGCCCCGCGATCCTGCTGCGAAGCGGCCTGCCCGACCCGCACGGCGCTCGCGGGCCGGCGCACGTTCCTGCATCCGACGGTGGTGTCGGCCGCGGTCATGCCGCAGCCGGTGCGACGGGTTCGAGGGCGCGCCGCAGACCATCTACTCGGACCACTTCCTCGACTCGGTCGCCCGTGGACGGGCCGGTCGGGCTACAAGCTCGAGGCCCCGCCGCTGCACCCGATCCTCGCCGGCATCACGCTGCCGGGCTTCGGCGCGGAGCACGCGGACGCTGGATGAAGGAGTTCGCCGAACCTGCAGGTGGTGATCGCCCTGCTGCGCGACGGCTTCCATCCCGGCTCGCCCGGCGGGCGCGTGCGCCTTCGCGCCGACGGCTCGCCGGAGCTCGACTACCCGCTGGGCGAGTTCCTGTGGGAAGGCATCCGGCGCGCCTACCTCACCATGGCGGAGATCCAGTTCGCCGCGGGCGCGACAGTCGGTGCTGCCGCTGCACGAGGACGCGGCGCCCGCGCGGGACTGGGCGCAGGCGAAGGCCGCGATCGCCGCCCTGCCGATGGCCGCCCTGCGCGCCCGCGTGGTCAGCGCGCACGTGATGGGCGGCTGCCCCATGGGCCCGGACCCGCGGCAGGCGGTGGTCGACGAGCGCGGGCGCCACCACCACCTGGCGAACCTCTCGGTGCACGACGGCTCGGTCTTCCCGACGAGCATCGGCGCGAACCCGCAGCTCACCATCTACGCGCACGCCGCGCGCATGGCGAGCGACCTGGCGGGCGAGCTGCGCCCCGCGGTGCCAGTCGCGCGTGCAGCGGGCGCGTTCTTGACCTCGCGCCGCAGCACCTTGCCCACGTTGGTCTTCGGCAGTTCCTTCCAGAACTCCACGATCTTGGGCAGCTTGTAGCCGGTGAGGTGCTTCCGGCAGTGCTCCAGCACCGCTTCCTTCGTGAGCGCCGGGTCCTTCTTCACGATCACCAGCGCGCACCACCTCGCCCGACTTGTCGTCCGCCGGCGGCCACCGCGCACACCTCGAGCACGCCCGGCATCATCGCCACGACGTCCTCGACCTCGTTCGGATACACGTTGAAGCCCGACACCAGGATCATGTCCTTCTTGCGGTCGACGATCTTCACGTAGCCGCGCTCGTCCATGAGGCCGATGTCGCCGGTGCGGAAGGCGCCGTCGGCGAACATCACCTTCGCCGTCTCGTCGGGCCGGTTCCAGTAGCCCTTCATCACCTGCGGGCCCGCGATGCAGATCTCGCCCGTCTCGCCCGACGGGCAGGATCCTGCCGTCGTCGTCGCGGATGGTGATCGACCGTCGAGGGAAGCGGCAGGCCCGCGAAGCCGTTGTAGCGGGCGTCCTTCACGAGCGGGTTGATGCAGGCGCCCGGCGAGGTCTCCGTGAGGCCGTAGGCCTCCACGCAGCGGCGTCTTCGTGACCTGCTTCCAGCGCTCGGCCACGGCGCGCTGCACCGCCATGCCGCCGCCCAGGGTCATCTTGAGCCCGGATGAAGTCCAGGTCGCGCGAACCCCGGCGTGTTCATGAGCGCGTTGAAGAGCGTGTTCACGCCGGTGATGGCGGTGAAGCGGTGCTGGCGCGAGCTCCGCCACGAAGCCGGGCATGTCGCGCGGGTTCGGGATGAGGATGTTCTTCGCGCCGATCTTCATGAAGGTGAGGCAGTTCCCGGTGAGCGCGAAGATGTGGTACAGCGGCAGCGCGGTGATCACCGTCTCGCGCGCCCTCCTCCAGGCCCGTGCCCCACCCAGCGCCGACACCTGCAGCAGGTTGGCGACGATGTTGCCGTGGGTGAGCATCGCGCCCTTGGACACGCCCGTGGTCCCGCCCGTGTACTGCAGGAAGGCGATGTCGTCGTGGCCGAGCGGCGGCGGCGTCGAGGCGGTGCGCCGCGGCCCGCGGCGAGCGCGTCGCCGAAGCGCACGGCGCCGGGCAGGCTGAAGGCCGGCACCAGCTTCTTCACCCGCTTCACCACGAAATTGGCGATCAGCGACTTCGGGAAGCCCAGCATGTCGCCGATCTGGGTGGTGACGACCGTCTTCACCTTGGTTCGCCCGATGACCTCCTCGAGCGTCTTGGCGAAGTTCTCCAGGATCACGATCGCCTCGGCGCCGGAGTCGTTGAGCTGGTGCTCGAGCTCGCGCGGCGTGTACAGGGGATTGCAGTTGACCCCGACGAGGCCGGCGCGCAGCAGCGCCGAAGATGGCCACCGGGTACTGCAGCAGGTTGGGCATCATGAGCGCCACCCGCGCGCCCTTGCCCAGGCCCGCCGTGTTCTGGAGCCAGCTGCCGAAGTCCGCGGACAGTGCGGTCGAGCTCGCCGGTAGGTGATCGTGCGCGCCCATGCAGTGGAACGCCGGCAGGCTCGGCGAAGCGGCTGCAGCTCTGCGTCGAGGATGTCGCGGATGCTGGCGTACGCGCGCGCAGTCGATGTCCGCGGGCACGCCGGGCGGATAGGACTTGAGCCAGGGTCTTTCCATGTTCTCCTCGAGGTGCGCCGGGGCTCCTGGGCCCCGTTCCTTGTCGCCGCCGGCGGTGCTCGCGTGCGCCGCCGTGCTCGGCGGACCAAGTCTACCCAGGCCCGCCCGCCGCGAAGAATAGTGTGATTGCTCTAATCCTCCGGCCTAGACTGGCTTCCGTGTGATCGGCATGCCGCCCGCCGGGGGCGGCGGAACAAGTCCAGGAGGATGCCATGGCAACCCGCAAATCCAAGTCCCGCGCCAGGCCGGCCAAGCCCGCCGCCGACAAGCAGCTCGCGCAGGCGGTCACCCAGTCGGCGCAGAAGATCTGGCTCGCCGGGCTCGGCGCCTTCGCCCGCGCCCGCACCGAAGGCGACAAGCTTTTCGAACTGCTCGTCGAGCAGGGCAAGGTGATCCGCGCGAAGAGCGAGAAGGCCGCCGACCAGGCGCTCAAGACGGTGCGCTCGCAGGCCGACGCCACGATGAGCACCGCGCAGGGCAAGTGGGACAAGCTCGAGCAGGTGTTCGAGGACCGCGTGTCGCGCTCGCTCAACCGCCTCGGCGTGCTCACGAGCAAGGACGTCGACGAGCTCGCCCGCCAGGTCGCCGACCTGAACGAGAGCGTGCGCGCCCTGATGGGCGGCGCCGCCAAGCGCGCCCGCAAGGCGCCCGCGCGCAAGGCGCGCCGCCGAAGAAGAAGGCAGCGCGCCGCACCGCGAAATGACGCGAGGAGGGCTCGCGCCCTCCCCGCACGACCGCTCCTCCTCCATCCTTGTCCGCGCCCCGGCGCCTGCCGGGGACCGAAGGATGTTCAAGGCCCGCAGCATTCGCGGGCCTTTTTTTATTCCCGCGTCACGCGCTCGACGAGCTTCACGTAGGCCTTCATCGCGTCGTCGGCGCCCATTCCCTTGAGCTTGGCCCAGGCCTCGTACTTGGCCCGGTTCACGAAGTCCGTGAAGCCGGGCTTGTCGCCCTTCACGTCGCCCTCGGTGGCCTGCTTGTAGTGCGCGTACAGCTTCAGCTTGAGGTCGTTGCCGGGGTCCTTCTTCGCCTTCAGGACCGCCGCGGCCGCCGCCTCGAACTTCTTCTTCGCATCCGACATCCGGGTTCTCCTCTTCCCATGCCGGCTGCCGGGGTTGGTGCTAAAGTTAGCCGAAACCGCCCGCCCGCCGCAACGACGCGGTCGCGGGACGACAGGACAGGAGAAAGCCCCCGATGCCCGTGGTCCGCAGGGAACGCATATCCGGCGTGGACACCGCGTGGCTGCGCATGGACCTGCCCACCAACCTCATGGTCATCGTGGGCGTGCTCATGTTCGAGGGCCGCCTCGAGCTCGCGAGGCTCAAGCGCACGCTCGAGCGGCGCTTCCTCGCCTACCGGCGCTTCCGGCAGAAGGCGGTGCAGGACCCCACCGGCGCCTGGTGGGAGGACGACGCCGACTTCGACATCGACTCGCACGTGCACCGGGTCGCCCTGCCCGGCAAGGCCGGCAAGGCCGAGCTGCAGGCCTACGTGAGCGACCTCGCCTCCACGCCCCTCGACTTCGACCAAGCCGCTCTGGCAGTTCCACCTGGTGGACAACTACGACGGCGGCAGCGCCCTGGTGATGCGCATCCACCACTGCTACGCCGACGGGATCGCGCTCGTCCAGGTGATGCTGTCGATGACGGAGAAGTCCGCCGCGCGCAAGCCTCGCCCTGCGCGCGCAGCGCTTCGAGCCGGCCGCCGGCGCCGACGAGGAGTTCTGGTCGCAGATCCTCAAGCCCGTCACCGGCGCCCTCGAGGGCGCGACCCGGATGGGGCGCAGCCTCCTCGACCAGGGCAGGGAGATCGCCGCCAACCCGGCGCTCGCGCAGGAGGCGATCGAGGGCGTGACGCGCAAGGGCATGGACTTCGCCGGCGAGCTCGCGCGCATCGCGCTGATGGGCAGCGACTCCCGCACGCGCTTCAAGGGGCGCCTCGGGGTGAAGAAGCGCGTGGCCTGGGCGGCCCCCTTGCCGCTCGAGGACGTGAAGGTGATGGGCAAGGCGCTCGGCTGCTCCATCAACGACGTCCTGCTCGCGATGGCCACGGGGGCGCTGCGCGACTACCTCCAGGCCAAGGGCGACGCGGTCGACGGCCTGGGCATCCGCGCCATCGTCCCGGTCAACCTGCGGCCCCAGGGCCGCGGCAACGAGCTCGGCAACCAGTTCGGGCTCGTCTTCCTCGACCTGCCGATCGGCATCGACAATCCCCTCGAGCGCCTGCACGAGGTCCGGCGGCACATGCAGGAACTCAAGGGGTCCTACCAGCCGATCATCGCGCTGGGGCTCCTGCACGTGGTCGGGCACGGACCCAAGATCCTGCAGGACCAGGTCACGACGCTCCTCGCGCAGAACGCCTCCGCCGTGATGACCAACGTTCCCGGGCCGCCGCACCCGATCTACTTCGGGGGCCGGCGCATCGAGGAGCTCGACTTCTGGGTGCCCCAGTCGGGCGGGATCGGCATGGGCGTGTCCATCCTCTCCTACAACGGCCGCATCCAGTTCGGCCTGATCGCCGACGCCGGCCTCGTGCCCGACCCCGACCGCATCGTCGCGCGGTTCGCCGACGAGTACGAGAAGCTCATGTGGCTCACCCTCATGTCCCCCTGGGACGAGGACGAGGCCGCCCCGGCGCCGCCCGCAGCCAAGCGCAAGCCGCGCAAGGCGCGCGGTCGCGCGGGCGCGTCCAGGCGCGAGCCGGCCCCGGCGCAGGCGTCCCCCGCCGCGGCAATCCCCAAGCGCTTCCGCGGCCTCTAGGCCCGCTTCCTTCCCCGCAGCACCGCTTCCCGCTGTTGCCGGCGGGCGACATTCCCCCGCCAGTCCGGCGCCCTGAGTGTTTTGAAATCAGGGCGTTGCGAACATGGCATCAAAGTTGCCCTGCACCGACGACAACTTGCGAATTCCCGGGAGGAACAACGTGCTTGCCTCGGTCACGATCCGCGCGTGGTGGCGACTCGCGCGGCAATCGCTGCGGACGATGGTGCCCTGCGCGGCCCTGCTCGCCGCCCTCGCCTTTCCCGCGCGCGCCGCCAACTTCACCGACATCTGGTGGAACTCCGACGAGTCCGGATGGGGCCTCACCGTCGCCCACCACGACGACAAGGTGTTCGCCATCTGGTACGTCTACGACGAGTCGGGGAAGCCCCTGTGGGCGACCATGTCGAACGGCGTCGCCTCCGCCGACGGCCGCTCCTTCTCCGGCGACGTGCACACCGCCAACGGGCCGTCGTACCGCGATCCGGACTTCCGGTGGAGCCGCGTGCGCGTGGCGCACATCGGCAACGCGCGGATCGACTTCGCGCCGGACGACACGAACGCGACGGTCACCTACACGCTATTCGGCAGGACGATCAGCAAGTCGGTGAAGCGCCAGGGCTTCGGAAGCGCCCCGGCCAACGCGCCCCACGACCTCGGCGATCTCTGGTGGAACGCGGAGGAATCCGGCTGGGGCGTGGGCCTGCACCAGCACGGCGACAACATCTTCGGCGTCTGGTACACGTACGACCTCGACGAGAAGCCCCTGTGGGTCGTGATGCCCGGCGGCACGTTCGAGGGCAACACCTTCACGGCCACGCTCTACACGACGACCGGCACGCCGTACGACCGCCCGTTCGTGGCCGCGGACACGAAGCCCGCCGTGGTGGGCACCGCGACGCTCGTGTTCGAGGGGGACGCGGTGAAGTTCACGGGAACGATCCACGGCCACACGAAATCGCGGACCCTCACCCGCCAGCCCTTCGGCACCCGCGTCCCCAACCAGCCGCCGAAGGTGGGCCTCTCCCTGGTCGGCGCCCAGCCGGCGCCCGCCCCGGCCTCGCTCACGCTGGAGGCATCCGCGACCGATGCCGACGGGACGGTGGCGAAGGTCTCGTTCTTCCTGCGCTCGGAGAAGATCGGCGAGGTTGCCGCCCCTCCCTACCGCATGCAGGTCGCGGGCCTGCCCGAGGGCAAGCACCACTTCTCGGCGCAGGCCACGGACGACCGCGGCGCGAGGGCCCTGGCGACGGCCCGGTTCGAAGTGACGAAGGACGGCGCGCCCCCGGCGGCCAACAAGTCTCCGAAGGTCTCGCTCACGGCCCCCGCCGGCAGCGCCTGGTTCGCGCAGGGCGCGACCGTCGCGCTCTCGGCGAACGCTTCCGACCCCGACGGCAGCGTGGCGCGGGTGGAGTTCTTCGCGAACGACGCCAAGGTGGGCGAGGCGATCGCGCCTCCCTGGAGCGCGACCTGGACGCAGGCCTCGCCGGGCGCCTGGAGCATCAGCGCCGTGGCGACCGACGACCGGGGCGCCTCTACGGCCTCCGCGCCCGTGGCGATCTACGTGGCCGGCCCGGCCGCCGTCGTGGATGCCCAGACCCGCGACGCGGCGCGCTTCCTCACCCAGGCCACCTTCGGGATGCGCGGCAGGGAGGAGGTCGACGCGCTGAAGTCCCAGGGCTACGCGAGCTGGCTCGACTCGCAGTTCTCCCAGGTCGCCGCCTCGCACGTGCAGTACGTGAACGAGCGCAAGGCGGCCGGCGAGAAGGCCTACGAGGAGCGGGCCTACGAGGCCATCTGGCAGCAGTGGCTCACCGAGCCGGGGCAGCTGCGCGCCCGCATGTCCTTCGCGCTCTCCGAGATCTTCGTGATCTCCAACGTCGCGCCGGACCTCGACACCTACGCCCTCGCGTCCTACATGGACATGCTCAACCGCAACGCCTTCGGCAACTACCGCCAGCTCCTGGAGGAAGTCACGCTGCACCCGGCCATGGGCTACTACCTCAACATGATCGGCAGCAAGAAGGCCGACCCCGCCCGCGGCACCCACCCCAACGAGAACTACGCGCGCGAGGTGATGCAGCTCTTCTCGATCGGCCTGTACCGCCTCAATCCCGACGGCACCCGGATCCTCGACGGCCAGGGCCAGCCCGTGCCGGCCTACGACGAGTCGGTGGTGAAGGCGCTCGCGGCGGCATTCACCGGCTGGAACTTCGCGGGCAACGACACGAGCAAGCCCGGCGTGTTCGACCCGGCCAAGGAGAACTGGCTCGAGCCGCTCCTGCCCTGGGAGATGTGGCACGACACCGGCGCCAAGACCCTCTTCGACGGCATCACCCTGCCGCCCGGCCAGGGCGCCCGCAAGGACATGAAGGACGCGCTCGACGCGCTCTTCAACCACCCCAACGTCGGGCCCTTCATCGGCCGGCAGCTCATCCAGCGCTTCGTGACCTCGAACCCGAGCCCGGCCTACGTCGCGCGGGTGGCGGGCGCGTTCGCCAACAACGGCCAGGGAGTCCGCGGCGACCTGCGCGCCGTGGTCCGGGCCGTGCTCCTCGACCCCGAGGCGCGCGACCTCGCCCGCACCGCCGAGCCCGGCTGGGGCAAGCAGCGCGAGCCCGTCATCCGGTTCGCGAACTTCCTGCGCGCCTTCAAGGCCACGAGCACCGAGCGGGCGCAACAGGATCGGCGGCCTCGACAGCGCCGACGAAGGGCTGGGCCAGAGCCCGCTCCTCGCGCCCAGCGTGTTCAACTTCTTCTCGCCCAACTACCGCCATCCCGGGGCGCTCGCGGCCGCCGGCCTCGTCGCGCCGGAGTTCCAGATCACCACCGAGACGAGCATGGTGGGCGGCCTCAACTTCTTCGCGAACCTGGTGCGCAGGGGCTACTACGGCAAGGACGAGACGCGGCTCACGATGGACCTCACGGAGCTGAACGACCTGGCCTCGGACCCGCCCGCCCTCGTGGACCGGCTGAACGTCCTGTTCATGAACGGCGCCATGTCGGCGGCGACGCGAAACGCGATCGTCGGCGTCGTCGGCGGCCTTGCCCTGCCCAAGACGGGCGATGCCGCGGCCATTGCCGACCGGGCGAAGGCGGCGCTGCTGATGGTCGCCCTTTCCCCCGAGTTCACGATCCAGAAATGACGCGGAGACCGGACATGACGAATCGACGCCAGTTCCTGAAGCGGCTCGCGGCCGCCTGCGCGGCCACGGCCGGCGCCGGCGCCTGGGGCGACCTGCAGCGCACCGCGGCCGCCGCGAGCCTCGCGACGGCGCGGCCCAAGGCGGCCGGGGAGGACTACCGCGCGCTGGTGTGCATCTTCCTTTTCGGGGGCAACGACGGCAACAACATGGTCGTTCCCACGGGCGCCTCGGAGTACCTGCAGTACGCCACGGGGCGCACGCCGGCCCTCGCGCTGGATGCGGGCAGCCTCCTGCCGCTGTCCGTCTCGAACACGCCCGGGCGCACCTTCGGCCTGCACCCGTCCATGGCGCGCTTCCAGGGCCTGTTCAACCAGGGCCGGGCCGCGATCGTGGCCAATGCGGGGCCGCTGCGGGCGCCCACGACGCGCGAACAGTTCCGGGCGCGCTCGGTCCCCATTCCTCCCGACCTCTATTCCCACAGCGACCAGCAGGCGCAGTGGCAGAGCTCCATTTCCGACGGCGCGCCGCGCTCGGGGTGGGGCGGGCGGCTGGGAGACCTGGTGCGGGCCGGCAACGGCGCCAACGCCAGCTCGACGCTCATCTCGGTGTCGGGCAACAACCTGTTCGGGGTCGGCGCGACCGGCTCGTCCTTCAAGGTCTCGCCGGGGAACCTGCTGGGCTTCGACTTCTACAAGGGCGACGGCGGCGACCGACCCGCTCTCGAGGGGCATCACCGAGCTGCTGGCCATGCCGTCCGTCAACCTCTTCGAGGGCGCCTGGAACGACGTGATCGAGCGCGCGATCCACAACCAGCAGATCCTCGCCACCGCCCTCGCCGCGGTGCCGCCGTTCGCCACGGTGTTTCCCGATTCCGGGCTGGGCAACCAGATGGAGATGATCGCCCGGCTCGTCAGCGTGCGCCAGGCCCTGGGCCTGAAGCGCCAGGTCTTCTTCGCTTCCCTCGGGGGCTTCGACACCCACGGCGACGAGCAGCCCGGACGCCAGGCGGAGCTCCTCGCCGAGGTGAGCGACGCGATGGCGGCCCTGCACGAGGCGACGGTGGAGCTCGATTGCGCCGACCTCGTCACGAGCTTCACCGCCTCGGACTTCAACCGCACCTTCCCGTCGAACGGGCGCGGATCGGACCACGCCTGGGGCAACCACCACCTCGTGGCGGGGGGCGCGGTGCGCGGCGGCGGGATCTACGGGACCTTCCCGACCCTCGTGAGCGGCGGGCCGGACGACACCGGCGGCGGCGGGCTCTGGATCCCCACCACGTCGGTGGACCAGTATTCCGCCACCCTCGCCACCTGGTTCGGCGTGGGGCCCGGCGAGCTCGCCACCGTCTTCCCGAACCTGCCCCGGTTCGCCACGCCGAACCTCGGCTTCATGCGCTGACCCGCGCGGCGGGCGCCGGAAATGAAGCGGGCCGGCGAAAGCCGGCCCGTTTCAATCGGATCGCCGGGCCGGCTTGCGCCGGCACCGCCGGAATCACTTCAGGTGCTTGGAAACCAGCTTGGTCATCTCGAACATCGAGACGGTCTTCTTGCCGCCGAAGACTTCGCGCAGCTTGTCGTCCGCGTTGATGTTGCGGCGGTTGACCTTGTCCTGCAGGCCGTTCTTCTTGATGTAGGCCCACAGCTTGCTGGTCACTTCGGTGCGGGGCTGGGCGGCGGAGCCGATCACGGCGGCGAGCGCGGCGCTCGGCGTGAGGGGCTTCATGAAGGCGGCGTTGGGCTTGCGCTTGGCGGTCGCCTTCTTCGGAGCTGCCTTCTTGGCGGCCGGTTTCTTCGCGGCGGCCTTCTTGGCGGCCGGCTTCTTCGCGGCGGGCTTCTTGGCCGCCGGCTTCTTAGCCGCAGGTTTCTTGGCTTTCTTCGCTGCCATTCGGAAATCCTCCAATCAGATGGTGACGTTTGATTCAGCTGATCTCGCTCCGTAAGAGCGTGACAGGCGAGAGAATGCACACTTCAAAAACGATTTGTCAATGGATTTTCACTCTGAAAACGCGCTTTCTCCGCTCTGCGTCGCCGTCGTGCAACAACGCTCGCGGACGCGCCTGATCAATCGAGCTCCGCCCGGGCGGCCTCGACGTCCAGTCGTTCCATGGCATCGCGAGGCTCGAAGGCCGCGGCCTTCATGTACAGGGCCGACGCGTCCGCGACCGCCTTCTTTCCGTGCATCATCACCAGGCCGTTCGCGAACTCGACGTGGGCGATGGCCGAGTCGGGCATGAGCTTGAGCGCCTTCCGGAAATGCTCCTCGCCGGCCTCCTTCTTCGCCCCGTAGGTCAGTCCCGCCCACCAGCGCGCCCACCTTGTCGATGATCTCGGCGTGGTAGGTGCCCATCGCGATATGGGCCTCGGCATGCTTCGGGGCGAGCTTGAGCGTGGCCTCGAGCGCGGCGCGGATGCGCCCTCCCAGCCCCTGGGCCAGGGCCTTCGCCACCGAGATGCCCTGGCTGTAGCGTCCCGCGGCGTAGGCGAACTGGTAGTGGGCGTTCGGGTTCCTCGGCTCCGCCGCGATTCTGCTCCTCGGCCTGCTCCATCGATTCCTGGAAGAGCTCCATCCGCCGCTCCGCCTTCGCCTCGACCCCGTTGGCGTAGATGGACCGCGCCTTGTTGGCGACGGTGATCCCGGCCCCGCCCGACTCCAGCCCCAGGGCGACGGCCTCGGCGAAGTCGCCGCGGTGATAGGCGCGCCACGCCTCCTGGACCCGGGAATCCTTCGGCCAGGGCTCGCAATCGCCCCGGTGGAGCCGCTCCCAGTTCTTCTTCAACGCCTCGCCCGCGTAGACGTACGCCTTGTCGGGATGCGGGAACGGCTTCCACTTCGCCTTGGCCATCGACGTCTCCTCCTCGCTATTGCAGGTATTCGCGCCCCAGGCGCTCGAAATGCCGCCTCGCCTCCCCGGCGAGATACGGCGCCACGAGCGACATCACCTGGAAGGCGCCGTTGCCGGAGTCCCCGGGGTCGCCCCCGCCCGCGCCCCTCACGGCCTGGAAATTGAGCCAGTAGGTGGCCACGACCAGCACGTTGAGCGCCAGGGCCCGGATCTCGCTCGGCGTGGCCGTGAGCAGGCCCGTGCGCGCCAGGGACCGGCACAGCCCCTCGACGGCCGCGATCTTCGCCTCGACGATCCGGTTGAAGTGCTCGCGCAGCCGGCGGTTGCGGCCGACGATGTCGTCGAGGTTGCGGTAGAGGAAGCGGTAGTCCCAGATGGCCTCGAACATGAGGTGCAGGTAGAGCCACAGGTCCTCGATGGCCCCGGCGTCGCTCCCGGCCCCGGGCGGGGCGATGGAGATGCGCTCCTCGAAGCGGTCGAACAGCCGCTCGACGATCTGGTCCTTGTTGCGGAAGTGGTAGTACAGGTTGCCGGGGCTCATCTCGAGCTCGTCGGCGATCATCCCGGTGGTCACGTGCGCCTCGCCGCGGGCGTTGAAGAGCTCGAGGCTCACGGCGAGGATGCGCTCCCGCGTGCGCTGGGTGCGCACCGCGTTGCCGTCGAGGGGGGGCCGGCCGGCGGGAGCTTTCGCCATGGCCGGCAAGGTTATCACGCCGGGGCGCGGTCCTTGGCGGCCAGCCAGCGGCGCAGTTCCACGAGCGTCTCGCGCAGGTCCGCGGCCGTCTCGGGCAGCTGCCACGGCGCCAGGGCTCCGGGGCGGTGCCTCGGCGAGCGGCTGATCCGCCGGCCCGGGTCGCGCAGGACGTCCACCAGCAGCCTGACGCCGTGGCGTGCGAGGGCGGGCTCGAGCTCGTGGCGGCGCCGCAGCAGGTCCCTGCGGGTGCGTTCGTAGGCATGCTCGCACAGGCGGACCCGGGTCGAGTAGCTGAAGATGTTGGTGAAGAAGATCTCGCTGTCGTCGGCGTCCGGCTCGAACAGGATCACGTCCGCGTCGGGGTAGAGGGCGCGATACTTCGAGAGCCCGACCGCCATGCGCGAATGGATGATGGCGCGGAAGGTCTGCGACAGCACCACCGGGAGCCCGCCCTCCACGAGCCGGCGGTGGCGGCCCGTGCCCTTTTCCGCCGCGAGGCCCGCGTCGTAGGGGACGAGCGGGTTCACGCACAGGACCAGCCTGGCGCCGTCGTCCAGGGCCTCCGAGGTGTGCAGCGTCTTCTTGAGGGCGCCGTCCACGAAGGAATGCCCGTCGATCTCCACCGGCGGGAACAGCCCGGGCAACGCGGCGCTCGCCTGCACGGCCTGCGAGATCGGCACCTGGTCGTGGCCCGGGCGGCCGAAGCTCACGCTCTCGCCCGTGTCGAGGTCGGTGGCCACGAGGTAGAGCTTGCGCCGCAGCTTGCCGAACTCGTTCGTCCGTCCCGGCTGGGTGAAGACGGCCTGGAGGTAATTGTGGATCGTCTCGTTGTCGAAGACGCCGGTGGGGATCGCGCGGCCCAGGGCGGCGAAGGACTCCAGCGCCCCCCGGGAAAACGGCTGCCGGAAGTACTGCACGAGCGAGCGGGCGAGCAGGGGCGGGACGCTTCGCGCCCGCGCGACGTACTCGCGGAACGCCGGGCGCATGAACACTCCCGGCGTCAGCGCGCCTTCGGCCTCCTCGCCCTCGATGAAGATGCCGTAGATCTCGGAGATCGGGATGCCGTTGGCGAGCGCGGCGGCGAGGAAGCTGCCCGCGCTCACCCCGACGTAGACGTCCATCTCGTTGAGCTGGACCCCCTCGAGGGCCTCCTCGATGGCCATCAGCGCGCCGATCTCGTAGATGGCGCCGAAAGGCCCCCCCCCGGCCAGGGCGAGCCCCATGCAGGGCTTCGCCCTGGGCGCGGCGGCCCTGGCCCGCGCCCGGCCGCGCGTCATGACTTCAGCGTGCGGCGCGCGCGCGGGAGCGGCTCAGGCGCTCGACGCTCGCCTGGAGCTGGGCCACCTGGCGCGAAAGGGCCTTCACGTCCTTCGTGGTCGGCACGCCCAGCGCGGAGATGGCCTTGGAGACGCGCTGCTCGAATACCCTCTCGAGGTGGGAGACGGCCGCGACGGTCTTCGTCCGGGCCTCCTCGGCGCGGGCGCAGGCCACATCGCGGGCCTTCCCGGCCTTGGCGATCGCGGCGCGGCGGCTGCGGGCCTCCAGCGCGGCTCCCTGCTTCACGAGCGCGTCGAAGGCGCCGGTGGCCGACTTCCGGACGCCCGTGGCGGCCTGCATGCCGGCCTCGAGGGCCTTCTGCGCGGAAGCGCGGATGGTGCGGACGGCGCGGGCGGGCGTGATCCCGGCCGTGCCGGCCTTGCGCGTGCGGGTGGTGCGAGTGCGGGTGGTGGTGGTGCGGGCCATTGTTCGTCCTTTCGTCGGTCGTTGGTTGCCGTGGGGCCCATGCCGGGCCCGGGGCGGCGCGCGGGGCGAAAACGCCCTTTGCATCAGCCTCCACGCTAGGCGAAAGGATTAGAGGAGGCACACTAAAAATCGCCCGGGCGGCAAGGGGCTGCGCACGGGGGCGCGTGTATCATTCGCCCCGGATCCCCGCGCCCTACCGAGGAGAATGCCATGTCCTACTTCGTGACCGGCGGCACAGGCTTCATCGGCCGCTTCCTCATCGACCGGCTCCTCGAGCGCGAGGGAACGATCCACGTCCTGGTCCGCCGCGGCTCGGTGAAGAAGCTCGACGCGATGCGCGCGCGCTGGGGAAGCCGGGCGGGCCGCGTCGTCGCGGTGGTGGGCGACCTCGAGAAGCCCAGGCTCGGGGTGTCGGCCGCCGACCTGGCGAAGCTCAAGGGCAAGGTGGACCACGTCTTCCACCTCGCGGCCGTCTACGACCTCTCCGCCGACGCCGAAAGCCAGGAGAAGGCCAACATCGACGGCACGCGGAACGCCGTGCGCTTCGCCGAGGCGGTGCACGCCGGCTGCTTCCACCACGTGAGCTCGATCGCCGCCGCGGGCCTCTACGACGGCGTCTTCCGCGAGGACATGTTCGACGAGGCCGAGGAGCTGGACCACCCCTACTTCCGCACCAAGCACGACTCCGAGGGCATCGTGCGCAAGGAGTGCAAGCGGCCCTGGCGCATCTACCGGCCGGCGATCGTGGTCGGGCACTCGAAGACCGGCGAGATCGACAAGATCGACGGTCCCTACTACTTCTTCAAGCTCATCCAGAAGATGCGCAAGGCCCTGCCGCAGTGGATGCCCACCGTGGGCATCGAGGGCGGGCGCATCAACCTCGTGCCGGTCGACTTCGTCGTGGACGCGATGGACCACATCGCCCACAGGAAGGGCCTGGACGGCGGCTGCTTCCACCTCACGGACCCGGAGCCGCGGCGCGTCGGCGAGATCCTGAACCTCTTCGCCAAGGCCGCCCATGCCCCGCAGATGACGATGCGGCTCAACGCGAAGATGTTCGGGTTCATCCCGGACTTCGTGGTCGACTCGGCGATGTCGCTCGCGCCGGTGCGGCGGATCCAGAAGCAGCTCCTGGCGGACCTGGGCATCCCGAAGGACATGTTCAAGTTCGTCAACTACCCCACGCGCTTCGACAACCGCGACTGCGCCAAGGCGCTCAAGGGCTCGGGCATCGCGGTCCCGCCCCTCGAGGACTACGCCTGGCGCCTGTGGGACTACTGGGAGCGCCACCTCGACCCCGACCTCTTCATCGACCGCTCGCTCGCCGGGCAAGGTGAAGGGCAAGGTGATCGTGATCACGGGCGGCACCTCCGGCATCGGCGAGGCGACCGCCTACAAGATGGCCGAGGCCGGCGCCCAGGTGGTGGTCGTGGCGCGCGACCCGCAGAAGGCCGCGCCGGTGATGGCGCGCATCAAGGCGCTGGGCGGCAAGGGGCGCTTCGTCTCCTGCGACCTCGCGGAGCTCGCCGACTGCGACAAGCTGGTGGCCACGGTGCTGAAGGAGTTCGGCCGCTGCGACTTCCTGGTGAACAACGCCGGGCGCTCCATCCGCCGGGGAATCGCCTCCTCCTTCGACCGGTTCCACGACTTCGAGCGCACGATGCAGCTCAACTACTTCGGGAGCCTTCGCCTCATCATGGGGTTCCTGCCGGCGATGATGAAGCACCGGCACGGCCACATCATCAACATCTCCTCGATCGGCGTGCTCACCCAGGCCCCGCGCTTCTCCGCCTACGTGGCCTCCAAGGCGGCGCTCGATTCCTTCACCGGGTGCGCCGCGAGCGAGTTCTCGGACAACAACATCGCCTTCACCACCATCAACATGCCGCTGGTGAAGACGCCGATGATCGCGCCCACCAAGCTCTACAACCACGTGCCGACGCTCACGCCGGAGCAGGCCGCCGACCTCGTGGTGGAGGCGATCGTCTACAAGCCGGTGCGCATCGCCACGCGCCTGGGCGTCTTCGGCGCGCTGCTGCACGCGCGTCGCCCCGAAGGCCACGCAGATCATCCTCAACACCGCCTTCCGGATGTTCCCCGACTCGACGGCGGCCCAGGGCAGGAAGGAAGGCGCGAAGGAGGTCGAGCTCTCGCCCGAGCAGCTCGCCTTCGCGCAGATCACCCAGGGCATCCACTGGTAGCCATGGGCGCCATGCCCAGGGCCGGCGATCCGGCGCCCGACTTCTCGGGCACGGCCACCGACGGCACGCCCGTGTCGCCTGAAGGACTTCCGCGGGCCGCAAGCTCGTGATGTACTTCTACCCCATGGACGACACGCCCGGCTGCACGAAGCAGGCGTGCTCGCTGCGCGACCACAACGCCGAGATCGCCGCGCAAGGGCGCGGCCATCCTGGGCGTGTCCACCCAGGACGAGGCCTCGCACCGCAAGTTCACGAGAGAAGCACGGGCTCAACTTCCCGCTGCTCGCCGACGAGGACGGCGTCGTGGGCCGCGCCTACGGCACGATCGGCGGCGGCGGGCTGCTCTCGGCCGCCAAGGCGCTCCTGGGCGTCGCCGACCGCGTGACCTTCATCATCGACGAGAAGGGCCGCATCGCGCACGTGATCGACCGGCCCGACGTGGCCAACCACGCCGAGGAAGTCCTCGCCCTGCTCTAGGCGGCCGCGGCCGGCGCGAAGGCGCGCGATCTCCTCGGCCACGGCGCGGTGCACGCGCCCGTCCAGCAGCATGGCGAGGTGCCCCACGCCCGCGATTCGCACGTTGCGCGCCCAGGCGAGGCGGCTGGAGTCCTGCGGGGCGACCAGGTTGTCGTGGACGGTGTAGACGGACAGCGCGGGAACGGCCGGCTGCGCCGCAATCTCGGCTTCCTCGAGAGCCGCGCAGGAACTCGCTGCCCGGACGCATCTGGCGGCCGTTCTCGCCGGAGCCCAGCGCCGCGAGCACGCTGCCATGGTGCGGGCTTCCCAGCGTGACGATCCCCGCGACCCGTCCGGCGCCGTGGCTCGCGCAGGTAGGTGCGCGCGATGAGCCCGCCCATGCTGTGGCACACGAGGATGGCGCGCCCCTGCCCGGTGGCCTCGGTCACCTCGCGCACGACGCGCTCGAGGTGCGTCGCGAAGGTCTCGATCGGGGCGAGGACCGCCGGCAGGCTGGGCACGAAGACCGGGCCCGCGCCCGCCTCGTCCAGCGCGCGCGCGAGGCGGCAGAGCGTTCCCCGGTTCGAGAGGTAGCCGTGGACCAGGATCACCGGGACGCTCGCCTGCGGCGCGAGCGGCGGGTCGCGGCGCAGGACGGCGTTCTCGAAGGGAAGCCAGACGAAGTTGTTGGCGAGCATCGCCCGCCACTCGACGGCGACCAGGCGAGACCGTGGCCGCCGGGCCGATGCGCTCGCCGGACGCGCGCGGCGAGCGCGCGAACCAGGAAAGCCCGAAGGTCGTGCAGACGATGGCGAGGCGGATCGCCGCGGCCGCCGGCAACGGCGCCCACCGCGATCGCAGGCGCGCCCGCGCCGAGCCAGGCCCCGAGCGCGGCCCAGGCCGCGAGTTCCGCCGGGAGCGCCAGGCGCACGAATCGGGCAATCATCGCGGTCGAGTATAGCAACGGCCGGCGCCCGGCCGCCCTCGGGTCGCGTGCTACCATTCGCGGCACTCCACGCCGTCCGAAAAAGAGCAGAAACGCGCGATGTTGCTTCACGCCGCCACGATCTTCCTGAGCGCCTTCCTGCTCTTCCTGGTCCAGCCCGTCCTCGCCAAGCAGATCCTTCCCTGGTTCGGGGGCGCGGCCGTCGTCTGGACCACCTGCATGGTCTTCTTCCAGTTCGTGCTGCTGCTGGGCTACGCCTACTCGCACTGGATCACGAGCCGCGTGGACTCCCCGCGCCAGAACTGGATCCACATCGGCGCTGCTCGTGGCGAGCCTCGTCTTCCTGCCGATCCTGCCCGGCGGAGGGCTGGAAGCCCGCCGGCGACGAGAACCCGGTCGCGCGCATCCTCCTGCTGCTCTTCGCGACCATCGGGCTGCCCTACTTCCTGCTGTCCTCGACGAGCCCGCTCATCCAGGCCTGGTTCGCGCGCGAGTTCCCGGGTTCGAGCCCCTACCGGCTCTTCGCGCTGTCCAACCTCGCCTCGATGCTGGCGCTCCTGGGCTACCCCTTCCTCTTCGAGCCGTGGCTCGCGAGCCCGCAGCAATCGTGGGCCTGGTCCGGCGGCTACGTGCTGTTCGTGGCGGTGTGCGCCGGGCTCGCCTGGCGAAGCCGGGACCTGCCGCCGCTCGCCCGCGCCGCGCCGAGCGCCGAGGAGGCCGCCGAGCCCCGGCCCTCGCCCCGCACGCTCGTCGTGTGGCTGGCGCTCGCCGCGATGGGCTCGGTGACGCTCCTGGCGGTCTCGAACCACCTCACGCAGAACGTCTCCTCGATCCCGCTGCTGTGGGTGATCCCGCTCGCGATCTACCTCCTCACCTTCATCCTGTGCTTCGAGGGGACGCGCTGGTACCGGCGCGACGCCTACCTCGGGTTCCTCGTCTGGATCCTGTGCGTCATGGCGTGGTTCCTCGCGGACAAGCGCCTGCAGTTCGAGCTCGCGTGGCAGGTCGGCGTGTTCGCCGTCGGCCTCTACGTCGTGTGCATGTTCTGCCACGGCGAGCTCGCGCGCCTGCGCCCGGGGCCGAGGCACCTCACGCTCTTCTACCTGGTGGTCTCGCTGGGCGGCGTGGTGGGCGGCGTCCTCGTGGGGATCGTGGCTCCCCTCACGCTGCCGGGCTACCTGGAGCTCGAGATCGCGCTCGTGGTCGTGGCCATGCTCGCGCTCTACCTCAACCTCGACCGGCCCAAGCCCATCATCGGCGATGTTCGCGGCGGTCGCCGTCTTCACGGCGGGCGCCCTCGCCTGGCGCGTCGAGCACCTCACCGAGGACACCGTCCTCGTCGAGCGCAACTTCTACGGCGTGCTGCGCGTGAAGGAGCTGCTCGCGCGCGACGACGACCCCGAGACGCGCTACCGCTCGCTCGTGCACGGGGCCATCCTGCACGGCGAGCAGTGGATGAGCGAGAAGTACCGGCGCGCCGCCACCACCTACTACAAGACGAGCTCGGGAATCGGCATGGCGATCCTCGCCCACGAGGGCCGGCCGATCAAGGTGGGCGTGATCGGGCTGGGCACGGGCACGCTCGCCACCTACGGCGACGCCGACGACACCTACCGGTTCTACGACATCAACCCGGCCGTCCCGCGCATCGCGCGCGAGCAGTTCACCTACCTGGGCGACAGCCCGGCGAAGATCGAGATCGCGCTGGGCGACGCGCGCCTCAGCCTCGAGCGCGAGCCCGTCCAGGGGTTCGACGTCCTGGCGGTGGACGCCTTCTCGGGCGACTCCATCCCGGTGCACCTCATCACGGTGGAGGCCGTCGGCGCCTACCTGCGCCACATGAAGCCGCAGGGCGTCATCGCCTTCCACGTCTCGAACCGCTTCCTGGACCTGAAGCCGGTGCTCCTCGCCATCGCCGAGCGCCACGGGCTGGAGTACGCCTTCGTCCACGAGACGAGCGACGACGGCTCCACGACGAGCGACTGGGTGCTGCTCACGAGCTGGAAGCCCTTCATCCTTCGCCCGGAGATCGTCACCGCCACCGAGCCCGTGGCGCCGCAGCCCGACTGGCGCCTCTGGACCGACGCCTACAACAACCTCCTGCAGGTCTGGCGCCGCTAGCTTCCAGCCAGGTTCGGCCCGCCGAGGAAGGCCGACACGCGCCCGGCGATGATCGCGCTCACCCGCTCGTTGGACTCGAGGGTGACCCCGGCCACGTGCGGCGTGAGGATGAGGTTGGGGGCGTCGGCCAGCACGCTCCCGGCGGCGAGGGGCTCGTGGTCGAACACGTCGAGCGCCGCCCCGCCGAGGCGACCGGCGGCGAGGGCCTTCGCGAGCGCCGCCTCGTCGACGATGCCGCCGCGGGCGGAATTGACGAGGATGGCGCCGGGCTTCATGCGCGCCAGGCGCGCCTCGCCCAGCAGCCCCCGCGTCGCGTCCGTGAGCGGGCAGGTGCAGCGAGACGACGTCGGAGCGCGCGAGAAGCTCGTCCAGGGCGAGCGGAGCGACGCCGTGCTCGGCCCAGGAAGGCGAGTCGGCCGCCACCGCGGGATCGAAGGCGACGACCCGCATGCCCATGGCGGCCGCCTTGCGCGCCGTCACGCGGCCGATGCTGCCGAAGCCCACGAGCCCGAGGGTCTTGCCGGCCACCTCGCGGCCCTGCGAGAGCATCTGCCGCGGCCAGCGACCCGCCAGCACCGCCGAGCGTCGACAGGTAGGCGGCGCCGCGCAGCAGGATCATCGCCATCGCGAGAACGTACTCCGCCACCGATTCCGCGTTGGCCCCGGTCGCGGGGATGACCTCGATCGCGCGCGCGGCGCAGGCCTCGAGGTCGATGTTGTCCAGGCCCACGCCCAGGCGACCCACCACCTTCAGGCGCGCGGCGGCGGCGAGCGGCTCGCCGCGGACCTGCGTCCGGTTGCGCACGATCCAGGCCTCGGCCGGGGCGAGCGCGGCGGCGAGCGCGGCCGCATCCTCGAAGAGCGCGGGGCGGTAGTCGACGTCGAAGTCGCGCGCGAGCAGCGCCACGGCGGGTGCGTCCATGCTCTCGGAGATGACGATTCGCGGCATGCCGGTCCGGCTCCTCTCGCCCGTCGGGGGTCGCGACGAGTCTAGCACGCGCTCAACGCGCGCCGGAGGCGAGCCACGCCGTGACCTCCTCGCGGTCGTGGTAGAGGTGCTTCAGGCGGAAGCGGTGCGGCCGCCCCGCCATCGCCTGCGCGACGATCTCGCGCGCGCGGCCCACTTCCTCCCAGCGCTTCTTCATCGGGAGCTTCAGGTTGAAGATCGCCTCGCGGCACCAGCCCTCGGCGACCCAGCGCGCCGCGAGCGCGCACACCCGCGACGGGCTTTCCACCATGTCGCACACCATCCAGTCGACCGGCTCGGGGGGACGGAAGCGGAAGCCGTCCTCGCGGCGGTGCTTCACCTGCCCGCGTCTCGAGGAGCGCCGGGTCCATCGGGCCGTTGTCCACCGCCGCCACCATGAGACCGCGGCGCACGAGCTGCCAGGTCCATCCTCCCGGCGAGGCGCCGAGATCGACCGCGGTCATGCCCGCGCGCATGCCGCTTGCCGGGCCTCGTCCTCGCCCACGAAGACCGCGAGGGCCTCGGCGAGCTTGAGCGTGGAGCGCGACGGCGCCCCGCCCGGCATGCGCAGCCGCGGGATCCCCATGGGCCAGGGCGAGGAGGATGCCACGCGCGTGAGCCCGACATGGCAGGCGGTGCCGCCCGACGAAGAAGACGTGCAGCCGCTCGGGCGCCGCGGCGGCGTCCAGCGCCACCCCGGCGCGCAGGAGGCCGCGCCGCAGGTGCGGCTCGAGCGGGCGCGCGAGCGCCGCGAGGGCCTTGCCGTCGTTGGTGTCCGGCGTCTCGATGAAGAGCTCGCGAAAGGACGATCCCAGCGCTCGCCGCCTCGGCCACGATGGGCGACACCCGGTCGCCCACCGGCAGGTCGGCGAGCATCGCGCCGCAGCGCACCACCTGGCGGGGAAAGACCAGCGCCGTGGCGTCGACGCGGCGCGCGAAGGCGGCCGCGGACGGCGCCGTCGTGGGGATGGAAGAGCGCGAAGGCGCTCTCCGGGCGCGCCTTCACGAAGCCCTCGACGCCCGCCTCCTGCGGCGAGCGCGGTGAGTTCCTGCGCGCATTCCTTCTCGAAGCCCGCCCGGCAATAGGCGAGCAGGTTGGCCGCGCCCGGGGACATGGCCGCGCCTTCAGGCCGCGGCGCGCGCGCCGCGGAACAGGGCGAAGAAGTTCCGCGTGGTCGCCTCGGCCACCGCCTCCAACGGCACGTCCTTCAGCCGGGCGATCTCCTCGGCCACGTGGCGCACGAAGGACGGCTCGTTGGTGCGGCCCCGGTGCGGGACCGGCGCGAGGTACGGCGAGTCCGTCTCCACGAGCATGCGCTCGAGCGGCACGCGGCGGGCGACTTCCTTGAGCGCCTGCGCGTTCTTGAAGGTGACGATCCCCGAGAAGGAGATGTGGAAGCCCAGCCGCATCGCGGCCTCGGCCACCTCGGCCGTCTCGGTGAAGCAGTGCATCACGCCGCCCACTCCCGAGGCGCCCTCCTCCTCCAGGATCGCGAGCGTGTCGGCCGCCGCCTCCCGCGTGTGGATGACCAGCGGCTTGCCGCAGGCGAGGGCGGCGCGCACGTGGACGCGGAAGCGCTGGCGCTGCCACTCGGTGTCGCCCTCGACGCGGAAGTAGTCCAGCCCCGTCTCGCCGATGGCGACGACCTTCGGATCGGCGGCGAGCGCCACGAGCTCCTCCACGCTCGCCTCGCGGCCGTCGCGCCGCTCGTCCGGGTGGACCCCGGCGGTGCACCACAGGTTGCGGCTGCGACCTCGCCACGGCGAGCACGCCGGGGAAACCCGCGAGCGTCGTGGAGATGGTGAGCGCGTGCGTGACGCCGCTCGCGGCCATGCGCGAGAGCAGCGCCGGCAGCTCGGCGCGCAGCTCGGGGAAATCGAGGTGGCAGTGGGAATCGACCAGCATGGCGCGCATTCTACCGGCGCGCGCCCCGGGGCGGCGCGGGCCTTCAGAGCGTGTGCGTCGGCCGGGAGGACTGGAGCGCCCCGGCGAGCAGGCCCTCGACGCGCTTCTTGAGCTCGCGGCAGGTCTCGTTGTCCGGCAGCTGCACGCCGAAGCCCTGCGGGCGGTTGCTCGCCGCATGCGCCGGGTTGACCCAGGCCACGTGGCCCTGGATCGGGATCTTCACGCCGTCGTCGAGAAGCGACAGCAGCACCAGGACTTCCTCGCCGAGCCGGTGGTCGCGCGTGCTCGGCACGAAGATCCCGCCTCCGCGCAGCAGGGGAATCCAGGCCGCGTAGAGCGCGGCCTTGGAGCGGATCACGAGGGAGAAGACTCCGGGTCTCGAGACGGCAGGGTCGGTGGCGGCTTCGCTCATGGCTCACGCAAGTGTGGCGCGATTGTAGGCCATCATCAAGTGCTCGGCCGCGAGCCGCGCGTTGAGCGGATGCGCGACGAGCCGCCGCGCCTCGAGGAGCTCGCGGTCGAGGGCGAGCAGGCGTTCGAGCCGCGCGCGGCGCGCCTTCGCCTTCAGGGCGGGCGCGCAGTCGACGTGGTGGCGCGGCTCCGAGGCGTTCTTCAGGCGCAGGAGGTCGTGCACCCAGGTCTGCATCACGAAGATCGTGCGCTCCAGGAGCGCGCGGTCGATGCCGGCCGAGAAGGAAAGCGAATGGGCGCCGTCGGGGCGCGAGAGCTCGGCCACCACCTTGCGGCGCCACTCGCGCTCCTCGGGCTGCGCGAGGTCGCGCGGCGAGCAGCGGCGCCCCGCCGGCCAGCGCGAGGGCCGCCTCGGCGTCCTGCGCCCCGCCGGAGGCGAGCCACGCGAGGGCCTCGTCCCGCGCCGGCGCGCGCAGCGCGACGGACTCGCAGCGGCTGCGGATGGTGGCCAGGAGCCGCGCGGGCCGGTCGCTCACCAGGACGATCACCGTCGCCGGCGGCGGCTCCTCGAGCGTCTTGAGCAGCGCGTTGGCCGCCGCGGGCTGCAGGGCCTCGGCGGGGTGGATCACGATGGCGCGATGGCCCGCGCGGTGCGTCGAGAGCGCCACGAAGTCGCGGATCCGGCGCACCTGGTCGATCTTGATGACGAGGCTCTTCTTCGAGTCCTTGCCCGCGTCGGCTTCGGCGGCATCGCGCCTCGCCCTCCTCCGCGGCCTCGGGGACGATCTCGCGGTAGTCGGGATGGTTCGACTGGCTGAACCAGTGGCACGAGGGGCACTCGCCGCAGGCGAAGCGGTCGATCGGCGACTCGCACAGCAGGCTGCGCGCGAGCTCGCGCGCGAAGTCCACCTTGCCGATGCCGGTCCGTCCCGACACGAGCAGCGCGTGCGGCATCCGCGGGCGGCGCGCGAGGAGGCGCTCGAGGGCCTCGCGGTGCCAGGGGGCGGCGATCACGGGAAGGCCCTCGCGAAGGACTCGGCGAGCCGCGCGCGCACTTCCTCGAGGCTGCCCGAGGCGTCGATCACGTGGAAGCGCGCCGGCGCCTCGCGCGCGCGCTCGAGGTAGGCGTCGCGCACGCGCCGGAAGAACTCGCCCGCCTCGCGCTCGAACTTGTCGGGCGTGCGGCTCTGCGCGCGCTGGCGCTCGCAGGGCGATCTCGGGCGCGAGGTCGAAGAGGAAGGTCGCGTCGGGCTGGCGACCCGGGTGCACCAGCGCCTCGAGGGCGCGGAAGACGGCGCGGTCCAGGCCCCGGCCGCCGCACTGGTAGGCGTAGGTCGCGTCGCTGAAGCGGTCGGAGACGACCCAGGCGCCGCGCCCGAGCGCCGGCTCGATCACCTGCACGAGGTGCTCGCGCCGCGCCGCGAACATGACGAGCGCCTCGGTGGTCCCGTCCATCGGCTCGTGCAGGACGAGCCCGCGCAGCTTCTCGCCCAGGGGCGTGCCGCCCGGCTCGCGGGTGAGCACGGCCTCGACGCCGCGCGCGCGGATGCGCGACGGCGAGGAACTCGAGGTGCGAGGACTTGCCCGCGCCGTCGATGCCCTCCACGGTGATGAATCGCGCCGTCGTCATGATCTTCCCAGCTGGTATTTTGCCACCGCCCGGTTGTGCTCCTCGAGGGTACGCGAGAACTGGTGCGAGCCGTCGCCCTTGCCGACGAAATAGAGGAACCCGGTGGCGGCGGGATTGCGTCGCGGCCTCGATCGAGGCCGCGCCCGGCATGGCGATGGGCGTGGGGGGCAGCCCGTCGCGGTCTAGGTGTTCCAGGGCGTGTCGGCCTGCAGGTCGCGCTTTCGCAGGTTGCCGTCGAAGCGCCTCGCCCAGCCCGTAGATCACCGTGGGATCGGTCTGCAGGCGCATCCCCATGCGCAGGCGGTTCACGAACACCGAGGCGATGGCCGGCCGCTCGCCGGCGCGCCCGGTCTCCTTCTCGATGATCGAGGCGAGGATGAGCGCCTCGTAGGCGCGTCGCGAGCGGCAGCGCCGGATCGCGCCCTTCCCACGCCCTCGCGAGCCGCCGGTCCATCTCCGCGAGGGCGCGCTTGAGGATCTCGACGTCGGTCGTGCCCGCCACGAAGCGATAGGTGTCGGGGAAGAAGCGCCCTTCGAGCGCGCTCTCGCGCACCCCCAGCGCCGCGCGGACCTCGGCCTCGGACCTGCCCGCGCAGCGTCGAGCGGATGTGCGGGTGCGCCTTCATCTGCGCCAGCCACTGCCGGAAGGTGGTGCCCTCCACGAAGACGATCTCGACGGGAAGCACGTCTCCGCTGGCGAGCTTGTCGAGGAGCTCGAGCGGCGTGAGGGGCGCCGCCACGCGGTAGGTCCCCGCCTGCAGCGCCCCGGCCTTGCCCAGGAGCCGCCCGAGGATCCAGAAGGTGTGCGGCTCGGGCAGCAGGCCCTCGTCGGCGAGGCCGCGCGCCACGCTCTTCAGGCTGGCGCCGGTCTTCACCGTGAAGTCGAAGGGCACGCGCGGCGGCTCGAGCGGGCGCAGGCAGAACCACGCCCCCCACGCGGCCGCGGCGAGGAGCGCGCAGGCGGCCAGGAGCGCGAGCCTACGCGCCGCGCGCATCGTCCTCCTCGATGAGGCGCTGGAAGCGGCGCGCGAGCGGTCCCGGCGCCCAGCAGCCGCTCGCCCAGGGCGGCCACCGGCCAGAGGCCGATCACGCTGTTGGTGAGGAAGACCTCGTCGGCGCGCTCGAGCTCGTCGAACCCCGCGTCGCGCACCTCGCAGTCGATGCCCTCGGCGCCCGCGAGCGCGAGGATGCGCTCGCGCTGGGCGCCCTCGACGCCGCAGCGCGTGAGGGCCGGCGTGACCAGCGTGCCGCCGCGCGCGAAGAAGACGTTGCTCGAGGTGGCCTCGACGAGCCGCCCCTCGCAATCGGCGAGCAGGCCCTCGCGGATCGCGGGGTCGCGCCACTCGGCGCGGGCGAGCACGTTCTCCAGGCGGTTCAGGGACTTCACGCCCGCGAGCCGCGGCTGGATCGCGAGGGCGAGCTCGCAGCGGCGCACGCGCACGCCCTCGCGCGCGGCCTCCGGGGCCGAGGGCACGCCGGGCCACGCCGCCACGATGCGCGTGGGCTCGGCGTCATCGCCGAAGGCGTAGCCCCGCCCCGCCGTCCCGCGGGTCACGATCACCTTCACGACCGCCTCGCCCGGGGCGACGCGGGCGATCTCCGCGAGGAGCAGCGGCTCGGGCGGGCACGCGAGCGCGAGGCGCGCGCAGTCGCGGGAAAGCAGGCGGTAGTGGCCGGGCCAGTTGAGCGGCCGGCCGGCGCGGGCCACGAGGGTGCGGAAGACGCCGTCGCCGTACGCGAGCCCGCGGTCGGCGGCGCTGACCGAGCGCGCGGGCCGCCCGTTGACGAGAAAGGAGGCCATTCCCGCCGCGCGCCGTTCGCGCCCCGGGTTGCCTAGCGCAGGCGCCGGAACGCGAGCGTCCCGTTGGTGCCGCCGAACCCGAAGGAGTTCGAGAGGCCGACGTCGATCGCCATCTCGCGCGCCGTGTTGGGCACGTAGTCGAGGTCGCAGGCGGGATCGGGGTTCACCAGGTTGATGGTCGGCGGCGAGACCTGGTGGTGGATGGCGAGCACCGTGATGAGCGCCTCCACGCCGCCGGCCGCGCCCGAGCAGGTGGCCGTGCATCGACTTGGTGGAATTCACGGCCAGGCGCCTCGCGTGGTCGCCGAACGCCGCCTTCACCGCCGCCGTCTCGTTGGCGTCGCCCAGCGGCGTCGAGGTGCCGTGCGCGTTGAGGTACTGGACCTCGTCGGCGTTGATGCCGGCGTTCCTGAGGGCCGCGAGCATGGCGCGGCGCGGGCCGTCCATGTTCGGGGCGGTGATGTGGTCCGCGTCGCCGCTCATGCCCATGCCCGCGAGCTCGGCGTAGATGCGCGCGCCGCGCTTCCTCGCGTGCTCGCAGCTCCTCGAGGATGAGGATGCCCGCGCCCTCGCCCAGCACGAAGCCGTCGCGGTCGCGCTCGAACGGGCGCGAGGCCGTGGCCGGGTCGTCGTTGCGCTCGGACAGGGCCTTCATGGAGCAGAACCCGCCCATGCCCGACAGGCAGATCGTGGCCTCGGTGCCGCCGGCGATCATGACGTCGGCGTCGCCGTACTCGATCATGCGCCCGGCCTCGCCCACGCAGTGCGAGCTCGTCGTGCAGGCCGACACCATCGACACGTTCGGGCCCCTTGGCGCCGAACTGGATGGAGATGAGGCCGGCGACCATGTTGATGATGGAGCCCGGCACGAAGAACGGCGAGATGCGCCGCGGCCCCTTGGCGCCCATCTCGAGGATGTTGTCCTCGATCATCGGCAGCCCGCCGATGCCCGAGCCCACGATCACGCCCGTGCGCTCGGCGTTCGACTCGTCGATCGTGAAGCCGGCGTCGTCCAGCGCCAGCTTCGTGGCCGCGATGCCGAAGTGGACGAAGGTGTCGGAGCGGCGCGCCTCCTTGGGCGGCATCCACTGCGCGGCGTCGAAGCCCTTCACCTCGGCCGCGATGCGCGTCGCGAGCAGGCGCGGGGTCGAACTTCGTGATCGGGCCGACGCCGCTCCTGCCGTTGACGAGGTTGTCCCACGCCTGGGCGATGCCGATGCCGACGGGGGAGACGATTCCGAGGCCGGTGACGACGACGCGGCGTTTGCTCATGGAGTCGCGACGGGAGTGGGCGGGGAGTGCGATGTGAAACGGGGGCCGGCGATGCGGCCCCCGTCGGCTTCAGGGGACGGGGCCCCCGCGGCCTACTGCTTGAGGTGCGCCTTCACGTAGTCGATCGCCTGCTGGACGCTCGTGATCTTCTCGGCGTCCTCGTCGGGGATCTCGCACTCGAACTCCTCTTCCAGGGCCATCACCAGCTCGACGTTGTCGAGAGAGTCCGCGCCAAGGTCCTCGACGAACGAGGATTCGTTCTTCACGTCGGCTTCTGCGACGCCGAGTTGCTCGGCGACGATCTTCTTGACGCGCGCTTCAATGTTCTCCATCTGGTCCTCCACTGTTTTTCGGGAATTCTGGGCGATGCGAAAAATCGGTGCATTTTACCATACGGGCCCCGCGCGGACGCCCCGCGCGCGCGCCTTCAGTCCATGAACATCCCGCCGTTCACGTGCAGGGTGGCGCCGGTGACGTAGGCCGCCCCCGGGGAGCACAGGAAGAGCGACCGCGGCGGCGACGTCCTCGACCCGCCCCAGGCGTCCCAGGGGCACGTTGTCCACGAGCTTCTTGACCTGTTCCTCGGCCAGCGAGCGCGTCATGTCCGTCTCGATGAAGCCGGGCGCCACGCAGTTGACCGTGATGTTGCGGCTGCCGACCTCGCGCGCGAGCGCTTGGAGAAGCCCACGATCCCGGCCTTCGCGGCGGCGTAGTTGGCCTGGCCCGGGTTGCCGGTGTAGCCCACCACCGAGGTGACGTTCACGATCCGCCCGCCCCTCGCCTTCATCATCCCGCGCAGGACCGCGCGCGAGAGCACGAAGACGCTCTTCAGGTTGGTCGCCTGGATGTCGTCCCACTCCTCGTCCTTCATGCGCGCGAGCAGGTTGTCGCGGGTGACGCCGGCATTGTTCACGAGGATGGCCACGGGCCCGAAGTCGGCCGCCACCTTGTCGGCGAAGGCCGCGCAGGCGGCGGCGTCGCGCACGTCGAGCACGCGGCCGGCCCCCTGGCCGCCGGCTTCGGCGATGAGCTTCGTGACGTGCTCCGCCCCCTTGTCGGAGGTGGAGGTCCCGACGACGACGGCTCCGGCGCGGGCGAGCGCGAGGGCGATGCCCTCGCCGATGCCGCGCGAGGCCCCGGTGACGATGGCGACTTGTCCGTTCAGCATGGCTTCCTCAGGCAATGGCGGCGGCGAGCGCCGCCGAATCGGTGATGGCGACGGCTTCCACGCCGTCGACCGTGCGCTTCACGAGGCCGGCGAGCACCTTGCCGGGCGCGCACTCGACGATGCGCGTGACGCCGTGCGCGCGTGCAGGTAGCGCACCGTCTCGACCCAGCGCACCGGGCGGAAGAGCTGCTCGACGAGGGCCTGGCGGATGCGCTCGGGGTCGTCGAAGGCCGCCACGTCCGCGTTCTGCACCACGGGCACCTTCGGCGCGGCGACCGGCACGCCGGCGAGGCGCTCGCGCAGGCGCTCGGCCGCGGGCCGCATGAGGCTAGCAGTGCGACGGCGCGCTCATCGGCAGCATCCTGGCGATCTTCGCGCCCGTGGGCCTTGGCCGCCGCCATGCCGCGCTCGACGGCCGCGCGATGGCCGGCGATGACGATCTGGCCCGGGCGAGTTCAGGTTGGCCGGCTCGAGCACCTCGCCCTGCGCGGCCTCCGCGCACACCTGCGCGATCCTGTCGTCCGCGAGCCCCACGATGGCGGCGATGCCGCCGGTGCCCTCGGGCACCGCCTCCTGCATCGCCTGCGGCGCGAAGGCGCACGAGCGGCAGCGCGTCCTCGAAGCGCAGCGCCCCGGCCGCGACGAGCGCCGAGTACTCGCCCAGGCTGTGCCCCGCGAAGAACGCCGGCATCGGGCCGCCGCGCTCCCGCCAGGCGCGCCAGCACGCCACGCCCGCGGTGAGCATGAGCGGCTGCGTGACCACCGTGCGCGCGAGCGCCTCGGCCGGGCCCTGCGCCGCCAGCGCCCAGAGATCCTCGCCGAGGATGGCGGAGGCCTCGCGGAACGTGCGTTCCACGACGGGCGAGTCGGCGAAGCCGTTCATCATGCCCACCGACTGCGAGCCCTGCCCCGGGAAGACGACCGCGAACTTTCGTCATTTCCTCACCAGCGAACGAGTACGGAACCCCACGTGAAGCCGCCGCCCACGCCCTCCAGCAGGACGAGGTCGCCGCGCTTGATGCGCCCGTCGCGCACCGCGACGTCCAGGGCGAGCGGGATGGAGGCGGCCGAGGTGTTGGCGTGGCGGTCGACCGTCACGACGCACTTGTCGCGCCGGGATGCCCAGCTTCTTCGCCGTGTGCGTGATGATGCGCACGTTGGCCTGGTGCGCGACGAGCCAGTCGAGGTCGGCGACCGCGAGGCCGTTGGCCGCGAGCGCCTCGTGCGCGCTCTCCTCGAGCACGCGCACGGCGAGCTTGAAGACGGCGCCGCCGTCCATCTTGAGCGTGGGGTCGCCCTGGACCTCGCCGCCGCAGACGTGGCCGGGCGTGTTGAGGATGTCGGCGTAGTGCCCGTCGGCGTGCAGGTGCGCCGAGAGGATGCCGGGCTCGTCCGAGGCCTCCAGCACCACGGCGCCCGCCCCGTCGCCGAAGAGCACGCAGGTGCCGCGGTCCTTCCAGTCGAGGATGCGCGAGAACACCTCCGCGCCGACGACGAGCGCGCGCTTGTGCATGCCGGAGCGGATGAACAGGTCGGCGGTGGCGAGCGCGTAGACGAAGCCCGTGCACACCGCCTGCACGTCGAAGGCCGCGCCGTGGCGGATCCCGAGCTTCTTCTGCAGCAGGCAGGCGCTCGACGGGAAGACCATGTCCGGCGTGGAGGTCGCGAGCACGATGAGGTCGATGTCGCCGGGGCGCAGCCCGGCGGCCGCCAGCGCCTGCCGGCGAGGCCGCGAGCGCGAGGTCGCTCGTCGACTCGCCCTCGGCGGCGATGTGGCGCTCGCGGATGCCGGTGCGCGAGACGATCCACTCGTCGGTCGTCTCCACCATCGACTCGAGGTCGCGGTTGGTGAGCGTCCTTTCCGGGAGGTAGCTGCCGGTGCCGGCGATGCGCGAGCGGATCGGCACGCCCGGCGCCCGGCTCATGCGGCGGCCTCGGCCGGCGCCGCGCGCGGCCGAGCCCGCGAGCACGCCCAGGGCGTGCAGGCGCGCGATCTCGGCGGCGATGCGCTCGTTCAGGCCGTGGCCCGCCTCCGAGTCGGCGCGCTCGAGCGCGGTGGCGAAGGCGAGGCGGTCGGCCGAGCCGTGGCTCTTCACCACGATGCCGCGCAGGCCCAGCAGCGTCGCGCCGTTGTAGCGGCGATGGTCCACGCGGCGGCGGAAGGCGCTGGATGATCGGGCAGCCGACACGAGCTGGCGAGGCGCGTGAGCAGGTTCCGCGTGTACTCCTCCTTGAGGAAGTCGCCCATCATCTTGGCCAGCCCCTCGGAGGTCTTGAGCGCGACGTTGCCGACGAAGCCGTCGCAGACCACGACGTCGGTGGTGCCCTTGTAGATGTCGTTGCCCTCGACGTTGCCGTGGAAGTTGAGCGTGCTCGCCTTGAGGAGCTCGCCGGCCTTCTTGACCACCTCGTTGCCCTTGATCTCCTCGGAGCCGATGTTGAGCAGGCCCACCGTGGGGCGCGGCGTGCTCCTCCACCGCCGCGACGAGCGTGGCGCCCATGATCGCGAACTGCAGCAGGTGCTCGGGCGTGCAGTCGGCGTTGGCGCCGAGGTCGAGCACGTAGACCGTGCCCTTCCGCGTGGGCAGCACGGCGCAGATGGCCGGGCGGTCGATGCCCGGCAGCGTCTTCAGCACGAACTTGGCGGTGCCCATGAGGGCGCCGGTGTTGCCCGCGCTCACGCAGGCCTGCGCGCGGCCGTCCTTCACCAGGTCGATCGCCACGCGCATCGACGAGTGCTTCTTGGTGCGGATCGCGGTGCGCATGTCCTCGTCCATGCCGACCACCTCGGTGGCGGGGACGACCTCGATGCGCGGGTGGCCCGCGGCGCCCAGGCGCGCGAGCTCGGCCGCCGAGCGGCTCGGCGAGCCCCACGAGCAGCAGGCGCGCCTCGCCGATGGGAGGCGAGGAAGTCGAGGCAGGCGGGGACGGTCACCGACGGACCATGGTCACCTCCCATGGCGTCGACGGCGATGACGGTCTTCATTGCAGCGGCTGCCATGGCAGGGGAGCCAGGCGTCCGGCCACGGGCCGGCCGCCCGGAGGCTCAATCCTTGGTCTTGATGACCTTCTTGCCGCGGTAGACGCCCGACGGCGAGATGTGGTGGCGCAGGTGCGTCTCGCCCGTGGTGGGCTCGACGGCGATCGGCGGCTTGCTCGAGGAAATCGTGCGCCCGGTGCATGCCGCGCTTGGACGGCGACTTCTTGTTCTGTTGGACGGCCATGGTGTTCTCCTTGGAATCGGGTCTTTATTTCGTTCCGGGTCGCTTGAGGCCGGCCAGCGCCGCGAACGGCGACGGCTTGCCCTCACCCTCCCGGCCGGCCTCCGGCTCCGGCTCGAGGCCGGGCTTGCGCGGGACCATGGGCAGGCGAGGATCACGGCGTCCTCGACCAGGCCGCGCACGTCGAGCGGGCTCGGTCGCGACCACGTAATCCTCCTCGTCGCCCTCTTCCTCGATGGCGGGAAGTTCCTCCTCCGAGCCGACCAGCACCAGCCGGTCGTCGATCGCGACCTCGTGCCGGAACGCTTCCAAGCTACGCTGGCACGTGAGAAAAACGAAGCCCTCGATTATACACGACACTACCTGCCGGCGCTCACCGTCCAGGCGGGCCGTGACCTGGTAGCGCAGCTCCCCGTCCGGGCGAGGCGAGCTCGTCGGCGAGGTTCTCCAGGTCGCCCGGGCGAATCACGCCCTCGAACACGGTAGCCTTCGCGCTCAGGCGCTCGGGATCGATGAATTGCTGGCCGGTCCATGATGCGATCCATGATAGAGTTAGCTTGAATAACGTCAACAATATATTGATTTGAAAGACTTTTCTCTCGTCCTTGCGTCGGGCTCCCGGTACCGCGCGCGAGCTCCTGCGGCCGGCTGGGCCTCGCCTTCGAGTCGTGGTCGCCGGAGGTCGACGAGGCTCCCCTTGCCCGGGGAATCATGCGCCGAAACGGCCCGCCGCCTGGCCCGCGCTCAAGGCCGAGGCGGCGCGCGCACGCTTCCCCGGCGCCTGGGTCATCGGCTCGGACCAGGTCGCCGAGCTCGACGGCAGCCCCTCGGCAAGCCGGGCAACCGCGAGAATGCGCGCGCCCAGCTTCGCGCCATGAGCGGGCGCAGCGTCGTCTTCCACACCGGCGCTGTGCCTGCTCGCCAGCGGCCGGCGTCCACGAGGCGATGGTGCCCACCGAGGTCGGCGTTCCGCGACCTCGCCGACGCGGAGATCGAGCGCTACCTCGACCGCGAGCCCGCCTTCGACTGCGCCGGCAGCGCCAAGAGCGAGGGCCTCGGCATCTCCCTGCTCGCGCAGCCTGCGCGGCGACGACCCGACCGCGCTGGTGGGCCTGCCGCTCATCGCGCTGGCCGCGATGCTGCGCAGCGAGGGCGTCGACGGTGCCGTGAGCGAGCCCGCCGCGCTCTACCTCGTCCCCGTCCCCCTGGCCGAGGACGCCCGCCCGGAGGACGTGCTTCCCGCGCCCGGTCATTGCCCGCGTGCGCGGCATCGCGCGACTTCGTGGTCGAGAACGCGAAGAGCGCGCGCCGCTTCCTCGTCGGCGTGCGGGCATCCGCGGCCCATGCCGCCCTCGCGACTTGCCGTGCTCGACGAGCACACGCGCGACGCCGACGTGGACGCGCTCCTCGCGCCGCTGCGCGAGGGCCGCGACCTGGGCCTGCTCTCGGAAGCCGGCGCGCCGGCGGTGGCCGATCCCGGCGCGCGGCTCGTGGCCGCCGCCCACGCGGAGGGCTTTCGCGTCGTCCCGCTGCGCGGGCCCCTCCTCGATCCTGCTGGCGCTCATGGCCTCGCGGCCTCGAGGGCCAGCGCTTCCGCTTCGCGGGCTACCTGCCCGTCGCGGCGCCGGAGCGCGCCGCGGCGCATCGCGCGAGCTCGAAGCGCGCTCGGCCGCCGCGCGACGAGACGCAGGTCTTCATCGAGACGCCGTACCGCAACGACGCGCTGCTCGCGGACCTGCTGCGCGACCTGCCGCGAGGACACGCGGCTGGCGGTCGCCGCGGAGCTCACCGGCGCCGCGGAGTGCATCCGCATGGCGAGCGTGGGCGAATGGCGCGCGCGGCCGGCGCCGCCGCGGCAAGCGCCCGGCCATCTTCCTGCTGCTGGCCGCGGCGCGCGCCGCGAAGCGCTAGCGGGTCGGCGCGGCTTCCCGGGAGTACAGGTTGTTCTGCCGCAGCAGCGGGTAGACGCTCTCGGCGGACACCGGCGCCGAGAAGTAGAAGCCCTGGCCCGTGCGGCAGCCCTTCGAGCGCAGCAGCGCGAGCTGGCCGGCGGTCTCCACGCCCTCGGCGATCGTCTCGAGGTCGAGGCTCCGCGCCATGTTGATGATCGCCACCACGATCGCGGTGTCGTTGGGGTCGACGGTGATGTCGCGGATGAAGGACTGGTCGATCTTGAGCTTCTGGATCGGCAGGCGCTTCAGGTACGACAGGCTCGAGTAGCCGGTGCCGAAGTCGTCGATGGCCAGGTGCACGCCCATCTCGGAGAGCCGGTTGAGCAGCAGGATCATGCCCTCGGTCTGGCGCATCACCTGGCTCTCGGTGATCTCGAGCTCGAGCCACTTCGGGTCGAGCCTCGTGTCCGTCCAGCACGCGCATCACGGTGTCGAGGAAGGCCTTGTCGGCGAACTGGCGCGCCGAGAGGTTGACCGCCATGCGCCGCGGGCGCGAGGCCGCGGTCCTGCCACTCCTTGTTCTGGCGGCAGCCCTCGCGCAGCACCCACTCGCCGATCTCGTTGATGAGGCCGGTCTCCTCGGCGAGCGGGATGAAGTCGCCGGGCATCACGGTGCCGCTGTCCTCGGTCTTCCAGCGCACCAGCGCCTCGACCGCGACGATCTCGCCGGTCTCGAGGTTCACCTGCGGCTGGTAGTGCAGCACGAAGTCCTTCTGCAGGACCGCGCGGCGCAGCGCCGACTCGAGCGTCATGCGGCGCTTCACCGCGATGTTCATCTGCGCGGTGAAGTACTGGTAGGTGTTCTTGCCGATGCCCTTGCCGTGGAACATGGCGGTGTCGGCGTTCTTCATGAGCGTCTGCGCGTCGCGGCCGTCCTCGGGGTAGACCGCGATGCCCACCGAGCCGCTCACGTGCTGCTCGGTGCCGCCCAGCACGAAGGCGGCGCGCAGCGAGTTGAGGATCTTCTGCGCGACGACCGAGGCGCCGCGGCCGTCCTCGAGGCTGTCCAGCAGCACGATGAACTCGTCGCCGCCCTGGCGCGCGATCGTGTCGTCGGCGCGCACGCACTCGGACAGGCGGCGCGAGACCTGGCGCAGCAGCTCGTCGCCCACGTCGTGGCCGAGCGTGTCGTTGATGTTCTTGAAGTTGTCGAGGTCGATGAAGAGCACCGCGACCTTGCGCCCGCTGCGCTCGGCGCGCGCGATCGAGTGCGCGAGCCGGTCCTGCAGCAGCCCGCGGTTGGGCAGGCCCGTGAGGTTGTCGTGGTAGGCGAGGTGCTGGATGCGCTGCTGGATCACCTTGCGGTCGGTGACGTCGCGCGAGTTGAACACCACGCCGCGGATGTGCGGGTTGTCGACGCAGTTGGTGCCGAGCGACTCGAAGGTGCGCCACTGCCCGTCGCGGTGGCGGATGCGGAACTCGACCGGCTCGCGCGAAGTGCGCGCGTCTCGATGATGCGGCGCGAAGGCGGCGCGCGCGCCGTCGACGTCGTCGCGGTGGACCAGGTCGAAGACGTTGCGGCCGATCGTCTCGGCCGGGTCGTAGCCCAGCAGGTTCTTCAGGGCGGGCTCTGGTAGAGGATGGTGCCGTCCGCGGCGAGCACCGAGATGAGGTCGAGCGCCGCTCTCGGTGAGCACGCGGAAGCGCGCCTCGCTCGCCTCGAGCGCGCGCTCGGTCTCCTTGTAGCGCGTCACGTCGGTGATCATGCCGATGAGCCCCGCGACCTTGCCCGCCTGGTCGACGAAGCTCACCTTGTTGTAGAGCATCTCGCGCCGGCGGCCGTCGGTGGTGGGCACCAGCGCCTCGTAGCTGCACCGAGGACGGCGCTGGCGAGGAGCGGCCGGTCGCGCTCGTCGTGGAGGCGCGGCGATCGGCTCGTCGAACATGTCGTGGACGGTCTTGCCCACCCAGTCGCTGCCGTCGCCGAACAGCTCGTCCCAGGCGCGGTTGTAGACCTGGTAGCGGCCCTCGCGGTCCTTGAAGTAGACCGGGTTGGGGATCGCGTCGATCAGCGCGCGCGTGAAGTGCAGCTGCTGCTTGAAGGCCGCCTCGGTGCGCTTCGCCTCGGTCACGTCGATGCACATGACGAGCAGGCCCACGATGCGGTTGTCCTCGTCGCGCAGCGGCGCGGCCGAGCCGTCGATGTGGATCGTGCGTGCCGTCGGCGCGGCGCCGCTCGAGCTGCAGGTCGGTGAGCACCTCGCCGGCGAGCACGCGCTCGCGCAGCTCGCCTCGCCTCGTCCCGCTTCTCCTCGGGCACGAACGGCGCGCGCCGGCCGAGGGCCTGCGTCGCGCGTGAAGCCGAAGGTGCGCTCCGCGGCCGGGTTCCAGAGGGTGATCATGCCCTCGAGGTCGGTGGCGTAGATCGCGATCGGCGAGGTCTCGATGATCGCGGAGAGGAACGCGGTTCGTGGCGTGCAGCGCCCGGTCGCGCGCGCGCTGCTCGGTGAGGTCCGCGAAGGCGCAGATGATGAACTTCGGGTTGCCCGCGCGCGTCGCGCATGAGCCCGGGGGTGCGCCGGACCCAGACGGTGGTGCCGTCGCGGCGGCGCAGCATCTTCTCGACCGAGCGGCGGCGCATCGCCCTGGCACGCCCCGCCGAGCGAGCGCCTTGTCGAGCTCGACGTCCTCGGGGTGCGAGACCAGGCAGCAGCTGTTCCCGACGAGCTCGTCCCGCGAGATAGCCGGAAAGCTCGCAGAAGGCCCGGTTCACGAGGAAGAACTCGCCTTCCAGGGACACGAGGGTGAGGCCCACCGCGGTCTGGTCGAAGGCCTCGCGGATGAGCCCGAGCTCGTCGGTCGCGGAGCCGGCCGCGGACCCCGGCGCGTCCCAGGAAGTCGTTGATCGCGCGCCGTACCCGGTCCATGGGCCTAGCGAAGGGAGGCCGCGGCGCCCGCCGGGAGCTCCGACAGGGCCTTCAGCGAGGGACTGCGCGGCGCCCGTGCCCAGGCGCTTGGAGAGCTGCTCGAAGTAGTTCTCCTCGGGCGTGAAGTCGACCACGGTCTCGGCCTTGATCACGTCGCGCGCGACGCTGTCGAGGCTGCCGAGGCCGTCGGCGAGCCCGAGCTGGACGGCCCTCTCGCCGGTCCACACCAGGCCCGAGAAGATCTCCGGCGACTCCTTGAGGCGCTTGCCGCGCCCGTCGCGCACCATCTTGATGAACTGCTGGTGGATCTCGCCGAGCATCTGCTTCGCGTGCTCCCGGTGCGCCGGGTTCTCGGGCGCGAAGGGATCGAGGAAGTCCTTGTTCTCGCCCGCGGTGTAGGCGCGGCGCTCGACGCCGAGCTTCTCCATCGTCCCGGTGAAGCCGAAGCCGCTCATGATGACGCCGATCGAGCCCACCAGGCTCGCCTTGTCCACGTAGATCCGGTCGGCCGCCACCGCGACGTAGTAGCCGCCGGAGGCGCACAGGTCCTGGACGACCGCGTGCAGCGGAATGTCCGGGTACTTGGCGCGCAGGCGCCGGATCTCGTCGTTGATGTAGCCCGGACTGCACGGGGCTGCCGCCCGGGCTGTTGATGCGCAGCACCACGCCCTGCGTGTTCTTGTCCTTGAAGGCGGCGTTGAGCGCCAGGATCATCCTGTCGGCGCTCGCCTGCGACTCCACGCCGATCACGCCCTGCAGGTCGACCAGCGCCGTGTGCTTGCCGGTGCGCATGGGCTCCTTGCGCCGAGCCGCCGATCCAGCCGAGCGCGGCGGCCACGACGAGGAAGACGAGCGTGAGCCAGAGCAGGCGTGAAGAGCGTCGTCCACTGGCGCGCGCGGCGCTGCTCCTCGAGGGCGCGAAGCGCGATCTTCTCGAGGGTGGCGCGTTCCCAGCTGGCGGGGTTGGGTTCGGTCATGGCGTCTTCGGGCAGCCGTTCCCGGGAACGGCCTGCGGGATTTCGTCGTGGATGAGGATCCGGCCCTCGCGCTCCTCGACGGCGATCGCCTCGAGCCGGGCCCCCCGGCAGGGGCCCGCGACGCACAGGCCGGTGGACGGCTCGAAGATCGCGCCGTGCGTCGAGCACATCAAGTATAGCCCGGTTTCCTCGAAGAACTCGCCCGGCTGCCAGTCGAGCTCGGTCCCCAGGTGCGGGCAGCGGTTCACGTACGCGCGCGCCCTGCCGTCATGGCGCACGGCGAAGCCCTTGCCCGCCCCGCCGGCCGGCGCCCAGTCGAAGCGCACGCCCGCGCCGCCCTCGGCGAGCGCGGCGGACTCGCAGATCACGCGTGCCGGGCCAGCCATCGGCGCAGCTCCTCCACGGTCGCGAGCGTAATGGCGGGCGGCGCGTTCGCGCAGCAGGGCCTCGTCGTGGGCGCCGTAGGTGACCGCCACGGCGTCCACGCCCGCGTTGGCGGCGAGCTCCAGGTCGTGCGTGGTGTCGCCCACCAGGACCGCGCGCGAGGCCTCCACGCCCGGTCTCGTCCAGGATCCTGAGGAGCATGTCCGGGATGGGGCTTGGGAAAGCCCTCGTCGGCGCAGCGCGTGGCCTCGAAGAAGGGCGCGAGGCCCGAGCTCGCGAGCGCCCGCTCCAGGCCGCGCCGGGACTTTCCCGTGGCCACCGCCAGGCGCAGGCCGCGCCCGCGCAGGTCCTCCAGCAGCTCCGGTATGCCCTCGAAGAGCGGCGCCTCGTGGTCGCGGGCGAGGAAATGGCCGCGGTAGCGGTCGGCGAACTCGCGTGGTCCGGGCGGCATCCAGGCCGGGCGCCACGTGCTCCATCGACTGGGCGATGTCCAGCCCGATCACCCAGTTCGCCGCCGCCTCGTCCGGCACCGCGAGGCCCATCTCGCGGCAGGCGGCCTGGATGCACGAGGCGATGAGCCCCGTCGAGTCCATGAGCGTGCCGTCCCAGTCGAAGATCACCAGCTCGTAGCGCTTCACTCCTTGCCGTCCTGCGCGATTGCGCCCGGCGGAAGGCCTCGAGCTCCGGCGGCAGCGGCGAGCGCACGGTCGAGGCGCTCGCCCGTCTGCGGGTGCGCGAACGAGAGCTCGGCCGCGTGCAGGAACATGCGCTTGAGGCCGCGCTTGCGCAGCGCCCTGTTCAGCGCGAAGTCCCCGTACTTGTCGTCGCCCAGGATCGGGTGCCCGATGTGCGCCAGGTGCACGCGGATCTGGTGCGTGCGCCCGGTGAGGAGCTCCGCCTCGAGCAGGCTGAACTCCTCGCTGCGCGCGAGGCGCCGGAAGACCGTCTCCGCCTCCTGGCCCTCGCGCTCGTCCACCGAGACGCGCCTCTCGCCCTCCGCCGGTCGAGTACTTGCGCAGCGCCACCTTCACGCGCCGCATCTCGTCGCGCACGCGCCCGGACACCGCCGCGAGGTAGCGCTTGTCCATCGCCGCGCTCGCGCAGGTCCTCGTGCATCGCGGTGAGGGCGGAGCGCTTCTTGGCCAGCAGCAGCACCCCCGAGGTCTCGCGGTCGAGGCGGTGCACGAGCTCCAGGAACTTCGCCTGGGGCCGCGCCGCGCGCAGCCGCTCGATGACGCCGTGCGCGATGCCGCTGCCGCCGTGCACGGCGAGCCCGGCGGGCTTGTCGACGGCGAGGATGTGCTCGTCCTCGAAGAGCACGGGCAGCTCGAGCGGCGCGGCGCGGCGCGTCGCCCGCCTCGCGCTCGGCCAGCCGGATGGGGGGCACGCGGATGCGGTCGCCGACGGCGAGCCGGTGCGAGGCCTGCACGCGGCCGGTGTTGACCCGCACCTCGCCGCTGCGCACGATGCGGTAGACGTGGCTCTTGGGCACGCCCTTCAGCCGCGCGACGCAGGAAGTTGTCGAGGCGCTGCCCGGCGCCTCCCTCGTCCACCTCGATCCAGCTCACGGCCGGCGCCGGCCGAATCGCGTCTTCTTTGCCTTCGACCCCCATGGGCGCTATACTATATCTCGTTGATTTGAAAGCCTCGCGCGCGATGCACCGCCACGAGGCTGCGCTGATGCGCGCGAATCGGCAGATCAACGCCAGCGGTGGCCGCGAAAGGCCTCCGAAGCCGGTTAACTTCGCTCACCGGCCATTCCAAGCAGCGATGGTAAACGAATTGACGCGCTCGATTTCACGCTAAAGATTCCCGGCGTGCCGCACCGAAGCAGCCCGCGGCGCGCCAGACGAAAGCCCCTTCAGCGACATCGCCCCTTCACTCGCACGCACTTGATGCAGTCAAGACTCGATTCCTGATATCTCTCGTCCCGGGCCCCCCAGAAAGGGCCCTCTTCCGTGTTTCGAGCGCGGGAGAAAACAACGATGAAGCGAATGCTATTCAACGCGACCCAGGCGGAAGAACTCCGGGTCGCAATCGTCGACGGTCAGAAGCTCATCGACCTCGACATCGAATCCGCCGGCAAGGAACAGAGGCAAGAGCAACATCTACAAGGGTGTCATCACCCGCGTGGAGCCCTCCCTCGAGGCGGCCTTCGTCGACTACGGCGCCGAGCGCCACGGCTTCCTGCCGTTCAAGGAAATCGCCAAGCAGTTCATGGTCAACGACGACGGCGAGTACGGCCGCTCGAAGATGTCCACGCACCTGCGCGTCGGCCAGGAGATGATCGTCCAGGTGGACAAGGACGAGCGCGGCAACAAGGGCGCGGCGCTCACCACCTACATCTCGCTCGCCGGCCGCTACCTGGTCCTCATGCCCAACAACCCGCGCGGCGGCGGGGTCTCGCGGAGGATCGAGGGCGAGGACAGGAACGAGCTGCGCGAGGTCATGGACCAGCTCCAGGTCCCCGAGGGCATGAGCCTCATCGCGCGCACGGCCGGCATCGGCCGCACGCTCGAGGAGATGCAGTGGGACCTGAACTACCTCCTGCAGCTCTGGCACGCCATCGAGACCGCGGCCAGCGACGAGAAGGGCCCCTGCCTGATCTACCTCGAGTCGAGCCTGGTGGTGCGCGCCATCCGCGACCTCTTCCAGCCCGACATCGGCGAGATCCTCGTCGACACGCCGCACATCCACGAGCAGGCCATCGCGTTCATGAGCACGGTGATGCCGGCCAACGTGAACAAGGTGAAGCTCTACCGCGACGACGTGCCGCTCTTCTCGCGCTTCCAGATCGAGCACCAGATCGAGAGCGCCTACCGCCGCGACGTGACGCTGCCCTCCGGCGGCGCCATCGTGATCGACCACACCGAGGCCCTGGTCTCCGTGGACGTGAACTCCGCCCGCGCCACGCGCGGCCACGACATCGAGCAGACGGCGTTCAACACGAACCTCGAGGCCGCCGACGAGATCGCCCGCCAGCTGCGCCTGCGCGACCTGGGCGGCCTGATCGTCATCGACTTCATCGACATGGAGAGCGCGAAGAACCAGCGCGAGGTGGAAAACCGCCTGCGCGACGCGCTCCGCCACGACCGCGCCCGCGTGCAGGTCGGCAAGATCTCGCGCTTCGGGCTGCTCGAGCTCTCGCGCCAGCGCCTGCAGCCCTCGCTGGAGGAGACCACGCACTCCGCCTGCCCGCGCTGCCACGGCACCGGCTTCATCCGCGACACCGCCTCCACGGCGCTGCACGTCCTGCGCATCCTGCAGGAGGAGGCCATGAAGGAGAGCACCGCCGCCGTCCACGTGCAGGTGCCCGTCGACGTCGCGACCTACCTGCTCAACGAGAAGCGCTCGGAGATCATCAAGATCGAGGCGCGCTTCAAGGTGGGCGTGCTGCTCATCCCCAACTCGACGATCGAGACGCCCAACTACCACATCGAGCGCCTGCGCCACGATTCGCCGCTCCTCGACGCCCAGGTGCCCAGCTACGAGATGGTCGGCATCCCGGAGGAGGAGGAGGACGAGCGCCGCCCGCAGCGCGGCGCCCCCTCGAAGGACAAGGACGAGAAGGCCGCGCGTCCCGAGCCGCTGGTGAAGGGCATCACGCCCGACCAGCCGGCCCCGCAGTCCGCGGACCCGCGCCGGAGCGCTCGCCGGCAGAAGCGGCCCCGGCCGCGGCGCCGGCACCGCGCGAGGAGCCGCGCGGCGGACTCATCGATCGCATCTTCGGCTGGTTCCGCAAGCCGGAGGCTGCGACCACCGCCTCCATACCCGCGCCGGAAACGGCCGCGCCCAAGGCCTCCGAGGGCATCCTGCGCAAGGAGCGTGAAGGTGGCCGCGGCGGCCGTCGCGGCGAAGGTCGCGGTGGCGAAGGTCGCGGCGGCGAAGGCCGTCGTGGCGAAGGCCGCGGTGGCGAAGGCCGTGGCGGCGAAGGCCGTCGTGGCGAAGGCCGTGGCGGCGAAGGCCGCGGTGGCGAAGGTCGTGGCGGCGAAGGCCGCGGTGGCGAAGGCCGTGCGCGGCGAAGGCCGCGGCGGCGAAGCCCGTCGTGGCGAAGGCCGTGGCGGTGAAGGCCGTGGCGGCGAAGGCCGCGTGGCGAAGGCCGTGGCGAAGGCCGTGGCGGTGAAGGCCGTGGCGGCGAAGGCCGCGGTGGCGAAGCCGCGTGGCGAAGGCCGTGGCGGCGAAGGCCGTGGCGGCGAAGGTCGCGGCGGCGAAGGTCGCGGTGGCGAAGGCCGTCGCCGCGGGCAGCCGCAAGGCGAGCCCCGGCCGCCGCGCGAGGCTCCGATCCCCGGCGCCGGCGCGGATGAGCCCGTGGCCGCCCTCACCTCCCAGCCGGAGCATTCCTCCCTCCGACGCCCAGGGCGCCGAAGGCGAAGGCGGAGCCCGTCGCCGTCGCAGGCGCGGCCGTGGCCGCGGCGATCGCACCGATCGCGGTGCCGAGTCCGGTGCCGAATCCGCAGCCGAGGCCGTGGCGGAAGCCCGCGCCGAGCTGTCCGCCATGGACGACGCCGAGCCGGCTCCCGATTCCGCGCGCGCACCCGCGCGCGCGCCCGAGGCCGGAGCGCGCGGAAGTCGTCGCCGAGCCGGTGCCGCCTCCCGCCCCGGTGATCGAGGCCGCCCCGGCGGCCGAGATCGAGCGTGAAGTGGTCGCCACGCCCATCCCGCACGTGCCCCAGGTGATCGCCTCCTTCGCGCCGCCGCCCGCCACCTACAAGGTGGTGAGCGAGCACGACAAGGTGGCCGACGAGCCGCAACGCCCCGTTCGCCGTCGCCGGCACGAGGCCGGGCAGGACGCCCCGGCCGAACCGCTGCAGCTCGTCGAGACGGCCGCGGAGCAGGTCGCCCCGCCGCCGGCGCCCGAGGAAGAAGCGCCCTCGCCGCCCGGTCCGCCGCCGCCGTCACTCGGCCGCGGGGCAGGCTCCGGAAGAGCCGCTGCAACTCGTGGAAACGGCCCCGGGAGCGGCGGCCGCGGAAGCGAGCCCGCCCCAGCCCTGAGCCATGCCCGCGCCGATCGAGTTCTGGTTCGACTTCTCCTCGCCGTACGGCTACATCGCCTCGGAATTGATCGACGGCGTGGCCGCGCGGCACGGGCGGGGCGTGAACTGGCACCCGATCCTGCTCGGGCCGATCTTCAAGGCCGTGGGCACCGCCCCGCTCATCACGATGCCGATCAAGGGCGATTACTCGCGGCATGACTTCGCCCGCATGGCCCGCTACCACAAGGTGCCGTTCCGGCTGCCGGACAAGTTCCCCGTCGGCACGCAGGTGGCGACGCGGGCCTTCTACCTCATCGCGGACGCCGACCCCGCGAGGGCTCGCGACTTCGCCAGGCGCGTCTACCGCGCCTATTTCGCGGAAGGGCGCGACGTGGCCGACCCCGCGGTCGTGATGGAGATCGCCGGCGCCGCGGGCGCCGACGCCGCGGCGCTGGCCGAGCCGCTCAAGGGCGACGCGATCAAGGAACGCGCGAGGGCGGAGGTCGACGGCGCCATGAAGGCGGGCGTCTTCGGCTCTCCCTACTTCATCGTGGACGGGGAGCCGTTCTGGGGCGTGGACCGCCTCCCGGTCATGGAAGAGTGGATGCAAACGGGCGGCTGGTAGCCGCAGGGAGGACGCCGTGCTCGAATCGATCGGCCAGATCGCGGTCAACGTGAAGGACACGGCCCGCGCGCGGGCCTTCTACCGCGACGTGCTGGGCCTGAAGCACCTGTTCGACGCGGGGCCCAACCTCGCCTTCTTCCAGTGCGGGGGAGTCCGCCTCATGCTCTCGCCCGCCTCCAAGCCCGAGTACGACCACCCCGGCTCGATCATCTACTACAAGGTGAAGGACCTGGCCGCCACCCACGCGGCCATGGCCGGGCACGGCGCGGCCTTCGAGCAGCCGCCGCACCTCGTGGCCACGATGCCCGACCACGAGCTCTGGATGGCGTTCCTGCGCGATTCCGAGGGCAACCTCCTCGCCCTCATGGAGGAGCGGCGCCCGGCCTGAAGCCGCCCGCGCCGCTTCAGCGCGCCATCGCGTAGAACTCGTCGTTGGGCCGCATCGCGGTGAGGTTCGCCATGCGGTTGGAGAGCGCGAAGAACGCCGCGATGGCTCCCACGTCCCAGACGTCCTCGTCGGAGAGCCCGTGCGCGTGCAGCGGCGCGAAGTCGTGGTCGTCCACGCGGTGCGCTTCCAGGGCCACCTTCATCGCGAAGTCCAGGATGGCGCGCTCCCGCGGCGAGAGGTCGGCCTTGAGGTAGTTGCCCGCGACCTGGTCCGCCAGGAGCGGGTTCTTCGAGTACACGCGCAGGATCGCCCCGTGCGCGACGATGCAGTACAGGCACCGGTTGGCGCTCGAGGTGGCCACGACGATCATCTCCTTCTCCGCCTTCGTGAGGCCGCCCTTTCGCAGCATGAGGGCGTCGTGATAGGCGAAGAAGGCGCGGAACTCGTCCGGGCGGTGCGCCAGGACGATGAAGACGTTGGGGACGAACCCGGCCTTCTCCTGCACCTGGTGGATCCTCGCGCGCACGTCGTCGGGGAGCTCGGAGAGCTTCGGGACGGGGAACCGGCTCACGTCGGGCTTGCTCATCGCATCCTCCTTTCGGCTCAGCGGGCCAGGTCGGCGAGAATCTCCTCGAGGAGCCCCGCCGAGGCCTCCTCCACCATGTCGAGCACCTCCTCGAAGCCCCGGCTTCCCCCGTAGTAGGGGTCCGGCACGTCGAGGCCGCGCCAGTTCCCGGAATGGTCGAGGAACATCGCGACGCGCGCCGGCGACCCGGCCGGCGCCATCGCCTTCAATTGTCGCAGGTGGCCGCGGTCCATGGCGAGGATGCGGTCGAACCGCGCGAAATCGTCCGCGCGCCACCTGCCGCGCGCGCAGCGGCGCGAGGTCGTAGCCGCGCCGGGCCGCGTGCTCGATGGCCCGCGGATCGGGCGCCTCGCCCACGTGGTAGTCGTGCGTGCCGGCCGAGTCGATCCGCAGCCGGTCGAGCACCCCGCGCTCCCGCGCGAGGTGCCGGAACACGCCCTCGGCCGTGGGCGAGCGGCAGATGTTGCCCGTGCACACGAAGAGCACGCCCGGGCGGCTCTCAGCCACCGCCCACCTCCATCAGCCGCTCGCGCGCCACGCGAAGCTCGTCGCGAAGGTGCGCCGCGCGCTCGAACTCGAGGTTGCGCGCCGCCTCCAGCATCTCCTTCTCGAGCTTCCTCACGCGCTGGTCGAGCTGCTTCTCCCCCAGCGACTCGATGGCGGCCGCCTCCTTGGCGAGGCGCCTGGACTCCTTCGCCTCGTCGGCGTCGTAGGCGCCGTCGATGAGGTCCTTGATCCGCTTGACGACTCCCCGGGGCTCGATGCCGTGCTCCTTGTTGAAGGCGACCTGCTTGATGCGGCGCCGCTCCGTCTCGCCCATGGCGGCCTTCATGGAGTCGGTCACCCGGTCGGCGTAGAGGATGGCCGAGCCGTTGATGTGGCGCGCGGCCCGGCCGATGGTCTGGATGAGCGCGCGCGCCGAGCGCAGGAACCCCTCCTTGTCCGCGTCGAGGATCGCCACGAGCGAGACCTCCGGCAGGTCCAGGCCCTCGCGCAGCAGGTTGATGCCCACCAGCACGTCGAAGAGGCCCTTCCTCAGGTCGCGGATGATCTCGACGCGCTCCACCGTCTCGATGTCCGAGTGCAGGTAGCGCACCTTCACCCCGTGCTCGGCGAGGTAGTCCGTGAGGTCCTCGGCCATGCGCTTGGTGAGCGTCGTCACCAGCACGCGCTCGCCCGCGGCGACCCGCTTGTTCACCTCCGAGAGGAGGTCGTCGACCTGCGTGCTCGCCGGGCGCACGGTCACCTCCGGGTCCACGAGGCCGGTGGGGCGCACCACCTGCTCCACCACCTGCGAGGCGTGCTTCGCCTCGTAGTCGGCCGGCGTCGCCGACACGAAGATGGCCTGGCGCAGCTGGCGCTCGAACTCCTCGAACTTGAGCGGGCGGTTGTCGAGCGCCGAGGGCAGGCGGAAGCCGTAGGCCACCAGCGTCTCCTTGCGCGAGCGGTCGCCGTTGTACATGGCGCCCACCTGCGGGATGGTGACGTGGCTCTCGTCGATGATGACGAGCGCGTTGGCGGGCAGGTAGTCGATGAGCGTGGGCGGGGGCTCGCCCGGGGCGCGGCCCGAGAGGTGGCGCGAGTAGTTCTCGATCCCCTTGCAGAAGCCCAGCTCGCTCAGCATCTCGAGGTCGAAGTAGGTCCTCTGCTGCAGCCTTTGCAGCTCCAGGAGCTTGCCCTCCTTCTGGAAGAAGTCGAGCCTCTCGCGCAGCTCCGCCTTGATGGCCTCGATCGCCCGGAGCACGGTCTCGCGCGGGGTCACGTAGTGGCTCTTCGCGTACACCGTGAAGCGCGGGACGGCCTGCCCGAGGCGCCCGGTGAGCGGATCGAAGAGCGTGAGCGACTCGATCTCGTCGTCGAAGAGCGAGACGCGAAGCGCCGTCTCGCCCAGCTCCGCGGGGAAGATGTCTATCGTGTCGCCCCGGACCCGGAAGGTCCCGCGCCGGAAGTCCACGTCGTTGCGCGAGTACTGCATTCCCGCCAGCCGGCGCAGCAGGTCGCGCTGGGAGACGGGATCGCGCGCGCGCAGGATGAGGCGCATCTCCTGGTAGTCCTCGGGGTCGCCGATGCCGTAGATGCACGACACCGTCGCCACGATCACCGTGTCGGGGCGCTCCAGCACGCTCTTGGTGGCCGACAGGCGCAGCTGCTCGATGTGCTCGTTGATCGAGCTGTCCTTCTCGATGTAGAGGTCGCGCGAGGGGACGTAGGCCTCGGGCTGGTAGTAGTCGTAGTAGGAGACGAAGTACTCGACGGCGTTCTCCGGGAAGAACTCGCGCATCTCGGAGTACAGCTGCGCCGCGAGCGTCTTGTTGTGCGCGATGATGAGGGCCGGCCGCCCGGTGCGGGCGATGACGTTGGCCATCGTGTAGGTCTTGCCCGAGCCCGTGACGCCCAGCAGCGTCTGGTAGGCGAGCCCGTCGTTCAGCCCCTCGATCAGCGACTCGATCGCGGCGGGCTGGTCGCCGGCGGGCGCAAAGGGCTGGTGGAGGCGGTACGGGCTGCCGGGGTAGGTGACGAGCTTGCTCATGGCGCAACGGGACGACGGAGCGCCATTCTACCCACCCGCGGCGCCCCGCGCCGCTAGAGGCAGACCGCGCGCACGTTCCCGATGTCCGTCAGCCCGGCGAGGACCTTCTCGATCCCGTCCTGCTTGAGGCTCACCATGCCTCCCGCCTGCGCCTCGCGCACGAGCTCGGGCAGGGGCGCCCGCGTCTGCACGAGGTGGCGCAAGATGGGCGTCATCACCAGCAGCTCGTGGATCCCCAGGCGGCCGAGGTGGCCCGTTCCGCCGCACTGGGCGCAACCCGGCGCCCGGTGCAGCTTCGCCGTCCCGCGCCAGCGGGCGAGTACGTCCTTGGGTGCCTGCGTGGTTCCCTCGCAGAACTCGGCGGCCAGCTCCTCCAGCTCGCCTTCCCGGGGCTCGCGCGGCACCCGGCAGTGCGGGCAAAGCGACTTCGGAAGCCGCTGCGCGAGCACGGCCAGCAGCGCGTCGGCGAAGTTGAACGGGTCCATCCCGAGGTCGAGGACAAGTCCAGCGTGCCCTGCCCGAGACCGATTCCACGTGGATGTCGGAAACGCCGTCCTGCAACGCGTCCAGGATCATCTTGTTCACCAGCTGCACGAGGGCGCTTTCGGCGACCTCCTGGGAATCGTCGGCGAACGCGAGCGCCTGGTCCTCGACGCGCAGGCTCGCCGCGAGCATCTCCACGTCGACGTCGGAAGCCCGGTGGAACTCGTATTCGTGGCGGTCGTTGAGCTCCTCGGTGGCGGGCGTCGCCTTCGCGCCCGTCCCGTAGTTGCCGTACTGCGCCGAGATCGCCGCGACGATCTCCTCCCGCGCGGCCATGGCCGGGATCACGCGCCGCTGCGTGAGGAAGCGGACGTCCTCGATGGCGACCGTGTCGAGCGGGTCCTCGAAGGCGACCACGATGGCCCCGTCGTGCAGGCAGAGCGGGATGAGGCTGCGGCGGCGGGCGACGCGCGAGCCGACGAGCGAGACCGCCACGGGGTCGAAGTTGAAGTCGGCCAGGCCCACGAACGGGATCCCCAGCTTGCGGGCCAGCGCCTCGCGCAACTGGTCCTCCGCCACCAGCCCCATCTCCGTGAGGATCCGGCCCAGGGGCTTGCTGCGGTCCTTGGCCTGCCGGGCGAGCGCGGCCCCGAGCTGGGCATCGTTGATGAGGCCAAGCTGGATCAGCGCCTCGCCGATCCGCAGGAGAGGCCGGTCGGCCTGGTGGAGGATCGCGGTCTCGAGCTGGTCGCGCGTCACGATGAGCTCGCTGGCGAGGTAGTCGCCGATCCGCCGCTGGCGCAGGTCGTGTTGCTTGTCGACGGCCGCCTGCACGTCGGCGCTCGCCACCAGGTGCTCGCGCACCAGCATTTCGCCGATGGGCAGCCCGATGCGGTGGCCGCGCAGGGCGGCTTTCGGGTAGAAGAGCCGGACGACGCCGCCTTCCGGAACCGGCTCGTAGAGGAACAGGCCGCAGGAAGCCAGGACGTGCCCCATCGTTTCGCCGGTCAGGTGCTCGCCGTCCGTGAATTCCACGAAGAACACCTGCCGCTCGGAGGGCGGGAAGACGGCGGCGCCCCGCTCGGTGAGGGGCACTTCGCGGGGCCTCATGGCGACGGGCACCGGCAGGGCCACCGATCGCAGCAGGTCGAGCTCCAGGACGCTCTCCGCGTTGTCGCCCTCGGCGCGCACGCTCAGCCTTCCCGCGCCGGGCTCGAACCGTGTCAGCTCGCCCGCCATCCGCCCGCCATGGGCCAGCAGCAACCGGCATTCCACTCGCGCCCCGGCCGCCTCCTGCGTCAGCTGCTCGAGCATGGGCGGCAACGGCCACTCGCGCGTGGCCCGTGCGCTTTCCGCGTTCTGCGCGGGAACTTCCGTATTCATGGTCTTGGGCCCTCTGGATGGCAGGCCCGGGCAACAGGCGCACAACGCCCGCCCGGATGCCGCGGATATGAATCAACCATAGTCCCCGACGCCTGTCCCGGGTTGACCTCGCGCAAATGCTCCCGACCTCGGGCGGCACCCGCATCCGCCGTTGCTGCAGCGCAACATGCGGTAAAATGCGGGCTTCGCCCACAGCCCCGCCTTGCCCGTCCCGGAGAACCCATGTCCCTCGTCGCCACGCGCCTTGCCGCCATCAAGCCCTCGCCCACCCTCGCGGTCTCCGCCAAGGCCGCCCAGCTGAAGAGCGAGGGCAAGGACATCATCGGGCTGGGCGCGGGCGAGCCGGACTTCGACACGCCCCAGTTCATCAAGGACGCCGCGGTCGAGGCCATGAAGAAGGGCCTGACCAAGTACACGCCCGCCGGCGGGACGGTCTCGCTCAAGAAGGCGATCATCGCCAAGTTCAAGCGCGACAACGGCCTCGACTACACGCCCAGGCAGATCCTCGTCTCCTGCGGCGGCAAGCACACCTCGTTCAACCTGTGCCTGGCCCTCCTCAACCCGGGCGACGAGGTGATCATCCCCGCGCCCTACTGGGTGAGCTACCCGGACATGGCCACGGTGGCCGAGGCGAAGCCCGTGTTCGTCACCGCGGGCATCGAGCAGGGCTTCAAGATCACCGCCGCCCAGCTGGAGGCGGCGATCACGCCGAAGTCGCGGCTCATCTTCATCAACAGCCCCTCGAACCCCTCGGCCGCCGTCTACACGCTCGAGGAGCTGAAGGCGCTGGGCGCGGTGCTGAGGAAGCACCCGCGCATCGTGATCGCGAGCGACGACATGTACGAGGAGATCCTGCTCGACGGCTCGAAGTTCGTGAACATCCTGAACGCCTGCCCGGACCTGTTCGACCGCACCGTGGTGGAGAACGGCGTCTCCAAGGCCTACTCCATGACCGGCTGGCGCATCGGCTACTGCGGCGGCCCGCAGGAGCTCATCGAGGCGATGGAGAACATGCAGTCGCACTCGACCTCGAACCCCACCTCGATCGCCCAGTACGCGGCGGAGGCGGCGCTCAACGGGGACCAGGCCTGCATCGAGCCCATGGTGAAGGCCTTCAAGGAGCGCGGCGCCTTCGTGGCCGAGGCCCTCAACCGCATCCCGGGCGTGAAGTGCCTGCAGCCCGCCGGCGCGTTCTACGTCTTCCCCGACTGCCGCGCCGCCATCCAGCGCATGGCCGCCGCCGGCAAGCTGAAGGCCCCCACCGACATCGCCCTGTGCGACTACCTCATGGAGCAGGCCGAGGCGGTGGCCGCGGTGCCCGGCTCGGCGTTCGGCATGGAGGGGTACCTGCGCATCTCGTTCGCCACGTCCATGGAGAACCTGAAGAAGGCCACGGACCGCATGGCCAGGGCGATGGGCTAGAGCTGCGCGGCGAGGCGCGTTCCTTCGTCGATCGCGCGCTTTGCGTCGAGCTCGCCCGCCAGGGCGGCTCCCCCGATGAGGTGCACCGAGGCGCCGGCAGCCCGGAGCGGCGCCTCCAGCTCGCGCAGCGATTCCTGGCCGGCGCACAGGACGATGGTGTCGACCGCTAGCACCGTCGCCCTCTCGCGGCCCTCGCCGAAGCTCACGGCGAGGCCCCCGGGCACCACGCCTTCGTAGTTGACCCCGGCCAGCATCTCGACGCGCTTCATCTTGAGCGCGGCGCGGTGGATCCAGCCCGTGGTCTTGCCCAGCCCCGCCCCCGGCTTCGTCTTCTTGCGCTGCAGGAGGTAGACCTCCCGCGCCGGCGGCGAAGGCTCCGGCTTCACGCCCGCGACGCCGCCGCGGACGCTCGCCGGGTCGCCCACTCCCCATTCCTTGCGCCATTGCGCGATGTCGAGCGAGGGCGAATGGCCGTCGTGGACGAGGAACTCCGCCACGTCGAAGCCGATGCCCCCCGCGCCCACGATCGCCACGCGCTTGCCGACGGGCTTCGCCTCGCGCAGCACCTCGACGTAGGAAAGCACGCGCGGGTCGTCCGCGCCGGGAATCCCGGGGTCGCGCGGGGCCACGCCCGTGGCGAGCACCACGTCGTCGTAGCCGGCCAGGTCGGCCGCCGACACGCGCCGCGAAAGGTGCAGCCGCACGCCCGTCACCTCGATGCGGCGCCGGAAGTAGCGGATCGTCTCGTGGAACTCCTCCTTGCCGGGAACGCGCTTGGCCATGTTGAACTGGCCGCCGATCTCCCCCGCCCCCTCGAAGAGGTCCACCTCGTGGCCGCGCTCGGCGAGCGTGGTCGCGCAGGCGAGCCCGGCCGGCCCCGCCCCCACCACGGCCACGCGCTTCCTCGCGGCCGCGGGCCGGATCGCGAGCTCGGTCTCGTGGCACGCGCGCGGATTCACCAGGCAGGAGGACAGCTTCCCCTGGAAGACGTGGTCGAGGCACGCCTGGTTGCAGGCGATGCAGGTGTTGATCTCGTCGGCGCGACCGGCGGCCGCCTTCTTCACGAATTCCGGGTCGGCGAGCAGCGGCCGGGCCATCGACACCATGTCCGCGCACCCGTCGGCCAGCACCGCCTCGGCCACGGCGGGGTCGTTGATGCGGTTGGTCGTGCACAGCGGGATCGAGACCTCGCCCTTGAGCTTCTTCGTCACCCACGCGAACGCCGCGCGCGGCACGCTCGTGGCGATGGTGGGCACGCGCGCCTCGTGCCAGCCGATGCCCGTGTTGATGATCGTGGCCCCGGCGCGCTCGACGGCCTTGGCGAGCGTCACCACCTCGTCCCACGTGCTGCCCCCCGGCACCAGGTCGAGCATCGACAGGCGGTAGATCACGATGAAGTCCCGCCCCACCTTCTCGCGGATGCGGGAGACGATCTCCACCGGCAGCCGCATGCGGTTCTCGTAGGAGCCGCCCCACCCGTCCGTGCGGCGGTTGGCCTGCGCCGCGAGGAACTGGTTGATGAAGTAGCCTTCGCTGCCCATCACCTCCACGCCGTCGTAGCCCGCCTCGCGCGCGAGCGCCGCGCAGCGCACGAAGGCGCGGATCTGCCGCTCGATGCCGCCGGCCGTGAGCTCCCGCGGCGTGAAGCGGCTGATGGGCGACTTGAGCCGCGAGGGCGCGACCGCGAGCGGCGAGTACCCGTAGCGGCCGGCGTGCAGGATCTGCAGCGCGATCCTGCCGCCTTCGGCGTGCACGGCCTGCGCGAGGGGCCGGTGGGCCCTCGCCGCCGAGGACGACGCGAGGGTGCTGCCGAAGGGCGTGAGCCAGCCCTCGATGTTGGGCGCGAAGCCCCCGGTGACGATGAGGCCCACGCCGCCGCGGGCGCGCTCGGCGAAATAGGCCGCGAGCTTCGGGAAGTGCCTCGCCTTGTCCTCGAGCCCGGTGTGCATCGAGCCCATGAGGACGCGGTTGGGAAGCGTGGTGAAGCCGAGGTCGAGGGGCGCGAGGAGGTGCGGGTAGGCGTTGGTCACGGGGCGGTTGGCGAGGTGCACGCCCGCGGCGTGCGGGCCATGGCGGCCATTGTCTGCCATTCGGCATGCCCCGGACAATGCGCGAGCAGGCGCAGCATCACCCACGCGTCCTCCAGCGCTTCCTGCGCTCCATCGGAGACCGCCGCGCCGAGCTCGAAGCTTGCGCCCCGCACCGCCAGCACGAAGGCCGGCGGGGCCGCCTCCCCTTCGAGGCGCGCGTACACCCCGAGCACTTCCCCGGGCGCGAGCGTGTGCGTCGAGTGGCCGGCGAAGCTCGCCAGCGCGCCGACCGGGCCGAAGGCCACGGACGCCGGGGCGTCGCGGCAGGCATCGACGAAGAGCGCGAGGCGCCGGTCCTCCAGGTCCAGCGCGTTCTCCACGTTGAGCTGGTACTCCTCCAGGAGCTCGAACTGCGCGCCCAGCCCCTGGGCCCCGAGCCAGTCGCGCAGGCGGTCCAGGAGAATCGGCCCCAGCGCGTCGTCGCCGCGGCTGCGGTTGCCGATCCCGAAGACGACGACGGGTGCCTTCACGCCGGACGGGAAGCCGAGCCGTCGCCGTGGCGGGCCAGGCGGTCCAGCTCCACGCCGTCCGCGCCGACGAGGCGTCACTTCCAGCGCCATCTGCCCCAGCGCGTGCGTGGCGCACGACAGGCACGGGTCGAAGGCGCGGATCGCCACCTCGATGTGGTTGAGGAGCCCCTCGGTGAGCTCGTGCCCGCTCAGGTAGCGCTTGGCCACGTGCCGGATCGCCTCGTTCATCGCCTGGTTGTTGTGCGTGGTCGAGACGATGAGGTTGCACATCGTCACCAGGTCGTCGTCGTCGACCCGGTAGTGGTGGATCAGGGTGCCGCGCGGCGCCTCGATGACGCCCACGCCCTCGCGCGCGCGCTCGCCCGTGGCGACGAGGTCGTCGCCCAGGATGTCGTCGTCGTGCAGCAGGTCCTTGATCGTCTCGGCGGCGTGCAGCATCTCGATCATCCGCGCCCAGTGGTAGGCGAGCGGCGCGTGGATGGGCGAGCCCCCGGCGTAGTCGACGAACTCCCGCCTCTCGGCGTCCGCGAGCGGCGTCGGGATGTGGTCGCAGTTCTGCACGCGGGCGAGCGGCCCGACCTTGTACCAGCCCTTCTCGGCGCCCAGCGCGGAGAGGAACGGGAACTTCATGTAGCTCCAGGGCTTCACTTCCTCGCGGATGTGGTTGCGGTAGTCGCGGTAGTCGACGTGGTCGAAGATGATGCCGCCGGCCTCGTCGCGCGCGCGCAGGCCCCCTTCGTAGAAATCCAGGCCGCCGTCGGCCGCGACCAGCGACATCATGTTCGAGCGGAAGACGCCGAAGCTGTTGTACAGGGCCGGGTCCTTGCCGTGCAGCTCCTTCGCGAGCGCCACCGCGTCGCGCGACCACGACACCATGTCGTAGATGTCCGCGAGGAGCGTGTCGCGCTCGCCCCGCGTGACCGACTTGTTCACCCCGCCCGGGATCGAGCCCGTGCCGTGGATGCGCTTGCCCGCCGTGACGCGGATCACCTCCTGGCCGAAGCGCCGCAGCAGCACGCCCCGGCGCGCGGTCTCGGGATGCGCCGCGGCCACGCCGACGATGTTGCGCCTCCCGGCTTCGCTCCCGAAGCCGAACAGCAGGTCCGGCGAGCACAGGTGGAAGAAGTGCAGCGCGTGCGACTGCAGCATCTGGCCGTAGTGCATGAGCCGGCGCACCTTCTCGGCCGTCGGCGTGAGCCGGCGCGTGCCCACGATGGCGTCCATGGCCTTGGAGGCCGCGAGGTGGTGGCTCACGGGGCAGATGCCGCACAGGCGCTGCACCATCACCGGCACTTCCCAGTACGGGCGCCCCTGGATGAAGCGTTCGAAGCCGCGGAACTCGACCACGTGCAGGCGCACCTGCCGCACCTTGCCGTCGTCGTCCAGCAGGATCGTCACCTTGCCGTGCCCCTCGACGCGCGAGACCGGGTCGATCGCGACCCGGCGCAGCTGCCCGGTGTGTTCGGCGGTTTCGAGGCCGTAGGTCATGGCTTGTCGGGGTCTCAGTCGTAGTGGATCAGGCCGTGGCCGAGCTTCCTGTGCTCGCCCGCGAGGAGCCCGGTGAGGACTTCCCAGATGGCGTCGGCCGAGGGCGGGCAGCCGGGGATGAAGACGTCGATGTGCACCACCTCGTGCAGCGGGTGGACCTTGTTGAGCGGCAGCGGCAGCTCGGGGTCGTTGGGGATGAGGCCGTAGCGCGCGCCCGGCTCGCTGCGGTAGACCTCCTGCAGCAGCAGCGGCAGGCTGAGCGTGTTCCTCTGCGCCGGCAGCCCGCCGTTGATCGCGCACGCGCCCAGGGCCACGAGCACCTTGCAGCGGCGGCGGAACTCGCGCAGCACCTCCACGTTCTCCGCGTTGCACAGCCCGCCCTCGATGATCCCCAGGTCGCACTCGCCCACCTCCTTGATGTCGGTGATCGGCGAGCGGTCGAACTCCACCTTCTCCAGGAGCGCGAAGAGGCGCTCGTCGAGGTCGAGGATGGACATGTGGCAGCCGAAGCAGCCTGCCAGCGAGGTGGTGGCCACCTTGAGCTTGCGGGGCGTGGATCCGTCCATGGCGCTAGCTCCCGTCCGCTTCCACCGCCGCGATCTCGGCCGTCGAATCGGCCCGGGCGGAGATGGGCTTCAGGTCGAAGACCCGCTGGCCGATGGGCGTGTCGAAGCCGCGCCGCTTGTGCAGGATCACCCCGACCGGGCACACGTGCGCCGCCTTGTCCGTGTGGGAGAAGTCCGTGTCGGCCAGCCGGCCGGTGCGCGAGTTCGAGATGAGCCTCGTGCGGATCCCCCGGCCGGCCAGCGCGAACACGTTCTTGCGGTCCACGTCGCGGCTGGCGCGCACGCAGAGCGAGCAGAGGATGCAGCGGTTGAAATCGAGCAGCACGTCGGGATGCGAGGCGTCGACGGGCCGGTCCGGGTAGAAGTGGTCGAAATGCGGCGAAACCACGCCCAGGTCGTAGGCCGTCGCCTGGAGCTTGCAGTCGCCGCTCTTCTCGCACGACGGGCAGAAGTGGTTGCCCTCGACGAAGAGCATCTGCACCAGCGCCTGGCGCTCGGCGTTGAGTTCCGGCGTGTCGCTCTCCACGACCGCCCCGGCGGCGGCGCGCGCGGTGCACGAGGCCGCGTGCCGCCCGCCCACCTTCACGGTGCACACCTTGCAGGAGCCGTGCGGCTTGAAGTCGGGGTGGAAGCACAGGTGGGGGATGTACGCGCCCGCGGCCACCGCGGCCTGCAGGATGGTCTGCCCCTCGGCGAAGGGGATCGGCCGCCCGTCCAGGGTGAAGGTCGCGCTCATGCGGTCTCGTCCATTTCCGGCCGCGCGTGCGCCGCCGGGTCGTCGCGCCCCGTCATCTGGCGCGCGCTCGCGAGCGCGCGGTCGAGGTCGAAGGCGGGCTCGAACGCCTCGTGCGCCAGGCGCCGCTCGTAGGCCGGGCGGAACTTCGCGATCGTGCCCAGCACGGGATTGCACGCCGAGTGCCCCAGCCCGCAGTGGCTCATGTTCTGCAGCAGCAGGTTCATCTTTTCGATCTCGGCGAAGTCGTAGGGCGAGCCGAGGCCGCCCGCGAGCTTGTCCATCATGTTCGTGAGGAGCGAGGTGCCCACGCGGCACGGGGTGCAGAACCCGCAGCTCTCGTGCGCGAAGAAGTGCACGAAGTTGCGCGCCACCTCGAACATGTCCCGCTGCGCGTTGAACGCCATGAGCGCTCCGGCCGTGGGCAGGTCCTCGAAGGCGAGGCGGCGCCCGAACTCGGCCGCCGGGACGCACGCGCCGGATGGGCCGCTCACCTGCACCGCCTGGGTGAGCCGCGCGCCGCTGTCGGCGAGCACCTGGCGCACCTCGACCCCGAAGGGATACTCGTAGATCCCCGGCCGGTCGCAGTCGCCGGAGACGCACAGGAGCTTCGTGCCCGTGGACTCGGGCGTGCCCAGGCCCGCGTACCAGGCGCCGCCCTTGAGCGCCACCAGGCAGGAGGCCGCGAAGGTCTCGACGTTGTTCACCACCGTCGGCTGCCCGAGGTAGCCGTTCGTGACGGGGTACGGCGGCCGGTTCCTGGGGGTGCCGCGCTTGCCCTCGAGGCTCTCGATGAGCGCGGACTCCTCGCCGCAGACGTAGGCCCCCGCGCCGAGGTGGATCGCCACGTCGAAGTCGAACCCCTTGTGCCCGAGGATCGCCTCGCCCAGCAGCCCGGCCGCGCGCCGGCGCTCGAGCACGGCCTCCAGGTGGTCCTTGAGGAAGCGGTACTCCCCGCGCAGGTAGAGGAAGCCGCGGCGCGCGCCGGTGGCGTACGCGCCGAGCGTCATGCCCTCGAACACCGCGTCGGCCGCGTTGGCGAGCAGGACGCGGTCCTTGAAATTTCCCGGCTCGCCTTCGTCGGCGTTGCCCACCAGGTAGCGCGTCTTGCCGGGCGCGTCGCGGCAGGCCTGCCACTTGAGCCCGGCCGGAAAGCCCGCGCCGCCGCGCCCGCGCAGCTTCGAGGCCTTCATCTCCGCGATGAGCGCCTCCGGGCCGCGCGCGAGGGCGGCCGCGAGGGCCTCGCCCGGCTGCCAGGCGGCTCCCAGGAGCACGTCGCGGCGATGGATGTTGTCCTCGACGCGGAAGAACTCGGCGGGCCACTCGCCGAGCGGAACGCCTTCGCGCACGAGCTCGCAGATGTCGTCGACGCGGCGCTCGTCGAGCCTTCCCACCGCCAGGCCGTTCACGAGGAGCGCGGGCCCCTGGTCGCACAGCCCCGTGCACGAGGTCGTGTCCACGCTCACCAGCGAGTCCTCGGAGACCTTGCCGCGTTCCACCCACAGGCCCCGGCACATGCGTTCCATGAGCGCGGCGCTGCCCAGCATGCGGTCGGTGATGTTGTCGCTGAACAGGATGCGGTAGCGCCCGCAGGGCTTGATGTGCAGGAAGGAGTAGAAGGTGGCGACCCCGAGGATCTTGGCCCGCGGCAGGGCGAGGCGGGCCTGGATGCAGTCGATCGCCTCCGGGGGGATCCAGCCGCAGGCTTCCTGGACCTCGCGCAGCACCTGCAGCAGCTCGAAGGGATCGTGGCGGTGGCGCGCCATCGCCGTCGCCGCCACTTCCGCGGGGGCGGGCGCCTGAGGCATGAGGGGTGGCATCGCCTGGTTCCTGTCCGGACCGCCGGCCCGAAGGGCCCGCGGCCACAGTCCCACCCTACCCCGCGGCAGGCGCGCCTACTTGACGCCGATCTAATGCCCCGCGCAAATAAGGGGGCCGGAATGCGCTGGTACCCGGGGCCGGAATCGAACCGGCATGCCTTGCGGCTGCGGATTTTAAGTCCGCTGCGTCTACCAATTCCGCCACCCGGGCATCGCCCGAGCGAGTCTACACCGGCGGGCGGGAGACGCTTTCGGCCTGCTCGATGACGGCCAGCGCCACCTCGTCGAGGGGCAGGCCCGCGGCCTCGGCGCGCTGGTGCAGCATGCGAACCGCCTCGTCGCAGTTGACCTTGTGCCGCTCGACCAGGATGCCCAGCGCGATGAGGGCCTGCGGCCCGTGGCCGCCGCCCAGCGCATCGGCCAGGAGATCGACGCCCTCCCCCACGCGCGCAACCGAGCTGGCGCGCTCCAGCGCCGTGCGGACCGCGGGCACCAGCCGCGTCATGTCGACGGGCTTGACGACGACCCCCAGGGCACCGAACGTGGCGGCCTTGCGGCGCACGTCGGCCTCGTCCCGCGCCGGCGCGAGGAGCAGGAACGGCACCCGCGTCTCGCGGGACAGGAGTCGCGCCACTTCGAGACCGGTCTTCCCGGCCATGGTGACGTCGAGCACCGCGAGCGCCGGTTGGGTGTCGACCGCGACCCGCATGGCCTCGTCGCCGGTGGTGGCCACGACCACGTCGAATCCCGCCCGCGAGAGCCCCGCAAGCATCGACGAGAGCACGACGCGGTCGTCGTCGACGACCAGCAGGCGGGGCCTTGCCTCGGTCATGGGAGCCTCATACTGTGACGATTATGCGCCCGACCCCCGGGCAGGCCCGGAGACCGCCTTGAACGCCATTCGCCTGCTTCCCGTCGTCCTCGTCCTCGCCATCCTCGCCGCCCACTTCTACCGTGCGCAGGCGTGGGTGCCGTTCGGCGTGACGGTGGGCCTCGCGCCCCTGCTCTTCGTGCGCGCGCCGTGGGCCGCCCGCGTCCTGCAGGCCGCCCTCGCGCTCGGCGCACTCGAGTGGCTGCGCACGGCCGCCGCGCTCGTCGCGCTGCGCCAGTCGATGGGCCAGCCGTGGACGCGCCTTGCCCTCATCCTGGGCGCCGTCGCCCTCGCCACGGCGGCCTGCGCCCTCGTCTTCCAGTGGCGCCCGGTGCGCGAGCGCTTCGGCATCGGGAAGGCGGGGCATCCGGGCTCCTAGCGCGGCTGGCCGAAGGTGCAGACGCGATTGCGCCCGCGGTGCTTGGCGTCGTAGAGCGCGTCGTCGGCCTGGCTCATGAGGGTGTCGAGGTTCGCGTTGCCGGCGAGCGTGGCCACGCCGATGGAGACGCTCACGCGGATCGGCACGCCCTCCTCGCGGACGACCTCGGCGGTCTCCACGGCGGCGCGCAGGCGTTCCGCGACTTCGACGGCGCCTTCGCTCGCCGTTTCGGGCAGCAGGATGGCGAATTCCTCGCCGCCCACGCGCCCGACCACGTCCACGTTGCGCAGCACCTCGAGGCAGGTCTGCGCCAGCTTCTGCAGCACGCGGTCGCCCGCGCGGTGCCCGTGGGCGTCGTTCACCTCCTTGAAGTGGTCGATGTCGAGCATGAGCAGCGACAGGGGCGCCTCGTAGCGGCGGCTGCGCGCGAGCTCGGCGTCGGCGGCCTCGAAGAAGTGCCGCCGGTTCGCGAGCCCGGTGAGCGGGTCGGTGTGCGCCTGCGTCTCGAGCAGGTGGGCGATCCGCCGCTGCCGCCGCCAGGCGCGGTCCACCATCAGCGTGGCGCCGACGGCCACGGCGAACAGCACGCTCGAGAGCGCCGCCACCACGCCCATGTCGCGGCGCCAGTGCCCCATGTACTCGTCGGTGGACCGGCCCACGGTGACGTGCAGCGGGTAGCCCGAGACCCTGCGGTAGGAGTAGAGCCGCTCGACGCCGTCGAGGGGTGAGGTGGCGTGGAACGTGCCGGAGACCTCGTCCCGGGACACCAGCTCGCGAAGGGCCGCGGGCACTTCCCGGAACGGGGTGTGCGCGGGCGCCGGCGGGTGGCGCGCGATGATCTCCAGGCCCTCGCCGCGCACGCTCACCGCGCCGCCGGGGCCCACGTCCGCGGCGCCGAGCATCCTGACCAGCCTCTCGACCGGCACGGGAGCGACCACGGCCCCCGCGAAGCGCCCGTCGGGATGCTCGTAGCGGCGGGCGATGTCGATGACCCAGGCGCCCTCGGGCCCGTCGCGGTGCGGCTCGGATATGACCACGCCCGAGTAGTGCCCGTCGCGAAGGCGGGCGAAATAGGGCTGCCCTTCGATGGAGGGGGCCGGCGCCGTGGCGAATTCCGGCGGGTAGACCATGCCGCCCGCCTCGTCGGCCACGCGGATCGCGACGACGTCCGGCAGGTTCGTCTGGATGCCGGCGATGTACGAGCGCACGGCCTGCTCGTCCCCGTTCCTGCCCGCCAGGAGCCGCTCCTGCTCGGTGGCCACGGTGTGCACCGCGAGGCGCACCTTGTCGACGAGGTTGGCGAGGTCGCTCTCGAGAACGCGCGCGACGCTGTAGGTCTCGACGACCGCCTGCTCCTCGTGCTGGCGCCGGCTCGTGTAGATGGACTGGGCGACGAGAAGCGAAAGCAGGACGAGCAGCGAGGCCACCACGCGCCACAGGCGCGCGACGAACCGGCCAGCATGCGGCTTTTCCAAGTGCCTCCTCCTCGAGCCATCCTGCCCCGCGCTGGCGCGGCCGGACTTGCGGTCCGTCAGGACTTGGCGCGATTCAGTAGCACTGTGCCCGGCACAGGCGGGAGATGTCGGCGTCGGTCAGCGGGCCGCCGTCCCAGGAGCGGGCATCGGCCGGCAGGTAGCAGGAGCACATCCGCTGGGCGGAATGGCCGTACGTCCGCGGGACTGTCCGCCAGCGGTTCTCCGAGGGCGTCCCGTAGGTGTTGGCCCAGGGGTTCTGCTCGCTCGGGTCCCAGGAACGCGGTCCGCGCGATACCGGCTCGACCGACCACGAAGGCCGGGCAAGCATGTCCGTCCAGTACCGGGACGAGCGCTCGTACCGCAGCCGCTCGCCGAGCCTCGCCGCGGCATAGGCGTCGCCGTAGTAGTCGGCAACGGCATTCCCCGCCCCGAGAAGGGCACCGAGGCAGGCAGCGGTCGCGAGGAGAGGCTTCATCGTTGGCCGGTTCGGGCGCAGTGGCTCACCCCGGATGCTACCCCCGGGCCGGGCGTGTTTCTATGCCGCAGTTCACAGTGACGAAGGGGCGCCGCGCGAGACGCCCCTTCCGGGCCTGGCGGCCGTGCCGGGTCAATGGACCTCGACCCGGTGGGTCGCCGAGCCCTTCGCCTTGGGCAGGGTGAGCCGGAGCACGCCCTCGGCGTACTTCGCCTCCACCTTGGCGAACTCGACCTCCACGGGCAGCGTGAACGAGCGGCTCATCATCCCGCAGTAGCGCTCGCTGCGAAGGACCTTGCCTTCCTTCTCGTCCTTCTTCTCGCGGCGCACCTCGGCCGAGATGGTGACCATGTTGCCGTCCACGTCCACGTGGATGTCGTCCTTCGAGACACCCGGCATGTCGGCCTTCACCAGGTACCGGTCGGCGGCCTCCTCCACGTCCAGCTTGATGACGGGAGCCATGCGCTCGGCTTCCATCCACATCGGCGGGAGCAGCCCCTTGAACACGGAAGGTACTTCGAAGGCCGGATCGAAGAGGCTCAGGGGTTTGAGGGTTCCCATGGCATCCTCCATCGCAACTTGCGGGCCGCGGCGGCGTCACCTCCACCGCCGCACGGAGCGCTTGCAGCACATTCGCCCCGCAGGCATAGCCTAGGCCGGCTGCGCCCGGGACGTGTTGCCGCCAGTCAAGAAGGGCGCGAATTGCGCCCCGGCCGCTACGCCGCCGGGGCCCGTGCCGCGACGTACGCGGCGATCTGGTCCAGCGTGGCGAGCGTCGCGTAGTCCGCTTCCGGGATCTCGACCTTGAAGCGCTGGTGGACGGCGATGAGGAAATTGAGCCAGTCCATGGAGTCGAGGTCGACCTGGTCGCGCAGGAGCTTCGCCGGCGCGATGTCGCCCTCCTCGAGCTCGGGGGCGATCTTCCTGAGTTCCGCGAAGATCAGCGGGCGCAGTTCGTTCGCGTTCATAGCTTCTCCGGTTCCTGGAGGCGGCGGGAGAGTTCCGCGAGGAAGGCGGCGCCGCGGTGCCCGTCGCTCACGCGGTGGTCCGCCGACACGGTCGCCACGACCGCGGGCATCGCCACCAGGGTGCCCTCCTCCACCCACGGGCGGACGGCCACGCGGCCGAAGCCGACGATGGCCACCTGCGGCGGGTAGATGACGGCGTAGGTCGTCTCCACGCCCGTGTCGCCGAGGTTCGTGACCGTGATCGTGGGGTCGGAGAACTCGGAGCTGCGAAGGCTCCCGGCGCGCGCGCGCTTCACGAGGTCGGCGAGCCTGGCCATCAGCTCGTCCAGCGGCAGGTCCTGCACGTCGCGGATCCCCGGAGCCACGAGCCCGCCCTGGCGCAGGGAGATGGCCACCCCCGTGTTGATCGAGGCCGAGGGAACGTAGGCGCCCTCGCGCCACGTGCCGTTCAGGTCCGGGAAGCCGCGCAGCGCGAGCGCCACGGCCTTGAGCTGCACGGCGGCCATGAGGATGCGCCCGGTGAGCGGCCGGCGGGCGTTCTCGGCGGCGAGCCAGTCCTGGGCGCGCCGCATCGGGATCGTCTCCGACAGGTAGTAGTGCGGGATCTCGCGCTTGGAGCGGCTCATGGCGGCCGCGATCGCCTTGCGCATCTCGGCCACGCGGTCCACCGGCGCGGCCGCCGGGGCAGGCTGCGCCCCGGCCTTCTCGACGTCGTCGATCGTCACCGCCCCGTGCGGCCCGGTGCCCGCGACTGCCTCGGGATCGAGCCCCAACTCGCGCGCACGCTTCCTCGCCGCGGGCGAGACGGGCCGGCGCTCGGTCGGCGCGGGAATGGGCGCCACGGGCGGCGCGGCCGGCGCAGCGCGGCCGCGGCCGGAGCCGGCTTCGCCACCGGCGGCGGTGCCGGCGCCGCGGCTCCCGGCTTCTCGCCCGGAGCGAGGAAGCGCGCGATCACCGTGCCCACCGGAATCGTCGTGCCCGGCTCGACGAGGAGCGCCTCGACGACGCCCTCCTGCCAGGACTCCACCTCGACGGCGGCCTTGGTCGTGTCGACCACGGCCACGACGTCGCCCTTCCTCACCGCGTCGCCGGGCTTCACCTTCCACTCGAGGAGCTTGCCCTCGTCCATGTCGGCGCCGAGGGACGGCAGCTTGAACTCGATCATTGGAACAGGCCCTTGGCCGCGGCCACGATCTTGCCGGGCTGGGGAAGCGCGGCCTCCTCCAGGTGCCTCGGATACGGGATGGGCACTTCCTCGCGGCACACGCGGGCGACCGGGGCATCGAGGTCGTAGAAGGCCTGCTCCATGATCCTCGCCATGATCTCGGCCGAGAGGCTGCCGCTGCGCCAGCCCTCGTCCACGACCACCGCGCGGCGGGTCTTGCGCACCGACTCGAGCACCGTGTCCATGTCGAGCGGCCGCAGGACGCGCAGGTCCACCACCTCGGCGTTGATCCCCTCGCCCGCGAGCGTGTCCGCCGCCGCGAGCGCCTTCGGGACGCAGGCGCCGTAGGCCACGAGCGTCACGCGCGTGCCCTGGCGGCGCACCGCCGCGTGCGCGATGTCGATGGAGGCGCTGGAGAGGTCCCCGGCCATCTCGAAGAGCGCCGGGTACTCGAAGAGGAGCACCGGGTTGTCGCCGGCGAGCGCCGCGCCCAGCATGCCGTGGGCGTCGTCGATCGTCGCCGGCGCCAGGATGGTGAGCCCCGGCACGTGCGCGTACCAGCCTTCGAAGCTGTGCGAGTGCTGGGCCGCGAGCTGCCGCCCGGCCCCCGTGGCCATGCGGATCACGACCGGCACGGCGAACTGCCCGCCCGACATGTGCCTCAGGATCGCGGCGGTGTTCACGATCTGGTCGAGGGGCAGCAGGCTGAAGTTCACCGTCATCACCTCGACGACCGGCTTCATGCCCCCGAGGGCGGCGCCGATGCCCGCGCCGACGAAGGCGAGCTCCGACAGCGGCGCGTCGCGCACCCGCTCCGGCCCGAACTCCTCCAGCAGCCCCTTGCTCAGGGCGTAGGTGCCGCCGTAGCGGCCCACGTCCTCGCCCATCAGGAAGACGCGCTTGTCGCGCGCCAGGGCCTCGCGCAGGCCCATCCTCAACGCCTCGCGGTAGGTGATCGTCATGGCGCGTACACGTCCTTGGTGAGGTCCTCGACCGGCTCCCAGCTCCCGGCCTCGGCGAAGGCGACCGCGCGCTCGACTTCCGCCGCCACCTGGGCGTCGATCTCGAGGAAGCGCTCCTCGCTGAGGTGGCCCTGCTCCTTGAGCCGCGCCGTGAAGGTGTGGATGGGGCCGCGCTTCTTCCACTCCTCGACCTCCGCCTTGTCGCGGTAGAGCTCGGGGTCGAACATCGAGTGCGCGCGGAAGCGGTAGGTGCGGAACTCGACGAAGACCGGCCCGCCGCCCGCCAGCGCCTTCTCGCGCGCGAGCCGGGCGCCCTCGTAGCAGGCCACCACGTCCATGCCGTCCACGGCCCAGGCCTCGATGCCGTAGGCGGCCGCCTTCGTGCACAGGTCCGTCTGCGCCTCGGAGCGCTCGATCGCGGTGCCCATGGCGTAGAGGTTGTTCTCGCAGAAGAAGGCCACCGGCAGCTTCCACAGCGCCGCGAGGTTCATCGACTCGTGGAAGGCGCCCTCGGCCACCGCCCCTTCGCCGAAGAAGCAGGCCGTGAGCCGCTCCTCCCCGCGGAGCTTCGCGGCGAGGCCGAAGCCCACCGCGAGCGGCAGGCCCCCGCCCACGATGGCGTTGCCGCCGTAGAAGCGCGAGGCGGCATCGAAGAGGTGCATCGAGCCGCCGCGCCCGCGGGAGCAGCCCTCCTTCTTGCCGAACATCTCGGCCATGATGCGGTCCATCGGAACGCCCTTGAGCAGCGCGTGGCCGTGCTCGCGGTAGGTGGCCACCACGTTGTCGACGCGCTGGAGCGCGTGCATCGCGCCCGTGGCCACCGCCTCCTCGCCGATGTACAGGTGCAGGAAGCCGCGGATCAGGCCCGCGCCGTAGAGCTCGGCGCACTTCTCCTCCATGCGCCGGATGCGCAGCATGTCCTTGAGCAGCTTGACGGAATTCTCGCGCGCGAACGGCACGGGGCCGGCCGGCGGCGCGCCGGCGACGTGGCTCATGATCCTCCCTCCAGGGTGGAGAGGTCTCCCTCGGGAAGCCCCAGCTCGCGGGCCTTGAGCAGCCGGCGCATGATCTTGCCGCTCCTCGTGCGCGGAAGCGTGGGCGAGAACTCGATCTCCTTGGGCGCGACCGCGGCTCCCAGGCGCTTCCTCGCGTGGCCCAGGATCTCCATGCGCAGCGCCTCGTCGGGCGCGAAGCCGGCCTTGAGCGAGACGAAGGCCTTCACGATCTCGCCCACCATCGGGTCGGGCTTGCCGATCACGCCCGCCTCGGCCACGGCCCGGTGTTCCATGAGGACGCTCTCGACCTCGAAGGGGCCGATGAGGTGGCCGGCGGACTTGATCACGTCGTCGGCGCGGCCCACGAACCAGAAGTAGCCGTCGGCGTCGCGCCTGGCGAGGTCGCCCGTGAGGTACCAGCCGTCCGCGAAGCACTTGCGGTAGCGCTCGTCCTGGTCGAGGTAGCCGCGGAACATCGACGGCCAGCCGGCGCGCAGCGCGAGCTCGCCCTCGGTGTCGGCCGCCGCGACGATCTCGATCCCGTCGTCCTTGCGCCGGGCGATCGCCGCCTCCACGCCGGGCAGGGGCTTGCCCATGGAGCCGGGCTTCACGTCCATCGCGGCCGTGTTGGCGATCATGATCCCGCCCGTCTCCGTCTGCCACCAGTTGTCGTGGATCGGCATGCCGAACGCCTCCAGGCCCCACCACACCGCCTCGGGGTTGAGCGGCTCGCCCACGCTCGCGATGAAGCGAAGGCGCGGGAAGGCGTGCGCCTTCGCCAGCTCCGCGCCCGCCTTCATGAGCATGCGGATGGCCGTGGGCGCGGTGTACCAGACGCTCACGCGCTCCTCCTCGAGGATGCGGTACCAGCGCTCGGCGTCGAAGTCGGCCTCGTCCACGACGCTGGTCACGCCGTGCACGAGCGGCGTCACGATGCCGTAGGAGGTGCCGGTGACCCAGCCCGGGTCGGCGGTGCACCAGAAGACGTCCTCGGGATGCAGGTCGAGGGCCACCTTCCCGGTGGCGCAGTGCATCACCACCGCGCCGTGCACGTGCACCGCTCCCTTTGGCATGCCCGTCGTGCCGCTGGTGAAGTGCAGGAACGAAGTGTCGTCGGCCGTGGTGGCCGCCACCTCGCACTCGGGGGCCGCCGCGGCGAAGGCCTCGCGAAACTGCGCCGAGTCCACGCGCAGCACGTGCTCGAGGGTGGGCATCGGGACGGCGATCTTCGCGACCTTCTTCTGGTGGAGCGCCTCCGTGGTGACGAGGACCTTGCCCTTGCCCATGTTGATGCGCGTGGCGATGGGCTCGGGCCCGAAGGCCGAGAAGAGCGGCGAGACCGCGGCGCCCAGGCGCAGCGCGCCCAGCACCGCGAAGTAGAGCTCCGGCACCCGCCCGCACAGCACGAACACCACGTCGCCCTTGCCCACGCCCAGCCCGCGCAGCACGTTGGCGAAGCGGGAGGAGGCCTCGCCGAGCTCGCGGTAGGTGATCGTGCGCACGTCGCCGGCGGCCGGGTGCCAGCGGATCGCCGCGCGATCGGCCAGCGGCCCGCGGGCGTGGCGGCCGACCGCCTCCCAGGCGATGTTGAGGCCGCCGCCGGGCAGCCCATCGAGCAGGCGCCTCGCGCCGGCCCAGTCGAGCGGAGCGTTGGGCGGAAGACGAAGTGCCGCGATGTCCTTGTGGATGACGCCCGGTCTCATGTGCCGCTTCCTCCGGCAGCGCAGCACGCCGATGGCAAAAGGGAATGGAGACGATTTCACTCTAGGAGCGTTCGCGGTGGCACCGTTGACCCCGGTCAACTGCACTGCCGATGCGCGGCGCGACACTGGAATCCACCGGCGAATCGCCGATCGGCCCTAAGGGCAACGCCATGACATCCCGCACCGCAAGGAAGGGGCGCGCGACGAAGTCGCGCGGCGCCGCGACCGAGAAGTGGGTCTACCTGTTCTCCGAGGGCAACGCCAAGCGCAAGGACCTGCTGGGCGGCAAGGGCGCGAACCTCGCCGAGATGACGCGGATGGGCCTGCCCGTTCCGCCGGGCTTCATCATGAGCACGCGCGCGTGCAACGCCTACCTCGCCGCCGGCGGCTTTCCGGAAGGCCTGTGGACCCAGGTCGAGCGCGCGCTCGCGAAGGTCGAGCGCCTCGCGGGCAAGCGCCTGGGCGACGCCGCGGCCCCCCTCCTCGTCTCCTGCCGCTCGGGCGCGCGCTTCTCCATGCCCGGGATGATGGACACGGTCCTCAACATCGGCATGAACGACGTGGTGGCCGCCGCGATGACGCGGCTCACCGGCGACGAGCGGTTCGTGAACGACGCGTACCGGCGCCTGGTGCAGATGTTCGGCACCGTGGTGCTGAACCTCCCCGACGAGCCCTTCGAGGAGGTCCTCGCGCGAAGCCGCAAGGCGCACGGCGTGGCGAACGACGCCGACCTGGACGCGGCCACCCTGCTCGAGGTCACCGCCGAGTTCAAGCGGATCGTGAAGGCGCGCGCGAAGCGCCCCTTCCCCGACGACCCGCTCGAGCAGCTCCGGCTCGCCACCGAGGCCGTCTTCAAGTCGTGGAACGGCAAGCGCGCCATCGACTACCGCAACGCCGCCGGCATCGCCCACGACCTGGGCACCGCGGTCAACATCCAGACGATGGTGTTCGGCAACATGGGCGCCGGCTCCGGCACGGGCGTGCTCACCACGCGCAACGTCACCACCGGCGAGCCCAACCTCGAGGGCGACTGGCTCACGAACGCCCAGGGCGAGGACGTGGTGGCGGGCACCCGCGCCACCTTGCCCATCGCGGATCTCAAGGGCGCGATGCCGCGCATCCACGCCGAGCTCGCGCGCAACTGCCGCACCCTGGAGAAGCACTTCCGCGAGGTGCAGGACGTGGAGTTCACGATCGAGCGCGGCAAGCTCTGGATGCTGCAGACGCGCGACGCCAAGCGCACCGCCCAGGCGGCCGTGCGCATCGCCGTGGAGCTCGCGGGCGAGAAGCTCATCACGCGCGAGGAGGCGGTTCATGCGCGTCTCCCCCGACCACGTGGACGCCTTCCTGCACCCGCAGTTCGACGTCCGGGAGAAGGCCGCCGCGAAGAAGCGCGGCGAGCTCCTCGCCACCGGCCTCAACGTCTCGCCGGGCGCGGCGAGCGGGATCCTCGCCTTCGACGCGGACAAGGCGGAGCAGTGGGGCGCGAAGGACGGCAAGGCCGTGATCATGGTGCGGCCCGAGACCAAGCCCGACGACGTGCACGGGATGCTCGCGGCCCGGGGCATCCTCACCAGCCGCGGGGGGCGCACCAGCCACGCGGCGCTCGTCGCGCGGCAGTTCGGCAAGCCCGCGGTCGTGGGCGTCTCGGCCATGGAGGTCGATCCCGACAAGCGCGAGTTCCGCATCGGGGCCCGGGTCTTCCGCGAGGGCGACGCCGTCTCCGTCGACGGCACGACGGGCGAGGTGTTCGCCGGGAGCCTGAAGACCGTGGTGCCGGAGTTCACCGATCCCTGGCTCATGAAGCTGCTCGCCTGGGCCGACGGCTTCCGCCGGCTGGGCGTGTGGGCCAACGCCGACTACCCGAAGGACGCCGTGCGCGCGCGCGCCTACGGCGCCGAGGGCATCGGGCTGTGCCGCACCGAGCACATGTTCTTCGAGACCGAGCGCCTGCCGCTCGTGCAGCAGATGATCCTCGCCACGAGCGACGAGGAGCGCGTCGGCCCGCTGGCGAAGCTCCTGCCCTTCCAGCGCCAGGACTTCATCGGCCTCTTCCGCGCCATGGACGGGCTGCCCGTCACCATCCGCCTCATCGACCCGCCGCTGCACGAGTTCCTGCCGAGCCACGACGAGCTCCTGCGCGAGGTGACGCAGATGGAGACCCGCGCCTCGCTCGCCGCCGGCAAGGACCCGCTGGGGCTCGCCGGCACGCTCGCGCAGAAGAAGAAGCTGCTCGAGGCCGTGGGCGCGATGCGCGAGGCCAACCCGATGCTGGGGCTGCGCGGCGTGCGCCTGGGCATCCACCTGCCGCAGCTCGTGCGCATGCAGATGCGCGCCATCATGGAAGCCGCCTGCCAGTGCAAGCGCGAGGGCGTCAAGGTGCACCCGAAGATCATGATCCCGCTCATCGCGCACAACAACGAGCTGAAGGTCGAGGACGCGATCCTCGAGGAGGAGGCCCGCGCGGTGATGAAGGAACAGGGCGTCCGGGTGAAGTACCAGTTCGGCACCATGATCGAGATCCCGCGCGCGGCGCTGACCGCCGGCGAGATCGCGCGCTACGCCCAGTTCTTCTCCTTCGGCACCAACGACCTCACCCAGACGACCTACGGCATCTCCCGCGACGACGCCGAGACGGGGTTCCTGCGCGAGTACCTCGAGAAGCGCATCCTCCCCGACAACCCCTTCGCGACCATCGACCGGGCGGGCGTGGGCAAGCTCATGGAGATGGGCGTGCGCCTGGGCCGCGAGGCGCGGCCGGACCTGGAGGTGGGCATCTGCGGCGAGCACGGCGGCGACCCGGCCAGCATCGCCTTCTGCCACGGCATCGGGCTGGACTACGTGAGCTGCTCTCCCTACCGCGTGCCGGTGGCGAGGCTGGCGGCCGCCCAGGCGGCGCTGGCGAACGGCCGTTCCTGAGGCGCCGGCGACTCGTGTAACGTTTGTTAACGACAGGTCAAGCCCCTAGACCGGTTTCCGCCCCGAAAATGTGAACTGGTTCACAGTCAGGCGCCTGAATAAGGCTCATGTTGTCCTTGTAACACGGTGACCTCTGCCAAGAAGGACGGCGCCGTGTTCAGGAGGCAAGAACATGAACCCAGGCGCATCCGCAGAAGCAACCGCAAACCCCCGCATCGGCATCTACGGGATCTTCGACCGCATCCCCTTCCTCAAGGGCAAGTACGCGCAGAAATTCGCCGCGGCGACCATCATCGCCGTGGTCCCGCCGCTGCTCATCCTGGGCGCCTACCTGCTCTTCGCCAACGACGTCTCGGAGAACGCCAGGCGCCTGCTGCCCGCGCTCGGCCTGACCTACCTGGGCGGCTTCATGGCCATGCTCTGGCTGCACCAGGGGCTCCTCGCCCCGGTGGTCATGTCCTCGACGGCGATGAAGCAGTACCTCGACGACGGCAGGGCGCCGCAGATGCCCTCGCCCGCCGGCTTCTACGACGAGGCCGGCCGCCTCATGGGCCGCACCCAGTACGTCCTGGAGCTGCTGGAGCGCTGGGGCACCCGCATCGAGAGCCTCACGGACCTCGACGACATGACGGGCGTCTACACCCGCCGCGCCGGCGAGAAGCGCCTGGGCGAGGAGATCGCCCGCTGCGAGCGCGACGACACCACCTTCCACGCGGTGCTGGTGGACATGCGCGGCTTCACCGCCGTGCGCGAGGAGCACGGCTACGGCGCCGGCGACATGTGCCTGGTGCAGATCGCCGCCGACCTCATCGCCAACACCCGCAAGGGCGACTGGATCGCGCGCTGGGGCAACGACCGCTTCCTCGTCGGGCTGCACCGCAACCGCAACGCCAAGCTCGTGACCGACCGCATCCTGCACGCGATCGACTCCGTGCCCTGCCGCACGGCGCCCGACAAGGAGATCTCGCTGCGCGTCGCCTGCGCCGTCATGGAATACCGCCTGGGCCTGGGCCCCGAGAAGCTCCTCAAGCGCCTCGACGAGGCGCTCGCGGAAGCCAAGTTCAAGAGCGTCCCCGGCGGCCCCTCGCGCGCCGTCTTCCGCCTCAACGCCTAGAACCACCACCCGGGCGGAGGGCCTTTGCCCTATTCGGGCGCGATGTGCTCCGGGGGCCGGCGGCGTTCCTTGTGGAAGCGCAGGAGCGCGGCGAGGCGGTAGAGGGCGTGCACGAACTTGCCGTAGGGCATGGTCGCGAAGAGCGCCAGGACGACGCCGAGGTGGGCGACGAGCAGGATTCCCATGGCGCGCGTCTCGCGCAGCGCGAGGAGCGCGAGCCCGGTGAGGCTGGTGAGGAAGAGGAGCGCCAGGAACCCGGACTCCATGCCGCGCTGCGCCGGGTCGGCGAGCTCCGGGTCGCGCCTGCGCTTGATCCAGGCGAGGCCCGCCGGTCCCACCAGGAGCCCGATGCCGCCCACGGTGCCCAGCAGCACCGGCAGGCTCCAGAACGGGTAAGGCGCCTTCCAGCCGAGCGCGTAGTGGTAGAGGCTCGCGACGCTGGTGGCCGCGAAGCACAGCACGAACCCGTAGAAGGTGAAGTGGTGGAAGGTGCGGCGCGCGAACGAGGGCTTCTCGTCGGGATAGGTGCATCCGTCCCCGCCGCCGTCCAGGTACTTGAGGACGGCCGCGTCCTGGAGCGCGCCGAGGGCCGGCCTGCCCTCCGAGAAGGCCGGCTCCTCCTCTCCCGTGTCCGCCCAGAAGCGCGCGAACCCCACGCCCAGGGCGAGGAGCACGAAGAGCGAGACCGCCCCGAACACCGCGACCATGGCCTCGTGCGGGATCACCGCGTAGAACGAGCCCTGGGCGTCGGAATGGGCGGCGAAGAGCCGCTCCGGGCCCGCGAGGAAGGCCGCGAACAGGAAGAAGAAGGCGAGGCTCGCCGCGCAAGCGAGGCTCGTGGCGAGCCCGTTCGACTCGAAGGCGCGCGCCAGGAACCCGGGCCAGGCGTACTTGCGCCAGGACTGCACCCGCACCTGCGCGAGCACGCGGGGGAAGTTGAGCGCGAACTCGTGCGGCGGGGCGTACTGGCAGGCGTAGAGGCAGGACCCGCAGTTGTGGCAGAGGTTCGCGAGGTAGTGGATGTCGCCTTCGGTGAACGACAGGCGCCGCTGCAGCGAGGGAAACACCGCGCAGTAGCCCTCGCAGTAGCGGCAGGCGTTGCAGATCGCGAGCACGCGCTGCGCCTCGTCGATGAGCTGCGGCAGGGTGCGCGGCTCAGCCACGGACATGGCGCGCGGCCTCCTCGCCCGCGATGCGCCCGAAGGTGGTCCCGATGGCCATCCCGATGCCGGCCAGGTAGCCCTTGCCGAGGATGTTGCCGGCCATGATCTCCCCGGCCGCCCAGACGTTGGCCGCGGGCCGCCCGTCGGCGAGGATCATGCGCGAGCGGGCGTCCACGGCCACGCCCAGGTAGGTGAAGGTGATGCCCGGGCGCAGCGGATAGGCGTAGAAAGGCGGCGTGTCGATGGCGCGGGCCCAGTGCGTCTTGGCGGGCGCGATGCCCTCCGTGCGGCAGTCGTCCTGGATCGTGTGGTCGAAGGTGCCGGGACGCACCGCGGCATTGAATTCGGCGATCGTCTTCTCGAGGGCGCCCGGGTCGAGGCCCAGCCTGGCCGCGAGCTCGCGCACCGTCTGCGCCTTCTCCGGCGGGAACACCGGCGGCATGAAATTGCCCATGGACTTGGCGTCGATGATGGAATAGGCGATCTGGCCCGGGCTGCCCCGCGACCAGGCGCCCCCAGATGGCGTAGCGCTTGGGCCAGAAGTCCTCGCCCTCGTCGTAGAAGCGCCGGGCGTCCCGGTTGACCACGATTCCCAGCGACACCGCGTCGACGCGGGTGACGATGCCGCCGTCGTAGCGCGGGCTGCGCGCGTCGATCGCGACGCAGTGCCCCTGCGTCGCGTCGCTCACCTGCTTCGCCCCCTGGTCGAGGAGGAGCTTCAGGACCTTGCCCATGTTGTAGGGCGTGCCGCGCACGATGAAGTTGTCCGCCGGCGGTCCCCAGGCCTCGCGCAGCCACTCGAGGTTCGACTCGAACCCGCCGGAGGCGACCACCACCGCTCGTGCGCGCACCTCGCGGCGCACGCCCGCGCATTCCACCGTGACCGAGTCGATGCGCCCGCCCCGCAGCGCCAGGTCCACCACCTGCGTCTCGTAGGCGACCTCCACGCCCAGCGCCGCGGCGGCGCGGAAATAGGCGTTCACCAGCGCCTTGCCTCCCCCGAGGAAGAAGGCGTTGGTGCGCGACAGGTGCAGCGTCCCGCCCAGCGGCGCCTGGAAGCGCACGCCGTGGGACTTCATCCACGGCACGTGGGCCTGGGTGCTGCGGATGGCCAGGCGCGCGAGGGGCTCGTCGGTGAGCCCGCCGGTCACCTTGAGGAGGTCCTGCCAGTATTCCTCCTCCGGGTAGGCGTCGGTGAGCACGTCCAGCGGGCCCTCGTGCATCGTGCGCATGTTGCGCGTGTGCCGGCTGTTGCCGCCGCGCATGGGCACCGTGGCCGCCTCGAGCATGAGCACCGAAGCGCCGGCCTCGCGGGCGGTCAGGGCCGCGCACAGCGCCGCGTTGCCGCCGCCGATCACGAGCACGTCCCAGGTGCGCGGGGGATCGGCCGCCAATCAGGCCTCCAGCATGAGGCCCAGGCGCGCCCGGTACGCCGCGCGGATGTGGGCGCGGGCGGCGGTGGCGGCCGCCTCGGCGTCGTGGCGCGCGATGGCCTCCACGATGGCCAGGTGCTCGGCGCGCGCCGTCTTCGGACGGCCGGGAACGGCGAGCGTGGTCTGCCCCAGGAGAACCATCGACTGGCGAAGCGAGTGCACCGCGCGCATGAGGAAGCGGTTGTGGGCGCAGCGGAACATCGCCTCGTGGAAGTGGCGGTTCAACCGGGCGAGGCGAATGGGGTCGTTCTCCGCCTCGCGGTCGCGTTCGGCCAGTTCGCGAAGCGCGTCGATCTCGGCGTCCGAGGCGTGCCGCGCGGCGAGCGCCGCGGCCGTGCCTTCCAGGACCTCGCGCATCACGTAGAGCTCGGCCACCAGGCCGTGGTCCAGCTCCGCGACCACCATGCCGCGCGAGGGGTCGCGGGTGACGAGCCCCTCGGCTTCCAGGCGCCCGAGGGCCTCGCGGATGGGCGTGCGGCTCGCGCCCACCCACTCCGAGAGCTCGATCTCGCGCAGCCGCGCCCCCGGCTTCAGGGTGCCCTGCTCGATCGCCCCGAAGAGCGCGTCGTACGCCGCGTCGCCCATCGAGGCGCGCGGCGCCCCCGGCTGCGCCTTGCGGGCGACCGGGCGGGCGGGTCGGGACTTCGGTTTCGCGCTCACGGTAGAGTGGGGAAAATTGACATGCCGCAGTGATTGTATACAATCGTATACGAATTGTTTTCGCCCCACAACATGCCTCGAGGAGACCCCCCATGAAACGCCTGCTGCTCGCCGCCGCCGCCCTCGCCCTTGCGGGCGCCGCCGCGGCGCAATCCGACTTCCCGACGCGGACCGTCACCATGCTGGTGGGATTCGCCCCGGGCGGCGCCACGGACACCGCGGCGCGCATCATCGCCAGGAAGCTCTCGGAGAACCTGGGCCAGACCGTGGTCGTGGAGAACAAGGCCGGCGCGGGCGGCAACATCGCGCACCAGGCCGTGGCCACCGCGCAACCGGACGGCTACACCATCCTGCTGGGCTCCGTGGGGCCGCTCGCGGTGGCGCCGCACCTCATGAAGCTCGCCTACGATCCCTTCAAGGACCTGGCCCCGCTCACGATGGCGGTGACCTTCCCGAACGTGCTGGTGGTGCACGCGGGCGTGCCGGCCAGGACCTTCGCCGAATACGTCGCGCTCGCCAAGGCCAAGCCCGGCGGGCTCGACTTCGCCTCCACGGGCGTGGGCAGCGCCTCGCACCTGGCAGGCGAGCTCCTCAACCAGCGGGCGGGCATCAACGTCGTGCACATCCCCTACAAGGGCGGCGGCCCGGCGATGACGGACCTGCTGGGCGGGCGCGTCGGCGCCTATTACTCCACGCCATCGACGGCGGGACCGCACATCGCCACCGGCAAGCTGCGCGCCCTCGCCGTCACGGGCGCGGCCCGCACTCCCTTCATGCCCGACGTGCCCACCATCGCCGAATCCGGCTTCCCCGGCTTCGAGGCAAGCAACTGGTACGCCTTCGTCACTTCGTCCAAGGTGCCTGCGCCGATCCTCGACAAGCTGAACGCCGAGCTGGTCAAGGCGCTGGGCGACCCGTCGGTGAAGGAGCAGCTCGCCAAGCACTTCCTGGAGCCCGCCCCCGGCACGCGCGAGGAGCTCGCCTCCTACATCAAGCGCGAGTACGACACCTGGGGCAAGGTCGTGAAGGCGGCCGGCATCAAGGCGGAGTGAGCGCGACGCTCACCGAGGCAGCGCTAGCCGAACTGGCGACCCGGGCGCTCACCGGGCTCGGCCTGGACCGCGGCGACGCGGCCGATTGCGCGCGCATCCTCGTGCTGGGCGAGCTCATGGGGCTCTCCACGCATGGCGTCGGGCGCATCGAGTCCTACGGCGAGCGCCTCGACCTGGGCGGCATCAAGGCGCGTCCGGACATCCGCGTCGACAAGGTCGCGCCCGCCATCGCGAAGGTCGACGGCGACAACGGCGTGGGGCCCCTCGTGGGCATGCGCGCGCTGCGGGCGGCGATGGAGCTCGCGCGCGAGACGGGCGTCGGCATCGCGTTCGCCCGCCGAAGCAACCATTTCGGCCCGGTGGCGCCCTACTCCCTCATCGCCGCCGAGGCGGGGTTCGCCAGCATCATCGGCAGCAACGCCTCGACCACCATCGCCCCCTGGGGCGGCCGCGATGCGCGCCTGGGCAACAGCCCCGTCGGCTTCTGCGTTCCCAACCCCGGCGGGCAGCCGATCCTCCTCGACATGGCGCTCTCGGTGGTGGCGCGCGCCAAGATCCGCAATGCCGCCAAGCGCGGCGAGGCCATCCCGCCCACCTGGGCCACGGACAAGGACGGCAAGCCCACGACCGACCCGAACGCGGCGCTGGGGGGCTTCCTGCTGCCGATCGGCGGGCACAAGGGCTACGGCCTCGCGCTCATCGTGGACCTCTTCGCGGGCCTGCTGTCGGGCGCGGCGTTCCTCACGCACGTGAGCTCGTGGTCCGACAACCCGGAAGCGCCCTCGGACCTGGGCCACTTCTTCTTCCTCATCGACGCGGCTCGCCTGGGCCCCGCGGATTGGCTGGCCGATCGCATGCGCGAGTTCGCCGCGATCATCCACGACACGCCGCCCGCCGACCCGGCCTCCCCCGTCCTCCTGCCCGGCGAGATCGAGCTGGGCCGCCTCGAACGCCACCGCCGCGACGGCATCGGCATCGACGAAGCCCTCGTCGCGAAGCTCGAAGCCCTGGCCGCCCGACCCGGCGCATAGTCGAGCTGCCATGCTCGATAACCTGCTCACGGCCCGATCCGCGGCGAGACTCGTGCTCCTGGTCCTCGCGCTCGGCTGCGCGGACGCCAGTGCGCAGGAGCTGTACAAGCTCGTGGACAGGAACGGAAAGGTCACCTATTCCGATACGGTCCCCAAGGATTTCAAGGGCCGCGTCATCCCCCTGCACATCGATCCCAACTTGAATTCGTCGGAGTCGTCGCCGGCTCCAGGCCAGGACGGCGAAGGTCGAGGCGAGCCACCGGCCGAAAGGACCATCCGGAAGGGGCCGGTGAAGGACGATTCCCCGATCGAGGCGGCGCGGCAGAAGGCGCGGGCCGCGCGAAAGGCGTTCGAGGACGTGCGCGACAACTCGACGCCGGCCGACTGGATCTACGTCAACCCCGACCGCAGTCCCGTGGGAGTGCGGCGCTTTCCGAAGCCCGAGTACGAGGCACGACTCGTGGATCTGGAGCGCAAGGCCATCGTCGCGGAACGGGAGCTCGACAAGCTGGAGCGCGAGCGCAGGCTCCACCCCTGACGCCTGCAGCCCTACGGGCGCATCCGGCGCAGGCTGTCCGGTGACAGCTCGTCGAGGCGGTTGATGCCCATCATCGCCATGTCGCGCTCGATCTCGATGCGCAGGATGTCGATGGCGTGGCGCACGCCGGCCTCGCCGCCCACGCTCGCGGCATAGCCGAACGAGCGGCCGAGGAAGACGAACTTCGCGCCCAGGGCCAGGGCCTTGAGGACGTCCGTGCCTCGGCGCACGCCGCTGTCGAACATCACGGGCACCGACGGGCAGGCGGCCACGATCTCCGGCAGCACGCGCAGGGGGGCGACGGACCCGTCCAGCTGGCGCCCGCCGTGGTTGGAGACGATGAGGCCGTCGGCCCCGCGCTCGACCGCGATGCGCGCATCGTCCGGGTGGAGCACGCCCTTCACGACGACGCGCCCCTTCCACATCGCGCGGATCTTCGAGAAGTGGTTCCAGTCGAGGTCGCCGCGGTCGGAGTAGTCGCGCAGCACGTTGGGCGAGAGGATGGGCGCGCCTCGGGTGGCGAAGTTGTTCTCGAAGTGCGGCATGCCGTGCTGGACGATCGTGCGCAGGAACGTGCCGAAGGTCCAGGCCGGCCGGATGAACCCGTCCCAGGCCAGGCGCGGCGTCGGGCGAAGCGGCGTCGAGAACCCGGCGCGCACGTTGTTCTCGCGGTTGCCCGCCATGGGCACGTCCACGGTCACCACCAGGGTCTTGTAGCCCGCGGCGGCGATGCGCTCGACGAGCGGCACGAAGCGCGCCTCGTCCCCGGTGAGGTAGGCCTGGAACCAGGAGTCCGGCGCGGCCTGGACGACGTCCTCGAGGCGGATGAGGGACGAGCCGCTCATGGCGAAGGGGATGTTCGCCGCGCGCGCCGCCTGCGCCAGCACCAGGTCGCCGCGATAGGCGTAGAGCGCCGCGATGCCGATGGGCGCGATGCCGAAGGGCGTGGCGTACTCCTGCCCGAAGAGGGTCGTCGCCGCCGTTCGCCGCGACACGCCCTTGAGCACGCGCGGAACCAGGCTCCACTCGTTGAACACCGACCGGTTGTCCGCGCGCGAGACGTTGTCCTCGACGCCGCCGCTCAGGTAGGCGAAGACGGGGCGCGGCAGGTGGCGGCGGGCGGCCTCCTCGAAGTCGTCGAGGGAAAGGATGCCGCGAAATCGGGAGGGAACGGGTGCGGGTGCGCTCATGTCTTTTTCTGGGTTGGAATCACGGGGCGGCGGGCGCGATCGTCACCTCGCCCTGGCCGCTTTCCTTCAGGGCGCGCTCGACGAAGCCGGAGCGCTTGGCGTCCTCGATGAACGCCGCGAGCCAGGCCGCGGCCGCCGGGCGCCCCTTCGGAACGCCGGAAGCCTGGCGGATCGTCATGAAGCTGTCGGCGAGCACGCGCAGGCCGTGGTGGGAGGCCGCGTACTTCTCGAGGGGCTGGCGAACGCCCGCCGCGGCGTCGAGCCCCTGGGCGATGAAGAGGTCGATCGCGGCGCCGGAGGAGGGCCCGCGCTCGAGCGTCGCGCGCTTGATCTCGCGGGTGAGGTAGAGGTCGTAGGCCGTCTTGTGGCCCACCGCGATGCGCCCGCCCTCGCGGTCCAGCTCGGCGACGCTGCGCAGCGGCGAATCGGCGCGCACGAGGTAGGTGCCTTCGATGTGCACGTAGGGCGCGGTGAAGTCGATGTCGGTCGCGCGCGCCGGGTCCACGGCGAGGAAGGCCACGTCCCACGCGCCCTCCTTCACCGCGTCGGCCATCTTCCCGGCCGTGTCGTAGGTGAGGAACTTCACCGGCAGGCCCAGGCGCCGCGCGATCTCGTGGCCCAGCGCCGCCCCCACGCCCTTCGGGTCGCCCCCCTCCTCGCCCTTTTGCGCGATGACGGGATTGCCCAGGTTGATGCCGATGCGCAGGACGCCCGTGGGCGCGATCTCCGGCGGCGGCACGCGCACCCAGCCTTCCATCAGCCGGCGGGCGCTTCGGCTCATCACGGCCCGGGTCACCATCCACTGGCCGTCGCGCTCCGCGGCCTCCGCGCCCACGGCGAGCGTTCCCGACGGGTGCCCGAAGCGCACGCGGGCCGGATCGGTTCCGGGACGAAGCACGCGCTGCACGATCGTGCCGGGAATGGCGCCGGCGGCGGCGATGGCCACGGCCCCCGTTCCCGTCATCGCGTGGTGCAGCTTGCCCATGGAGACGATGCGCGCCGTGAGCGCGATGTCGTTCGCGTCCACCGCCCGGCCGCTCGAGGCCCGGTACGACTGCGGCGCCGAGACGAAGGCGATCTTGGGCGTGGCCTGCCGGCTCCTCGTGGCCTCCCCGGCGCTCTTCGCCAGGCCCATGGCCACCGCCCCCTGCGCGCGCACCGCCTCGCAGCGCGCGAGGATCGCCGCATCGCCGTTCACCGCCTCCTGCAGTTCCGTGCCCACGAGCCCCAGCGCCCCCGCCTCCACGAAGACCGTGGGATTGCCGGCGTCGATGAGGGTCGCCTCCACCTTGCCGAGGCCGGGCACCTCCAGCGTGTCCACCACGCGCCCCGTGGGAAACAACGCGCCGCCTTCCTCGCCGCCGCCCAGGTCCAGGTATTCCAGCCGGATCTCCGCCGAGGGAAAGGTGACGCCGTCCAGCTCGAAGTCGCCTTCCTCGACGACCTCGCCGCCCTGCATCGGGACGTGCGCGACGATCCGCTTGCCGACGTTGGCCTGCCAGATGCGCACCACCGCCGTGCCCTCGAGCGGGGCATCGACCAGGCCCTCGGAAATCGCGAACGGCCCCACGGCGCCCGTGAGGTTGCCGCAGTTTCCCGACCAGTCGATGACCGGCCGGTCGATGGCCACCTGCCCGAAGGTGTAGTCCACGTCGCAGTCCGGCCGCGAGGACTTCGCGAGGATCACGATCTTGCTGGTGCTGGAGGTGGCCGCCCCCATGCCGTCGATCTGCTTGCCGTAGGGATCGGGGCTGCCGGTCACGCGCAGCAGCACGCGGTCGCGTTCGGCGGGATCCTCGGGAAGGTCGGCAGCGCGGAAGAAGACGCCCTTGCTGGTGCCGCCGCGCATGTACACGGCCGGGATGCGAAGCTGGGTCATGGGCGAAATGATAGCCTGTCGTCCGCCAGCGATCCGCCTACTCGCCGTACCAGCCCTGGAGATATCCTTGCGCGCACTGCTATCCCGAGCCGTCTTCTCCCTCGCCGCGCTCCTCGCGCCCGCCACCGGCTTCGCGCAGGCGCCCATGCGCATCGTGATCCCCTCGGAGACCGGAACCGCCTGGGACCGGGCCGGCCGCACGCTGGGATCGGCCCTCCTGTCCGTGAAGGCGGCCTCCCAGGTCGAGTACGCCAATCGCGGCGGCGCGGGCGGGACCCAGGGCCTGGCCGCGTTCCTGAAATCGGCGAAGGGCGACCCGGAGGCGATCTTCGTGGCGGGCCAGGATCTCGTGGTCGCCGCCGAGCTGGATGCCACGGCGCCGCGACTCCAGGAGGCGACGCCGCTCGCGCGCCTGGCCTCGAGCCACTACGCCGTCTTCGTGCCGGCCGGCTCCCCGCACCGCACGATGGCCGACCTGGCGCGCGCCTTCAAGGCCGATCCGGCGGCGATCGCCTGGGACGCGGGCGCCCGCGGCGGCCCCGCGCACCTGCTGGCGGCCTACCTCGCCAAGACCGTCGGCGCCGATCCCTCGAAGGTGCGCCTGGCCCCGACCCCGCAGGCGGCCACGGCCGGCATCGCGAAGCTTCGCGACGTCCAGGAGGCGGTGAAGGCCGGCCGCGTGCGCGCGCTGGCCGTGACCTCCCCCACCGCGACGGCCGGGATCGCCTCGCTCAAGGAGCAGGGCATCAACCTCGTGTTCGCGAACTGGCACGGGCTCCTCGCCGGGCCGGGGCTCAAGCCCTCGCAGCGCGACGAGCTCCTCTCGAAGGTCAAGGCGGCCACCGCCACGCCCGCGTGGAAGGCGCTCCTCGAGGCCGAGGGCTGGACGCCCGTGTGGCTGCAGGGATCGGACTACGCCCGCTTCCTCGACGAGGAGATCGCGCAGCCTGGGTTACCTCGCCGAATCCGCTCGGCCTCCCGCGGCGCCGCTAGCGAGCGACGGCCATGGACGAGAGCGCCCTCCTTCGCTTCTATCGCCACGCCGGTCACGACCACCGCGGCCGCGCGCTCGCCGACATCCGCGCCTTCGACGCGGGGCGCCTGGAGGGCACGCACGATTTCATCCAGTGGCTCTTTCCCCTGCCGGAGCCCAGCGGGGCCAGCGCCCACGCCCCCATCCTCGGCGCGGGCGACATCGCGGCCTTCGCGGCCGAGCCGGCGCTGCGCGAGGAGCTGCTGCGCTCCCTGGACACGATGCTCGCCTTCTACGGCCTGGCGCGGTCGGGCTCCGGGGACGAAGCCGCTGTCGCGCGCGGAACGAACTACCCCGAGCGCAGCCGCGAGTGGCTGGACCGCTCGCACAATTTCCTGCGCATCAGCCGCATCCTGCGCTGCCTGGCGCTCCTCGGATGCAAGCCGGAAGCGCGGGCGTTCCTCGCCTGCCTCGAGGAGATCGTCCGCGAGAACGGCTGGGCCGTGGGTTCCGACACGCTGGGCTACTGGCGAAGGGCCGCCGCGTCATGACGATCGCCGACGAGCCTGCGCCGCAATCCCCGCGCCTCGCCCGCCCCGGCACGCCGCTGCGCGAGGCCATCACCGCCGCCTGCCGCCGGCCGGAAGCCGAGGCGCTGGCACCGCTCATCCCGGCGGCCTCGTTCGACGAGCCCGCGCTCGAGCGCATCCGCGCCCGCGCCCGGTCGCTGGTGGCGCGCGTGCGCGCCGAACGCGCCGGCTCCTCGGGGGTCGATGCGCTCATGAGCGAGTTCGACCTCTCGTCCGAGGAGGGCGTGGCGCTCATGTGCCTCGCGGAGGCGTTGCTCCGCATTCCCGACGCGGACACGGCCGACCGCCTCATCCGCGACAAGCTCTCGCGCGGCGACTGGCGCTCGCACGTGGGGGCGAGCGACTCGCTCTTCGTGAACGCCGCCTGCTGGGGCCTCGTGGTCTCCGGCACGCTCGCGCGGGCGGAATCGAACCCGAAGGGCCTGGACGGGGCGCTCACCTCCCTCCTCGCCCGCGCCGGCGAGCCCGTGATCCGCGCGGCCACCAAGGCGGCGATGGGCTACCTCGGCTCGCAGTTCGTGCTGGGCGAGTCGATCGACGAGGCCCTCGAGCGCGCGCGCCGCAAGGAGGCGCGCGGCTATCGCTACTCCTTCGACATGCTGGGCGAGGCCTCGATGACGAAGGCGGACGCCGAGCGCTACCGCCGCGTCTACCTCGAGGCCATCGACGCGGTGGGCCGCTCCTCGGCCGGGCGCGGCATCTACGCCGGACCCGGCGTCTCGGTGAAGCTCTCGGCGCTGCACCCGCGCTACTCGCGCTCCCAGCACGAGCGCGTGATGGCCGAGCTCCTGCCCGCGATCGCCGAGCTCGCCGCGCGCGCGAAGGCCCGCGCAATCGGCCTCACGATCGACGCCGAGGAGGCCGACCGGCTCGACATTTCGCTCGACCTCCTCGAGGCCCTGGCCCACGACCCGGCGCTCTCCGGCTGGGACGGGCTCGGGTTCGTGATCCAGACGGTGCAGAAGCGCTCGCCGTTCGTGACCGACTGGGTGCTCGACCTCGCGCGCCGGAGCGGCCGGCGCATCATGGTGCGCCTGGTGAAGGGGGCCTACTGGGACTCCGAGGTGAAGCGCGCGCAGGTGGCCGGCCACGCGGACTACCCGGTGTTCACGAGGAAGAGCCACACCGACGTGGCCTACCTCGCCTGCGCGAGGAAGCTCCTCGCCGAGCCCGCGCTCGTCTACCCGCAGTTCGCCACCCACAACGCCTCGACCCTGTGCCAGGTGGCGGAGATCGCCGGCGGCAACCGCGACTTCGAGTTCCAGTGCCTGCACGGCATGGGCGAGACGCTCTACGACCAGGTGGTGGGCTCGGCCGACTTCGGCCTGCCCTGCCGCATCTACGCGCCCGTGGGCACGCACGAGACGCTGCTCGCGTACCTCGTGCGGCGCCTGCTCGAGAACGGCGCCAACTCGTCGTTCGTGAACCAGATCGTCGATCCCGACGTGCCGCTGGAGAAGCTGCTGGAGGATCCGGTCGCCACCGCCCGGCCCTTCGGCGCCACGCCGCATCCGCGCGTGCCCACCCCTCCCGCCCTCTACCCCGACCGGCGCAACTCCCGCGGCGTCGACCTGGCCGACGAGCATGCGCTCGCGGCCCTCGAAGCCGACCTCGCGCGCGCGGCCTCGCGCGACTGGACGGCCGCGCCGACCGTCGCCGGGGAGCCCCCTGCGATGGACTCCGCGCGCGCTCTCCCGGTGCGAAGCCCCGCGGACACGCGCGTGGTGGTGGGCCGCGTGCTCGAGGCGACGCCTGCGGAGGTCGATCGCGCCCTCGCCCGGGCCCGCGCGGCCGACGCCTGGCGCGCGACGCCGGCCACGGAGCGCGCGCGCTTGCTGGAGCGCGCCGCCGACCTCCTCGAGGAGCATGCCGCGGGGCTCCTGCACCTCGCGGTGCACGAGGCGGGCAAGACCCTGCCCAACGCCGTGGGCGAAGTCCGCGAGGCGGTCGACTTCTGCCGCTACTACGCCCTGCGCGTGCGCGAGGAGGATCCCGGCGCGCCGCTGGGCGTCGTCGCCTGCGTGAGCCCCTGGAACTTCCCGCTCGCCATCTTCCTCGGCCAGGTCGCCGCCGCGCTCGCGGCCGGCAACGCGGTCGTCGCGAAGCCCGCCGAGCAGACGCCGCTCATCGCGGCCGAGGCGGTGCGGCTCCTTCGCGAGGCGGGATTTCCCGAGGACGCGGTGCAGCTCCTTCCCGGGCAGGGCGAGAGCGTGGGCGCGCGCCTCGTCGCCGATCCGCGCGTGGACGGCGTGGTGTTCACCGGCTCCACGGAAGTGGCCGAGATCATCCACCGCACGCTCGCCCGCCGCGGCAACGTGCCGCTCGTCGCCGAGACGGGCGGGCAGAACGCGATGGTGGTGGACTCCTCGGCGCTGCCCGAGCAGGTCGTCGCCGACGCGATCGCGAGCGCCTTCGACAGCGCCGGGCAGCGCTGCTCGGCGCTGCGCGTGCTCTGCCTGCAGGAGGAGATCGCCGAGCGCGTGCTGCCGATGCTCGCCGGCGCGATGGCCGAGCTCGCGGTGGGCGATCCCTCGCGGCTTTCCACCGACGTGGGGCCCATCATCGACGAGGCCGCGCGCGCGGGGCTGGAGGCGCACATCGCGCGGCTCGAGAAATCGGCGAAGCTCGTCGCGCGCTCCCCGGGCCCGCAGGCGCCGCACGGCCACTTCGTCGCCCCCGTCGCCTTCGAGATCGGGTCCCTCGCCGAGTTGGGACGCGAAGTGTTCGGCCCCGTGCTGCACGTCGTCCGCTTTCGCGGCGGAGAGCTCGCGCGCGTGGTCGAGGAGATCAACGCCACCGGCTACGGACTCACCTTCGGCATCCACAGCCGCCTCGATTCCACCATCGACTTCCTGTCGGGGCGCATCCGCGCGGGCAACGTCTACGTGAACCGCAACGTCGTGGGCGCGGTGGTGGGCGTGCAGCCCTTCGGCGGAGAGGGGCTTTCGGGCACCGGACCGAAGGCGGGTGGCCCGCGTTACCTGCGCGCGCTGGTGCGCCGGGCGGCGCCCCGGCTTGGCGAGGCCGAACCCCTGCTGCCCGCGGGCGCTTGCGTCAGCGCGCCGGATTGCGCGGCGGCGGTCGCGGCGATCGCGAAGCCCGGCACGGTCGACATCGACCGCGGCCGGGTCCTCGACACGCTTGCCGCGAAAGCGGGAAGCGACTTCGCGCTCCTGGCCGGCGACGGGCGCGTGGCCCTTGCCGACGGCCGCGAGCGCGAGCTTGCGGGTCCCACGGGCGAGCGCAACACCTGGAGCGCGCATCCGCGCGGGCTCACCGTCGCCCTCGGCGACGAAGGCGACAGCGTGTCGGCCTGGCTCGCCCAGGCGATGGCCGCGATCGCCGCGGGCAATCCCGTGCTGCTCGTTGCGGCGGGAGAGCCCGCGGTGGCGGCGAAGGTGGCGGCGTGGGTGCGCGAGGCCGGATGGCCCGCCATCGCCGCGGTGCGCGCGGCGACGGGCGAGTGGTCCGCGATCGCTTCGCTGGCCGCCGTGCTGGCGGGAAGCCCCGCGCAGGCGGCGCAGGCCGTGCTCGCCGTCGCGGCGCGGCCGGGCACCCGCATCCCGGTGGTGGAGCCCGAGGGCGCGCCCGCGCGCTACCCCGCCTGGCGCCTCGAATGCGAGCGCACCGTCTCCGTCAACACCGTCGCCGCCGGCGGCAACGCGAGCCTGCTCGCGCAGATGGATTGAAGGGGACGCTACCCTTCGATTTTTACGCGGGCTGGGGCTCGGGGACGAGACCGCGCTTGGCGAGCATCGGGGCGACCGACGGGTCGCGGCCGCGGAAGGCGCGATACGCTTCCGACGGGTCGCGCGAGCCCCCCGCGGAATAGACATAGCGCAGCAGGCGCTCGGCCACCGCCGGGTCGAAGCAGTTGCCGGCCTCGGTGAAGGCCCCGTAGCCGTCGGCATCCAGGACCTCGGCCCACATGTAGACGTAGTAGCCGGCCGCGTAGCCCGAGCTCGCGAAGAGGTGCCCGAAATGCGGCAGCCGGTGGCGCATCACGATCTCGCGCGGCATGCCGATGCGCCGAAGCTCCGAGTCCTCGAAGGCGTCGATGTCCACGCCCGCGGGATCCGCGCTCGCGTGCAGCGCCATGTCCACGAGCGCGCAGGAGGTGTACTCCACCGCCTCGAAGCCCTGGTTGAAGCGCCGCGCCCGCGCCAGCTTCTCGATCGCCTCCGCCGGCAGGGCCTCGCCCGTGGCGTGGTGCCGCGCATGGCGGCCGAGCACCTCGGGCTCGAAGGCCCAGTGCTCGAAGATCTGCGAGGGCAGCTCCACGAAGTCGCGCAGCACCTGCGTGCCGGAGAGGCGCTCGAAGGTCACCTGCGACAGGAGCCCGTGCAGCCCGTGCCCGAACTCGTGGAAGAGCGTGCGCACGTCGTCGGCCGAAAGGAGCGTGGGCTCCCCCGCCGGCGCCTTGGCGAAGTTGTTGTTGTTCACGATGACGGGCAGCGTGTCGCCGCCGACCTTCGACTGCCAGCGGTACGCGCTCATCCAGGCGCCGCCGCGCTTCGTGGGGCGCGCGAAGTTGTCGCTCAGGAAAAGGCCCGCGGGCTTGCCGTCCCTCCCCCTCACCTCGAAGGCGCGCACGTCGGGATGGTAGGCGCGGATGTCGGGGCGCGGGACGAAGGCGATCCCGAAGAGGCGCTGCGCGGTGTCGAACGCCGCGGCGAGCATGCGCTCCAGCGAGAAGTAGGGCTTGAGCTGCGCGTCGTCGAAGCCGTAGCGGGCCGCGCGCACCTTCTCGGCGTAGTAGCGCCAGTCCCACGGCTCGATGGGGTGCTCCTGCCCGAGGGAACGGGCCATCTCCGCGAGGGCCCGGCATTCCTCGGCGGCCTTGGCCTTGGCGGGCTCCCACACCTGCTGCAGGAGCTTCGCGACCGCAGCCGGCGTGCCCGCCATGCGGTCCACGAGCGCGTAGTCGGCGTAGTTCGCGTATCCGTGCAGCCGCGCCTGTTCGTTGCGCAGCGCCAGGATCTCGCGCGCGACGGGCCGGTTGTCGCGTTCCCCGGGGTTGCCGCCGCGGCGCACCCAGGCCTTGAAGGCCTCCTCGCGCAGGTCGCGCCGGCTGGAAAAGGTGAGGAAAGGCACGATGAGCGAGCGCGAGAGCGTCACCACGCCCGCGTGCGCCTCGCCGGCTGCGCGAGCCGCCTCGCGAACGCCCGCGCGCAGCCACGCCGGAAGCCCCTCGAGGTCGCGCTCGTCGCGAAGCGCCAGCCGGTATTCGGCCTCGTCCGCGAGCACGTTCTGGCTGAACCGCGTCGTGAGCTCCGCCAGGCGCTCGGCGATCTGCGCGTGGCGCCCCCTCGCCTCGCCCGTGAGGCGCGCGCCCTCGAGGACGAAGTCCAGGTGCACGCGCTCCAGGAGCCGGCGTTCCTCGGGCGCGAGGCCGAGCTCGCCGCGCCTGCCGTGCAGCGCATCGATGCGGCGGAAGAGCCCTTCGTGCAGGTTCACCGCGCTTCTGTGCGCCGCGAGCTTCGGGGCCATCTCGCGCTCGACGGCCTGGAGTTCCGGGGAAGTCTCGGATTTGGTGAGGTTGCCGAAGACAGCCGCCGCGCGCGCCAGGTCGCGCCCGCTCGCGTCGAAGGCCGCCACGGTGTTGGCGAAGGTGGGCGCCGCGGACTGCGCGGCGATGGCGTCGAGCTCCGCGAGGTGGCGGCGCATGGCCTCCTCCAGCGCGGGCGCGAAGTGCTCCGGCCGCAGGCGTTCGAAGGGGGCCATGCCGAAGGGCGCGTCCCAGGGCTGGAGCAGCGGGTTGGCTTGGGTGTCGTTCATGCCGTCGTCCTCGTGGGTGGCGGATGGGCGGGATCGGCCTCGAGGGCCTCCCGCCAGTAGCGTTGCGGAAGATAGCCCCTAAGTCGCTCGAGCACCAGCGCGACCATCTCCCCGGAAACCTCGTGGCCCAGGAACGGGATCACGTCGGCGGTGACGTCCGTGCCCAGCTCGAGCAGGCGCTGCGCCGCGTCGATCGTGCCCGCGTAGGGGATCACGGGGTCTTCCTTGCCGTGAAAGAGGTGGACCGTCGTCTCGGGCGCCGGCTCCGTGGGCAGCGCCTCGAAGCGGCCCGCGAGCGCCAGCACCCGCCCCGCCGGGGCCGGGATCGACTTCGTGGCCTCGAGGGCGAGCACGGCCCCTTGCGCGAAGCCCACGATCGCGGTCGCCTGCGCGGCCACGCCCGCCTCGGACTGCCAGTGGGCGATGGCGGCGAGGAAATCCGGCATGCCCGCCGGCGCCGGAAGCACCACGACGAATCCTTCGGGAAAGGCCGAGGCGAGGCCGCGGCCCAGCGGGGCGAGCGCGGCGACATCCTCGTCCCCGCCGTGGAACAGGACGAAGAGCTGGCGCGCGCTGGCCGGACGATGCACGACGATCGAGGCGATCATCGCGCGAGCCGCTCCACCAGGCGCGCGTGCAGCATCGGGTCGCCGCAGGCGAGGACCGTGCCGCCGTGCTGCGCGCTCGTGCCGTCCCAGGTGGTCATGCGCCCGCCCGCGCCCTCCACGATCGGGATGAGCGCCTGCGTGTCGTAGGGCTTGAGGCCGGCCTCGATCACCACGTCCACGAATCCCGAGGCCACCATGCAGTAGGCGTAGCAGTCGCCGCCGTAGCGCACGAGCTGCACGTCGCCGGCAACCGACTCGAATGCCGCCAGCAGCTCGGGCGTGTCGAAGAGCTGCGGGCTGGTGCTCATGAGGCGCGCCTGCGCGAGGCCCGGGCAGCCGCGCGCGCGGATCGGCTCGCCGTTCAGCCACGCGCCGGCCCCGGTGCCCACGTAGCGCTCGCCGGTGAAGGGCTGGTTCATGACGCCCAGGATCGGCGCGGTGCCGTCGTTCAGCGCGATGAGGGTTCCCCAGAGCGGCAGCCCGGTGATGAAGGCGCGCGTGCCGTCGATGGGATCGAGCACCCAGGTGTACTCGCCGGCGCCGGCGACCGCGTCCTCCTCCTCGCCGAGGATGCCGTGGTCGGGGTAATGCTCGCGGATGAGCGCGCGCATGGCGCGCTCGGCGGCGCGGTCGGCCTCGGTGACGGGGTCGAAGCGCGCGCCGCCCTTGTCCTGGACGGCGAGCGGGACCCGGAAATGCGGCTCGATGGCGAGCGCCGCCGCGTCCGCCAGGCGGTCGGCGAAGGCACGGAATTCCTCGAGTCTTGCGTCGCTGGGGGCCATCGCTGTCATTGTAATCGGAGGCGAGCGGGTTGACGCATAATGTCGGAGGCAGGAACCGGCATCTCCGGATGACCTACGCAGCACCACTTTCCACGGAAGGCGGAAACATGGCCAAGCTCTTCAGGACCCTCTTTTCAGCGGCATTCCTCTCCCTCCTCGCCTCGGCACCGGCACTCGCCGACGACTACGCCGACACCGTCAAGGTGTTCGAGCAGGCCGGGGTAAGCGGGAATTACTTCAAGTCCGCCTACGGATACGCGGTGTTCCCCAGCATCGGCAAGGCCGGCGTGGGCGTCGGCGGCGCCTACGGCAAGGGCCGCGTCTACGAGATGGGCCGGCACGTCGGCGACACCTCGATGACGCAGCTGTCGGTCGGCCTGCAACTCGGCGGCCAGGCCTACAGCGAGATCATCTTCTTCGAGGACCAGCGCGTCGCTGCGCGAATTCACCAGCGGCAACTTCGAGTTCGGCGCGGGGGTCTCGGCCGTCGCGATCACCGCCGCGGCCAGCGCCAAGACGACCACGGGCGGATCCTCGGCCAGCGCGAGCGGCGGCCAGCACGACGCCAGGACGGCCGGCAAGTACCACAAGGGCATGGCCGTCTTCACCGTCGCCAAGGGCGGCCTCATGTACGAGGCCAGCGTCAGCGGCCAGAAGTTCAGCTACAAGGCCGCCAAGTAGAGTCCCGTAATCAGATTACGAAAAGTAATCTGATTACTTTTGGGGGTCCAGGAGCCCGATCATGGCCGAACCGGCGAGCGCAGGACTCGTGGAGGTCGACGCCCTCGAGGCGCTGGTCCTCGTGGACAACGTCTCCGATTCCCTGTCCACCGTCCCGCCCTGGGTGGTCAACGAGAATCCCACGCTGATCCGCGCGGGGATGCGGGAGAACTCCGGCGAAGCGCGCTGCTGCGCCCACCACGGGCTCTCGATCGTCCTCGCCGCCCGCGTGGGGGCCCGCACCCGGTTCGTCATGTTCGACGCCGGCCCGGAGGCCTACACCGTCACCCGCAACGGCGCGCGCCTGGGCGTGCCTTTCGCGGACATCGAGGCCGTCGCGCTGTCGCACGGCCACTGGGACCACGGCGGCGGCCTCGTGGAGGCCGTGCGCCTGATCTTCGCGGCGAACGGCGGCAAGCGCGTCCCCATGCACCTGAACGACGGAATGTTCGCGAAGCGTGGCAGCACGCTTCCGGGCGGGGCGATCCTGCCCGCGGCCAGCATCCCCTCGCGAAGAGGCGCTCGCCGCCGCCGGCGCGGAGGTCGTCAAGTCGCCCGATGCGCGCCTCCTGGCGGAAGGGCACTTCTACCTGAGCGGCGAGATTCCCCGCGTCACGGCCTACGAGAAGGGCTTCCCCGGCCACGTGAGGCTCGCCCCCGACGGCGCGACCTGGGAAGCCGGATCCCTGGCTCATGGACGAGCGCTACCTGGCCGTGCGCGTGAAGGGCAAGGGCATCGTCGTCTTCTCGATGTGCTCGCACGCGGGCGTGGTGAACGTCCTCACCGACGCGCGAGGCGCCTTCGCCGGCATCCCGCTGCACGCCGTGATGGGCGGCTTCCACCTCGCGGGCCCCACGGTGGAAGCGGCCATTCCCGAGACGATCCTGGACCTGATGAAGTTCGGGCTGAAGCGCATCGTGCCGGCGCATTGCACCGGGTTCCGCGCGTTCACGGCCCTGGCCGCCGCCTGCGGGGAAGGCGTCCTGATGCCTTCGGCGGTGGGCCGGACGTTCGTCTTCTGAGCGTCCGGGACCGTCGCCGCGGCGCCCTTGAAAGGCGCCCGCCCCGGCCCCAACTGCACGGAACCCGTTCTTCAAGGCAAGGAGCGTCATGGGATTCGCGTTCGTCGCAGGCGCCGGCTTGCTGGTGGCGGCCTGGATCATGCTGCAGCCCTGGTACGCGAGGAGGCGCCGCGAGCGCATCGCGAACCGCCCCTTCCCCGCCGAGTGGCGCCGGATCCTTCGCGAGCGCGTGCCCTACGTCCGCAACCTCCCGCCGGACCTGCTGCTGCAGCTCCAGAGGCGCATCCAGGTCTTCGTCGCGGACAAGACCTTCGTCGGCTGCGACGGCCTCGCCGTCACGGACGAGATGCGCGTCGTCATCGCGGCCCAGGCGTGCCTGCTCCTCCTGAACCGTCCCGGCCGCGATTTCTCGCGCCTGAGCGAGATCCTCGTCTACCCGGGCCCCTTCGTCGTCCATCGCGAAAGGCGGGACCGGATCGGCCTCGTGAGCGAGCACAGCCGGGTGCACTCCGGCGAATCGTGGGCGCACGGGCAGGTGGTCCTTTCGTGGCCCGACGTGCTCGAGGGGGCCGCGGCCCCCGACGACGGCCGCAACGTCGTGATCCACGAGTTCGCGCACCAGCTCGACCAGGAGAAGGGCCACGCCAACGGCGCGCCGGACCTGGTGGACGCCCAGCGCTACCCCCGCTGGTCGCGCGTGCTGGGCCAGGAGTACGGGCTCCTGCAGGAGCGCCTCGCGAACCAGGAGGTGACGCTCCTCGACCCGTACGCGGCCACGGACCCGGCGGAATTCTTCGCCGTCAGCTCGGAGGTCTTCTTCGAGCAGCCGCACCACCTGGCGGCGCAGCATCCCGAGCTCTACGGGGAACTCAGCCGGTATTACCGGATCGACCCGCGCACCTGGTGAGGGCTCCCGGGCCGGAAAGGAAAATCCCGCCGGCAGGGCAACCGGCCCCGGCGGCGGGATCAGGCCTTGCGGATTACTTGGTTTCGATGCCCAGCGTCTTGTAGAGCGAGCCGAACTGGTCGTAGGACTTCTTGAACCAGACCTTGTAGTCGGCCGCGTTCATGTAGTCCACCGGCTGGCCGAGGTCACCCATGATCTTCTTGAACTCGGCGTCTTCCGAGATCTCCTTGAACTTCTTCTCGAGGTACGCGATGACTTCCTTGGGCGTGCCCTTGGGCGCGGCTACGCCCTTCACCGAGCCCGCCGTCACCACGTCGTAAGCCCTGCTCCTTGAAGGTCGGCACGTCGGGAATCGCCCCGTCGCGATTCTCCAGGGCGACCGCCAGCGCGCGCAGGCGCCCGGCCTTCATGTGCGGCAGGATCTCGCTCGGGTGCCCGCCGCCGAAGTCGACGTGCCCGCCCACGAGCTTGGTGATCGCGTCCGCGCCGCCCGCACCCGGGATCGTCGTGACCTTGATGCCGGCCGCCTTGCCGAAGAGGAGGAACGTGACGTCCACCGAGGCGCCCTTGGTCGACACCGACGCGGTGGTGTACTCCTTGCTCTTGCCCGCCTTCACGAGGTCGGCGAGCGTCTTGTGGGGCGACGACGCCGGCACCGCGAGGGCGATCGAGTGGATCGACATGCGGCACACCGTCTCGAAGTCGGTGAAGAGGTCATAGGGGAGCTTGCGCTGGTGCGGCACGACGAGGTCCTCGCCCGAGCCCCAGCCGAAGAGCAGCGTGTAGCC